>NZ_VBTM01000001.1:0-172644 GCF_013277795.1 Rhodococcus sp. MS16
CGGTGGTGGTGGTTGACGAGTTGCCGGTCACTCCGAATGGGAAGATCGACCGGGATGCATTGCCCACACCCGACTTCGAAGCCCAGCGCGCAGAATATCGGCCGCCTCGAGAAGGCGTGGAAGCCGCCGTCGCCGCAGCGTTTGCAGATGCACTGGGTATATCGCGAGTGGGCGCCGACGACAATTTCTTTGCACTCGGAGGCAATTCGTTGACAGCCACCGCAGTGGCTGCGCGATTGCATCAATCGATTGAGACCGAAGTGCCGGTTCACTGGATTTTCACCGAGTCGACGCCCGCGACGTTGGCGCACCGAATTGCGACGTGCACAGCGGAGACGAACGACGCGGTCGGGGTAATGCTTCCCCTGCGGGCCACGGGGAATCGTGAACCGCTCTTTTGTGTCCATCCCGCGGTCGGGTTGGCGTGGTGTTTCAGTGGATTGGTGCAGTATGTGGACAGTGACCGCCCGATCTACGGAATCCAATCACCCGCACTGACAGATTCGTCCGTGCATTTCGATTCGCTCGACGATCTCGCGGCCCGCTACGTCCGTGAGATCCGATCCGTGCAGCCACACGGGCCCTATCATCTGCTCGGATACTCGGTGGGTGGCCAGATCGCACATGCAATGGCGGCCAGGCTTCGTCGTGACGGTGCTGACGTTGCAACGCTCGCGATGATGGACAGTCGCTTGATGACGGAGGTTGACGCTCCGATGCCGTCTGTCGCGCGATTGGTCGCCGAGTTCGCCGAGGTTGATTCTCTCGATGCGCTCGAGGAAGACCCCACATTCGATCAGGTCGCGGAGTTGTTGCGCCGCAAGGGCGGATTCTTTTCGACACTGACGGCCGATCACCTCGGGACTTTGTACCGGCAGTACTGCAAGCTGGTCGATGATGCCGTGGCGCACCACCCGTCGAACCTTGATCTCTCCGATCTTCTCTACTTCAGCTCTGTGGAATCGCGCGAAGCCGAAAGGAATGGCGGACCCGAAGGCTCGATCGGGGCAGCGGACTGGAAGGACTACATCGTGGGCGACATCCACGAGTACAAGATCCCCACGACGCATGAGCAGATGACGAGCCCTCCGGGTTTGGCAGTCATCGGTCCGATCCTGAATCGCCACCTGGCGTCGGTTGGCCTAGTGACCGGCGCCGAGTTCGATGAGGACAACACCGGCGGCAATCAGGGCAATTCCCGCCGCCATGAGCTTCGTCAGGGCTTCGCGAAACAGGATTCGGCACGCGAGGGCAGTTAGCGCCACCCCGCAGGCCGTCCAGATTCCGTACGCCACTCCGAGGGCAAGGCCGGCGTCGAGCGCGAGTGTCAGAAATGCGAAGGAGGCCACATAGCCCGCGCCCACCACGACGAACCACTTCTTGTTGCTTCCAGTTTGCGACGCCATACGCAGCGCCAGGGTGGCGGAAACCTCGGACAGGATCGCCGCGATCAGAAATATCCAGGTCACGCGGGGTCACCCGATTCGCGAGTGGCGGCTGCTTGCGAGCCGAGTTCGACACACAAGACTCCACCGATGACCAAGGCAATGCCAAGTCCCATCGTCGCAGTCAAGGGATCGCCGAAGAGAAGCGTTGCGAGAATTGCGGTCAGGACAACTCCGGTCGCTCCCCAGATTCCGTATGCAACACCAAGTCCCATACCTGCGCGGAGAACGAACGACAGCGCGGTGAAGGCTGCCACGTATCCCACCGCGACCACTACGTACCAGGCAGGGTGATCGAGAGCTGCGCGCAACGAGAGCGTGGCGGTGACCTCGGTCACGATTGCGGCAATCAGTAGTAGCCATTTCTTCACAAGCCGTGATTCTGTCAGAGCAGTAGCCGCTGCTCCGACGGAGAACTTGCGGCGACGCAGATTCTCGACTGCGTCACTCCCGGGTGCAGCGCATGGACTCGGTGATCGATCGCGCCTCGCCCCCGTCCGGCGGAGGTTTCCTCGACAGCGAGTACCTGGCAGCGGCCCACGCCGTCGTCCAACGGAATATTCGAGCTGTGTATGGGCTCGACGACACACAACCGGCTTCGGCGACGCTCAGACGTGGACGCGGATCGTGCAGCCAACGACTTGCCGTGCTGGAGGGGCTGGCCCGCAGTCGCGGGAACTCTGGAGTGCGTCCGGCTAGCGCCGTGATCGGGGGCTAGGCTGTTCGGCATGTCTGTGCGTACACCGTTGGTCCCCGGAACCGTCTCACCCGTCCTTGCTGTGCCCTCGAAGATCGAGCGGCCCGAGTACGCGTGGAAGCCGACAGCCAAGGAAGGCAACGAGCCTTGGGTCCAGACGCCGGAGACCATCGAGGCGATGCGCGTCGCGAGCAAGATCGCCGCGCGGGCGTTGCAGGAAGCGGGCAAGGCCGTTGCACCCGGCGTCACGACTGACGAGCTGGACCGCATTGCTCACGAGTACATGATTGATCACGGTGCGTACCCGTCGACGTTGGGCTACAAGAGCTTTCCCAAGTCCTGCTGCACCTCACTGAACGAGGTGATCTGCCATGGAATCCCCGATTCCACGGTCATCCAGGACGGTGACATCGTCAACATCGACGTCACCGCATACATCGGCGGCGTGCACGGCGACACCAACGCCACCTTCCTCGCCGGTGATGTATCCGAGGAGCATCGACTTCTTGTCGAGCGCACCCACGAAGCCACGATGCGGGCGATCAAGGCCGTCAAGCCGGGCCGCGCCCTCAACGTCATCGGTCGAGTCATCGAGTCTTATGCTCACCGATTCGGATACGGCGTAGTGCGTGATTTCACGGGCCACGGCATCGGCGAGACCTTCCACAACGGCCTCGTGATCCTGCACTACGACGAGCCCGGCGTCGAAACGATCATCGAACCCGGAATGGTCTTCACCATCGAACCGATGATCAACCTCGGCGGCATCGACTACGAAATCTGGGAAGACGACTGGACCGTGGTCACCAAGGACCGCAAGTGGACGGCTCAGTTCGAACACACTCTGGTTGTCACCGACACCGGTGCCGAGATCCTGACTCTGCCTTGACCCTGCGCGGTGCCCTGCTCGTAGCGGGTACGACCTCCGACGCGGGCAAGAGTGTCCTTGTCGCCGGGTTGTGTCGGATGCTGGCGCGTCGCGGTGTACGCGTCGCGCCCTTCAAGGCGCAGAACATGTCCAACAACTCCGTCGTCACTCTCGACGGCGGGGAGATCGGCCGTGCTCAGGCACTTCAAGCCCGTGCCTGCGGTCTCGAACCGAGTGTGCGGTTCAACCCGGTACTGCTCAAGCCGGGAAGTGACCGGACATCGCAGCTGGTCGTTCGTGGCAAGGCGATGACAACTGTCGGTGCGCGGGACTACATGCAGCACCGTGCGTGGCTGCGCGGCGTCGTCGCGGAGGATCTGGCGTCTTTGCGCGGCGACTTCGACGTCGTGATTTGTGAGGGTGCCGGTTCACCGGCTGAAATCAATTTGCGGGCAACCGATCTCGCGAACATGGGATTGGCGGAAGCGGCTTCCATACCGGTAATCGTGGTCGGCGACATCGACCGCGGTGGGGTGCTGGCTCATCTGTTCGGAACGGTCGCGGTTCTCTCGCCGAGTGATCAGGCCTTGATTGCCGGCTTTGTGATCAACAAATTCCGTGGTGACGTCGGGCTGCTCGAGCCCGGCCTCGAACAACTCCGCGAACTGACCGGACGCCCGACGCTGGGTGTCATCCCGTTTGCCGACGATCTGTGGCTCGACGCGGAGGATTCGCTGGGAGTCACCGGTAATGCACCGGTGGGTCGCCCCGGACAGCCCGTCGGTTCGGCGTGGTTGACGGTCGCGGCAGTTCGGTTGCCGCGCATTTCCAATTCGACGGACGTCGAAGCTCTCGCCTGCGAACCGGGGGTTGCGGTTTCGTGGGTCACCGACCCGGCACGTATCCGCGACGCAGACCTCGTGGTGATTCCAGGCAGCAAGTCCACCGTGAGTGATCTCGAGTGGTTGCGCAGCACGGGCCTGGCCGACGAGATCATCGCTCGAGCAGGCCGCGGGCAAGCCATCCTGGGAATCTGTGGTGGTTATCAGATGTTGGGCAGATCCATCGTCGACGACGTCGAATCAGAATCGGGCACTACTGCCGGACTCGGATTGCTCGAACTCGACATCAAATTCGCTTCGGACAAAGTGCTGGCTCAGGTCGACGGTCACTACGACGGTATTCCGGTGTCCGGGTACGAGATTCATCATGGACGGGTGATCCGCAACAACGATCTTCCGTTGTTGACCGCTGCCGACGGTTCGCCGGAAGGAAGTGTTCGAGGGTCGGTTCGCGGCACCCACTGGCATGGACTTCTGGAAAGCGACGCCTATCGCCGCACCTTCCTGACGGACATTGCCGGTGCGGGGTTTGTCGTGGCGCCGGATACCTCGGTGGCTGCGGTTCGTGAACAGCAACTCGACCTCCTTGCAGACCTCGTCGAGAAGTACCTGGATAAGGACGCACTCGAGGAACTGATCGGCGGGGGAGTGCCGAATGGATTGCCCGTCATCACCTCTCACGTGAATCGCGTCTGACGCGCGCTGATTGTTACGCGGTGATCGGGACAGCTGTTCCCGTCACGGCCATGCCGCCCTGTGTCGGAATATCGACGAGTAGGACGCTCGGCCGGCCGACGTGTCTGCCCTGGTGGATTGTGATGCGCCGAGGAGTGTCAGCGGGATCGAGTGCCCGCAGGTATCCGCCGGTGGAAGCCGCCGCAGATCCTGTTGCCGGGTCTTCGGTGATGTTGCCTACCGGGAAGAGGTTTCGGGCTTCGAAAGTGTTGGCGTCCAATTGATGCAGGAAGGTCACGGTTCCGGCCCAGCCTTGTGCGTCCATGAGTGTGCGCATTGCCGCGGGGTCGAAGGTGAACTGGTCGAAGGTCGATTTGTCACTGAGAACCACAATCGGATGGGTGTTTCCGGCATACGACAGCTGCGGCGGAAAGTTGGTGTCGATTGCTGACGAGTCGATGCCCACGAGGCCGAGCAGTGCAGTGAGCACGGCATGGTCGATGGGCGATACTGCAGGTTCCACGCTGGTGAACGTTGCGAGAATGCCTGATGCCTCTGTTGTGGTCGTGATCGACACCGGCCCGACGGATGTCTCGAACGTGAAGGTTCCTGCGCCGTCGCGTTCGGTAAGCGCGACCGCGGTGGCAATGGTGGCGTGACCGCAAAACGGAATTTCCGCAATAGGGGAAAAGTATCGAATAACGTTGTGTTGCTTGTCTTCCTCGGATCCAGGCTTGGTGACAAATGCAGTCTCCGCGTATCCGATGTCCGTCGCGATGGCCTGCAACTCCGCGTCGCTCAGCCCCCGTGCGTCCAGCAACACTCCTGCGGGATTGCCGCCCGCGGGATCGGAGCTGAATGCGGTATATCGAAGGATATCGGGTGTGATGGCCATGAAACTATCGTCCCTCGTGGACGTGCCGGCAACAAATGGCCGGATGGTCGGAACTGGACTGCGAGCGTTTCGATCAGCCCGCGTAGCGCCAGCTGTAGGCGCACAGCAAGCCCCAGGTGGCCGCGAATCCAGCGACCTTGAGCCGCGTTGCGGTTCCGGGCAGCGTCGATCCGAAGATTGCGGCGTCACCGAGATCGGCTGCGGCTCGGAACGCGACAGCGCCGCGACGCGCCGGCCCGTACGGTGCCATGGCCAGCAGAAGTCCGCTCGCGACATCGCGCGCTCCAACCGCCCTGATCACGGTCGCTACTTCCGGTGCGATGCTGCCGTCAGCCTTGGTGAGTTTGCACGGCTTCGCAAGAATTCTCGGTGAGAGGACGAGGGCGGCGCTGTAGGCGGCGGTCAGGACACCGAGAGCTTGAGGGAGCAATCGCGCAGTGGGGATTGGCGTCATGATCTCTGTGTACCCACAATCCGTTGTCCTACCTCCGTCGCACATACCGTCTGTTTGTGCTGAGGACTCCAGCTGGACGCTCGTCGTCCGTGGATGGAATCAGGGGTCAGCCTTCAGTGTCATGTCCATGGTGACGGTCACAGCCCACATCTGGGTAGGGCCTGCGACTGCGGACGGACACTGCTCCAGAGCGACGCTGTCCACCAGCGTTTGCAGAACGAACCAACTGAATGAGGTTGTGCTGGTGTCGACCATTGCCGACGTCGTCCCGGTGAGGATCACCGACACGCTGCCAGGGTCGGCTCCGACGGTGCAGGTGAGAGTGCTGCAGGTAGGCGTGTGGCGCAGAAGAGTGCTCGCTGCTTCGTCGACCGCGAGAACGAGGTCTGCGACAGCGTCGGCTGCAAGATCGTGGTGTCTGCCCCTCGACCGGACGAGAGCTCGCAGGATATGGAGCTGATCAGCGGTGGCGGCCACGGAAAGTGAAGGTAAGGGGAAAAACTCGTCGACAACCATGAGTGCTCCTACGATGCGTTGCGGTGTCGTGTCAGGAAGCAGCGGCGGCGGACCGTCCTGATGACTACCAGTGCGCGCATCAAAAGGTGCTCTTTCCAGTGGCCTCCCGTCGAAACGATTCGGCAGGGACAGGCCAGATGCCGTCTGTAGTGCATTCGTAGCCGGATCGAATGCGGATGGGTCGGACGTGGGAAATATCAGGTGTCGAACTCGGCAGCAAGATCCCTGGCCTGCGTCAGCTTCGTCGCCGCCCGCTCCGCGGCTTCCTCGGCGGTGCGCCGAGCGGACTCGGCAAATCGGGACTCCTGCTCGGCCTGTGACAAAGCCTCTCGGAGATCGGAGACCTTCTGCGCCGCCTCGTTCACCCTCGCAGTAGCCGAGTCGAGTTCCGAAGTAGCCTGATGTGCAGCAGTTTCCGCCTCGCTGACGCGAGCCTGGGCTTGTTTTCGCGCGGCCTCAGTCGGCTGTCCTTTCGGCTCGGCGTCGGAAGGCGCCGGTGCGGTCGGTTCAGGTACCGATGCGAGCGCGGCAGGGCCGAAGCCGCTGTACGACACTGAGCCCAGCATCCGGCCGCGACGTAGATCGGCGCCGATATCGGGTTCGGAGAGCGCCGCCGACAGTGACTGCCCGATCTCGCGCATCACTGTCTCCGACAGCGGGCGGCCACGATCTTGTGCCGCCGACGCGGCGCGGTCGGTCAGCGCTGAGATGACGGCCGCTCGCCGGGAAGCCAGAGACCGCAACTCTCCAGCGCGTAGGGCCTGTTGTGCGGATCGCAGTGCTGCCCCGAGTTCGAGCAAACGATCGACGCTTTCCGGCTCGACCCGAACGAGAAGGTTGAGAGCCCATCCCGTTGTCGTGGGTTTGCGCAGGGCATTCAGATTTTTCGCCAGCGTCGTATCGCCCAACTCCTTGGCGCGCGCGACTGCGGCGCGTCGCGCGCCGATGAATTCGGACGGGTCGAGTGCGTAGAGTTCGTCGGCTGTGCTGTCGAAGTCCACACATCATTGTTACACCGGGAACGCCGTGGCACCGCGATCGCCAACGGGAGTCGTACTCGGACTCGCTGGGCATACATCCGGTATGGGTCAGGTTATGAAACTCGTCGTTGTTGTCAGCGCCGTGATCGCAGTAGTCGGATCGTTCATCGGTTCGGGAGCCTGGATCGGCACGCCTATCGCGGAGGCAGCAGGAGGTGCACTGAGCGCTACGTCAACGCTGGTGGCACCGGCCGGGACTGCGTTCTCGATCTGGTCGGTTGTCTACGGCGGATTTCTCGCATACGCGATCTGGCAGTTCCTGCCGGGCAGAACTGTGCGTCACGAGGCCTTGCGTCCCGCGATAGCGGTGTCGATGCTCCTCAATGCTGCCTGGATTCTCTCGGTGCAGGCCGGATTGTTGTGGCTGAGCGTCGTGATTATCGCGAGTCTGCTGGCCGTGCTTGCGCGAGTGTTCGTGCTGCTTCAGCGACAGCGCCCGGAGAACGGGATCGACGCGGTGATCACGGACGGCACCATGGGTCTGTATCTCGGCTGGGTGTGCGTCGCAACCATTGCCAACGTCACCGCCTGGCTCGTCGATCTGGGTATCACGAGTGCCGCGACGACGTGGGCAGTCATTGTTCTCGCCATCGCTGCCATGGTCGGAGTTGGCCTTGCGACCGGTTCGCGCGGCGCGATCGCGCCGTCGATCGGCATTGTGTGGGGACTGGCGTGGGTGGCGCAGGGCCGACTGGGCGGCGAAGTGGCGAACACGGCAGTCGGTATCTCGGCAGTGCTTGCCGCCCTGCTGGTCGGTGTCTATACCGCCGGCGTCAGGCTCGAGCTGACCGGCGCGCACCCGGCGAAATGAATTTTTGATCCCGGTTGGTGAGAGAAGTCATCCCGAAGCGATTCCGGTTTACCTAGATTCATGAATCGAAGTATTTCTCCACCTTGAAGTAATTCTCTACGTAAAGAAGAGGCATTCTGTGAAGATCCTGATTGTTGGCGGAACTGGCATGATCGGTGCCCACACGGCACTTCACCTTCGCGACATGGGAAACGACGTCACCGTCGCGGCGCGTAATCCACTCGCCGATGACTCGCCTGTGCGAGATTTCCCGGTCCTGCTCGGTGACTACACGGAACAAACTTTCACAGCGGATCAACTGGCACCGTTCGACGCGATCGTCTTTGCCGCCGGTCAGGACGTGCGACACATGGGCCGCGGCGTCGACGAGGCGGAATTCTGGGAGAAGACACAGTCCGGTGGGGTGCCGCGGTTCGCGGCCCTGGCCAAAGAGGCTGGTGTTGCCCGGTTCGTCCAGGTGGGAAGCTACTACCACCATCTGCGTCCCGAATTGGCAGAGACGATGCCGTACATCGCTGCGCGAAAGGCTGCCGACGAAGGAGCACGGGCGTTGGCCGACGAGACCTTCAATGTCTCGACGCTGAACCCGCCCTCAATTCTCGGCGTCATCAGTGGAACGTCTGCCAAGCGTTACCGCAAGATGTTCTCGTGGGCTGCGGGCAACGAGGCACAGATTCCTGATTTCGCTCCGGCCGGCGGCACCAATTTCATGTCGGTGCGGTCTTTGGCGGAAGCGATCTGGGGCGCGCTGCAACACGCGGAATCCGGCAAGGCATATCTGATCGGCGACCAGAATCTCACCTACCAGCAGTATTTCCAGTTGCTGGTTGCTGCGGCAGGCGGCGACCGGGAGATCGGCGAACGCAATGAGGAGCACCCCATCCTTCCGGACAGCTTCATCGTCCAGGGGCGCGGCAACGTCATCTCCTACGAGCCGTCTGACGCCGACACCGCGCTCCTCGGTTACACCCGGAACGACTGTGCGCGAGCACTTACCGAGATGCACGAGACAGTGAAGGAAGCCGTCGACGCACGCTGACGTCGTGGCCCGCTGTCCTTTTGGTGATCCTGTTTCGGTGTGTCGCCAAGCCCACGCCAGTGGACAGCGGGCCGGCCGGCCCAGCGAGCCAGGCCGCGGCTTGCGGCCGCGCTACGCGCCGCTACCGCGATCCTCGTCTTCAGTCCTCGTCAGGGTAGTTCCAGTCGAACACAACCTTCGCGGGCGGAACCGCCTCCGCGACGCGAAGCTGCAACGACTTCTCGAAGGTGGGACGCCACTTGTAGAAACCGCTGAAAATTACGGGATGCTGTGACACGACGTGCACGTCACGGGTCCCTTCGGGATTTTCTCGCCGTGAGATGACCACCTCACGTTCGAGCCGATTTTCCTCAACTACCTGCTCGAACAATGTGTAGATCGCGTCGGCGTCTGCCGGCGTGAGGCCATTCACACCAAAACGGACATCGATATTCACAGACATCCGACAACTGTAGGTCGAGGTTCACCCGACAGTTGCATTGAGGTGACGGATGTTCGGCTCGGGTGCACGCGATTTCCGTTGTCCCGCAACCAACGCCTCTGTCAGGTCAGGCTTTCGGATCCGGGTTTTGGTTGCGGCTGGTGTGCCCCTGGCCGGAATCGCTTGGTGCGGCATCGTCTGGCGGGGCCGGGGTGCCGGGCGAGTTGCCTTCCGCTGTCGGAGTTGGGGTCGCAACCTCATCGGGTGTTTCTCCGATGGCTGGACCGCTCGCAGTGCTTGTCTCGGCGTTGTGGTGGCTAGCTTTTTTGGCAAGGTCGCCGACCTTGTGTTGCACCTGCGGTGCCTTCTCCTTGACGGTTTCCGCCACTTCGCTCACTTTTTCCTGGACAGTCGGGTTGTGCCACAGTTCGAGGGACTGGTCCCTCATCTTTTCGTAGGTTTGTCGTCCGGATCTGGTGCCCACGACGAATCCCGCAGCGGCGCCCGCTATGAAGATCAGTGCTTTCTGCATGACGTCTCCTGGTGTCGTCCGGCATGGAACGAGGTGGACGAGTTGTCACTGATCGCTCGTCCACCCACGAATACCCGTCAACAAGCCTGCTAACCGCGCGAGCGGCGGTATGACGGAGCGTCTTAACGATCAGCGTTGTCTTCCAAGGAAATTGCGCGCGCGGAGTGGCCATCGCTGGTGATGTGAGCTTCGGCGCGCATCCGGTCGACCATGTGTGGGTAGTGAAGTTCGAACGCGGGGCGTTCTGATCGAATTCTGGGAAGTTCGGTGAAATTGTGCCGGGGCGGGGGACAACTGGTTGCCCACTCGAGCGAGTTTCCGAATCCCCACGGATCGTCGACCGTGACCACTTCGCCATATCGGTAGCTCTTGAAGACGTTCCACACGAACGGCAACGTGGATGCACCGAGAACGAACGCGAAGAGCGTGGACACGGAATTCAGCATCGTGAACCCGTCGGAAGGTAGGTAGTCGGCGTATCTGCGCGGCATTCCTTCTGCGCCCAGCCAGTGCTGCACAAGGAATGTGCCGTGGAATCCGACAAACGTGGTCCAGAAATGCCAGACGCCGAGCCGGTCGTCCAGCATCCGGCCGGTCATCTTCGGGAACCAGAAGTAAATGCCGGCAAACGTCGCGAACACGATTGTGCCGAACAGAACGTAGTGGAAGTGCGCGACGACAAAATAGCTGTCCGTGACGTGGAAGTCGAGTGGTGGGCTCGCGAGGATGATGCCAGTCAATCCGCCGAACAGAAACGTGACCAAGAAGCCGAGGGAAAACAGCATGGGTGACTCGAAAGTCAACTGTCCCTTCCACATTGTGCCGATCCAGTTGAAGAACTTGACTCCGGTGGGCACCGCGATCAGGAAGGTCATGAAGGAGAAGAAGGGCAATAGAACGGCGCCGGTGGCAAACATGTGGTGTGCCCAGACGGCGATGGACAGCGCCGCAATGGCGAGAGTGGCGTAGACCAGACCGTTGTAGCCGAAGATCGGTTTGCGGCTGAAGACCGGCAATATCTCCGAAATGATGCCGAAGAAGGGGAGGGCCACGATATAGACCTCGGGGTGGCCGAAGAACCAGAACAAATGCTGCCACAGGACGGCACCGCCGTTGCTCGCGTCGTAGACGTGTGCGCCGAGGTTTCGGTCGGCGAGGAGTGCCATCAGGGCTGCAGTCAGGATCGGAAAGGCGATCAGGATCAGTATCGACGTGATGAAGATGTTCCAGGTGAAGATCGGCATGCGGAACATCGTCATTCCCGGCGCGCGGAGGCAGATCACGGTGGTGATCATGTTGACCGCTCCGAGAATGGTTCCGACTCCGGCCAATGTAAGACCGGTAATCCAGAGGTTGGCTCCGGCGCCGGGTGAGAACGTGTCGGTGGACAACGGCGCGTACGCAGTCCAACCGAAATCGGCCGCGCCGCCAGGGGTGACGAACCCACTGATCGTAGTAATCGCGCCGAACAGGTAGAGCCAGTAACTGAGGGCGTTCAATCGGGGAAACGCGACGTCAGGTGCTCCGATCTGCAGCGGCAGTATGTAGTTCGCGAAGCCGAAGACGATCGGGGTCGCGTACAGCAGAAGCATGATGGTGCCATGCATGGTGAACAGTTGGTTGTACTGCTCGTTGGACAGGAACTGCATTCCTGGAACAGCTGTCTCGGCACGCATCATCAACGCCATCACGCCGCCGATCAAGAAGTAGGCGAACGACGTGAACAGATACATCAAGCCGAGTTTCTTCGGATCTGTGGTCGTCAACGTGTCAAGAAGCGCCTGGCCCTTCCGCAGGCGGCGTGGGGGATACGGCCGTCGGCCTACGAGGGCGCGGACTGGTACTGCGGTCATCAGGTCTCCCATCGCACGTATGGAAGCGCGACTGCAAGAGTTGTTACCCGTACTTGAAGCTGGCGAAACAGCGCTGAACTATCTCGGATGGTGTGGATTCTCGGCGGATCCCGGTGCGGAACAATATCCATTCCTGCGTCGTTGTCCGGGCTATGAGCGACGATACGGAAGTCCGGGACGCACTCTTCGAGCTTGTTGCCAATGGGAAACAGGGTGTTTTGGCAACAATCAAGCGGGACGGCAGGCCGCAGCTGTCCAACATCATTTACCGCTGGGATTCCGAGTCGCGAACGGCATCGATCTCGATTACGGCGGACCGCGTCAAGAGCAAAAATGCCGAGCGTGACCCGCGGGTGTCACTGCATGTGAGTGCTCCGGATTTCTGGAGCTATGCAGTGATCGAAGGCATTGCGAAGTTGACTCCATCAGCTTCCGATCCACACGACGAGGTGGTCGACGCGCTGGTTGATCTCTATCGAGACATCAGTGGCAATGAGCATCCCGACTGGGAGGACTACCGCCGCGCGATGGTGGCGGAACGCCGCCAGATCCTGAGTGTGCGAGCAGATCATGTGTACGGCATGTCGGGCACCGGTTAATAACGTTACGAGCTACTATGTAATGGTGAATTCGGAGACACCACGCGCCGGCCGGCCGCGCGACCCGGGCAAGGACCAAGCTGTGCTGGTTGCAGCGCGCCGCCTCCTGGCCGAAGTTGGCTACCAGCAGACGACGATTGCCGCCATCGCCCGGTCGGCCGAAGTGAATACGCCGGCTATCTACCGCCGATGGCCGACTCGCGAAGCATTGATCGAAGAAGCAGTGCACGGGACCGGAGGCCATCCGTTGCCCGAGGTGTCCGGAGATCTCCGAACAGACCTCGCGACGTGGGTGCGGATCTTCCTGGTTCGAGCCGCGCGACCTGCGGCCAGGGCCGGTGTTCCGGGACTGCTCGCGGACCCTCAAAGTGAGGACGCCCGGCAGCGTTTGCTGGCCATCGGCGCTCCGGTTCGCAAAGCCTTTCAAGAGATGTTGGACGACGCCGCTGCTCGGGGAGAAATCCCGGTCGACGTCGACGCGACGTTCCTGTTCGACCTACTCTCGGGCGCCACCACTATGCGTGGTCTCACGCGTGGCGCCGAGGACGAGGACCGTTTCGTCGATTCACTTGCAGGTTCGCTGTTCGTGTTGGCAGTGCATGCAAGCGAGACGATCGGTCTGAAAGCAGGGCACGAATGAAGATCGATCTCCAGTTGGATTCACGTCCCGAAGACTCGGCAGCGCGCGCGAAGGAACTTGTAGCGCTGGGCGCCGACGGTCTTTTCACGTTCGAGGGCGCACACGACGTTTTTGTCCCGCTCGTCGCAGCGTCAGGTGTGGTCGAGGCGGACCTCATGACCAATGTGGCGATCGCGTTGCCCCGCAGTCCGTTGCACCTCGCACATGTTGCGAACGACATACAGGCATTGAGCCGCGGTCGATTCCGGCTCGGTTTGGGTTCGCAGATCCGTCCCCATATCGAGCGACGCTACGGTAGCGAGTGGTCGCGGCCAGCCGCACGAATGCGGGAAGCAGTACTTGCGATCAAAGCGATCTTCACTGCGTGGGAAGAGCGTTCGCCCCTGGATTTCGTGGGCGAGTTCACCCAGCACACGCTCATGCCACCAACGTTCGATCCTGGACCTAATCCGTACGGTCCGCCGGAAATCTGTCTGGGGGCGTTGGGGCCCTTGATGACTCGGGCTGCTGCGGAAGTGGCAGACGGGTTGCTGGTCATGCCCTTCAACAGTGCCCGTCATTTTCGCGAGCGGACCATGCCCGCGATCGAGGAGGGGCTCGAACTCGGCGGGCGTACCAGGGCGGATCTTGCGATCTACCCGCAGGTGCTGGTTGGTGTCGGGCGCACCGCAGACGAACTCGCCGACGCCGAGCGCGGGGTCCGGAGTCTGCTCGGGTTCTATGGTTCCACGCCGGCGTATCGGCCGGTGTTGGAGGTCGACGGCTGGGAAGATGTTCAGCCCGAACTCAACTCGCTCTCCAAGCGGCGCGAGTTTGCTGCCATGACGGACCTGATCGATCGAAACATGATGAACACGCTTGCAGTGGTGGGCACCCCCGAGGAATGTGCGGCAAAGATCATCGCGCGATTCGGCGACCACGCTGAGCGCGTGTGCTGCTACTTTCCTGGATACTCGGTATCTGATTCCCATGTTGCGGAGATGATTTCGGCGCTCGGGAAAATGCGATGACAAGCGGGGTGCTGGTGGAGGTGGACGCCGGCGTAGCCGTAGTCACCCTTGACCGGCCGGAGCGGCGCAACGCGTTCACCGGGGCGATGGGTCGAGCACTGGGTGAGGCGTACCGGAATCTTGACGCCGATGACGACGTTCGTGCCATCGTGCTGACCGGTGCGCCGCCGGCATTCTGTGCGGGCGCAGATCTAGAGGGAGGCGCGGACACGTTCGATGCGCCTGTCGGTGACGGCTTTTCGGCATCGCCGATCAACCCACCGGCCTTCGATTTGCGTAAGCCCGTGATCGCGGCGGTGAACGGACACGCGATAGGTATCGGACTGACTATCGCGATGCAAACAGACATCCGGATTTTTGCCACGGATGCCAAGTATGCGATTCCGCAGGTTCGCCGGGGAGTGTTGCCCGACGCGATGTCACATTGGACCGTTCCGCATATCGCCGGTATGGCGGTTGCTGCCGATATCCTGTTGACCGGTCGCACATTTGACGGTGCGGAGGCTGTTCGGCTGGGACTCGCGAGCCGTTGCCTGCCCGCAGACGACGTGTTGCCCGCCGCCCTGGACATCGCTCGGGATATCGCGGTGAACGTTGCCCCCATGTCGGTTGCGCTGTCCAAACGTCTACTGTGGCAGTCGGCCAGACACGGCTACGGTCCCGAGCGGGTAGCGGACCTCGAGACAGAGTTGCACTTGCGTGTGATGGGTGAGCCCGACTCGTCCGAGGGGGTTCGCGCCTACCTGGAACGGCGTGACCCACACTGGGTCTCACGGCTGTCAACCGACTGGCAGGAGATTGCTCCGCAATGACTCAGTGTGGGGTCAGGCCGCGCTAGGCGTGTGCCAACAACTGTTCGAGGCGGCGGCTACAGAATGCGGTGATGTCCGCGTGTTCACCGAGTTGTAGGTGCGTGGACAGTCGCAGTAGCGGAACCGATAACAGCACCGCAGCGAGCACCTCGTTGAACAACAGGTTCCGGACCGGCCATCCTGTCAGTTCCTCGTAGCGGGCGATCGTCTGCTCCCGGGTCGGTGTGCCAGGCAGAGATGGGTGACCCTCGAACTCGCTGCAGGCCCAGTCGAGGAACAGCATCCACGCCAGGTCGGCTTCGTGATCACCCAGATACGCCATTTCCCAGTCGAGTACACCGGCAACGGAATGGTCCGGGCTGTACAGAATATTCGACATGCGCGCATCGCCCCAACACAACGTGACATGTTCGGGCTCGTAGATATTCGCGCGGAGCCACGACAGTGCCTTCTCCATTACCGGCGACAGACTCGGCGCTGCCCAACGCACGGCCCAGTCGAGATAGTTCACGGCCTGCTCGATCGGTTTGTCCCCGAACCTCGGCATGGAGAGAAAGTCGAGGCGAAGCTCGCCGGGGTCGAGTTGATGGATCTGGGCCATCGTCTCGACGCAGCCCCACCACATCCGCGCCCGACTCTGCTCGTCGGCTTCAAAGTAGTTTCCGGCGGTGTGATACGACGGAAAATCGCTGGGAGCCTCGGCATTTCCGATGCGTTCCATGACGTAGTACGGCCCGCCGAGAGCATTGTCGTCGTTGTCTATCCAGAGCATCCGGGGGACAGGCAGATCGGTACCGGCAAGTCGCTTCGACACCAAATACTGGCGTCGTAGGTCGTAGTCGGGAAACAGGGAGATCTCGGGTGGGCGTCGGAACACGAAGCCCGCCCCCGAATTTTCGGACCCTTCCAGCTCGAACAGGTAGGTCTCGGTGGAGAACCCGCGCTCGGTGCGTTGCCAGGCGACGATCTTCGCTTCCTGTGCGCCTGGAATCTGTTCGCGAACAACGGGTTCCAGGGTCGATGCTAGAGCCTGCGCGGCGACACGTTCAGTCATTGTGTGCGTCCGTCCGGTTTGCCGACCAGTCCGTGTACCCGTACCGGGGGTTCACACCCATGAAAACCATCTCGACCAGTCCGTGCCCGATCTTGTCACCCATCCGAACCTCGCACAATGTTTCGCTGAGCATGCTCACGTGGCGGATCTCTTCGAGGTTGGTGATGTCCACTGTGAAGCTGTCGCTGAAGTCCTTGCCGCGGTACATGCCCGAGGCGTAGCCGCGGTATTCGTCGTAACCGGCGAGTCCCGGCCAGAAATCGCACACCGGATTCACTTCGATGACGTCGGTGGTTCGGTCGGCGCGATGCACGGTGAAGGTACCGGATTTCACGACGCGCAGATCGTCACGGAACTTCAGGTCGTGTTCGACGTCGATGATGGGTAATGGGTCCTTGCCGCTGTCGATCGGGAAGAGCACTTCGCCCTCGAACTGCCAACGCGCTCCCGTGCTCGTCTCGCGCTGCGCGAAATGCACTACCTCGTCGTCGAATTGGAAGATCCCCATGTAGTACAGGACTCCCTCCGGAACCTCCGAAGGCTGCAGGTTCGCGCCCTCCGACAGGCTGCCGCCCCCGCCGCCGTGGCGAACGCCCCACGAGTGGTCACGGCCGAACCACCAGTTGTCGGGATCGATCTCGATGCGCTCGCCGTCGATCTCGATCCAGCCGGTGATCGTGCCGTTCTGGTAGAAGCGACGGGCGTCCTCGCGGACCCGGCCGCGCGTCCGGTGGAATGCTGCCGTCTGCTCGTAGACCGGAAAGTCGCCGGAGAAATCGAGTTGCAGGCTCAGTCCGTGCTCGTTCGACTCGACGGTCGAGCGAACCTTGCGCAGCGGTTCGACGATCTCGTAGGTGTACGGCCCGACGTTCCAGGCCGCAAGGGCGCCGGTCTGCGGGTTCAGTTCGGTCGACAGACGAACTACACGAGCCTCCTCGCCCTTGCGTGTGACCATCGCGTAGGCGTCGAGGACGTTGCGGTTCGGGTATTTGGCCAGGCCGGTCATGACGGAGACCTCGCCGGTTTTGTCGAACCCGTACATCACGATGCGTTCGGTCCAACGCAGGTCGCTTTGCGAGACGTGGTCGAGTGTCGTGGGTAGTTGGTGGATGAGCAGTTCGTCGTGCGGAGTGATCACTGCGGGCCCTTCGTGGTGGATGGATGCCTTCAATCTATTACGGAGCGCATCGCAACGTAATAGTTTTCGGCAAATATATCTCCGGTAATGTCCGCGGATGTGGATGAACGCAGAGATCGTCGAACCGGTACCGCTGGCGTGGGGAGGCCCCGCGATCCTCAGGTGGACCTGGCCGTTCTCGCCGCCACCCGGGAATTGCTCGTAGAGCTCGGCTACCAGAAAACCACCATCACGGCGATCGCCCGACGAGCAAACTTGGGTACGGCAGCGATCTATCGGCGCTGGGCAACTCGCGAATCGATTATCGAAGAAGCGGTCTTCGGCATGCAGAATGGTGCATTGCCCGCGACTACCTCGAATTTGCGCGAGGACCTACTGATCTGGACGCGATGGTTCCTCACGCAAGTGGCGGAACCGGCAACTCGCGCAGCCATTCCGGGCTTACTCTCTGCATATCAACAAGAGGAAGGCGCTTACCAGCGACTGGTTCTCAGTTCCGAGTATCCCGCCCGACTGGCACTCCTCGAGCGGGTGCGCGCCGAGTACCCGGAGCGGTCCGAGGCGGACGTTGCCGCCGCCACCGATGTCGCCTTCGATTTCCTCGTTGCGGCCACGATTGTCCGCGGACTCACCAGTGGACTCACCGACGCCGACGCTTTCTGCACCCGAACCGCCGCATCATTGGCGCTGCTGATCACCTCTACTCGCAGCGATATCAACGAGGAGTAATTGCATTCAGGCTAGGTAAGGGATTCGACCCTGCGCGTCGGTCGGCCCGTTGGTTCCGCTCGGATACTGCGCCGGAGGATAACGGCCACCGAGACGTCTGTGGCAACAATCCGGAATCAATTCGAGCTCGAAACCATTCGGTTGGCGTCAATTCCAACTATTTTCGCGAAAGTCTTGGATCAGTCCAGAAATCCGCGTCATAGTAGTGGGGTGTCCTCGACGCCGGACTTTCCAGCACAACTGCGTGACGCAGAGCTCCGTGTGACCCGACCACGGGTTGCGGTGCTCGAAGCGCTGCATGCGCGTCCACATGCCCCGACGGATTCGATTTTCGATGCTGTTCGGGCGGTTCTACCGGGAGTGTCTCGCCAAGCGGTGTACGACGTACTGCATGCGTTGACCTCAGTGGGAATCGTGCGGCGGATTCAGCCTTCCGGTTCAGTGGCTCTCTACGAGTTGAGGGTTGGTGACAACCATCATCACGTCGTCTGCCGATCGTGCCGGACGGTGTCGGACGTCGACTGCGCAGTTGGCGAGGCACCTTGTCTGACGCCACCGGATTACGACGGTTTCGAGTTCGTCGAAGTCGAAGTTGTCTTCTGGGGGATGTGCCCCGACTGCGCGGCATCACAGAGTTCGCGATCACACCCGTGATCGGAGTCGGATCTATTTGCTCATGGAGGGATTAACGTGTCCGATAGTTGCCCGATGGCCCCTGAAGGAAAGTCGCAGGGGGGAAGCGAAAGTGAAAATCCCGCGATCTCGGCTCCGACGCCCACGGCGCATCGCCCGATGACAAACCAGGACTGGTGGCCGAACCAGCCAAACCTTTCGGTGTTGCGTGTTCATTCGCCCAAATCCAACCCTCTGGGTTCGGACTTCGATTACGCGGCGGAGTTCGCGAAACTCGACGTCGACGCTCTCAAGCGCGACGTCATCGACTTGATGACAACGTCGCAGGACTGGTGGCCCGCAGACTACGGTCACTACGGTGGGCTGTTCATTCGGATGAGTTGGCACGCCGCGGGTACCTACCGCATCGCGGACGGCCGCGGCGGTGGAGGTCAAGGCGCACAACGGTTTGCGCCGCTGAACAGTTGGCCGGACAACGCAAGCCTCGACAAGGCTCGCCGCTTGCTGTGGCCCGTCAAACAGAAATATGGCAAGCAGATCTCGTGGGCCGACCTTCTGGTTTTTGCCGGCAACTGCGCCTTGGAGTCGATGGGGTTCAAGACCTTTGGCTTCGGGTTCGGTCGCGAGGACATCTGGGAGCCGGAGGAAATGTACTGGGGCCCGGAGGACTCGTGGCTCGGAGACGAGCGGTACAGCGGCGACCGTGAGCTGTCCGGTCCGCTCGGCGCGGTGCAGATGGGTTTGATCTACGTAAACCCGGAGGGGCCGAACGGGCAGCCCGATCCGGTCGCCGCTGCCCGCGATATCCGCGAAACCTTTGCGCGCATGGCGATGAACGACGTCGAGACGGCGGCGCTGATCGCCGGCGGACACACCTTCGGTAAGACTCACGGGGCCGGCCCCGCCGATCTCGTCGGGCCCGAACCCGAAGGCGCTCCGATCGAACAGCAAGGCTTGGGCTGGAAGAGTTCCTTCGGCACTGGCGTGGGGAAGGATGCGATCACCAGCGGCCTCGAGGTCGTGTGGACGAATACGCCGACGCAGTGGGACAACTCGTTCCTGGAAATTCTCTACGGCTACGAGTGGGAACTGACCAAGAGCCCCGCTGACGCGTGGCAGTGGACGCCCAAGGACGGCGCCGGTGCCGGCACGATCCCGGACCCGTTCGATTCGTCGGTGAAGCGTTCTCCGACCATGCTGACCACCGACCTTTCGCTGCGGCTCGATCCCGCATACGAGAAGATCACGCGCCGTTGGCTCGATCACCCGGACGAATTTGCCGAGGAGTTCGCCAAGGCCTGGTACAAGCTGCTGCACCGCGACATGGGACCTGTCACTCGCTATCTCGGTCCGTGGATTCCGGAACCGCAGCTGTGGCAGGATCCTGTTCCCAACGCCGCTGCCCCGGTGATCGGCGATGCGGATATCGCTGCCCTCAAGAGCAAGGTACTGGAGTCCGGGCTGTCGATCTCGCAGTTGGTGTCTACCGCCTGGGCGTCGGCGGCGAGTTTCCGTGGCACCGATATGCGCGGCGGCGCAAACGGAGCCCGGATTCGCCTCGAGCCGCAGAAGAGTTGGGAGGCAAACAGTCCCGCCGAGTTGTCGACGGTATTGAGTGCACTCGAGCAGATCCAGCAGGACTTCAATTCCCAGTCCGGCGGAGCGAAGGTCTCGCTTGCCGATCTGATTGTTCTGGCGGGAACCGCGGCGGTCGAGAAGGCCGCCAAGGACGCCGGCCACGAAGTCTCTGTCTCGTTCACCCCCGGTCGGGCGGACGCGTCGCAGGAACAGACGGACGTGGAGTCCTTTGCGGTTCTCGAACCCCGGGCAGACGGATTCAGGAACTACCTGCGCGGCGGGGAGAAGATTCCGGCCGAAATCCTGCTTGTCGATCGGGCATACATGTTGACGTTGACCCCACCGGAGATGACGGTGCTGGTCGGCGGCCTTCGCGGGCTGAACGCCAACGTCGGGGGTACCGCCCACGGTGTGCTGACCGATCGGCCGCAGACGTTGACCAACGACTTCTTCGTCAATCTCCTCGACATGGGCACGGAGTGGAAGCCGTCTACGTCGTCGGAGAACGTCTACGAGGGTCGTGACCGGGCCACCGGTGACGTCAAATACTCTGCCACTGCCGTCGATCTTGTCTTCGGATCGAACTCGGAACTGCGTGCTCTCGCAGAGGTGTACGCAAGTGCGGACGCACAGCAGAAGTTCGTGGAGGACTTCGCGAGCGCGTGGACCAAGGTGATGGAACTCGATCGGTTCGACCTCGACTGATCGCCGCCCTGCTGAATACGTAAGGCCCACCTGGCAATCAATTGCCGGGTGGGCCTTACGTATTCGTTCAGGGAGTCACAATCGCAAATGCCGGATCGGGACTGTCGAGTAGCCCGAGGAGCCGCTGTATCGTCGCCGGGTCGCCGGAATGCTCGATACCGTCCAGTCCGCCGCCGGCCAGCAACCCGAGCAACTGGGCTTTGGTCAACGTGAGGGTGAGATCGGCGGTTGCCTTGGTCCGCGGGTTGGGTGTCTGTATCAGCGCGCCATTGGAGAGAGTCATGCGGACTTTTGTGTCGAGATCGGTGAAAATCCACTCGATGCAGAGCTTTTCACCCCCGGCGCGGGGCCCGTTGACGCGGATGGCGAGTGTGTCGAAGAGTTGCTCCACCGTCAGTGCCGCTGCCATTCCGGTGCCGAGATCGATGGGTGGTGGGGTGATTTCGCCTCGCAGTTCCTTCGCTCCGGTGAGGTAGAAACCGCGCCAGGTCGGATTTTCGGCGCCGTAGCCGAGCGTGGTGTAGAGATCTGCGAGAGCGTTTCTCGCTTCTGTGTTGTCTGGTTCGGCAAATACCGCGTGCTTGAGCAGTTCGGCCGCGAACCGCGTGTCACCGGCATCGATGTAGCCGCGCGCCTTGTCGAGCACTGCCGGTACGCCACCGATCACGTCGACGTATCGGGCCGCCAACTGCTCGGGCGGGTGCTGCCAGAGTGAGCTGGGATGACCGTCGAACCAGCCCATGTATCGCTGGTAGATCGCTTTGACGTTGTGACTGACCGATCCGTAGTAACCGCGCACGTGCCAGGCGTCGTCGAGCGACGCGGGAAGCGTGATCGCCTCGGCGATTTCGCTGCCGGTGAGTCCGATGTTGACCATCCGCAACGTCTGATCGTGCAAGTACGCGTACATGTCCCGCTGTTCGGTCAGGAACTGCACGATGTTCTCGGATCCCCATGTTGGCCAATGGTGTGACGCGAACACGACGTCGGAATCCGGCGCGAACAATTCGACAGCCTCGTCGAGGTAGTGGGACCAGATGCGTGGGTCACGTACCAGCGCGCCGCGAAGTGTGAGGATGTTGTGCAGGTTGTGCGTGGCATTTTCGGCGACGCACAAAGCGCGGCTGCCCGGAAAGTGGAAATTCATCTCCGACGGTGCTTCGGTGCCCGGCGTGATCTGGAAGACGATCCGCACTCCGTCGACGGTTTCCTCCTGCCCGGTACGGGTGATGTCGACAGTTGGGGGGATCAGACCCACCGATCCACCGGATGTCTGAATGCCCAGTCCGAGACTGGCTTGGCCCTCTGGTCCGACGTCCAATGTGTAGCCATACTGGTAGTTCGCGCGACGGTTCATTGCCGTTCCCGCATAGACGTTTTCCGATACCGCGTGTTCGAGAAATCCTTCGGGCGCGATGATCGGCACGTCGCCGGCGCCGTCCGGCAGAACTCCCATCACGCCGCCGAAATGGTCTGCGTGTGAATGGGTATAGATCAAGCCGGTGACCGGACGGTCACCGCGGTGCTCGCGGTAGAGCGCAAGACCTGCGGCAGCGCACTCGGCGGAGATCATCGGGTCGATCACGATGACGCCGGTATCGCCCTCGACGATCGTCATATTGGAAATATCGAACCCGCGGATCTGATAGATCCCGTCGGTGACCTCGAAGAGTCCGTTCTTGACGCAGAGCTGCGCCTGACGAAACAGGCTCGGATGAACTGTGTCCGGGCACGGTTCGTCGAGATAGCTGTAGCCGGACAGATCGAAAACAATCCGTCCGTCGGCGTTCTTGATGGTAAGCGGTTCGAGCGTGGCGATGAAGCCCCGCTCGGCGTTGTCGAAATCCGTGCGGTCGGAGTAATCCAGCGCCATATCGATGCAGCTCCCTCGAAGAGTCGATGATCACGTCCTCACATGGTCGAATTCCGCACGGCTCGGCGCATCATCCGCGGCGGGTGAATCGAGTGGCACCGAACGCGACCGAACGCCTCGTGCCGACTCGCCGTCGCAGGCAGATCAGTCGGAGGTCTCACTTTTGTGCGGCAATAGTTTTCGAGTTCGTGCGCACGCGGGCCTTGTCGCCGCTGGGGCCGAACAGGTGCAGGATCTCGACAACCTGGTCATCTGCCGGGCCGAACCAATGGGGCTCCGCGGTGTCGAACTCCGCGACTTCTCCTGGCCGGAGGACAACCTCATGCTCGCCGAGAATCAGGCGTAGGTCGCCGGCGAGAACGTAAAGCCACTCGTATCCGGCATGTGTGACGAGTTTCGGCGGGCGAGGCCCGATCACCTGCTTGAAGACCTGAACCCGGCCCGGGTAGCGCGTCAACGGCACTACAGCGCTCCCATTTCGGCGGCGACTCGGTGTGAGGTGAACTCTGGGGTCCCCGGTGGCGGGCGCCCCAACCAGTTGGTCCAGTGCCACACGGTGGGTTCGGGCAAGAGGCACAAGCAAATCGAGGGTAGGACGACGCTTGCCCGACTCGAGTCGTGACAGTGCGCTGACGGAGATACCGGTGGCGTCGGACAGAGCTTCGAGGGTCATGTCGCGATCGCGACGAAGTGCCCGCAATCTCGGTCCGATAGCGCTGAGCATCTTCTCCAGTTCGGTATCCATGTGCTCATCTTTGCAGTTTCCGCAAATTTCCTACCGAGTTCGCAGGCCCGGTTGCGACGATCCTTTCGACAGGCGACCACGGCACAGCATCAGCACAACAGCATCAGTACAGAGGGAGTCCAACCATGAAACCTTCGAGCGGAATCGACAGACCGCAGGCGATCGGAATGCATGCCCGACGGCGGTGGGGCGTCCTGGCAATCTGCTGCACGAGTTTGTTCGTGGTCGGATTGGACACGACCATCGTCAATGTCGCGCTGCCGACGATCGGGGCAAGTTTCCACGTCGGCATCCGTGGTCTCGAATGGGTCGTCAACGCATACACACTCGTACTGGCGAGCTTGCTGATCTCGTCCGGAGCCCTGGCCGACAGGTTCGGCCGTAGACGCGTTTTCCAGATCGGACTGGTCGTGTTCGGAGTCGCGTCGATAGCGTGCGCACTTGCGCCGTCAGTAGGCGTGCTGATCGCCGCGAGAATTGCACAGGGCGTTGGCGGTTCGATGTTGAGTCCGGTCGCGCTCGCAATCGTGGTCAACGTGATGACCGACCCGAAGGAGCGAGCCAAGGCGATCGGCGTGTGGGCCGCGGTCTTCGGTCTGAGTATGGCCGTCGGGCCGATCGTCGGTGGAGTGCTCATCGAGAGCTTCGGTTGGCGCTCCGTGTTCTGGGTCAACGTCCCGGTGATCGTGATTGTTCTGGTGTTGACTGCTGTGTTCGTGCCGGAATCGCGCGCTCCGCAGGCGAGAAGGCTCGACCTGCCGGGACAAATACTGTTGGTCGCTGTTGTGGGCGGTGCGGTGGGGCTGCTCATCGAGGGCCCACGAATCGGATGGACGTCACCCGGTGCTGTGGTCGGTTACATCGCAGTCGCGCTCGCTCTGGCTTCGTTCATTGCTGTCGAATCGAGGAAAGCCGAACCACTCGTCGACCTTGCACTGTTTCGGCACAGACCGTTTTCTGCGGCGGTTCTCGGCGCAGTTGTGGTGTTCGTGGCATTGAACGCGACGCTGCTGCTCGGCACGCTCTACCTGCAACAAGCGCGTGGCATGACCCCGGCCACCGCGGGCGTCGTCATTCTCCCGATGGCTGTTGCAGCAACCGTGTGCGCACCGTTGTCGGGGATTCTGGTCGGACGCGTCGGGCCGCGGTTACCGCTGCTGATCGCCGGCGGCTTCACCGCGTTGGGTGGCCTGTGTCTCGTATCGCTCGACAACAACACCGGTCTTCCGACTGTGCTTGTCGCCTACCTGTTTCTCGGTATCGGGTTCGGTTTCTCGAATGCCCCCATCACCAACACTGCTGTCAGCGGACTGCCTCAATCGCAAGCTGGACTCGCTGGTGGAATCACATCCAGTGCAAGACAGTTCGGCGCTGCTCTCGGCGTCGCACTGGCCGGTGGCTTTGTCGCGAACACTGTCGATTCGGACGTCGCGCAGGCGTCACACGCGGGGTGGATGCTCGTTGTCGCGTGCGGGTTGGTGGTTCTTGTCATCGCGTGTGCATCGGCTCAGCCGACATTGGCTCAGTCAGCATCGGTTCACCCAGCACGGGTGATTCCAACTACCCCGCCCGCCCGATAGAGATGGGGGTGTAACCGATCGTCGTAACCGAACGGGGAGTGCCATGTGCCAGAACCATCAAGACGCAACAGCGGCCACTGTGACGGTGAATCGCGAAGCCGTCGCGCGGTATGCCATGGAAGACCGGCAAGATTTCGTGGATGCGGATCGTGGCTTGATCGCTCCATTGCCGGGAGAGGTGTTCGGCGACGACGGTCACGTGGTGTTCGACCCGGAGGCGATGGCTTACCTCACCGACGACACTCCTGCGCCGGATACCGTCAATCCGAGCTTGTGGCGTCAGGGCCAATTGATGCGCCGGGGCGGGCTGTACCAAGTCACGGATCGTCTGTATCAGGTGCGAAACAACGACCTCGCCAACCTGACGGTCGTAGAAGGCGACGAGGGCCTGATCGTCATCGATTGTATGGCGGGCGTTGAATCGGCGCGCCAGGGCATGAAGATGATTCGTGAGCACGTCAGCGACAAACCGGTGGCGGCAATTATCTACACGCACACTCACATCGACCACTACGGCGGCGTCAAGGGAATCGTCGATGTCGACGACGTTGCGTCGGGGAAAGTACCGATCATCGCGCCAGGCACGATCGCGTCGTTCGACAAGTTTGCAATCGGTGAGAACGTGGTTGCGGGTAATGCCATGGCCAGGCGTTCGTTCTATGCCTTCGGCGGACTGCTCGACCTCGGGCCGAAGGGGATGGTTACGTGCGGGATCGGAACGATCAGCACCAAAGGTCCACTGGTCTCGTACATTTCCCCCACGGATAGCATCACCGAGACCGGAACGAGACGAGAAATTGCGGGTCTGGAGTTCGAATTCCTTTATGCGCCGGACACCGAGGCTCCCGAGGAAATGCACATCTGGATCCCCGAACTCGCGGCCTTGACCTGTGCGGAGAACGCCAATCATTCGCTCCACAACATCCAGACATTGCGGGGGGCACGCACGCGCGACGCTCGGAACTTCGCCCGATATCTGGACGAGACTCTCGAACGATGGGGAGACGACGCAGCTGTTCATTACGGTCCGCACACCTGGCCGGTGTGGGGCAACGAGAATCTGGTTACCTTCATCGAATCACAAAGAGACACATACAAATACATCCACGATCAGGCTCTGCGACTAGCGAACAAGGGATACACGCCGCTCGAAGCTGCCGAGGTCATCGAGTTACCGGACGAACTCGGCCGCAAGTGGTACAACCGCGGATATCACGGAACACTGCACCACGACGTTCGCGCCGTCTACACCAAGGAACTGGGAATGTGGGACGGCGATCCGGTGTCGCTCCATCCGCATCCACCGGTGGAGTCGTCCAGACGGTTTGTCGATCTCCTTGGTGCACAAAAGATTCTGGACGAGGGAAAGCGGGCTTTCGATGCGGGGGACTACCGCTGGGCAGCTGAGATCCTGCACAAGTTGGTGTTCGCGCAACCGGAGAACACCGAGGCGAAGAACCTCCAGGCCGACGTCTACGAACAGATGGGGTATCAAGCCGAAGGGCCGCAGTGGCGCGGGATCTACCTGACAGCCGCCCTGGAATTACGTGAAGGCTCGCAACCTCCGCCCTACATCACGGCAAGTGAGGACAGTGTCCTCGCGATGCCCATCGACATCCTGTTCGACTTCGTCGCAGTACATCTCATCGGCGACAAGGCAGCTGACGTCGATCTCCGCATCGATTTCGTGTTCACCGATCACGACGACGAGACATGGACGACGTGGGTCAAGCGTGGCGTTCTCAATGCCAGGCGGGGGGCGGCGTCGAACACGCAGCTGACGGTCTCGGGGCCGAAACCTGCGCTGATCGGCGCACTTCTGCAACCAGGTGCAGCGCCCGAGTTGGCCAGGGCCGGGAAAATCTCGCTCGACGGCGACGATTCGGCTTTGAAGACGCTCGGAGGGTTATTGGATACCTTCGATCCCACCTTCAATATCGTCACGCCGTAACCCAGAGACGAAGGGAGAGTTTCTCGATGTGTACGCGATTGGTTTACCTAGGACCGAACGACACCGTGATCACTGCCCGGTCGATGGACTGGAAGCTCGATCTCGGTACCAATCTGTGGGCATTTCCCCGTGGGATGGAGCGTGAAGGCTGCGCCGGGGCGAATTCGATAACGTGGACGTCGTTGTACGGCAGTGTTGTGGCTTCCGCTTACGACATGTGTACGACGGATGGGGTGAATGACGCCGGACTGTCCGCAAATCTGTTGTGGCTCGTTGAATCCGAGTATCCGGAATACGACGGATCAACGCCTGGCTTGTCGATTGCTGCGTGGGCGCAGTACGTGTTGGACCGGTGTGGGAGCGTCGCGGAAGCCGTCGAGGTGCTGGCAGCGGAGCCCTTCACCATCGTGACTGCGGCCGTTCCGGGAGAAGACCGCCTGGCAACACTGCACATGTCGCTCTCGGACGCCAGCGGTGACAGTGCCATCATCGAGTACATCGGTGGCCGACAGACAATTCACCACAGTCGTGAGCATCAGGTGATGACAAATTCTCCGATCTTCGACAAACAACTCGCCGTCAACGAGTACTGGAAGCAGATCAACGGAACCGTCATGTTGCCCGGTACCAATCGAGCTGCGGATCGTTTTGCCCGTGCCTCGTTCTACGTCGACGCAGTCCCGAAGACCGACGATCCGAGGGCAGCATTGGCCGCGACCTTCAGTGTCATTCGGAACGTGTCAGTGCCCCTGGGTATTTCGACTCCCGACGAGCCGAACATCTCATCGACACGGTGGCGCACCGTTGTCGATCACAAACGCGGACTGTACTTCTTCGAATCGGCCATGACGCCGAACACTTTCTGGGTGGATGTGTCGTCGATCGATCTGAGTGAGGGGTCAACCGTCCGGAAGCTCGAACTCGGGCCGGACGAGAGCACTGTCTACTCGGGTGATTCCACTGATCAGTTCAAACCCGCTGAACCGTTCACATTTGCCGGGTTGTAGGGGTGGGCGATGCTGCGGTGACGGAACAGCTACCGACCGCTCGCCACTGTTGCCCTGGCCGCGTGGGGGGCTTTCGGTTTGGCATCCTCCCATGGGAGAAATGCTTTTGACCTCCAGACCTGTCACCCGTTCAGGGCGGGGCAGGGCTAACAGTGGGCGGTCGATGCCCAGCTAGCTTCAGTGTTTTGCCGGGGTGAAGTCTCCGGGACGCCAGCTGCCGTCGAATGCTGCGGCTTCGGGTCCGTAGATACGGATGTATGCGAACCATCCGCGACCTGGAACCGTTTCCAGCCAGTTGTCCGCCGCATCGTCTGGTTGGGTCGGACCGAAGTGCAGCGTGATCTCATTGCCAGAGGTCAGAGCCGATGACAGTTCGAACAACGATCTGAGCGCTCCCTTGTTGCCGTCCGTCTGCACTTGCGAACGTGTTTGCGCGTCGTAGATGGTGACGGACCAGAAGAGCTTGCCAGGGACCGGCAGCGGGATAGTGAGTGTGTAGGCGTTGGCGCCGTCCAGGTATGTCCCGGTGCTGTCGCGTGTGGCGAGCCAATACAGCGATCCACTGCCCTCCACGCGCCGGAACATCGCCGGCGACGCGACGATGGCCTGCGCGAACCACCGCTCACGGGCTTCGAGATCGAGACCTGCGGGTGTCTCGAAGTCCGCGTTGTCGGGAACCAATCCCACCCATTCCCACTGCCGATCGGTCCAGGCGGCCTGGTCAGGGCGTGTTCCGGCGAATGCCGTCACCAACATTTGATCACGGCCGATTCGGGCGGCCTTCGTGAGTGCTGCAGCGTCGCGGTCTGTCGGTGCGAACGGGGTTCCTTTCCCGATTCCGAGTCCGTCGAGCAGTCCGTGCATTGGCCGGAACTCCTCTACAAGCGGTTCTTCCTCGAGGATGCCGTGCAGGACTCGCCAGAATTCGAGGTTGTCCTCCCACCGCAGACAGGTGCTGTCGACGGTCTTGGTGCTGGTGTCGATCACATCGAGTAGTTTGTCGGTGCCGAGGCGGTAGATCTTCACTCGGAGGAGTGCGTCCTTGGCTGCATCGAGATCGCCCCCTACCGGGAGGGCTCGTACTGCCACCAGCACTTTGAAGGAATTCGACCGACTGACGTGATGATCTGCCGGTACTTCTCCGGTGTGATCGGGGGGAAGTATG
Organism: Rhodococcus sp. MS16; assembly: GCF_013277795.1. Taxonomy (NCBI): domain Bacteria; kingdom Bacillati; phylum Actinomycetota; class Actinomycetes; order Mycobacteriales; family Nocardiaceae; genus Rhodococcus; species Rhodococcus sp. MS16. Next base: position 29,308 of record NZ_VBTM01000001.1, read on the forward strand.
GCGTATGTTCCTCCAGCGCCCTGGTCGGGCCCGGGGATACCCATATCGGTGATCCACCTGTGGTGATGATCGTCGACGAGACCGATGTACGCTCCGGGCGGCAATTCGATGACCATCGGCCCCTCAGTGAGGTCCAAAGCCGCTGCCCCGTAGGGGGTATCGGAGTTAAGTGTGAATCCGACCTGCCGAGGGGTTGTCGCTGCAATTCCCATTGCCTTGTTGTCGTCGAAACCTAGTTCGCGGTTGCCGTTGAAAATCCCCTCAATGGACACTGTCGGGTACCAAAACCGGTAGGCGACGAGTGCGCGCTCCAGATAGGCGTCCTCGTGGGCTTTCTTCGCGGTCGCAGCGGTCGGGTAGCCCCCGGAGAATTCATAGGGTGTCAAAGATGTCGGATGTGCTTGGTCCATGCCACAGATCATCAACCGTCGGTATCGACGACGGCATCACCCGCGTCGGATGATCCCTAGAACTCTGGCAGGCATTGCGTCCGACGCAATGGCAGATCGATTTGCGGTGTAGTCGCGTGTGGGGCGCGCGACTCTATTCGGAGCCGTTACCCGATTCTGTTGTCACACGGAGAGTTACGAAGTGGCGACGGCCGGGACCTCTGAAAGCTCGGCCGGAGCGCACCGATGGAATGTCGACGAATTACTTGGCGGCGCTCTTGCGAGGCCGACCGCGTCGAACTGCCTTAGTCGGAGGCGTGGACTTTGCGGCCGGCTCAGCCGGGGGATCGTCGCGCCAGTGAATCTCGATTTCGATTTCGACTTCGTTGCCGTCTACCTCGATCTCGAGTTCCCACCGAACCTGTTCAGGGACAGCGATTTCGATCGAGTCGCCGCCCGATCCCAGTTCCACTTCCGAGCCGCTGGCGAGCGCTTGCCCGAGCGCGATCAGTCGCTCGGCGACTTCCGCTCGCGAGAGTGCGGACTTACTTTTGATCTCCAATTTGGGCACGATCACTCCTGACCTCGGCGGATTCATTGTTCACGGTAATTGGACCATCGAAAGATTGTGGGAGTTTCGCGCGACCGCTGATTACCGCGCTCCTGTGTGAGTTGTCATTTTCAGTCCGCTGCTCGCCGACCTGGGGATTGGATCGCGTACCGTTGCCTTTCATGGAACTGACTCGAGTAGCGGTGGGCAAGGGGTCGTGCACCGTTCGGATCGACGGACCGGTCAGTAAGCACGCGGTCCTCCTTCTTCCGGGCAAGGGCGACCCTGTCGACGTATACGACAAAGTGTGTGAACGCCTCCACAATTCGGATTTGCGCACGGTAGCGGTCGAATCGATCGAGAATCTCGACGAGAAGACGGCAGTGGTTCTGCTCGACGAGTTGAACATCGCCTGGGTAAACCTGGTGGGACACCGGGAAGGGGCAGACCTTGCGTGGCTATTGGCGGCGCGCCAGTTCGGCCGCTTCGCGAGCTTGATTTCGGTGGATCGTGGACATCCGTCGGCGGCCGACATCGCCGGAGTTCCGCCGGTGGAGGTGCCGACAACCATCGTGGTCGGCAGTGCTGGGCGGGCGATCGCCGACGCCAGTGGACGGTTTGTGTACTCCGATTTCCGGGTGGCCGAAGTGCCTGGCGTCGATGACATCGTGAAGTCCGCGCCCGCTGAACTCGCCACGGAGATCGTGTTGCGCACCAGCCCCTGGTAGACCCGAGAACCACCAAGGCGGGCATCCCCCGAGGGGGTGCCCGCCTTGTGCGTCCGTTCGAAACAGATGTCGAGTGTTCCTAGATGTCGAGCGTTCTAGATGTCGAGTCCGAGCAACGCGTTCTCGACGACCTCGGCCAGGGCCGGGTGGATCCAGTACTGCCCACGGGCCATGTCCTGCGCGGACAGCCCGAAACTCATGGCCTGGATGAGTGGCTGGATGACGGTCGGCGCGTGGGTTCCCATGACGTGAGCGCCCAGGAGTCGGCCCGTGCCGCGCTCCGCGATGACCTTGCAGAGACCTTCCTGATCTTCCATCGCCCAGCCGTAGGCGACGTCGCCGTACGCCTGGACCTTGACGGTGATGTCGAGTCCGGCGTCGTGCGCCTGCTTCTCCGTCATTCCGACATCGGCGATCTGTGGATCGGTGAACACCGCGGCCGGGACAAACCGGTGATCGGTGGCGCGCAGCCCGGAAGTGTCGTTCCACGCGTCCTGGAGCAGGTTGTGCTGAACAACACGCGCCTCGTGGTTGGCCACGTGCTTGAGCTGATAGGGGGAGGAGACGTCGCCGAGTGCAAAGACGCCTTCCGCGGTGGTGCGCTGGTACTCGTCGACGACGATGGAGCCGTTGTTGTCGAGTTCGACGCCGGCCTTGTCGAGGTCCAGAAGATCTCCGTTGGGCTTGCGGCCCACCGCAACGAGCAGAACGTCGCCGGAAACGACTGTGCCATTTGCCAGTTCGACGGCGATGTTCTCACCGTCCGCGCGGACCGACTGCATCGGTGATCCGAGATGCACGTCCCACTTCTTGACGGCGAGTTCGGTGAAACGCTCCGAGATCTCGTCGTCGAGATGACGCAGGAGGCGCCCACTGCGGCCGATGATCGACACGCGAGAACCCAAGGCGGAGAACACATGTGCAAACTCGGTGGCAATGAAGCCCGAGCCGACGATCACGAGGTGCTCGGGGAGTTCCGGCAAGCGCATGATGTCTTCGTTGGTGTAGTACTTCACGCCAGACGAGGCGATCTCCTCGGGAATGATCGGGCGTGAACCGGCCGCGATCACAACCTGGTCGGCAGTGATGGTCTCACCTGTGCCGGTGTTGATGGTCTTCGGTCCGGTGAAGGTGGCGTGGCCGCGGTAGACGGTGGTGTTGGGGCTGTCCTCGCTGCGGTAGCGTTCGCCGCCCGCGGAGATGGGATCGATCCGGCCGAAGACGCGCTTGACGATGTCGGACCAGCGGACGCCGTCCAGGGTGGCGTCGACGCCGAACTTCTCGGCATGCGACACCGTGTTCGCGACCTCTGCCGCGTAGACGAACATCTTGGTCGGTATGCAACCGACGTTGAGGCACGTGCCGCCGAAGGTGCCTTCCTCGAGGATGGCGATTTTCTTGCCGTCGAATCGCTCGTCGGGCAACGAATTCCCCGAGCCGCTTCCGATGATGGCAAGGTCGTAATGCGTCACTGCGCGTTCTCCTGTGTGGTGGTGTCTGCGTCTGCGGTCAGATGGCGCTCTAGCCACTCCAGCCACTGATCGAGTTCGGAAAAGGCTGTGGCCAACGGCTTCTGAGTCGAGAGGAAGACGTCGTGGCGCGCGCCGTCGATGGGAACGATGGTAGTCCGATCACCGAGGCAACCTGCCCACCGTGCGATCTGCCTCACATCCAGGACGGAATCTGCCAGGTCGACGCCGGGGTGGTACGCCCTGGCGAACTCCGATTTCTTCGAGCGCAGGATCAGCGCCGGCACACCGATGTCCAGGCCGCGGTGCAGTTGCGCGTGTCCGCCGCGCACGGCACGCATCCACCCGAACGTGACCGGGCAGCCTTCGAGCGGCTTCCAGTCGAGGTTGTAGTCCCACTCGCCGTTGGCGGAGACGTGGAGGCTCGAACCGTACGTCGGCAAGCCGGTGCCGGGGATGACAGTCTTCGCGGACACCCGTCCCAGTGCGTCGATGGCGGCGGTGCCGACGCTGCGCACCATCGCCGGACCCTGCAGGTCGAACCACGGGCTGTTGAGCACAAGACCCGCGATGCCGTGTCCTGAGCTGCCGCCCGGCTTGCGCTGGAGTCGGTCCAGCCACAGCGGAACGATGAGCCCACCGGTCGAATGCGCCATCAGGAGCAGTTCGCTGCCGTCGGTTTCGGAGTTCACGATGCGCAGGGCCTCGTTGAGTTCGGCGTCGTACAGTGCGAGATCCGACACATAGTGAGCGGTGTGGCCCGGTTTCAGTGAACGCCCGCACTTGCGCAGATCCAGTGCAAAGAAGGCGTAGCCCTGCTCGGCAAAGTGCTCCGCCAGATGTTTCTGGAAGAAGTAATCGGTGAACCCGTGTACGTACAGAACTGCACGGTTCGCCCGAACTGCCTCGCCAGGCGGCTGATAGCGGACGAGTGTCGCGTCGACCTCACCCTCACCGTCCGGATCGGTTCCGAGAGGAATGGTCAGCTGCTGATATCCGTCTCCGAGGACGTCTGGAACCCATGTAGTCACAGATCACAATCTAATCGTCGTTTCCCGGCGGCGTTGTAGAGCACAATTGGGGGTGGTAAACGGCGCACTTACGCCCAGGTAACCTATTCGGCGTAACACAGCAGGCGGATGCGCGCACGGCTAATGACAAGGAAGTCGATTCTCCAGTGTCGAATCAGAACGCGGTAGAGACGAAGACGGATGTAGTGCTCGTAGGTGCGGGCATCATGAGTGCCACGCTTGGTGCATTGTTGCGCCAGCTGCAGCCGGACTGGTCGATCTCGACCTTCGAGAGGCTCGACGCCGTCGCAGCCGAGAGCAGCGACCCGTGGAACAACGCGGGAACCGGTCACTCCGCGCTCTGTGAGCTCAACTACACCCCCGAGAACTCGGACGGTACGGTCGACATCAAGAAGGCCGTCAACGTCAACGAGCAGTTCCAGGTGTCCCGGCAGTTCTGGGCACACGCTGTCGAGCAGGGCGTGTTGACGCAGCCCAAGGAATTCATCAACCCCATCGCGCACGTGAGCTTCGTTCACGGCGAGGCAAACGCCAAGTACCTGCGTGCCCGCTACGACGCACTTGCCGGCCACCCGCTCTTCCGTGGCATGGAGTACATCGACGATCCGGCCGAGTTCACCAAGCGCCTGCCGCTGATGGCAAAAGGCCGCGACTTCTCGGATCCCATCGCCCTCAACTGGAGCCAGGACGGCACCGACGTCGACTTCGGAGCGCTCACCAAGCAGCTCGTCGGCTACATCGGCAAGACCGGCGGCAACATGTACTTCGGTCACGAGGTCACCAACCTCACCCAGAACTCCGACAAGACGTGGACCGTCAAGGTCACCAACCGTCGCACCGGTGAAAAGCGCGTCGTGCGTTCACGATTCGTGTTCGTCGGAGCCGGTGGCGGCGCTCTGCACCTGCTGCAGAAGTCGGGCATCAAGGAAGCCAAGGGCTTCGGCGGTTTCCCCGTCAGCGGCGCGTTCCTGCGATGCACCAACCCTGAGCTGATCGACCAGCACAGCGCCAAGGTCTACGGCAAAGCTGCCGTCGGCGCTCCGCCCATGTCGGTTCCGCACCTCGACACGCGTGTCATCGGCAACAAGCCAGGCCTGCTGTTCGGACCGTACGCCGGCTGGTCGCCCAAGTTCCTCAAGCAGGGTCGCTTCACGGACTTGCCCGGTTCGGTCAAGCCCAACAACATCCTCTCGATGCTCGGCGTCGGCGTCAGCGAACTCGGTCTGGTCAAGTACCTGGTCAGTGAGCTCACCAAGAGCGAAACCGGACGCATCTGGGATCTGCGTGAATTTGCGCCCAAGGCGGAGACCAAGGACTGGGAGCTCATCACCGCAGGCCAGCGTGTCCAGGTGATTCGCCGGGCCAAGGGCAAGGGCGGCGTCCTCGAATTCGGTACCGCCGTGGTGGCTGCCGAAGACGGAAGCATTGCCGGACTGCTCGGTGCGTCACCAGGCGCGTCGACGGCTGTTCCCGCGATGCTCGACGTGCTCGAGCGCTGCTTCCCGACCGAATTCCAGGGCTGGAAGGGCAAGCTGCGCGAGATGGTTCCGTCCATCGGCGTCAAGCTCACCGACAACGAAGGACTTTTCAACCAGGTCTGGGATTGGTCCTCGAAGGTGCTCGAGCTCGATTCCTCGGCGTCAACCGATTCTCTTCCGGTCGCGGAGACCGCTGCAACTGTGTGATAGTCGCAACCATGACGGCAACAGCAGCATTGAAGCGTTCATGGGCACTCGACCTCGACAACAAGACTTTCTACGAGTTGTTGAAGCTTCGGGTAGAAGTATTTGTCGTCGAGCAGGCCTGCCCGTACCCCGAGTTGGACGGGCGGGACCTGCTGACGGAAACCCGCCATTTCTGGCTGGAGCAGGACGGCGAGGTGGTGTGCACTCTGCGCCTCCTCGAAGAGCACGACGACGGCACGAAGAGCTTCCGAATCGGTCGACTCTGCACGTCACGTGAAGCACGCGGACAGGGCCATACGACGCGATTGCTGCAAGCTGCGCTGGCCGAAGTGGGCGAAGCGCCGTGCCGCATCAACGCTCAGACCTATCTGGTCGACATGTACAGCAAGCACGGCTTCAAAGCTGACGGCGAAGAATTTATCGAGGACGGCATTCCGCACACCCCGATGCGTCGCGGTGGCGGCGAGGCGTTTGTGCTTGCCAGCTGAAACGCAGTCATACACCCGACCCAGTCGGCTCACGGAATTGTGGGCCGACTAGGGTTTTTTCGATACCGAATGCTCGCGGGGAAGTCCTGTTCGATTCAGGTGCGGTCCCGCCACTGTAAAGATCTCACGAGATCCCAGCCAGATTGCCGCGACGTTCGGATGAAGCCAAGTTCTCGGCGAGGAAACCGAGAGGTGGAGGGATGTCGACGTGCGTGTAGAAGACGATCAGGCAGCGGTGGCGGGTTTCCCGTTCAGCGCGGTAGTAGGCCAGGACCAACTGCGATTGGCGTTGATCCTGTGCGCCGTACACCCCGGAATCGGTGGCGTGCTGGTTCGCGGTGAAAAGGGCACGGCAAAATCCACCGTCGTTCGAGCCTTGACGGCTTTGCTACCGGCTGTCGACGACGCCGGTGTGACGCGTCCGGCCAGGCTGGTCGAACTGCCCGTCGGGGCGACGGAGGACCGCGTGATCGGCTCGATCGACCTCGAGAAAGTATTGCGCGACGGTGAGCGTGCCTTCCAGCCCGGACTCCTGGCCGCGGCGCATCAGGGGGTTCTGTACGTCGACGAAGTGAATCTCCTGCACGACCACCTGGTGGACGTTCTTCTCGACGCGGCCGCGATGGGCCGAGTGCATGTCGAGCGGGACGGAATTTCGCACTCCCACGCCGCGAAGTTCGTCCTCGTCGGAACAATGAATCCCGAAGAGGGAGAACTGCGTCCACAGCTCCTGGACCGTTTTGGTCTCGCGGTGGACGTGTCGGCGTCTCGCGACGTGGATGTGCGGATGGAGGTAGTGCGTCGACGCCTCGACTACGAGCGCGATCCACAGGCGTTTGCCCGCAGGTATGCGCCGGCCGATCAGGAACTCGCCGCCGAAATCCTTTCTGCGCGTAACAAACTGGATGGCGTGGAGCTGAGCAACCGCGAACTTCGGCGCATCGCGTCGCTGTGCGCGTCTTTCGACGTGGACGGTATGCGCGCCGATCTTGTTCTCGCCCGTACTGCCACCGCTCATGCTGCGTGGCGTGGCGGCAGCGAGGTCACTGAGGAAGACGTACGAGTCGCAGCGGAACTGACACTGCCGCATCGCCGCCGACGCGATCCCTTCGACGAGCCGGGCCTCGATCAGCAGCAACTCGACGACGCGATGGATCGTGCAGACGATGATGCTCGGGCCGGCGAGCCTGAACCACCAGAGAATCCTGAAGGCGGCGAGCCTGAGGGTGGGGAATCCGACGGCGGCGAACCCGATGACGGGGGCCCTGATGATGACGGCCCCGACGATGATGGGCCGCAAGACGATCCGGACGGTCCGGGCGGGGGAGTTCGCTCGACCGATCGACCGTCTGCCCCACCGAGCAGTGCGTTCAAGGCCAAACTTCTCGAAGTTCCCGGTGTCGGTGAGGGGGCGCCAGGCCGGCGTTCGCGCTCCACGTCGTCGCGTGGACGCGTCGTGCGGTCCACCACCGACCGCGGGCACGGTCTGCACCTGACGAGCACGGTGTTTGCCGCTGCGGAATCGCAGATTGCGCGTGGCCGGACGGTGGGCCGACTGCGGTTGGCGCCGGCCGACCTGCGCGGCGCGATTCGTGAAGGGCGCGAAGGCAATCTGATCGTGTTCGTGGTGGACGCGTCGGGGTCGATGGCGGCGCGCGACCGGCTCTCCGCTGTGACCGGCGCCGTTGTCTCGCTACTCCGCGACGCATACCAGCGCCGCGACAAGGTTGCCGTCATCACCGTCCGGGGCCGCGAAGCCGAACTGGTTCTGCCGCCGACGTCGTCCGTGGACATCGCTGTTCGCCGGTTGCAGTCCATGCGAACAGGTGGCAAATCGCCACTCGCAGAAGGCTTCTTGCGTGCCCGCGAGGTGATTCTGCGTGAGCGGCTCAGGGATCCGCAGCGCCGCGCGCTCATGGTTGCGCTGACAGACGGGCGCGCCACCGGCGGCAAGGACGCGCTGCACCGCGCTCGCGTTGCCGCGCACTTACTGGCCGATGCATCGGTCGCTTCGATCGTCGTGGACTGCGAAACCGGGCTCGTCCGTTTGGGGTTGGCCGCCGAATTGGCCCGAGAACTACGAGGTGGATGCGTCCGCCTCGCCGAATTGTCAGCTCAGCAGGTCGCGGGTGTCGTCCGCGCCGCCGCCTAACGTTTTCATTTCAGGAGATCACCATGCCTAAAGGCGTACCCGACACTGTCCCCGACGACGGATTGACCACACGTCAGCGTCGTAACGCACCGGTGCTTGCCGTCCACACCGGACCGGGAAAGGGCAAGTCCACCGCAGCATTCGGGATGGCGCTGCGTGCCTGGAACCAGGGGTTCGACATCGGCGTCTTCCAGTTCGTGAAGAGCGCAAAGTGGAAAGTCGGCGAGGAAGCCGCCTTCCGCGCACTCGGAAACCTGCACGACGAGAGTGGCGTCGGCGGTCCGGTGCAGTGGCACAAGATGGGTGAGGGCTGGTCCTGGACTCGTAAAGCTGGCAGCGAAGAAGACCATGCGGCAGCAGCTGCGGAGGGATGGCAGGAGATCGCCCGTCGCCTCGCCGACGAAACGCACCGCTTCTACGTCCTCGACGAGTTCACCTATCCGCTCAAATGGGGCTGGGTCGACGTCGACGAGGTTGTGCAGACCCTGCGCGATCGACCGGGAAATCAGCATGTGGTGATCACCGGCCGTGACGCGCCGCAGGCGTTGATCGACGCAGCCGACCTGGTGACCGAGATGACCAAGATCAAGCACCCGATGGACGCCGGCCGAAAGGGCCAGCGAGGCATCGAATGGTGAGTTCGTCCACTCCCGCCGTTGTCATCGCGGCACCCGCATCGGGTAGCGGAAAGACCACGGTGGCAACGGGATTGATCGGTGCACTCCGGCGATCCGGCAGCAGTGTGGCACCGTTCAAGGTGGGTCCGGATTACATCGACCCCGGCTACCACGGACTTGCGGCGGGGAGGCCAGGTCGCAACCTCGACACGGTGCTCGTCGGCGAAGAACGCATAGCGCCGCTCTATCAGCACGGCACCGCCGAGTGCGATATCGCAGTGGTCGAAGGCGTCATGGGCCTGTTCGACGGCAAGATCGACGAAGCCAATGTGCAAGCATCGGCGGAAGGGTCGACGGCGCAGGTGGCCGCGGTTCTGGGTGCACCGGTTGTTCTGGTCATCGACGCTCGCGGCCACAGCCAGAGCCTGGCCGCCGTGTTGCACGGCTTTGCCACCTACGACGCTAGTGTGCGGATCGGCGGCGTCATCCTCAACCGCGTCGGCAGCGCCCGGCACGAGCAGGTTCTGCGCCACGCGTGCGACAAAGTGGGGATACCGGTACTCGGGGTTGTTCCGCGCCTGGCCGAATTGGAAGTGCCGTCGCGTCACCTGGGGTTGATTCCGGCTGCCGAGCACGGCACCGCGGCAGTCGCCGCGGTGGACGCGATGTCGGAGTTGATCGCAACTCACGTCGATCTCGGCGCGGTGCGCGCCTTGGCCGCATCGAATGTTGTTGCACCTGTGTGGGATCCAGTGCAGGACGTGGGGGAGCATCGCAGCTCGCGGCCCGTGGTGGCGATGGCTGGCGGGCCTGCCTTCACCTTCGGATACGCCGAACATCGTGAACTTCTCACTGCCGCAGGCGCGGACGTGCAGGTCTTCGATCCGCTGCGCGACGAATTGCCGTCCGGTACTGCCGCGTTGGTCCTTCCCGGCGGATTCCCGGAGGAGCATGCCGTTGACCTCGCGTCGAATACTGTTCTGCTGGCGCAGGTTCGAGAGCTGGCCGACGGCGGAGCACCGATCCACGCCGAGTGCGCGGGACTGCTCTACCTCGCCCGCAGCCTCGACGGTCATGCCATGGCCGGAGTTGTCGGCGTCGACGCCGTTTTCGGTAAACGACTCACACTCGGTTATCGGGAGGCGGTGGCGTTGACGGACTCGAGTCTCTTTGCGGCGGGTTCGCGTGTCGCCGGGCACGAATTTCACCGAACGTCTCTCGTCAGCGCCGACGCCGACGGGTGCGCAACCGCATGGGGTTGGCGACCATGGGACGGCGGCGCAGTGCGCGAGGGATTTGTCCGCGGTGGAGTTCACGCGTCGTATCTCCACACACATCCGGCGGGTCAGCCCGAGTCGATCGCCACCTTTGTCGAGGCCGCGCGTGGCTGAGGTCTATGTCGGACTCGGGTTCACTACAACTGCCTCTGCTGTCGAGATCGTCGACGCCGTGCGAGGGATAGTGCCGCAGGGCGCGACGCTCGTTGGTCTTGCCACCGCCGCGGTCAAAGCCTTCGCCCCGGCGCTGATCGACGCCGCGCAGATCCTGTCAGTCGATGTCGCGGCGTTCACGTCGGAAGAACTTGCAGCCGTGCACGTTCCGTCACCGTCAACGCGCGTAGAGCAGGCTGTCGGCACTGCGAGCGTTGCCGAGGCGGCAGCGATCCTGGCTACCGGTCACGGACAGTTGACAGTGGGTAAGACCTCGACCGGTGCGGTGACAGTAGCCGTGGCCAGTAAAGTTCCCCCAGCGAGCGCAGGTTTTCCAGCGCGCACAGCTTTTCCAGCGAGCACAAAGATCGACGATGAAATGGAGTGCGAGTGAGCGAGCCCACCGCAGACGAGACCAACTACCTGGTCGGACTCAACCTGACCGATCGACGCGTTGTCGTATTCGGCGGCGGGACGGTCGCTCAGCGCCGCCTCGGCCTGCTGGTCGCGTCGGGCGCAGCAGTTCACGTCATCAGCCGCGAGGTCACGCCGGCAGTCGAGGGCATGGCAACGGCAGGGCAGATCACACTCGAGCTGCGTCCGTACCAGGAGGGTGACCTCGAGGGTGCCTGGTACGCAATCGCGTCGACGGACGAACCGGAGACCAATGCGGCAATCGTCGCGGAGGCCGAGCGTCATCGAGTCTTCTGCGTGCGCGCCGACAACGCCAAGCACGGCACCGCCGTCACACCCGCAAGTGCCGAGTACGACGGTATGAGCATCGGCGTCCTGGCCGGCGGCGATCATCGTCGTTCGGCAGCCGTCCGTACCGCCGTGGTCGAAGGTCTGCAGTCCGGTGTCCTCGCGGATACGGCCGAACCGGCGGCGCCTGGCGTTGCACTGGTCGGCGGTGGGCCAGGTGACCCCGATCTGATCACGGTGCGTGGTCGACGGTTGCTGGCCCGCGCCGACGTTGTTGTTGCCGACCGCCTGGCGCCGCCGGAGTTGCTGGCTGAGCTCGGTCCCGACGTCGAGGTCATCGATGCCGCGAAGATTCCGTACGGCCGGGCCATGGCGCAGGAAGCCATCAACGCTGCGCTGATCGACAACGCGAAGGCCGGAAAGTTCGTCGTCCGGCTCAAGGGCGGCGACCCCTACGTCTTCGGTCGTGGCTACGAAGAACTCGAAGCGTGTGCCGCGGCCGGAGTTCCGGTGACCGTAGTGCCCGGAATCACGAGTGCCATTTCCGTACCGTCGGCAGCCGGCATTCCCGTCACGCATCGCGGTGTCACGCACGAGTTTGTCGTCGTGAGTGGGCACGTTGCTCCGGATCATCCGGATTCGCTGGTCGACTGGTCGGCTTTGGCGAAGCTGCGCGGCACGATCGTGCTGCTCATGGCCGTCGAACGTATTGATCAGTTCGCGGCTGCACTCATCGAGGGTGGGCGTGCCGCGAGCACTCCGGTCGCGGTGATCCAGGAGGGCACACTACGTACGCAGCGTGAGTTGCGGGCCGATCTGGCGACCGTTGCTCAGCGCGTCAAGGACGAAGAGATCAAGCCCCCGGCCATCATCGTGATCGGACCGGTGGCGGGCTTTTCCGTCAACGCTGGGTAACGTGAAGTCTTGTGTCTGATTCCCCAAAATCTGAAACCGCTCAATCCGCGGCCCCAGCGGTCAATGCGCCGGTAGCGACCCGAGTCATCGGACTCGCCATCATCGTCCTGAGCGGTTTGCAGATGATGGTGGTGCTCGACGGCACCGTCGCCAACCTTGCGCTTGCGCCGCTTCAGGCTGATCTCGGCCTCAGCGACAGCGGCCGAAATTGGGTGCTGACGTCGTATGCCCTGGCGTTCGGCGGGCTGATGTTGCTCGGTGGGCGACTCGGTGACGCGTACGGCCGCAAGAAAATGTTCATCGCGGGCGTCACGCTCTTCACCGTGGCGTCGTTGCTGTGTGGTCTTGCGTTGAACGAGGGCATGCTGATCGCGGCGCGGGCACTACAAGGTGTTGGCGCGGCCGTCGCATCGCCGACGGCTTTTGCTCTGGTTGCCACGACGTTTGCGGCCGGACCGGCGAGAAATCAGGCCATCGCGATTTTTGCCGCCATGACCGGTGTCGGGTCGATCGCGGGTCTGATCATCGGCGGCGCGTTGACCGAGGTGTCATGGCGACTGATCTTCCTCATCAATGTCCCCATCGGCATCGTGCTCGTGGGGATGGCATTCCGGGCACTTCGTGAAACAACGCAGACTCGGCTTGCTCTGGATGTGCCGGGCGCGATTCTCGCCACGCTCGGCTGCACCGGCATCGTCTTCGCATTGACCGAGGGGCCGGAAATGGGCTGGGGGAGCGTCGCCGTTATCGGTGCGTTGGTCGCCGGACTGATCGCTCTCGGAGCATTCCTCTTCGTCGAACGCACCGCCAAGAATCCGTTGCTCCCGTTCTCGTTGTTTGCCGATCGGAACCGCGTTGCGACCTTCCTGGCGATCTTCTTCGTCGGTGGCGCAATGTTCAGTATGACCGCGTTTGTTGCGCTCTTCGTGCAGGACATCATGGAGTACTCGCCGCTGCGCGCAGGTTTGGCGTTCATTCCGTTTGCCATCGGACTAGGTGCCGCAGCAACGGTCGCGTCGAAGTTGGCGGTGCGTGTCCAACCTCGTTGGCTTGTTCTGACCGGTGTGCTGATCATGATCGTCGGACTTCTCTACGGTTCCACCCTCGACTCCAGTTCCACCTACCTTGCCAATCTTTTTGTCCCCGTCATCGGCATCGGATTCGGTATCGGACTGGCGATGGTGCCGCTGCCACTGTGCGCGATCGCCGGTGTTCCCGAGACGGAGATCGGCCCGTTGACCGCCATTTCCCAGGTTGCCCAGACGCTTGGCGGCCCACTCGCGCTGTCGGTCATCGGCGCGATGGCAACGTCGAAAACTCTCTCGCTCGGCGGTATTTCGGGCAAGGCTGCCGACATGAATCCGGCCCAGCTGATTGCCCTCGGAGAGGGATACACCTTTGCACTTGTCGGCTGCGCGATCTGCGCGGTACTTGCCGGCATTGCGGCCGCGTGCATCAGATTCACTCCTGCTCAGGTAGCTCAGGCGCAGGCTGCGGAGAAGGCAGCTCAGGGAATTAGCTGATCAGCCCTGTTTTTGTGCGTCGCAACTGGATACGATCGTTGCAAGAGGGCCGAGATTCTCGAAGGATCGGAGTGCCGTGATGCGGATCGCGGATATCTTGCGCAACAAGGGCAACAGCATTGTCACCATCGACGCTCACACCACCGTCAACGCGTTGCTGTGCGATCTTGCCCGCCACAACATCGGCGCCATGGTCGTCCTCGACGGCGACGCTGTTGTCGGAATCATCTCCGAGCGCGATGTCGTGCGGCGGTTGCACGAGCGGGGTCCGGAATTGCTGGCCACCGAAGTGTCCGAGGTGATGACAGCGTTGATGTACACGTGCGTGCCTGCTGATTCCGTGGACAGCATTGCCGCGATCATGACCGATCGCCGAATCCGCCATCTGCCGGTCATCGAGGACGGCGAACTGCTCGGAATCGTCAGCATCGGTGACGTGGTCAAGAGCCGGATCGACGAGTTGCAGAGCGAGCGCGATCACCTCGAGTCGTACATCGACCAGGGCTGATCGATGGGCTGTCTCACGGTGGCTACTCTCGTGTGATGGCTGCAATCCAGGATTCCACGGCAGGCACGGACACCACCGTTGCCGGCCTCGAGAGCACGTTCGCTGACGAGTTGGGCGCTTTGACAGTTCCGTGGCAAGGTACTGCCGCACCTGACCCGCAGTTGCTCGTCGTGAACGAGCGGCTGGCTGCGTCGTTGCGGTTGGACGTAGAAGCGCTGCGAAGTGTGGACGGGGTTGGCGTCCTGTCCGGGTCGACGGTGCCGGTCGGGGCAAAACCGGTGGCGATGGCGTATGCGGGTCATCAGTTCGGTGGATACGCACCGATCCTCGGGGACGGTCGGGCGTTGCTACTCGGTGAACTGTTGACCAGTGACGGTCGGCGAGTGGATCTGCATCTCAAGGGCTCGGGGCGCACGCCGTTCTCTCGGGGCGGTGACGGATATGCGGTTGTCGGGCCGATGCTGCGCGAATATCTGGTCAGTGAGGCGATGTATGCCCTCGGTGTCCCCACTACACGCGCGCTGTCTGTCGTGGCGACGGGCCGGGACGTTCGCCGCAACGGCGCAGAACCCGGTGCCGTGCTTGCACGGATCGCGTCGAGTCACCTACGCGTTGGGACCTTCGAGTTCGCGGCCCGGCAGGGCGAGGTCTTGCAGTCGCTCGCCGATTACGCGATCGCCCGGCACTACCCGGAGCTGACCGAACTGCCGGCAACGGGTACACACAATCGCTACCTGAGGTTCCTCGAGGGGGTGGTCGAGGCGCAGGCGTCACTGGTGGCGCGGTGGATGCTCATCGGTTTTGTACACGGAGTGATGAACACCGACAACACGACAATTTCGGGGGAGACCATCGATTACGGTCCGTGCGCCTTCCTTGACGCGTTCGATCCGGCGGCAGTGTTCAGCTCGATCGACAGCAGCGGCCGCTACGCGTTCGGCAATCAGCCCGCCGTCTTGAAGTGGAATCTGGCGCGCTTCGCGGAAACACTGTTGCCGCTGATCGATTCCACACCCGACGATGCGATTACCGCGGCGTCGGCAGTTCTCGACACCTTCGACGAGCGTTACGAGGGCCACTACGCGGTCGGGATGGCGGCAAAGCTCGGTCTAGCCCACCCGATTGTCGATCGGGCGCTTGTCGACGATCTGCTGACATTGTTGGCGGAACACGGTGCTGATTGGACGGGCAGTTTCCGTGCTCTCGCGGACGAACTGCGCGGAAATTCCGCGCGCCTCGACGACCTCGTGCCACGGGATCACATCGCGCCCTGGTTGCAGCGGTGGCACGGCGCCCTGACGGAACAGGGACGCGCGGCGGTGGAGACCGCGAGCGCGATGGATCGCGTCAACCCGCTATATATTCCGCGAAATCATCAGCTCGATGCTGCTCTGTCTGCCGCGACCGACGGCGACCTCGTTCCCTTCGAGAAGCTGCTCGAGGTTGTCACGCATCCATTCGACCGACGCGACGAGTGGTCCGACTACACCGAGGCGGCTCCGCAGTCTTTCAGCGAAACGTTCCAAACCTTCTGTGGCACTTGATTTATGATCGAGCGCCGCCAGCACAAGGTGAAATTCGGGCCCGCCAGCACCTCACTGCCGGCGGGCCGCTTGATCACGCGCGTTCCACCGGGAGCCACAGCTCGCACGTGGCCGTACTGAAATCATCGGCGCGGTCGAGAACTGCGACGATCGACGGACCCGGCCGGAGTCGCCACGGGTTCGACGGAAACCAGTCCGTCGCGGTCGCTGCCCAGGTCGCCTGCAACGCAGCCGGATACTCGCCCTCGGTGCGGAACACCGCCCACCTACCGGCGGGAACCTCGATCGTGTCGAGATCGTCGGGCACCGGCGTCGTGTCGGTGACGGCGACGCCGTGCAGGTAGGTCAACTCGCTTCCCTCGGTGTAATCCGGGTCGACGTCGGCGCTCACTTGGAGCAGGCCGGCCGGTTCGGTGTTGCCCAGCGCTTTGAGGCGGGCGTGCTCTGCAGTCGGCAGAGAAGCGATGTGGGCTTGGATGTGGGGGTTGACGCCCTCGTGGATGAGGGGCACGCGCGTGGCGTGGCCGACGAGGCGGAGCGCCGGTCGATCGGTGATGCGGGTATCCATGGTGATGTTCCCTTCTACGGTCAGGCGGAACCTGAGCTGCGGTTGCGTTCGAAGGGGGCCGCCATCTCGCTTGACGTCGCCGGGGCTGACGCCGTGCACGGATCGGAAGGCTCGGCCGAAGGCTTCGGTCGACCCGTAGCCGTAGCGGACCGCGATGCTCAGCAGGTTCCCGTTTCCGAGAACGTCTGCCGCTGCGACCGACATGCGGCGACGCCGGATGTACTCCGACAGCGGCATGCCTGCCAGGGACGAGAACATCCGCCGGAGGTGGTATTCCGTCGTGCCGAGCTCAGTCGCCAATGAAGCCACATCGAGGTCGTCGTTCAGACGATCCTCGACGAGTTCGACCAGTCTGTTCAACTCCGCGATCATGGCGCCTCCTTCGACACCCACACTTCCGGGTCGTCCCGATCGGCACCCTACTATCGCGGTCCGATCGGATCGTCTTCGTACGCGCAGTCGTCCTCCGACATTCCGTCTTCAGAAGTGCTGTGCACAAACCGTCCAGCTGACTTTGCGGTGCAGGGTTGATCGGCTGGTGAAGTCATCAATCCGTCAGGATGATCAATTCGCGGTCCGATGCGATTTCCACGCGCAGGCCCGCCTTCGATGCGACTCGGGCAACTCCCTTGATGTCGCTGGGTTCGGCGCGCGAGACCACCAGGGCGCGCGCGAGCAGACCCTTGTGATGCTTGTTGAAGTGACTGACCACGGTGCGACTGCCGTCCGGCTTCTCGGTGAGGACCGTTGCGATCAAGGCGTCCGGAACAGGTCCGAGGTCTTGGTAGGTGCCGGATCGTAGATCGATGACAAGTCCGTCGGCTTCGGCGGCCAAGGCCTTCGGCAGCTCCGGCTTCCACAGCGAGCGCAGCGTCCCCATCCCCGGCAGCTTGGACCCGCCGGAGAGGCGGTAGGCGGGAATCAGATCGCCTGCCCGGACGGCGCCGAACAGGGCAGAACCGATAGCGATTCGATCGAGTGCCTTGGCCTTCTGAGCGCGCGTGAACGACTTCGCATCAAGGGCGTCGAACAGCACCCCGGTGTAGCGCTGGAGTGCCGGGCGGGTTGCCGAGACCCACAATTTCGCGTTGCGTTCCACCTCGTCCGCCTGGGTCGGTCCGAGCCCCAGCGCCTGGCACGAGGCCTCGACGTCCGCGGCCAGATCGACGAGCGTCTGCACCAGCAATTCGCGCGTTTCGGTCAACTGGGGCATCGACAGTTCAGCCAGATCGAGGGGCGCGTCCTTGCCGCCGTCGGACTTGGTTTCTGAGGGAGGCAGCAATACAAGCACCCCGATACCGTACCGACGCCCGCGGACGGTACAGCGCCGACTATCCTTGTACCTCGTGATTACCCGTCTGTCCCACCTGTTCCTGCGTACCCTGCGTGACGATCCCTCGGACGCCGAAGTTGCGAGCCACAAACTGCTGGTTCGGGCCGGCTACGTGCGCCGAATTGCTCCAGGCGTCTACTCGTGGTTGCCACTGGGATTGCGGGTGCTGCGCGAGGTAGAGCGCGTTGTCCGCGAAGAGATGAATGCCATGGGCGGCCAGGAAATCCTGCTCCCCGCCTTGCTGCCGCGTGAACCCTACGAGGCATCCAACCGGTGGACCGAATACGGCGCCGGACTGTTCCGCCTCAAGGACCGCAAGGGCAACGACTACATGCTCGGCCCGACCCACGAGGAGCTCTTTGCTCTGACGGTCAAGGGTGAGTACAACTCCTACAAGGATTTCCCGGTCACCCTGTACCAGGTGCAGACCAAGTACCGCGACGAAGAGCGTCCGCGCGCCGGCATTCTGCGTGGCCGCGAGTTCGTCATGAAGGACTCGTACTCCTTCGACCTCACCGACGAAGGTCTGACGGCGTCGTACCAAGCGCACCGCGACGCGTACGAGAAGATCTTCACGCGGTTGGGCGTCAAGTACGTCATCGTCTCGGCTACGTCGGGCGCGATGGGCGGCAGCGCATCCGAGGAGTTCCTCGCCGAGAGTGAGATCGGCGAAGACACCTACGTGCGCTGCCTCGAATCCGGTTACGCCGCAAATGTCGAGGCCGTCAAGACGGTTGTGCCCGAGGCTATTCCGTTCGACGGTCTGCCTGAGGCCAAGGTCTACGACACCGCGAACACCCCCACCATCGACACCCTGGTGGACTGGGCGAACGGTGCCGACCTCGGCCGCACGATCACCGCTGCCGACACCCTCAAGAACATCATGGTCAAGACCCGCCTGCCCGGCGGCGAATGGGAACTTCTCGGCATCGGCATCCCCGGCGACCGTGAGGTCGACGAAAAGCGCCTCGAAGCTTCGCTCGAGCCCGCCGAGTTCGTGATGATCACCGAGACCGACTTCAAGAACAACCCGTTCCTGGCTAAGGGCTACATCGGCCCGAAGGCACTGCAGGCCAACGGTGTTCGTTATCTCGTTGATCCGCGCGTCGTGGATGGCACCAGCTGGATCACCGGCGCCGACGAAGACGGCAAGCACGTTGTCGGCCTTGTTGCCGGGCGCGACTTCACACCCGACGGAACCATCGAAGCCGCCGAGGTTCGCGACGGCGACGCATCTCCCGACGGAGCCGGCACGCTGGTCTCGGCCCGCGGTATCGAAATCGGTCACGTCTTCCAGCTCGGCCGCAAGTACACCGATGTGTTCAACGTCGACGTCCTCGCCGAGAACGGCAAGCCGGTTCGCCCGACCATGGGTTCGTACGGCGTCGGCGTCTCGCGCCTCGTGGCCGTCATCGCCGAGCAGCACCACGACGAGAAGGGCCTGCGTTGGCCCGCCGAGGTCTCACCGGCCGATGTCTACCTCGTCATCGCGAACAAGGACGAGACCGCGCGCGAAGGCGCCGAAGGCCTCGCGGCGCAACTCGACCGTGCCGGACTCGAAGTGATTCTCGACGACCGCAAGGCGTCGCCTGGCGTGAAGTTCAAGGACTCCGAGCTGATCGGTGTTCCGCTGATCGTTGTCGTCGGCCGTGGTTGGGCCGACGGTAAGGTCGAAATCCGCGACCGCTTCACCGGCGAAAGCCGCGAAATCGACGCCGATTCGGCAATCGAGGAAATCATCGCCGCAGTTCGCGGCTGATCCGAGAAGATGTGCGGGCCGCCGCAGACACCGTTCGAGGTGTCTGCGGCGGCCCTTCTTTTCTGCCACAATCGTTCCTATGGAACGCGAACCGGATTGGGCAGAAGTCGACGGTTACCTTGTCTCCACGTTGGTAGGTGAAGATCCGGTCCTCGATGCGGCACTCGCCGCCAACACCGCGGCCGGCCTGCCGCCTATCGACGTAGCGCCGAACCAAGGCAAGTTGCTACATCTGTTTGCTCGAATGTGCTTGGCGCGCAACGTTCTCGAAATCGGAACCCTCGGCGGGTACAGCACCATCTGGTTGGCCCGCGCCGTCGGACCGTCGGGACGCGTCATCAGTCTCGAATTCGAGCCGGCACACGCCGAGGTGGCGCGCGCCAACATCGAACGCGCCGAACTCGCCGATCGGGTCGACATCCGCGTCGGCGCTGCCCTCGACAGCCTGCCGTTGATCGCGAAAGAAGAACTCGGTCCCTTCGACCTGGTGTTCATCGACGCGGACAAGGAAAACAACAGCGAATACGTCCGGTGGGCCCTTGCGCTGTCCCACCCGGGAACCGTCATCGTCGTCGACAACGTCGTGCGTGGGGGACACGTCTCGAATCCGGACATCGACGACGAGCGAGTCAAGGCCAGTCGTGCCGTCCTCGAGATGATCGCGGCCGAACCGCGACTCGACGGCACCGCGATCCAGACTGTCGGATCGAAAGGGTGGGACGGGTTCGCCGTTGCAGTAGTCAACGAGTGAGCGCACACTCGAAGCGGTGAGGATGCTGGGGGCAGCAAAGGCGGTATGGCAGTGGGTGCGGAGCGCACCCGGGACGTATATCTGGTTGTTGGCCCTGCTCTTCACCACACTGTTCCTGCGGCATCTTCCCGACAATGTCGAGGAACACTTTCTCGGTAAACGTTCCACCAATCTGCATCACCTCTCCGAAGACCCGATCCGCGTCCTGTTCTCGAGTGCCTTCTGGCTCGAAGGTGGTGGCTGGCTGGGGTATTTGGTTCTGTTCACTGTTTTTCATGCCACGGCAGAGCGCTGGCTCCGGACGTGGCGGTGGTTGTGCGTTGTCGTGATCGCGCACGTCGGCGCCACCTACATCAGTGAAGGTGTTCTCTACGAAGGCATTCGGCACGGATATGTCGCAGAGTCGGCGGTCAACACACTCGACGTCGGGGTCAGCTACGGATTGGCCGGTGTCGTCGGTGTTCTCGTGTACCGGATTTCGACGCCCTGGCGTTACGTCTACCTCGGCGCAGCAGTGATTTTCTATGCGGTGCCGTTGATCTTTGCTACGACATTTACTGCGGTCGGGCACATGTCGGCGTTACTTCTCGGAGTGGCGTGTTATCCGCTGACGCGGGCTCGGACGGGGGTGTGGAATCCGGCGGATCTATTGCCGTCGCGGAGGGCCGCGCCGGCTTCGTGAACTCTTCCCAACCTAAGTTACTCACTGGTAGGTTTACGGCATCGACGAAAGGTATGACGTGTCTGACACCGACGGATTGCTGTTCAACCCCCACACCGAAGATTTTGCCCGTTTTGATCCCGAGACTCGCAGGCTGCTGCTGGCAACAGTCGAATGGTTCGAAAGCCGTGGCAAGAATCAGCTCCTGCATGACGATCTCGAAGCTGTTTGGGTGTCGGACTTCCTCGACTTCGTCAAGAAGGAGAAGTTGTTCGCGACATTCCAGACTCCGGCGGCCTACGCCGACGGCGACGAGAACCGTCGCTGGGACGGTGCCCGCAATGCGGCACTGAGTGAGGTCTTCGGCTTTTACGGACTCGCGTACTGGTACGCGTGGCAGGTCACGATCCTCGGACTCGGACCGATCTGGATGAGTGACAACGACGCCGCAAAGAAGCGTGCAGCGCAGGAACTCACCGACGGCGGAGTCATGGCGTTCGGACTCTCCGAGCGCGACCATGGCGCCGACGTCTACTCCACCGACATGCTTCTCACTCCGGCCGACGGCGACGTTGCCTTCCGGGCCAGCGGTGAGAAGTACTACATCGGCAACGGCAACGTCGCCGGAATGGTGTCGGTATTCGGCCGTCGCACCGATGTCGACGGACCCGAGGGGTACGTGTTCTTCGTTGCGGACAGCGCGCACCCGAACTACCACCTCGTCGACAACGTCCTCCGTGGTCAGATGTACGTCAGCAACTTCCGTTTGGAGGACTACCCGGTCCGCGAGGAAGACATCCTGCACACCGGTGTCGCTGCGTTCGAGGCAGCGCTCAACACCGTGAACGTCGGAAAGTTCAACCTCTGCACCGGTTCGATCGGAATCAGCGAGCACGCGTTCTTCGAGGCAATCACCCACGCGCAGAACCGAATTCTGTACGGAAATCCCGTCACCGACTTCGCTCACGTCCGAGCGGCGTTTGTCGACGCGTACTCCCGGCTGGTTGCGATGAAGCAGTTCAGTGCGCGGGCTGTCGACTACTTCCGCAGTGCGAGTCTCGATGACCGTCGCTACCTTCTGTTCAACCCGATGACCAAGGCGAAGGTCACCTCAGAAGGTGAGCGCGTTGTCGGACTTCTGCACGACGTGATTGCTGCCAAGGGGTACGAGAAGTCCACGTACTTCCGTGAAGCCGCGCAGGTGATCGGCACACTGCCCAAGCTCGAAGGCACCGTTCACGTCAATGTCGGCTTGATCCTCAAGTTCTTGCCGAACTACCTCTTCAATCCGGCAGAGTTCCCGGAGATTGTCACGCGCGACGACGCTGCGGACGACGAGTTCTTCTGGAATCAGGGACCGACTCGCGGCGCCGCGAAAATTCAGTTCCACGAGTGGAAGCGGGTGTACGAGAAGCGCTCCGGTATCCCGAATGTCGCTCGTTTCTACGAGCAGGCGATCGCGTTGACCGAACTGCTGACGTCGGCGGCCCCGGACGCGGCGCAGCAAAAGGATCTCGATTTCATGCTCAACGTCGGGCACCTGTTCTCGCTCGTCGTGTACGGGCATCTGATCCTCGAGCAGGCCGACATCGCCGGACTCGACGCCGATGTCGTGGATCAGATCTTCGACTTCCAGATTCGCGATTTCTCCGGCTATGCGATTGCGCTGCACGGGAAACCGTCGTCGACACCGGAACAGCAAGCCTGGGCGCTCGCAGCTGTGCGCAAACCCGTCGTAGACAGTGAGCGCTTCGACCGCGTGTGGCAGCAGGTCAAGGCATACGACGGCGCGTACGAGATGCGCGCATGAGCGCGGTGGCAACCCGCGATCAGTTGATGGCGGTAGTCGAGGGATCTCCCAAAGCTGTCGGCGCACACGATCGTTCGGCGTGGGTGTCGCTGTTCAGCTCGGATGGTCAGGTCAACGATCCGGTTGGTTCGCGCCCACACAACGGGCGGGCGTCGATCGAGAAGTTCTACGACACATTCATCGCCCCGAATACCATCACGTTCCATGTCGAGCGCGACATAGTGTGTGGCCGAACAGTGTGGCGCGATCTCAGTCTCGCTACCGAAATGTCGACGGGCGTTGTCCTGAACGTGCCGATGCATCTGCGCTACGACCTGGTCGGCGAGCCGGATTCGTTGCAGATCGGAACCCTCTACGCCCATTGGGAATTGGCGACCATGTTGAGTCAGCTTGCCACCGCGGGCGCAGCAGGCGTCAAGGCTGCGGCCAAGCTCACGCCGCAGTTGCTGTCCAACCAGGGGATCGGGGGAGCGATTGGCTTCTCCAGCGGCATCCTCGGGGTCGGGTCCAAGGGAAAGCGGGCGGCAACACGATTCCTCGACGCCGCAAAGGTCGGCCGGATTCCGCCCATTCCGGTCGAGCTTCCGGCGGGCACGCACCTGTCTACCGCAGACGCCAACGATCTTCTGGCCGGCGTGAGCCGGGGCAAGGTCCTCGCTGCCGGCCGCACGGTCACGGCAAGCGTTGTCGTCTGCGGTGAACCGGGCATCGCGCTCTTCGGATTCGAGCCCTCGGGGCATCGGATCAACCGGGTGCGGTTCTTCACCGAGAGCTGACGTTATTGGCTCGGCGCATCGATACCGGCGCGCCGAGCCTGCGTCGTCCTTGTTTAGAGAGCGCCGAGATCGGCGGACAGCCAGGTGTGCGGATTCATGTGGATCGCGACTTGCTCACCCAGTTGAGAGCGGGCAAAGTCGAGATATCCGTCAACCTTGTCCGGGGTCAAATATCGCCGCGATACTTCGACCAGCATCTCATCGGTTCCTGGCACGATTTTGTCGACGGAACCTTCGACGCTCACATAGCGGATGGTCGGCTCGAGTCGTTGAGCCATGAGGGAGAAGTGCCCAGCAGACTCTATGAGCTGGGCCTTTTTCGATCCTTTTCCCGTGAGAATCCAGGGGCTGCCACCTGGTGAGTAGAGATACCAGATGGGGACTGTCAACGGACCGCGCTCGGAGTTGTTCGCCACCGACAGCGCTGCTACGTGCGGCTCGGCCAGAAACTGTTCACGCTCATTCTCGGAGAGTGCCATCACCTGAGACTACAGCGGTGTTCGACAGGCTGGCCAGCGTTGTGGCGCCCTCATTTCGGGACGAGTTGATCGGCCAGGATCCGGGCGGCTTCCTCGAAACGATCTGGATGTGAACCGCCGAAGTTCAGACGAATGTATGCGGCGGTTGGTTCCGCCGGAAACCACTCGGCCCCAGGGGAAATCGAGAGGCCGTGCGTGAGGCACCTGGTTGCAAACGTTTCGGAATCGAAACCCTCAGGCAGCCGAAGCCATAAGTTGAGACCACCGGCGGGTTTGTGGGTGAGCGTGAGTTCCGGTGCATGAGTATCCAATTCGCGGATCAGATGGTCACGCCGTTCGCGCAGTAGTTCGCGAACGTTTCGCCGATGAGTAACCCACGAAGGTTGGGTGAGGACGTCGACCGCCGCAGCTTGGAGAATCCCGGAAACGTACAGGTCATCGATGGTGCGATCGGTTTCGATTCGTCGTCGCGCCGGACCGCGTGCAACAACGGCCGCGACCCGCAGTGCCGGCGACGTGCTCTTGGTGAGCGACCGGACGTAGATCACGTGGCCGTCGGGGTCGTTCGCAGCCAGGGGAGTGACGTCCATGTCTATTCCGAAATCGTGCGCCCAGTCGTCTTCGATCACGAATACACCGTGATCGCGCACGACCTTCATGATCGATTGCCTCTCAGCGTCCGACCAGAGTGCTCCGGTTGGGTTGGCAAAATGTGGTTGCGCATAGAACAAGCGCGCCCCGGAGAGTTCGAACGCGGTGGCAAGATCATCCGGATCCGGCGCGTGCGTCCCGCGGGCGACGGGCACAACGGTCAGCCCGGCCTGTTTGGCTGCTGCGATGGCACCCCAGTACGTGGGCGACTCCATCACGATGGCATCGCCGGGACCTGCAAGCGCGCGGAACGTCGAAGACAGTGCACTCTGCCCTCCGGGTGTGATCAGGACGTCGGAATCGCGCACCGTGGTAGCGCCGCCTGTGGTGAGCTCGTGGGCGAACCACTCGCGGAGTTCTCCAAGCCCTGCGGTGTGCGGTCGACGTGCCGCAAGTGAGCTCCGCGCAGCCCTCGAAAGTGCTCCGCGGATCTGACGAAGGGGAAGCAACTCGTCCGTTGGGTAGCCGCTGTGCAGCGAGATCGTGTCTGCCGTAACCGTGAGCATGCTTGATCCGATGGGATTGGCGTCGACCCGGCTCGGCCCGAGACTGGTTGTCTGCCAAGAATAGTCGGATATCTGAGGCGCTCGCGTGCGGGCGACGAAATTTCCCGAACCTGGGCGGGTTTCAACCAGGCCTTCACCCACGAGTTGGCGGATTGCGTGCTGCACAGTGACAGGCCCCACGCCGTGCGTTGCGGCCAGCGCCCGAGTGGAGGGGAGTTGCATTCCGGCGGTAGACGACGTGATCAGCGTGCGTAAGCCGTCGACTACCCGTCGGCTACTGCTATCGTGGGACATGAATGACAATAGTAGCGCTATCGCGAACGAATCGGCACCGCTATCGGGTCTGTGGTGGGGGCTCCTGGGAGTTCTGGCGTTTTCGTTCACGGTTCCACTGACCAGAATCGCAGTCGCTGACCTTGATCCGTTGTTCATCGGCGCCGGCCGGGCTGTAGTGGCGGGAGGGTTGGCGACGATTGCGCTGCTGGCTTCGCGCGCCGCCATTCCCAGCCTTCGGCAATGGGCACGGATTGCCCTTGTCTCCATCGGAGTTGTTCTCGGGTTCCCTCTACTCACCACGTTTGCAGTGCAAACATCACCGGCCAGTCATGCCGCCGTCGTGATCGGGCTATTGCCTGCCGCGACGGCCGTACTGGCCGTACTTCGGGGGAAAGAACGGCCGAGTCAGGCATTTTGGTGGGCGAGTGCGGCCGGCGCGATATCGGTGGCAGTGTTCGTCGCATGTGCAGGCGGCGGACTCGGTTCGTTCCACCTCACGGATCTTCTGCTGGTCGGGGCAGTGATCTGCGCTGCACTCGGGTACTCCGAAGGAGCGTTGCTGGCCCGCGAAATCGGATCATGGCAGACAATCGCCTGGGCGTTGATTCTTGCACTGCCCGTTACGGCCACCATGACCGTTGTGTCGGTGGTGAATACGCCCGTCCACGCCGACGCCAATTCATGGCTCGCGTTTGCCTACCTCGGTGCCATCAGCATGTTTCTCGGTTTCTTCCCCTGGTACCGAGGCCTGGCGATGGGGCCGATCTCCACAGTCAGTCAGACGCAGCTGGTTCAACCGGTTCTCAGCATCGCGTGGTCGGCCTTGATCCTGGGCGAGGAATTGTCGCTGTCCATCGTCGCGGGCGGCATCGTGGTGATCGGCTGCGCGTGGCTTGCGCTCAAGGCGCGCGTAGCGGCGCCGGGCACCGCGAGGGTGCGCGACGCCGCTACGGCGTCCGGTGTGCGTGGCTCAGAAGAGCGGGCCGCCACCGAATGCAGCACGATGTGACGCCGGCTGCTTGCCGTTGGCGTCGGTGATTCCGTAGTCGAGTGCAGTTTCCGCGGTGATCAGCGTGTGCCCGCTGCGGGAGTTGACGTCGGGATCGTTGGCCAGTGCCGTGATGACCTGCCCGACGAACTCCGGGGTTTCCGCCTCGGCGAGGGAGAAGCCCTCGAAGCTCTCCATTCCGCTGGCTTCCATTCGCTCGTTGCGAATCAAACCGAGCCAGAAGGACAGTGCGGTGACTCCGGTACCTTTCAACTCGACGGCCATGTCCGCGGCCATCTTGTCGAGGCCGGTCTTCGACATCCCGTACAGCACCGAGTGCAGGTATCCGCGGCTGCCGAACGACGAGATATGGCCGATGACACCGCTTCCGCGCGGAACCATCAACTTGGCGGCTTCTACGGACGCGACATAATGTGCGCGCAAACCGATCCCGATCAGGGAGTCCCAGTCGGCGACGGGGCGCTTCCAGAACGGATCCGTGAAACCTGCGTAGCCGGCAGGGTTGGCCCACACGTTGTTGACGAGGAGATCGAGACGCCCGGACTGCTCGTCGGCAATGCGGGCAAAGAGATCAACGATTTGCTGATCATCGCTGTGATCACACTGCACGGCGATTCCCCGGCCACCACGCTCGGTGATCTCCGCAGCTGCAGCGTCGAGTGGGCTGTTGGTGCCGACTTCACCGCGCGCGGTCACGTACACGGTCCAGCCGTCGCTACCGAGTGCCAACGCGATTCCCTTGCCGACACTGCGACTCGCGCCGGTTACCAGCGCGACTTTTGATCCAGTCATTCTTGGCTCCCCACTGATCCCTCGGCGAGGACGGTCTCGGCTGACAGGGGAGTGGTCATCGACCACGTCTCCGTGAAGTGGCAGCGACTCATCTTCCAGGCTCCGTCCTCGATCACATACGCGTCGTCGTATTCGCCCGTCATCAATTTCTGAGTCCGAGCGACGGTGTCGATCTGGCGGAACTGCAGCGTCCATCGACCGAGTGCGGAAGTCTCCGAAGTTATTTCGATATCGGGGTGAAGTCCGTGGTGCATGTCGAGGACCGCGTAGTGGCCGTCGACTTTGCGCAGGGCGACTGCGGTGAAGATGTCGGCCATCGGGCCCGCGTCGTCGAACGCCCCCAGCTGGCCGTAGTCGATGGACGCGCCGCTCTTGATGAAACTGTTGCGGAACGCGACCGGGTCCTTGGCATCACAGGCGCGCCAGTAGTTGTACTTGAGCTTTTTGATCTCTTCGATCTGCTCGAGGGCGTCGATGCGTTGTGCAAGATCCAACGTCGGTCCTTTTCGTCCGGTTTTACGTGATGTGTCGAACCCGACTCTATGGTGCGTTCGATCACACATGTGACGTAAATCCCAGTGGCCGGTCAGGTGTCCGAGTCGGATGCAGGCGCGGAGCCGGTGGCGGAGAGTGTTGTTGCGGCCGATTCGCCGAAGACGCTGACGCACAGTTCCCCTAACGCGGGATCCTCGTCGATGTGGTCCGGCGCTTTCATCGCGAGCAGATTGTTGATGAGCATGCCGTTGGCGATGAACATCCGGGCCTGCTCGGGGGTGCAACCGGTTCGATCACGCACCAGGCTGTAGATCTTCGACATCGCGAACCGTGAGACGGTGGCGATGTCGTCTGTGCCGGTGGCGAACCCGTGCAGCATGACGAGCAGTAGGTCGCGGTCCAGGATCAGCTCGCCGTAGGCGGAACCGAGTTCGGCCCAGAACTCCGGATCGTCAGGCTCGATATCAAGTGTGTTCAGCTTTTCGGTGAAGGTTCGGACGATCTCGTCGAGTGCTCGCGCGAACACGGCGCGGAACAGTTCTGCTTTCGTTCCGAACATGCGCACGATGTACGGCTGCGAGACGCCGGCTTCCTTCGCGACCGCATCGGTGCTGGTGCCGGAATATCCGCCGCGGGCGAAGGCCCTGGTGGCTGCTGCAAGGACAAGTGCCCGGCGCTGGGGCGCGCTCATCCTTCGTCTGGGTGGGGCGGAATCTTCGCTCGGCATATTGACAGGTTATCAATTGATAACTTAGCGTCGAATAAGTAATCAACTGATACCTAAGCGAAGGCGTGCAATGACTGTTTTGGCGAATGCCGGTGCCGCACCCGGTTCGGAAGGGACCCGCAGGCGATCAGTACCGGTTGCGATTGCGATCGTCGCGGCGTCCCTGCCGATGTTCATGGCAACCCTCGACAATCTCGTGATGACCAGCGCATTGCCGGTGATCGAGAAAGATCTGAATGCGTCCGTGAGCCAGTTGCAGTGGTTCATGAATGCGTACACGCTTGCGTTTGCGACGCTGATGTTGTCGGCGACGACGCTCGGCGATCGCTGGGGTAGGCGACGCATGTTCGTCGGCGGGATCGGACTGTTCACCGCGGCGTCAATTGCCTCCGCGCTCTCGACATCGGCAGGACTGTTGATCGCGGCACGCGCCGTTCAAGGCGTCGGCGCTGCTGCCATCATGCCGCTCTCGCTGACACTGCTCGTGGCTGCGGTTCCGGAAGCCAAGCGCGCCATGGCAATCGGCATCTGGGGTGGAGTATCGGGGCTCGGTATCGCGATGGGTCCGGTGGTGGGCGGCGCTGTGGTCGACGGTTTTTCGTGGCAAGGGATCTTCTGGATCAACGTGCCGGTAGCAATCGTCGCAGTTCCGCTCGCAATGTATGCACTGCGCGAATCGACCGGGCGGAAGCAGCCTTTGGACGTCGCCGGGGTCGCGCTGGCCGGACTTGGTGTGTTCCTCGCTGTCTGGGGCATCGTTCACGGCAACGACGACGGTTGGGGTTCCTTCGGTGTTGTCGCATCGCTGGTGGGTGCCGTAGTTGCCTTGGGGCTGTTCATCGTTCGCGAACGAACCACGTCGCACCCCGTGATGCCGTTGCGTCTGTTCCGATCCAGAAGCTTCTCGATGGCAAACGTGATCGGACTGACCTTCTCGGTCGGCATCTTCGGTGCGGTGTTCCTGCTCTCGCAGTACCTCCAGATCGCGATGGGGTTCACACCGTTCGAAGCCGGGTTGCGGACGCTTCCGTGGACGGCGGCGCCGATGGTTTTTGCGCCGCTCGCGGGCTTCCTCGCCCCGAAAGTGGGACTGCGGCCGCTGCTTCTCACCGGTCTCGGTCTGCAAGCCGGCGCGTTGTTCTGGTTGGCTGCTCGCATCGGTCCCGACGCCACGTACGCGTCACTCGTCCCCGCACTTCTCATGGCTGGAATCGGCATGGGGCTGACCTTCGCGCCCAATGCCACCGCGGTACTCGTCGACATGGACGCGCCGGATCACGGCACGGCCAGTTCGACCAACGCAACACTTCGCGAGATCGGCGTCGCATTGGGAATCGCAGTCCTGACAGCGGTGTTCCTGGCCGCAGGTGGAGCGTTGACGCCGCTGGGATACAGCGAAGCACTGACGCCCGCCCTGCGAGTCGGCGGATGTTTTGTACTGGTCGCGGTAGTGGCGGCGTGGTTTGTGCCGACTCGGAAGTGAGTTTTGCTGTGCGCCTTTATCAACCGCGGGCGGTTAATAAAGGCGCACAGCACTATTCGCCGGGAAACGCCGATGTTGCGGGAGTTGTCCCGAGTGCGAGATTCCAGCCGGCCCCGCGGATCGAGGCGTCTGTGAGCGCCTCGACTCCGAAAGTGCGGAGATCGTCGGAATCGGCCTGTTCGATCAACGCGCGATACGCAGTTGCGGTGTCGGCTTCGATCTGTGCCGCCAGCTGTGCCGCCGTGATGGCGTCGGTGACCGGGAAGGGGATGTCGTAGCCGGCGGCGGCAATCGGGGGAGTGAGGCCCGCGTCGACGGCAATGACGGACAAAGCGTCGCGGCGCGCCCGGTGGGTCGCCATGTGGGTGGCAACCTCGTTGGCCCGAGCCGGGTTGGAGAACGCTGCCACGACGCCGTAAGCGAAGATTGCGGCGTTCTCGGATTCGATGGCGTCGAGCACGGCTGAATCACTGGTTGTCGACGTGCGCAGAATGCTCATGGCAGCAGTACCGCCGCCTGGGTGGCGCACGCCGCGCTGATCGAACCGAGCAGTCCGGCGCGATAGCCGGATGTCGTCCGGGCGAGATCGGCAGCGCTGCGAGCGGACTCCGCTAATGACGCGCGCACAGCGTCGATCCCCGCGGGCGCTGCGGGCGCGGTCGACGACGCTGACGGCGTTGACATGGTGCCGGCACCCCCGCCTGCCGCTCGCGCGATCTCGGCGTCGAGGGCATCGGCATGAGCGGTGCGCTCCGCGCTGATCGTCGTGAGCGCGGCAACACGTTCCGGTGCCAGCGCGATCGAATTGCTTGCAGCGGCGGCGTCTGCTCGTGCGCGATCGGCCTGCGAGGTCAGCTGGTCGACTTCTACGGCGGCCTGGGCGGAGCCGTTGTCAGTACACGCTGTGGCCGCGAAGGCGATGGCGCCGATCGATGCCGCACCTGCGATCTTCAGCGCACTCCGGCGGGAGTGGGAGGTGGTGGATAGGGGCGTCAGCACTCGTCCATGGTGCCAGGTACCGCGCGATTCGTTCGAATCAGGCAAACGTGTTCACGTGTGATGTGTAACGGTCGGTCTGGTCGCAGGCATCTCGAAGGGGCGGTACTCTTGGATGCTTGGCCGGACAGTGTGGCGAATGGTGTCTTTGGCATGCCCACAAACTGGGTACCTGCTACTTCGAGACCTGCATCACACAGGCCTGAGCCACACAGACTGACAACACCGAGTCGATGCGAGTCGACGACAACTGAAACGAGGAGTTCGCGAGATGCCGGTGCCATCCAAGGACAGGGTTATCGAGCTGGTCTCCGAACTCGTGCAGTCCAAGGGCTACGACGTCGAGGACGTCGTAGTCACTAATGCGGGCAAGCACAGCGCCGTTCGCATCATGGTCGACAGTGACGCCGGTATCGAACTGGATGCCGCTGCCGAGATCAGTCGGCTCGTCTCCGAGTTGTTCGACAGCCTCGAGGAAATCGGGGAAGCGCCGTACACGCTCGAGGTCACGTCGCCCGGGATCGATCGGCCGCTGACAGCAGAGCGACATTGGCGTCGCGCACGTGGGCGCAAAGCACGCATCGATCTTGCCGACGAGACCGTCGTCGGTCGAATCGGTGTCCTCGGCGAGGATTCGGTTGCAGTGGTGATGAACGGTCGCGGCGGGCTGACAGTCCGCGAGATACCACTGGCAGACGTGCAGAAAGCTGTTGTGCAGGTCGAGTTTTCGAAGCCGAGCGACGCAGAGCTGGAGCTTGCCGGAGGAATCCCGGAGGGTCGGGCAGTGCATACGGACCTCGACGAGTCCGATGCACAGGTGCTCGATTCCGAAGAAGACGTAGAAGACGTAGATAACGAAGAAGGGTTCGACAAGTGAATATCGACATTGCAGCGTTGCGGGCGATCGAGGCCGAAAAAGGCGTCCCGATCGAAACGGTGATCGCCACGATCCAGACTGCGCTGCTGACGGCATACCGACACACCGAGGGCCACAAGCAGAACGCTCGGATCGACGTCAATCTCAAGACCGGATCGGTGCGAGTCATGGCTCACGACACCGACTCCGACGGAAATATGGTGGGCGCCGAGTGGGACGACACCCCCGAGGGCTTCGGCCGGATCGCGGCGACCACCGCGCGTCAGGTGATTCTCCAGCGTCTGCGTGATGCCGAGCACGAGCGCAGTTTCGGCGAGTACTCGACGCACGAAGGTGAAATCGTCGGTGGTGTGATCCAGCGAGACACCCGCGCGAACTCGCGTGGCATGGTTGTCGTGCGAATCGGCAGCGACGCGCATGGCACCGAAGGCCTGCTCCCGCCGGCCGAGCAGGTTCCGGGTGAAAGCTACGAGCACGGCGAGCGCATCAAGTGCTACGTCGTCGGGGTTGCCCGCGGCGCGCGCGGCCCGCAGATCACGCTGTCGCGCACCCACCCGAACCTGGTTCGGAAGCTGTTTGCACTCGAGGTTCCCGAAATTGCCGACGGCAGCGTCGAGATCATCAATGTTGCCCGCGAAGCTGGTCACCGTTCCAAGATCGCGGTTGCGTCGCGCGTTCACGGGCTCAATGCGAAGGGTGCATGCATCGGTCCCATGGGGCAGCGCGTGCGTAACGTCATGAGCGAACTTGCGGGCGAGAAGATCGACATCATCGACTACGACGAGGACCCCGCGACATTTGTGGGCAATGCGCTCTCGCCGTCGAAAGTGGTCTCCGTCACTGTTGTCGACCTCGATGCCCGCGCAGCTCGGGTTATCGTGCCTGATTTCCAGCTGTCGCTGGCCATCGGCAAGGAGGGTCAAAATGCCCGCCTTGCTGCACGGTTGACCGGTTGGCGTATCGATATTCGAAGCGATGCAGCACCGGTCGACGACGCGTCGGATCGCTCCGGCGCGTCAAACGGATAACGGTGGAATGCAGTGTTCCAGACAGTTCGACGGTAGAGTAGACGATGGTTCGACGTGAGTCCTCGGATTTTGCGCGCGCGACGCCCGGTTCGCCGGTCAGAACGTGTGTGGGATGCAGGGAACAAGGGTCGGCTGCCGATCTGTTGAGGGTCGTGGTTGGTGGGCAGGGGCCGGAGGGTTCCCTGCTTGTCCCCGACGTATTGCGAAGGCTCCACGGTCGAGGTGCATGGCTGCACCTGGATCCGAGTTGCCTGAGCCTGGCAGAGCGGCGCCGAGCATTCAGCAGAGCACTGCGAGTGTCCGGAAATCTGGACACGTCCGCTGTCGACCAGCTGGTCGACGCAGTTCACACAAAAGCAGTACCTCTCGAGAAGAACAGGCACAAGCACTCATGAGCACACCGTGAAGCACCAACGATGAACGTCCATCGGCTATAACCCGAGGTCGTGTGGGACCCACATCTGTGGGATGCCTCCTGCTCGACCTCATCAGTGAGGAGAGCAGTGGCAGGCAAGGCCCGCGTACACGAGTTGGCTAAAGAGCTCGGTGTTACCAGCAAGGAACTACTCGCAACGCTCAAAGAGCAGGGCGAGTTCGTAAAGTCTGCGTCATCCACAGTGGAGGCGCCCGTCGCACGTCGTCTGCGGGAATCATTCCCGTCTGCCGGTGGTGCAGAAACCAAGCCCGCGTCCGGTGACGCAGCGGCAAAGCCCGCAGCAAAGCCAGGCGCACCGTCGCCGTCGGCAGCAAAGCCCGGCGCACCGCGTCCCGGGCAGCGTCCCGGCCCCAAGCCGGCCGCACCGGCTCCCGCAGCACCGGCAGCCCCGGCTGCTGCAGCTCCGGCAGCCCCGGCAGCACCGTCCGCTCCCGCAGCACCGGTTCCTACGACGCCGGCAGTCCCCACGCCGACGTTCAATGCGCCCGCTGCACCCAGCAACGCTCCGAAGCCGGCTCGTCCGGCTCCGGCAGCTCCCGCGGCACCGGCAGCTCCCGCTGCAGCTGCTCCGGCAGCACCGTCGACCGGCGCAAAGCCCGGTGGACCTCGTCCGATGCCCAAGGCTCCGCGCGTCGGAAACAACCCGTACTCCTCGGCTCCGGCTGAGCGTCCGGCACCACGTCCGGCTCCGGGCCAGAGCGGTCCTCGTCCGGGCGCTCCGCGTCCCGCGGCGCAGGGTGGATCTCGTCCGGCTCCCGGCCAGGGTGGACCCCGTCCGGCTCCCGGCCAGGGCGGTCCTCGTCCGGCTCCCGGCCAGGGCGGTCCTCGTCCGGCTCCCGGCCAGGGTGGACCCCGTCCGCCCGCAGGTCAGGGTGGACCTCGTCCGAGCCCCGGCTCCATGCCTCCTCGCCCGAACCCGGGTGCAATGCCTGCTCGTTCCGCTCGTCCCGCGCCCGGTGGCGGCGCAGGTCGTCCGGGCCGTCCCGGTGGCGCTCCCGGCGGTCGTCCCGGTGGCGGCGGCGGTGGATACCGCGGTGGCGGAGCTCCCGGCGGCGGCGCAGGTGCCGGTGCAGGTGCTCCCGGTGGCGGAGCTCCCGCAGGTGGTTTCCGCGGTCGTCCCGGCGGCGGTGGCCGTCCCGGTCAGCGCGGCGCTGCAGCAGGCGCATTCGGTCGTCCCGGCGGCGCTGTTCGTCGTGGACGTAAGTCGAAGCGGGCAAAGCGCGCCGAGTACGAGAGCATGCAGGCTCCCGCAGTCGGTGGCGTCAGGCTGCCTCGCGGCAACGGCGAGACCATCCGTCTCGCTCGCGGCGCGTCGCTGTCCGACTTCGCAGACAAGATCGATGCGAACCCCGCAGCACTTGTGCAGGCACTGTTCAATCTCGGCGAGATGGTCACGGCAACGCAGTCGGTCAACGACGAGACGCTGGAGCTTCTCGGCGGCGAAATGAACTACGTCGTTCAGGTCGTCAGCCCTGAGGACGAAGACCGTGAGCTGCTCGAACACTTCGACCTCACCTACGGCGAGGACGCCGGCGGAGAAGAGGACCTCGAGTCCCGTCCGCCTGTGGTCACCGTCATGGGCCACGTCGACCACGGTAAGACCCGTCTGCTCGATGTGATCCGTAAGGCCAACGTCCGTGAGGGCGAAGCCGGCGGCATCACGCAGCACATCGGTGCTTACCAGGTGCTCACCGAGCTCGAGGGCAACGAGCGTCTCGTGACGTTCATCGACACCCCCGGTCACGAGGCCTTCACGGCCATGCGTGCACGTGGTGCCAAGGCCACCGACCTCGCGATCCTTGTTGTCGCAGCCGACGACGGTGTCATGCCGCAGACGGTGGAAGCGATCAACCACGCCCAGGCGGCCGACGTGCCGATCGTGGTCGCGGTCAACAAGATCGACAAGGAAGGCGCTAACCCGGACAAGATCCGTCAGCAGCTGACCGAGTACGGACTGGTCGCCGAGGAATACGGCGGAGACACCATGTTCGTCGACATCTCGGCGAAGCAGGGTCTGCACATCGATCAGCTTCTCGAAGCTGTGTTGCTGACCGCGGATGCTTCCCTGGATCTGCGCGCAAACCCGGACATGGATGCACAGGGTGTTGCGATCGAGGCTCACCTCGACCGTGGCCGTGGCCCCGTTGCCACAGTGCTCATCCAGCGCGGAACGCTGCGCGTCGGCGATTCCATCGTCGCCGGTGATGCATACGGCCGCGTCCGCCGCATGGTGGACGAGCACGGCGAGGACGTCCACGAGGCACTGCCTTCGCGTCCGGTTCAGGTCATCGGCTTCACGTCCGTCCCCGGTGCAGGCGACAACCTGCTCGTGGTCGACGAGGACCGTATTGCCCGTCAGATCGCTGACCGTCGCAATGCACGTAAGCGCAACGCGTTGGCAGCGAAGAGCCGCAAGCGCATCAGCTTGGACGATCTCGATGCAGCTCTGAAGGAACATTCGCAGCTGAACTTGATCCTCAAGGGCGACAACTCGGGAACCGTCGAGGCTCTCGAAGAGGCACTGCTGGCTATCCCGATCGACGACGAGGTGCAGTTGCGCGTCATCGACCGCGGTGTCGGTGGCGTCACGGAGACCAACGTCAACCTGGCAGCGGCTTCCAACGCGATCATCATCGGCTTCAACGTCCGTGCCGAAGGCAAGGCGACCGAGCTGGCGAACCGCGAGGGTGTCGACATCCGGTACTACTCGGTGATCTACCAGGCCATCGACGAGGTCGAGAAGGCTCTCAAGGGTCTGCTCAAGCCGGTGTACGAAGAGGTCGAGCTGGGCAAGGCGGAGATCCGCGCGATGTTCCGTTCGTCCAAGATCGGCAACATTGCCGGTTGCTTGGTCACGTCGGGCAGCATCCGTCGCAACGCCAAGGCACGTCTCATCCGCGACAGCAAGGTTGTCGCCGAGACGGTCACCATCTCCTCGCTCAAGCGGGAGAAGGAAGACGCCACCGAGGTTCGCGAAGGCTACGAATGTGGTCTGACCGTCACCTACTCCGATATCAAGATCGGTGACGTTCTGGAGTGCTACGAGCTTCGTGAGAAGCCGCGCGACTAGTAGTCGCCGCGGGCGCTGGGGGCGCTCGTGAGTATTGACTGACATGGACTCTCCTGGACATTGACCACAATGTCCGGGAGAGTCCATTCGGCTATGCCGACGAGGAAGCGGTCTGGGACGAGAAACGGTCTGGGGGAATATGTTCGTAGGTGCATTGGAGTTCGACATTCTTTTCGGAGATGTCCACTCCCTCAAGGAAAAGCGTTCGCTGGTGTCGCCGATTCTGACCGAACTGCGACGTTTCGGGATCAGTGCGGCGGAAGCCGGGGAACAGGGGCGTCTTCGCCGCGCCTTGGTCGGTGTTGCTGCGGTCAGTTCGTCGATGGATCATCTGCACGACGTACTCGATCGTTGTGAGCGAGCGGTTGCAGCGCGACCGGAAATGCAGTTACTTGCCGTACGTCGGCGCGTCTTCGGTCCCGAGGACTGATTTGGTCGGTGGGCGGCGATGCACAAGACTGGTGTCGGTAATAATTCTTGTAAATCGAACATTGTGAACGATCGAGTTATCTCGTATCGGATGTGCGTGAAATCGAATGTCCGTGGAATCGAAAGTCCAGGGAGAAGGAGACAGAGATCATGGTGGATCCCGCCCGGGCCCGTAAGCTCGCAAAACGAATCGGCACGATTGTCGCGACCGCAATCGACCACGAGATCAAGGATCCGCGGCTTGCTTTTGTGACCATCACCGACACGAAGGTCACCAACGACCTGCACGATGCGACCGTGTACTACACCGTTATGGGTGAAAAGGTCGATTCCGCACCCGACGTCGAAGCTGCTGCAGCCGGTCTCGAGAAGGCCAAGGGTGTTCTCCGGTCGAAGGTGGGCGCCGGCACCGGTGTCCGTTTCACCCCGACGCTGACGTTTGTCGCGGACACCGTTCCCGATACTGCGCGCCACATGGAAGAGCTGTTGGCTCGTGCGCGTGCCGCCGACGGCGAGCTCGCCAAGGCTCGCGAGGGAGCTCAGCCTGCCGGTGATGCAGATCCGTACAAGGAGCCACGAGTAGCTGCTGACGACGATGACGACGTCGTTGCCTCGGATGCTCGAGATCTCGACTGACCCGCAGCGAGGATGACGATCACCGCACGCGCTGACGGAGACCCTTGCGAGGATCCTTGCCGGGCAGGCTTCGCGCGGGCAATCGAAGTGCTGGATGCGGCTCGGACGGCAACTATCCTGTGCCACATCCAGCCTGACGCAGACACTATCGGCAGCGGTCTGGCATTGGGGTTGGCGCTCGAGCGCAGGGGCGCTTCGGTTCAGGTTGCGTTCAGCCGGCCTGCGCACCTGCCCGAGTCCATGCTGGGATTTCCCGGTCTGCATCTGTTGGTTCCACCGACTTCCGTGCGTTCCGAAGTGGACGTCCTGATCACCGTCGACGTGGGAAGCACCGGGCGCTTGGGCGCTCTTGCGGATCGGTTGGCTGGTGCGGCCAGCACTGTCGTCGTGGATCATCATCGATCCAATTCGGAATTCGGTGCGATCAACGTCGTGGACGAATCCGCAGCATCGACGACGGCTCTGCTGGCACGGTTGTTCGATTTTTGGGGCGTGGAGATCGATCGTGACGTGGCCCATTGCCTGTATGCCGGTCTGGTGACCGATACGGGGTCCTTCCGTTGGGGCGGGCCGTCGACGCATGTTCTTGCGGCCCGGCTGTTAGCCACCGGTATCGACGGCGACACCATCGCTCGGCAACTTCTCGACACGCATCCGTTCGGCTGGCTGCCGATGCTGTCGTCGGTTCTCGGCTCGGCGACGCTGGTACGAAGCGCCGCGGGCGGTCGTGGTCTCGTATACGCGGTGATCCGCCGCGACGACATCGGAGATCTGCGCTCCGAGGAAATCGAGAGCGTTGTCGACATCGTCCGGACGACGTCGGAAGCCGAGGTTGCCGCTGTGCTCAAGGAATCGGAAACCGGCAGCTGGTCGATATCGTTGCGCGCGAAGACCGATGTCGACGTTTCGGCTGTCGCGGAGAGTCTTGGTGGCGGTGGGCATCGGCTCTCGGCCGGCTACACCTCGACCGATTCGAGTGAGCAGACGGTTGCAGCGTTGATTGCCGCACTGGGGTGAGTGTCCGATCGTGACCGCATCCGATAGTCCTGCGCCTGCAACAGCGACAAATCCCGGCGCCGAGGTCGACGTGACCGGCCGTCGTATCTTCGGGTTGGCGTTGCCTGCGCTAGGTGTGCTGGCAGCCGAGCCGCTCTATCTCCTGTTCGACATCGCAGTCGTGGGACGGCTCGGAGCCCTTCCGTTGGCGGGTCTGGCGGTGGGCGGGCTCATCTTGTCGTTGGTGAGCACTCAGTTGACGTTCCTCTCGTATGGAACCACCGCTCGCGCGGCTCGACTGCACGGCGCCGGCCGCGATCGCGAGGCGGTCGGTGAAGGTGTTCAGGCAACGTGGTTGGCGTTGGTGATCGGGCTGCTGTTGGTGGCGGTGGTGCAGGCGATTGCCGGGCCGTTGACCTCGGCGGTGGCGGGCGGTTCCGATATCGCGGATGCGGCCGAGAGTTGGTTGCGCATCGCGGTGCTGGGTGTGCCGCTCATTCTGGTAGCCCTCGCCGGCAACGGTTGGATGCGCGGGCTGCAGAACACGATCCGTCCGCTGCGCTTCGTTCTTGTGGGACTGGGGATTTCGGCAGTTCTGTGCCCGATCCTGGTTCACGGATTATGGGGTGCGCCGCGCCTCGAACTCGAAGGTTCGGCGGTTGCGAATCTTGTCGGTCAGAGTATTTCCGGCATCTTGTTCGCGTGGGCGTTGTTCCGCGAACCAGTCTCGGTCAGACCACGTGTGTCGATCATGCGCGCGCAGATGGTCATGGGCCGAGATCTGATTCTCCGCAGCCTCGCTTTCCAAGCCTGTTTCGTGTCGGCTGCGGCGGTTGCGTCGCGATTCGGAGCAGCCGTGGTGGGCGCGCATCAGGTGGTTCTGCAGTTGTGGAACCTGGTTGCGCTGCTTCTCGATTCATTGGCGATCGCCGCGCAGACGCTGATCGGGGCCGCGCTGGGAGGCGGATTTGCGGTTGCTGCCAAGAAAATGGCGTGGCGGATCACAGTGTGGTCGACGGTCTTCGCAGTGCTGTTGGCCGTTCTGTTTGCCGCCGGGCACTCGGTGATCCCGCAACTGTTCACGGCAGACGACGAGGTGCTTGCGCAGATGTCGATCGCCTGGTGGTTCTTCGTCGCGATCATGCCGTTCGCGGGAGTGGTGTTTGCCCTCGACGGGGTTCTCCTCGGCGCCGGTGATGTGACCTTCATGAGAAATGCCACCATGGCGTGTGCGGTGGTCGGATTTCTGCCGGCAATCTGGATGTCGCTGGCCTTCGACTGGGGGTTGGCCGGAATCTGGGCGGGCCTGACCGTGTTTGTCGTACTGCGGATGATTGCGGTGTCCTGGCGTGCGCTGTCGGGAAAGTGGGCTGTGACGGGAACCGAGACAACTGCACATGCAGTCGAGCGTTCGAGTGAGGAAGCTGAGGGATCGTGGCAGCAAAGCTGATGGCAGTGAGCGACATTCATGTCGGTCACAACGGCAACAAGCCGATGACGGAGGAACTGTTCCCGGACTCGCCGGACGACTGGTTGATCCTGGCCGGCGACGTGTCGGAGAAGACCGACGATATTCGCTGGGCGCTCACGCTCCTGCGCTCGCGCTTCGCGAAGGTCATCTGGATTCCCGGCAACCACGAACTGTGGACCACGGCCAAGGACCCGGTGCAGATTCACGGCGCTCCGCGGTACGAGTACCTGATCAACATGTGCCGCGAGATCGACGTCATCACGCCCGAGGATCCGTTCCCGGTGTGGGAGGGCGAAGACGGTCCGGTGACGCTCGTCCCGATGTTCCTGCTCTACGACTACTCGTTCCTGCCCGTCGGGGCGCGAGACAAGGAACACGGC
Organism: Rhodococcus sp. MS16; assembly: GCF_013277795.1. NCBI lineage: Bacteria > Bacillati > Actinomycetota > Actinomycetes > Mycobacteriales > Nocardiaceae > Rhodococcus > Rhodococcus sp. MS16. The sequence continues at coordinate 69,434 of NZ_VBTM01000001.1, forward strand.
CTCGAGATCGCGCGGGACAAGAATGTCGTCGCCACCGACGAATTTCTGCTGTCGTCGCAGCCGTACGCAACCCGCGACGCGTGGTGCCGTGCCCGCATCGCGTACACGCAGGAGCGTCTGGACGCGTTGCCCGAAGGTACGAAGACCGTGCTGATCAATCACTTTCCGTTGGTTCGTCAACCGACTGACGTGCTGATCTATCCGGAATTCGCGCTGTGGTGCGGTACGACGCTGACCGCGGACTGGCATGTGAAATACAACGCCGTGTGCTCGGTCTACGGGCACCTGCACATCCCGCGAACCACCTACTACGACGGCGTCCGCTTCGAGGAAGTGTCGCTCGGATACCCACGGGAGTGGCGTCGGCGCGGCCTGCCCGAGAAACTGTTGCGGCAGATTCTGCCGGTGCCGGAGTACCCGCCGGGAACGTTGAACAAATGGGGCGGCCACTTCAAGGTGACGCCGGAGCAGGAAGCCGAAGTCGAGCGTATGCGCTCGGGTCGCTAGAAAGGCACCGACACGTGATCGAACAGATTCTGCCCGGCGGCATCGCGATTGCCGAGGCGTTCGAGGATCCGCCTGGACTTGTCCCGCATCCCAGCGAAGAGGCGCTGATCGGCCGTGCGGTGGAGAAGCGTCGTCGCGAATTCGTGACGACGCGCAATCTTGCCCGCACCGCCATGGGGAAACTGGGTGTCCCGGCGGCCCCCGTCATGCGGGGGGAGCGGGGAGCGCCGTTGTGGCCGAAAGGCGTTGTCGGCAGCCTCGCGCACTGCGACGGATATCGCGGCGCGGTGCTGGCGTACTCGATGCAGGTTCGTTCGCTCGGTATCGACGCCGAACCCCACGGACCGTTGCCGGACGGGGTGCTTCCGGCCGTCAGCATCGAGGACGAGCGAACCTGGCTGGGCGAGCAGGCCGGCGACGGTCCCGTCCACTGGGATCGAATCCTGTTCTGCGCCAAGGAAGCCACATACAAGGCGTGGTTCCCACTGACACAACGGTGGTTGGGGTTCGAGGACGCACACATCACGTTCGAATCCGAATCGGATACGTCTGGCACGTTCCGATCCAAGTTGTTGGTCCCGGGGGAGACGACCTCCGGTGCGCCGCTCACCGAATTCGACGGTAGGTGGATGGTGTCCGACGGACTGATCCTGACGGCAATTTCGGTGCAGTGAGTCCGGCTGGCAGAATCGAGACCCGTGTCAGCTCGCGAAAAGCCTTCCTCCGGACTTGTCGGCGCCGGAATCTTGATCGTCGACAAAGAAGCAGGCCTCACCAGCCATGACGTAGTGGCCCGGTGCCGCAAGCTGTTGAATACCCGCAAGGTCGGCCATGCGGGAACGCTTGATCCCATGGCAACCGGTGTGCTGGTTCTCGGCGTGGAGCGTGCCACCAAACTGCTCGGCCTGCTGGCACTGACCACCAAGGCGTATTCGGCGACCATCCGGTTGGGTGCGTCGACGACCACCGACGACGCGGAAGGTGAAGTACTCACCTCAGCGGATGCGTCGGCCGTGACGGATGAGGAGATCGCCGCAGTGGTGGCGACGCTGACCGGTGACATCGAGCAGATCCCGGCCAGTGTCAGCGCCATCAAGGTGGACGGTCAGCGTGCTCACGCTCTGGTGCGAGCCGGTGAAACCGTCGAACTTGCCGCGCGTCCGGTGACGGTGTCGACGTTCGAGATTCTTGCCCGACGCGACATCGAGGGCGGATTTGTCGACCTCGACGTCGACGTGGAGTGCTCGTCCGGCACTTACATTCGTTCGCTGGCGCGTGATCTCGGGCGAACGTTGGGTGTCGGCGGTCATCTGACGGCACTGCGTCGCACGCGCGTCGGACCGTTCACTCTCGAACACGCGCGCACGCTCGAAGATCTCGCCGAGGCTCCCGGCGTGAGTCTCGATATCGACCAGGCCGCCCAGACTGCGTTCCCACACCGTCAGATCACAGTGGCCGAGGCCGAAGCCATCAGCCAGGGGCGGTGGCTCGAACCGATCGGGCTCAAAGGTGTCTACGCGGCCATCGATCCCAGCGGCCATACGATTGCCCTGCTGCAGGAAAAGGGAAAGCGTGCGAGCTCGGTCATGGTCGTGCGCCCGGCGACACTGCGCCAAGACTAGTCACTCCGGACCAGGCTGATCAGACCAGCCAGATGGCTTGGGCGACAGGGCTTCCCAGATCTATGCAGTCGGGGTTGTCGCCCAAGCGTACGGAGACCGTGCCGGCAAAATCGCGACGCTCCTCCACGGTGATCTCGACGTCGAGTGTGACGCCGACGGAATCGAAGTAGCGAAGCATCTCCGGATCGGAGTCGGAAATACGCGCAACCCGCCCGCGCTCACCGTTGGCGAAGTCGCTGAGCTGGCGCGCCGGGGGAGTGGGAATCGACCCGTCGGCGGCCGGGATGGGGTCGCCGTGCGGATCGCGTTCGGGGAAGCCGAGTTTGGCATCGATGCGCGAGATCATCAGGTCGGAGACGGCGTGCTCGAGAATTTCGGCTTCGTCGTGAACCTCGTCCCAGCCGTAGCCGAGTTCGTGAACGAGATACGTTTCGAGCAATCGGTGGCGTCGCACCATGGAGACAGCTGCCGCCCGGCCCGTGTCCGTCAACGCGATCGATCCGTATCGGGCGTGATCGACCAGACCCTGATCGGACAGTTTGCGGATGGCTTCGGACACCGTGGAGGCGGAGACGCCCATCTTCTCGGACAGCAACTTCGTGGAGATGCGTTCGAGTGACCACTCCTGAATGGTCCAGATGACCTTCAGGTAGTCCTGCGCGACCGAGGACAGTGCAAGCGTGTCGATCGATCCGTCCGGGTGGGAATCCGCGTCGCCGGATTCGGCGGCACCATCCGGTGCAGAGTGTGTATCGGAGGGTCCAGTCTTGTGAGCTGCCACGACACTTAGCTTAGGCTACGAATTGCGGAAGTTCCGTACCTGCGACGTAGTGCAGTGGCAGACCGCTCGGCGGGTCCAACCGAAACTACTGACGGTGCGCCCCGTAGGCTGCCTTTCGTGCTGAGGTGGCGTGGTCTCGACGAAGTTCCGGCCGATTGGGGTCGTTGTGTGCTCACTATCGGTGTGTTCGACGGTGTGCACCGTGGGCATGCCCAATTAATTGCCCGGGCAGTAGCCGCGGCGCGAAAGCGCGGGGTTCCCAGTGTGCTCATGACGTTCGATCCGCACCCCATGGAAGTTGTGCGACCGGGTAGTCATCCGGCTCAGTTGACGACGCTGGCGCGTCGTGCGGAATTGGCCGAAGAGTTGGGCATCGACGTCTTCTGCGTCATGCCGTTCACCGCGGATTTCATGAAGCTGACTCCGGAGCGGTACGTCCACGAAATCCTCGTGGAGCGCCTGCACGTTGCCGAGGTTGTCGTGGGCGACAACTTCACGTTCGGCAAGAAAGCCCTGGGTAACGTTGATCTGCTTCGCGAAATGGGCGATCGATTCGGATTTGCCGTCGACGGTGTCCAATTGCTCGCCGAGCATGCGGTGACGTTCTCGTCGACCTACATTCGCTCGTGCGTCGACGCCGGTGACATGGCTGCGGCAACCGAGGCGCTCGGTCGACCGCATCGCGTCGAAGGTGTTGTGGTGCACGGCGACAAGCGTGGCCGTGAACTCGGATTTCCGACGGCAAACGTTGCGCCTCCGGTGTTCTCGGCTATTCCGGCCGACGGCGTTTACGCGGCCTGGTTCAGCGTTCTGGGGGCAGACGAGGAGTTGGGCACGCTCGTACCGGGAAAGCGGTACAAGTCGGCAGTGTCCGTCGGCACCAATCCGACATTCTCCGGTCGCGCTCGCACCGTCGAGGCTTTTGTTCTCGACGCCGACGCGGACCTGTACGGACAACATGTCGCCGTCGACCTGGTCGCGCGGATCCGCGGGATGGAGAAGTTCGATTCCATCGAGTCGTTGATCGCGGAAATGAATCGCGATGTCGAGCGCGCTCGTGAAATCCTGGATCACGACTCGGAACAGAGTGTCGGCTGACGTCCGGGAACAGAGTGTCGGCTGACACACTTGCCGTCGACCGGTAAATCGATCGCAACGGTCCTGGTAGAATCTTCTCTCGGTGTGTGCTGCGGTTTGCGGCGGCCGCGTCCGATCTAGTTCCTTTCACGCAAACGTCATCACAGGAGTGAATCAAGTGGCATTGACCACGGAAGAAAAGAAGGCCGTTCTCGGCGAGTACGGCTTGCATGAGACCGACACGGGATCGCCCGAAGCTCAGGTGGCAATGCTCACCAAGCGCATCACCGATCTCACCGAGCACCTCAAGACCCACAAGCATGACCACCACTCACGTCGTGGACTGCTCTTGATGGTCGGTCGTCGTCGTCGTCTGCTCAAGTACGTGGCAAAGACGGACGTCGCTCGTTACCGTGCGCTCATCGAGCGCCTCGGCCTGCGTCGCTAGATTTTTGTCACGACGCTGATCGAAAGCAACACGGCAGGCTCCGGTTTGCCGAACACTCCGTTAGCCGGCGAAGCCACGCATATACTGGGCTTCGCTGGCTTTCGGCGTTAGCTGCCGCAAGGCAGTTTCCGCTGTCGGCGCATTTGCACAGTTGGTGCAGTGCGAAGTCAGCACACCGTATGCATCAGAGAACGTGGTGTCGGTTGTCGGTAGTGGTTCTCCGGACCGGGCGAATGCCCTGTGGTTCCGGCGGACTTCGATCGACGGCCGCCCCGAACGTCAGTGACGTCCCGAAGCAGAGACCAGTTCGCACGTAGGAACCTCTGCAATTCAAGAGGGGGACGTCCCTCGGTGCGCAGTTTCCACCAGGAGGGTGGGAACGCCCGCGCGGGTACGGCGAAGACGAGAGGGAAGTGAAGAGAAAAAGATGACAGAGAATTCCGTAGTAGAGGTCGACGAAGGCGTGTTCGAATCCACCGCCGTGATCGACAACGGGTCCTTCGGTACCCGCACCATCCGTTTCGAGTCCGGACGCCTTGCTCAGCAGGCCGCCGGTGCCGTCGTTGCCTACCTGGACGACGAGACCATGCTGCTGTCCGCCACGAGCGCCAGCAAGCACCCCAAGGAGCATTTCGACTTCTTCCCCCTGACGGTGGACGTCGAAGAGCGCATGTACGCAGCGGGCCGCATCCCCGGCTCGTTCTTCCGTCGTGAGGGACGTCCCTCCACCGACGCGATCTTGACCTGCCGCCTCATCGACCGGCCGCTGCGCCCGTCGTTCGTCGACGGTCTGCGTAACGAGATCCAGGTCGTCGTCACGGTCATGAGCCTCAACCCGCAGGATCTGTACGACGTCGTGGCTATCAACGCCGCATCCGCGTCGACGCAGATCGCGGGCTTGCCGTTCTCCGGTCCTGTCGGTGGCGTGCGCGTTGCACTCATCGTCTCCGAGGACAACAAGGCCGGCCAGTGGGTTGCATTCCCGACGGTCGATCAGCTCGAGAACGCCGTGTTCGACATGGTCGTTGCCGGCCGCGTCGTTTCCGGCAGCGGTGACAACGCCGACGTCGCGATCATGATGGTCGAGGCCGAGGCCACCGACAACGTCATCGCGAAGATCGCCGACGGCGCTCAGGCTCCCACCGAGACCATCGTCGCCGAAGGCCTCGAGGCTGCCAAGCCGTTCATCGCCCGTCTGTGCGCTGCGCAGGCAGCACTGGCATCCAAGGCTGCAAAGCCCACGGGTGACTACCCGGTCTTCCCGGCGTACCAGGACGACGTATTTGCTGCCGTCGAGGCTGCTGCGTCCGAAAAGCTCAATGCCGCACTGACAATCGCCGGCAAGCAGGAACGCGACGACAAGACCGACGAGGTCAAGGTCGAGGTTCTCGAGCAGGTTGCACCGAACTTCGAAGGCCGCGAGAAGGAACTGGGAGCAGCGTTCCGCTCGCTCACCAAGAAGCTGGTTCGCCAGCGCATCCTGCGCGATCAGTTCCGCATCGACGGCCGCGGCGTCACGGACATCCGTTCGCTGTCCGCCGAGGTTGCGATCATCCCGCGCGCACACGGTTCCGCACTGTTCGAGCGCGGCGAGACCCAGATCCTGGGTGTCACCACACTCGACATGGTGAAGATGGCTCAGCAGGTCGACTCGCTCGGCCCCGAGACCAGCAAGCGCTACATGCACCACTACAACTTCCCGCCGTACTCCACCGGTGAGACGGGTCGAGTCGGTTCGCCGAAGCGTCGCGAAATCGGTCACGGCGCACTTGCCGAGCGCGCACTCATGCCGGTTCTGCCCAGCGTCGAAGAGTTCCCGTACGCGATTCGCCAGGTCTCCGAGGCGCTGAGCTCCAACGGTTCCACCTCGATGGGCTCCGTGTGTGCTTCCACGCTTGCACTGCTCAACGCCGGTGTGCCGCTGAAGGCTCCGGTTGCCGGTATCGCCATGGGTCTGGTCTCCGACCAGGTCGACGGCGAAACCCGTTACGTGGCACTGACGGACATCCTCGGCGCCGAAGATGCTTTCGGTGACATGGACTTCAAGGTTGCCGGTACCAAGGACTTCGTCACGGCTCTGCAGCTGGACACGAAGCTCGACGGCATCCCGTCCAAGGTCCTCGCCGGCGCACTCGCGCAGGCCAAGGATGCTCGTACCACGATCCTCGAGGTCATGGCAGAGGCCATCGACACCCCGGACGAGATGAGCCCGTTTGCACCTCGCGTGACGGCCATCAAGGTCCCGGTCGACAAGATCGGCGAGGTCATCGGCCCCAAGGGCAAGATGATCAACTCCATCACCGAGCAGACCGGTGCCAATATCTCCATCGAAGACGACGGCACCGTGTTCGTCGGCGCCACCGATGGACCGTCTGCACAGGCCGCGATCGACATGATCAACGCCATCGCCAACCCGCAGCTCCCCAAGGTCGGCGAGCGGTTCCTGGGCACGGTCGTCAAGACCACCGCCTTCGGTGCCTTCGTCTCGCTCCTGCCGGGTCGCGACGGTTTGGTGCACATCTCCAAGCTGGGCAGTGGCAAGCGTATTGCCAAGGTCGAAGACGTGGTCAACGTCGGATCCAAGATCCGTGTCGAGATCGCCGATATCGATGCTCGCGGCAAGATCTCGCTGATCCCCGTGGAAGAGGGCAACGACGACGCTGCCGCTCCGGCTGCTGAAGAGGCTGCTTCCGAGTAGCACTTCTTCTCGGTTTGTTCGATGCGGCCCCGCGCGGATTTCCGTGCGGGGCCGCATCTGTACTGTCTGTAGACACATACTTTCCGGACCTGATCATTCTCCGCACCGAGGACTGCTGAACTTTTTCATGGCCAAGACCCCAGGCAAGACCACTGCCAAGACCTCAGGCACGACAACTGCCAAGAATGCTGCGAAGAAGACGCGCAGCCGCAGTACTGCACTCGCAACTCCGATCGACGCTCTTCCCGAATCCGGAGTCCAGCGGACAGTTCTGCCTGGCGGACTCCGCGTCGTCACGGAGTTCATCCCGGGTGTGCGCAGTGCGTCGGTCGGCGTCTGGGTGGGCGTCGGATCGCGTGACGAGCAGCCCAGCGTTGCCGGCGCGGCACATTTCCTCGAGCACCTGCTGTTCAAGTCGACGCCGTCGCGGACAGCGCTCGACATCGCGCAGGTCATGGACGGAGTGGGCGGAGAACTCAACGCGTTCACGTCCAAGGAGCACACGTGCTTTTACGCGCATGTGATCGACGAAGATCTGCCGATGGCCGTGGATCTTGTCGCCGATGTCGTTTTGCGCGGCCGGTGCCGGTCCGCTGACGTCGATGTCGAGCGGCAAGTGGTCCTCGAAGAGATCGCGATGCGCGACGACGATCCGGAGGATCTCCTCGGCGACGCGTTTCTGACTGCTCTGTTCGGTGACCACCCGGTGGGTCGCCCCATCATCGGCAGCGTGGATTCCATCGAGTCGATGTCCCGCAATCAGTTGCATTCCTTCCATGTGCGCCGGTACACGCCGCAGCGGATGGTTCTTGCCGTCGCCGGAAACGTCGACCACAAGCAGGTCGTGACATTGGCGAAACGCGCATTTGCCGGTCACCTCGAGCGTGGTGTGAAGCCGGCACCGCGCCGCGAAGGAACTTTGCGTCTGCGCACGATGCCGGAACTGAGTTTGACGCATCGTGACAGCGAGCAGGTTCATCTTGCGCTTGGTGTACGGGCTTTCGGCCGTCACGAAGGTCATCGGTGGGCGCTGTCTGTGCTCAATACCGCGGTGGGCGGCGGCTTGAGTTCGCGTCTGTTCCAAGAGATTCGGGAACAGCGTGGTTTGGCGTATTCCGTGTATTCCGGGGTGGACACCTTTGCGGACACGGGGGCGTTCTCGGTCTACGCGGGGTGCCAGCCGGAAAACCTGGGTGAGGTCACCACGGTGATCCGCGAGGTTCTCGCTCAGGTGGCCGCAGGCGGCATCACGGACGCGGAGATTGCGCGCTCCAAGGGTGCGCTTCGGGGCAGTCTTGTTTTGTCACTGGAAGATTCGGGTTCGCGGATGAACCGTATCGGTCGCAGTGAACTCAACTACGGAAACCATCGCAGTGTCGCCCAGACATTGGCGTCCATCGACGCCGTCACTGCGGAAGAAGTTCTCGAAGTGGCACAGACTTTGCTGACACGGCCGTTTGCCGCCGCCGTGGTCGGTCCGTACAAACGTGTCCGGGATCTGCCGGCGTCAGTGCGTGGGATTGTTCGTTAGTCGGTAACCAGCGAAATCAGGTTGCGCAGTTGAAGATTCGTGGAGCAGTGCTCGAAGAAATCGGACGGAGCCGCCCGTACGCGTCGTCGATGCCGATCACGGTGTCGGAACTCGAACTTGATGCTCCCGGTCCCGGTGAGATCCTCGTGAGGATCGAGGCGGCCGGACTGTGTCACTCGGATCTCTCCGTCGTGGACGGCAATCGTGTTCGCCCGGTGCCGATGCTGCTGGGGCACGAAGCGGCCGGTCGGATCGAGCAGATCGGTGACGGCGTGGACGCCCTGCGGGTGGGGGATCGTGTTGTCATGACGTTCCTGCCTCGGTGCGGCGAGTGCGCCGGCTGCGCAACCGACGGCCGGATGCCGTGCACGGTGGGCAGTGCCGCAAACAACGACGGCAGTCTTCTCGGCGGTGCGCACCGACTGCAGCGCGACGGTGTGAGCGTCAAGCATCACTTGGGAGTATCCGGATTTGCCACGCACGCTGTCGTGAATGCCAAGTCGGTGGTGGCCGTCGACGACGACGTACCGGCGGATGTTGCAGCTGTGCTGGGCTGCGCAGTCCTGACGGGTGGCGGAGCGCTACTCAATGCGGCAAAACCCCGTTCCACCGACACCGTGATGGTTGTCGGTTTGGGCGGCGTCGGTATGGCAGCAATTCTGACGGCCCGAGCGTTGGGTGTCGCGACGGTCATCGGCGTCGACGCGCTCGAGTCGAAGCTGGCTCAGGCACTCGAACTGGGCGCGACCGATGTCTTCACACCGTCCGGTTTGTCCGAGAGTGGTGTGCGCGCAGACATTGTGGTGGAAGCTGCGGGCAATGCTCGCGCGTTCGAGACTGCCGTGTCCGCCACGGCTGCGGGTGGCACCACTGTCACGGTGGGACTGCCCGCGCCGGACGCGCGTTCGTCGATTTCGCCGCTCGGACTGGTCGCGGAAGCTCGGACCGTCATCGGCAGCTATCTCGGCTCGGCAGTCCCGGCGCGTGACATCCCGATCTACGCGCAATTGTGGCGCGACGGAAAGCTACCGGTCGAGAAGCTCATCTCGTCAAGAATCGAGCTGAGCGACATCAATTCGGGGATGGACGAACTGGCGGACGGGAAAGCAATCCGACAGGTCATTATTTTCGACTCAGAGCACGACTGAACAGGGATTTTGTCGGGTGAGGGCATGGCCTCTCCGGCCGAATCGAGCACGCATAGCCCTCGCAGATCGTTATCCGATGTAACGCTTCTCCCGAACTGGACGACTACTCGAATGACGTTGCGTGACGCCCCGGGGGTCGGTCGTACGTTTTCCGAAAGTGGATTGGGGAGAAAATATGCCGGTTCGTGGGTTCTTTTCACGACATCGAATACTTGCGGGCGCACTGGCGCCTGCAGCGCTCGGCGTTGCAGCGCTGGTAGCTGTGGCGGTAGCCGTGGACTCACCGCAGTCCAGCACGATCGAGACGCAACTGACGTCGTCGGTCACCGAATGCCACGACATGGTGAGCATCGCAGTTGCCGGTCGGCACGACACTCCGGACGCGAACACGGTCAAGATGCTGCTCGGTGCGGACGGTAAGCCGCTACCTGCCGCGCTGTCAGGCGATTACACGAGTGACCGCGTCGATCAGGTGATCAATCCGGCCGGTTCGGTCAACACGACCAAGCCAGGTTCGTATGCGGCCGTATATATCGCATACCCGGCAAACATGGCGTCGTACGAGGATGCCGTTGCCGCCGGCGCGGCAAACACCCAATCCGTGATGAGTGCGATCGCGAAGGAATGCCCCAAGACGCAGTTCTCGATCGTCGGGTACAGCGAGGGTGCTGACGTCGTCCGCCGTGTTGCCATGGACATCGGAAATCAGGAAAGCAACGAGTTCGGGGTAGACCCGGACAAGGTTGTCGGTGTGGTCATGCTCGCGGATGCGGGACGTGAAGAGGGAGACGGCACGTTCATCGGCGCCCAGAATCCGTTCACCAACCCGGACAATTTCGACACGAAGTACCAGAATGGCACGTCGGCGACACCCGGTCAGGGCGTCCTCCCCGACACGGCGGGCAGCTTCGGCAAGCTGAACGGCAAAGTCGCCTCGTTCTGCTCCGACGGTGACTTCACGTGCTCGGCTCCGAGCAATATTTCGCTCTTGCTCCTGGCTGCGAACGTCGGACGCCAGCTGAACATCGACGATCTCGAATCCCAGGGACTCACCCCGACCACCGGTATCAACGTTGCCGTTGTGCTCGGTCAGATCGTCTTCGAAGCATTCAACGACATTTCATCCGATCCCGATTGGATGAAGGGTGACGAGACCTTCCTCCAGGTGATGCTGAAGGTATCGGATCCGGACTACAAGCCAGGTACGGCCACCACGGTGACCACCGTGGCCGACGAAGACTCGATTACCGCCGAGAAGGTCTCTCCGCTGGCGTACCTGCCGCAGAAGCTCTTCAAGGAGATCGTCGGACTGATCGCCACCAACCAGAACACGATCCCGGTGATCATGAGTGATCCGTACCAGATGACACTCGGTCCAGACGTCGGACATCATTTCGACTACTGGCGCGACGCCGATGCCGCGAACGGCAAGCCGTTGACTTCTGCGCAGTACGCAGCAGCGTGGCTTACGTATCTCGCGCAGCAGGCCAAGGACGGTAAGCCCGTCGATACGACGGCAAAGCCCACGGCTGTAGAGCTTGCCGCTGCCGTCGACGCGTACATGGCTGACGACGCAGCCGAAGGCGATGTCGCTGCCGAAGGCACCGATAATCAGGCTCCTGCCGGAACCACAGGTTCGACGGACTCCGCCACCGCGCCGGGAACGTCGCCGGATGCTCCTGTCGCCGGATCTGTTTCCGAGACCTCAGGTGCAGTTGCAACACCGAGCGAATCGGTGGTGCCCACCACGGGCGCAGCAGTCTCGAGTGCTCCGACATCGGAGACAGCGAGTTCAAGTGCGGCCGCCACTACCACCACGACGGTGACGTCTACGACGACCACAACCAAGGCGCCGACCACGGGACAGTAGCCTCTCCCCGGCAAGCATCAGGCTGCGATCCGCATGTACATGCGGATCGCAGCCTTTTTCTATGCCACGGTTTTTCTAAGCCACCGTTTTTCTAAGCCATGGCTCTGCCCTATCGTGGAATGTACGGTCCCTTCACATGTGAATTGCGGGTCTGCCGTGCATGAACTGTCGATTGCCCAGAGTGTGGTCGATGCCGTGTGCGAGAAGGCAGGGCCGCGACGCGTATGTGGTGTCCGACTCGAAGTGGGACGACTGTGTGCAGTTGTGCCTGATTCGCTTCTCTTCTGCTTCGACGTCGTGACCGCGGGTACTCGGGCCGAAGGCGCGAGTCTGCGCATCGACGAGATCGCGACGAGCGTGCGTTGCCGGGAATGCGGCGAGGTTTTCTCACCGCCGGACATGATCTTGCTCTGCCCCTGTGGCAGCGCCGACGTCGAGATCCTCGCCGGGCGTGAACTACGGATATTGTCGATGGAAGTGAGCTGATCATGTGCGCAACGTGCGGCTGCGGTGAGGGCGCGGGGGTGCGAATCTCCGGTGAATCGGGGCACAGTCAGGATCATGAGCACCCGCACGACCACGAGCACCCGCATAGTCACGATCATTCACACAGTCACGAACATTCCCACAGCACGACCGTTGTTCTGGAACAACAGGTACTCGCCAAGAACGACGAAGTTGCCACCCGCAATCGCGAGTGGATGCGCCGGCGCCGGATTGCCGCACTCAATGTTATGAGTTCGCCGGGCGCGGGTAAGACAACGTTGCTGGTTCGCACGATCAACGACTTGCGCGGCCGATTTCCCGTTGCCGTTATCGAGGGCGACCAGGAAACTGCGCTCGATGCCGAGAGGATTCGGTCAACGGGATCTCCTGTCGTTCAGGTGAATACAGGTGCGGGCTGCCACCTGGATGCGGAAATGATCGATCGTGCCATTAACGTGAATCGCCCTCTCGACGATTCTCTTCTCTTGATCGAAAATGTGGGAAATCTAGTGTGTCCCGCACTTTTTGACCTCGGCGAGGAAGGCAAGGTTGTCCTAATTTCTACGCCGGAGGGTGCCGACAAGCCGATGAAGTATCCGCATATCTTTGCCGTCGCGGACCTCGTCATCGTCAACAAGATCGATTTGCTTCCCTATGTGGAATTTGACGTCGAGGCATGCATCCGTCAGGCAAAATCGCTGAATCCTGCTGTGCGCGTTGTTGTTTTGTCGGCAACGACGGGTGAGGGTTTGTCGCAGTGGTATGACTGGATCGATTCTCGAATGGCGCTTTCCTGAGTTGTCGTTGACAACTGATCTGCTCGGGTACTTAATGAAATGAGTGGGTGCCACGTTGCGGGTCGAATATCGGCTCGGGTGGTGTTCGATACCGGCGGCAGGAATCCGGTGGAACCAGACCCGGTGTAGCAAGTGGTGCCGTCGCACACGTGAAAGCGGCTGATATGACTACTCAGAATGCGACTGCGGACACCGCAGCAGCGAAGGCGGAAGAAACTCTCATCCATGTTCTGTGGATCAACGCCGGACTCAGTTGTGACGGCGATTCGGTGGCGTTGACCGCGGCCACGCAGCCGAGCATCGAAGAGATTGCACTCGGTGCGCTGCCCGGCTTGCCCCAGGTTGCGGTGCATTGGCCACTGATCGACTTCGAGTGTGGGCCAGAGGGCGGCGCCGACGATTTCCTGGAATGGTTCTGGAAGGCGGATCGGGGTGAACTCGATCCGTTTGTCCTTGTTGTCGAAGGGTCGATCCCGAACGAGAAACTGCACGACGAGGGCTACTGGTGCGGTTTCGGCAACAACCGCGAGACGGGGCAACCGGTCACGACCAGTGAGTGGCTGGACAGGCTGACCCCCAAAGCGACTGCGGTTGTTGCTGTCGGCACGTGCGCGACGTACGGCGGAATTCACGCCATGGCGGGAAATCCGACCGGCGCGATGGGCGTACCGGACTATCTGGGATGGACGTGGAAATCCAAGGCCGGTATCCCGATCGTCTGTGTGCCGGGATGCCCGATCCAACCGGACAATCTGTCGGAGACCCTGACCTATCTGTTGTACATGGCAACTGATCAAGCGCCGATGATTCCACTGGACGAATCGCTGCGACCACAATGGCTGTTCGGCGCGACGGTGCACGAGGGCTGTGATCGCGGTGGCTACTACGAGCAAGGAGAGTTTGCCACCGAATACGGTTCGCCCAAGTGCATCGTGAAACTGGGCTGTTGGGGTCCGGTCGTGAAATGCAATGTGCCAAAACGTGGTTGGATCAACGGAGTGGGTGGATGCCCCAACGTTGGCGGCATCTGCATCGGGTGCACCATGCCGGGGTTCCCGGACAAATTCATGCCATTCATGGACGAACCACCCGGCGGCAAGCTTTCGTCCACCGCTGTGGGTATGTACGGCAGCGTGATTCACAGTCTGCGCCGGATCACTGGTCACACCTTGGACAAGGAACCGCATTGGCGCGAACGGGGTTCGAAGTTGCTCACCGGCGCCACTCGCACGTGGTGAACAACTCGAGATACATCGAAACTGGGAGGCACTGACATGACGGCCATCGTTCCCGAACCCACCTCTACCGCGGATCGTGACGGTCTGGTGGAGATGGCGTGGGATCCCATCACCCGCATCGTCGGAAGTCTGGGCATCTACACCAAGATCGACTTCGCGAACCGGGAAGTTGTGGAATGCCACAGTACGTCGTCGATCTTCCGCGGCTATTCCCTGTTCATGAAAGGGAAGGATCCGCGCGACGCGCATTTCATCACCAGTCGCATCTGCGGTATTTGTGGAGACAACCACGCGACGTGCTCGTGCTACACCCAGAACATGGCGTATGGCGTAAAACCACCGCATCTGGGCGAGTGGATAGTCAATCTCGGTGAAGCCGCAGAATACATGTTCGACCACAACATCTTTCAAGAGAATCTTGTTGCGGTCGACTACTGCGAGAAGATGGTGTCCGAGACCAATCCCGGTGTCCTGGCGCAGGCGGAGAACACCCGCTGCCGGCACGAGGATCAGCACGGCTACCGCACCATCGCCGACATCATGCGCACTCTCAATCCCTTCACCGGTGAGTTCTATCGTGAGGCCCTTCAGGTTTCACGCTCGACCCGTGAGATGTTCTGCCTGATGGAGGGCCGTCACGTCCACCCGTCGACGCTCTACCCGGGCGGCGTCGGAACAGTGGCCACCATCGAACTGATGACCGACTACATGACGCGGTTGATGCGCTACGTCGAGTTCATGAAGAAGGTCGTGCCCATGCACGACGATCTGTTCGACTTCTTCTACGAAGCCCTGCCCGGCTACGAGAAGGTAGGTCTGCGTCGGACTCTCCTTGGATGCTGGGGGTCGTTCCAGGACCCGGAATACTGCAATTTCGAGTACAAGGACATGACCGAGTGGGGACGCAAGATGTTCGTGACCCCCGGGATTGTGGTCGATGGCAAACTGATCACGACCGATCTGGTCGATATCAATCTCGGTATCCGAATCATGCTGGGCTCTTCGTATTACGAGGATTGGAAAGACCAGGAGATGTTTGTCGAGACCGACCCTCTCGGTAACGCGGTGGATCGGCGTCACCCCTGGAATCAGCACACCAACCCTCATCCGCAGAAGCGTGATCTGGAGGACAAGTACAGCTGGGTGATGTCGCCTCGATGGTTCGACGGCAAAGACAATCTTGCTCTCGATACCGGCGGCGGCGCACTCGCCCGCTTGTGGAGCACGGCGCTGGCGGAGTTGGTCGACATCGGCTACGTCAAGTCCACCGGACACAGCGTGCAGATCAATCTGCCCAAGACAGCGCTGAAGGGGCCGGTCACACTCGAGTGGCACATCCCCGAACACGGGAGCAACACGCTCGAAAGGAACCGTGCACGTACGTATTTCCAGGCATACGCGGCCGCATCGGCGTTACATTTTGCGGAGAAGGCTTTGGTGGAGATTCGCGCCGGCCGGACCAAGACGTGGGAATCGTTCGAAGTTCCGGACGAGGGTATCGGCTGCGGCTTCACCGAAGCCGTCCGCGGAGTTCTTTCCCACCACATGGTGATTCGGGACGGCAAGATTGCGAACTACCACCCGTACCCGCCAACTCCGTGGAACGCGAGCCCGCGTGACAGCTACGGCACTCCCGGGCCGTACGAGGATGCGGTGCAAGGTCAGCCGATCTTCGAGGAGAACGATCGGGACAATTTCAAGGGTATCGACATCATGCGCACAGTCCGCAGTTTCGACCCGTGCCTGCCGTGTGGCGTACACATGTATCTCGGTGGCGGTAAGACCATCGAGAAACTGCATTCGCCGACACAATCCGTGACGGGGGAGTAGCCCGTGGTGCACGGTGACAGGGAGCACGGTGACCGGGAGCGCGGTGAGAACGCGAGCGGTGCACCGCCTGGTGACTACTGGCGTGGAGCGGGCGAACGCATCGAAACTCTGTTGCAGGCCAGCGCAGGGGGCGGACCGGTAGCACGTGATCGTGCAGAGCAGCTGGTGCGTGAAGTAGTGCAACTCTACGGCGCAGCTCTCGAACGCACTGTGCACCTTGCGGATTCCGCGATGGTAGATGAGATGACCCGTGACGACCTGATCTCGAGCCTTCTGCTCGTGCATGGCCTACATCCGCACGACGTGGAAACCCGCATACGTACGGCGCTGGACAGTGTGCGCCCGTACCTCGGGTCGCACGGCGGCGACGTCGAATTGATCGAGGTGACCGATGGTGTGGTGCGGTTGCGGCTGCTCGGCAGCTGCAACAGTTGTCCGTCGTCGTCCGTCACGCTCGAATCAGCCGTGCAGGACGCCGTGACGGCTGCGGCGCCCGAGACGAGCGGCATCGAGGTCGAGACCCCAACCGAACATGAGCCCAAAGCTGGTGTGATCTCGGCGCAGTCGCTGTTCTCGCACATCCACCACGACGCCGCCGGCCACTGGATCGGTGTGCCGGAGTTCGCCGAGGTCGGCGAAGGTGAGGTGGCAGGTTTTTGCGTCGAAGGCGCAGATCTGTTGGTATGCAGGCTCGGCGACACCCTGTACGCCTACCGCGATCACTGTCCGGTCTGTGATCGCTCGATGGCGGGGGCGATGCTGGAGCGAATGATGGGGCGACCCGCACGTAGCGGCGTGGTGCTGACCTGTCCGAACTGCGGCACTCACTACGACGTCCGAACTGCAGGCGCGCGCGTCGATGCCCGTGCCGGTGTTGATGCCGGGGCGGAACATCTTGCGCCCCTGCCGCTTCTGCCTCGCGACGGGATCCTGTCGGTGGCAGTGCCTGGCAGCGCTGCACCGGGAAGTTCAGCAGCTGACGTTCAGGTATCGGTGATGTAGTGGCAAAATCCACTGTGGGAGAGGTTCTCACGAGAATAGCGTCGGCGCGATCGGTACCAACCGGTCCGCGATGCGAGATGTGCGCGGTCGGCATCGGCGAGGACCATCAGCACGTCGTCGATGTCTCGGTGCGCGCCCTGATGTGCGTCTGTCGACCGTGTTACCTGCTTTTTGCCCCGGTGGACGCTGATCTGCGGTACAAGGCAGTTCCGGATCGATACGAGGAACTCGACGATTTCGAGCTGGGCCCTGGTCGATGGGAATCGCTGGAAATTCCGGTGAATCTGGCGTTCTTCTTCCGCAATTCCGTGTTGGACAAATTCATCGCGTTTTATCCCGGTCCGGCGGGGGCCACGGAATCCGAGCTACCCATCGATGCTTTCGAGGCGGTGCTGCGGGAGAATCCTCGAACGAGCACGATGCGAGCAGACGTCGAGGCCTTGATCGTTCACGTTGTTCCGGGCGAGGTGGCTCCCCGATGTTTCATTGTGCCGATCGACGCCTGTTACGAGTTGGTAGGGCGATTGCGGAAGGTGTGGCGCGGTTTCGACGGCGGCCAGGATGCGCACACCGAGATCGCGGAGTTCTTCCACAGAGTCGAGGAACGGTCGCGATGACCGCCTTGGAGTTCTCCGTCGTGGACATCATGGTCGACCCGTACGCGGTGACCCCCAATCTCGTAGTGAAACTGAAGATTTCGGAGTCCACCGGAACACCTGTCCGGGCGCTGGCCGTGCGAGCACAGGTTCGGATCGAACCACACCGACGGCCGTACTCCGCATCTGAAGAAGACGCGCTGCTCGATTTGTTCGGTCGGCGTGAACGTTGGTCGAGTACGCTACGAACCTTCCTCTGGATGGAATGCTCGACGGTGGTCCAGGGGTTCTCAGGAGTCACGGTCGCCGATCTTCCTATGCCGTGTACGTACGACGTCGCGGTGACCGCATCCAAGTACATGCATGCCCTGCAGGACGGCACGGTGCCGGTAGTCGTGCTACTGAGCGGCACCGTCTTCACCGACGGCAGTCGCGGATTCTCGGTCGAGCAAATTCCGTGGGACAGATCGGCGTCGTACGAGATGCCGGTGGCCACGTGGAAGCACATGATCGAGACGCATTACCCGGGTTCGGGTTGGGTACGCCTCGATCATGACACCATTGCCGAACTCACCCGGTTCAAAGCCACACACGGTTACACCGACTTGGAATCCACGGTCGGCGCGCTCTTGGCGGGGATCGAGGTGCCGCAATGACACACGCGGGTGTCGACCATGACGTTCGAGCCGTAGCCGACGCGATCCTGTACGAGGGGTACCTGCTCTACCCGTACCGGGCGAACTCGGGAAAGAACCAGTCACGCTGGCAGTTCGGTGTGCTCGGTCCACCGGGGGCATCAGAGTTGGGTGTCGGTGAGCAATCAGGGATGTCGGCCCAAGCCGTCGTGGCCGCGGATGCCGGCGATCTGCGTGTCACGTTGCGGTTTCTCCACCTTCAGCGCCGAACAGTCCAACGACGTATCGATCCGGACGGCTGGGAGTCAGTGCATCACGTGACTTCCGGTGACCACGAATGGATTTCGTGGGACGAAGCAAGTGAATGTGAGATCGAGTCGGGTCCGCACCGGCTCACGGACCTTGGCGAAGGGCGAAGCCTGGCTTTCGAGGTTCCGGCCTTTTCGGAGATCGAACCGATCCTGGATGCGACCGGCGCATCTATCGGTCGCATTGTGCGCACCCGGGCTGCGCTGTCCGGACTCGTTGATCTTCGGGCTGCGTCGGGGAGGCCTGATCAGGTTGTGTTGTCGATGGATGTTCGAAACACCACCGCGATCGTGGCCGTCGACAAGCATTCGGCGCCGGCGTATTCCATGCTCGGGGCGCATGTGATCATGCAGTGCGATACGCCGTCGTTCGTCTCACTTTTCAGCGTGAATGACGAGCAGACACACGAATACCCGTTGATTCAAGATCGGTGCTATCCGGTGTTGGCCGGTACCCCGAATCCAGCGTTGCCGGACCGCTCGACCACGGTTCTGGTATCGCCGATCATTCTGTACGACTTTCCTGTGATCGCGGGGCAAAGTGAAGGATCGCTGTTCGATTCCACCGAAATCGACGAGATCCTGTCGCTGCGCATTCTGACGATGACGGACGAGGAGAAAGCGCAGGCGCGGGCGACAGATCCGAAAGCCGCCGAGATCATCGATCGTTGTGAGGCCCTGACACCCGAAGGGTTTGCCGACCTTCACGGAGTGCTTCGTGATCCTCATGCCGGGCAGGAAGACGCGCAGGGAAACTCGGCTCCCATGCTTCCCGAAGTGCCAGACGGTGTCGACTGGTGGTCGCCCGAGGCCGATACGAGGGTGTCGCCGCGAATCGACGGCATCTTGGTGGGCGGTGTGCGGATAGCCGGGGGAAGCACCGTACGCGTGCATCCGTCGCGGCGGGCCGACGCTCAGGACCTGTTTTTCGACGGCAAGCTCGCTCGCGTTGCCACCATCCACGAAGACGTGGACGGCGACATTCACGTAGGGGTGACGCTGCTCGACGATCCCGCGGCCGACCTGCACAACTGGTACGGCCGCTATCTGTATTTTGCTCCGGACGAGGTGGAACCGGTGCCCGGAGCGCAGACGCAGAGCAATCGAGAGGAGAACACACTATGAGGGGCATGGGAATGCTGTCGACGGTACTTCTCGGCGCAACAGCGATCGCTGCGGCCGTCGTGTTGGTGGTGTCGATGCCGGATATTCAACGGTATCTACGGATGCGAAAGATGTAGTCACGCATGCGCGTTCTGGTTGCGGGTGTCGGGAATATCTTTCTCGGCGACGACGGGTTCGGGCCCGAAGTCGTGCGGGTGCTGCAACAGGAGCAACTGCCGGCGGGAGTGCAGTTGGTGGACTACGGAATTCGAGGGGTGCACCTGGCCTACGACCTTCTGGAAGCGTGGGAGGCCTTGGTGCTGATCGACGCGCTGCCGCCGAGCGGGAAACCCGGCGCGGTCGAGGTATTCGAGCTGGAGGCCGAAAGGGATGACAGCACGGCAAGGTTCGACGCGCATTCGTTGGATCCGAACTCCGTGTTCTCCAGTCTGCGGGCGCTCGGTGGAACAGCGCCGCGAACGTTTGTCGTTGGTGCGCACGTCGAATCGGTGGACGAGGGGATCGGATTGACACCACAGGTTCAGGCTGCCGTGACCGGTGCCGCGTCAGTTGTTATCGGCCTTGTCAGGTCGATGGCGGCGGACGCCGCAACCGCTGATCAGGGGGCATGACCATGTGCCTGGGTATCCCTGGACGCGTCGTGGCGCTGCTCGACGGATACGGCGGACAACTGGCGCTCGTCGATGTGGAAGGTGCGGCGCGCAAGGTGAATATCGGGATGCTCGATGAGAATACCGTCGGCGCTGGTGACTGGGTTGTCATCCATATGGGCTTTGCCGTCGAGAAGGTGGACGCGACCGGCGCTGCCGAGGCGCTTGCGGGTTTGGAGCTGATGGGTCGATCACGCCCCGAGGTCGAGGGCGAGGGTGGGGGCGAGCCATGATCACCGCCATCCGACTTCATGTTCAGGGGGTGGTGCAGGGAGTCGGATTCAGACCGTTCGTGTATTCACTCGCAACCGAATTGGGGCTGACGGGCACGGTGGGCAACTCGCCGCGAGGAGTGGTGATCGACCTCGAGGGCGAGGATCTATCGCTCGCGGAGTTCGCGACAGTACTGCGGGTGCGCCAGCCGCCGTTGGCCAGGATCGACTCGGTGGAGTGCGTGCCTGCTCAGGCGTGTGGGCGGGCCGGGTTTCGGATCGTGGACACGGACACGACGACTGCAGGGCGGACGTTGGCACCGCCTGATGTTGCGACCTGCGACGATTGCCTGCGCGAGATGGCCGACCCGGGGAACAGGCGGTATCGGCATCCGTTCATCACGTGCACCAACTGTGGTCCACGGTTCACGATCATCGAGGAACTTCCGTACGACCGGGCAGCGACAACGATGCGCGGGTTTCCGATGTGCTCGGAATGCGCGGCCGAGTACGCCGATCCACGTAATCGTCGCTTTCATGCGCAGCCGATTGCGTGTCCGCAGTGTGGCCCGACCCTGACCTTCGTCGATACAGACGCAGATGCTGCTGCCGTGCCCGTGAACGGCGAAGATGCCGTACACCGGGCGCGAGAGTTTTTGCGCGACGGCAAGATTGTTGCAGTCAAAGGCATCGGGGGGTATCACCTGGCGTGCGATGCCCGAAACGAGTCGGCAGTACAGGAACTACGAGCTCGTAAGCGCCGCCGCGGTAAGCCGCTTGCCGTGATGGTGCGAGATATCAACGGTGCGTACGCGGTGGGACGGGTCAACGAGACGCAGTCGCGGGCGCTGACCGAATGCTCGCGTCCGATCGTGTTGGTGGACAAGGCGTCGAAGTACGACCTTGCGCCTTCGGTCGCGCCGGGAATCCCGGATATCGGAATTATGCTGGCGTACAACCCGATCCAGAACCTCCTGCTCGGTCTTCCCGGTGATGCGGTTGGGCCGACAGCGCTGGTGATGACGTCGGCGAACCTCGGTGGTGAACCAATCCTGTTCCGCGGCACTGATCTGGAAAGAGTGTCCGCGCTGGCAGACAGTGTCCTGACCCACGATCGCCCGATTCGGGTGCCGTGCGACGATTCCGTCCAGCGTGTAGTCGACGGCCGCCGAGTGATGCTTCGCCGTTCCCGCGGATATGCACCTTTGCCGATCGAACTGCCATTGGACGTCGCACCGATTCTGGCGGTGGGCGCAGATCTGAAGAACACCTTCGTGATTGCCGACGGAACGTCCGCCTGGCCGAGTCAACATATCGGAGACATGGGTGATGTTGCCGTGTTGGACGGGTTCGCGGCGGCCCGGACACACTTCGAATCGATTACCGGCGTCACCCCGAGTCAGGTTGTGTGCGACGAACATCCCCGGTACCACTCGTCGGCGTGGGCCAGAAGGCATGCGGCGGGACGGCCGGTGCGCACTGTGGCACACCATCACGCGCATATCGCTGCGGTGATGGGTGAGAACGGCTGTGACGGCTCCGAACCGGTTATCGGAATGGCCTTCGACGGAACGGGCTACGGAGCGGACGGAGCGGTGTGGGGCGGGGAGATGCTGCTCGCCACGTACAAAGGTTTCCGTCGTCTAGCGCATCTCGGGTACGTAGCGCTGCCGGGCGGTGACGCCGGCGTGGAACGTCCGTACCGCATGGCGATGTCGCACCTGCGATCGGCGGGAATCGGCTGGGACAGTGAGCTTCCACCAGTTGCAGCGTGTCCGGTTCGTGAACGCTCCGTCCTCGGTCATCAGTTGGAGACGGGATTCGGCTGTGTGGAGACTTCCAGTATGGGGCGGCTTTTCGATGCCGTTGCCGCACTTGCCGGTGTCCGCCAAGGTGTGGAGTACGAGGCTCAGGCAGCAATCGAATTGGAAGGCATATCCCGGGGAATCGACTGCGGCAGTGAGTACTACGTGTTCGGTGAACGCGAAGATGCCGGCGGGTCGTGGATCGCCGATCCCGGTCCGGTCATACGTTGCGTGGTTGACGACTTACGGAACGGTGTGTCGGCAGGTGTGATCGGTGCGCGCTTCCACGAGAGTGTTGCGCGTTTGGTAGTGACCTGGGCGCAGGCAGCGCGCGCCGCAGCCGGCGTCGACGACGTTGCCTTGAGTGGCGGTGTCTTCCAGAATCCGTTACTCCTGGCGCGGGCGCGGGTACTGCTGTCAGACGCTGGATTCCGCCCGCTGACGCACCACGAGTTACCGCCGAACGACGGTGGTCTTGCGTACGGCCAAGTGCTGGTCGGGAGTTCGCGATGAAGTCAGGAGGGTAGCCATGTGTTTAGCCGTACCGGGACGTATCGAATCGCTCGAGGATCGTGACGGAACCACGATGTCCGTCGTCAACTTCGGGGGAGTCCGCAAAGAGGTGTGCCTCGAGTACATTCCGGGCGCCGCGGTCGGAGAGTACGTCGTTGTTCACGTCGGGTTCGCGATTCAGAGGCTCGACGAGGAATCAGCACAACGCACACTTGCGGAGTTCGAGCACCTCGGCGTGCTCGACGAGGAGTTCGGCGACGGATTTGCTCGCGCAGCCAAGGCTCTGGGAGTCGATCAGAAGGAGAATCAATCATGAAGTATCTGGACGAATTCTCCGACCCCGAGTTGGCCGGTAAATTACTCGATCAGATTCGCACCCTCGCTACCCGCCGATGGGCGATTATGGAAGTCTGTGGTGGCCAGACGCATTCGATCATCCGCCACGGAATTGACCAATTGCTGCCCGAGCAGATCGAGATGATTCACGGGCCGGGGTGCCCGGTCTGTGTGACGCCGCTCGAGATCATCGACAAAGCGCTCGAGATCGCCGCCCGCCCGGACGTGATCTTCTGCTCGTTCGGTGACATGTTGCGAGTACCAGGTAGTGCGTCCGACCTCTTTCGGATCAAGAGTGCTGGTGGTGATGTGCGCGTGGTCTATTCGCCGCTCGACGCGCTGACCATCGCGAAGGAGAATCCGGACCGGGAGGTCGTGTTCTTCGGGATCGGGTTCGAAACCACTGCGCCCGCAAACGCGATGACTGTGTATCAGGCGCACCGACTCGGCATCAAGAACTTCTCGTTACTTGTCTCCCACGTGCTCGTCCCGCCCGCGATGGCGGCGATCATGGACTCCCCGGAGTGTCGGGTGCAGGCGTTTCTCGCCGCAGGTCACGTGTGCAGTGTGATGGGAACATCGGAGTACCCCGCTCTGGCAGAGAAGTACCGGGTGCCTATCGTCGTCACGGGGTTCGAACCCCTTGATTTGCTCGAGGGCATCAGAAAGACCGTGCTGCAGTTGGAAACCGGCAGGCACGAGGTGGAGAACGCCTATGCCCGGGCTGTGACGGCCCAGGGAAATGTGGCAGCCAAGGCGATGCTCGACGATGTGTTCGTAGTATCCGACCGGACGTGGCGCGGTATCGGTCCAATCCCGGACAGTGGTTGGCAGTTGGCGCCGAAGTATGCGGAATTCGATGCGGAACAAAGATTCTCGGTAACCGACATTCACACCGACGAGTCATCGGTGTGCCGTTCCGGAGAAGTTCTCCAAGGCTTGATCAAGCCGAACGAGTGCGCTGCCTTCGGGAAGGAGTGCACGCCGCGTAATCCGTTGGGGGCCACCATGGTCTCGTCCGAAGGTGCGTGCGCCGCCTACTACCTGTACCGACGCTTGGAACTGCAGGAGGCGGGTCATGGGAGCTGACAACAGTGCGGTGGTGGACCCTGGGGCGTGGGTCTGCCCGCTGCCGCTCCGTGATTCGCCGAACATCGTCATGGGACACGGCGGTGGTGGCGCGATGTCCGCCGAGCTGATCGAGCACTTGTTCCTACCCGCATTCGGCGACGCGGCCGACGCGGAACTCGGCGACTCCGCGGTGCTCGACATCGGCGGCGTTCGGGTGGCGTTCTCGACGGACTCGTACGTGGTCAAACCGATGGTGTTTCCGGGTGGAAACATCGGCGATCTGGCCGTGAACGGCACGGTCAACGATCTTGCCATGGCCGGCGCGCAACCACTGGCCATGTCGACCGCCTTCATTCTCGAGGAGGGGACACCGCTCGCCGACATAGCCACGGTGGCGGCCACGCTTGGCGACGCGGCTCGCTCAGCCGGAGTGCGTCTGGTGACCGGCGACACCAAGGTGGTCGACGCCGGTCACGGCGACGGAGTCTTCGTGAACACTGCGGGCATCGGCATCGTGCCAGCTGGTGTCGACATACGGCCGAACCGGGCCGAGGTCGGTGATGCAGTGATCGTCAGTGGTGACATCGGAGTTCACGGCGTGGCGGTGATGAGTTGCCGGGAGGGTCTGGAGTTCGGAACCGAGGTGCGCAGCGACTGCGCCGCACTGAACGGCCTGGTTGCGGACATGATCGCCACCGGCGCGGACATCCACGTCCTTCGCGACCCGACGCGCGGCGGAGTTGCAGCGACGCTCAACGAGATTGCCCAGGCGTCGAATGTCGGCGTTGCGATCGTGGAACGGAACCTGCCGATTCCCGACGCCGTTCGGGATGCCTGTGGATTGTTGGGTCTGGATCCGCTGTACGTGGCCAACGAAGGCAAATTGGTTGCGTTTGTCGCACCCACCGACGTCGATCTCGTGCTCGATGCCATGCGTGGACACCCGTTGGGAAGGGGGGCAACGGTGATCGGGGAGTGCGTGAGCGCGCACTCCGGAATGGTGGTTGCCCGAACCGCGCTTGGTGGCAATCGGGTAGTGGATCTCCCTGCTGGTGAACAGCTTCCGCGGATCTGTTGATGACCGGCGTTCACGTTAGCGGCCCGGCTCTGTTTGCGAGGTACGCATATCCGCCGAACGAATTGGGGTATTGCGGAGCCGACGATCCGTCGGCGCTCTTGCGTCAGGCGGCCGGAACGGTGACAGAGCAGGACCGAGGCCGAGCGCAACAGTTCGACGGTGCGTGGCCGTATCTCGAGGCACTGGCCCGGGCATCGGGCGTGGACGACCCACTCGACCCACGCGTGATCGAGGCTTACTGGTTGGGTGGGTCGCTGCTGGATTCGGTGAACTCGGAAGAGTTGGTGGCGCACCTACGGCATGAATTCGGGACGCGCAACGACGGAGGGTTGCTCCCAGATCTGGATCGCCGAGATCGCGCTCTTGCGCATCACAGTTTCCACGTTCTTGCCGTGTATCCGTGGGTGCGCCTTCTGCGGAAGCACGGTGCGGTGCCACTGTCCATCCTCCAGAACTGCCGAATCAGGTGGGGCGAAGTACGTGAAGTAGGTGACGAGTATGCCGAGGTGGAGTCCTCGCCGCTCGCGTTCGACGGTAACCGACTGACCCGCGGTCCGAAGGCGATCGAACACGTGCGGTGGAACGTCGACGGCATTCCACTTGCTCCCGCTCCGGTGCGAGGGAACGTGGTAGCGCTGCACTGGGATTGGCTGTGCGACAGCATTTCGGTGAAGCAAGCCGAGGCCTTGGATCACGCCGAAGAGGCGGCACTCGAGATCGTCAACCTGCGACTGCGGGAGCGCAGAATGTAGGCGCGTCAGGCGGTGCTAGTCCAACGACGCACAGGCAGTGCACCACGGTCGACCGTCGACGCCGTCGACTCGATCCGAAGGGTCGATGCGCGCGGCAAGGATGCAGCTCTCGTTGTCGTGGTAGACGTCGAGATCGGAAGGAACCGTCGAGTGGAACGCCGGGACCTTCATGTGCACCTCCGTTGTGGCTCGTCAGGTTTCGAGCCGAATGGGCTAATGATCGCACCCTGGGCATCATTTCGCTCGACGGTGGCACGACCAGGTGGGGTGCTTTGTCTCACCGAGCATCCGATGTGTGACTCTGCCCTCTGCTCCGACGGCGCGCGCCGACGTGCGATCCCGCGGGGATAGGCTGAACACATGCGCGGAGAGTACAAGGTTCCTGGTGGCAAGCTCGTTGCAGTCGATGTCGAGGTCGAGGACGGGCAGCTGTCCGACGTAGCGGTTTCCGGCGATTTTTTCCTCGAGCCGGACAGCGCGCTGGATGACATCAACGGAGCGCTGACGGGTATGCCGGCCGATGCCAACGTGGAACAGCTGGCGGACGCCATCATCGCGACGCTCGACGAGTCTGTGTCGATGATCGGGTTCACTGCGGAGTCGGTCGGCATCGCGATTCGCCGCGCGCTCGGTCATGCCACCAGCTGGGCGGACCACACATTCGACGTCATTTCGCCGGCGGTCCTCGATCCCGCGATGCACGTTGCGCTGGACGAGGTCATCGCGCGCGAGGTGGCGTCCGGTGAGCGTCCGGCCACTTTGCGTTTCTGGGACTGGGATTCGCCGCTGGTCGTGATCGGCTCGTTCCAATCCGTACGCAATGAAGTCGACTCGGAGGCTGCTGCGCGCCACGGTATCGGTGTTGTGCGCCGGATCTCAGGCGGCGGTGCGATGTTCATGGAACCGGGTAACTGCATCACGTACTCGTTGGTGGTACCCGCGTCGTTGGTGGAGGGGCTGAGTTTCGAACGGTCGTACGCCTTCCTGGACCAGTGGGTGATGGGCGCGCTTGCCGAAGTCGGAATCACCGCGCGCTACGTACCGCTCAACGACATCGCCTCGGACAAGGGCAAGATCGCCGGCGCAGCCCAGAAGCGGTTCGCCGACGGCACAGTCGTTCATCACGTGACGATGGCCTACGACATCGACGCGGAGAAGATGACGCAGGTTCTGCGAATCGGCCGAGAGAAGATGTCCGACAAGGGAACCAAGAGCGCGGCCAAACGAGTGGACCCGCTCCGCTCTCAGACCGGAATGACACGCGCCGCGATCCTGACAGCGTTCGAGAATTACTTCCGATCGCAGCACGACACCCGCACCAGTGCCTACACCGAGGCAGAGTTGGCGCAGGCGCGTGAGCTGGTGGAGACCAAGTTCAGCACCGAGAAGTGGACGCACCGCGTGCCGTAGGGTGCGTCCACCTCGAGCTGTTTTCAACCAAGTTATGCGGTGTGAGGAGCGGGTTGCACTTCGGTGGACGGAGAGTCGCCTGCTGCTGCACTGCGGCGCGTCACGGTGAATGTTGCAGCGACACAGAGTATTGCGACGACGAAGCACGCCAGCGTATACCAGAGATTCCCGATCGGGTCTCCGTTGCTGGTCGAACCGTCGACGGCACCGAAGAAATCGGGTAGGGCGCTGGCCCAGAGAACGGCCATGATGCACAGGTACACCACGCTGTAGTACTGGACAAACCTGTTGGTGTACGGGGGCGCGTCAGACGGCTGCGTACGCAACCGGGTCCACTGGCGGATCAGCAGTGTTATCGCGACAACCGAGAGGATCACCAGCTCGGCTGCGTAGAGCACTCCTCGGACCGTGTCGCTGCCCGCGCCGAAGACTGTCGCGGGCAACGGCAGGATGAACGTGCCCACTGAGGCCAGGACGCCGATGACGATTGTGCGCCAAACCAATTGGAGCCCGGTGAAATGTTGGCCGTTGTCGACGTGGCGGCCAACGAAGAACTGGACGCAGAATGCCAGCGACATCGGCCACAAGGCTGCGAACACAACAACGCTCGGCAGTGGGACGGCGTCGAACATCGGTTGGTTGATCGGGTTGGCTGTCGACCATTCCCACCACCGAAGCTGCGGTCCGAGATGGTCGAAGATCTCGTAGAACGCGTGGTGAACGAAGCCCACGCAGACTGCGCCGGCGAGCACACCGTACCGACGGAAAACGCCCAGCATCTTGACGATTTCGAAGGCCAGCGTTGCCATCAGCGGATAGATCGCGATGATGTAGAGGGGGAGTCTGCCCCACAGGAAATCGACGGTGAACACGTTGTGTGCGAACATCGTATCCACGTGCTTTTCGATGCCGAAGGCCGCGGGAAAGTACAGCGGCGGTTCGATGATGAACAGATAGGCGGTGGCGCCGAACCAGAGTACGAGATTGGTGGGATCGCCGTTTCGCCGCAAGCGCACAATCGCGAGAACCAGAGCGAGCACCGAGCCGATGATGATGGTCCACTCGAGAACCGGCAGAGTCCAGTTCTCCAGCCCGAAGGGATTGCGGATTTCGACCAGACCGCCCGCTTCTGCGCAGGAGAAGCCGAGTTCCGTGGCGAGTTGATCGAAGGTGGGGGAACAAAGATCAGCCATTGTTCGACCGCCCTGTGCTGTTCGATTCAGCTGTATACCAGCGGGTTACGTCGTATCCGGCTTCGAAACGTTCGAACCACACGTCGGCCAGGGCGGGCAAGTTCTCGGTGGCGGGGTTGTGCTTGGGCAGTTGGCTGCGGATAACTCCCCGCAGCGCGGTGAGTTGCTCGCCGAGCGGCAATACGTCGAACGCGCGAGACATCGGACCGTTGTCCTGCGCCTCGAGCCCGGGTATACGCTTGCGAAGAAACTGCATGTTGCGATACGACGCGAACATGGCCATCGCGTCGACCTGCCGATCTTCGCGCGGCACATGCTTGTTGAAGCCCAGGGAGGCCAGCCTGATCACTTTCATGACGTGCCGGAAAATTGACGGTGCCATGCGCATCCGGTAGAGGTCGCTGCCGACGACGGAGTCGAAGATGATGAGGGCGGAACTTCGGTGTTCGACTTCCTCGACGAAGTGCCAGATGAACAGCGACGCAACCCTGTCGTCGCCGGGGCGGAAAAGTGCAGATTCGTTGTCGAGCATCAGCTTGAACACCGAGGTGAAGGTTGCTTCGAGGTCGGCGGTGTATGCCAGTCGGTAGTTCACCGACGTTTCTGCAGTGAGCTTGTCGAACTCGCCGACCACGTCGTCGAGAGTTTCCTGCAGGCCGGGATATCGCCTGATCAAGCCTTTGACGTGTTGACGATGCGCCGAGGAATGCTGTCCCTCTTGGCGCATGAACGCGTCGGCTTCCTCGGCAACTGCGCGATCCGTCAACAGCGGTTTGGTTTGCATGATGAGCTTGACGATCATCTTCTCGAAACCGATGGCCAGGAAAGAGACGGCATTGGCCATGCTCGAGAAGGCCGGATTCTCCTCGTTCCACAGGAAGGGGACGTCGTAGTCCTCGAAAGCAAAATTCATCTTTCGCACGTGTAGATCAGTCACTTCTCGAAACCTCGTCTTTCCGGACGGTCGGGTAGGTGGCTGCCCGGATGCCCCGATAGCCACGCTCTGAATGTGACCATACACAGATTGGCGTTTGTGTATGGTCACAATTCCGTGATGCGCACAGAATTGGTGTCGACTGGCAGTGTTAGCCTGGGTTTCTCGATTCGAGTGAGGAATACAGGCAGTGGCGCGAAGACGTGGGTGGGGCGGAAATCCGCCAGTCGACGATGACGACGCAACTCGTCGAATCGTCACCGCGGCAGTCGATTTGATCGGGCGAACGGGCTCGGCAATCAGCATCGCCGATATCGCGGAGTCGCTGGGCGTGATCCGTCAGACGGTGTATCGGTACTTTCCCAACTCCGACGCCCTGATGCGCGCAGCGGCAATCGCATCGGTCGCCGGATTTCTAGATCGGCTCACTGCCCATGTGAGCGGCATCGAAGATCCCGTCGACGCGATGACCGAAGGCGTTGTCTACACACTGACCGAAGTCCGCAGAATCCCACATCTTGGCATCTTGCTGACGGGAACGTACTCGAACCTTCACCCCGACGGTCTCACATCGGATGAGGCTCAGGCCTTCGGAATTGCGATGATCAACCGCTTCGACGTCGATTGGAAGAAGTACGGCTACGACGACGCTGCTCTTCGGGAACTCGTCGAATACGTCCTGCGCACGATGCAGTCGTTTTTCATATCCCCCGGTAATCCACCTCGGAGCGACGACGAACTACGGCAATACCTGCGCCGTTGGATGGGCGCTGGGATCACTGCACAACCACAGTCCTAGATCACGGTCAGTACGATCGCTCCGGCGCAGGAAAGAACGACAACGATGATCGCCAGCAGATCAGCTCGACGCGGACGCTTCGGATAGGCGGCGATCAATCCCGTTCCGCCGCGTGCGGAGATGGCTTCACCCATCTCGGCGGATCTCCGGATCGCCACCGACATCGTGGTAGTGATCAGATCGATAATCGTGTTGTCGGACGCGCTGTGCACCACGCCTTTCGGCCGGAGTCGGCGAGCCGCGGCCAGCGTGAGCATCTCCTCGATCAGGAGGGGGAGTGAGCGAATGCAGAGCGCTGCCGCTGTTGCCCACTCGTCCACCGGGATTCGTAGGAACCGCAGCGGACGTCCGAGTGTCGCCAGTGCGGGTGCGACGTCGCTCATCGAGGTGGTCCAGGCCAACATCAGTGACGCGCACAGCAATATGATTCCGAAGGTGACTGCCCGAAGGTAGAGGTACACGGCGTCGAGACCGATCGGGAGATTGACCAGGGCGCCGCCCAGCAGTAGCAGCCATATCCACCATGGTGGGCGCGGGATTGCCGCCGGTGGAATGTGGCCGATCGCGGCAGTAATGACGAGCAGTCCGGTGATCACGGCAATGGACGGCCACGACGGCGCGATCACCATGACAAGGCTGATGAGAACCACGGCAATGATCTTCGTGCCGGCCCATAGTCGGTGGATCGGTGAGGTGGTGGGAACTTCGCGCAGGAGTGTGGTCATCGCCGGGTCTCTTCCAGTGTGACGGGATTTTCGGTCAGGACACCGTCAGCGAGATGAATTGTCCTGCTGCACACGCCATCCATGCCGTCGACGTCATGGGAAATCACGACCAGCGCGGTGCCGTTGCGCCTGATCCAGGTCAGGACGTTCATGATGGCCGCTCGCCCGGGTGGGTCGAGGCCTGCGAGGGGTTCGTCGAGGATGAGCATCTGGGGCTGTCGGACGAGCAGACCGGCGAGCACCACTCTGCGCATCTGCCCGCCGCTCAGTTGGTCGATGCTGCGGCTGGCAATGCGACGATCAAGTCCGACAGCGTCGAGTGCCCAGGAAACCTGCGTCGACCCGATTTCGGGCCCACCGGCGGCCTCGATGTCTTCGGAGACGGTTCGACGTTGCAGTTGCAGCCGCGAGTGTTGGAAGGTCAAGCCCACCGAACCCACCTGCCGGGCAATCGGTTTGCCGTCGAACAACGCCGTGCCCGACGTGGGTACCGTTAATCCGGCCATGATCCAGGCCAGTGTGGATTTTCCGGAGCCGTTGCCGCCCAGGACCAGTACGCCGTCACCTGAGCCGATGGTGAGATTGACGTCGGACAACGCGGTCCGCGACCACGGAGTCCGATTGTTGTAGGTGTGCGAGAGGTTCTTGATTTCGAGCAGGGCTTTGGTGCTGCGCGGCCAGTAGGTGGGAACCGTCGGCGCTCCGGTGCCGACCATCCAGCCCGGCTCATGTTCGATCTGCCGGCCGTTCTCGAGCTGGATAACCCGGTCTGCTTGGCGGGTGTCGGCCTGATGATGGGTGACAAGAACAACGGCCATATTGTGCCGACGGGGGAGAGCTGCGAGCAGTTCCACCAGTTCTTCTCGACCGGTGCGATCGACCATCGCGGTGGCTTCGTCGGCGATGAGCAACGCGGGTCGACGCGCGAGGGCAGCGGCGACAGCGAGGCGTTGCATCTCGCCACCCGAGAGTGACGACGTTTCACGCATCGCCATTCCACCCAGCCCGACTTCGGTCAAGAGCGCCTCGATGTCCGGAACATGATCGGGTTGCAGGCCCCACACCACGTCGTCGGCGACGCGCGTTCCGAGGATCTGGCTTTCGGGTCGCTGCAAAACCACCGCCGTACCGTCGTGATGGCCGAGTCCCGCAGCGCCAGGTCGAACCAGGAGTCCGGTGGACGGTGCCCGGCCGGCGAGAAGGCGCGTCAAGGTCGATTTTCCGGAACCGTTGTGCCCGACGACGGTGACAAATTCGCCGCGGTCGATCGAGAAGTTGATGTCCGTCAACGCCGGCGACGAAGAACCCGGGTAGGTGAAGCCGACGTGTTCGAGCGTCAACGGCAACGGGTTGATCGACCGGTCGTCGGGCGTCGTGGCCAGCGGATCCACCGTGGGAAGTGCGGCCAACCGATCGAGAACTGCGCCGAGAACGAAGTAGGAGACGACGGTGCTGATGATGATGCCCAGCGTCGCGGACGCGGCGATCCAGAGCCACCAGTAATCGATGATGGCTCCGATACTGCTTTCGATCGCATCCGCGATCCCGATGAAGTACGGAAATCTTCTGAGAATTTCCGCGACGCCGCGAGCCGTGTTGTCGAGTGAATCCAACAACAGATTTCGTAGCGGCGAGAGAATGAGCAGCAGAACTATCGAGAACAGGGCCAGAATCGGCCCGACAACGAACGACGCCAGTAGCGCGGAAAAGAATCCGCGCCCCCGCCTTTTTACGTTGCCGATAATTCCGCCCAGTAGGGCGCACAGCGCAACGGCTGAGGCAGAACCGGAGCCGGCGGCAACAAACGCAACTGCGGTGGCTGCAACCCCGGAGGCGACCACAGCGCGGATTCTGAACCGCTGAGCAACGATCCCCATCGGAACAGCCGCAACAAGGTGGAGAGCACTCGCCAGAGGAATAACTGTCGCGATGACGGAAAGAGCGACCGTGAATCCGGCCATCACGGCACCGGTCGCCACCTCGAGTGGACGCAAGTTGCCGGTTGGCTGAATTTCTGGGCGGTTGCTCACCAACTCCAGTGTGCCAGTCGTGACGAAACTCCTGTTGCACTGATGGTGAGCCCATCTGCCCGGTTGCGTAGGCTTTACCCCACAACAATGCATCGGACGGAGCGTGGAAGACGTGAGTGCAGCACCCATCAGGGTTGGGGTTCTGGGAGCCAAGGGCAAGGTCGGCCAGGCAATCTGCGCAGCAGTCGAGGCTGCCGCTGATCTGGAACTGGTTGCGCAGGTAGATACCGGCGATCCGATCGAGACGTTTGTCGACACCCGCACTCAGGTCGTGGTCGACTTCACACATCCCGATGTCGTGATGGGAAACCTGGAGTTTCTCGTGGCCAATCGCATTCACGCCGTTGTCGGCACCACAGGGTTCGACGAGAGTCGGCTTGCGACGGTGCAGTCGTGGGTCGACGCCCAGCCCACCACAGGGGTCCTGATCGCGCCCAACTTCGCGATCGGTGCTGTGCTGTCTATGCGCTTCGCGGCTGCCGCAGCTCGGTTCTTCGATTCCGTCGAAGTTATCGAACTGCACCATCCTTACAAGGCTGACGCGCCTTCCGGCACTGCGTACCGCACTGCGGCGATGATCGCTGCGGCGCGCGCCGAAGCTGGTGTCGGTCCCAGTCCTGACGCCACGACCACTGAACTCGACGGTGCCCGCGGCGCCGATGTAGACGGTGTGCGCGTGCATTCGGTGCGCATGGCCGGGATGGTCGCGCACCAGGAGGTCATTCTGGGCACGCAGGGCGAGACGCTCACCATCCGTCACGATTCCATCGACCGAAACTCCTTTGCTCCGGGTGTCCTGCTCGGCGTTCGCCAGATCGCGTCTCGCCCCGGCCTTACCGTCGGCATCGATTCGTTCCTGGATTTGTGAGCACTACAGAGCCGTGAGTACCAAGAACATGAACAACAAAACCACCCGCACGCTCATCTTGATCACGGCGATCTGTATTGCCTTGGCGGTGTACTTCGTGCTGCTGGGCCAACGCGGAATTCAGCTCATCCAAGACGGCGGCGGCGTGGCCATCGGCCTGGGAATCGGTGTGCTCATCCTGCCGTTCCTGGGACTGTGGCTGGTGATCGCAACATTGCGAGCGGGATTCACCCATCAGCGCCTGGCTCAGCAGATCCACGACGAAGGCTTGGCCGTCGATGCGTCGACGCTCCCGAAATTGCCGTCGGGCCGGATCGAGCGCGCTGCAGCCGACGAGTTGTTCGCGACGGTCAAAGTTGATTGGGAAGCTGATCCCGACAACTGGAAGCAGAACTTCCGTCTTGCCCGCGCCTACGACTACGCGGGTGACCGAAGCCGTGCCCGCGAAACCATGCGCCGGGCAGTGGAATTGGAACGACGCGAGCGCGGCA
Source organism: Rhodococcus sp. MS16 (assembly GCF_013277795.1). Lineage (NCBI taxonomy): Bacteria > Bacillati > Actinomycetota > Actinomycetes > Mycobacteriales > Nocardiaceae > Rhodococcus > Rhodococcus sp. MS16. Next base: position 104,000 of record NZ_VBTM01000001.1, read on the forward strand.
AGTAGACCCGTCTACTCCGGAACGGTGGTGGGGGACGCCGGATCCGGAGTGGTGGGGTCGAACGGCGGCGGGTTGTCCGGGTCGAAGCTCAACGGCGGAATCGAACACGTCGCTCCCACTTCGGGATACGTCGCGGGATTGAGTCGAAGCGCCGAGATGAACTGATCGATTCGGATGTCGGATGCTTGGTCGAGTTCGAGTTGATGTCCCCACGACTGCAACGAGATCGGCGCGTCGAGCGTTGGATACGGTGACATCAGCATATGGCTGTTTCCGCTGACCCTTCCAGCGAGGAGTTCGACGTCGCCGGCTGAAACAAGGTCAGGGTTGTACGTGATCCAGACCGCGCCGTGTTCGAGTGAATGAACGGCATTTTCGGTTCGGATCGCCTGTGGATACACAATTCCGGTGCATTTAGCCCATACCCCGTCGTGCCGCCCGCCGAACGGTGGTGAATGTGTGTATGCCACACGCTCATTGGGCTGGACGTGAAGTGCCGTTGGGTATTCGACATACACAACCCCGTCGATCGCTTCCGACGGATCAGGGTTGTCGGCGCTCGGAACAAACGCATCGGGGAGCGGCGCGCCAGTGACCGCGTGGGTGCAGCCCGCTGCCCCGAGGGCAACGGTGCATACCAGTGCAATGGCAGCGCCGCTCATCCGAATTCGTGTATTCACCCCGCGATGATAGCGGTCCCGCGGATTGACCCCGAGTCTACGAACCCGTTGAGCCCAGGGGTCCCGCCGAGCCTCCCGCCACGGCAAGGGCGGTTGCTCCGCGAAGGATGAGCAGTGGTGGCAGTGGCCCCTGGTAGGCCTCGGATCCGCTGATCAGATCTCCGTCGTTGTTGAATGTAATTGCCTCGCCCTGTGGTTCGTTCGGGAGCGGAACCCGAATCGCTCTGGTGGACAGGGCTTTGACTACGTCACCGTCGGGGGCTGAATACAGGTAGACGTCGGTGTACGTGCGCAGAGCGACCACCGTGCCGTCGGTGCTGACTGCGCCGCCGGTGACGGCCATTGTTCCCGCTCCGTCGACCGGACCGCCGGGAGTTGTGGTCGGAGAGAATTGCAGGTGTCCGACCTTGTTCAGTTGTGTCGGGACAGTCGTGCTCAGGTCATGCACATTCTGATTACCCGCCGGTGCGTAGATATCGCTCGACCCGAGATAGTCCTTCGTCACGATGACGGGCAGCCCGTCATGCGAGATGAGCAAGGTCTCGGCGTCATGTGCGCCGTCGGGATAGGTCAGCGCACGTGGTGTGGCAGCTTCCGCGCCGGAGGGATCGAATCCGATCAGCGCCACGGACGTACGGACCTTGTTGTTGTCCCCGATGTCGGCAAGCCACAGAGTGCCGTCGGTAGTGGAGTCGAGATCTTCGACATCGTAGGTCTCAGTCCCCACCGGTATCCAGCGAGTGACGTGGCAGCCTGCGTCGAGTTCGGCAATCCTGTTGTCCGCCCCGCTGTCGCCGATGGCGTACATTCCGGTGGACGTATCCGCCAACCCGGACAGTTCGGTGAGGCCGGTGTCAGTCGGGGTGCACAACACCTCGAAGGTTGGAGATACCTGCTGCGCAGATGCGGTTCCGAACTGAATCCCGGTGACGAGGATCGTCACTGCGCCGACGACCATCGCAGCGTGGCGGGTTGAGGCGCGCATTCGATTCACAGGGAACCCTCCAGGCGAGAAGCCAGAGACGAATTAGGATGTATCGCCCAAAACGGTACTGAACGCCCGACCTGTTGGTGTCAAAATGAGTGCATCGACCGGTAGTGAGCCACTATTCGGCAAGATCTTCGGCTAGATCGAATGCGCTGAGAATCGTTCGGAACTTGGTACTGGTTTCACGCAATTCCGTATCGGGATCCGACGACGCGACAATTCCGCCACCGGCATAGGCCTTCGCCGAGAGGCCGTCGGCCGCGATCTCGGCGCATCGGATGGCAACCATCCATTCGCCGTCGCCGGTCCGATCGCACCATCCGATGGCACCTGCGTAAAAGCCACGATCGTCCTCGGTCCCGGTGATGTGATCGCGAGCGGCATCGGTCGGTGTTCCGCAGATCGCCGGAGTGGGGTGCAGTGCAAGCGCGAGCTCCAGTGCCGTTGTGTTCGGGTCGGCCAGTACCCCTTCGATCTTGGTTCCGAGGTGCCAGAGTTGAGGCGTGCGGAGCAGTTCGGGAGTGCTTGGCGCTGAGAATGATCGGCACAGCGGTCCGAGAACCGCGCTGATCGAATCGACGACAAATTTGTGCTCGGACAAATCCTTGGTGGACGCCAGGAGTTCCTGGGCGTGTGCTTCGTCTTGCTTCGAATCAGGGTGTCGTGCAATCGAACCTGCGAGCGGGTGGCAGGTGACGATGTCTCCGCGGCGTTCGATCAGGACTTCCGGCGTCGAACCGACCAAAGCTCGCCCGCGGTATTTTCCGCCGGCGGGGGAGAGGTCGACGCAGAACCCGTTGTGCGAGTGATCGAGCGAGATCAATTTTCTCGTGAGTGCTGTGGGCGAGATCGGCGATTCGGTTGCGATCGCGAGCGTGCGTGCGAGAACAACCTTGTCCAGTTCGCCTGCCTGCAGTCGCGTGATCGCACCGCGAACTCGCCGGGTGTGCTCGACGGGGCTTGGTTTGCATCCGGCAACTTTCGCGGAGGGAAGATTCACCGCACCGGAGTGATGTAGATCACCCCTCGTTCGGGTGAAACTCAGCGGCGCGGTGAGCGCGCACGGTGTTGAGGGAGCGAAGGGGAGGGCGCCCACAACCGAGTCGATCCGCCCTGTCTTGAGTCCCTCTACAGCGTCGAACGCCGAGTCGAATTCTTCCACCACTCCGGAGGTCTGAACCGAGGTCTGCCTGCGGGAGAGCAGGAAAACTGAATCCGCTCCGTTGTCGGATCGGTTGGTGTGCAACGGGTATTCGGCGACTTCGGCCAGTGCAAACATGGACGCCCTTCCAGATTGTCCGGAACTATTGCTATGTTGAGGCTAGCCTTAGTTGTGCGAGATTTGTGTGTCCAGTTTCAAGTTGGGTACCAACGTACCAATATGGTTAGGCTGGCCTAAAGTCATTCCGTATTCGTACTATACGAGGAGATCGATGAGCAGCACTGTGGACCGGGCCCGGATTGTGCGTGACGTTGCCGAAGTTCTGTCGATGAGGGCAGAACAACTCGGCGACGACACGGATCTGACCGATGAGGGCCTGGACTCGGTGCGGCTCATGATGCTGGTCGAACAGTGGCGCGCCGACGGAGCGGATGCAGATTTTGCCGAGTTGGCGGAAGAGCAGACCGTCAATGCATGGGTTGAGGTTCTCTGCTCGCGGTAAGCGGCCTTGTCTGCGGTAAGCGCGTCGTATTCTCGTGGACGTGAAGACTTTGTTGGTGGTTCACCATTCGCCCTCGCCCGCTACGCATGAATTGCTTGATGCCGTGCTGGCAGGCGCGCATGATCCGGAGATCGAGGGCGTCGAAATTATTGCTGTCCCGGCATTGGCAGCGACCGTGCCCGACGTACTCGGTGCTGACGGATATATATTCGGAACCACCGCGAACTTCGGCTATATGTCCGGGGCATTGAAGTACTTTTTCGACACTACCTATTACCAATGCTTGGGTGCGGTGTCCGAGCGTCCATATGGGTTATGGGTGCACGGAAACAATGACACTGCCGGTGCTGTGTCGTCGGTGCGGGCACTTGCAGCCGGTCTCGGTTTGGTTCCGGTGGCCGAGCCGCTCGAAGTGATTGTGCCCGTGGACAAAAACGTTCGTGAGCAGTGCTACGAATTGGGCGGAACCGTCGCTGCCACCGTGATGGGCTGACGCATTCCGTTTCGGGTTCGATCCCACATTTTGATACAGCAGCGGTGTTGTCGGAAATGAAGTAGTTGTTCTTTCAATAAGATTCGGTATTTCACCTGCGGTAATTGTCGGAAAGCGTCGACTTGGCGGCGGTTGCGAAAATTGCCCTGAGTGAGTCTTCCACTTTGCCGCATATTTAGTTTAGGCTGCCCAAAATGAGGTTAGGCCACCCTTGCGTGGCACGTCCGCGGCGAAAGGATCAGTGTGAGCGTTTTTCCAGGTTCGAACTCCATCGAGGCAAGCGAGAATTTGCTTGCACTGACAGGAGCTCAGCTCGGAATCTGGAACGCGCAGAGACTTGATCCGGAATCGCGGAGTTATCTCGTCGGCGAGGTGCTCGAGATTGTCGGCGACGACGCGATCGATACCGCACTTCTGGCAGATGCCATCCGGGCGACGATCGGCGAGGCCGAGACCATGCGGCTGCACATGATCGAGACGCCTGACGGACCTCGACAGATCATTTCCGACGCTCCCGTCGGTGACATCCCGATAGTCGACCTGCGGGCGGAGCGTGACCCGGTTGCGGTTGCGCACGCCCTCGTCGACGCCGAACGAGGCCGGGCGTCGGAGTACTGCCGGGCGATGGTGGAACGCCCGCTGTACACGTACTCGCTGATCAGGCTCACCGATCGCGAAGTCTGGTGCATCCAGCTCTATCACCACCTGATCGTCGACGGATACAGCGCGGCAATGATCTCGCGCCGCGTGGCCGACCATTACACCGCGCTCGCGCGCGGAAGTGAGGTAGCACCAACACGATTCGGCTCGATCGAGCAGCTGATTGCCGAGGACGAGGAGTACCGCGGCGGTGAGCAGTTTGCCGAAGACCGCGACTACTGGCGTGACGCTCTTACCCCGTTGCCGCCGTTGGACGGTCGAGGCAAGCAGGTTGCCGGGCCCGCCGAGCGAACCGTTGCGGTCCGCAGTGTGATGTCGGCCGACACCCTGACCAAGCTCAAGGCAGTGGCGGCCACAACGGGTACGACCTGGGCCGAAGGTCTTATTGCCTGCTACGGAGCATTCTTGCATCGCCTGCTTGGTGAGTCGGACGTTGTCATCGCGATGCCGCTGATGGCTCGGGTCGGTCGCACGGCGCTCCGGACTCCCGCGATGGCTGTCAATGTGCTGCCACTGCGTCTGACGGTCCGCAGCGGTGATCGACTCGGCGACCTCAGTAAGCAGGTCGCGGCGTCGATGAAGAGCATGCGTGCTCATCAGCGTTACCGCGGCGAGAACCTGGCCCGCGATCTCGCGGTGGCCGGCAGCGGTGCGTTGCTTCACGGAATCGGTATCAATCTCAAGGCATTCGACTTCGCATTGGACTTCGCAGGTGCTGTGGGCGTGCTGCGCAACGTTGCAGGCGGTCCGCCGGAAGACCTCGGCTTGACTGTTACACCCATTGCCGACGGTGAGGTGCTCCTCGGGTTCGAGGTGGACGCCCGCACCAACACTCGTGAATCCGTGGAACGACGCCTCGCGGGATTTGTCAGCATCATCGACGCGATGGTCGGGGAGGACGATCCGGCTGTCGGGCAGGTGGACGTACTCTCCGTCGCCGAGGCCGACCGGATTCTGGTCGACCGTGAGAGCGCGCCGAGCGCCGGCCGGATCGAGCACGTTGCAGATGTGTTCGATCGTGTTGTCGCCCAACAGTTAGAGGCCACGGTCCTGGTGTGCGGCGACGATTCTCTGACCGGCGGCGAGCTGGGCGCTCGCGTCTACCGACTGGCGCGCGCGTTGCGAGCCCGGAGCGTCGGACCTGACGACATAGTCGGGATCGCAATACCGCGCACAGCCGACATGGTTGTTGCACTGCTCGCGACGCTCCAAGCCGGGGCCGCGTACGTGGCATTGGATCCGGAGCATCCGGTAGAGCGCCTGCGGGCTCTGATCGACGACGCTCAGCCCAAGGTTGTGCTGACCACTGGTGCACTGGCGGAGCAACTTTCGGGGGATTCCCGGCCGGATCCAGTAGTCGTGGAGTCCGAAACGCTCCGCGACGAACTCACGCGTTACTCCGATCTACCTATCTCCGCGAGTGAACTGGCTGCTCCGCGTCACGCAGACCACCTCGCCTACGTCATCTACACATCCGGATCGACGGGGACACCCAAAGGCGTTCTGGTGCGAAGCGGCGGACTCGCCCATTTGCTACACCACCACAGTGCGACGATCTACCGTGACGCTGCGAACCGAGTGGGCCGGCGGCAACTGCACACCGCTCATACGGCCTCGTTTGCCTTCGACGCATCCCTCGACCAGTTGCTGTGGATGCTGTGTGGGCATCGAGTGCATGTGTACGACGAAGAGCTTCAGAAGGACGCCGACGCACTGGTTTCCGCATTCGCGCGCGATCGGATCGATGTCGTCGACACCACCCCCTCGATGGCTACGGCACTGGTCGACAGTGGATTGTTGACGGGCGCAAACCCACTCGCATTGTTGGTTGTCGGCGGTGAGGCCGCGCCCCCTGCGCTCTGGGATGCGATCATCGCTGCGAATGTGCCGGCCCAGAACCTGTACGGACCCACGGAAGCAACCGTCGACGCGATTGCTACTTCCGTCCGCGGCGCCGAACCCCGAATTGGCTACCCGCTCGCGGGAACTCGCGCGTATCTCCTCGACAGCGCGTTGAAGCCGGTTGCCGACGGCGAGCGCGGAGAGCTCTATCTGGCCGGTCCTCAGTTGGCCAGGGGATATCTCGGGCGGGAAGCCGCGACCGCTGAACGATTTGTTGCCGACCCCTTCGGGGCTCCCGGTGACCGCATGTACCGGGCCGGCGACCTGGCCCGTTGGGTGCCGGGCCGCGGATACGAATTCATCGGCCGCGGTGACAAGCAGGTCAAGATCCGTGGTCATCGCATCGAACTCAGTGAGGTCGAAGCGATTCTGGGTGCCGTGCCCGGCGTCGGCGCGGCCGCAGCCGTCATTCGCACCGACGGTGGACGCCCCAGTTTGGTGGGTTACGTCGTGGCTGTGGCCGGTGCTACTTTGCCGCCGCAGGACGAACTGCGCCGTGATCTTGCGACGCGAGTGCCGGATCACCTGGTGCCTTCGGTTGTTGTTGTCTTGACTGAACTTCCCGTGACTGTCAACGGAAAACTTGATCGCGCGGCGCTACCCGCTCCGGTTCTGGAATCAGAAGGTCGTGCCGCATCCACACCCCGCGAGCAGATCCTCTGCGCTGTGGTGGCGGAGGTTCTGGGACGGGACCGAGTTGGTGTCGACGAGGACTTCTTCGGTCTCGGTGGTGACAGCATCACCGCCATCAGCGTCAGTAGTCGGCTACGTGCGCGCGGAGTGCTCATTGCTCCGAAAGAGCTTTTGGCGCAGCGCGATTTGGGGACCATCGCAGCGGCGGCCCGCGAGGTCGCCGACGATGACAACCGCGCCGCTGCTGTAGTCGACGTAGCGACCGGCTCAGTGATCGCACCACCGATCGTGCGTGCATTGACCGACAAGAACCCCACCGACGAGTCCATTGCCGGTTACGCACAGTGGACCGCTGTGCGTATCGACGAGGTGGTCGCGTTCGACGACATCCGATCAGGGGTCCAAACGATCCTCGATCGCCACGATGCACTGCGACTTCTACTGCGACGGGGAACTGGCGGCGCCGCCACCGAATTGATCGTTCGTGACTCGGGTGCCGTGCGCGCAGAGGGGCTCGTGAGTGAGATCGCGGGAAGTGCTGACACTGAACTGATCCAGCGCACCGCCGAAGAAGCTGCGGCGCAACTCGATCCGCGTGCAGGCAATCTCCTGCGCGTCGTGTTGCTGCGAACCCCAACCGGTCACCCGGATCAGTTGATCGTCATTGCGCACCACTTGATCGTCGACGGCGTTTCCTGGCGGATTCTGCTTCCCGATCTGCACGAGGCAACCGATGCTGCGCGCGAACGTCGATCCGCCACGCTGGGTGTCTCAGGTAGTTCGTGGCGTCGGCACGCGGGCGTGCTCGCGGAGTTCGGGGCTTCGGGCACACTGCGATCCGAACTCGACTACTGGAAGACCGCCGCCGGCATCACGGCAATCGGCAGTGGGAGCGCTGCTCCGATCGGCGCTCGTCGACTCGACCCCACGACGGACACCGTGAGTACCGCGGCCCGCACCACAACCGTAGCGTCGGCAGCAGTGACCGAAGCGGTTCTGGCCACGCTTCCTGCGGCGTACCGAGCGCGGGTAGACGAGGTATTGCTGGCAGCGTTGATGTTGGCGTTGCGTTCGTGGCAGAACAGTCGTGGGCACGAATTGGGTCACACGCAGACGGTGACCGTCGAAGGACACGGTCGTGATCCGCTGACCGAAGACACCGACTTCGCCGGAACGGTCGGCTGGTTCACCAGCGAGTTCCCGGTATCGGTGCCCACCGGCGCGATTTCGAGCCGAGACGCACTGACCGACGCTCTGAGCGGTGGCGCGGCGGCCGGAGCTCTGCTGCGTAGCGTCAAGGAGGCGAAGCGCGCTGTTCCGGGCGGGGGCGTCGGCTACGGGGTGCTTCGCTACCTCGATCCTGTTGCGGCGCCGGAATTCTCCGACGTCGTTGAGCCTGAACTTCTGCTCAACTATCTGGGACGCTTCCCGTCGTTGCCGGGAACCGGGTGGAGGCTACCCGAGCATGACGCGTTCTCCGTGATCGAACCGGCATCCAAGGCGATGTCGGAAGTGTTGGCGCTCAATGCGTTTGTTCGCGAAGACGGTGACCCCCAATTGGCTGTCGAGTGGACGGCAGCGGGCCGGGTGCTGGACGCCGCGATCGTCGATGAACTGCAAGGACATTGGGACCAAGCTCTAGCGGCACTCACCGCGCATGCGGCACTCTGTGCTGGCGGATTGACCCCCTCCGACTGCTCGGCTGATTGGGTCGATCAGGACGGCATCAACGAACTGGAGTCGATTCACGGCCCGCTCGCCGATCTTCTTCCGTTGTCCCCGTTGCAGGAAGGGTTGCTGTTCCACGCCGTTCGAGACGGCGTTGCAGATGTTTACACCCTCACCGCTCGATTTGATCTCACCGGACCCTTGGATGACGCGCGACTGGCTGACGCATTCGAGACGGTCATCGACCGGCATCCGAACCTGCGCGCAGCGTTCCACTACGAACAGTTCGATCGCCCGGTGCAGGCAATTCCGCGTTCGGCCAAGGTCGCTTGGCGATCGGTCGATCTGACGGCGGTACCGAAGGCGGCAGCACTGCGTTCGGCGCAGCGACTGGAGGACGAGGCTGCCGAGCACATCTTCGACGTCGGACTGCCGCAGCTGCTGCGCGCCCTACTGATTCGTCTACCCGGTGATGTCCATCGGCTGATCCTCAATGCGCATCACCTGCTCACCGACGGCTGGTCCACGCCCATCGTCCTGCGTGAATTAATGAACGTTTACCACGACGGTGACGCCGGTCTGCCGACGCCGACTCCGTACGGCGACTACCTGGCATGGATCGCCGACCGCGACGAGGATGCGCAACGGGCAGCGTGGAGCAAGCGTCTGCGTGGGCTGACCACTCCGACGCTCGTTGCTGACGGACAGTCGGAACGGGGCGTGCCGGTGCAGGTTCCGGTACCGCTGTCGGACACGGACGCCGCAGCGCTGATCGAACTCGGACGCACCCGCGGTTTGACTGTCAACACCCTGGTCCAAGGGGCCTGGGCTGCAGTCCTTGCCGAGCTGACGGGGCAGTGGGACGTTGTTTTCGGAGCGACAGTCTCCGGTCGTCCCGCCGATCTTTCCGGTGTGGAAGCTATGGTCGGATTGTTCAGCAACACGATTCCAGCGCGGTTCGACATCGCTGCCGACGTGCCTCTACTCGAACAGTTTGCCGGTTTGCAGAACGCACAATTCGATATGCAGGACGTCGAGCACGCCAGCCTGGCGGAGATCGAGCGAATCGCGGGAATCGGGCAACTGTTCGACACACTTCTCGTTTTCGAGAATTTCCCGAATTCCGGAGCCGGCCAGCCCAGCTCGCACGAGCTGCGCGTCAGTAGCTTCACGAACCGTGGTGTCACGCACTACCCGATGACGCTGATGGCACCGCCGAGCCTGGGCCTCGATCTTGTGCTCTACCACGATCCTGTTGCCATTCCCGCAGACACCGCTGCGCGGGTGGTGACGCGATTGGGTGAGATTCTGGGCGGTGTTGTTCATTCGCCGTCGTTGCCCGCGGGGGACCTCCTCGACGTCGTGAAGCGCGTTTCGATGCGCAGACCTTCCCCGGCGCCGATCAAGTCGGATGTGGCAGCGCCTGGTGCCGTGGATCCTGTCGTCGTGGACGCACTGTGCCGTTGCGCTGCAACGGTGTTGGATCTTCCCGTAGTGAACCCGGCTGATAACTTCTTTGCTCTCGGCGGTCATTCGCTGACCGCTATGCGTTTGGTGGGAAGCCTGCGCAAGCTGGGCTTACGCGTATCGGTTTCGGATGTGTTCGATACGCCGACCCCGTTGGGGCTGGCCGGCGTCGCACGGATTGACGACACGAAGTTCGTTGCGCTCGAGCTGGACTCGACCGTGGCAGCGCCCGTGGACGTTGTCGGGGATCAGAGCGAGGCGCCGCGCGGCGGCGCCGAGCCGGGAAATCCTGACGACGAAAAGTACTGGGTTCAGGTGCTCGGCGGTCTGCCGTTCGACGTGGATCTTCCCTACGATCGAACTCCGTCCCCGGCGTACCGTGCCCACACGTACATTCGGCAGCTGGGCGAAACCGTCGACCGGGATTCGATGCTGCTCGCTGCAGTTGCCGCCGCGCTGAGTACCTTCGGTGCCGGCCGCGACATAGCGGTCGGATTGGTCGACGCCGAAGCGGAGTCGATCATCCGGGTCGATCTGAGCGGCCGACCGACCTTTACCCAGGTCGTGGACCGGGTCGAGAACGCCATGTCCGGCGCCGGTTTGCATTCCGACGTGAGTCTCGATCGACTCGCGAACCTACTGGATCGTTCTCGGGCAAGTCTGTGTGCCGCTCGCGTGGGGCGTGCCGACGCAGTCGTCGATCTCGAGTTTGTGCGCGCTGGTTCCGAGATTCACCTGACCGTCAATGCCGAGGTGTACGACGGATCCACCGCGGACGCCCTCCTCGACACCGTGATCTCGGTACTCGAGCGCGGCGCCCGGCACGGGGACCTTCCCGTTCCCGAATTGCTGCCGACAGTGGCTCGTCCGCATAACGACCCACCGCGGCGAGTTGACGCTCCAGCGGGAATATCGATCCTGTTCGAGCGGAATGTCGTCGCAGCACCCGACGTCATCGCGCTGGTCTCCGGCGAGTCGACGCTCACCTACCTCCAATTATCGCGCCGGGTGGACGAATTGGCGCGCGAACTTGTTGCCGCCGGTGCCTGGCCGGAGCAGGTTGTTGCCGTTGCCCTCGACCGATCCGTGGATCTGGTCGCAGCACTGCTGGCTGTTCTGCGCGTCGGCGCGGTGTACCTGCCACTCGATGTCGATTATCCGGCCGAGCGGCTCGAATTCATGATCGAGGACGCGGCACCTGTTTGTGTTCTGACGAGTTCCGATGTGGCAGGGCAACTTCCCTCGACTGCGCCTGCGGTGGTGTTCGTGGACGCAGCACAGACGAGTTCTGATGTTGTTCTTGCAGAACCGCGACCGGCCGGTGAGCACCTTGCCTACGTCATCCACACCTCGGGTTCGACGGGTCGACCCAAGGGAGTGATGGTCAGCACTGCCAATCTCGCGGCGTTCGCCGAGACTGTGATCGGCGATCAGTGGATCAGGCCAGGCGATCGCATTGTTGCGGTGACGACGGTGTCGTTCGATATCGCCGCGCTGGAATTGTTGTGTCCGCTGGCTGCCGGTGCCACCGTTGTGCTCGCCGATCGGGGGACGGTCCGTGATCCGGATGCCCTGCTCGAGTTGATCACGCAAAGCCGTGCCACCGTCATGCAGGCAACTCCGTCGCTGTGGCGAGTTGTCACGGAACACGAGAATGCGCATCGCCTTCTCCAGGTTCGAGCGTTGGTGGGTGGAGAAGCACTTCCGCAAGACCTGGCCGATGACCTGGTGACATTCTGCCCGTCGGTGCGCAACGTGTACGGACCAACGGAAGCGACAGTGTGGGCGACATCGGCGGTACTCGATCGCGATGATCGGGTCACGATCGGGCGGCCGTGGACCGACGTCCACGCACGGGTACTCGACGACGATCTGCGGAACGTTCCGGAAGGTGTTGCAGGCGAGCTGTACCTGGGCGGTTCGCAGGTGGTACGCGGATACTTGAACCGACCCGATCTGACGGTCACCAGGTTTGTGGCGGATCCGAGCGTGCCGGGCGCCCGCCTGTACCGCACGGGTGATCTGGTTCGACGCAGGAACGGTGTGTTGCATTTCTTGCGACGTGCGGACGATCAGGTGAAGGTCCGCGGGTTCCGTATCGAACTCGGTGAGGTCGAGGGCGCGCTCTGCGGCGTGAGTGGTGTATCTCGTGCGGCAGCCACCGTCCGAGTAGATGCGGCAGGCATCGGAAGTCTGCACGGATACGTGGTGGCTGAAGTCGGTACCGGCCTCGATTCGGCTTTGGTTCGCAAGGAAGTTGCGCTGCTGCTTCCCGAACACATGGTGCCGCAGACACTGACGGTGCTGGATGCGCTTCCGTTGACGCTCAACGGAAAAGTCGACCGCAAGGCGCTTCCCGAAACGGCGCCGGATCGGTTGCGGCACCCCTTGGTGACCGTCGACTCCGATCGGCGGATACGTCTCGACATTCTCAGTCCGGGTTGGCGGGATGTGTTGCCTCTCGGTCCGTTGCAGGAAGGCATGTACTTCCAATCGGTACTCGACGGTGCCGGCGGCACTGACGTCTACCACATGCAGCCGAAATTCACGTTCTCGGCGGAGGCCGATGTGGACATTTCTGCGCTGCGCGCGGCGGGTGATGCACTTCTGCGCCGCTACCCGAACCTGCGTGCCGGCTTCACTCACGCCGGGTTCGACGCTCCGGTTCAGTTTGTTCCGCTAGCAGCCTGCATGCCTTTCCGGGAAGTTGACCTGAGCACTACTCCGGTCGGCGAGATCGAGGGTGCAGTGCGCGCACTCGACGAAGAAGAGTTCGCCACCGTCTTCGATCTGAGCGCACCGCCGCTGATCCGAATGGTTCTGGCGTGGTTGCCGGGCGGCGGCGCGCATCTCGTATTCACCCAGCATCACTTGCTGACCGACGGTTGGTCGCAGACGCTGATGTACGCGGAACTGTTTGCGCTGTACGAATATGCTCGTTCGAACGGCACAGATCCGGTCCACCTCGACTCGGCGTTGGAAACCCCGGCGGATTTCCGTGATCACCTGCGCTGGATCGCCGAGGCAGATCGCCCGGAGGCTCTTTCGTCGTGGAAGAACTATCTGGCAGACCTCGAACAGCCGACGCTTGTCGGCGGCACCGGTTCCGGCGGTAGTGCGCCTCTTCCGGTGTTCACGCGAGTTGTGTTGGAACAGAGCATCAGTAGTGACGTACGGGACCTTGCGCGCAGGACCGGTGTGACCCTGTCTACGGTTGTCTCCGCGGCCTGGGGACTGGCTCTGCGAGCAGTGACCGGTCGTGACGACGTGGTCTTCGGTTCGACGGTGTCCGGGCGTACGCCTGAGGTGGACGGCGCGGACCGCATGGTGGGTCTGGCGCTCAACACGATTCCGGTGCGCATGAATGTTCGCCCCGGGGAGCGGATCTCCGACCTCCTCGGACGGTTGTTCCGCGAGCAGGGTTCACTCCTCGAACATCACCATGTGGGTCTCGGCGACGTTCAGCGCGCGGCCGGATTTGCCGCACTGTTCGACACGCTCTACGTTTTCCGTAATACCCCTCGCGACGAACAGGCACGCCAGGACACGTTCGGGCGCAGTGGAATCGTCGGATTCGACGCGGTGGACGGCACCCACTACGCGCTCACACTCGATGTTGATCCCGGTGTGGGTGAGGCGTCGATGGCGCTTGTTCTCGAGAACCGGCCGGATCTGGTTCCGGGCGATGTGGCGCACGACGTTCTGGCTCGTACCGAAGCCATCCTCGAACTGATGGCGCGTTCCGAGGCGGCGACCGTGGCCGACACTGCGGTTCCGCGCGCCCAGACGCCCACCGAGTTCGTGTCGCAGCACGTCACGATGCCCGTTCCCGGAGAGCCTGGCGGCAGCGTCGACGCGTTGCTGCGAGAACGAGCGTTGGCGACACCGGACGACACCGCACTCGTATTCGGCGATGTCACGTTGAGCGCTGCGCAGATGAATACGCGAGTTGATCGGTTGGCGCGAATACTTGCGTCGTCCGGCGCTGGGCCGGCCGGCGTTGTTGCGCTTGCACTTCCGCGGACAGCGGATCACGTGGTGGCGATCTTTGCCGTCATGCGAGCCGGAGCTGCCTACCTTCCGTTGGATCTGGCGCATCCCGCCGCCAGGCTGCGGGAGTTGATCGAAGACAGCAATGCGGCCGTGGTGATCACCACTGCCGATCAACACGATCTCGTCGCTGCTGAGGGTCGGACAAGCATTGTCATCGACCTGCCGAACATCGTTGACATTCTTGACGGCCGCGCCGAGACACCCACTGTTGCCGATGCAGCGGTAGGCGGTCCGACATCGGCGGATCAGCCTGCCTACGTGATCTACACGTCGGGCAGCACGGGCAAACCCAAGGGCGTCGTGGTGGGCCACCGCGGCCTGACCACGATGTACCACAACCACAAGGCCGAAATCTTCACGCCGACCGAAAACAGCGCTGCCGGGCGAAGATTGCGTATCGCACACACGGTGTCCTTCTCCTTCGACATGTCGTGGGAAGAACTCTTCTGGCTGCTCGCCGGTCATGAGGTTCACGTGATCGACGAGCAGGCGCGGCTGGATCCGGTGTCATTGGTCAAGCACTACCAGTCCGTCGGCATCGATGTCGTGAACGTGACGCCCTCGTATGCACGGGAATTGACGGCGGCCGGACTTCTCGACGGTGATCACACTCCGGCGCTGGTCATGCTCGGCGGCGAAGCGGTTCCCGCGGAATTGTGGTCGCGGTTGCGTAATCAGGACGGCGTCGACGGCTACGACCTGTACGGCCCCACCGAGTTCACGATCAATGCGATGGGCTCGCCAGTTCGGGCAAGTGACACCCCGTGCTTGGGGCGGCCGATCCTCAATGCGTCGGCGCGGGTGCTTGATTCAGGCCTGCGCGAAGTCCCGGTAGGGGCGGCGGGGGAGTTGTACATGTCCGGTGACGGAACAGCGATGGGCTACCTCGATCGGACCGCTCTGACGTCGTCGGTATTTGTCGCCGACCCTTTCAGCGTCGGCGGGCGTATGTACCGGACCGGTGACGTGGTGCGTCGACGGCGCGACGGCGAACTCGAATACCTCGGACGCGCAGACCATCAGGTGAAGATTCGAGGAATCCGGATCGAGCTGGGTGAAGTGGAATCTGCACTGGCAGCGTGCCCCGGCGTGCTTCGCGCCGCGGCGACCGTTCGGCGTGACAACGGTGCGGCGCCACGGCTGATCGGCTACGTGATTCCCGAAACGGGTTGTGCACCGGGAGACCTCAGGGCGGTCATGCGGGAACGTGTACCGGCGCACCTGGTTCCGTCGGATATCGTCACCGTCGCTTCGATTCCGCTGACACCCAACGGAAAGCTGGATCGAGCGGCCTTGCCCGCGCCGCCGACCCGGGCAGCGGCGCGCGCGCCTCGCACCGAGACCGAAAAGCAACTGTGCCAGGTCTTCGCGCATGTTCTCGGTGTCGACACCGTCGATCCGGAAGAGAGCTTCTTCGACCTCGGTGGAGACTCGTTGCGTGCCATGCGTTTAGTGGGCGAAGTAGAACACGAACTCGGCGTCGGAGTGGGCGTGGGAACGTTGATGGCTCGTCCGAGCGTTGCCGAACTTGCGGCTCATATCGCAGAGGGTGCGCTCGATGTGGACCTCAGCCGTGATCACCTGGTGTCGCTGCGGGCCGAAGGCGCCGCCGAACCGTTGTTCTGTGTTCACCCTGCGGGCGGATTCGCGTGGCCTTTCGCACCGCTGACCGGGGTGCTCGAGGCTGATCGTCCGGTGTTGGGCCTGCAGTTGCCGACGCTCGCGGGCGACACCCTCGAAGCTACGAACGTGGATCAACTGGCATCGATGTACGTCGAGACGATTCGCGGCGTGCAACCGGACGGTCCCTATCACCTTCTCGGATACTCGTTCGGTGGCAACGTCGTTCACGCGATGGCTGCGCAGTTGGCGGAGGCGGGACACGCGGTAGGGTTCACCGGTCTGATCGACACCCACCCGCTCGGAACCCGGTCCGCTGAGAACCGGGAAGACCGCAGCACCGAACAGGACTTGGCAGCGGCACTCCCGCCGGAACTCCTTGCGCAGGCACCCGCCCTGGTCGAGTTGGTGCGAACCGGATTTGATGCCACTCGTTCACTGGCGTCGGGATCGGTGGACCCGAATTACGCCGGGTCGGTTACTCTGATCACCGCTGACACGGGTGTGTCCGGGGAAGTGCTGGCCGATCGCTGGCGCACAATCCGGGGGGACCAGGAACTTTCAGTCCACCACCTACCGTTCGACCACGCCGGATTGGTGACCCCAGCCGGTTGGGCGGCAATTGCGCCACTGCTCGACAGTCATCTGTCGCAGCCCACAAACCACACAGTTGGAAACACAATGGGAGTTGAATGATGAAGTCCACACCGCCCCTCGCGATTCGAAGTTGGCGACGATTCGTCGCGATTGCGGGTCTGTTGATCGTTGCACTCGTTGCGATGATCGGTTGCAGCAGCGCGTCCTCGGACGAGCCTGCAAAGGCAGACGAACCTACGACGCGTGTGATCGAAACCGAGAAGGGTTCTGTCACCGTACCGGCGTCGGCAGAACGGATCGTGGTGCTCAGCGGTGGCCTCGCCGGTTACCTCTATGCACTCGACGCACCCGTAGTCGCAACCGACACACGCGTTTTGGGTGTGACGAACCTCGACGGCGGCTTCCCGCCGGCTTGGGCAGCGGATGCAAAGGCCCAGGGCACCAAGGAACTGCCCGCCGGTGAGCAGCTCAACATCGAAGCCGTCGCCGCAGCTGCGCCCGACCTGATCATCGGTGGTGGACAGGGTGTCACCTCGGTGCAGGCTGAGGAGCTCTACGACCAGCTCACAGCAATTGCGCCGACCGTCCTCGTGCCGCGCACCGTTGCCGCATGGGACAAGCAGCTCGAGATCGTCGCCGACGCCGCCGGACGCTCCGACCAGGTTCCGGCTCTGATGGATGCATACGACGCCAAGGTCAAAGAGGTAAAGGGCAAGATCACCGTTCCCGAGGGCAACGTCGTCTACATCCTCTCGCTCGCGAACAACAAGCCGTACCTCGTGCCGCCGACTGCCGCTCTGCCCGCAATGCTTGCAGAACTCGGATTCAAGGCCGACGACGTCATGACCAAGGCCGGAAACCCGCAGCTCTTCGGCTCGGGTGACTCGTTCGAGGTCAGCCCGGAAATGCTCTCGCAGGTTGCCGACGCCCCTGTCGCATTTGTCATTCCGGTATCCGGACGCCCGATGGCAGAACTTGCCACCGATCCGCTGTACTCGCAGCTTCCTTCCTTCAAGGCCGGAACGACGTTCGAGCTTCCCGCCACCAGCTACCGTCCTGACTACGACGGCGCAATGGCGACCCTCGACCTGATCGGTCAGACCTTCGCATGACCCGACTCGGTGGGCTGGTCATCGATGTATCACCATTGCGGACCAGCCGTCCCTTCCGGTACGCGTTCTCCGCGCGAATGATCTCGCTGCTCGGGATCGGACTACTTGTCGTAGCCGTTCCCGCGCAGACGTACCAGCTCACCAAGTCGACCTTGCAGGTTGCCGGAGTGTCCACGGCGATGGCCGTCGCCATGTTCGTCGGCAGCCTGTTCGGTGGGGTGCTCGCGGATCGATACGATCGGCGACGCACTATCCAACTTGCCCGCAGCGCTGCGGGTCTCGGATTTGTGATCCTCGGGTGCAACGCTCTGCTTCCGCATCCGTCCATGTGGGTCATCTATGTCGCAGCGGCGATCGACGGCTTGGCCGGCGGCGTCAGTAGCTCGGCCCTGATGGCTTTGATGCCGGCGCTGCTGCCCCGCGAGAAGATGGCGGCAGCCGGCGCGCTGGTGGCGTTGACCACCGATGTCGGGACGATGATCTCGCCGGCGATTGCCGGAGTGATCATCGCCTCCGGCGGTATTCCTGTGACGTACTTCGTGGCCGCCGCGGCCACGGCGGCCACGGTTACTCTCTTCCAAGCTGTCGGACCGGCGCCGGCGCCCGGCACCGACCACGAAAGCCCCGTCCGCGCTCTCGTGACGGGAGTGAAGTTCGCGGGTACCCACACCGTGATCCGCGGAATCCTGATCAGCGGATTACTGGTCATGTTTGTCAGTGGTCCGATGGTCCTGCTTCCGGCCTTTGTCGACGACGTACTCGGCGGTGGCCCAACGATGCTGGGTCTGCTGTACGCGGCACCGGCAGTGGGCGCGGTGATCGGTTCGCTGACCAGCGGATGGACTGGGCGCGTTCACCGCAACGGCGCGGCTATGTTGATATCGGTCGCGCTCATGCCGCTCGGTTTGGTGATTCTCGGGGCCTCGGGGGCTGTATTCCTCGCCTTCCTCGGCCTTGCCGGATTCGGACTCGGACGAGCCCTCAACGACATCTTGCGATTCGCCGTCCTGCAACAGAACACGCCGGACGAATTGCGTGGACGCGTGTCGAGTCTGTGGATGGTGCAGGCCGTCACAGGTACGGCGATCGGGTCCATGGCAGCGGGATTCCTCGGCCAGTGGCTCGAACCGGGAACTGCACTGCTGGCCCTGGGTATTGCAGGCCTGACGTTGGGACTGATACTCCTCGCAACACTGGGTTCGGTGCGGCGGGTAACTTCAGAGGTAATCGTGCTCGATCGCCCAGACTCTCACCCAGAAAATGCGGTGCCCGTGGCCACTGCTGCGCGGGAAAAGGAAGGTAGTTCATGAATCGAGGAGACCATCTCGCGACCATTGCCGACGTGCTGGCGGGAACCAGCGGCGCAAAAGTGCCGTACCCCATCGGCATTCGTGAACTCGAAGTTGTTCGTAGCACCATGGTCGGATCAGGGTTGTTGCGGTTGACGTTGGGTGGACCCGAACTCGAAGGGTTCGAGTCGCACGCTCCGGATGAACATGTGCGGCTGGTCTACCCGAATGAGGACGGAACACTTCGCCTGCCCGAGCGTGATGGGACAATGCTGAAATGGCCTAGACCGCTTCCGATCTCGCGTGAATACACCGTCCGTCGGTACGACCCGGATCTGGCGGAATTGGACATCGACTTCGCCCTGCACGAAGGTGGCTTCGCCTCCGATTGGGCCCAGGCCGTGACACCGGGTACCCGGATCCATGTGGCAGGTCCGCCCGGTGGCGTCATCGTGCCGTGGACGTACGACAGGTACCTCCTCGCCGGCGACATCACGGCGCTGCCCGCGATCGCCCGGTGGCTCGAGATGCTGCCGGAAGCTGCAACCGGGTGGGCGTTCATCGAAATTACCGACGCTTCACAGGAAATCGAGTTGACGGTCCCTGAGGGTGTCGAGGTCCGGTGGCTGCACCGCGGTGACGTTCCGGCCGGACATTCCGATTTGCTCGAGCAGGCAGTGCGAACTGTCACCGTTGCTGAAGATGAGCGTATCTACGCCTGGATCTCCGGGGAAGCCACGAGCCTCAAGCCGCTTCGCAGGTTCGTTCGCGACAACTTGAAGTTGGACAAAGGCGACTACCTGATAACGGGTTACTGGAAGCGTGGCGTCGCAGATTTCGACGAGGACGACGAAGACTGAACCAGAAAGGCGTCCCCGCGGGGACGCCTTTCTCGGGTTTTCAGAAGAACGTGTGGACTGACCCTACGACGCGATAACGTGCATCTACCTCGGGAATCAGTGACCACTTGTCGAAAGTTGTGCACGGGTGCGAGATTCCGCAGCCCAGGAGATCACCGACACGCACGTCGAAATTTCCCGGCAGATCGACGTAAGCGTGCTGATCGTTGAGTGCAGAGATGGACAGTTCCCGAGCCGACTGATTGGAGCCGTCTCGGCGTCGCCACAGTACTGTGGGAAAGCCTGCGTCGGAACCCACGTCGCGACGACCGAAGCCGAGGATCGCCCGGCCCGGCTCAGGTAGGGAGAGCACAACGCCCCAGACCTCGGCAGCTGCCCGCAAAGTCCGCGGACCATCGGCCCATGGCGAGGTATCGGCGTAGAGGCCGTGATCGTGAGTGATGTAGCAACCACTGCGCAGTACGACGCGCACACCGTTACCTGTTGCCCAACGGCCGGCCAACTCGCGGACTACCAGATCGTGAAATGCGCTGCCGCCGAAGGTGACCAGGGGGAGCGGAGCTTGTGTCGAGTTGTTCTCGAACAGGTTCTCCGCCACGCAGATTTCTGTGAATACTCGCGCGGATCTGAGATACGAATCGACAGAGATTCGGCGGGCAGCCACTGACGCGCCCGGCATCATGCCCTCGAACCCCTCGACTCCGGTGAGGACGAGTGACTGGGTCTGTGACGCTGCGCGGGCGACGTCGAGTGCCTGGTCGAGTGTGCGTGCCCCGGCGCGACCGTTGTCGTAGCCGAGTTCGACGAGTACTCGGATTCTGCTGCTCGGTGAGACTTTCGCGATCAAGCTCTCCATGAGTTGGACGCTCTCGATCGAGTCGACCAGGGTAGCGACGAAGAACCCGGGATCTGTTTGCTGCACATCACAGATCCATCGAATGCCCGCCGGGTCGAGTACTTGGCTCGCGATGATGATGGTGTCGACGCCGAACTCGCGGAGAATGCGGGCCTGCGCGACCGTCGCCGCGGTCATTCCCCACGCTCCGGCGTCGAGTTGTCGATGAACCAATTCCGGACTCATCGTGGTCTTGGCATGAGGTGCCAGGTCGACATCGTGGTCGGCGCAGAACTTTGCCATGAGGTCGACATTGTGTGAGATCGCCTCCCGATCGAGTGTCATCACCGGGAGTGGGAGGTCGCCGTCGAGAGCGGAGATCCCCAACGCTTCGAGGTCGGAACTGCGCAGACCGTTGAGGTCGGTTCCGAAGGCTTTGTGCTGCCAGCCGATCGGTGGGTTCGTGTGGTCGGTCATGCCGTCGTTTGTGCCTTTGGCTGGTAGTGACGTATTCATGAGTGAAAGACTTTCTGTCAGTGCCTTTTCGGTCACGATCGGTGAATTGGTCGACCCGGCAGCGCATCCTCGACGAGGAGGCCTCCACGACCCCACGGGCGGCCATGAGCACTCGATCTCCCGGAGCGCAGGCGTGGACCGGTGGTAGAGCCGTACGCAGTGGGTGATGATCTCCTTCGGGAACCGGTATCTCTTGTACTTCAAATACCATCGCATCATCGCAGATGAGACATTTTCAACAACCTGACAGTGGCGTGTGAAGCCCTGCTGCCCTGAAAGTGGCTGAACCCCAAATAACTTGACAATGCCCTTCTGTGTCTTCCTCGGGGCGCGGTGCAACACGTAAATAACCTCTTCGAAACGGGCGAGGTAGAATGTGTGAAGCGCGTCATCGGAAGTACGAACCCGTATTTCGCGGCAATGCGTGATCTTCCGGGCAACGTGCAGGACGGACGATCTCAGATGCCAGATCGGGCGAGTCCAGCAAGGGTTCGATCCAGATGACGGGAAGCCGATGGAGGGCGTCGGGGCCGGTATCAATACGGATATATACCGTATTCTCACCGACTTGGTCAGTGTGCGCGATCGCAAACGCTCAACCCGCCTCGCTCGGTGTGCCTCACGGACCAGATGCCTCTGTGCCGGTACATCCATTTGCTCACGCTGTCAGACCACGCACGCGTAGTGATCTACGAAAAGCGAAGGAGTGGAGGCAGTTTCAACCGTCGATAACACCCTGCATGAAACCCGCAGCCTGCTGCTGGCGAGCAACTTTCCCTTCCAATCCGTAACCATTGGGGGTCGAGCGAATTCGGTATCATGCATCCGAATGGCTCGGAGCCGCTCGCTTCGGGGCTCCGATCCCAACGACGCGGACACCGTCTGGATGTTAGAACGCCAACTCGCGCTCATGTACCGCGCGCGCGCTTCGATGTACCCGCCACGCCAACGACGCACTCGACAACCTCTACGAAGAAGGTCCCGTGCCTATCGCAGGAAGTCTCCGAACGAACGAGTCACGGCTGCGAATTCCGGATCGCGCCGCCCAATGGATTACGAAAGTCGATGTTGTGCAATCGGACTGCTCAGTTTCTGAGCATGCCTTGTCGGCACGCGAAGATCAACCCGGGTGAGATTCACTATTGCGAAATGTTCTTCCCGTTCCAGTCGGTGAGTGTCCAACCTGTCTCGGGAGTGCCCGTGATGACGATGTACCCGGTGTTCGGGAGACGGTCGGTTGTCACCAACGTGAGATCGGGATTTCTTACGTTCATGAGAACCCAGGTCGGGATCGATGCGCCGTGGGAAAAGACGATCGGGTGGGTGTCGCCGCTGGCGTAGATTTTCTCAACAGCACTGTCGAAACGTTGGTCGAACTCGTTGCCGTCTATCCCTCCGGGTATCCGCGCGTCACGGTTTCCCTTCAACCAGTCAGAGGTGGCAGCGTAGGCGACTCTTCCTTCCTCTTCTGGCTTTCCGTCAAATTCGCCGGCTTCGATTTCTTGCAGACCTGGCAGCACCTCGACTGTCGCGTCCACCGCTTTCGCCATGGGGTCTGCAGTCTGCTGCGTTCGAATCATCGTAGAGGCGTAGACCCCGTCGTAGTCGAGCTTGCTGAAGGTGTCCGCCGCGACTTGAGCCTGGTTTCGGCCCTTTTCAGTGAGCTCTGGCCCCGGCACTGAGGTGTCGATGACTCCGGAAACATTGCCGGCGGACTCGGCGTGTCGCATGAAGGTAATTGCGATCGGCTCCCGCGCGTTGACGGCTTCGCTCGAACCCGTGCCGAATGAGCCTCCGGAGGCAAATAGCGCAACGGCAACTACCGCGTTGGTAAAACTCGGGGGGACGAGGGACACGAGAACCTTCTTTCGTGGGAAGCAAAAATTGCGCCAGATTACAATCATCTAACTAAGTTAACTGAATATACCTATAATCATCGGCTGGACACCTGAAATCCGAAAATGTCCTGGCTTTTGCGCAGACGACAGAAGGAACTAGCCTGTCGGCTCCTCCACGATGCCGTCGTCTCCACTGCCAGCTGGTAAGCGTGCGGATTGACGCAGAAGTCCAACACGAGTATCGATCGGGTTGGGCTACAGTCGAATCCGCCGTCGACAAACTCTCCGGTAGAACAGTGCAGACGCCGCTCAACTGGATCCGAAAAGCGCAATCCGACGCCTCGCGCGTCGGAGAGGTTGGGAGGCTAATCGAGAACATGCCCCTTCATACGCCAACCCAAGTTCTCCTGATCGGTCAGCGAAAAGGTCGTTCATATCGAGCGAACTTCGAGAAGAGGTACATCGCTAGGGGATTCCGCATTTGTGTGATGCGCGCTACATAGTGTACAAAGTGGTCTACGTTTATATTGAACTCTTTTGCTGCTGCCCGGCCCGCGGGCAGCACTTGTGGAGGGATTGCCAGAACAGATGACGACCTTCGCGAACTTGTCAGCGAGCTGCGGGATCAAACCTGAGATCAACATGGCCGGTACTGGCGCCGCAAGGCGTTATCGCTCAGCCGACGCCGCAGTCAACCGGACTGTCCACCTGTTCAGTATCATCGTGTACGAAACGCTCGGCGCAGAGCTAATCGGCTATGCGCGTGAGCATCTCGCCTATTTCGAGGCGCAACGCCGAGTTCGCGAGGCGAACCATGGTCATTCACGGATCATGACAGCCTCGTTGGGGGCAGTAGCCCTGCCTAAGCGATGCTCCCCGCGAGTTGCGAATTTGAGGCCGGTTAGTGCGCCGAGAGGAGGACCTCGTTGTAGCCACCGCGGCGCCACCGACCGGTTTGGAAGACCATCAACTGGGGTCTTCGCGCGGCTCGTGGAGCTGTTGAATGCTATTCCCGATCGACACTGAACTGCTCCAGAGCAGAGGCACGTTTATGCGTCAGTTGTTTCTTCGACAAACACAGGAGTAAAGGAATGAAATCTCGGCGATTAACGGTGGCTGTCGCGTCGGTTCTCATGACAGGAGTGGCCTTGGCGGGATGCTCGAGTTCCTCCGGGGTCCCCAATAATGCTGTGGGAGAACCTAAGAGCGGTGGCACCTTGTCCTGGGCCGTGACCGGTGAGACCGCATCTATGGACCCGGCCGTCTGCAGTACGGTTGCGCCCCCACGATGCTCGACGATCTTCGGGACCCTGCTGCGCTACGACAACGCGACCGCAGAATTCACTCCCTACCTGGCCGAGTCATTCGAGAGCGTGGACGGGCAGAAGTGGACCTTGAAGCTGCGCGAGGGAGTCACGTTCAGCGACGGAACCCCGTTCGATGCCGCCGCCGTGGTGTTCAACTGGGACCGGATCAAAAATCCGCAGACGCTTTCGCCCGCGATACGCGCCACGAACGGCATGACATGGCAGGTTGTCGATCCACTGACCGTCAATGTCATGTCAGAGTCGCCGAACTATCAGCTCCCGTGGCAGCTGGTCAAGGGTCTCGGTGCGATCGGCTCACCCACGGCGATCCAGGCTGCGGGTGCGGAAGTGGGGAACACGCCGGTCGGTGCCGGCCCATTCGTGCTCACGCGGTGGACGCGCGGTACCCAAATGGAACTAACCCGCAACCCCACCTACTTCGAACAGGGCTTGCCCTACCTCGACGGCTTGACCACAAAGGTAATCAACTCCGAGGACCAACGGTTGAACGCTCTACGTAGTGGCGAGGTCGAGGTCGCCACGTCCTCCTTCAAGAAAGACACCGAAACCGTCGCAGGCATAGGTGGCTACGACATCTACGACACCCCTCTGGTCGGCGGTACCGGATTGATGTTCAACTACACCGATCCGGCGATTCAGGACCAGGATCTTCGCCAAGCCATCCAGCACGCCATCGATGGGAGCCAGATCAACAACGCTGTGGCCCCCGGCGAGGCAGCGGCCGATACGTTCGTCAGGACCGATGACCACGCACTTGGCACCTTTCCGGCGCTGGATCTCTCAGAAGCGCAGCGTCTCTTCGACAAATATCTGAAGAAAACAGGCAAGACCGGTGAAACCATTTCCCTGCTGACCTACGCGGGTTTTCCAGTCATGGAACAGACTTCCCAACTGCTCCAGGCACAGCTGCAAGAGATCGACGGACTTACCGTACGGCTCGAACCTGTCGACAACACGACGATGCTCAAGCGAAAGAGGCAGCGCGAGTACCAGATTGTGGTCACCGCCAATCTGTCCGAGGACCTCGACTCACTGTATGACATGTTCCACAGCGACGGAGCGCTTAACGCCATGGGCTACTCGAATCCCAAGGTCGATGAAGCCCTCGACATCACGCGCGCATCCGCGAATCCTGACGAAGTCACCAGTGCCTACCAGGTCGTCAACGGCGAGATCTCGAAAGACGCCCCGTTCCGAATCTGGCAGAACATCTCAGGTTACCTCTACGCAGATGACAAGGTGGAGGGAATCGCCGCCACAGGAACTGCCGCAGGTGCCGCGTTCCAATGGGAGCGCGCCTGGTTCAACTGATCGGGGCTGCGAAGACAAAACTTCGGTAGCCGAGAAACTTGACTTGGGGCTAATATCGTTGTCCAACAGCAAATTCCTTTCTGACCAATGCGCTCGGTGGAGGAATCGCCAAGAAGATTGTCGATTGGTGCATGAGCAACATCGCGGAACTGCCCACGCCCGTTTCGCTCGACCTGGTCGACCTCACCCCCGCTGCGGTCGACGCGGTCCTGGGCAAGTATCAGGCGGGTTCGCTGACAATGACGGTCGCCCCTGGTGACGGGGGAATCGGCATCCGGATGGGTAGCGCAAAGGACCTCGGCGAGTACGAGGACATCGTCTGGCCGCCGGCGATCCCGATTGCCTTCGTCAACGACAACAACTTCGCCGCTCGTGCGGACACCACTCGGGCGTTGGGACGCTTCGTCACCGACGACACCGGACGCGCTGTGATGCTGGAATTCGGCGGGCGTACCGCTAAGCGAGTGGCTTAGGCCGGTAGGGGACGACGCCGAGACCGAAGCGGGTAGCGTGGAGGATGCCGAGGGCAAATCGAATGTGTGCCGTCACGCCACGTCGTCCTCGGCATCCACATCGGCCGGAAGTTGAAAGGTCGAGAATGGAGAACCGCCATGGCCTCGAACCCGACCGATGTGTCGAATTCTGTCGACGTTTCCCAGTCACCTGCCGCGCAGCAGGCGCAAGGATCGGCAGATTCGACGCCGTCCTGTCCGGCTTGTGGGCACAGTCTGGAATCCCACGATCCCCTCGGAGTTCGATTCTGCCGCGTGACTTCGGACCGGAACCTCGACCGAAAATGCATCTGCCCGGATGAGCATGTGAGCATGCAGCACTACACGCGGTATTGAACGCCACCCGGAATTAACGCACTGCATTGACAATTTAATGCAGTGCGTTATAGCGTCCTCGCATGGCATCAGTAGATCCCAAAAGTGCAATGGTCGATGTCGCCGAGCGGCTGCTCGGCACCCAGGGAGTCGACGCGCTCTCGATGCGAGATGTGGCAAACATTGCGGGCCAACGCAATACGTCCGCGGTGCAGTATCACTTCGGTGGACGCGATCAACTGCTCATTGAAGTGTTCCGTCGCCGAATGGTGGCAATCGCAGAGGACCGACGTGCCTTCTTGGCGACAATCGACGCAGCCGGCCGTGGCCGCGAATTGCGAGCACTCGTCGAGGCCTCGATCGTTCCTTTTGCATCCTCGGTGAGCAGATCCGTCGACGGCGCGAACTACGCCGAATTCATTGTCAGACTCCTTCCTACGGTGGACTATTTTGGTCCAGATCTTGATTCCCCCGGCAATGTGAACCGAGAAATCCATCAAAGGTTGGTGTCTTCATTGACACATCTGACGGAGAATCAGGCTGCTGAGCGAGTCGAGATGATGTTCACTATGGCGTTCTCGGCGATCGCTCTACACATGAGACGTCGTGCGCTCGGAATCAGCTCTGCTTCAGCAACTTTCGACGACTATGTCGAGCATGTCCTGGTGGTGGCTGTTGCTGCGTTGTCTGCTGGGCAATCAGTGTGACTGTTGACAAACAGAAATGAGCAAAGATGGACGTTTCCTCTCGTTCCGAAGCCGATAATGCTGCGTTGGATGCAGCCTGGGCAAAAATGTGTGACGACCTGCGGTCCGCAGGCACTCTTGTGGCACGTGACCCGGTGGCAGTCGACCCCACGATGCGCTCGGCGGGATACCGATACTTGCTGAATCTTCTCAATGCGGGGCTGGAGCAGATGGTGTTCAGTGCCGACCCGCAATACCCGGAAGTCGGTCACCTCCAAGACAATACGAAGCGTTATGCGACAGAGTCTCCGGATTGCTTGTTCGGTCACGCAACTCTCGATGCGGCCGGTACATATCGACTGACAGGTACCGGCGGGTGCGCGCGATATCTTGGGCTGACGTTGTACGACTCCGTCAATCTGTACGAGAACCTGGACCGCGCCGCGCTCGAGCGCAGAGATTTTGCGGCAGCGTTCAAAGCCGCGACGGCCGGCACCCTTGGCGCGATGTCGAATCCCGGCGGAATCACCTTGGATGCAAACGGCGACTTCGAGGTGATCATCAGTGCTGAGCGCCATGACGGGAACTGGCTGCCGATGGACGCCGCTGCGACCAAGCTGATGATCCGTCAGTACTTCTACGACTGGGAAAATGAAGAGCCGTATCACATTTCGCTCGAGCGGCTGGACTTCTCAGGAACCGGGCCGGTGCCGGACCCCGTGGTGATCGCCAGTCAGGTGACGAGAGTCGGTGAGTTCGTCGACGGATTCTCGGACTACTGGGCAGCAATGTATGCGGCCCGCGCCGGTGAGCGCAACGTACTGCGAACACAGCCACCCGTAAGTGAGACCTACGCTTCCGATACCGGGTACATCGCCTACGGCGGAGGAAGTTTCGAGATCGGCGACGACGAAGCCGTCATCATCGAGGTGACACCACCGGACTGCCATTTCTGGAATATCCATCTCGGCGACTACTGGGGCCAGTCGCTGGACTACACGTTCCGCCAGACGTCGCTCAACGGACACCAAGCAGTGCTCGAGGGTGGGGTCTTTCGGGCCGTTCTTGCACATCGTGATCCGGGAGTGGCCAATTGGCTCGACACGGCCGGAAACCGCTTCACTCGTTGCGTGTACCGATGGTGGCTCGCCGGCAGTGACGATCTGCCGACGCCCACCGTGCGAGTCGTGAAGTTTGCTGACCTGGCCGAGGAACTACCCGGGGTCGAACGGATTTCGGCGGACGAAAGAAGATCGATGCTCGATCGTCGCCGTCGTGCGGTACTGGCTCGCTATCAGCGATAGAGCCGACTATTCTGCGCGGGAGAACACCGCCACCAGGAAGCCGGAATTATCGGTGAACGGTCGTAGGTCCCACGTGGAGAGCAGCAGATCAACCGTAAGCCCGCTGGCTGACGCGTCGGCCAGGAAGTCCGAGAATTCGTAGTCGCGTCCGGCGCCGAAACCGACGACCACGCGTCCGGTCGGGGAGATATGACGGGCGAACCCGGCCAGCACGGTCCGTCGGGTCGACGGCGCGAGGAAGGTCACCACATTGCCGGCGCACACGATGACGTCGAAATCGGCCGCAACTCCACGACTGGGCAGATCCAACTCCGCAAGATCGCCGACGAGCCACGTGGGTCCGGGGTAGTCCGCTTCCGCTGCGGCGATCAGTACCGGATCAACATCGACGCCGACAACCTCGTGGCCGGCTTTCTGCAGGTGACCTCCCAGGCGTCCCGGCCCACAGCCTGCGTCGAGAACCCGGCCGCCGCGGCCGAGCATTGCGTCGATCAGCCGAGCCTCACCGACAATGTCATTGCCTTCCGCTGCCATGGTCCGGAAGCGTTCGATGTACCGCGTGGAATGTGATGGGTCGGCAGTGGTGATTTCTTCCCACTGGCTGGGTGTGCGCTGGCTGGGGGCCGGTTCAGTCATCTTGTGATGGTACCGAGCCTCATTTTCTCCTGACTGAGGATGCCAACCGTCAGGAGGAGCAGCGCGAGGATGTACGACGCCATGATCCAGATGTCGGTGGGTTCGGGCTGCCACTTGTCTGCTTGGCCCAACAGAATAATGGCGTCCGAGAAGAGAAAGAGTGCTCCGCCCAATCCTGCAGTCTTGTTGTAAGCCAATGAGGTTGCCGCGGTGCAGACCAGGATTGCGGCGTAGATCGGGACGGGAATCTGGAGTTCGCCGAGGCCGGACCAGGTGTAACCAACAAGGGCGACGGCGGCGGCGGTGTAGGCGAGGAGAACCCACGGGTTTTTACGGATACCTTGCAGTGCTCCGCGCGAGATGAAGAAACGGATGAAGCAGATGTGGCCGATCGCGAAGGCCGCCATTCCGACGATGAAGGTGCCGTCCCAGAGAAGGAACAGATCGCCGAAGGCGCACGCGATAAGCGCGGCGGCGATAATTTTCGGTCCGTGATCCACCAGAACCCAGGCGGCAAGGAGCGGAGCAAGCATCACTTTTGTGATGCCATCCCACGGCGTCACGTCCGCGCCGTTGAGGATCAGGTGCGCGACGGCAACAATCGCGAAGGCAACAAACCACGGACTCCGCACGATGAGCTTTTCCACTGTCATCGATCCACCGTATCGGGACTTAACGGATGAACTCCGCTGCTCGCTCGGCAAGATCGAGTGCCGGTTGCGGCAGCACTCCGAGGATCAGTGTCACGCCGGCGCCGAGGCCGATGACACTGCTGGTGAGCGCACTCGGAACAACGACGCTCGGGGCGTCGTCAACAGGATCGGTGAAGAACATCAACACGATGACTCGCACGTAGAAGTACGCCGCAATCGCGCTGCACAGGACACCGACAATCACGAGTGGGGCCGCGCCGCCCTCCGCGGCGGCTTGGAACACCGCGAACTTGCCGATGAATCCACTGGTCAAGGGAATTCCGGCAAAAGCTAGGAGGAACAGTGCAAACACGATTCCGATCAACGGTGAGCGCCTACCCAATCCGGCCCAGCGATTCAGTGTGGCAACTTCGCCGTCAGTGTCACGCACCAGAGTGACCACCGCAAAAGCGCCGAGCGTGCTGAATCCGTAGGCGAGTAGGTAGAACATCGTCGAAGACAGACCCGCATCCGAATCGGCGACCACCCCGGTCAGGATGAATCCGGTGTGTGCGATGGCCGAGTACGCCAGCATTCGCTTCATATCGGTCTGCGTGAGAGCGACAACGGAACCGACAACCATCGTGGCGATCGCAACGCCCCACATCAGTGGACGCCAATTCACGTACTCGTTGGGCAGGGCCACGTAGAACACTCGCAGGATGGCTCCGAAGCCGGCGATCTTGGTGGCAGTAGCCATGAAACTGGTGATCGGGGTCGGTGCACCCTGATACACGTCGGGAATCCACGAATGGAAGGGCACTGCGCCGACTTTGAACAACAGACCTACCGCCAGCAGGGCGGTGCCGAGCCACAAAAAGGAATCGTTCTCCGTTCCGATTCGTGCCGCATCGGCGATACCGGAGAGCGTGACCGTGCCGGCATAGCCGTAGAGCAGGGCAATGCCGAACACGAAGAACGCCGACGAGAATGCCCCGAGCAGAAAGTATTTCATCGCCGCTTCCTGCGACAGGAGACGGCGTCGTCGCGCCAATCCGCACAGCAAGTACAGCGGAAGTGAGAACACTTCGAGCGCAACAAACATCGTCAGGAGATCGTTGGATGCGGGGAAGAGGAGCATTCCGCCCACCGCAAAGAGCGTCAGTGGGAACACTTCTGTTTGTGCAACACCGGCTTTGGTTGCTTCTTGTTCGGCAACGCTGCCGGGAACGCTCGACGCTTGAGGCGTGAAACTCCCCAGCGCGTCCTCGTGATTCTCGGCAGGCACCGTATCGCCTGATCCGCGCTCGGCTATCAGCAACACGGCCGGAATCGCAACCAGCAGAATGGTGCCTTGCAAGAACAGGGTTGGACCGTCGACGGCAACGGATCCCGCCATTGCCAGTGATCGAGTGCCCGCAAGTGCGACGACAGCCACAAATGCCGCAGCCAATCCGCCGATACCGAGGACCAACTGGACGGGGTAGCGCACCGAGCGAGGTGCAAACGCTTCGACCAGCACTCCCACCACCGCGACACCGAATACGATCAGCATCGGTGACAGCAGGCTGTATTCGACACTCGTGGAATGGGATGCAGGCTCCGCGAGAACGGCCAATCCGTCGAAGGAACTCATTTGTGGGCACCTTCCTCGGTACTGGCATCGGCATCGGCATCGGCGATCACGGGTGTGGGCACCTCATCGACGACGGTGTGGCTGACCGCAGGGGTAATGATGTCGAGAGCCGGTTTGGGGTAGATGCCCAGGAAGAGCAGGAGCGCGATCAACGGCGCCACCACAACAAGTTCGCGGCGAACCAAATCGCGGATTTTGTCGGAGCCTTCTTTCTCGGGACCACCCATGATCCGCTGGTAGAGCCACAGGATGTAGATCGCAGACAGGACCAGCGCACTGGTCGCGATGATGGCAGCGACGTGATAGCGCGTGTATGTGCCGATCAGGACCAGGAATTCGCTGATGAACGGCGCCAGGCCGGGAAGCGAGAGAGTGGCAAGTCCGGCAACGAGGAAGGTGCCGGCAAGAACCGGTGCAACTTTCTGCACACCGCCATACGCCGCGATGGCGCGTGTACCACGCTGCGAGACAAGGAAACCCGCGATCAGGAACAGTGCCGCCGTCGAGATTCCGTGGTTGACCATGTACAGAGCGGAACCGGCCTGGCTCTGACTGGTCATCGCAAAGATCCCCAGAATGATGAACCCGAAGTGCGAAATCGACGTGTACGCGATCAGGCGCATGATGTCCGTCTGCCCGATCGCGAGAATCGCGCCGTAGACGATGCCGATCACTGCGAGCGTAATGATCCATGGCGCAAACGTCGCGGACGACTCCGGAAACAGTTGCAGACAGTAGCGAATCATCGCGAAGGTACCCACCTTGTCGACGACGGCCATCATCAGAACAGCTGTCGACGGCGTGGATTCCACCGCCGAATCCGGCAGCCAACTGTGCAGCGGCCAGAGTGGGGCCTTGACCGCAAACGCAAACATGAAGCCGAGGAACAGTGCGTTGAGTACACCTGGCCCGACACCCAGATCGCCGTTCGCAGCTGCTGCGGCGATGGCTTGGAAGTCGAAAGTTCCTGAGGTGAATGGGCTCTCCGCGCGGGCGGTCACCACGTAGAGGCCAACGACTGCCGCGAGCATGACCAACCCGCCGAGCAGGTTGTACAACAGGAATTTGACCGCGGCGCGTGACCGGTTGGCACCACCGAAACCACCGATCAGGAAGTACATCGGTATCAGCATTGCCTCGAAGAATATGTAGAAGAGCAGAACGTCGAGCGCGCTGAACGACAGCAGCACCATCGATTCGACTACGAGGATCAAGGCGAAGTACGTGTGCGGCAAGCGTCGTGGCGGTTCGTCCGGGGTCTCCGCCGGCACCGCGGGGACGTCGTTCCATCCGGCAACCAAGAGCAGCGGCACCAGTACTGCCGTCAGTAGAACGAGAACAAGTGCGATGCCGTCCAGTCCCAGGCTGTAACTGGTCCCGAATGCGGGTATCCAACTGTGCCTTTCGACGAATTGGAACTGCTGTCCGCCGCGGTCGAACGTGATGGCGAGGGCCACACCGATCGCGAGGACACCCAACGACACCGCAAGAGCAACGGATTTGGCGATGTGAGACATCCGGGCCGGAAGTGCGACCACCACGGCGGCGCCAACCAGGGGGAGTAGCCACAGGAATGTCAGAGCGGGGAAGCCGGCGTTTGTCACAGATTCGTTCACCACAGTGTCACCGCCATCATCGTCGCGACCACCAGCGCTGCACCCACGAACATCACCAAGGCGTAGGAACGGACGAAGCCTGTCTGCAGCTTGCGGACCAGGCCGGAAAGTCCGCTGACCGCCCCGGCAAAGCCGTCGACCGCACCGTCGATGCCTTTGGTGTCGACCACCTCCAACGTCTGGGTGAGCTGTTGGCCGGGCTTCATGAACACCGCTTCGTTGAATGCGTCGCCGTACAGATCACGACGGGCGGCGACGGTCAGCGCGGACACGGCAGTGGGCGCCTCTACCGGGATTTCCCGAGTTGCATACTCGCGGTAGGCAACTCCGACGCCGAGCGCGACCACAACCAGGGCCATCAGGGTGATGGTCCACGCGGGTATCGGCGGCTCCACGTGATGGGCGCCGACAACGGGTTCGAGCCAGTTCTGCAAGCTGGACCCGATGGTCAGCAGCATGCCGGCGCCGACGGATCCCACCGCGAGCACAATCATCGGAGACGTCATCACGGAAGGGGATTCGTGTGGATTCTGGTTGTCCCATCGAGGTTTCCCGAAGAAGGTCATGAGCATCACGCGGGTCATGTAGAACGCGGTGAGTGCGGCACCCAGCAACGTGACCAGGCCGAGGACTATGCCCTTGACCCCGCCGTCGCCGATGGCAACTTCGATGATCTTGTCCTTGGAGAAGAAGCCCGCAAACGGCGGAACACCGATGATGGCAAGGTATCCGAGCCCGAACGTGACAAACGTCAACGGCATGAATGCTCGCAGTCCGCCGTAGCGTCGCATGTCGGTTTCGTCGTTCATCGCGTGCATCACCGAACCGGCGCCGAGGAAGAGACCGGCTTTGAAGAATCCGTGGGTGATGAGATGCAGGATCGCGAACGCGTATCCGGCGGGCCCCAAACCGGCTGCGAGCACCATGTACCCGATCTGGCTCATGGTCGACGCGGCGAGAGCCTTCTTGATGTCGTCCTTCGCGCAGCCGATGATCGCGCCGAACAGGAGCGTGACCGCTCCGACGATCACCACCACTGTTTGGGCGTCGGGTGCCAGGTCGAAGATCGGGTTGGAACGCACGATGAGGTAGACACCCGCAGTGACCATGGTTGCCGCATGGATCAGCGCCGACACCGGGGTTGGGCCTTCCATCGCGTCGCCCAGCCAGGACTGCAACGGCACCTGCGCGGACTTCGCGCACGCCGCGAGCAACAACATGAGACCGATGGCCGTCAGAACCCCTTCACTTGCGCCCGAGGCGTTGCCGAAAACTGTGGTGAACGAGAGCGATCCGAAAGTGTTGAACATCACCATCATTGCGATCATCAGGCCGATGTCGCCGACTCGGTTGACCACAAACGCCTTTTTTGCCGCGGTCGCTGCCGTTGGCTTGTGCTGCCAGAACCCGATGAGCAGGTACGACGCCAGTCCGACGCCTTCCCAGCCGACGTACAGGCCGAGGAAGTTGTCGGCGAGGACCAGAAGCAGCATCGCCGCCAGGAACAGATTGAGGTACGCAAAGAACTTGCGGCGCTCGGGGTCGTGGTCCATGTATCCGACCGAGTAGATGTGGATCAGCGAGCCGACGCCGGTGATGAGGAGAACAAAGCACATGGAGAGTTGGTCGAGTTCGAGGCCGAACTGGACCTGCAGACTGTCAACGGGCACCCAGCTGAACAGGTGCTCGTTGATGCTCCGATCGGCGGTGTCGCGGCCGAGCATGCTGACGAAGAACGCCACTCCCACGGCAAACGACGCCAACGCCATGACGCACGCGAACAGGTGCCCCCAGGTGTTGGTGCGACGACCGGCAAGGAGTAGGACGGCAGCGCCGCACAGCGGCAGGGCAGGCAGTAACCAGATGGCGGACGTGATTCCTCCTGACATATCAGTACTTCAGCAGGTCTACGTCGTCGACGGATACAGAACGCCGAGATCGGAAGATAATCATGATGATTGCCAGGCCCACAACCACTTCCGCGGCGGCCACAACCATCGTGAAGAACGCAAAGATCTGGCCGTCGAGGTTGCCGTGCATCCGCGCGAACGTGACAAACGCGAGGTTGGCGGCGTTGAGCATCAACTCGATGCACATGAACACGACAATGGCGTTGCGTCGTAGGAGAACTCCGGCCGCGCCGATGGTGAACAGCAGAACCGACAGGTAGAGATAGTTCTCGGGATTCATCGGTTGTTCTCCTCTCTGCTTGTCGGATCCTGCATGCGCGGCGTGAGGGCGCTCGAGACCGAGATGTCCGACGGCGAGCCGTCGGGCAGCCGCGCCGGTATGTCGACAGCGTTGTTCCGGGCGTAGACACCGGGACTGGGCAGCGGTGTGGCCGAGCCCTTTTCGGGATTGTGTTCGTCGCTGCCCAAATACTTGAATCGCTGCTGCGAGAGTTCGCGTTGACTCATCGATGCCTCGATCTTCTCCCGGTGTGCCAGCATCATCGCGCCCAGCGTGGCCGTGATAAGCAGTGCGCCGGTCAATTCGAAGGCCCAGACGTAGCGAATGAAGATCAGATCTGCGAGCGCGTCGATGTTGCCCTGCTCGAGGTTGGTGAACCCGGTGAATCCCGAGATCGATGCGTTGCCGAGTCCGCCGATCAGCAGCAGACCAAAGCCGAGACCGATCACGATCGCGCTGACGCGTTGTCCCCGCAGTGTTTCGACCAGCGAGTCCGAGGAGTCGACGCCTACCAGCATCAGGACGAACAGGAACAGCATCATCACCGCACCCGTGTACACGACAACCTGAACAACTCCGAGGAACAAGGCACCTTGAACTATGTAGAACACGGCCAGGATGATCATGGTCATCGCCAAGAACAGCGCCGAATACACAGCTTTCGGCGCCGCAACAACTCCGAGTGCGCTGATCACGGCGAGAGTGCCGAGAATCCAGAACTGCACGGCCTCACCCGTCGACGTCGACGTCAGCGTTCCCTGTGCGAGAACCTCCGCGGTGATCGCGCTGATCATTGTTCCGGCTCCTGGCCGGCCGCCGCGATGTCGCCGCGGTAGTAGTCGTCCTGCGTGGTTCCCGGGCGCAATGCGTGCGGAGGCGCATCCATGTCGGGCTTCAGGGGTGCGAGCAAGCGGTCCTTCTCGTAGATCAAACCGGCGCGATTGTCGTCGGCCATCTCGTATTCGTTGGTCATGGTCAGCGCACGTGTGGGGCACGCCTCCACACACAATCCGCAACCGATGCACCGCAAGTAGTTGATCTGGTACACCTGGCCGTACCGTTCACCGGGGGAGTATCGCTCGTCTTCGGTGTTGTCCGCGCCTTCGACATAGATCGCGTCGGCGGGGCACGCCCACGCGCAGAGCTCGCAGCCGATGCATTTCTCGAGACCGTCGGCATACCGATTGAGTTGGTGGCGACCGTGATAACCCGGCGCCGTCGGCCGCTTCTCTTCCGGATAGAACTCGGTTTCCGGCTTCTTGAACATGGTTGAAAGCGTGACGCCGAATCCGGCAAGGGGTCCGAGGAATTCAGGCATGGGAGTCCTCCGATGTTTCGGTGGGTGCAGCTGTCTCGGTGGGTGTAACCCCGGTTCGGCTGAATGCAGAAACCGTCTGACCAGGCATCGGCGGCACAGGGAAGCCGCCGGCCATGGGATCGAACGGCGTGGGATCGAAAGGCGCGGTTGCGGTTGCGGCAGGTGGTTGCTCGACGTCGCGTCGACGGCCCCGGTAGAGACCACCGACTGCCAGAACAAGCGTGCCGCCCAGAACCACACCGATGCACAGCAGCACCAGCCAGGTGTTGTAGCCCGCGTTGCGGAAGGCGCGTACCGAGGCGATTGCCATGACCCACACCAATGCTGCCGGGATGAGGATTTTCCACCCGAGATTCATGAACTGGTCGTAGCGCAACCGGGGAAGCGTGCTGCGGAGCCAGATGAAGATGAAGAGGAAGAACCAGACCTTGCCGATGAACCACAGCACCGGCCACCACCCCGAATTTGCGCCGTCCCAGAGATTGAACGGGAACGGCGCGTGCCAGCCGCCGAGGAAGAGTGTCGTGGCCAGGGCCGAGACCGTCACCATGTTCACGTATTCCGCGAGCATGAACATCGCGAACTTGAGTGACGAGTACTCGGTATGGAATCCGCCTACCAGTTCGCCTTCGGCTTCGGGAAGGTCGAATGGCGCGCGGTTTGTTTCGCCGACCATGGCAACTACGTAGATGAGGAACGAGGGAAGGAGCAGGAAGACGTACCAGGATCCTTCCTGGGCGCTGACGATCCCGGACGTGGACATGGTTCCGGCGTAAAGGAATACGGCGGCAAACGACAAGCCCATCGCCACTTCGTACGAGATGACCTGCGCCGTGGATCGAAGAGCGCCGAGCAGCGGATAGGTCGATCCGGACGACCACCCGGCAAGAACGATTCCGTACACCCCGACGGAGGTGACGGCGAGGATGTACAGAACACCGACGGGAAGGTCTGTGAGTTGCAGCGGCGACCACGTCCCGAAGATCGACACTTCGGGGCCGAAGGGGACTACCGCAAATGCCATGAACGCGGGGACGACGGCAATGATCGGAGCCAACATGTAAATCGGTTTGTCGACGCCGGAGGGTGTGATGCCTTCCTTGAGAGCCAGTTTCACGCCATCTGCCAGGCTTTGCAGCAATCCGCGCGGGCCAACCCGGTTGGGGCCGACACGCATCTGCATTCGGGCCATGACCTTGCGCTCGACGTAGATCGCGATCAGCGTCGTGAGCAACAGGAACACGAAGATGACGAGCGCCTTGGCGATCACCAGCCACAGTGGATCGTGCCCGAACGCCGAAAGATCCACGGGTTCAGCGATAAACGTGACAGTGCTCATTGCGGCACCTGATTGGAGATCGTGACTATGTCGCCTGGGGATACTCCCAGCGTTCGATTGACTTCGCTGCCGGTCGAATTGAGGGGGAGCCAGACGACTCGCGTCGGCAGATCCGTGATGGCCAGTGGCAGCGTGATAGTTCCACGGTCCGAGCTGACCGACACAGGCTGACCTTCGATTGCTCCGATCTCCGTGGCAGTGCTCGCGCACAGCCGCACAACCGGTTCGTGGGCTGTTCCGGCCAGGTTGGGATCACCGTCCTGTAGTCGTCCTCGGTCGAGAAGTAGGTGCCAACTCGACAGGACGGCTTCGCCGGGTTGTGGTTCGGGACGCGCCGACGCGGGGGAGCGGGGAGCGGGTACCCGCTTGCCCGACCACGTTCCGAGCGCGAGGATCTCGGCGTGCGCGGTGGCAGCGTCGGGAAGTCCAAGGCTGATGCCCATCTCGGTCGCAATCGCCTGGAGGACTCGTTGATCAGGCATCACACCGGTGGTCCGCAGGGCAGTCTCGAAGGGACGCTCGCGGCCCTCCCAGTCGATGAATGTGCCAGGTTTCTCGGCGACGGCCGCCACCGGGAACACAACATCGGCCAGTTCGGTGACGCTGCTATGTCGAATCTCGAGGCTGACGACAAAGCCGGCGGATTGAACGGCGGCGCGGGCAGCGTCGGGATCCGGCATGTCGGCAAGATCGACCCCGCCGATCAGCAGAGCGCCCAGCGCTGAGTCCGATCCCAACATCTGTGTTGCACTCAGTCCATGCTCGGTGGGTAGTTCCGCCGACCAGGTCGAGGAAATATCTTCGCGAGCAGCAGGATCGGATACCGGTCTGCCCCCGGGGAGCAGTCCCGGCACAGCGCCGACTTCGACGGCGGCCCTATCTCCGGCGCGACGCGGAATCCACGCGAGCCGTGCACCGGTGGTTTCGGCCAATCGCTGTGCCGCCGAGAGTCCGCCGTCGATGGCGCCAAGTCTTTCGCCGACCAGAATGACTGCACCAGGCTGACGGAGCAGCCGGCCGACTTCGCCGTCGGGATCAGTCAGTGAATCCAGAAGGACAGGTTCGCCCCCTGGTGACGCCTGCAGAAGTGTGCCGGCCATTTTCTGTAGACCTCGGGTTGTAAAAGGAGCGAGAGACAGAACCCGAGTCTGCTGCGTCCGCGCAGCCTTGCGGAGGCGAAGGAAGACGATGGGCGATTCCTCTTCCGGTTCGAGTGCCACCAGAAGTGCGACCGGGGCAGCCTCGAGGTCTGCGTAGGTGACAGATTCATCGAGCGATCGGCCGGCGACGTGAGCGCCGAGAAATTCGGATTCCTCCTGGGTCTGGGCGCGAATCCTGAAGTCGATATTATTGGTGCCCAATGCGATACGTGCAAACTTGCTGTATGCGTACGCGTCTTCCATGGTGGACCGTCCACCCACCAGTACGCCCGCATTGCCCCGTGATTCGGCAAACTTCCGGGCCGCCATGTCAAGGGCGAACGGCCACGACGCGGGAACCAGTGCGCCCTCGCGGTCGCGGATCAATGGAGTGGTGATCCGGTCGCGTTGTGTTGCATACGAGAAGGCGAATCGCCCCTTGTCGCAGTTCCACTCCTCGTTGACGTCCGGGTCGTCGCCGGCGAGGCGCCGCAGTACCTTCCCGCGGCGATGATCGGTCCGTTGGGCGCACCCGTCAGCGCAGTGTTCGCAGACGCTGGGGCTGGACACCAGGTCGAAGGGACGAGCGCGAAAGCGGTACGACGTATTGGTGAGAGCGCCAACGGGGCACACCTGAATGGTGTTTCCGGAGAAGTACGACTCGAAGGGTTCGTTGGCGTAGATCCCGACCTGCTGCAACGCACCGCGCTCGAGGAGATCGATGAACGGGTCACCTGCGATCTGCTGCGAGAACCGGGTACACCGCGCGCACAGTACACACCGTTCCCGATCGAGCAGAACCTCCGACGAGAGGGGAATCGGCTTGGGATACGTCCGCTTCTCCTCGCCGAACCGGGATTCGGTCCGGCCCGTCGACATCGCTTGATTTTGCAGTGGGCACTCGCCGCCCTTGTCGCACACCGGGCAGTCGAGAGGGTGATTGATGAGGAGCAGCTCCATCACTCCGCGCTGCGCCTTCTCGGCGACGGGCGAGGTGACCTGGGTGTTGA
This sequence comes from Rhodococcus sp. MS16, assembly GCF_013277795.1. Taxonomy (NCBI): domain Bacteria; kingdom Bacillati; phylum Actinomycetota; class Actinomycetes; order Mycobacteriales; family Nocardiaceae; genus Rhodococcus; species Rhodococcus sp. MS16. The sequence continues at coordinate 143,847 of NZ_VBTM01000001.1, forward strand.
CAACCATTCCGTCCGCGACCGTCGTGGTGCAGGAGGCAAGCGGCTTGCGTTGGCCCTCGACCTCGACGATGCATTGTCGGCACGCGCCCACGGGATCGAGAAGGGGGTGATCGCAGAATCGGGGAATGACAGTACCGATCATCTCTGCGGCGCGAATGATCAACGTGCCCTTGGGAACCTGGACCGTGGTGCCGTCGATGGTGAGGGTGACGAGGTCCGACGGGATTACGTCACCGGTTTCGACATCAGCCGCTGCAGTCATGAGGTGTACGCTCCTGTCGCCAGAACGGACCGCGCGGGATCGAACGGGCAGCCGTCTTGATCGAAATGCATCAGGTACTCGTCGCGGAAGTACTTCAGCGACGACATGATCGGACTGGTCGCCCCGTCGCCCAAGGCACAGAAGGACTTTCCGAGAATGGTGTCGGAGATGTCGAGCAGTTTTGTCAGGTCGGACTCGGTTCCGCTTCCACCTTCGAGACGACGCAGAATCTGCACGAGCCAGTACGTGCCTTCGCGACAGGGAGTGCATTTGCCGCACGATTCATGGGCATAGAACTCCGTCCACCGCAGCACCGCCCGCACGATGCACGTCGTGTCGTCGAAGATCTGCAGAGCCTTGGTGCCCAGCATGGATCCGGCGGCGCCGACACCCTCGTAATCGAGTGGAACGTCCAGGTGTTCATCGGTGAAAATCGGTGTCGACGATCCGCCGGGTGTCCAGAACTTGAGAGTGTGGCCGGCCCGGACGCCGCCGGCGTAACCAAGCAGTTCGCGCAACGTTATGCCGAGAGGCGCCTCGTACTGCCCGGGAGTCGTGACATGACCGGACAACGAGTACAGCGTGAATCCCGGCGATTTTTCCGTACCCATCGACTTGAACCATTCGGGGCCGTTTTGGATGATGGCCGGCACGCTGGCGATGGATTCGACGTTGTTGACCACTGTCGGGCACGCATACAAGCCCGCCACTGCCGGAAACGGCGGCCGCAATCGCGGTTGCCCGCGGCGGCCTTCCAATGAATCGAGCAGCGCGGTCTCCTCACCGCAGATGTACGCGCCCGCGCCGGCGTGCACCACCAGATCGAGATCGAAGCCGGAACCCTGGATATCGCGTCCCAGGTAACCGGCCGCGTAGGCCTCCGAAACCGCAGTCTGTAGGCGTCGTAGCACCGGGACAACCTCGCCGCGCACGTAGATGAACGCCTTGGCCGCGCGAATTGCATAGGCCGCGATGATGACTCCCTCGACCAACGTGTGAGGGGTTGCCATCATCAACGGCATGTCCTTGCATGTTCCGGGTTCCGACTCGTCGGCATTGACCACGAGGTAATGCGGCTTGTTGTCGCCCTGCGGGATGAAACTCCACTTCAAACCGGTAGGGAATCCGGCGCCACCACGGCCACGCAGACCCGCGTCCTTGATGGTGGCAATCACGTCGTCGGCGGTGCCCGCGAGTGCCTTGCGCAACCCTTGATAACCGTCGTGCCGAAGATAGGCGTCGAGAGTCCACGAATGGGGTTCGTCCCAGTGCCGGCTCAGTACAGGCGCAAGTGCCATGTCATTTCCCTTCGCCGGAGCTGGGATTGTCGGTGGACTGCGCCGCGACCACTCTCAGTCCCGCGAGAGTTGCGGCGCCACTGGTCTGAGCCTCGGCAGCTTCGGCGCGGGAATCCGCGAATCCGGCCAGGGTGCGGGCGGTTTCGCGGAAAGAACACAGCGTGGCACCGCGACTGGGGGTGACACGCTCGCCGCTACGGAGTGCATCGACCAACGTGCGTGCAGACTCGGGCGTCTGGTTGTCGAAAAACTCCCAATTCACCATCACCACCGGTGCGTAGTCGCAGGCGGCATTGCACTCGATGTGTTCGAGCGTGATCTTGCCGTCCGACGTGGAAATCGAATGTGACGCCTCGTCACGGGAGCCCGCCGATTCGAGGTGCTCCTCGAGAGCCTCGAAGATGGCATCGCCGCCCATGATCGCGCACAGAGTGTTGGTGCAGACGCCTACCAGGTACTCGCCCGTCGGTCCGCGCCGATACATGGAGTAGAAGGTGGACACTGCCGCGACTTCGGCACCGGTCAAGCCGAGTTTGCCTGAGCAGAAGTCGATTCCGGCCGGCGTGATGTAGCCGTCCTCGGATTGGACAAGATGCAGTAGTGGCAGCAGCGCGGATCTGCTGGTAATCGCGCCTTCGCCTGCCGAATCGTCACGGTATCGCGCAATGACGGCCTCGGCATCGGCGTCGAGTCGTGCCAGGACGTCGGCAGGGTAGCTGCTTCGAGCGCCTGGTCGCACCAACTGGGTGGGTTCTTCGGGCCGTGGACCGAGTTCGAGGAAGACGCGGGTGCCACCGTTTTTCGTGGAGTCTGTCATCGGTCCACTCCGCCCATGACTGGATCGATGCTGGCCACCGACGCGATCACATCGGACACCATGCCTCCCTCACACATCGCAGCTACCGCTTGGAGGTTCGTGAACGACGGATCCCGGAAATGCACTCGGTACGGACGGGTGCCGCCGTCGGACACCATGTGAACGCCGAGTTCTCCGCGTGGCGATTCCACGGCCACGTACACCTGACCGGCCGGAACGCGGATACCCTCGGTCACCAATTTGAAGTGGTGGATGAGGCCTTCCATCGACGACTCCATGATCTTGCCGACGTGCTTCTGCGAATTGCCGAGTCCGTCATCACCTACCTGGAGATCTGCAGGCCACGCAATTTTCCGATCGTCGACCATGATCGGTCCCGGGGCCAGCTTGTCGAGGCATTGTTCGACGATCTTCAAGGACTCCTTCATCTCCTCCACCCGAATGAAGTACCTTCCGTAACAATCGGACCCGGTGTGTGTGATGACGTCGAACTCGTAGTTTTCGTAACCGCAGTAGGGCTGCGCTCGACGCTGATCGTGGGGGAGGCCGGTGGCCCGAAGTACCGGACCGGTGATGCCGAGCGCCATGCATCCGGTGAGGTCCAGGTATCCGATGCCGCTGGTTCGCGCCTTCCAGATCGTGTTGTCGGTGAGCATCAACTCCATGTCGCGCAGACGATTCGGCAGAACCTTCAACAGTTCGCGGATCTTCGGAATCGAACCTGCGGGTAGATCCTGAGCCAGTCCGCCTGGACGGATGAACGCATGATTCATCCGAAGACCGGTGATGGTCTCGAAGACGTCGAGTATCAGTTCGCGCTCGCGGAACCCGAACAGCATGGCAGTGACAGCGCCCAACTCCATACCGCCAGTAGCCAGCGCAACAAGGTGTGAGGAGATCCGGTTGAGTTCCATCAACATCACGCGCACAACGGTGGCGCGTTCCGGGACGTCATCGGTGATACCGAGTAGCTTCTCGACGCCCAGGCAGTACGCGGTTTCGTTGAAGAACGGAGACAGATAATCCATACGGGTGACAAAAGTGACGCCCTGAGTCCAGTTCCGGTATTCGAGGTTCTTCTCGATTCCGGTGTGCAGGTAGCCGATTCCGCATCGCGCCTCGATTACCGTCTCGCCCTCGATCTCGAGAATGAGACGGAGCACGCCGTGCGTCGACGGGTGCTGTGGCCCCATGTTGACGACGATGCGTTCGGCACCGGCATCGGATCGGCCCGCTGCCGCCGCGGCGACTATCTGGTCCCAGTCCTGACCTGAGGCGGTGTAGACCGTCTCCTGTGATGGTGTGTCAGCCATGTTGTTCATCAGATGTACGACCTGCGCTCGTCGGGTGGCGGGATGTGTGCTCCCTTGTATTCGACGGGGATTCCGCCCAGCGGGTAGTCCTTGCGCTGGGGGTGGCCCTGCCAGTCGTCCGGCATCTCGATGCGAGTGAGCGAAGGATGGCCGTCGAAGATGATGCCGAAGAAGTCGTAGGTTTCGCGTTCGTGCCAGTCGTTGGCCGGGTAGGTGCCCACCAGCGAGGGAATGTGCGGATCGGAATCCGGTACCGACACCTCCAACCGGATACGACGATTGTGGGTGATCGACGAGAAGGGGTACACCGCGTGCAGTTCGCGTCCGGCATCCTGTGGGTAGTGAACGCCGTTGACTCCGAGGCACAATTCGAACCGCAAGTCCGGTTCGTCTCGCAGACGGCGGGCCACCTGGGGTAGGTACGAACGTTCGATGTGCAACGTCAACTCGTCGCGGAAGATCACCACCTTCTCGACCGCGTCGTCGAAGGCAGTTCCGTTGTCCGACAGTGCAGCCGACAATCCGTCCGCGATCTCGTCGAAGTATCCGCCATATGGCCGCGTCGCAGCATCCGGTGCGGCGGCAGGGCGGGCCAACCGGTTGTACCCGGATGTGTCGCCACTGCCGCGTGCGCCGAACATTCCGCGGCGGTCGGAGGATTCATCGGTCATCGCAGCAGTCCCTTGATGTCGATCAGGGGAGTGGACGCCAGTGCGGCGCGCTCGGCAGCGGCGCGTGCTTCTTCGCGGTTGACGCCGAGTGGCATGTCCTGAATCTTTTTGTGCAGTTCGATAATTGCGTTGAGCAGCATCTCCGGACGTGGCGGGCATCCAGGCAGGTAGATGTCGACCGGCACGATGTGATCGACACCCTGGACTATCGCGTAGTTGTTGAACATTCCGCCCGACGACGCGCAGACACCCATGGAGAGCACCCATTTGGGTTCGGCCATCTGGTCGTAGACCTGCCGCAGGACCGGCGCCATCTTTTGACTGACCCGTCCGGCGACGATCATCAGGTCTGCCTGCCGGGGTGACGCGCGGAAGGCTTCCATGCCGAAGCGCGCCAAGTCGAATCGGCCGGACGTAGTCGACATCATCTCGATGGCGCAGCACGCAAGTCCAAAGGTTGCCGGCCACAGCGATCCCTTGCGGAAGTAGCCGGCCAGGCCCTCGACAGTTGTCAGGAGAAAACCGCTCGGAAGCTTTTCTTCAAGACCCATATTCGACTCGTTTCCGTCGTGAGAGTTGCCGTCGGATGCGTGTGCACTTGCTGTGTTTGCAACTGCGGGGAAATCAGGTCAGTCCCAACTCAGACCGCCTCGTCTCCATTCGTAGGCATACGCAACCGAGACGTTCACGACGAACAGGCCCATGGCCGCGAGTCCGAACAAACCGAGCGAATCGAAATGGACTGCCCAGGGATAGAGGAAGACGATTTCGATGTCGAAGATGATGAACAGCATGGCCGTCAGATAGAACTTGACGGGAAACCGTCCGCCACCGACGGCGCGGGGCGCCGGTTCGATGCCACATTCGTAGGCTTCGAGTTTCGCGCGGTTGTACCGGCGAGGCCCGACGACGGAGGCAAGAACGACTGACACCACGGCAAAGGCCATCGCAATGGCACCCAGAACGAGAATTGGCACATACGCGTTCATGTCGCACCGAACCTCTCTCCGTTTAGCGTGACGCCCCGTGAATGACGCTGCCCCAGAAGGCCCTGCTGTCCCTGCCAGATCGATACTGCCAGCATCTCGCCGATCGTGTGACCTGTGACACTTACCCTAGGTGGTGCCTCCGACATTGGGGCTGATTTTCGAACTGTGGAGTTTTGCTCCCGAGATGCCGAAGTGCTCGCCGCCGCAAGGGAACTGTGTAGGCACCGGCCGATCAGAGGTTCAGGCGAACGCGGAGCAAACGAATGACGGCCGACGCCAGTTCGATCGGGTCGAGTGGTTGGGAAACGGCAGCTTCCGCGCGTGACCACGACGCGAGCCAGGCGTCGTCGGGTCGACCGGTCAGAATCACGATCGGCGGGCAGTTCGCGATCTCGTCTTTGAGTTGCTTCGCGACGCCCATGCCCCCGGCCGGGCTTGCCTCGCCGTCGAGAATGGCGAGGTCGATGCCGCCGCGGTCGAGTCGATCGATCACCACCGGTGCTGTGGCCACCTCGACGTATTCGATCGGTGGGAGATCCGGATGGGGGCGCTCGCCGAGGGCGAGGCGGACCTGTTCGCGCGTGTGGGCGTCGTCGCTGAAGACGAGCACACGCACGGTGGCGGGGGTGCGAGGAGGTGCTGCCGCGTCGGACACGAGGCCGACGTTACCCCGCGACTATCCGTCGCGGCAGTGAATCATGAACTTCACCAAGGACTTTCCGTCGAGTGCGGCGGTCCGGGGGGTTCGTGAAATGCGGCAACCCTCGCGTCCGAGCTTGCGGGACGCGAGGGTTGTGCGCGAATAGTGCTGACTGTCAGAAGTTTTCGACGAACTTCGTCAGTCCCTTGCTGGCGGTCTCCAGCGCCGTCTTCTGGGCTTTCTTCACCAGGAATCCCGGCAGCGGAATCTTGGGGTCGATGGTCAGTTCAAAACTGATCTTCGTTCCGCCATCGGTGGGGGTGAGGGTGTACGAGCCGTCCTGCTGGTTCTGCTGTCCACTCTCGACGAGGGTCCAGCTCACCTTCTCGTCACCGTCGAAGGTGTAGTCCACAACTTGCTCGTCGTTGATGCCGAGAATCGACACGGCCATCCGGACGCGATGCGGCCGACCGTCGTCATGTGTGGTCTCGATCGTGATCTTCTTGTGCGCAGACGACCATTCGGGCAACCGGTCCACCGCTGCAACCGCTGCCATGACCGTGGCCGGATCGGCCTTGATCTCGAATTCCTTGACGCCCGAAACGGCCATACGTCTACTCCTTACATGCCTGACGGCAACAACTTCGTGGACTTGCTCGGACGCAATTAGATCAGTCCATGCCGTTCTTACGCATCTGATCCCGCAAAGCGCCTTGCACGGCTTGCGACACCCACGAATTCAAGGAGACGCCGTTCTGATTTGCGGCTTCTTCGGCGCGGGCCTTGATCTGCTCCATCATGCGCAGGGTGACCCGGCTGATGTCGCCGCTGACGTCGTCGAACGAGTAGACGTTTTCCTTGGCGGGCTCCTCGGCCCCGGAATCCTTCGATGCTTTCTGGACGTCGACCAGAATGTTGTTGCCGTCGAGATGGACCTTGACGTCGCGGTCCTCGATCTCGGCTCCGATTTCCTTGGCGAGCTCGGTTGCCGCGGCCAGCAGAACGAGGCGTATCGACGGTTCCATGGCGGCCGCGAGTGACGCCGCGATGCGACGGGTGTGGTCGTCGCCGAGTTCGGCCGCCGTGACGAGGTCATCGTGCAGCTTTGCGGTGTACTCCGAAATATCCATGACACCACAGTGACGTCAAAAGTGACGTCAGTCAAGGTGCCGTCTGGCGTCAGGGCTTCCCAGGTGGTTTCTGCCTATAGAGTTGCCGCGCAGCAAGGCCGGAAGCGTCCGGTTGGCCTGACAGCCGGAAGTGTCCGGCGGACTCGAGGAGTATGTAGTGCCGCACACGGTGTCACTGAAAGTGCAGATGGTGGCAAAGTCCGAGTTCTTCCCGCCGGACGACATCGACTGGGAAACCGATGCCGACGGCGGTGAGGCACTTGCGGAATTCGCCGGCCGCGCCTGCTATCAGAGTTGGTCCAAGCCCAACCCGCGCACAGCCACGAACGCCGGATACATTCGACATCTCCTAGAAGTCGGGCATTCGTCTGTCCTCGAACATGCGACGGTCAGTTTCTACATCACCGGAATCTCGCGCTCCTGTACCCACGAATTGATCCGTCACCGCCACTTCTCGTACTCGCAACTCTCCCAGCGGTTCGTTAGGGAGAACGATGCAAGCGTCGTGGTCCCGCCGGCTGTCGAAGGTGACCCGGAACTCGAAGCGCTGTTCCTGGCCGCCACCGAGGAAAGTCGACGGGCCTACGGCGAACTGCTCGCTGCGTTGGAAGGCAAATTGCAGTCCGTCCCCGGCGCACCCGTGCGCGGCAAGCAAGCGCGTCAAGCCGCTCGCTCGGTGCTGCCCAATGCCACGGAAACCCGTCTCGTAGTCAGCGGAAACTACCGTGCTTGGCGACACTTCGTGGATATGCGCGCCACCGAGCACGCGGACGTCGAGATCAGGCGCGTCGCGATCGAGTGCTTGCGGCAACTTCAAACCGCTGCGCCAAATGTGTTCGGAGACTACGAGATTCTGCGCAGAAGTGACGGATCGGAAATTGCCGTCAGCTCGTTCGCTGCCGAGTGAAGTTACGTTCGCGACTCGACTGAAGACTCGTGTGCAGAAGTAAGCGACTGACCGGGTAACCTTCTGACCATGACCTACGGTGATTCCGCTTCTCTCGTCGAGCGTCCGTTCGGCACCATTTCCGTTGCGATGGTGACCCCGTTCACTGCCGACGGGAAGCTGGACGTCGACACGGGCGTGCGCCTCGCAGCCCATCTCGTCGACAACGGCTGCGACGGCCTTGTCCTTGCCGGCACAACGGGTGAGTCTCCGACCACCACCGAATCGGAGAAGCTCGACCTGCTCCGCGCGGTAATCGACGCCGTTGGCGACCGCGCCAAGATCGTTGCCGGAGCCGGCAGCAACGACACTGCACACAGTGTCGAACTCGCCCGCGACGCGGCCCGCGTCGGCGCTCACGGCCTTCTTGTTGTCACGCCGTACTACTCACGTCCCCCGCAGGCCGGGCTCTACGCGCACTTCACCGCAGTTGCCGACGCCACCGACCTGCCCGTCATGCTCTACGACATTCCGCCCCGCTCCGTTGTCCCCATCGAGACGGAGACAATCCGTCGTCTTGCCGAGCATCCCCGCATCAAGGCCGTCAAAGACGCCAAGGGTGATCTCAACGCGGGTGCAGAATTGATCGGCACCACCGAACTTCAGTTCTTCTCCGGCGACGACCCGTTGAACCTCCCGTGGCTCGCAGTCGGAGCCACCGGCTTCGTCAGCGTCATCGGACACCTGGTTCCTGGTCGACTGCGTGAGCTTCACACCGCATTTGTCACCGGCGACATCGCCCGTGCACGCGAAATAAACCTCAGTTTGATCCCTGTGATCCGTTCCGTCGCCCGTTTGGGTGGCGTCAGCGCGTCGAAGGCGGGTCTGCGACTCATCGGTATCGATGTCGGAGAACCGCGCCTTCCGCAGGTTGCACCCACTAAAGAGCAGATCGACGGTTTGGCCGCCGATCTGCATGCGGCAGGAGTTTTGTAAATGACCCGTCCCCCCCGACGTCGTAGTGCCAGTCGCCAAGCCGGACCGCCTTCGATCCCGGCACCCGAATCAGCTACGCCGGCAACCCCGCCGGCAGCTCCGGCTCCGGTAGCAGCTGAGCCTGCTGCCGCGGCGTCGGCCCCGAAAAAGGCTGCACCGCAAAAGGCTGCACCGCAAAAGGCTGCAGCCCAGAAATCGGCGCCGCAAAACGCAGCACCGCAAAAACAAGCCCGGAAGAGCGCTGCAGGCAACCGCCCGTCAGCCGGCAAGTCCGGTAACTCGCGTTCCGGGAACAAGCGTCCCGACAACCGTCCGCAGGTGGACCCGACCGCGCGTCTGGGCATGCCGCCCAAGGCCCCGGCCAGTGGACTTCGTGTTGTTGCGCTCGGCGGTATCGGCGAAATCGGTCGAAACATGACCGTCTTCGAACACAAGGGCAAGTTGCTGATCGTCGACTGTGGCGTTCTGTTCCCCGAGGACCAGCAGCCCGGCGTCGACCTCATCCTCCCGGACTTCCGTTACATCGAAGACCGCATGGACGACGTCGAAGCCGTCATCCTCACGCACGGCCACGAAGACCACATCGGCGCGTTGCCGTTCTTGTTGCGCCTGCGCGCGGACATTCCCGTCATCGGTGCCAAGTTCACACTCGCGCTCGTGGCGGCGAAGTGCCGTGAACATCGCCTGCGGCCCAACCTCGTCGAGGTCGTGGAAGGTGACTCCACCACGCACGGTCCGTTCGACTGCGAGTACTTCGCGGTCAACCACTCCATCCCGGACGCGCTCGCCATTGCGATCCGCACCGACGCCGGAGTTATACTTCACACCGGTGACATCAAGCTCGATCAGCTTCCGCTCGACGGGCGCCTGACCGACCTCGCCGGATTCTCCCGCCTCGGTGACGAGGGTGTCGACCTTTTCCTCGTCGACTCCACCAATGCGGAAGTGCCGGGATTCGTCACGCCCGAACGCGAAATCGGCGGCGTGCTCGACAACGTCATCGGCAAGGCCAAGCAACGCGTCATCGTGGCGTCGTTCGCCAGCCACGTGCACCGTATCCAGCAGGTTGTCGACGTCGCGGCGCGGTACAACCGTCGCATCGTGTTCGTCGGCCGGTCGATGGTCCGGAACATGCAGATCGCACAGGATCTCGGCTACCTGCGGGTGCCAGACGGTCTGGTCGTCGACATCGATACCGCAGCCACACTTCCCGATGATCGACTGGTTCTCATCTCCACGGGTTCGCAGGGCGAGCCTCTCGCAGCGCTCTCGCGGATGGCTCGCGGTGAGCATCGCCAGATCAACATCCGTGCCAACGACCTCGTCGTTCTTGCGTCCTCGCTGATCCCTGGCAACGAGAACTCCGTCTTTGCCGTGGTCAACGGTTTGGCCAAGCGTGGCGCCACTGTCGTCACGCAGCAAAGCGCCAAGGTCCACGTATCGGGTCACGCCTCCGCCGGTGAGTTGCTGTACCTGTACAACGCGGTGCGCCCCACCAATGCCATGCCGGTGCACGGTGAATGGCGCCACCTGCGCGCAAATGCAGCCTTGGCCAAGGCGACGGGTGTTCCGGAAGAACGCATCGTGCTGGCCGAGGACGGCGTTGTCGTCGACATGGTCGACGGTCTTGCCGAGATCGTCGGACGCGTTCCGGTCGGACACGTGTACGTCGATGGACTCTCCGTAGGCGATGTCGGCGAGCCGACGCTCTCGGACCGTCTGGTGCTCGGTGAGGGTGGCTTCATCGCCATCACCATCGTCATCAACGAGTCGACGGGACGCGCGGTCAGTACCCCCGAGGTGTCCGGACGTGGATTCTCCGACGACCCGACCGCTCTCAAGGACGCTGCACAACTCGTGGAAGCAGATCTTCTGCGCCTCGCGGGCGAAGGAATCACCGACGCACATCGCATCGCACAGTCGGTGCGTCGCGTGGTCGGCCGTTGGGTTGCGGACAAGTACCGTCGTCGCCCGATGATCATTCCGACGGTTATCGCGGTTTCCTGAGCGACTTCTCCCGGTAGAGGGAGAAGTTTCGCGTACGTTGGCGAAGGTGACCTTCGCACATGACGAACGACTCGCCCTGGTGGACAGCATGGTCGAATTCGGCCCCGATGCACCCACTCTGTGCGGGGAGTGGACAAATCGTGACCTGGCAGCACATTTGATCGTCCGGGAGCGGCGTCTCGACGCCGCTCCCGGAATCATGATCAGTGCCTTGGCCGGACATACCGAGAGCGTCAGAAAAGCGGCCGCATCGCGCCCGTGGGAAGAACTACTCCGTGACGTTCGCAGCGGACCGCCGCGCTGGTCGCCGATGTACTGGCTCGATTCTCAGGTCAACACCACCGAGATGTTCGTCCATCACGAGGATGTGCGCCGAGCGCATCAGCATTGGGTGGCCAGGGCGCTGCCACAAGATCGTCAGGCGGATTTGTGGAAGTACGCACGCCAGGTAGCCAAGCTGGGGTACCGGAAGTCTGACGTCGAAGTGATCTTCGAATTACCGTCGGGTGAAAGTGCCGTTGTGCACAAAGCAGATACCCGGACGGTGGTTCTGCAGGGAGAGCCGGCCGAGCTCTTGTTACACGCTTTCGGACGCAACGAAGTGGTGATCGAAGCCAAAGGAGAACTGGCCGACGTCCAGTCCGTCATGGGCTTGGATCGCGGTTTCTGATTCGGCGCTCGATCCATTCGGCCGGCGTAGCGAACATCACGATTCGCACGTATGAACGGTGTTGCTGGTGTTGCGGATGGTCCGGATGGGGTTGCACCGACTAGCCTGAACGTCATGGCAGGTAAGTCGAGCGCCCGAGGATCCGGTACAGGTTCGAGTACAAGCACGTCCGCGTCCAGGGCATCGACCAGGTCGTCAGCGTCAACTCCCGCGGCAAAGTCGCGAACACGAACAGTCTCCACCCCCCGCAACGTCACGACGGCGTCGCACGCCGGTGGCCGCGCGGGCGCGGGTAAAGGAGCCAAATCGACGCCGAGGAAAGCGCCGGCGAAGAAGGCAGCCCCCAGGAAGGCGTCCGGTGCGTCCTCGGCGGCTCGCCGTCCGGTCGCGAAGTCGAAGCAGAGTGCAAGCCCGCTCGATGTTGTCGGCAAAGGCATTGCCGCCGGGTGGTCGCTGGCCGCTCGTGGCGTCGGCGCTACCACTCGCACGGTGAGCAAAGTCGGCGATATCGAGGCAGGCCACCGACGCGACGGAATTGCCCTCGGGCTCATTGCTTTCAGTGTTGTCGTCGCGGGCAGTGTGTGGTTCGCGGCGGGCGGACCGATCGGCGGCGGAATCGAAACGGCCGTTCGCGCGGTGTTCGGTGCTGTGTCGGCCGTTCTGCCGATCTTGTGTGTCGGAATCGCAATCCTGCTGATGCGCACGGAGCCACGCCCCGAGATCCGGACCCGTCTCATCATGGGTTCGCTGCTGGTGGGGCTACCCGCACTGGGCTTGTGGCACATCGGTTCCGGTGCGGAGACAACTGCGGACACACGTGAAATCGGAGCCGGATTTGTCGGCTCTGTTGTCGGCGGACCATTGACCAATGGTCTGACGGCCTGGCTCTCGGTTCCGTTGCTGGTGATCGCCGTCGGCTTCGGAATCCTGTTGTTGACCGGAACCACCCTGCGACAGGTCCCCGGCAAGTTTCAGTCCTTCTTCGGATCTCCGTCCGGCGACGACGACGAATTCGAGGACTACGGCAGCGAATTCGACGACGACAGCTACGGTCGCGACTACGGGGGAGGCTCGTACGAGTCATCGGAGTTCGACGCCGACGGTTATCCGGTGGACACGTATGCGGAGCCTCCGCTGCGGCCGTCCAAACGGTCGAGCCGCCGGGCGCCGATCGACAACTACCCGACGGACGAATTCGAATCCGGCGACAAGAAGACCGAAATCCTCGACCTGTGGTCAGCGGACCCGGACGAAGTTGCCCCGGCAGCGGACGAGACCGCCTCCGCTGCGGAAGCGCCGGTCGCCGAAAAGCCGGTGACCCGGACCAGACCTCCCGCGCGATCGGTTCCGGTGGCGAAGCCGGCACCCAAGCCCGAGCCGGAACCCGAAGAGGCCGAAAGCTTTGTCACCGATCGTGTGACGGACGGCGACTACAACCTTCCGCCCACATCGCTGCTGATCGACGGCGACCCGCCGAAACTGCGCAGTTCGGCGAACGACGCGATGATCGAGGCGATCAGCGAGGTACTCGAACAGTTCAAGATCGATGCTGCCGTCACCGGATTCACGCGCGGACCGACAGTAACGCGGTACGAGGTGGAACTCGGTCCTGGCGTCAAGGTCGAGAAGATCACCGCGCTCGCTCGAAACATCGCGTACGCGGTGGCCACCGACAACGTGCGTCTTCTCGCTCCGATTCCGGGCAAGTCGGCCGTGGGCATCGAGGTGCCCAACTCGGACCGCGAACTGGTCCGCTTGGCCGACGTGCTGACGGCGCCGAGCATGCGACGCGAACACCACCCGCTCGTGATCGGACTGGGTAAGGACATCGAGGGCGACTTCGTCCATGCGAACCTCGCGAAGATGCCCCACTTGCTGGTTGCCGGTTCCACCGGCTCGGGTAAGTCGAGCTTCGTGAACTCGATGCTCGTGTCGCTGCTGACCCGCGCGACTCCCGACGAAGTTCGGATGATCCTGATCGACCCCAAGATGGTCGAACTGACGCCGTACGAGGGTATTCCGCATTTGATCACGCCCATCATCACGCAGCCGAAGAAGGCGGCGGCCGCGCTTGCGTGGCTGGTCGAGGAGATGGAGCAGCGCTACCAGGACATGCAGGTCAACCGGGTACGGCACATCGACGATTTCAATGCGAAGGTGAAATCCGGCGAGATCACCGCACCGCTGGGTAGCGAACGCGTCTACCGGCCGTACCCCTACATCCTGGCGATCGTCGACGAGTTGGCAGACCTCATGATGACCGCTCCGCGTGACGTCGAAGAGGCCATCGTGCGAATCACGCAGAAGGCACGTGCCGCGGGTATCCACTTGGTGCTCGCGACACAGCGCCCGTCCGTCGACGTCGTCACCGGTCTGATCAAGACGAACGTGCCGTCCCGATTGGCGTTTGCGACGTCGTCCCTGACGGACTCGCGAGTCATCCTCGATCAGCCGGGAGCCGAGAAGCTCATCGGTATGGGTGACGGACTGTTCCTCCCCATGGGTGCCGGTAAGCCGACCCGTATGCAGGGCGCATTCATCACGGACGAAGAAATCACCGCGGTCGTGGATTTTGCGAAGAACCAAGCAGAACCCGAGTACACCGAAGGCGTCACCGCTGCGAAGGCCGGCGAGAAGAAGGACGTCGATCCCGATATCGGGGACGACATGGACGTGCTGCTCCAAGCTGTCGAACTTGTCGTGACCAGCCAGTTCGGTTCCACGTCGATGCTGCAACGCAAACTGCGCGTCGGGTTCGCGAAGGCCGGACGACTCATCGACCTCATGGAGAATCGTGGAATCGTGGGACCGAGTGAAGGGTCCAAGGCTCGCGAGGTGCTGGTGAAGCCCGACGAGTTGGACGGATTGTTGTGGTCCATTCGGGGCGGCGATCCGGAGGATAGTTCATCCGACGACTAGTGACGTGGGTCGGCGGGTAACCGTCGGCAGACGATCGGAGGCTGCTCGTGCATGTGACACCGTTGACGTGGGTTATCACGATAGTGGTGATACTCGGCCTGTTTGTCTTCGATTTCTTCGCGCATGTCCGGACGCCTCATGCACCGACCTTCCGTGAGTCGGCCTTCTGGTCGACGGTCTACATCTCGATCGCGATAATTTTCGGTCTGATCGTGATGTGGATCTGGGGGACGACGTACGGCGGCGAGTACTTTGCCGGCTACGTCACGGAGAAGGCGCTGTCCGTCGACAACCTTTTTGTGTTTGTCATCATCATGTCGACGTTTGCGGTCCCGCCCCAGTACCAGCAGAAGGTCCTGCTGATCGGAATCGTGCTCGCATTGGTGATGCGAGGGATTTTCATTGCGGTGGGCGCTGCGGCCATCAATGCCTACAGCTGGGTGTTCTACCTCTTCGGAGCCTTCCTGATCTACACCGCGTACACGTTGGTCCGCGACCACGGACACGAGAAGGAAGCCGAAGAGAAACGTGACAGCCGCATCATCAGCATTGTGAAGCGTGTACTGCCCACTACCGAGGAGTACGACGGCGACAAATTGATCACCAGGATCGACGGCAAGCGTGTCATTACGCCGTTGATGTTGGCGCTCATTGCCATCGGATTTGCGGATGTGTTGTTCGCGCTGGATTCCATCCCGGCGATCTACGGTCTGACCCAGGAGCCGTACATCGTGTTCACCGCCAACGCCTTTGCGTTGATGGGCCTACGCCAACTGTATTTCCTCATCGGCGGACTGCTCGAGCGGTTGGTCTACCTCTCGTACGGGCTGTCGATCATCCTCGCGTTCATCGGCGTCAAGCTTGTCCTGCACGCATTGCACGAGAACACGCTGCCGTTTGTCAACGGCGGCGAACACGTCAGCGTGCCGGAGATTTCGACGGCATTGTCCCTGTCCGTCATCATCGGTGTGTTGGCCGTGACCACGGTCGCGAGCCTGATGAAGACCCGCGACCGCGCCTGAGTAGGTTCAGGCCAACTGACCCAGTACCGGCACCCACTCGGTGATCCGGATATTCGCGACTAGATCGGCTTTGGCAAACGGATCGTGCGTGAAGAGAAGTGCCACGGTGTCGGCGTCTGCCGTGTCGACGATGATGAGTGCTCCGAGGCCGTCGGCGAACGGGCCGGACGTCACGACGATGTCACGCTCGAGAAGATCACCGAGCCATGCCCGGTGATCGGGGCGGAGGGCGTCACGCTCGGCGTTTTTTGCGGGGTCATAGGTGTATTCGACGAGGAACAACGACATCGGGACCGCTTTCGGGATGTGAGTGAACCGATCAGAGCGTCAGAAGCATACGGGTATTTCCGAGGGTGTTGGGTTTGACGTAACTGAGATCGAGGAACTCGGCGACACCGGCGTCGTATGACCGGCACATCTCGGTATAGACCTCGGCGGTGACCGGAGTTCCTTCGATTTCGACGAAGCCGTGGCGGTGGAAGAAGTCGGTCTCGAAGGTCAACACGAACAACCGCTCCAATTCCAACTCGCGTGCAACTTCGATCAGTTTGTCGACCACCTGGAAGCCTGCTCCCTGGCCCTTGACGGTGGGATCGACTGCCACAGTGCGAATCTCGCCGAGGTCCGCCCACAGGACGTGCATCGCCCCGCAACCCAGAATTTGGCCGTCCTTTTCGGCGACCCAGAACTCCTGCACAGCCTCGTACAACGTCACCAGGTTCTTTTCCAGCAGAATCTTGCCGGCATAGATGTCGATGAGGCGTTTGATTTCCGGGACGTCGGATGTTCGTGCCCGCCGCACGATCAAGTGGCTCTCGGTGTCGCTGCGCGCGGTGGAAG
This sequence comes from Rhodococcus sp. MS16, assembly GCF_013277795.1. Classification (NCBI taxonomy): domain Bacteria; kingdom Bacillati; phylum Actinomycetota; class Actinomycetes; order Mycobacteriales; family Nocardiaceae; genus Rhodococcus; species Rhodococcus sp. MS16. The sequence continues at coordinate 160,307 of NZ_VBTM01000001.1, forward strand.
TCATGTGGTGCACATTAGTCAATGGGTCTACCGATATTCTGAGTCGCGTGCCTGTCCGCTCCACGAAATACCCCGCCCGCCCGGTCACCGTCCGGGTTCGGCCCGCCTTCCGCGCGGTGATCCGATGAGTTCCCCGCGTGATCAAGCAGATGCCCATCGGGCTGCTGTAGGGCCCACTGGAGAAACACCGGCCGACAAACCCGTCCCACTTTTCAATATCGCGAACATCTTGACGATGATTCGGATCGTTCTTGTTCCGGTCTTTCTCGTCGTGCTTTTTGTCGACGACGGTCAGTCGACGTCGTGGCGTCTGGGCGCGATGGCGATCTTCATCGTCGCTGCGGTGACCGACCGGATCGACGGCCAGTTGGCCAGGAAGTACGGCCTGGTCACCGACTTCGGCAAGTTGATGGATCCCATCGCGGACAAGGCGCTGATCGGCGCTGCGCTTATCGGGTTGTCGCTACTCGGCGATCTGTCGTGGTGGGTGACCGGCGTGATCATCGCCCGCGAACTCGGAATCACGCTGCTGCGTTTTGCCGTGCTCCGCCATGCTGTGATTCCTGCCGGCAAGGGCGGCAAGCTCAAGACCCTCGTCCAGGCCGTAGCGATCGGTTTCTACCTGTGCCCATTGCCGAGCAGCTGGGACGTGGTCAGCTGGCTCCTGATGGCCGCGGCGGTTGTGCTGACAGTCGTCACCGGCCTCGAATATGTTGTTCAAGCCATCAGATTGCGCGCCGGCGTCCGGTTCGCCGAACGAGACGGACACTGACCTGTGCGCGATCCGCTGCTCGACCTCGGAGTCGGCGAACTGGTCGCCGCGTTGGTGGTGGCGGGGGAGAGCGTCGCGGCTGCCGAGTCGCTGACGGCCGGACTGTTCACTGCTGCGCTTGCGTCGGTTCCCGGATCGAGCCAAGTCCTGCGCGGTGGCCTGGTGGTGTACGCCACCGATCTGAAAGCGACGCTGGCAGGCGTAGATCCAGATGCGTTGGCGCTCGACGGCCCGGTGTCCGCATCCACGGCGATTGCTCTGGCCGACGGTGCCCGCACTCGGTGCGTCGCCGATTGGGGTGTCGGACTGACCGGTGTAGCGGGGCCGACCGAACAAGACGGGAACCCTGTCGGCACGGTGTTCTTGGGGATTGCCGGGCCCGACGGAACTCTGTGTGAGCGTCTGTCGTTGACAGGAGAGCGGTGGGAGATTCGAATCGCTGCAGTCGCGGCAGCCGTGTCGCGGTTATGTGATCGTGTTGAAGAGCGCCGGGCACGATAGGCTCGGGAACCAATCGGTCGAGTTCGGACGTTGACTGTTGTGAAGGTGTGCAACAGCCACGGTGTCGAGACGGTACCGATGTGGCCAGGTGACGGTGCGGACCTGTGAAAAGACAGGTACGGCACGACGGATGAAGGAGGAGCGAGATGGCGCTGCTATTGCGTGAGGCAATCGGTGACAGTCTCCGGCGTACGCGCGTTTCGCAGAGTCGCACGCTACGTGAGGTGTCGAACAGTGCGCGTGTGAGCTTGGGCTACCTGTCCGAGGTGGAACGTGGACGCAAGGAAGCGTCGAGTGAACTGCTGGCCGCGATCTGCGATGCGCTTGCCGTACCGCTGTCCGACGTGTTGGTCGACGTCAGTGAAACTCTGGCCACCAAGAAGTCCAACTCTGCGCTCGGTCGTCCGGTTTCCGGTGCCGCGCCGACCGGTGCAGCCGCTGCTGTGTCGGCACAGGTGTCCGGTTCGCCGTCCATCGCCCGGGATACCCGAGTGGTGATTCCGGCGCCCAACGCGCGCAGTTTGGCTGCTGCGTAGCTACTGGCCGCTTGAACCCGATAGATTCGGTAGATATACCGGTATGGCAGTGCAGGGTCAGGGCAGTTGGAGCGCAGCCCTGATGTATTGGTGAGTTTCGGTGTGCGACGGTCGTTCACCGGGTCGCGTAGCGCGCGGCGCATCAGATGGAGGCAGGATCAAACCCATGGCTAATCCTTTCGTCAAGGGCTGGAAGTACCTGATGGCGCTCTTCAATTCGAAGATCGACGAGAACGCCGACCCGAAGATCCAGATCCAGCAGGCGATCGAGGACGCGCAGCGTCAGCACCAGGCGCTCTCGCAGCAGGCCGCGTCGGTGATCGGTAATCAGCGTCAGCTCGAAATGAAGCTCAGTCGTCAGCTCGACGAGGTCGAAAAGCTCAACGCCAACGCGCGTCAGGCCGTCAACCTCGCCGATCAGGCTGCCGCCGCGGGCGACAATGACAAGGCGATCCAGTACACAAATGCCGCTGAGGCTTTTGCCGCTCAGCTCGTCACCGCCGAGCAGGGTGTCGAGGATCTCAAGGCGCTGCACGATCAGTCGTTGCAGGCTGCCGCGCAGGCGAAGAAGGCCGTCGAACAGAACGCTATGACGCTTCAGGCCAAGGTTGCCGAGCGCACGAAGCTGCTCAGCCAGCTCGAGCAGGCCAAGATGCAGGAACGCGTCAGCGAGTCGCTGCGATCCATGGACAGCACGCTGTCCGCACCCGGCAACACGCCAAGCCTGGACGCCGTTCGCGACAAGATCGAGCGTCGCTACGCAAATGCCCTCGGCTCGGCCGAACTTGCCCAGAACTCGGTGCAGGGTCGGATGATGGAGGTCCAGCAGGCTTCCGTGCAGATGGCCGGGCACAGCCGACTCGAGCAGATTCGCGCATCCATGAAGGGCGAGGCACTGCCGTCCGGTGGGACTGCGGCGGCACCTGCGCCGACATCAATCGAAAAGCAGCCGCCTGCTGCCGGAACCACCGGCCAGTAGATCCACGGTCTGCAGTTTTCCAGAGATACACGATTCGACACACTGATGTTTTCTTCACGAGGTGGCCGGCCTGAGCGAGAGCCCAGGTCGGCCGTTCCTGTTTCCATGTCCGGCGCATTCGGTGCGCTGGGCCGTACTGCAGATTCGCTCCGCGAAGTGACGGCGTCCGCTGCGGAGGCAGCCCGGCGGTGGCAAGATCCGCGGGCAAAATTCGAGCGCAAACGAGCACGTGCGAGGCGACGCGCCCAGCGCTGGGGATTCATCTCCGGTGGAACCGTGATCGGCACTGCCGGGCTTGCGGTGGCGTCGGCGCCGGAATGGTCCGTTGTTGTCGCTGGTGGGGGAGCCGCACTGTTTGCGGTACCCGCTGTTGTTGCAGTCGGGCGCTACCGGTCGATGAACGCCGGGCCGCCGCCCGCTCCGATCCGGCGGCGACTGCCACCGTCGTCCTCGCGCGCGTTCATACCGATGTCACGACTGGTCGGAGCAGAAACGTCGCTGTTCGAAATTCTTGGTGTGCTGCGACGCGCAGACACCATCGATCCCGGCGAACTCGACGAGATCACCGTGACTGCAGATTCCGCATTGCGCGCGATGTTTGCGGTGTCGTCCGATATCGCGTCGATGGAACGGGCCGTGACATCGACCCCCAAGGTTGCCGAGACACTCGAACCGACTATCGCAGGTGCCGTTCGCGAACTGCAGGCGGGACTCGGTCAGTACGAGGATCTCGTCAATTCAGCCGCAACCTTGACGGCGCCGCACACCCCGTCTGCCCTGGTGGGATTCAACCGTGAACTGTCGGCTCTGCACGCGGCCGCAGAGCGTCTGTCCAGCCTGGCCGACGCGATCGGCGAGGTCGACGAGATCACCCAGAAGTATCGCTGAGCTGGTCCGCGTTCAGTCGTCAGCTCCGCGCGCAGCCAGTGCCTCACCCATCGCGTCGGCGGTCATGAGGGTTCCGATGATGACGGGAACGGCAAAGGATCGCAGTGAGAAGCCGAGACCGCGGGCCTTGCGTGCTTCGGACACCTGTGTGATGACCTCGAACATCAACGGGATGCACCGGATGGTCATCGCCAGCAAGAGCGCGATTCTTTCGGGATTGACCCCGAATCGGCGCAGCGGGGTGAGGAAAGCCGTGATGGCGTCGAGCATTTCCGAAATGCGGGTTGTCAGACCCATGAGCGCGGCCAGCGCGATCGACAGGATCAGAACGCCACAGACGACGGCCGCGCGCTCCCACCCGGCGACGAGTATCTGGAATCCGCCGATGAACAGCAGCATCCACAATGCCGGGCGCAGATGGGCGATCGCGATGCGGAACGGAATACGCGCGGCCACGTAGAGCGCAACAACAACAACGGTGGGTGGCACCAATTGCCAAGGGCTGCGCACGAATACCGATACTGCGACGATTGCGACGATCAGCGCGAGAAGTTTGTAGCCAGGCCGCGCCCGATGGAGGATGGACGTGCCGGCGCGGTAGTGGCCGAGTGTGGTCACGAGACGAGGGAACGGTAGAAGTCGACGGACTCCGCGGGCGGGCCGTCGGCCACGACAAGCCCTCGATCGATCACCAGAACTCGATCGAACGAGGAGAGCAGATCCAGTTGGTGGGTCACCACGATCAACTGCTGTGTGAGGGACGCGAAGACAGAGCTGATGAGCTGCGAGTTGCGCAGATCGAGCAGCGTTGTCGGTTCGTCCGCCACCAGTACCTTCGGCTCGGTCACCATGATGGCGGCCAGGGCAAGGAGTTGTTTCTGACCGCCGGACAGTTGGTGGGTGGGATGGTCGCTGTGTGACGCCAATCCGAAGCGCTCGAGGACGGACGAGACTTTCTGGGCCCGTTCAGCCTTGCCGAGTCCGCTTCGCCGCAGCGAAAACTCGATGTCCTCGGCGACGGTCGGCATGACAATCTGATGATTGGGATCGGTGAATACAAAGCCGACGTGCTTGCGTACGTCGCGTCCCTTCTTGGCGGTATCCAAACCGTCGATACGGACGGAACCTGTTGCCGGAATCACCAATCCGTTGATCATGCGGGCAAGTGTCGACTTGCCGCTTCCGTTTGCACCGACAATCCCGATGCGCTGCTCGGTCAGTGTCAGGTCGACACGATCGAGCACGGTGCGTTCGCCGAAACTGTGCCCGACGCCTTCGAAGATGATCTCGCTCATCGAGGAATCAGTTCGCCACTGCTGTTTTTGCGCGTGCGGCGACGCTGTCACGAAGCAGTGCCGGATACGCACGATGGACCTGAGCGGCGACCACTGCGGTGACAACGGCTTTCGCAGCATCGAGGGGGATGAAGGCGGCATTGGCGGTCCACGCGGCGAGGAAGGTCATGTGTCCACGGATCATCATCCCGGCGATTCCGAAGAGGTAGAGAACAACAACACCGCCGAGAAGGTTGATGCCGATTCCAGGAATGATTCGGTACTTCGGGAGCATCTTCGTCGTCAGCCATCCGATGACAAACGCCGCAGGTATCCAGCCGATCAAGAACCCGGCCGTGGGACTCGACAGCGCAAATAATGCAGTCCGCCCGCCGGCGAGCACCGGTAGCCCGACCAGGCCGAGCGCGATCACGGTCAGCACCGCCAGTACGGCCTTGCGAGGCCCGAGGAGCGCACCGGCCATCATCACACCGAGTGATTGAAGGGTGATCGGCACACCGGAGATTCCGATGTTGATCGCCCCCGGTAGACCCAACGCGATGATGAGGGCCGCGAACACTGCAACGTGCGCGAGGTCGCGGGCCGGAATTCGGGTGGTAGACACGGCGAACGTGCTCCTTAGGGCGTACTGGATGGAACTTCGCGAGTCTACGTCAGCGCGAATCACGGGTGTTTTGGATGCATGCCCAGTCTCGTCATGGTTGATCAGGGTGAACCCTGATCTTTACCTGATCTTGCCGGTGAGCTGCTGCTTTGTCCGGCCGAACGTGTCAGGCTGGTGTCACGGACTTTCTCTAAGCCAGTCCGAAAGCTCACGGCAAGGAAGGTACGTTATGTTCTGGAAAATCGTGTTGGCTGTGGTCCTCGTGTGGATCGCGCTTGCAGTGGTCGGCGCGTTGATCAAGGGTCTGTTCTGGATTCTGGTGGTCGGCGCGCTGGGCGTCGGCATCTACTTCCTCGTGAAGGCGATGTCGGGCAACGATGAAAACACACCCGTTTCGAGGATGTGACAGGCACAATCGTGCGGTATGGAACCATTCCCCGAGGACTGGCAGCGCGCGATTGTGGTCGTCGCCCATCCGGATGACATCGAGTACGGCGCAGCTGCAGCGGTAGCCCGCTGGACGGATCAAGGCAAGGACGTCAGATACGTACTCGCGACGAGCGGGGAAGCCGGGATTGCAGGACTGCCGCCGGCGGAGTCCGGACCCATCCGCGAGGCAGAAGAGCGTCGCAGCGCCGCTGTTGTGGGAGTGAGTGAAGTCGAGTTCCTGGGTCTTCCTGATGGTCGACTGATTGCCGGACTCGAATTGCGTTCCGTGTTGGCAGCCGCGATCAGGCGGCACCGGCCGGAACTCGTAGTGACGATGAACTTCTCGAACACCTGGGGCCCTGGCTATCTCAACAGTGCCGATCACCGAGCGCTGGGAATCAGTGTCCTTGACGCGACGGCGGACGCGGCCAACGAGTGGATCTTTCCGGAACTGTCGGACATCGGACTCGAACCGTGGACCGGAGTTCGGTGGGTTGCAGTGAATTCGATGACACCGACTCACGGCGTCGACGTGAGTACAACGGTGGCGCGAGCGGTGGATTCCTTGGCCGAGCATTCACGGTATCTGGCGGCGCTGAGTGAGATTCCGGTACGCGTGCAGGCGCAGGCTCAGATCGACATGGTGTCGGGGCCGAAACCCGGCTTCGAGGCCGACCGTGCCGTCGGGTTCGAGTTGTACTATTTCTGATAGTCGGAACACGCCGTGTACTAGTCGCACTGCCGGACGGCGCGTCGGGTAGCGTGTTACACACGATGGCAATCCGTAACGCAGATGATCAAGTCCTGCCGCGAAAGGGCGACGGTCAGCGCACTCCAAACCTCGCGATCGACAATCTCATTCTTGATGCCGCGCGATCGTGCGTGCTCGATTTCGGTATGCAGCGCACCACGTTGGCCGAGATCGCTCGGCGCGCCGGCGTCAGCCGGCCGACGGTCTACCGGCGCTGGACGGATACCAGAGCAGTTGTCGCAGACCTCCTCACTCGCGAAATTCGGGAGGTCCTCCCCGACATACAGACGACGGGTTCGGCTCGGGATCTTCTTCTCTCCGCAGTGGTCGACGTTGTCGCCGAGATCCGCGATCATCCGCTGTTCGTGAAGATCCGGTCGACGGATCAGGAATTGCTGACCACCTACATCGTGGATCGCATTGGTGCCAGCCAGAAGTCGATACTCGAACTCATGACTGCTGTGGTCACAGCCGGGCAGCAGGACGGATCGATCCGTCACGGAAATGCTGACGAGATAGCGTCCATGCTGTTGCTGATGGCGCAGTCGGTGGTGTTCTCGGCACCGACACTGCAGGATCGACTTTCTGCCGATGCAGCGGTGCAGCAGTTGAGAATTGCGGTGTCGGCGTACCTGACGCCGACTGCAGGAACGGACGGTTAGCGCGATGGCCGACAGCGATCACAGTGGACCGAATGCCGATCCGTCGGCGCTCAACGCCGCCCGTCGGACCCGCGAGTGGGACGAACTCTCACGCGGAAGTTCCGTGGATCTTCTGGTTATCGGCGGCGGAATCACCGGTGTCGGTGTGGCATTGGACGCCGTGACGCGTGGCCTGAGTGTGGTGTTGGTGGACAAGCACGACCTGGCCTTCGGTACCAGTCGGTGGAGTTCCAAGCTTGCTCACGGCGGACTTCGGTATCTTGCGTCGGGAAATATCGGTATTGCCCGTGAGAGTGCAGTCGAACGCGGAATCCTCATGACGCGAACGGCGCCGCATCTCGTACGGGCGATGCCGCAACTCGTACCGTTGCTCCCGCAGACGTCGTTCTTCGGAAAGTCCTTGGTGCGTACCGGATTTCTAGCCGGTGACGTCTTGCGGGCAACGGCTCGGACACCGTCGTCGGTGTTGCCTCGCTCGCGCGCGGTGAGCGCGTCTCGGGCACGAGAGTTGGTGCCGGCGGTACGGCAGGCGGACCTTCGCGGTGCGCTGACGGCCTACGACGGACAGTTGATCGACGACGCTCGACTGGTTGTGAACATCGCCCGCACAGCGGCATCTTTCGGTGCTCGGATTCTGACCAGGGTGGGTGCCTACGAGGTGTCCGGTACGTCCGCGACGTTGCGAGACGAGTTGACCGGAACCGAGTTTCTGCTGCGGGCTCGGACAGTGGTCAACGCGACGGGCGTGTGGGCAGATCAGGTGGATCCCAGTATCACCCTGCGTCCGAGTCGCGGCACGCATCTGGTGCTCGACGCGAAATCGCTGGGTAATCCCACTGCCGCACTGACGGTTCCGATTCCGGGTGAGACCAATCGGTTTGTCTTCGCGTTGCCGGCGCAACTCGGCCGGATCTATCTCGGTTTGACCGACGAAGCGGCGCCCGGCCCCGTACCCGACGTACCGCAAGCGTCGGACGCGGAAGTGGATTTCCTTCTCGCTACGGTCAATACGGCTTTGGAAGTTCCGTTGACCCGGGCCGATGTGCTCGGCACTTTTGCGGGTTTGCGACCGTTGCTCGATACCGGCGGGGGATCGACTGCTGACCTGTCGCGTAATCACGCGGTGGTCCGGTCGGCAACCGATGTGATCACGGTTGTCGGTGGCAAGCTCACGACGTATCGCAAGATGGCGGAAGACGCCGTCGACTGCGCGGTCGAAGCGGGCGGATTGAACGCGGGTCCGTGCCGAACGCGCAACCTGCCGTTGGTCGGTGCCGCGTCGCGCGCTGTGTTGGACCAGGTTCGAGCGCCCGCCGGGCTGGTGGCGCGGTACGGCACCGAAGCAGAAGCGGTGGTCGGGTTGGGCGATGACGGACTTCGTCAGGTAGCCGGGCTGGATATCTGCGCCGCCGAACTCGCCTTCGCGGTGTCTCACGAGGGGGCACTCGACGTGGACGATCTCCTGGATCGTCGGACGCGTATCGGTCTGGTGGCTTCCGATCGTGAACGTGCCTTGCCGGAGGCGGAGCAGGCATTCCGGGCGGTATGACCGGTCGTTGTGGCGTGTGACACGCTGATGCGGTGCGAGTAGCCGTTGTTGCCGGGCCGGACCCGGGTCATGCTTTTCCCGCAATAGCGTTGTCGCTGGCGCTGATCGCCGCGGGCGACGAGCCGATCCTGTTTACCGGGTCGAGATGGGTGGAGAAGGCCCGTGCTGCGGGAGTGAACACCGAACCTCTCAAAGGCTTGGCGCCGAGGCCCGGCGACGACGACCTTGACGCCGGTGCGCGGATACACTCGCGGGCGGCGTACATCTCGACCGAACTGCTGCCCGATCTGAAAGCGGTAGCCCCGGATCTGGTGGTCTCGGACATCCTCACTGCCGGAGGTGGATTGGCTGCCGAGCGACTGGGAATTCCGTGGGTGGAGCTCTCGCCTCATCCGCTGTACTCGCCGTCCCGAGGCCTGCCGCCCATCGGGAGCGGGTTGGCTCCCGGCGTCGGGCTGCGCGGACGCCTGCGCGACACGGTGATGCGAGCGGCAACGGGTCGTTCGATCAAACAAGGACTGGCTCAGCGATCCGAGGCGCGCGTCGGAGTCGGACTTCCCGCAGTAGATCCAGGTCCACATGCACGATTGATCGCGACGATTCCAGCGCTGGAAGTTCCGCGGCCGGATTGGCCTGCCCACGCGCACGTCGTCGGGCCGCTGTTGTGGGAACCGACTCGCGAGATTCTGGAACCGCCGCCAGGTTCGGAACCGTTGGTCATGGTGGCGCCGTCGACCGCGCATACCGGTGCGGTGGGAATGCTCGAGCAGACCGTCGACGGCCTGGAAGGGTCAGGGCTGCGGCTGATCGCGTCGGTTCTCGACGGTTCGGACGCGCTGTATCCGGATTGGGTTCGTGCCGGGCTCGGCCGCCAGGACGTGATGCTGCGCGACGCTTCGGTTCTGGTGTGCGGAGGTGGGCACGGAATGCTGGCGAAGGCTCTGTCGGCCGGCGTGCCGACGGTGGTTGTTCCCGGCGGCGGCGATCAGTGGGAGTTGGCCAATCGTGCCGCTCGCGCCGGTAGTGCGGTGATCGTACGACCGGCTGATGCCGGATCCATCAGGGACGCAGCACTGCAGGTTCTTTCCCAGCGCAGCTTCGCCGACGCGGCCGGCGCTGCTGCGGCGACGGCATCCGACGTCCGCGACCCGGTGGCGGTGTGCCGGGAAGTTGTGGCCGGGGGAGTGGCGGCCTGACCTGTGCGGAGTGTGCACAGCTGCCTGGGTGGACTACCGTGGCGCCCGTGCGATTGACCGAGTTTCACGAATTGGTACGAGAAGAGTTCGGGCAGGTACGAGGTGACTCGATGCTGCTCGACCACGTCATCCTGAGCCTTGGCGGACTGACTGCCGCAGAGGCTATCGAGGCAGGCCAGGACCCCCGCGAGGTGTGGCGAGCGTTGTGCGCGGAGTTCGACGTGCCGCCGTCGCGTCGCTAGTTTGTTTCGGCAATGTTCGATCCTTGCCTGTGTTTCGAACAGATGTTCGTCTATGCTGAGTGTGTTCGGTGGTAACTGCCGCTTCCGCGACTGCAGGGTTCGAGTGGGTCGGCACGATGAATCAAAAGTTTGTCGGTAGCCGGATCTACTCTGATCGCAACACCACTGAAGAGACTTGAGAATGGGGATCACGATGGCACCACAGGCACCAGATCGGGACAAGGCGCTCGACCTCGCGTTGGCGCAGATCGACAAGAATTTCGGCAAGGGTTCGGTGATGCGCTTGGGCGAAGGCGTTCGCCAGCCCATCGCGGTGATCCCCACGGGTTCCATCGCGCTCGATGTCGCGCTGGGCATCGGCGGCCTGCCTCGTGGTCGAGTCGTCGAGATCTACGGCCCGGAATCCTCGGGTAAGACCACCGTTGCATTGCACGCAGTTGCCAATGCGCAGGCCAACGGCGGCATCGCTGCATTCATCGACGCGGAACACGCACTCGATCCGGATTACGCGGCCAAGTTGGGTGTCGATACCGACGCACTGCTGGTCTCCCAGCCCGATACCGGTGAGCAGGCGCTCGAGATCACCGACATGTTGATCCGCTCCGGCGCTCTCGACATCATCGTTGTCGACTCCGTGGCAGCGCTTGTTCCCCGCGCTGAAATCGAAGGCGAAATGGGTGACAGCCACGTCGGTCTCCAGGCTCGTTTGATGAGCCAGGCACTGCGAAAGATCACCGGTGCCATGAACAACTCGGGCACCACCGTCATCTTCATCAACCAGCTTCGCGAGAAGATCGGTGTGATGTTCGGTTCACCCGAAACCACCACTGGTGGTAAGGCTTTGAAGTTCTATGCGTCTGTCCGTCTGGACATCCGCCGTATCGAGACGCTCAAGGACGGTACCGACGCAGTCGGTAACCGCACCCGCGTCAAGGTGGTCAAGAACAAGGTCGCTCCGCCGTTCAAGCAGGCCGAGTTCGACATCCTCTACGGCCAGGGCATCAGCAAGGAAGGCTCGCTCATCGACATGGGTGTCGAGCACGGGTTCATCCGTAAGTCCGGCTCCTGGTACACCTACGAAGGCGACCAGTTGGGTCAGGGCAAGGAAAACGCTCGAAAGTTCTTGCTGGAGAACACCGATATCCGTGACGAGATCGAGAAGAAGATCAAGGAAAAGCTGGGTATCGGTGCCGATGTCACCGCTACCGATGAAGCTCCCGCCGACTTCTGATCCCTGTCATGGAGTACATCGACGATGACGGCGGCAGCGACACCGGTTATCGACGGTCTCGCTCGCGGTCCGATCGGGCGGGCAGCCGTGGTGGCAGCGATCACCGCGGCGAACGCAGGCAGCGCGGCGAAGGTACACAGCGCGCCGAGGGTGGCACGGAGGCGCAGGCAAAGGATGCTTGCCTGCGCCTCCTGAGTGACCGCGCGCGCAGTCGGTCCGAGTTGGAAAAGAAGCTGATCAGCCGGGGATACGAGACCGACATTATTACTCGGGCACTCGATCGTCTCCAGGAGATCGGTCTCGTCGACGACGCGGATTTTGCCAACCAGTGGGTGCATTCACGTCACACCTATTCGGGCAAAGGCAAGAAGGCGTTGGCCGTCGAACTTCGACTCAAGGGCGTCGATCAGGATGTGGCAACTGAAGCGTTGTCGCAGATCGATGCAGAAGACGAGCGCGAGCGGGCAGCTGATCTCGTTCGAAAGAAGTTGCGCAACAAGCCGGTCGACGATCGCGACAAGGTGATGAGACGTCTGGTGGCGATGCTTGCGCGCAAGGGCTACTCGGCGAGCATGTCGTACGAGGTCGTCAAAGCCGAGATGGCTGCCGCGGAGCCGTAGGCGACAAAACTATGCGGAGCCGTAGGCGACAAAACTATGCGGAGCCGTAGGCGACAAAACTAGAAGCGGGGTGTGTCACCGAA
>NZ_VBTM01000001.1:172659-1025027 GCF_013277795.1 Rhodococcus sp. MS16
GGTGACACACCCCGCTTCTGGTGCCGGTGAAGCAATAGGTCGATCAGTTCACGGCTTGGTCAGATCCATTCCCGGAACCGACACCGCAACATCGGCGACCGGCGGAGCGATCGGGCCCTTGCCCTTTCGCTTTCCGGACCTCAGTCGTTTCTCGACCTTGGTTGCCAGGTAAGTCAGCGAAGAGTTCAAGATGATCATGATGACAGCAGCCACCATGAGCGCCGGCAGGTAGTTCTGGAACGCAGCACCCAGCTGGGTGGACTGTCGAACAAGTTCGGTGTAGCCGATGATGTAACCCAGAGCTGAATCCTTGAGCGCAACAACCATTTGCGATATCAGTGCGGGGAGCATGGTTGTGACTGCTTGGGGTAGCAAGATTGTCACCATGATTTGAGATTTGCGCATACCGAGAGCTTTGGCGGCTTCACTTTGTCCGCGGGGGAGTGAGTTGATTCCCGAGCGAACGATTTCCGCGATCACCGATCCGTTGTAGAGCGTCAAGCTCACCACGACGGCCGTAAGCGCCAAGTAGTCGAGTTTCACGATCTTGTATTCGGCAAGAACGGCGTACATGAAGATGATCAGCAGAAGCACGGGAATCGCTCGGAACAATTCCACGATGACACCACTGATAATTCGCACAACGCGGTGATCGGACAATCTGCCGATTCCGAGAATTGCGCCGAGGATCAGTGCAAGCACGATGGACAGTGCTGCCGCAATCAAGGTGCCCTTGATGCCGGGAAGCAGATACGTCGTCCAGACGTCCGCCTGCACGAACGGATCCCATTTGGCGGAGGTCAGCTGCCCCTTGTCGTCGAGCGCGCGGTACACGACATACGCGATGGCGAGGGCGAGGACGGCTACGACAACCGAAGCGAATCGGTACAGTGCCCGTGCCTTCGGACCGGGTGCGTCGTAGAGAACCGTTGCTTGCTTAGTCATCGTGCGACCTCGAATTTCTTGGCGAGCTTACCGAAGAGCAATCCTGTCGGCAGGGTCAAGATGACAAAGCCGACTGCAAAGATTCCTGCGGTCACGAAGAGTGCGGCTTCGTTTTCGAGAATCTCCTTCATCAATTTCGATGCCTCGGACACGCCGATGACGGCGGCGACGGTGGAGTTCTTGGTCAGAGCGATCAGGACGCTACCGAGCGGTGCGATCACAGCGCGGAAAGCCTGCGGAAGAACGATGAGTCGGAGGTTCTGCAGGAAGGTCAACCCGAGGGACCGTCCTGCTTCTGCCTGTCCGGCATGGACGGTGTTGATTCCGGCGCGGATCGACTCGCACACAAACGACGCGGTGTAGACGCTCAGTCCGAGGACGGCCAAGCGGAAGTTGTTGTCGATCACGAAGGTTGACGAACTGGTCGATGCGAGGCTGATGTCGAGAGTTTGGTACAGACCGAACACACAAAAGAGCAGGATCAGGGTGAGCGGCGTATTGCGGAAGACGGTGACATAGGCGGCGCCGAGGAATCGGGCGACAGGTACGGGAGATACCCGCATCGCGGCAACAATCACTCCGAGTATCAATGCGCCGATTGCCGAGAAGATCGTGAGCTGGATCGTGGTCCAGAACGCTTCGAGGATCTGGCTTCCGTAATCGTCGAGTATTTTCACTTACGGTCTCCCCAGTTCATGGGTCGTTGTTGAAAGTGCTTACCCAGGTGGGGTTTCCGGAAATGGAAACCCCACCTGGAATGGCTACTGCTCAGCTGGATCAGTAACGGTTGACAGTGGGCGGAGCGGGCATCGTGTAACCGGACGGGCCGACCGTCTCGGTGAATGCTTCTGCCCACGCTCCGGAAGAGATCATCTTCTCGATGGCATCGTTGATCTTGCCGCGGCCTTCGGAATCGTCCTTGGCCAAGCCGATTCCGTAATTTTCGGTCGTGAACGGCTCACCGGCGATACGGAATGCACCGGGGGACTGTGCTGCGTAGCCGGCGAGAATGATGTCGTCGGTCGTGACTGCGTCGACCTTGCCGTTGCGCAGCGCTTCGACGCACGCCGAGTAGGTGTCGAATTCCTGGAGCTGGACGTCCTTGGCGTAGGTGTCCTTCACCTTCTGGGCGGGGGTGGACCCAGCCACCGAGCACAGGATCTTGCCACCGTTCAGTGATTCGGGACCGGTGATGTCGGTGTTGTCCGCATTGACGAGCAGCGACTGGCCGGCGACGAAGTACGGTCCGGCGAAGCCGACCTTTTCCTTACGTGCGTCGGTGATGGAGTACGTCGCGACGATGTAGTCGACCTCGCCGTTCTGGATCAACGTCTCACGCTGGGCGGACGGTGACTCCTTGAACGTGATGTTCTCGGGCTTGACGCCCAATTCGTTTGCAACGTACTTCGCGACCTCGACGTCGAAACCGGTGTACGTGCCGTCTGCGTTGCGCAGGCCGAGTCCTGGCTGGTCGAACTTGATGCCGATGGTGAGCTTGCCGTCAGCGGCGTTCTCGCTGACCGTCTTGCTCTCCTCGCCGCCGCCGCAGGCGGTTGCTGCGAATGCAATGGCCATGATTCCGATTCCGAAACGGACGGAACGATTGATCTTCATGGAGATCCTCTCAATTGTGTCGACATTCGAACTGTGCAGTCGAGACGGGTGTCTTGTGGACGTCGGTGCAGGACTTGATCAGTGCGTGAGGATCTTTCCGAGGAAGTCCTTGGCCCGATCCGACTTGGGGTGGGTGAAGAACTCTGTCGGGTTGGTGTCTTCGACGATCTGGCCGTCGGCCATGAACAGCACCCGATCGCCGGCCTTGCGGGCGAATCCCATCTCGTGGGTGACCACAAGCATGGTCATGCCTTCCTTGGCGAGGGAGGTCATGACGTCGAGGACCTCGTTGACCATCTCGGGGTCGAGAGCGGAGGTCGGCTCGTCGAACAGCATCACCTTCGGCTGCATCGCGAGCGCGCGAGCGATGGCGACACGCTGCTGCTGACCACCGGAAAGTTGTGCCGGGTACTTGTCGGCCTGATTGGCGATGCCGACCCGTTCGAGCAACTGCAGTGCCGTCTTCTTGGCGTCTTCCTTCTTCGCCTTGCGGACCTTCATCGGTGCGAGCATGACGTTCTCGAGAATCGTCTTGTGCGCGAACAGGTTGAAGGACTGAAAGACCATGCCGACGTCGGCGCGAAGTGCGGCAAGGGCTTTGCCCTCCTCGGGGAGGGTTTTGCCGTCGACGGCGATGGTGCCTGAATCGATGGGTTCGAGCCGGTTGATGGTTCGGCACAGTGTCGACTTACCGGAGCCCGACGGACCGAGGACGATCACTACTTGGCCCTTGGGTACCTCGAGATTGACCTCTTGCAGGACGTGAAGTTCCCCGAAGTGTTTGTTCACCGAGGTCATCGAAATCATGGATGTGGAATCGCCGGAGGTAGTCGGCGTCGTCGCATCGTCGGCTTGGGTCATAACCGAGAACCTTAGGCGTAGTTTCCGTCTGTGCCCCGCATTTCGTCAGGGTTCCGCGTAACGGTAGTGAAAATTTTACGCCGTTGACGTTTATGTGGCGCTTTGTCGGTTTACCTGGGCGTTATTACACGCCGTAGTGGACGTGAGCTAGGCTGAAGCGTGTCACTGATCGACGAAAAGACCTCTACCGCGCCTGCGGCCACCACCGCTGAAGCCTCGGCAACCACCGCAGTGCCCCCTGCCCGCACGTATGAAGTGCGGACTCACGGATGCCAGATGAACGTTCACGATTCCGAACGTCTGTCGGGACTTCTCGAAGATGCGGGTTATCGCAAGGTGGAGTCCGGTGTCGATCCCGATCTGGTGGTCTTCAACACCTGTGCCGTCCGCGAGAATGCCGACAACAAACTGTACGGAACACTCGGTATGTTGGCGCAGAACAAGAAGGCCAAGCCCGACATGCAGATTGCTGTCGGTGGATGCCTTGCGCAGAAGGATCGCGAGACCGTCGTCAAGCGGGCGCCGATTGTCGACGTGGTCTTCGGAACACACAATATCGGTTCGCTGCCCGCGCTACTCGATCGTGCGCGTCACAATCAACGGGCCGAGGTCGAGATCCTCGACGCGCTGGAGGCATTTCCGTCGACGCTGCCCGCGAAGCGTGAATCTGCCTATGCCGGTTGGGTTTCCATCTCGGTTGGCTGCAACAACACCTGTACCTTCTGTATCGTCCCGGCGCTGCGCGGCAAGGAAGTAGATCGTCGTCCGGGCGACATCCTGGCCGAGGTGCAGGCCCTCGTGAACGAAGGCGTGTCCGAGGTGACTCTGCTCGGTCAGAACGTCAACGCCTACGGCGTGTCGTTTGCCGACCCCGAGCAACCGCGTGATCGCGGGGCTTTTGCGTCCCTGCTGAAGGCCTGCGGAAACATCGAGGGACTCGAGCGCGTCCGATTCACGTCGCCGCACCCCGCCGAATTCACCGACGACGTCATCGACGCTATGGCGACCACTGCCAATGTGTGCCCGCAGTTGCACATGCCGTTGCAGTCCGGGGCCGACAAGGTCCTCAAGGCGATGAAGCGTTCCTACCGCAAGTCCAAGTACCTCGGAATCATCGAGAAGGTGCGTGCCGCGATGCCGCACGCCGCGATCACCACCGACATCATCGTGGGCTTCCCCGGCGAAACCGAAGAGGATTTCCAGGAAACCCTCGATGTCGTACGCAAGGCGCGGTTCTCGAATGCGTACACGTTCCAGTACTCCATCCGCCCGGGCACGCCCGCGGCTGAGATGGAAGACCAGATCCCCAAGGACGTGGTCCAGGAACGCTACGTGAGGCTTCTGGCGGTGCAGGAAGAAGTCAACATCGAAGAGAACCGCAAACTCGTGGGCACCGAAGTGGAGCTCCTTGTTGCGGCAGGTGAGGGCCGTAAGAATGCGGCGACGCACCGAATGAGCGGTCGCGCACGTGATGGGCGTTTGGTGCATTTCCGGCCCGAAGGCAACGTGAACACCTCGATTCGCCCCGGCGACGTCGTGACGGTGGTCATCACGCACGGCGCGCCGCACCACCTCGTTGCCGACGACGGAGTGCTCACCCATCGGCGCACGCGCGCCGGAGATTCTTTCGACCAGGGCATCACGCCCAAGACCGCACCGATCGGTGTCGGTCTCGGACTGCCGAAGATCGGTGCCCCAGCCCCACAACCCGTTCAGATGGGATGCAATTCATGAGTTCAGCACACGACAACAGAACGTCGCCTTCCGGTGACGATGCCTCGTTCGAGGAATACCGTTCCGATCTCGACGCCGTCGAGCGAAAGATTGCCGGCGAAATCGATCCGGGTGTTCGAGCGATGGTTGTTGCGATTGCCGTTCTGGTGCTCGTCGGAACGCTTGCGCTTCCGCACGCCGGGGCAGCCAACGGCTGGGACGTCTTGGCGTTCAACCAGGACGCGGTTTCCGAACGAATCGCACTGTTCTCGCGACTGTATGTCTGGTTTGTTGTGATCTTCGGCATCGGATTCTCGATGCTCGCCTTGGTCACGCGTCGTTGGTCGGTGGCGTGGATCGCGCTGGCCGGTAGTGCCGTCGCAAGTGCGCTCGGCATGATGGCAATTTGGTCGCGTCAGACAATTCCCGAAGCGTTCCACGTAGCCGGACCGTCGATCGGACTTGTCATCGGCTGGTTCACCGTCATATTCCTGACGTTCCACTGGCTCAAGGTCGTCTGGGCGCGCACGACAATCCAGTTGGCTGCCGAGGAACAGCGCCGGATCGCTGCTGCGGAAGCTGAGAAGAATCAGGAGTGGAACGCCGGCTGACCCCGCGTACCGGGGCCGGCCGACGGTAAATCCGCTCAGTCGTTAACTGCGCCTTCGGCTGCTCAGTCGTTCACTGCGCCTTCGGCTGCGTCTGCCCACTCTTGCCACTGCTTGGCCTGAGCGCGCGCCTTCTCCGCATCCTTGGTCTTGCCGGCAGCTTCAGCCTTGGCAGCCTGCTCCTCGAACTGCGTGACCCGTTCCTTGAACTGGGCTACGCGGGCGAGGGCCTCCGGGTCGGTACGACGCCACTGTGCGTCGACGGCGTCACGGACCTTGCTCTCGAGAGCGCGAAGCCGTGCCTCGAGGTCCTGCATGCGATCACGCGGGACCTTGCCGATGGCGTCCCACTTTTCCTGTAGGTCACGCAGTGACGCGCGGGCACTGTCGAGGCCGTGCTCGGGATCGATGTTGGCGTGCGAGGCCAACAGCGCTTCCTTGGCTTTTGCGTTCTCCTCGAACTCTGCGTCACGTTCCGCGGCCGCTGCATTACGCGCTGCAAAGAAGACGTCCTGCGCAGTCTTGAACCGGTCCCACAGAGTGTCGTCAGCCTCGCGAGGGGCGCGGCCTGCGGCTTTCCACTCGGTCAGAAGATCGCGGAACTGCCCCGCTGTCGGTCCCCATTCGGTGGACGTCGACAGCTTTTCGGCGCGCTCGACCAATTCTTCCTTGGTGGAGCGGGCGCTGGCCCGGTCGCGGTCCAATTCAGCGAAGTGGGCGCCGCGTCGTCGATTGAAGGATTCGCGGGCCTTGGAGTATCTCTTCCACAGGGCGTCGTCGACCTTACGATCGATACCCCGGATGGTCTTCCACTCGTCGAGAATTTCGCGGAGACGATCGCCCGCGGTCTTCCACTGGGTGGATTGTGTACCGATCTGCTCAGCCTCGGCGGCAAGGGCTTCCTTGCGTGCAGTATTGGTTGCCCGCGACTGCTCCTTCTCCTCCTTGGCGTGAGCTGCGGCTTCGTCCGACCCGGCAACAATGTGATCGAGGCGTGTGGCAAGAGCGTCGAGATCGCCGATCACGGCTGCCGTGGGAAGGGTTTCCAGGAGCGCAACGGCTGCGGCCTTGGTTTTCTTCGCATCACCGGCACCCGAGGTCAGTCGCACCTCGAGCAGAGTGACCTCGGTGGCGAGGTCGTCGTAGCGGCGACCGAAGTGGGCCAGCCCCTCGGCGGCGTCACCGGCCTGCCAGGATCCGATCTGGCGTTCTCCGTCGGCAGTCTTCACCCAGGCGGTGCCGTCTTCCTCGACGCGGCCGAACTTGCTCGGGTCGCTTGCCGGGGTAGTCGGTACTGCCGGCCGACTGGCAGCCGGTCCTGGCCGTGGCGCGCCTGGTCGCGGTCCACCTGGTTTCGGAGCGCCCGGTTTGGGCGTCGACGCGCTCGGCTTGGCAGCACCGGGGGTTGGTGTGCCGGGTGCCGAGCTGGTCTCTGTTCCGGTGGTGGGTTCGCTGTTCTCGGTCATCGGTCCTCGTCTCTGCCGCGCGTCACGGCTGCCTGATCGCATTCCTGGTTCCATTGAACCCGGTACTCACGTTCTACGACTATTGAATCAGGTAACAGGGTGTCAGGTTGTCACCTCGGGTTGGACTAGCGTGGCATCTGTGTTCACAGCTGCCGCACTGGTCCCGTCACCCCCACTTCTTGTTCCCCAATTGTCGGGCGACTCGGCTCCGGCCGGCGAGGTCAGGGCGGCTGTGCTCCAGGTAGTTCAGGAACTGGCAGCCACGGCGACGCGATGGATCGCCGTGGGCGCCGACACCGAGAAAGTCCTGGAAACGGCTGGAACAGCAGGCGTGGGACGGGGAGAAGTCGGGACCTTTGCCGGCTTCGGAGCTGACGTTCGCACCCGACTCGACGGCGATGCCCGCGGGCCGGTCAATCCGGAGCTGCCGTTGACTGCTCTGGTCGCGGGCTGGCTCCGCGAGCAGGCCGGGCCGGACGTGTCCGTCGATGTACACCTGATTTCAACTAACGCGTCGGTGGACGAATGCCGCACACTCGGCGCGCGGCTGCGTGAACTCCTGGACGCCGGAGACGAGCCGGTCGGCCTGCTGGTCCTCGCTGATGGAGCGTCGACCTTGACCCCCAAGGCGCCGGGCAGCTTCGACGAGCGAGCCGCGCCAGTTCAGGCAGTGATCGACGCTGCGCTCGAGCAGGGTGATCGGGCGGCGCTTCTGGACCTGGATCCTGCGCTGTGCGACGAGATAGGTGCGTCGGGCCGGGCCGCGTGGCAGGTCTTGGCGTCGGTCTTCACCGAGCAACCCGACGCGGTGGTGCACTACAGCAGTGCACCGCTTGGCGTCGGCTATCACGTCGGGATGTGGCGCCGGTGAGCAAAACCGCGGATTCCAAAACTGGAGATTGTCGACCCATCGCCGTGGTCGGTCCTACGGCTGCGGGCAAGTCCGATCTTGCGCTCGATCTGGCGCAGGAGTTCGGCGGCGAGATCATCAACATCGACGCGATGCAGCTCTATCGCGGCATGGACATCGGAACTGCAAAACTCCCGCCCGGTGAACGTCGGGGGATTCCGCATCACCTGCTCGACGTGCTCGATGTCACCGAGACGGCCACTGTGGCGCGGTACCAACAAGACGCCATGACAATCGCGGAGCGGCTGATGGCGGAGGGCAAAGTACCCGTCATCGTCGGTGGTTCCATGATGTACGTGCAGTCACTTCTCGACGAGTGGGCCTTCCCGGCTACGGACCCTGTTGTGCGTGCGCGGTGGGAGGCTGTTCTTGCCGACGAGGGGATTGCGGCGGTGCATGCCGCGCTGGTGGCGGCGGATCCCACCGCGGCTGCGTCGATCCTTCCGACCGACGGTCGCCGCATGGTGCGAGCGCTGGAGGTGGTGGAGTTGACCGGTCAGCCCTTCGCGGCATCAGCTCCGCAGATCGGTGAACCTCGTTGGGGCACAAGGATATTAGGTGTCGATCGGGAGACGGAACAGTTGGATGCGCGTATTCGACTGCGGACGGAGTTGATGTTCGACACCGGTTTGGTCGGTGAGGTAGAGGCGTTGATCGAGCAGGGTCTTCGCGACGGCGTGACCGCGCCGCGAGCGATCGGCTATGCGCAGGTGCTGGCGCATCTCGACGGTGAGTACAACCTCGCTGAGGCGCTCGAACGTACCTTCATCGGGACTCGACGATACGTTCGGCGTCAGCGGTCGTGGTTCCGTCGCGATCCGCGAGTGCACTGGCTCGACGGCGGCGCTGACGATTTGCTGGACGCCGCGCGCGCAGCTGTAGAGGGGGAAATGCGCTAGTTGCACGGCCCGGTGTGTAACGAATCCCCGAATTCAGCTATCTTACAGTTATGGTTATTGGTCATGGTGACCGGCTGACGAAGGGTGAAGAGAACATGGTGCAGACGGCGGCGCACGCTCGAACGCCCCGCAGGCGCAAGACAACTCTGCCCCTGGTTCTTCTCCTCGTCGTGTTTCTCGCGGCGGGTGGCATCCTTGTCTACCTGGCTGTCAGTGCCGCGGGAAAACCGATCAGCGCACCATTGCCCGATGCTCCGTTCGAGGTCGGAACAGCGCCGGACCCCGGCATGATCTGGGCTGCGGCACCGACCGATCTGCCTCCGAACACACTCGCGATCCCGGACCTCGACGTGCGGGCCGACATCGTGACCAGTGGTCTGGGCGCCAATCGCGGCATGATCCTTCCGCACCCCGACAAGGTCTCGCACTTCCTCAACGACGTACATTTCGGTGAGCCGGACGGCACCAATCTTGTTGCCGGGCACGTCGACGACGGCGACCGCACCCACGGCGCGCTCTGGCCGTTGCACCAGATCAAACCGGGAACGCCGATCTACGCCACCGACGACGCGGGCACCATGTACACGTACACCGCGGCGAGTCTGAAGCTCTACGAGAAGGTGGCGTTGCCGGCCGAGTTCTTCGAGGACGCGGGTGCACCGAGGCTGGTTCTGGTTACCTGCGGCGGCCCGACGGTTCCTGATCCGTCGATGCCCTCCGGATTCACTTATGAGCACAACCTGGTGGTCACGGCCTCACCGGCGTAACGGTCTGGTAGGTCCGGATAGGATGGCGCCCATGGATTTCAGCAAGGGCCACGGCACTCAGAACGACTTTGTCGTGCTTCCCGATCTCGATGTCGCGATCGATCTCGAGCCGGCGCGCGTCACAGCGCTCTGTGACCGTCGTCAGGGATTGGGCGCCGACGGGATTCTGCGTGTCGCGCGGGCCGGTGCACTCGCCGATGCCGGTGTCCTGACCGAGATTCCGACGGGAATTGCCGCCGACGACTGGTTCATGGACTACCGCAACGGCGACGGCTCGATCGCCGAGATGTGTGGCAACGGTGTTCGGGTGTTCGCGCATTACCTGACTGCGTCCGGCCTCGAGAACCGTCGCGAGTTCGTGGTCGGCAGCCGGGCCGGAGCGAGGCCGGTGGTAGTTCACGCCACAGGCGCCACCGCGGGTGATGTGACCGTAGGCATGGGAACCGTCACCGAGCTGGGGACCAGCAGCGCCAGCATCGAGGGCAGGGCCTTCACCGGGCTGGGAATCGACGTCGGCAATCCGCACCTGGCCTGCGTCGAGAAAGATCTGCACGCCGAGCAGTTGGCGGCCCTCGATCTGTCTATCGCACCGGCATTCGATCCGGCGTTCTTCCCGCATGGCGTGAACGTTGAATTCGTGACGCCACTCGAACACGGCGGCGTCAGCATGCGGGTGTACGAGCGCGGTGTCGGCGAGACTCGCTCGTGTGGCACCGGAACTGTTGCCGCAGCCGCTGCGGCGCTGCGCCACGACGGTCGCAGCGACGGCACCGTCACCGTCAAGGTTCTCGGCGGCGCGGTTCAGGTTGCGATCGACAAGGGTGTTGCCGAGCTTCGCGGACCGTCGGTTCTGCTCGCAGCCGGATCGATCAGCGATGACTGGTGGCGATCACTTGCGTGAGCTGCGTATGCCGTGCGCGAAAAGCGGATGCGCCGCTGTGAGGTTTCGTGGGAACATGGATCTTGTATGACGAAATCACATGACAATCAAGAATCCACTGCAGACGAGTCTGCAGAATCGTTTGCTGCCGACTCTTCACCGGCAGGCGAGCAGGCCGAGTACACAGCCGACGAGTCCGACTACGCAGCGTCTTCCGGTTCCGGAACGCCGTCGGTTGGTGAAATGCAGCTTTCCGAGCGTGGTGCATTGCGCCGCGTTGCGGGACTGTCCACCGAGTTGGAAGACGTCACCGAGGTCGAGTACCGCCAGCTGCGCCTCGAGCGTGTTGTCCTGGTCGGTGTCTGGACCCAGGGAACTGCTGAGCAGGCAGAGTCCAGCATGGCCGAGTTGGCTGCACTGGCGGACACGGCCGGATCAGAGGTTCTCGACAGCTTGGTACAGCGCCGCGACAAACCCGATACGGCTACGTACATCGGTTCCGGCAAGGCCCAGGAACTACGTGAAATCGTGCTCTCGACCGGCGCCGACACGGTCGTCTGCGACGGTGAATTGACACCTGCGCAGCTCACCGCGCTGGAGAAGATCGTCAAGGTCAAGGTCATCGACCGCACGGCCCTGATTCTCGATATCTTTGCTCAGCACGCCACGTCCCGCGAAGGTAAAGCTCAGGTCGCTTTCGCTCAGATGGAGTACATGCTTCCTCGCCTGCGTGGTTGGGGCGAGTCGATGTCGCGCCAGGCTGGTGGCCGTGCCGGCAGCAACGGCGGTGTGGGCCTGCGTGGTCCCGGTGAGACCAAGATCGAAACCGACCGTCGACGCATTCGTGAGCGCATGGCAAAACTGCGGCGCGAGATCAAGGCCATGAAGGCGGCCCGTGACACCAAGCGGACGCGTCGACTGCGCAGCGACATCCCCGCTGTTGCCATCGTCGGCTACACCAACGCCGGTAAGTCGAGCTTGCTCAATTCGCTCACCGGGGCAGGCGTACTGGTGGAAAACGCACTGTTCGCCACCCTGGATCCGACTACTCGTCGGGCGTCGCTCGAAGACGGCCGCGAGTACGTACTGACCGACACCGTCGGTTTTGTTCGGCACCTTCCTACCCAGTTGATCGAGGCATTCCGCTCGACCCTCGAAGAGGTTGCCGACGCGAATCTGCTGATGCACGTCGTGGACGGTTCCGATGCATTGCCCACCGAACAGATCAAAGCCGTTCGGGAAGTGATCACGGACGTTCTGCGCGAGACCAATTCGCCTGCGCCGCCGGAGTTGATCGTGGTGAACAAGATCGACGCCGCAGATCCGGTGACGCTCACGCAATTGCGTGCGTTGCTTCCCGGCGCTGTGTTCGTCTCCGCCAAGACGGGCGAGGGAATTGCGGAATTGCGGGCCCACCTGGCCGAGGTTCTGGTGCGCCCCGACGTGGAAGTCGACGTTCTGGTTCCGTACCACCGCGGCGATCTGATGGCCAAGATCCATTCCGACGGAACAATTCTGGAGTCGGCTCACGAGGAATCGGGAACCCGGGTTCACGCGCGCGTTCCACAGATGTTGGCGTCGGCTCTGGTCGAGTACGCACCGAGTGCGTAGTTGGTCGAGTACGCACCGAGTGCGTAGTTCTTACTTCGCAACTGCCGCTGCTACCGGCGCACTGGTAGTCCTGCTGTCCGGAAGTGCTGGAGCGCAATCGAATACACCCGTCCCGGAGACGGGTGTATTCGAGCCACTCTGCACACCGACCGATCCCGGACTCGAGGAACTCTCCGGCATGGTGGCCGTCGGCAACCGGATCTACGGGGTCGGCGACAGTGGAAACGACGAAGTTGTCCTGGAACTGGACACCGATTGTGTTGTGCGAAACTGGATTCCCGTGCCGATCGACCCGTACGACATCGAGGATCTCGCGTGGTACGACGGATCGCTGATTCTCGCGGACATCGGCGACAACCTCAGGACCCGCGAGACCGTCGCGTTCATCACGCTCGACCCCGCGTCGGGTAGCGCGTCGTTGCATCGCGCGACCTACCCAGACGGACCGCACGACGCCGAAGCAGTGCTGGTCGATCGAAGTGGCCGCGTATTCGTCGTCACGAAGGAACTTTTCGGAACGAGCAGTATCTACACACCAGCACAGGGCCAGAGTATTTCCGCGCTGGCCGAACCCGGGCCGACACCGCTGACGCGAGTCGGAACACTCAGCACAGGGGACGGGACTGCCGCTTCGATGTTCACCGGCGGCGCGGTGTCCGCAGACGGTTCGGTGGTGGCCCTGCGGAATTATTCGGATGTCTATCTCTACCGGGTCGGCGAGAAGGGGATCGGCGCCGCACTCACCGAGGGGCGGCCGCTACGCATCCCGACGCCGTATCAACCTCAAGGTGAGTCCGTCACCTTCACGGAAGCCGGCGATCTGGTGATCGGTTCCGAGTCGAAGGGTGAAGCGCTTCCGCCTCTGTACGTCTTGCGCGGCGCAGTCGAGATGGCACTCGCGTCGCAAAACGGAGAGTCAGCGGGCGAAGAGTCGAGCAACGCAGCGGTGTGGGGCATTGCCGGCGGTGTTGTTGTGATCGCCATCGGTGGTGGTCTGCTCGTCCGCTTCCGAAGGCGCAGATAGAAACACAGCAGATAGAAACACCAAAGCCGGACACTCATACGAGCGTCCGGCTCTGGTGACGGATATTCAGGCGTCGAGATCGGCAGCAACCAACTCGGCAACCTTCTCGAGGGCGTCGATGTCGTCGGATTCGATGGTGACTTCGGCACCCTTGGCGGCGCCGAGCGTCATGATCATCAGCGCCGAGCCTGCGTCCACGGGTTCTTCGCCGGCAACGGCGAGAGTCACGGTGGCTCCGGAGGCGCCCACCGCTTCGGCGATGAGGGCAGCGGGGCGCGCGTGGAGGCCAACTGCGGAACCTACGGCAACTGTCTTACTTGGCATGAGAACTCCTCAGGGTGGTGGTGGGTGTGATGTCGATCATGCCGCAGCGGGCACGATTTCGGGGTCCAACTCGGCGTCTGTCGGGCCACTGCGGATGAACTGTTTTGCGCCGATGACCGCCAGCGCAGCTACGACGGTTCCGGCGGCGAGAGAAACCAGGAACCAGCCGATTCCGCCGACTGCGAAGAATACGAAGATTCCGCCGTGCGGAGCGCTCAGTGTGACGTCGAATGCCATGATCAGACCGCCGGTGATGGCGCCGCCGGCCATCATCGAGGGAATGACACGCAACGGGTCGGCAGCGGCAAAGGGGATGGCGCCTTCGGAGATGAAGGCAGCGCCGAGCAACCAGGCAGCTTTTCCGTTTTCACGTTCTGCTTCACTGAACAACTGGGGGCGCAGGACGGTGGATGCAAGTGCCATCGCGAGCGGCGGGACCATGCCGGCCGCCATGACGGCGGCCATGATGCGCAGCGATGCGGGGTCGTCGACGTTCAGACCGGCTACGGCGAAGGCGTAAGCAGCTTTGTTGACCGGTCCGCCCAGGTCGAAGCACATCATCAGGCCGAGGATGATGCCGAGGAAGATGGCGGAGCTACCCGAGAGTCCGTTGAGCCAGTCGGTGAGTCCGGTGGTGATCGCGGCCAAGGGGCGACCGAGGACCAGGAACATCAGTGCGCCGACGATCATGGTGGCGAACAGCGGAATGATCACGACGGGCATCAATCCGCGGAGCCACTGCGGTACGGAGATCCGGCCGATGTACAGCGCGACCACACCGGCGATCAGACCGCCGACGAGGCCGCCGATGAATCCGGCACCGACAAAGACGGCTACCGCGCCGGCCGTGAAACCGGGGGCGATACCTGGCCTGTCGGCGATGGCAAAGGCTATGTAACCCGCGAGCGCCGGCACGAGGAAGCTGAAGGCCAGCGAACCGATCTGGAAGAGTACGGCGCCGAGGTAGGTGGCGAGGCCGCCGTCAGGCAGGTTTGTCAGTGAGTTGTTGAGAACGATGTCCCCGGCGGGACCGGAGATTTCGTAACCGCCGAGGAGGAAGCCGAGTGCGATGAGCAACCCACCGGCGGCGACAAACGGAATCATGTAGCTGACACCGGTCAGAAGGACCTGCCGCAGGTGCGTGCCGAACCCGACGTCGCCGGTCTCGCCGTCATCCGCGCCGGCAGCGACAGTCCCGTCCACCGTTGCCGCTGAGGGATTGTCAGCGGCGCGGAGTGCTTCGGCCAGCATCTTGTCCGGTTCGTTGATCGCCCGTTTCACTCCGGACGCCACGACGGGTTTACCGGCGAACCGCTCGCGGCCCTTCACCCCGACATCGGTGGCAAAGATGACGGCCGCGGCACTTGCGATCAGCGACGGAGAGAGCGGTGTGCTGCCGCTCGAACCCTGTGTTTCCACGTGGACCGTGACACCGGCGCGTTCACCGGCGGCAACAAGCGAGTCAGCGGCCATGTACGTGTGGGCGATTCCGGTGGGGCAGGCCGTGACGGCAACGACGTGACGCTCGGCAGCGGCAGGCGGGGCCGGTTCCGGCGGCGTCGGCTCGGCTGAGTGTTTCGCTGTGGAAACAGCGGCAGCTGCCGGCTCAGGAGTTGTCGGCTTTGCCGGTGCCGGATTGAGCACCTCGTCGACCAACCGCACGATCTCATCCGGCGTCGGGGCTTCCCGAAGGGACGTGACAAATGCGGGCCGCACCAGGGCGCGAGCCAGCGACGACAGGAGCTTCATGTGTTCTGCGCCGGCGCCCTCGGGGGCGGCGATCAGGAACACCAGGTCGGCAGGACCGTCCGGGGCTCCGAAGTCGACCTTCGGATCGAGGCGCGCAAACCCCAGCGACGCCGACGTCACGGCCTCGGCGCGGCAATGCGGAATCGCGATTCCGCCGGGTAGGCCGGTGGCGGACTGCGCTTCGCGGGCCAGGGCGGCGTCGACCAGACCGTCGGCGTTGTCGGCGCGTCCCGCCGCGGTCAGTCGCGCGGCCAGCGCACGGATGACGTCCTCTTTCGAGGCGCCGAGGTTGGTGTCGAGTGAGATCAGTTCTGGGCTGATGATCGGGGAGCCGGAACTGCGTGCGGTGGGTTCGGACATGTCGATTTCCTTACGGCGTCAGGCGAGTTCGGTGGGCAGGGCGGGTGCGGATGTGGCAGACGAGATCGTGACGCCTGCAAGATCGACTTGATCTGGAGTCGGGAGGGTAGTGCCGGGGAGGGAGGCGGCAGCGCTTCCGTAGGCGACAGCGTGGCGAAGGCATTCACCTGGATCAGCCCCGGCGGTCGCGGCGAGGATGTATCCGGCAAGTGAGGAATCGCCCGCGCCGACGGTACTGACCGCGACGATCGGGGGAGCGGTGGCAATCCAGGTGCCTTCGGCGGTGACCAATACGGCTCCCGCTGCTCCGAGAGTTGCGAGCACCGCGCCGACACCGCGTTCGACCAGAAGTGTGGCCGCAGCGATCGCCGGCCCCGGATCGCCTTCTTGTGCAGCATTTTCCAGGGCATTGCCGTCGACGCCGGTGAGTTGCGCCAACTCCTCGCCGTTGGGCTTGAGGAGATCCGGCGCCGTGAGCGGAAAGTTCTCGGCAAGAGCGGACAGTGGCGCGTCGGAGGTGTCGACCGCGACCTTGCAGGGGTGATCGCGCAGTGCCGCAACAAGTTCGCCGTACCAGCCGGGATCGACGCCAGGTGGAATGGAACCGGACAGCACAATCCAGCTGGCTACATCTGCTCGTGAAACGAGTTCGCGTGCCAGGTTGTCGAGTGTCGTGCCGGAGAGGGCCGCGCCAGGTTCGTTGATCTTTGTTGTGGTTCCGTCCGGTTCGGCGACGGTGATGTTGGTGCGCGCGAGGCCCTCGGTTGCGACGCCGAGGTGGGGGATTGCGCCATCTGCAAGTGTGCTGAGGAGCGGGTCGCCCGGGTTTCCGGGAAGAATCGCGAGGACCTCGAGTTTCGCCGCGCTCAGGACGCGTGCCACGTTCACCCCCTTGCCGCCCGGATCGCTGCGCGTGGAGTGGGCTCGCAGGACTGAGCCACGCTGGAGTGGTTGCTCCAGTTGCACCGTTCGGTCGATGCTCGGGTTGGCTGTCAGGGTGACGATCATGCGATGACTACCTCGATTCCCTGGTCGTGGAACTCGGACGTGTCGGTCGGGGTGATGTCCTCGTCGGTGATGAGGACGTCAATGCTGCTCAACGGCGCGAAGCTGATGAGATGCTCGCGGCCCACCTTGCTTGAATCTGCCAGTACCACTACGTGATTGGCGGCCTTGACCATTGCTCGTTTGACTGCTGCCTCCTCGCTGTCCGGGGTGGACAGTCCGTGTCCGAGGCTGATGGCATTTGTGCCGATGAAGGCGACATCGACACGCAAGGTACCGAGCAGTCGTAGTGCGTCCTCGCCGACCGCTGCTTGGGTGACTCCGCGAACGCGGCCGCCGACGAGGATGAGCGATACCGAGTTCATCGACGCGAGTCGCGCTCCGATCGGAACGGAATTGGTGATCGCAGTGAAGTCGAGATCGGTCGGAATTTCGGTGATCATCCGACCGGTGGTGGTGCCGGCGTCGAAGAGTGCGCTACCGCCGTTCGGCGGCAGGTACGACAGCGCGCAACGGGCGATGCGGTCTTTCTGTTCCGCGCGGGTTTGATCACGTTCTGCCATGCCGGGTTCGGTGACGTGCAGTGAGGCGGTGGGTACTGCGCCGCCGTGGACGCGTCGTACCTGCCCGATTCGTTCGAGGAAGGCCAGATCGCGTCTGACGGTTTCGGTGGTGACGCCGAAGGTCTCGGACAGTGCCGCCACGGACATGCGTCCTCGCTGCGACACCATCGTGCCTATCGCTTGTTGGCGTTCTTCCGCGTACACAGTCTCTCCGTTGCTGGTGCCGGTCGTGATTCGCGGGTGCGGTGCGAGTCACAGTCAATGTTGCTTTATGTTGTTTTACGCCCGAGTGTGTTGACATGTCAAGAGTTGCGAGTAATCTTCGTCACAACAAAGCTGAACAGGAAGTCGGCGCGGCGTGGGACCTACGGTTGGTGGCCAGTCGGGCAAATCGTTTCTAGGAGGACCGATGACCGAACAGATCGATATCGCGAGTGTGCATGGAACACCGGTTGTTCCCGGAGTCGCTTACGGCCCGGCAATCTGGCCTTCCCGGCGCCCCGAGTTGATCGCAGAAGCCCCACCGCTGGACGAGTCGGTTCGGGCAGCCGCCCAGGACGATTTCATCGCCGCGGCCAAGACAGTCGAAGGTCGACTGCTCGCCCGAGCGGCCTCTGCCACTGGCGCTGCCGCAGAGGTGCTGACGGCAAATGCGGCTATGGCAGCTGACCGGGGCTGGATCGGGATAGCGAAGAAATCCATCGCTGCCGGGGTGCCTCCGGTTCAGGCCACCATCGCAGCGACCGAACAGTTCGTGACGATGTTCACGAAACTCGGCGGGGTGATGGCAGAGCGTGTGACGGACCTCAAGGACATTCGCGATCGGGTGATCGCCGAGCTGTCCGGACTGCCGGAACCCGGAATTCCCGCCCCCGAGACGCCGTCCGTTCTGTGCGCCGACGATCTTGCGCCGGCTGACACGGCTGGTCTCGACGCGACCAAGATCATCGGGCTCGTCACGGTTCTTGGTGGTCCCACCAGCCACACCGCGATCATCGCGCGCCAACTGGGGATTCCGTGCATCGTGGCAGTCAAGGATCTCGAGACGGTGCAAGCCGGTACTCCCGTACTGATCGACGGGACCACCGGTGAGGTGATCAGCAATCCCGATGCAGACAAGGCAAAGGCGCTGGTCGAGCAGTCCAGACTCGAGCGTGAGCGGGTCAGCACCTGGGTGGGCCCAGGGCGCACAGCCGACGGTCGGCCCGTCGACGTACTGGCCAATGTCCAGGACGGCGCAGGTGCCCGGGCGGCGGCGCTCACCGCAGCTGACGGTATCGGACTGTTCCGCACCGAACTGTGTTTCCTCGGACGTGAAACCGAGCCGACCGTGGACGAGCAGGCGGCAATCTATACCGAAGTTCTGGAAGCGTTTGCGGGCAAGAAGATCATCGTCCGCACCCTCGATGCCGGGTCGGACAAGCCATTGAAGTTCGCCAATCATCAGGAGGAGGCGAATCCCGCTCTCGGTGTTCGAGGCGTCCGAATTGCCTGGCAGGACATGGGAATTCTCGATCGGCAACTCGACGCGATCGCCGCTGCAGCAGCTCGTACGGGCTCGTCGCCGTGGGTCATGGCGCCGATGATCGCGACCCCGGCGGAAGCCAAGCGCTTTGCCGAGGCCGTCCGAATCCGTGGCCTCGTTCCCGGCGTCATGGTCGAGGTCCCGGCCGCGGCGTTGCTCGCTGATCAGATCCTCGAGCACGTCGAGTTTCTCTCCATCGGCACCAATGACTTGGCTCAGTACACGATGGCCGCCGATCGGATGTCGTCCGAACTCGCGGAGCTCACCGATCCGTGGCAACCGGCGGTGCTCGCATTGGTTGCTCGTACCGCGCAGGCCGGTCAGGCAGTCGGCAAGCGCGTCGGTGTGTGCGGCGAGGCGGCGGCGGACCCGTTGTTGGCGTGCGTTCTTGCCGGACTCGGTGTTTCGTCACTCTCGTGTGCTGCCGCGTCCGTTGCGGGCGTCGGGGCCAAGGTCGGTTCCGTCACCATGGAGCAGTGTGTCGCTGCGGCTGCCGCAGTACTTGCCACTGGCGATCCGGCGTCGGCACGAAAGGCTGCTGCACTCGCCCTGAGTTGAACCGAATGAGGTCGCAGTACCAGCACTGACCTAGTATTTCGGGCTGTGACTAAACGAGAAACGACGACCGGGGCCAGCGGAATCGGTTGGACTGTCCACGGCGACGGTAAACGAATTGCCGACGGCGCCGTGGTGCGCCCGGACGAACGGCTCAGTTGGCCCCGAACCGTCGGCATCGGGATGCAGCACGTCATCGCGATGTTCGGCGCGACACTGCTCGTGCCGACGATTACCGGCTTTCCGGTCACGACCACTCTGCTGTTCTCGGGTATCGGTACCGCGCTGTTCTTGATCATCACCAAGGGACGGATTCCGAGTTACCTCGGTTCGTCGTTTGCGTTCATCGCGCCGCTGACGGCGTCGGCTGGGTCCGGCCCGGCCGCGCAGCTCGGTGCGGTCATGGCGGTCGGTATCGTGCTGATGCTCATCGGTGTAGCCGTGCGCGTGATCGGCGGACGGGTGATCGACGCGGTCATGCCCCCTGTGGTGACCGGTGCTGTCGTGGCGTTGATCGGTCTGAACTTGGCGCCGACCGCAGCCGCGTCGTATCAGTCGCAGCCCCTGATCGCGACAGTGACGTTGTTCTCGATTCTTCTGGTCACCGTGGTCGGACCGGGCTTGCTCGGCCGGCTCGGAATCCTTGTCGGCGTCGTGATCGGCTGGGTTTTTGCCGCAATCTACGGTGGCCTCGACAGCGAGCGTGTTACTGCACTGCGCGAGGCCGACTGGTTCGGTGTCCCGAGCCTGCACGGCCCGTCGTTCGACTGGTCTGTCATCGTATTGGCGCTGCCTGTCGTGATCGTTCTGGTGGCCGAGAACGTCGGACACGTCAAGGCTGTGTCGGCGATGACCGGAAAGTCGTTGGACGACCTCGCCGGAAACGCACTCTTTGCCGACGGTCTGGCAACTACGTTGGCCGGCGCGGGCGGAGGATCAGGAACTACGACGTATGCCGAGAACATCGGCGTGATGGCGGCTACCCGCGTCTACTCGACTGCGGCGTACTGGGTCGCGGCGGCCACGGCGGTCGTCCTGGCTTTCTCGCCCAAGTTCGGCGCGCTGGTGTTCACGGTTCCGAACGGCGTCATCGGTGGCGCGACCATGGTGCTGTACGGCCTCATCGGCATTCTCGGTGTTCGGATCTGGATGGAAGCGAAGGTCGATTTCACCGATCCGGTGAATCTCACCGTGGCCGCTGCCGCGCTGGTCGCCGGTATCGGCAACCTGACACTCACCATCGGCTCGGTGGAACTCGGCGGCATCGCCTGGGGCTCGATCGGCATCCTCGTCGCCTACCCGGTCATGCGCTATCTAGCTAAATTCCGTACTTCGAGTAACAGGTAACCGGTACAGTCACGAATCGTGATCGTTCGAGTCATCGACGCGTGCTCGCAGGAGTTCTACCGTCAGAACGACAGTCAGGTGGGACGAGTGGACATCCGTTCGCCCCGTGATGCATCGAAGCAGTAGGAGCTGGCGTGGAACGTACCCTGTTCGAACCGGAGCATGACCTTTTCCGGGAGTCCTTCCAGAAGTTCTTGGCACAGCATGTTGCACCCTTCCACGATCAGTGGGAGGAGCAGAACATCGTCGATCGTGGCGTGTGGGTCGAAGCCGGAAAGCAGGGCTTTCTGGGAATGGCCGTTCCCGAGGAATTCGGTGGCGGCGGTGTAAAGGACTTCCGCTACAACGCGATCATCACCGAGGAAGCCACCAAGGGTGGGTACAGCGGGCTCGGCTTCACCCTTCACAACGACGTTGTGGCGCCGTACCTACTCGATCTGTGCAACGACGAACAGAAGCAGCGCTGGCTACCGGGATTTGCATCGGGCGAGCTGATCTCCGCGATCGCGATGACCGAACCCGGCACGGGCAGTGACCTGCAGGGCATCAAGACCAAGGCAGTTCGCGACGGTGACCACTGGATCCTCAACGGGTCCAAGACGTTTATCACCAACGGCATCAACGCCGATCTCGTCATCGTGGTGGCATGTACCGATCCAGACAAGGGCGCACAAGGCTTCAGCCTGTTTGTGGTCGAGCGCGACATGCCGGGCTTCGATCGCGGACGCAACCTCGACAAGATCGGCATGAAGGCACAGGACACCGCCGAACTCAGCTTCACCGACGTTCGGGTTCCCGCTGCCAACTTGCTCGGTGAAGAGGGAATGGGCTTCCTCTACCTGATGAAGAACCTTCCGCAAGAACGTCTTTCCATCGCAGTGGTAGCTGCCGCGGCCATGGAATCCGTTCTCGAGAAGACCATCCAGTACTGCCGAGACCGCAAGGCATTCGGCAAGTCGATCGGCAGCTTCCAGAACACCCGATTCGTGCTGGCCGAATTGGCGACGGAGACCACCGCCGTCCGTGTTCTCGTCGACAAGTTCATCGAGCAGCTCAACGCCGAGAAACTGACGGTTCAGGAAGCCGCAATGGCCAAGTGGTGGACCACCGAGGCCCAGGTCAAGCTGATCGACCGTTGCCTCCAGCTTCACGGCGGCTACGGATACATGAAGGAATACCCGGTTGCCAAGGCGTACATGGATTCCCGCGTGCAGACCATTTACGGCGGCACGACTGAAATCATGAAGGAAATCATCGGACGGTCCCTGAACCTCTGATCGAAGCAGCGACAACTATGGCCCCGGCATCAGCCGGGGCCATAGTTGGTTTTTGATCTGTACGCGTCAGATCTTGCGCATCACGGTGACTACCTTGCCGAGAATGACGGCGTTGTTACCGGAGATGGGTTCGAACAGGGGATTGTGCGGCATCAGCCACACGTCCTTCTTGACCCGCTTGAATGTCTTGACCGTCGCCTCGCCGTCGATCATCGCAGCAACGATGTCGCCGTTCTCGGCGACATTCTGCTGACGCACGACTACCCAGTCACCGTCGCAGATCGCAGCTTCGACCATGGATTCACCGACAACCTTGAGCATGAACAGCGATCCCTGCCCGACCAATTCGCGGGGGAGTGGGAACACGTCTTCGACGGCTTCTTCCGCAAGAATCGGCCCGCCGGCAGCGATGCGACCCAGGACCGGCACAAATGCAGGCTCAGGAAGCGGATCGCCCGCGGCGCTACGAATCTCCGACGCATGCCTCGTCACCGAAGCGATAGCGGTGTCGGCGGCAACCTCGTCCAGTCCTCGGACATCCACCGCTCGAGGGCGATTGGGGTCGCGGCGAATGAAGCCCTTGCGCTCGAGTGTGCGGAGTTGATGCGCGACCGACGACGTCGACGTCAGTCCCACCGCATCGCCGATCTCCCGGATGCTGGGCGGGTATCCACGCTCGCTCACCGAATCCCGGATCACTTCGAGAACGCGGCGCTGCCGCTGGGTGAGAGCTTCGGCTGACGTCGCGGCAACGCCTGCCGTTGCGGCACTTGTGGAGCGATCGTCCTTCATGGCGTTGAGCCTTCCGTGTTTGCGGTGATTGCGGTGATTGCGTGTTTGCGGTGATTGCTTGTCTACGAGCAGTGGATATCAGGATTATCGGCGGTGCAGTGACTATTCGGTCGAACTTTGTTGTCTCGGTCGAGCTTTGTTGTCGGTGGTGCGTGGTTCTCTGTGCGTACACGTCGCCCCGGGAGTCCCAGTTCGGAATTCCCATTGTGTGACCTGACACGAATCTAGTCGCATTTGCTCGCGGTTTCAAACATCTGTTCGACCTGTGTCGCTCGAATAGAAGACTTTGTCAGTCAGACGTGGTAGAAATTCGAACATGCGTTCCATCGAACGCAGGTTCGAACCGCTAACGAGTTCGAATGAGCCGGTGTAGATCCGCGGAGGTCAAGATGGGCAACGCAGCACTGAAGTACGACGCAGCTTTCGAGTACGACCCAGCTTCTGATCAGGCACTTCCGGATCCTCGGGTGGCGCCGAAGTACCACGCGTCGTTCTACGATGCCGCGCCATACGACGAGGCCGTCGGGGCGATGGCTTACCGCGTCCGCCGCGAGACGCCGGAATTTCGCGGACGTCGTGACTCCGTTCGTGAGCCGGCTGGTGATCGCCGATTCGATCGAGATTCGGATTCTTCACGGCCACATAGCGGGAACTTCGAACACCGCAATCGAGTGGGAGTGTCGCGGGCGCCTCATATTGTCCATGTCGATCGTGTCGGTTCCGACGGGGTTGGTTGGCTGAGCATGGCCACGGGAGTGCTGTTG
Organism: Rhodococcus sp. MS16; assembly: GCF_013277795.1. NCBI lineage: Bacteria > Bacillati > Actinomycetota > Actinomycetes > Mycobacteriales > Nocardiaceae > Rhodococcus > Rhodococcus sp. MS16. The sequence goes on from NZ_VBTM01000001.1 coordinate 196,219, forward strand.
ACGGCCGTGGCGGTGCTCGGTTTGGTAGGGCTCGCGGCTGTGTCCACAAGTGGTGCTTCGGATCCGGTCGGTGCTACCTCCGTTGTGCGCGTCGCAGCGGGTGAATCGTTGAGCGACATCGCAGCCGATATTGCTCCCGGTCAATCGGTGGGGGTCGTCATCGAACGGATCATGGATCTCAATGCAATGAATGATTCCAGGCTGAAGATAGGTCAGACGCTGATTGTTCCTGCCGCGCAAGGGCGTTGACGTAAGCGCAGTGCAAGTCGAGGTCTCGGAGTGCGCGGGTGATCGGCACTCGATGGCCGGAGAAGGACCGAGCATGCGTTCGGGTGGTGTCGAACGAGTAAGCTGTGAGCTTGACAGTCACACCACCTCGGGTGGTCGCGCATCTGCTCTGTGGATCCTCCGAAGATTTGCAGTTGGTGGGAATCTTCAATTGCGGCCATTCCTGGCAACGAAGAAGGAACCGCGATGCATTGCCCGTTCTGCCGGCACCCTGACTCCCGAGTGGTCGACTCGCGTGAGGCGGATGAAGGTCAGGCAATTCGCCGTCGTCGTTCGTGTCCCGAATGTGGTCGTCGCTTCACGACTGTCGAGACAGCGGTGCTGTCAGTTGTCAAGCGCAGTGGTGTCACCGAGCCCTTCAGCCGCGAGAAAGTCGTGAAGGGTGTGCGCCGCGCGTGCCAGGGTCGTCATGTCGACAACGATTCGTTGAATTTATTGGCTCAGCAGGTCGAGGATGCCGTGCGTGCTTCCGGTTCGGCCGAGATTCCGAGCAACGAAGTGGGATTGGCGATCTTGGACCCCTTACGCAACCTCGACGAGGTGGCATATCTCCGGTTTGCGTCGGTCTACAAATCCTTCAGCTCCGCAGAAGATTTCGAGCGAGAAATCACCGATATGCGTCATCGCGTGGATGCCAAGGCGTCCGGTGAAGAAGCCGTCGCCGTCGACTGAGTCACGTCGAGGGATCGTCCTTAGATAACGCTCCGAGAACAAATAGGGCTTTTGTCCCTATTTTTCGGCGACAGACGCCTACGCTCGACGAGTACGTTCAGCGGTCCGAGTCGGAATCGCAGCATTCGGGCCGAAAGTCCGCATCTGTCGTTACGGAGGCGTTATGCCCTTGAACGGAATTCTCGCAGTAGTCAACAGCCTGGTCACGTTAGGTCTGGCCAACACCGTCGCAACAATTGGTGGCTCGGTCGCCAATGTGAACATTGTGCAGTGAACCCCTGACGGTCAGCGTTTGATCGCCTCGATTGCTTTGAGCACCCGCTTCTCCGAGACTGGAGTTGGGGTTCCCAGAGACTGTGCGAACAGTCCCACCCGAAGTTCTTCGATCATCCACGAGATGGCGTCGACATCTTTGGCGGTACGACGCTCTTCCGGCAGCGAATTCAGCAATCTGTCGTACGCGGCGTACACCCGATCGAGAACGTCCATGGCTTGGTGGTCGCGATGAGCGCTGGCAGGAAGCGCTTCGAGCCGGAATGTCGCGGCCGCCAGGTACCGGGGTAGCTCGCGTAGTCTCGCCGAACCCAATTCTGCGACAAAGCCGGGGAAGAGGAGCGATTTCAGTTGCTCGCGAACGTCTTCGGCGGCTTCTCCGCGCGATCGCTGGAGGACGACATTCAAGTGGTGTGATTGTTCGAGGATCGGAACGATCATGCGCAGTATCGCGGACACGCGCCCGGCCAACTCCGATCGGGCTGCTTTGACGAGTGCCTCGAAAGCCTCCGGTGTCCGTACCGGTCCACCTTTGGCAGCGATGATCTCGTTGGCTGCGGCTACACGGCAGTCCTCGACCAACGCTTCCAGGCTTCCGTCCGGATTCTGTCCCAGCATGAGTCGGTGTGTATTCGACAGCCCCGACGTGACTGCCTTGAGTTGAGTTGGCACCGCCGCGAGAAGAAGAGCCCGAGTGCCCTCCCGCATTGCCTGTGCCTGCGCTGCAGGGGTACTGAGAACCCGTACTGCCACACCGCCGTTTTCCGGCACCAGCGCCGGGTATCCGGTGACCTGCTGGCCGCCGATGCTCCTGGTGATGGTCGGCTCCAGTGCGCCCAGCGTCTCGGAGGTCCACACCGTCGAGGCTGCCCGTTCGGTGCCGGTCGCTGCTTTGGCAACTTCCTTCTGAACTCGCGGGGCGAGTGTGCGTCGTAGCTGAGCCAGATCCTTGCCTTTGGCCAGAACTTTTCCGGATTCGTCCTCGACCACAAACGTCATTCGAAGGTGATCAGGAAGGGCGCTCGGATCAAAATCCTTCGCGTCGATGTGCGTTGCGCCCAGACGCGACAGCTCGCGCGCCATTGCCGTGAGCAGTGGTTCGGATCGTGGTTTCACGGAAGCCAGTGCTGCGCTTGCATAGTCAGGCGCCGGAACAACCTGCCGCCGGATGGTCTTGGGCAGCGTCTTGATCAATGCCGACACCAATTCGACACGCATGCCCGGTACCAGCCAGTCGAACCCGACGGGTTGGAGTTGTGCGAGAAGACCGACGGGAATGTGCGCGGTGACGCCGTCGTCGTCCTTGCCTGGTTCGAATTGATAGGTCAGTGGCAACAGCATGTCGCCCTGACGCCAGGCATCGGGGTATTCGCCGCCCAGAACCGTTGCGGCATCGGAATTCACGACGGTTTCGGGCGTGAACGTCAACAGGTTCGGGTCTTGCCGGCGTGCTGTCTTCCACCACTTGTCGAAGTGTCGCGCGGACACAGCTTCGGCGCCGACGCGTGAGTCGTAGAACTCGTACAGCGTCTCGTCGTCGACCAGGATGTCGCGTCGGCGGGCCCGGTTCTCGAGTTCTTCGACGTTGTCGAGCAGTGCGCGATTTTCGTGGAAGAACTTGTGCTGTGTAGTCCATTCGCCCTGCACCAGCGCATGGCGAATGAACAATTCGCGCGAGGTTTCCGGATCGATCGACGAGTAGGTGACAGCGCGTCCGGTGACCAGGGGTACGCCGTAGAGCGTCACGCGCTCGTACGCCATGGCCGAACCACGCTTGGAGGACCAATGCGGCTCGGAGTAGGTTCGTTTGACCAGGTGTGGTGCCAGTTTTTCGGCCCATTCCGGTTCGATGCGCGCGGACATGCGGGCCCAGAGCCTGGTTGTCTCCACCAGTTCGGCGGCCATGACCCAGCGGGGTGGCTTCTTGAACAGGCCGGAGCCTGGGAAGATCGCAAAACGGCTTCCGCGAGCACCGAGGTAGTCGCGCTTTTCGCCTTCGCGAAGTCCGATGTGGGAGAGCAGGCCGGCCAGCAAGGATTGGTGGACCGAATTCTCGGATGCGGGCAGTTCGTTGACCGACCAGCCGAGTCCGCGAGTGATCTGACGCAACTGCCCGTGCAGATCCTGCCATTCGCGGATGCGTAGCCAATGCAGGAACTCGTTGCGGCACATCTTGCGGAATTGGCTCGAGGACAGATCGTTTCGCTGCTCGCGGAGGTAGTCCCACAACTTCAGATAGGCGAGGAAGTCGGAGTTCTCCACCGTGAAGCGGGCGTGCTTCTCGTCGGCGGCCTGCTGGAACTCGGCGGGCCGCTCTCGTACGTCCTGAATGGACAGTGCAGCGACGATGACGAGCGTCTCGTGCAGCGCTCCGTTTGTCTTGGCTTCCACCAACATTCGAGCCATGCGAGGGTCGACGGGAATCTGCGCCAGTTCGCGGCCGATCGGAGTCAGTTCCGGATGCGACGCGTCGGATCCTCGTGCGATAGCGCCCAGTTCTTCGAGTAGTCCGATGCCGTCTTTGATGGCTCGCGAATCCGGGGGCTCCACAAACGGGAATGCGGCAATATCGCCGAGACCCAGCGCCGTCATCTGCAGGATCACAGACGCGAGGTTGGTGCGCAGGATCTCCGGTTCGGTGAACGCCGGCCGGGCTTCGAAGTCCTCTTCGGAATACAGCCGGATGCAGATACCCTCGGCGACACGGCCACAGCGACCGGACCGCTGACGCGCTGATGCCTGGGAAATCGGTTCGATCGGCAGCCTTTGCACCTTGGTGCGGACGGAATATCGCGAGATGCGCGCTGTTCCGGGATCGACGACGTAGCGAATGCCGGGAACCGTCAGAGATGTTTCGGCGACGTTGGTGGCCAGGACAACTCGTCGGCCGGTGTGCGGAGAGAACACTTTGTGCTGTTCGGCTGCCGACAGGCGTGCATACAGTGGAACGATTTCGGTGTTGCGAAGCCTGCGGTCGCGCAATGCATCTGCGGTGTCACGAATCTCGCGTTCACCAGACAGGAAGACGAGGATGTCACCCTCGCCCTCTGCGCTGAGTTCGTCAACAGCTTCGCAGACGGCGTCGACCGGATCTCGGTCGTAGCTGATATCTCCGGATTCGACAGTCAATGGGCGGTAACGCATTTCCACCGGGAAGGTTCGCCCGGACACCTCGACGATCGGCGCGGGCTTCCCGTCGACGGCAAAGTGCTGAGCGAACCGCTCGGGGTCGATGGTCGCCGAGGTGATGATGACCTTGAGGTCGGGTCGGCGGGGGAGTAGCTGCGCCAGATACCCGAGGATGAAGTCGATGTTGAGGCTGCGTTCGTGAGCCTCGTCGATGATGAGAGTGTCGTAGCGGCGCAACATCTTGTCGCGCTGAATCTCCGCAAGCAGAATGCCGTCGGTCATCAACTTCACGTACGTGCGGTCGGAAACTTGATCGGTGAATCGCACTGTGTAGCCCACGGCGTCGCCGAGTTCGGTGTCGAGTTCTTCGGCTATTCGCTCGGCGACCGTTCGCGCGGCAAGGCGCCGGGGCTGAGTATGGCCGATCAGTCCGCGAACTCCGCGTCCCAGTTCGAGGCAGATCTTCGGGATCTGAGTGGTCTTGCCAGAACCTGTCTCGCCGGCGACGATCACCACCTGGTTTTCGGAAATCGCGCGGGCAATGTCGTCTTTGCGTTGACTGACCGGCAGTGCCTCGGGGTAGGACACTGCGGGCACGTTCGCCGCGCGTTCGGCCAGCCGGATGCGCGCGGATTCGATCTCCTGGGCCAGTGTTGCCAGGTTCTCCGGCGTGCGGGCGCGGTCGAGTTTGCGCCGCAGACGGTTCTCATCACGGAATGAGACTTCGGACAGGGCGCGTTTCAGGTCGCTTCGTCGTGGTGAGAGCGGGGCCGGTGGTGTTGTAGACATGCTGACGGACAGCTTATCGAACGCCGGGAAATCTCACTCCCGCAGCGTGCGTTGTGACACGATCGGGCAGTGACGACATTTGCGACATCCACTCCGATGGCGGTACGCATTCTCCGCCTTGCGTTTGCGGTCTACGGGCTGACCGCCTTGTTATGGATCCCGCTACGCAACGCCGAGGGATTCTCCCTGGTGAACTATCTCAGCTATTTCACTATCGAGAGCAATATCGCCGCAGCCGTCGTACTGATTGTCGGAGGGCTGCGGGATCCGCAGTCGCGCACCTGGCAGACAGTTCGAGGCGCCGTGACGCTCTACATGGTGATCACGGGCATCGTCTACGCGGTGCTGCTCTCGGATGTCGATGTGACGCTGAACGACACCTGGATCAATGTCGCCCTGCATCAAGTACTGCCGTTGGTGATGCTTGCCGACTGGGTGTTTTCGCCCTCGCGCCACCGCATCTCCGAAGGGTCGGCCTTGACGTGGCTCGCCTTTCCCGCCCTGTATGCCGTGTATTCGCTGGTTCGCGGAGCGATCGTCGACTGGTACCCGTATCCCTTCCTCGATCCGCGAGCCCACGGTTACGTAGCCCTGGTGATCGGGCTTGTTGTGCTTGCCGTGGCAATGGCGCTGATGGCGCTGGCGGTCAACGCCGTCGGCAAGCTAGGGGCGCGGTGGCGGTACGGCGACGCCGACCGGGACTCTGTCGCGATGTGAGATGTGGACCGCGGGCTGCTACTCCGCCGGAACTTCCTGCAGCCCGAGAGTGTTGCCGCTGGCAAGAACCTGATCGAGACGGTCGATGTTGGGGTGCTTGCCGCGGTTCGCGCGGGCATCGTCTGTGTGCTCGGCAAAAATCGCCAGCGCAGCCGTTGCGGCCTCAGGAGTGATTGCGCCGTAGACCTGGGCGAGGTGGTTGTAGACCTTGACCGAACCAGATTTGCCCGGCTTGTTCTCCACGGTGTCGATGACGGTGCCGTCGGTGTCGAGCACGTTGATGGCGGCGAGGTGATCGATCGAGGGGAGGGCAGCAAGATTCTCGGCAAAAGTCATGGTGATGAGATTACGTGCCCAGGGCGGCGATCCCCACGCAGGGCAGCATCACGCGGGAGACGATTTGTGGTGTCGATATAGTTGCTGCACATCGTGTGCACACCAGCATCGTTGGTATTCGTTTGGACTCGAAGGGGAAAAAGATGGCTTCGGCACTGTGGCACGGGTTCGCGGATATGGGCGCGGTCGAGAAGAACGGCGCATTTGTCGTCTCTCGCGGTGAAGGCGCGTACATCTGGGACTCGCAGGACAATCGGTACCTCGACGCAACTGCCGGGCTCTGGTTCACGAACGTGGGCCACGGCCGGACCGAGATCGCCGACGCCGTTGCCGCTCAGCTGTCGAAGATCGCTCACTTCTCCAACTTCGGCGATTTTGTCCCCGAAACCACGCAGGCACTGGCTGAGCGGCTCGCGAAGATCGCGCCGGTTGCAGGCAGCAAGATCTTCTTCACCTCCGGTGGTTCCGATTCCGTCGACACCGCAGCGAAGTTGGCGCGTCGGTACTGGCATGAGGTCGGCCAGCCCGACAAGAACATCATCGTCGGACGCCAGAAGGCCTACCACGGAATGCATGTTGCGGGAACAGCTCTCGCCGGTATCCCCGTCAATCGCGAGGGGTACGGCGAGCTGATGGCCGATGCTGCCACCGTCGGCTGGGACGACGCCAAGAGCCTCCTCGAACTGATCGAGAAGGTCGGCGCGAACAAGATCGCCGCATTCTTCGCCGAGCCCATCATCGGCGCCGGCGGGGTGTACCTTCCGCCCGAGGGATACCTGGCCGAGGTCCGAGACATCTGCCGTGAACACGACATACTGTTTGTCGTCGACGAGGTTGTCACCGGTTTCGGTCGTATCGGTGGCGAGTGGTTTGCATCCACTCGCTTCGATCTGCAGCCCGACATGATGACCACAGCAAAGGGTTTGACCTCCGGATACGTTCCGATGGGTGCCGTGTTCATCGCACCTCGCGTCGCCGAGCCGTTCTACAACGGTGCTTGGTGGCGTCACGGCTACACCTACGGCGGGCACGCCGGAGCGGCAGCTGCAGCCATGGCAAACCTCGACATTCTCGAGCGTGAGAACCTCCTCGACGAGTCCAAGCGGCTCGAAGCGTCGTTGCACACGCACTTGCAGCCGCTGGCCGAGCATCCGCGGGTTTCCGAGGTCCGCAGTGGGCTCGGGGCCGTCGCCGCCGTTCAGCTGGCAGACCCGGCCGAGGCACTGCCGTTCGTGAAGACGCTGCGCGAGCACGGAATTTCAGGTCGCGCGGCAGGTCAGGGAGCTATGCAGATTTCCCCGACCTTCGTGATGACGGACGATCAGGTGGCCGAGATGGCTGCGGGAATCCTCGCCGCTCTCGGATAGATTTGCGAACTAGCTGCGGCGTCGGAAGAGCTTCTTCATCCGGCGCCGCAGTGTGCTCGGTACCGGCTCCAGTTCGATAGTGTCCTGCTCCGACGCCCTGGCATACGCCTGTGTGTATCGCTCGTGGAGGACGGAGCGAATCTCTTCGGGGGAGTACGCCCGACGCGCACGCTCGTTCCGCACAGCGAGGACTCCGGTGGCCGCGACCCCCATAGCGCCGGCGAGGCCCACGAGCTTCCATATGTGCGAGGCACGAAGTGTCATGCCTCTAGGCTAAAGGTTATGGACCGACGATCACGCTCTCAGGTGACCCTCGACGAGGCAGCCAGTGTCACCCGCACTGGCGATATCTGGATCTTCCGCGGAGATTCCACGGCCGACAAGGCAATTCAGACGCTCACTAACAGTCCGGTCAACCACGTCGGCATGTCGGTGGTGATCGACGATCTGCCACCGCTCATGTGGCATGCAGAGCTCGGTCATTCGTTGCAAGACATGTGGACCGGTCGTTTCCAGCGTGGCGTTCAGCTCCATGATCTGAAGGCCGCCGTGCAGGTGTGGGGAGCCAAGTACGGGCAGCAGGGTTGGCTTCGGCAGCTCGACACCCCGGTGACCCGTGAACAAGAGGATGCGCTGCTGCGCACCATAGCCCGCCTGGACGGCACGCCGTTTCCCTCCACCGCCAAGCTCGCGTCACGATGGTTCGGCGGGCGCGTCCCGAAGTTCCGGAAGAAGCCCGAATCGCCTGCGTCGGGCATCGAAAGTGCCTACTGCGCCGAGGTTGTCGCGCAGACGTACGAGGCAATGGGCCTGATGGTGGGAAACCGTCGCATCAACTGGTTCGATCCCGGCAAGTTCTGGAGCGGCGATCAACTGCCGCTTGCACCCGGCGTGGCACTCGGCGACGAAATTGCCGTGACGCTCAGCGCCGCAGACCTCGAGGCAGGACGGAATCCGGCAGGCCAGTCACAAAGTTCGTGACTGCTCGGCAACCACGCGTCCGCCCACTTCGAGCCATCCTTCGGGTGAGTAGGTGGTGTGCAGGATCGATCCCCGTCCCTGGGTGATCCGAAGCGATTTTCGCAGGTGATCAGTGATGCGCAGGGCTGCCGAGCCGGTAGCTTCGTCCTCGGGGATTCCCGTTTCCGGAGCGAACATCCGTGAGCGGATGGACGATTCGAGTTTGTCCTGCCACGCCCACAGGTAGGAGTGATCGGTTTCGTAGTCCGACGGAACCGCGTCGATTACGTCATCCACCGTTTCCAAGGGGTAGAGAGCAAACTCCGGTGCCCATTCGGCGCGGGCGCGAACCCACGTGAGGTTACTGCTGCGGCGTACGTCGAGTTCGCCGGCGGGGACACCGAGTGTGGTCACCGGCCGTGCCTGATCGTGCAGCCACCAGGTGAGACCGACCGTGGGATGACCGGCAAAGGGGAGTTCTGCTGCCGGAGTGAAGATCTGGGCACTCGCCCGAGTGGCGCCCACTTCGGGGAGATCGACAAAAATCGTTTCGCTGTACCCGAGCGTCGCGGCGACTTCTTGCCGTTCGGATAGTTCGACCAGTGATGCGTCGACAATCCCGAGTGGGTTGCCGTGCTTTCCGTTCTCGTCCGTGAAGACCCGGACCACACTCACTTCGATGCCCATCGGTCCACAGTAGCGCGCCGGAAAAACGAATAAACCCTCCCCACCGTGGAAGGCGGGGAGGGTCTTTCGTCTACTGCGTCGGTCTGGGATCAGACCTGTGCGGCAGCGAGGATTTCATTGGCGTCGACAGCCTGCGCGACACCCATGACGATGGAACCGGCACGGATCGCTTCGAAGATGACCTCGCGGGAAACGCCTTCCTGACGGAGGGTGTTCTCGTGAGCTTCGAGGCAATGGTTGCAGCCGTTGATCGCGGAAACCGCGAGCGACCACAATTCGAAGTCGGCCTTGTCGACGCCCGGGTTGCCGATGATGTTCATCCGCAGGCCCGCACGAAGGTCGTCGTACTTACCGTCAAGGTAGCCCTTGGTGCGGTAGAAGACGTTGTTCATGCCCATGATCGCCGCTGCGCCGAGCGCTGCGTTGTACGCCTCAGCGGACAGGTTGTCTGCCGCCTCGGCTGCGATTTCCTTGAGCGTGGTCGCCGACTTGGTTGCAGCGGCCGTTGCGAGGAGGGTGCCCCACAGCTGCTGCTCGTTCAGAACCGTGGTGCGCGCAATGGAACTCAGGTTGAGCTTGAGATCCTTGGCGTACTCGGGAAGCGAATCTTTCAGGTTGTCGACGCTCATGATCAGACGCTCGCGTTCAGCAGCTCGCCGGCGTTGATCGTCGGGTCGCCCTTCTTCCAGTTGCAGGCGCACAGCTCGTCGCTCTGCAGAGCGTCGAGAACGCGGAGAACCTCGTCGACGTTACGGCCGACGGAACCGGCTGTGACGGAGACGAACTGGATCTCGTTGTTGGGGTCGACGATGAACGTCGCGCGGTCTGCAACGCCGTCAGCGTTGAGGACGCCGGTGGCCTCGGCAAGCTCGCGCTTGAGGTCCGAGAGCATCGGGAAGGGGAGGGTCTTGAGCTCGTCGTGCTGTGCACGCCACTGGAAGTGAACGAACTCGTTGTCGACGGAAGCGCCGAGAACCTGTGCGTCGCGGTCTGCGAACTCGTCGTTCAGCTTGCCGAATGCTGCGATCTCCGTGGGGCACACGAACGTGAAGTCCTTGGGCCAGAAGAAGACGATGCGCCACTTGCCTGCGTAGTCGTCGCTCGTGATCTGAGTGAAGTAGTCGTCGGGCTGCTGAGCGTCGACCTTGGAGAGGTCGCCGCCGATAACGGCCTTCAGGTTGTATGCCGGGAACTGGTCGCCGATTGTCAGCAGAGCCATATGTCTCGTCCTCCTACTTGTCTTGTGAACAGGTTTTTCTCACACGCACGATCACGAATGTTTGTGATCGAAAGTTCTCGATACCGTCGAAGCGGGTCTCACCGTCATGGTGCGCGACCGGCGCTTTTTGGTATGAGTCCATTCTGCATCAAAGTGGTCAAAAGGTAAAGGTGATAGGTGGCACTACACTGATAGCCATGGCTGATCAGACTTATCAACCTTCCTTGTCACAGCTGCGTGCCTTCGTATCGGTGGCCGAACATCGGCACTTCGGCACCGCCGCAGCACGTTTGAGTGTGAGCCAACCCACACTCTCGCAGGCGTTGGCCGCACTCGAATCGGGCCTCGGCGTGCAATTGATCGAACGCAGCACCCGGCGTGTCCTCGTCACAGGCGACGGTCAGCGGCTTCTCAGCCAAGCGAAACTGATTCTCGAGGCTGCCGACGGATTTGTCGCGAGCGCCGCCGGAATGGGGGATCGATTGGCCGGCCCACTTCGGATCGGGCTGATTCCCACTGTCGCGCCGTACATCCTGCCGTCACTGCTGCCGGCATTGCGGACGTCCATGCCAACGGTTGCACCTCACGTCATCGAGGACCAAACCGCACGACTGCTCGACTCGCTCCGCTCCGGTGCCCTCGATCTGGCCTTGCTCGCCCTGCCGGCTGGTGCGCCTGGGTTGATCGAGATACCGCTCTACGACGAGGATTTTGTTCTGGTCGTCCCAGCAGACCACGCGCTGGCAGGACGCAGCGATCTCACCGCTGACGTCCTCGACGAACTGCCCTTGCTGCTTCTCGATGACGGGCATTGCCTGCGGGACCAGACACTGGATCTGTGCCGTTCCGTCGACGCCCACCCGCTCTCCGGGGATACGCGGGCAACATCCTTGGCGACGATCGTGCAGTGTGTCGCCGGCGGGCTCGGTGTGACCTTGGTCCCCGAATCGGCTGTGCCGGTGGAGAGTCGGCGGGGTGAACTCGCCACGGCGACATTCACGGCACCTGCCCCTGGCCGGACAATCGGACTGGTATTCCGCTCGTCCAGCGGCCGCGCCGAAGGGTTCAGGCAGTTGGCGGAGCTGGTGAAATCCGTTGCGCCGGGGCGGACGATCCCTCAATGACCCCTGTCGTTGTGACCGGAACCAGTACTGCTCGATTCCTTCAGATCGATATTTGACGGGTTTGGCATCCGGAAACCCCGGAAGAAACTCCGGAGCCTTGTGGAAATTCCACATCTCTCCGGGTTCAATGGTCTTGGCGTCGAATGTAGCCGGATTGGCCTCGAGGATTGGCCGACGAGGTGCAGTGTTGCTGTTCAGTCGGCGAATAGGCCTATTTCGTATTCGCGGTTCTCTGTTATCTCGATGGGTTTACAAGTGTATTTCGCGAACTCGAGTACTTTGTCGAGGGGAACGCCACTCTGACGGGAAATTTGGAGTCGTGTCGTCGATCCCGAGGATTTCCTTCACGATCTCAACAGCCATATCATGCAGAGCGTAATCTTTGACTAATCGATTATTTCCATTGTCGAAAGCTTCGAGATGCCACATGTTTCACTTTCCATGTCTGCGGCTGGCGTCGGCGGGTTTAGTCGGGCGATCCGGCATTGGAGTCGAAATCGCCTAGATGCGTGCCGTTCTTACAGTACTCAGTCAGCGAATAGTCCAACGAAATATTCGCAGTTTTCGATTACGTCGATAGGTTCGTGGGTGTACTTCGCGAACTTGAGAACTTTGTCGAGTTGAACGCAACTGAAACGTGCGACGACGGGTAGATCGAAGTTGTTGTCGTCGATGCCGAGGATTTCCTTCACGATCTCGGCAGTCATGTCGTGCAAGAGGTATTTTTCGGTGCGAAATTCGGTCTCGTTGTCGAAAGCTTCGAGGTACCACATGTTTCACTTTCCTGCTCGACGACTTGGTGCGGCGCGGATGGTCTGGCCGCATCAATTGAACTTGTCGGGTTCGAGCTGACAATCGAGGCCCAGGCTCGGTTCAATCCGTTAGATCTGAGACTTCAAACTCACTATTTCGGTCTATCTTGAAGGGTTCGTTACTGTATTTAGTGAACTCGGGCACTTTGTCGAGGGGTACGTCATTCTAGGATCCAGACGGGTAAGTCGAAGCCGCTGTCGTCAACGCCGAGAATATCTTTCACGATTTCGGCAATCATATCGTGCAAAAGGTAGATCTCGGTTTGTAATTCGGCGTCGTTGTCGTAGGCCTGGAGATGCCACATAAACTTCTCTCCTGGTTTGCGGGTGGAGTGGCGGGTCCGGAGTCGTGAAGTCGATCTGATGAACCGTCGGGCTCGACTGGTATTCGAACTCTCGATGGTTGTTACTCAGTTAAGAATGCTACTTCGTATTCACAATTTTGGTCTATCTTGAAGGGTTCGTTAATGTATTTAGCGAACTCGGGAACTTTCTCAAGAGGTACGTCATTTTGACGTATCCCAACGGGTAATTCGAAGTCGCTGTCGTCGATATCGAGAATTTCTTTCACGATCTCAACGGACATTTCGCGTAAGAGGTACTCCCCGGCTAATAATTCAGTATCGTTGTCGAAAGCTTCTAAATACCACATGTCTCACCTTTCTGTTCGGCGGCTTGGGTCGGCGGGTTTGGTCTGTGTGCCTGTATTCGCATCTTATTCTCCTAGATGCGTGCCGTTCTTGTTGTATTTCTCGACGGCACCGTGCTGATAGTCCCATTCGTAGATGTTGCCTTTGTCATCTTTCCAGCGCTTTCGCTCGTTCATTCTCTTGACTAGTTTGGCATTCGGGAATCCGGGGAGGTGCCGCGGTGCGGGATAGTAACCGAGCGTGTTTCCTCCGCCGCCGGTGTTGGCATTGAAGGTAGTCGGGTTGGCTTCGAGCAGTGGTTGCAGCTCGTTGACCGCACCCACAGCAGCAGCCCCCGCCGCGGCGACGCCACCGACCACCGTTACGGCGACCGCGTCCACGGCGCCGAGTACCCCAACGACGCTGGCAGCGATCACACTTCCCGTCGCTCCGGCCGCGGCGACGGTACCAGCACCGAGGGTAAAGAGTGCGGTGACTGCGCCGGCCAAAGCCCCGACGATGATGGCTTTGCCGACGATGTCGAAGATCTTGCGGTGAGCCTCCTCGATTGTCTGTGCCCACTCGTCGCAGGCGGCGGCCAGTGTGTCGTACTGATCGGCGACGGCGTTGGTAGTGACGAAGACATTGTCGAGTTGAGCCAGGACCTGCGGCATCTCGTCGGAGTCGAGTTCCTCGAGGGCGACCCACGCTGTACCCGTTGCATCGTTTGCATCGCGCAACCCCTCGGCGGCTGTGCGCCACGCTCGCCCGAGTGCTTTCAATTTGTCGGGGTTCCCGTTGGGCCACATGTGTCCCTGCAGCCACGCAGTAATCAACTCCCACCCGAGCGGCGGGTCGGTATCGCCGCCGAGCGCCCCGTAAAACGCCGGCGCCGACACGGTCGGAAGCTGCGACGCCGGCCCCTCCGGGGGCTCCGGCGGGTTGGTATTCGATCGCTCGGTGTTGGCGTGGTTGACACCGGTCGCCGCGAGTAGATCGTGCAGTTTGCTGAACGCGTTGACAATGTTTGTTCCGGCGGCGACGGCATCAAATGCGGCGGGGTCATAGCTCGCGGCCCACCCGGCTCCCGCGTTGTCGGTTCCGGCGCACCCCCAGTTGGTTTGGAGCGTTTCACCGAGCAGACGGATCACACTGTCAGTGCTGTTGCTGACCGTTTTGTACTGTGTGGCAGCGTCGATGAGGACTGCGGGGTCCATTGTGATCGGCGCCATCAGGGCCACATCCCACTGTTGTGTCGCGCGTTGGCGAGATAGCGATCGTGCGCGCCCTGGGCCATCGATTCGAGTTCGGACAGTGCAGTGCGCATGTCTTTCAGTTCGCGGTGCAAGGTTTCGTGTTTGGTGCGGTGGGCATCGGCGGCGTCGCCGTCCCAGTCGACGTTGAGGGCCACGACTTCCCGTTCGACGTCGGTGATGCGGGCTTCGACGCGCATGCCGATCTGCTTCGCCCTGCCGACGAGACCGAGGATTTGCTCGGTGTCGGCAGAGTACCGGCCCATCAGAAGTCCATGTTCAGTCGAGTACCCGAAATGCTGCCGGCATTCTGGTCGTCGGTCCTTCTGTACTCGGTAGCTGCTTGATGCAGCAGTCCGGCGTCCTCGGTGAGTGCGCCCGCGACCTGGCGGGCGGAGTCGACCCACTCGGCCCACAGTGCGGCGTGGGTTCGGGACGCGTCCCCGGTCCATTCGGCTGTCATCAAGGATTCGGCATCGCGGCGCAACGTTTCCACGTCGTCCCAGAATTCGTCGGCGAGGTCTGAAATTCGAGTCGCTGTTGCGTGCATCTGTTCGGGATCGCAGCGCATCATTGCCCGCCAATTGATTTCTGGTACAGGTATTTTGCCTTTTTTGCGCTGGTAATGCCCACGATGGATCTACGCATTTACTGGTCCCCCCGGGCAGTGTAAATCTCGATGGAGTCTAGACCAATGTCGTCGCATGTCACTAACGCGAGGTGTTTGTCCGGAGTGTGCGGGCAGAGGTTTGGGCATGCACATTTTCGCCGACGGGTGTCAGCGAAAGTGGACTCGAGATGTGTGACTACTTCGCAGCGATGACCGCTCCGGGATTGAGAATTCCTAGGGGATCAAGCGCATCTTTGATTTTCCGGTTCAACGCCATGACGTCCTCGCCTAGCTGAGCTGGCAACCAGTCGCGCTTGATCCGGCCCACACCGTGTTCGCCGGTAATGGTGCCGCCCAGCGCAATTGCGAGATCCATGACCCGTCCGAATGCGATCTGGGCGCGCTCTGTCATATCGGGATCAGACGGATCGAACACGATCAGTGGATGAGTGTTTCCGTCGCCGGCGTGCGCCACGGTGCAGATAAGGACATCCAGGTCCGCGGCGATGGCTTCCACCCCCGTGATCAATCGTGGCAGCGCTCGCATCGGAACGCCGACATCTTCGAGGAGCAGATTCCCCAACGCCTGAACGGCTGGAAACACCGCCCGTCGGGCCGCAGTGAACGCATCACCCTCGGCCTGGTCGTCTGTCGCGAAAACTTCGGTGGCCCCGTTGTTTTCGCACGCTGCGACAATGCTCTCGATCTCGAGTACACCAGCGGCGCCGTGGGCATCGGATTGGGCCAGAATCAGTGCGCGAGCCTTCCGGTTGAGCCCCATCCGCACAGAATCCTCGACAGCGTTGATGCTGGCGTGATCCATGAACTCGAGCATCGCCGGACGCATTTTGCCGGTGATCGCCAAGACTGCGTCGGCAGCTTCCTCGACGGAATCGAACGACGCGACGACAGTTGAAGCGGGCGGCTGCGCCGGAATCAGACGCAAGGTGATCTCGGTGATGATGCCGAGAGTGCCTTCGCTGCCGACAAACAGTTTGGTAAGTGAGAGTCCTGCAACATCTTTCAGGAGCGGGCCGCCCAGTGACACTGCAGTGCCGTCGGCGAGCACTACCTTCAGGCCGAGCACATAGTCGGTGGTGACGCCGTATTTCACACAACAGAGTCCACCGGCGTTGGTAGCGGCATTGCCGCCGATGGAACAGATCTCGAACGACGACGGGTCGGGCGGGTACCACAGCCCATGCTCTGCGGCAGCTTTCTTGACCTCGGCGTTCATCAAGCCGGGCTGAGTTACGGCCACCCGAGCTACCGGGTCGATGGTGATCTCGCGCATTCGCTCGGTGCTGACCATGATGCAACCGTCGACGGCGCTGGATCCACCGGAGAGTCCTGATCCGGCACCGCGCGGAACCACGGGAATGCGATGTTCGGTGGCCCAGCGCATCACGGCCTGGATATCTTCGGTGCAGGTGGCCCGGACAACGGCCAGCGGGTTGCCTGCATTCGGATCGGCTGCCCAGTCTTGGCGGTAACCGGCCGTAAGGTCCGGATCGCGCAGGAGCGCACCATCCGGCAGCGCAGCGATCAGTTCTGCCAGGACCGTCGAATCAACCGAAGTCATAACTCCATCATGCGCGCAGAACTTGGGGATGCGAGGTGAGTTGGCTGAACTGCCCGCTAGCGGCCCTTCGGTTTGCCCGTGAACCGGCCACCCGAACTCTTGGTGCCGCCCGACTTGCCGCTACCCGCTTTGCCGCCGGCCTTGGCTTTGCCGCCGCTGGTATTGCGGCCCGAGACGCTCTTTGCCGTTCCGGCACTCTTGGCTTTGTGATCGGCTTTCGCGGCCTCGGCACGACGTTCCTTCGCTGCCTGCTTGGCCTTGACCGAACCCTTGATCTTCTCGGCCGGCTGACCATTGCGTCCGCGTGAACTCTGAGCGGTACGTCCTCGCACGATGCCGATGAGTTCTTCGACCAATTCTGTGGTCTTGGACTCCAGCCAAGCCAAAGCAATAGGGGACTCGGGAGCACCGGCAACAGGACGGAAAGTCAGATCCTTGCGGTGGTGCAACCGCGCCACCGAATGCGGAACAACAACAACGCCGATGCCGGCCGCAACCAACTCGATTGCGTCGGCGATCGTTTCCGGCCGCTCGGCTGCTGCCTTACCTGGACGCGTCGGCCACTCGAGGGTGTCTTCGAGAGGGTTGAGCACAATCTCGTCGCTCAGATCGGCGACGGAAATCTGGTCTACAGCGGTGAACACGTGATCTTTGGGGATCACCACGACCGGCGTCTCCGCATATAAGGAGATCGCGCTGAGCTCGGTGCGATCGATCGGCAATCGAACCAGGCCGGCGTCGGCTTCGCCCGCCCGTAGCGCTGCCACAACCTCGAGAACCGGAAACTGGACCAACTCGAGACGGACGTCCGGAAGCCGCTCGTGCCACACTCGAATCCACTTGGTCGGCGTTACCCCGGGGGCATACGCGAGTCGAAAAATTGCCGGACTATCCGCGTTGCTCACCCGGCAAGGTTACCGCCTTGGTAAAACGCGACGCGATGGCTGGCTACTCTTGTTGCATGACGTCGAACAAAACGCCCCAGACGATGAAGCCGACGACGGCTGCCAAGAAGCTGGGTGTGTACCTGGAAGCAACACCGAAAGAGTTCCAGGAAGGCGACGTGACCCGTGAAGAACTGACCGCGCTTCAGACCGAAGCTCCGGAGTGGCTGCTGGAACTGCGCCGCACCGGCCCGCACCCGAAGCAGGTCATCGCCGCAAAGCTGGGCATCTCCATCGCCGGCCTTGCTCGCGGCGGTGTCGAAGAGGCGCTCACCACGGATCAAGTTGCTGCCCTGCTGGAAGAAAAGCCCGAATGGCTGGAGAAAGAACGCGCACTGCAAGCGGAGGTGCGCGCCGAGAACCTCCGTATCAAGGAGAAGCGCGCTTCGCGCCGCAATCAGCCGCGCAAGGCTCGTAGGGGCTAAAGCCCCCGTGCGCCTTTTTGGTAGTGCCCACTACCAGAAAGGCGCACAGGGTGTCAGCCCTCGACGATGCTGAGCTCGTCGAACACGATTTCACCCAACGCGTCGGACTCCGGGATATCGACGACACCGAGCAGTGCCCAGCCGTGATCACCTTCCGGGTCCTCGAGCACCTGACGCACTCGCCAGAACTCGCCTTCCTCGACTACCTGGAACAACGCCGGCCCACGCGCCGACGGTCCCGTTCCGATCGAGCTGTACTCCTCGAAGTAGGGGAGCAGTTGCTCTTCCCACTCGGCGGCGTCGATACCGTCGTCGAGGTTTTCCAGTTCGTTCCACTGTCGCCGCGACGCGAGGTCGATCCGACGGAACATCGCGTTGCGCACCATGACGCGGAACGCGCGCGGGTTTGCCGAGATCGGGCGCGGAATGTCGGCGCCGAATGCAACCTCTTCGGTGTCGGCTTCGGCTCCGGGGTCGGTCAGCGACTCCCACTCGTCTAGCAGGCTCGAGTCGACTTGTCGGATCAACTCACCCAGCCACTCGATGATGTCTTCGAGTTCTTCGGTGCGCGCTTCGGTGGGCACGGTCTGGCGCAGGGCGCGGTAGGCGTCCGCGAGGTAACGCAGAACCAGTCCTTCGGAGCGGGTGAGCCCGTAGTGACTGATCAATTCGGCAAAGGTCATTGCGCGTTCGATCATGTCGCGTACGACGGATTTGGGGGAGAGCGCAAATTCGGTGATCCACGGATGGCCGCCGCGGTACATCTCGAAGGCGGGGAACAGTAACTCCGCCAACGGTTTCGGCCAGGTGACCTCTTCGAGGAGTTCCATACGCTCCTCGTACTCGATGCCGTCCGCTTTCATCTGGGCAACAGCCTCACCGCGGGCGAAGTGCTGCTGACCCATCAACACCTGACGGGGGTCGTCGAGCGTCGATTCGATGATGGACACGACATCGAGTGCGTACGTATCGGATTCGACGTCGAGGAGTTCGAACGCAGCGAGAGCAAACGGCGAGAGTGGCTGATTCAAGGCGAAGTCGCGCTGCAAGTCCATCGTCAACCGCGCCATCCGGCCGTGCTCGTCCGGTTCGTCGAGGCGTTCCACGATGCCGGCGCTGAGCAATCCGCGGTACAGCGAGATCGCCTTGAGGATGTGCTTGCGCTGCGCCGGACGTGATTCGTGGTTGTCCTCCAACAGATGTCGCATCGCGTCGAAGCAATTACCCGGTCGGGCAATGACATTGAGCAGCATGGAGTTGCTGACGGAGAACCGCGACACCAAGGGTTCCGGTGATGCCGCAACCAGGCGGTCGAATGTCGCTTCGCTCCACGAAACAAATCCTTCGGGAGCCTTCTTGCGTTGAATTTTCTTGATCTTCTTCGGATCGTCGCCCGCCTTGGCGACTGCTCGCAAATTGTCCACTTCGTGTTCCGGCGCCTGCACCACGACGGTACCCATCGTGTCGTAGCCGGCGCGGCCGGCACGACCTGCGATCTGATGGAACTCACGAGCCTTGAGGTGGCGGGTGCGGACGCCGTCGTACTTGGCCAGACCCGTCAGCAACACAGTGCGGATGGGGACGTTGATGCCGACGCCGAGTGTGTCGGTACCGCAGATGACCTTGAGCAGACCGTCCTGGGCAAGGACTTCGATGAGCCGTCGGTACTTGGGCAACATGCCGGCATGGTGAACGCCGATGCCGTGGCGAACCAACCGGGAGAGTGTCTTGCCGAATCCCGTCGTGAAGCGAAATCCGCCGAGCGCCTCGGCAATTGCTTCCTTCTCCGTCTTGGAGCAGAAGTTGACGCTCGTCAGCGCTTGCGCTCGTTCGAGAGCTGCGGCCTGCGTGAAGTGCACGATGTACACGGGCGCCTGGTTGGTGGTGACCAACTCTTCGATGGTCTCACCGACCGGCGTGGTGGCGTACGAGAACATCAGGGGGACAGGGCGTTCGGTACCAGACACGACGGTGGTGGGCTTGCCGGTGCGACGAGTGAGGTCCTCGGAAAAGAAGTCCACCTCGCCCAGAGTTGCGGACATCAGCAAGAACTGGGCGTGCGGTAGTTCGATCAGCGGGACCTGCCACGCCCACCCGCGATCCGGTTCGGAGTAGAAATGGAACTCGTCCATCACTACCTGGCCGATATCGGAATCGGGGCCCTCTCGCAGCGCGAGATTTGCGACGATCTCCGCTGTGGCACAGATGATGGGAGCCGACGAGTTGACGGCAGCGTCGCCGGTCATCATGCCGACGTTCTCCGCGCCGAACACCTCGCAGAGCGCAAAGAACTTCTCGCTCACCAACGCCTTGATGGGCGCGGTGTAGTACGTGCGCTTGCCCTGGGACATCGCGTAGAAGTGCGCGCCGATCGCCACCATCGACTTTCCGGAACCGGTTGGGGTCGCCAAAATGACGTTTGCACCCGAGACCAGTTCCATCACAGCCTCTTCCTGGGCAGGATAGAGCGTCAAACCACGCTCGATCGTCCAGGATAAGAAGGCGTCGAAAACGGAATCGGGATCCGCGTTGTCGGGGAGCAGTTCCGTCAGCAGCACTTGTACAGGTTAGCCGCTGGCGGTGATCAGGTTGCGCTGCGCTCGTCCGAGCCCATCGCATCGAGTACCGCCATGCGTGTCGACGACGAACCGGTGATGGTGTTTTCACCAACCCCGGCAATCAGCATGTGCCGCCAGTGCGCCTCGTCGAATACCAGTGGCGCGGTGCTCGCGAGGAACTCCTCGATCACCTGAAGGAAATGCATGGGGTCGTCGCGGAAGGGGAAGTGTCCGGATCCACGGAAAACTTCGAGTCGGGAGTTGGGCATCGCCGCATGGGCGAGGTGCGCGTGCGAGACGGGAATCACGGAATCCTCGTCACCCCAGATCAACTGAACCGGCAGATTCTCGGTCAGGTAACACCGATCGAGCATCGTGACGACCTGACCTCGCCAGTCGACTACCGCGCGCAACGTCCGCAGGTATGCCTCGTAGGCAGTGGGGTCTGGTAGTTCGGCGAGAACACGAATCAGGTCAGGAGTGTCGTGCAGCATGGTTCCCGGGCGCAGGTTCGATCCGTGAACGGCGCCGGCGAGACTACCGGCGAAACGCACGATCGGCATCGCTCCGGGAATGCGCAGAAGTTTGAGGACCTCGTTGACCACCGGCACCGACATCAACCGAAGAATCGGATGGACGTCTTTGGTGATGCCGCCGGTCGAGACCAACACGAGTCGATCGACCATGTCGGGGAACTGGTATGCAAATTGCATCGCCACGCCGCCGCCGAGTGAATGCCCGATGACACTGACGTGTTCGATGCCCAGAGTGGACAACAGATCGCGCATGCCGTTGGCGTAGGCCGCTACCGAGTAATCGGCACGAGGCTTGTCGGAGCGACCGTGCCCGAGAAGATCGGGGGCGATGACGGTGTAGTTCTTGGCCAGATGGGGGATGATCTCCGTCCACGTGGACGAGTTGTCGCCAATGCCGTGCAGGAGCAGAACTGCAGGGCCGTCGCCGGCAATGCGAAAAGCTCGACGGTAACCGTGAATCGTCCGAAACATCATCCGCGGTTCCTCGTCGGGAACTGGCCGGAGCTGCCGCGTTCGGGGTCTGCTCATGTCGCCTCCAGTATCAGCGCGTGACCGCTGTTGACTGAATCGCTCCGATTTGTTGAGCCGTCAACAAAAGTCACGCAGAATTTGAGGCTATCCGACAGATGTATCGAGAACAACATCTCAGGTAACGACGAGGTTGCGGAATGCGCACGATGTGCGCAATTCCGCAGCTCATATGTCAGTTTCGGTCGGATTCGCCGTCATCCGGCGTGTCGAACTCTCCATTGCCTGCCTGTTCGGCCAGGAACCGCTCGAATTCGGCACCGATCTCGTCTCCGCTGGGAAGGTCGGCCTCACCCGCGAGCAGTGACGCCTGCTGTTCCTGCGCTGTCACGAAGGTGTCGTACTGGCGCTCGAGAGCGTGGACCACGGTCTGAACTTCTTCGTTTCCGGCAATGTGCTCGTTAACCTGTTCGAGGACGCGCGCCGAAGCCTCACCCAGAGCGGCGAGTGGCAATTCGAGCCCGGACACCTCTGCGACATTCTCCAGCAAGGTCTCGGACGCAGCCGGGTAATCGGTCTGTGCCAGGTAATGGGGAACGTGAACGGAGAAACCGACGGCTTCGTGGCCGTGCTGGCTCATCCGGAATTCCAGCAGCGACGACGCACTGCCGGGAACCTGAAGTTCGCCGGACCAGCGCTGGTGGTCGCCGATCAGGTCCTTGTTCGTGGAATGAGCCGTCAAGCCCAACGGGCGGGTGTGCGGAATCGCCATCGGGATCGCATTGAGCCCGATGGTCTGGCGCACGCCCAGCTGTTCGGCGAGCAAGCGGACAGCGGTGGTGAATCGCTCCCACTTGAGATCGGGTTCCATACCGGCAAGCAGCAGGAAGGGCGTTCCCACCGTGTCACGAAGTGCGTAGAGGTTCAGAGAGGGGGCGTCGTAGTCCGAGAAGTGATCGGCCTTGAACGTCATCGTGGGGCGGCGTGATCGGTAGTCGATCAACTCGTCCACGGCAAACGACGCGACAAGTTCGGTTTCGAGGCTCTCGCGCAAGTGCTTCGTCGCAAGTTTCACGGCGTGACCCGCGTCGGAGTAGCCCTCGAGTCCGTGGATGAGAACCGGGCCCTGGCCGTCGGCAGCCGACAACTGGGGCGCCGGGAATTCCAGCTCGTACATTTTCGACTGGTCGTCCATCGCAGTCCCCTTCTTTCACGGTGCTTGTTTCCAGTGTCCACTATCGGCGGTTGCCGATTCGCAGTGGAGTCGGCAGTGGAGTCGTCTTTCGCCGAGGTTCCTTTGGTGGAACGTGTCCGACGGGCTCGGGCATTCCCGAATTCCGACGCGGATGCGTTCGCCAGGAGCGAAGCGTGCGGGTCAGGGTTCGACTTTTGGGGTTCGACTTTTGGGGTTCGTCGTTTGGGGTTCGACACCGTCGCGCAGCGGGCGGAGATCCACGATCCGGGAGATAGGACATGGCAGAGTGACGAACAGGTACTGCCGTGGTGGATTTCTCCCATTCGGCTGCAGCCGAATGGAGGCACACGTGATGGTCGGTCGGGGATCGGGCAGGTCGAGGCTCGCAGGCGTCGTGGCTGTGGTTGCTGCGCTCGGATTGGTATCGGGGTGTTCCTCGTCAATTTCCGGGGAAGCTCAGCCTGATGCCGGCGGACAGACACCCGCCGTAGCGGGGTCGAGCGCTCCCAGCGCGGCAGGGTCGACGCCACCAAGCACAACGGCTTCATCCAAGGCTGCGCCGCTAGCGGACCTGTTGCTGACTCCTGCAGAGTTTCCGCCGCCATTCGACGCGGTAGTACTTCCCGCGCAAGCTGTTCCGATGGCCGCGCCGGATCTGGTGGGTGTTCCGCGCGGAGCAACCGTCGACCCCGCAGACTGCGCCCCACCCGAACAGGACTACGGGCCGACGGGCACCGTCATGGCTGTTGGCACCGACAATGCGAGTAGGTCGACAATCTCGGTGGAGCTCACTCGGAGTGACACCAGCCTGACCTCGTTGGAAGCGCAGACCGAAGACTGCACCTCGATGAAGGTGACCGCAAACGGAGTGACGTCGACGGTCACGACGGTCATTTTGCCGCCTTCGCCGATCAATGCCGATCAGACGTTGTCCTTGCGGCGGACGGTATCCACACCATCCTCGGCCACCGGGGACCAAACGATGTTGACGCTGATGGCCCAGGTCGGTGATGTGCGCATTGCTGTCACGCTGATGACATTCGGTGCAACCGAGCCGTCCACCGCGCCGCTGGACGAGGCTTTCACCGCCGCTGTTCAGAAGGTTCGCGCGGGCAGCTGAGGATCATGCACGACGCACCGACACTCATCACGTAGTCGGTGCCTGTGTTCGTGATTCATCCACAACAAAATGGGTTCTGCACAGCTGAGCTTCATGAGCTTCGTTTTGCCAGGTCGAGCGCCGCAGGTCGGTGGCCGCTCTTGACATGGTCTACCCATGACAACATCACCGTTTTCCCGGGAATTCGAATCCTCCGACGACCAGGCGCAGAGTTGGGCGTCGCGCGAGTCCGAACATCTCTCCGAACCAGGCGAGCTGATCGCCGCGATCCCAGCGCTGATGGGGTTTCGGCCCGAAGATTCCGTCGTCGCGTTGTGCCTGATGGACACCACACCAAAAACACTCGGGCCGATCATGAGGCACGACTACTTTCCGAACATCGGCTCCGAGCTGGCTCCGGCGATGCGCTCGGCCCTCGAGCAAATTGTTCGAGTCTGTGCGACAGAAGGAACAGTCGCGGTGATCCTGGTAATGATCGGAGACCATCCGTTGGGGGAATTATTCGACATCGCAGCGGAATTCAACGACATGCTTACCGGCAACGGCGTCGAACTCGTCGATGTGTTCGCAGTACCGGTGATCGCGAGGGGTCGCGACTGGATGAGCATCCTCGCGCCGGATCGGTATGGGCGCCTGCCCGATCCCGGTTCGTCCTCTGTCGCGGCCGCCCAGGTCCTCGGCGGCCGTGTCATCCGAGCGTCGCGGAGCGAGTTGGTGCGCTCGGTTCGTGGGCAATCGAGTAACCACGCGACGATCGGGTCGTTGATCGACCGGGGGCGCGCGCAGATCGCGTCGGCGCGGTGCGAGGCGCACTGCTCGAACGATCCCTTCGCTCAGGTGCGCCGGGAGGTCGAGGAAGTTCTGGCGTTTGTCGGGCGGATGCGGCGCGGAGTATTTCCCGACCCCAGTGAATGTGCGCACCTGGCACTGGTGTTGTCGGACGTGCGCGTCCGGGACACTGTCATGGGTCTAGCGGCAACGGAGTACGCAGATTCCGCGGAAGCGTTGTGGATGATCTTGACGCACGAACTTCCGGTTCCCGAATGTTCTTATCCCGCTACACTTCTGGGATTCTTTGCCTATGCCCGCGGTGATGGCCCACTCGCCGGTATCGCGCTCGCATATGCACTGGAAGCGGACCCTGAATACAGTCTGGCCGGCTTGCTCGACAACTCGCTGCAGGCCGGCATGCGACCGGACGGAATTCGCAGGCTGGCGGAAGTCGGACTCGACCTCGCCCGGGACTTCGACGTGAGTGCGATGCCCGAGGCGAGGTGAGTTGGACCTGGAGGACTTAAGCGTCGCAGATCTACCGAGCGGAGTGCGATGCAGAACCGAGGTCTTGCAGGAACTGCCAGGCATCCGCGACGATCACGTCGAGATCGGTGCGCGTCGGGGTCCACCCGAGTTCGGCAATTGCCTTGTCGCTGGACGCGATCAAGACGGCCGGGTCGCCGAGACGGCGTGGAGCGTCCTCGACATTGATCGGAAGTCCGGTCACCCGAGCACACGAAGCAATGACCTCGCGGACGCTGAATCCGGCACCGCTACCGAGGTTGTAGATGCGATGCTCGGACGGCGTGGACTTCTCCAAGGCGAGGAGATGAGCCTCGGCGAGATCGAGCACGTGGATGTAGTCCCGCACGGCAGTTCCGTCGGGCGTGGGCCAATCGGTGCCGAAGACCGAGATCTTGTCCCGCTGCCCGAGTGCAACCTGCAGCACCAACGGGATCAAATGTGTTTCGACAACCCGGTTTTCACCGGCAGACTTGTACGCACCGGCGACATTGAAGTAGCGCAAGCTGGTGGCGGCAAGACCGTGTGCGACGGAGTACGACGTGATCGCGTGGTCGATGGCGAGCTTCGACGCTCCGTACGGATTGGTAGGCCGAGTCGGAGCAGTCTCCATGATCGGAGTCTGCTCCGGCTCGCCATACGTCGCCGCAGTCGACGAGAACACCAACCTCGGAGTCCGAGAGTCGCGGATGGCCTCGAGGAGCGCGAGGGTTGTTACTACATTGCCCTGCCAGTACTTTTCGGGATGCAACACCGATTCGCCGACGAGTGACTGCGCGGCAAAATGCAGAACACCGTCGAAAATCGGGGAGTTGCCGAGGACCTTCGCCGCCGTCTTGGCTACATCACCTTCGATGAAGTCGGCGCCGGCTGGGACGGCGTCGGCATTTCCGGTGGAGAGGTCGTCGATCACAACGACCTCGTGTCCGCGTTCGAGTAGTACTGTGCTGCAGACACTGCCGACGTAGCCGGCACCGCCGGTAACCAAAAGTTTCATGAAATTCCTCAGACCAGCTTTACCTGTACGGCGTGCGCCATTTCTTCTGCCAACTCCACACCGTCGTGGCCGGGCACGATGATCGTCACTGAACCCGGGCGGGTCTCGACGGTCACCCTGGCGTCCGGAACGACGCCGGCGTCTCGCAGTTGCGCGATCACATCGGGATCGGACTGCACGTGCTCGGCGAGCCTGCGCACAACCACAGCCGTCGGCTTGCCCGCCGGAACATCGGTGAGGCGCATCAAGGTTTCGGCGGGATTGCTCGGCCCGTCCAGGCCCAATTGATCCAGCCCGGGAATCGGATTACCGTACGGCGACGTGGTCGGGTTGTTCAGAACGACGACGAGTCGGCGCTCGACGTCCTCGCTCATCACATGCTCCCAGCGGCACGCCTCTGCATGCACGTCTTCCCACTTCAAGCCGATGATGTCCACCAACAGGCGTTCTGCCAAGCGGTGCTTGCGCATGACCGAAACGGCCAAGTCGCGGCCCTTGTCGGTGAGCTCCAGGTGTCGATCGCCGGCAACCATCAGCAATCCGTCGCGCTCCATGCGCGCAACGGTCTGGCTCACGGTGGGTCCGCTCTGCTCGAGCCGTTCGGCGATCCGCGCCCGGAGTGGGACAACGCCCTCTTCTTCCAAGTCGTAGATCGTCCGGAGATACATCTCCGTGGTGTCGACTAGATCCTTCACACTCAACCCCTTCGTCAACGGCCATTCTACCGTTCGGTTCCGGAAACTTGTGCCGCTCCATCAGCGGCGAGTCCGGCTGTTCGGCCGGTGGCGACATCCCTGGTGTGACGGGCTGGACACACTTTCGAGATCAGTGTGGTGCACGGCACCACACAGTGTGGTGCACGGCACCAGTCGAACACGAAGTAGCGTGTTCCCATGACCGCCTCGATCAGATCTGACGAGGACCCCACGATGCCTCGAGCGAATCGAGTTGTGGTGTGGAGTCCGGAGTACCTGAGTTATCGGTGGAGTAACGATCACCCGATGAATCCGACCCGCCTCGACCTGACGATGGAACTCTCGCGTGGCCTGGGACTGCTCGAGGGAATCGAGTTCCTCGAGCCGACACCTGCCAGTGACGTCGACCTCCTCCGCATACACACGCCCGCCTACCTCGCCGCCGTCAAATCAGCGGGCCACTCAGCATCCAACGGTGTTACCGGTGCGGATGTTCCCCACGGTCTCGGGACCGAGGACAACCCGGTCTTTCCGCAGATGCACGAGGCGAGCGCAATTCTTGCCGGTGGTTCCCTGGCCGCTGCCAAGGAAATCGCGTCGGGCCGCACACGTCGGGCGGTCAGTATCGGGGGCGGCATGCACCACGCGATGGCGGACTGGGCCTCGGGATTCTGTGTCTACAACGACGCGGCTGTCGCAATCTCCTGGCTGCTCGACAACGGGTACGACCGCATCGCGTACATCGACGTCGACGCACATCACGGTGACGGCGTGCAGCACGCTTTTCTCGGCGACCCACGAGTTTTGACGGTGTCTCTGCATCAGCATCCGGCAACGCTGTGGCCCAATACCGGTTGGTCCAGCGAAGTCGGGGACGGCGCGGCGGAGGGTACGGCTGTCAACATCCCGGTGTTGCCGGGAACCGTAGACGCATTGTGGCTGCGGGCATTTCACGCGGTGGTGCCCGGTGCGATCGCCGCGTTCCGGCCCCAGATCATCATCAGCCAGTGTGGTGTCGACTCGCATCGGGAAGACCCGCTCGCTGATCTGGCGTTGACCGTCGACGGTCAACGAGCAGCGTTCATCGCGATGCGTGATCTTGCCGACCGCTACTCCGAAGGACGATGGCTGGCGGTCGGTGGTGGTGGGTACGGGCTGGTGCGGATCGTTCCGCGGGCGTGGACGCATCTCATCGCGGCAGCGCTTGATCGTGACATCGATGTGAACACGCCACTTCCGGACGGTTGGAAGGAAAAGACCGGGGCGATGGCACCGGGCGTCGAACTTCCCGAGGTCATGGGGGACGGCGGCGACATCAACTTCTCGAAGTGGGACGGGCCGGGCGGTACGCCCGAAACCGGAGTGGCGTCGGTAGACAGAGCGCTCACCCGCATCGATTCCGCCATCATCGCGACGCGCCGCGCTGCGTTTCCCCTTCTCGGACTCGACCCGGAGGATCCCCGTGACTGAACAGTCCGACCCCAAGTCCGACCCTAAAAAATCCGACACCGAAGCCAAGACAGACGCTGCGGTCGACGCGGCACACAACTATCCGCACGAGTGGGTTGTCGACGTGCTCGCCTCGGACGGCGGCGCGGTTGCCCTGCGGCCGATCGTCCCCGAGGACGCGGACAAGCTTGTCGAATTCCACGGCAAGCTCTCCGAGCGCACGCGGTATCTGCGGTACTTCGGCCCTTACCCCACAATGTCAAAGCGCGACGTCACGAACTTCACGACGGTCGATCACCACAATCGGGTCGCGTTTGTCATGATGCTGGGCGACGAGATCATCGCCGTCGGCCGGTACGAGCGTCTCCTCGACGTCGGTGACGGCAAGTCGGCGGAAGTGGCATTTGTTGTCGCCGACGCTCATCAGGGTCGCGGCCTTGGCCCCATCCTGCTCGAGTACCTGGCAGCGGCAGCCGCGGAAAACGGGCTGACGATGTTCGTGGCGGAGGTCCTGTCCGAGAACCGCAACATGGTCACCGTCTTCCGCGAGGCCGGATATCAGGTCAGCCGAACGTTCGACGGGGGAGTGCTGCGCCTGGAGTTCGCGATCGACCCCACAGAAGCCCTTGTCTCCGTGCGTAATTCCCGTGAGCGGGCGGCTGAGGCCCGGAGTATGGGCAACGTGCTCAGTCCGCGGTCCGTTGCCGTGATCGGAGCGTCGGCCGACCCGGCGAAGGTCGGCAACGCCGTACTGACCAACCTTCTGCGTGGCGGGTTCACCGGCCCGGTCTATCCGGTCAATGCCGAACATCGTTCCGTACACGGAGTTCGGGCATACAAGACTGTCCGCGAGATTCCCGACGACGTCGATCTTGCGGTGGTTGCCGTCCCCGCCGAATCCATCAGTTCGGTTCTCGACGACTGCCTCGACAAGGGTGTCAAGGCGCTGGTTGTCGTGTCGTCGGGTTTCAGCGACAGCGGCCCGGACGGTCGCGCATCGGAGCGGAAACTTGTCCATGCGGCCCGCGCGCACGGGATGCGTCTCATCGGGCCCAATGCGCTGGGCGTGGCAAACAACGATCCAGCGATTTCCCTGAACGCGACGCTGGCGCCGGTTCTTCCGGCGGCAGGCAACGTCGGGTTCTTCTGCCAGTCTGGTGCTTTGGGAATCGCGATCCTCGACGAGGCCGCGCGCAGTCGAATCGGGTTGTCGGCCTTCGTCTCTGCCGGTAACCGTGCCGATGTGTCCGGCAACGACCTTCTGCAGTACTGGGATTCGGATCAGTCCACCGAAGTGGTGCTCCTGTACTTGGAGAGCTTCGGTAACCCGCGAAAGTTCTCCCGGATCGCAAGGCGCGTGGCGCGTAAGAAGCCGATCGTGGCAGTCAAGAGCGGACGCCACGCAGTGCCACCCGTGCTGGCGGCCACCGGAGTCGAGATCGACGATTCCATTGTCCGCGCGCTGTTCGAGCAGGCCGGTGTCATCCAGGTCGGGTCGATCTCCCAATTGTTCGACTGCGCACTGCTGTTCGGTTATCAACCGTTGCCGGCCGGCCCGCGTCTGGCAGTCATCGGTAACTCCACTGCTCTTGGTGTACTGGCCGCAGACGCAGCCCGTAGCGAAGGGCTCCAAGTCAGCGATCCGATCGACCTGGGCGCGCAGGCCAGTCCCGAGTTGTTTGCGTCAGCGGTGCGTGATGCCTTGGCGTCCTTCGACGTCGACGCCGTCATCGCGGTCTTCGTTCCACCGGTCGCCATCCCGGTCGAACCCTTCGCGAAAGCGCTCAAGGATGCGGTAGCGGGATCGGACAAGCCCATTCTCACGACGTTCCTGGCCGCGGAGGGAGTGCCGGAGGTGCTGACTGTCCGCGATGACGCCGGCAATCCGACTCGGGGATCGGTGCCGTCGTATCCGGGACCGGAGCGCGCGGCACTGGCGTTGGCGCGGGCCTGGCGATATGCCGAATGGCGAAGCAAGCCCGCGTCCAAGGTGGTGCGGCCAGCCGGCATCGACTCCGAGCGGGCTCGCCAGATGGTTGCCGCCTGGCTCGAAAACTCGCCCGGTCGTTGGCTTTCCGACTTCGAGGCATCGGAACTTCTGGCGTGCTACGGCGTCGACGTCGTCGAATTCCGCTCGGTCCTGAGCGAAGACGAAGCCGTAGAGGCAGCCGACGCACTCGGGTACCCCGTGGTGGTGAAGGCAACCGGCGAACTATGGCGCCATCGCCCGGATCTTGGTGGTGTTCGCCTCGACCTTGTCGGGCCGGATTCGGTTCGACTCGCGTACAGCGACCTTGCTGCCGCGTCGGGGGAGCCGCTCCTGCACGTGCAGAAGATGGCGCCAAAGGGCATCGGGTGTGTTGTGGCCGTGCAGGACGACCCGTCGTTCGGTTCACTGATCTCGTTCGGCCTGGCCGGCGTGATCTCGGATCTCCTCGGTGACCGGGCTTACCGAGTCCTGCCGCTGACCGAGGACGCCGCCACCGAATTGATCGACGCTCCCAAAGCCGCGCCGCTGCTCTCCGGCTACCGCAACGCCGTCCCCGTCAACAAGGGTGCGCTGGTGGATCTGGTGCAGCGGATCTCGACGTTGGCCGACGATATCCCCGAAGTTCGGGAGCTTGCCTGCGAGCCGGTACTGGCGTCCGCTGTCGGCGCCGAGATCACGGACGCCCGCGTGCGCATCGGACCGGAACCGAGCGCTGTGGATCTGGGACCCAGACGACTGCGCTGAACCCCCGCGTTCGACACCCAGCGTTCAATACGAAAAGCCGGCCACCGTACGTTCCCGATGGGAGAACATACGGTGGCCGGTGAGTGTCACACGGCGCCGCGATCAGCTGGCGTAGGAGCGCAACTTCTCGGCACGATCGCCGACACGGAGCTTGCCCATAACCTCGCGCTCGATCTGGCGCACCCGCTCGCGGGAGAGCCCGAAGAGCTTGCCGATCTGGTCGAGGGTGCGCGGCTGGCCGTCGTCGAGGCCGTAGCGCAGGCGGATAACCTGCTGCTCACGCTCGTCGAGGGTGCCGAGCACGCTGCGGACGTCGCTGTGCAGCAAACCGGCGATGACGGCGTTCTCGGCCGATGTTGCCTCGGCATCTTCGATGAAGTCACCCAAAGGTGCTTCTTCGTCGCTGCCGACGGGCATGTCCAGGCTTACCGGGTCGCGGCTGTGGTCGAGAAGATCCGCGATCTTGTGTGCCGGGATTCCCGACTCCTCCGCCAATTCGTCGTCGGTCGCTTCGCGCCCGAGCTGCTGATGGAGTTCGCGTTTGATGCGGGCCAGCTTGTTGACCTGCTCGACGAGGTGGACTGGCAGGCGGATGGTGCGGCTCTGATCAGCCATTCCGCGGGTGATGGCCTGGCGAATCCACCAGGTGGCGTACGTCGAGAACTTGAAGCCCTTTGCGTAGTCGAACTTCTCCATCGCGCGGATCAAGCCGAGGTTTCCCTCCTGAATCAGATCCAAGAGGGGCATGCCGCGTCCGGTGTACCGCTTGGCCAGCGATACGACGAGTCGCAGGTTCGCTTCCAGGAGGTGGCTGCGTGCCGACTCTCCCTCACGAACGATTGTTGCGAGATCCCTCTTCTTGGCAGCTGTCAGGCGCTTTCCCGTAGCCAGAACGTGGCTGGCGTACAGCCCCGCTTCGATTCGCTTCGCCAGTTCGACTTCGTCTGCTGCTGTCAGCAGTGCGGTGCGACCGATTCCGTTCAGATAGACACGGACCAGGTCTGCTGACGGGCTCTGGGCGTCCAGATCCGCAGCGCTCGGACGAATGCGAGTAGTGGTGCTGGGGCTTGTCATGACTTGCCTCCCTATCGGCGGTCTCTCACAAGGTTCAACGCGTGAGAGTTCCGAGATAGTTCCCGCAGCGATTTCGTCGAAATTGCTCTGACCTGCTGTGTTCCCCGGGCCGTCCTGAGAAGTTGCTGAGAACCCGAAAATCTGCAACCCAATCGGAACTCGACTACGTGACCGGCAACACCAATCCGTGACGTACGAGTGACACGAGCAGAGTGACGACGCCGGCACTGAGAACTTCGGGGTCTTCACCGTTTGCGGCGGCAAGAAGCTCGACCAATTCCTCGACCACAAGCCCGTCGGCCCGCAGGCCCGCCAGTAGTGCGGCACCGAGGTCGTCGATCTCATGCTGCCAGTGTGGTCCGTTGCCACGGTGAATCCGAGTGACAACCTGCTGCCACCCTTCTTCGCCGGGAAGATAGACGCGTTCGAGGGCGGTGTTCGGATCGACGACAAACCGCTCCTGCAGCACGTCGTGTTCACGCAGCCAGGCAACCCGGTCGAAGTACGCCAGCGCCTCGGGCCCGAGCGGGTCGGAGAAACCGTGCAGGAGATCTTCGGCCATCAAGTCCGTCGGCGAGTCCGTTCGGCGCAAGAAGACGAAGCCGAATCCCACACCTTCCACGTGCGATTCCTCGAGATGATCGAGCCACGCGTTGGCGCGTTCCTCGGTGGCGGGGTCCCGCGGGTCCTGACCGCCGTCCTTGAGCCACGTCCCGACGTACAGCGCGGGATCCGCGACGTCACGCTGCACCACCCAGGCGTCGACACCGTGTGCCGGCAGCCACGACGCGATCCGCGATCGCCAGTCTTCGCCCTCGACATGGACCCACGACGCCAGCAGCGCTGCGGTGCCACCGGGATTCAGATAGTCGACGGACCGCGAGATCATCAGTTCGCTGGCCCCGTCGAGATCGAGACCGGAATCTCGATAAGTGTGGTGAACGCGTGCCTCGCCGACGACAAAGGGGGGATTGGCGACAACCTGGTCGAAGGTTCGTCCCTCGATCGGTTCGAACCACGAACCCTGATGCAATTCGACGTCGAGGCCGTTGAGCGCCATAGTTGCTGCGGTGAGATCGATCGCGCGCTGATTGATGTCCGTCGCGGTGACGGAATCAGCGTAGGTCTTGGCGTGCAGGGCTTGGATTCCGCAGCCGGTGCCCACATCGAGGACCGTTCCGACGCGAGACGTCGGCGTTGCCTGCAGTAATGACAGTGAGGCGTGGCCAACACCGAGGACGTGGTCGCTGGTTGTGGACTGCTTCGGCCGAATTCCACCGTCCAGGTCTGAAATCACCCAATGATCGCCGGCACCGACGTCGATGGGCCGCAGATCCACGGCGGCACGCACAGCGGAGTCGGCTGAATTTTCGAGCAGACCGGCTTCGATCGCATCGTCGACGGTCAGCGGCGCCAACGCGGCGGCGACGTCCTCGCGAGCACAGTCGTCGGCGAGAAGGAACAACCGGATGAGAACACCGATTTCTCCGTGCTCACGGCTCGCGCGTCGCACCGGAACCGGTTCACTGCGACCGAGCGCTGCGTGAACTTCCGGACCGAGCAGCTCGAGCAGGGTGTCGGTGTCGAACCGATTGCGCAGCAGAGCCGTGCGCAGCGCAGGGGTGATGGACAGGAGAGTTGTGCTCACCCGGACATTCTCGCAGGCGACGAATTTCTACCAGGTGATGCGTCAGCTCTCGATGATGTGATGCGGACTCGACTCGATCTCGCCGGCGTTGCGGCGTCGGCCGTCGTAGCGACTCGGCTCGTCCTTCGTGCGCGGTGGTCGATCATTTGCGATGAGGACCGCGATCCACGGAAGTGGGATGGACGCACCGATAATCAGCATCGAGACCCAGCCGTTCTCCCAAATGCCATACGCGATGGCAGCCAGAATCAACGCGGGGAAACGGAAAGCCATGATCGTCATGTACTTCCGCACGCGCGCTTTGTGCTGCTCGTCGATGGACAGCTGTGCTTCGGTGATCAATACGGGATTGTCGGGTGTTCCGGCTTCGTCGGGGTGACCGAACGCGCCATTTCTTGCCATAGCTCCACTGTTCCACTCTCGGCCGACAATTGCACACGCGGCCCGACGCTCGCACCGCTGCCGCGTAGACGGCATTATTGGAGGTATGAGCACCCAAACCAAGGAACGTCCCGACGTCTCGACCGACGAAACGACCGATGACGACACCCCGAAGGTCTTTCACTACGTCAAGAAGAACAAGATCGCCGAAAGCGCCGTGATGGGCACCCATGTGGTTGCACTGTGCGGCGAGGTCTTTCCGGTCACCAAGTCTGCGAAGCCGGGATCGCCCGTGTGTCCCGACTGCAAGAAGATCTACGAAGGACTTCGCAAAGGCGAATGACCGGGCAATCGGGAACGGCGTCGTTGCGCCGGATCCGATCCGCAGTCCGAACTCGGCGACTCGACAGTGTCAGTGCAGTCGGTCGCCGGGTTCGTTTCTGCTCCGATGCCGTCGCAATCCTTGACGTCCGAGTTGGCGCGCCGACTTCGCGGCCGACCGTAGGTCGG
This sequence comes from Rhodococcus sp. MS16, assembly GCF_013277795.1. NCBI lineage: Bacteria > Bacillati > Actinomycetota > Actinomycetes > Mycobacteriales > Nocardiaceae > Rhodococcus > Rhodococcus sp. MS16. The sequence goes on from NZ_VBTM01000001.1 coordinate 230,696, forward strand.
CACTGCCGCCGGATCGGACCTGTCACCGGACACCCGAATCGGACTTGTTGCCAGGTGCCACGTCAGAGTGGTCACCGGCCCGGCGCTGTTGTCGTCCTCCTGCTGTGCGGCCAGCCACTCGCGGACCTGTTCCAGGCGCGTCGCTCGCGCCGGCCAGAATTCTTGCACCGTCGCGTTGAACTCGGCGCCGAGCACCACTGCAAAGCCGAGGAAGAATGTGAACAGCAGGAAGGCGATCGGCGTCGCCAAGGCTCCGTAGGTGTAGCCGGTGCCCGTGACAAATCCCAGGTACCAGCGCAATCCGGTGCTCGCGGCCATGAAGAACACACCGGCCACCAGTGCGCCCGCGAGAAGTCGATGCCACGGCAGGGACTTCGGTAGCGCGACTTTGTACAGCGTTGTCAGGCCGATGATGACCAGCAGGCCTACGGCCGGGTAGTAGAAGGTGTCGACCAGGTTGGAGCCCACGTCGTACCACGACGGTGGCAACACACGTCCGATCATGGTCGGGCCGAGCGCGACCATCGGCAGGATGAACACGGCCATCCCGAGGAACATCACGTAGAGCAGTAGCGCAAAAATTCGCTGCCAGATCGCGTTACGGGCATCCTTCTGCCCGTGCGCTTCGACAATCGAATCCACGAACGTCGAGATCGCCGACGAACCGGCCCACAGCGACAGCAGGAAGCCGACCGAGATGATTTCCGGCCGGCCGCGCTGGAGAACGTCGGTGACCGTCGGCCTGATGATCTGATCGACGACGTTTTCGCTGAATATCGTCCCGCTGAACGTGACGATCTTCGACTCGATGATCTCGACCGTGTTCGGTCCGAACCAGCCGCCGATGTAACCGATCATGCCGAGCAATCCCAGCAGTAGCGGCGCCAGTGAGAGTGTCTGCCAGAACGCAGCCGTTGCGGCTTTGCCGAAGATCGAGTCGTCCCAAGCCTTGCTCAGAGTGCGGCCGATCAGCTGGCCCGTGCGGCGCAGCGGATGCCATCTGCGGTGATGCAGATCACTTCCGTGCGTTTTCGGGCCCGCCTTTTCACTCATAATCACTCCAGCATTCCTGATGACACACCTCGTTGCCCAACCGTGGCGTCGCCGTGTCGCATATTTTTCCGCGGTGAGGTTGTGTCTCCGATCTCGCGAAACCTCGCCGCGGGGAGGGGATCGACAGTGAATCCGGCCATGCCCGGGCGCTTCGGGTGCGGCTTTCGTCGGTAGCGACAGTTAGGCTCGTCGCCGGACATTCATGAAAAATCTAGGAGCGCGAGGCAACAGTGCGATTCCAGCGGAGGCGCGCTTATGACGTCTGAGACAACGACGACAGAAGTGACAGGGGCAGCCGAAGTGAACAACTCGACCGAGAGTGCCGGAGCGCAACCGACGGCCTCGACAGGGTCGCTTCGCGCGTGGCAGCGGCGGGCACTCACCAAGTACTTGGCGAGCAGTCCTCGGGACTTTCTCGCGGTGGCAACACCGGGTGCAGGTAAGACGACATTTGCTCTGCGAGTGGCGTCGGAACTGCTTCGCGACCGGACTGTCGACCAGATCACCGTCGTCGCGCCCACCGAGCATCTGAAGCATCAGTGGGCGGAGTCGGCGCAACGTTCGGGCTTGTCGTTGGACTCGCGGTTCTCCAACTCCACCGGCCAGACGTCCAGCGACTATCACGGCGTCGTTCTGACGTATGCCCAGGTGGCGGCGCATCCTACTAAGCACCGAGTCCGGACCGAAGGTCGCAAGACCCTCGTGATTCTCGACGAGATCCACCACGGCGGTGACGCAAAAAGTTGGGGTGAGGCAATTCAGGAGGCGTTCGGCGACGCCACCCGCCGCTTGGCACTGACCGGAACTCCGTTCCGAAGTGACGACAGCGCAATACCTTTCATTCAGTACGAGCCCGACAAAGAGGGATTGCTCCGATCCAAAGCCGATCATTCCTACGGCTACTCCGACGCGCTCAAGGACGGCGTTGTCCGTCCGGTTGTCTTTCTCGCGTATTCCGGTGAGGCCCGCTGGCGCAACAATGCCGGCGAAGAGTTCACCGCCCGACTGGGTGAGCCGCTCAGTGCCGAGCAGACCGCCCGAGCCTGGCGCACCGCACTCGACCCTGCCGGTGATTGGATTCCCGCCGTCCTGCAAGCAGCAGACACCCGTTTGGGGCAGCTGCGTTCCACCGGTATGCCCGACGCCGGTGGGCTGGTCATCGCCACAGACCAGACAGTTGCTCGCGAATACGCCAAGGCGTTGACCGCGATCACGGGGGAGGAGCCCACCGTGGTCCTCTCCGACGATCCCACCGCGTCCAAGCGCATTGCGGAATTCGGTGCGAGCGACCAGAAATGGATGGTCGCCGTGCGCATGGTGTCGGAGGGCGTCGACGTTCCGCGTCTGGCCGTCGGCGTGTATGCGACCAGTGCATCGACACCGCTGTACTTCGCGCAGGCCATCGGCCGATTCGTGCGTTCACGGCGTAAAGGCGAGACCGCAAGCGTCTTCCTTCCGTCGGTACCGGTCCTGTTGGACCTCGCCGCTCAGTTGGAGGCCCAGCGCGATCATGTCCTTGGCAAGCCGCACCGCGAAAAGGACGGCCTCGACGACGATCTTCTCGCCGACGCCAACAAGCAGAAGGACGAACTCGGCGAGGAAGAGAAGGCGTTCACGTCCCTCGGTGCCGACGCCGAGCTCGACCAGGTGATCTACGACGGTGCCTCGTTCGGAACGGCCACGTTCTCCGGCAGCGACGAGGAAGCCGATTATCTCGGTCTGCCCGGTCTGCTCGACCCCGATCAGATGCGTGCACTCCTACGGCAACGCCAGGCAGAACAGGTGAACAACAACTCCGCCAAAGCGTCGGCTCCGGCGCCGACTGCCGCAGTGGTCGCCGAGCGCGCTGCTACCGCCGATCAGCTGGGCGCCTTGCGACGAGAGCTGAACGGCCTGGTCGCGATGAATGTGCACCGCACCGGACGGCCTCACGGAATCATTCACGCCGAACTGCGTCGAGTGTGCGGTGGCCCGCCGACGGCAATCGCGACGGTCGATCAGCTCACCGAGCGCATTGCGATTCTGCGTAGCTGGTAGAAATCCTGAAGACGGCAAAACGGGCGATCACAGTAATTGTGATCGCCCGTTTCGGCGTTCATGGTGCGCCTCGCGAAGAGGCCACCCCCGGCTGACAGGTTAGTTTGCGGGTTCACTCTCGGAGACGACGGCATTCATCTCGCGAAGTCGATCCGCGTGTTCGGTTGCGTGGTGTCCGCAGAAGAGAAGCTCGCCGCCGGTGGGAAGCACGGCGCGTACGCGTGCTCCGGCACCGCACCGGTCGCACCGGTCGGCAGCGGTCAACTGTGGGCTGGTCAGTGTTCCGGGCATGACTCCTCCGTACTGGCTTGACGGCTTTCGTGCCGCGTGCCTGGGGCCTGGTCCGCCGCGTCGGAATGGCGCGGTAGATCCACTCTTACAGACGTTTGGCGTTCATGGGTTGTTCCCAGAAGAGTTTCTTAGTGTTGTGTCTCACTGGAAATGCGCTGGGCAGGCATTCTGTGTGCAGAATTGTTCGCTGAGAGCTGATTCAAATCCGCGTGTACAGAGCGATATTCTGGGGCGATGAACCAGGAAACCGGAACGGGCGCCGACGCATCGGCCGAGTTGCTCCATATGTGCACACGCGTCGAATGGGAGCGTGCGCAAGAGGTCGGGCAGCGCGTTCCCGACGGATTTGCCGCCGAGGGTTTTGTGCACATGTCGACGCCCATTCAGGTTCATCTACCGGCGAACCGGATCTTCGCGGGCCGAGACGACATAGTGTTGCTCTCCCTGGATCCGGCTCTGCTGGGAGCTGAAGTCAAGTGGGAACCGGGGGTGCCGTCGGATCCTGATTCGATGCGCTTTCCTCATCTGTTCGGGCCGATTCCCGTCGCGGCTGTCACTGCCGTTACTGCGTACATTCGCGACGAGAACGGTGCATTTCCGTCCCTGCGGTGACGCGATGGAATACGCAGCGCAGCACCGGTCGACGATAATTTCGCCCTCCTGCGAAACTTGTCACAGATCGGCGCTACCGTTGATATATGAATGTAGAAGTCACCCCTCTGCCGGGCATCGGGACTCGTAAGGATTTTGTCCTGGCCTCCGGTCGCCGCGTGGGTGTCGTCACTCATCGTGACGGACATACGGACCTCATCGTGTCCAAGGAAAACGATCCTGATGCGTGCGCCGCGTCGTTGCCGCTCACCACGGAAGAGGCCGCTGCACTGAGCAACCTGCTTGGTGCGCCGCAACTCGTGGCCCAGCTCGAAGACGAACACAGTGACATACCCGGGATCAGAACCAAACAGCTGTACATCAAGGACGGTTCCCGATACGACGGACAGACACTCGGCGACACCGGGATGCGGACACGCACCGGCGTCTCGATCGTCGCCGTGATGCGTGCCGGGCAGGTGAATCCGTCGCCGAACCCCGACTACACGTTCACCGGAGGTGATCTGCTGGTGGCAGTCGGTACACCCGACGGCTTGGCTGCCGCTGCAAAAATCCTGACCAACGGCTGACTGGCAGGTGGATACAACCACACTTGCACTCATCGAACTGGGCGCGGTCTTCTTCGCGCTCGGTCTTCTAGGAAGGCTCGCAGCACGATTCGGCATGTCGCCGATCCCGTTCTACCTGATCGGTGGCCTGTGCTTCGGTCAGGGTGGATTCATCCAACTCGGCGATATCGGCGAATTTGCGCACCTCGCAAGCGAAATCGGTATCGTTCTCCTCCTGCTCCTGCTGGGACTCGAGTACACCGCAGCCGAATTGATGACCGGGCTCAAACGGTCGAGGGTTGCCGGCATCGTCGACATCGTTCTCAACGCCACACCGGGCGCGGTAGTCGGTCTGATGCTCGGGTGGGGTGTTGTCGGCGCGACGGTCATGGCCGGTGTCACCTACATCTCGTCGTCGGGAATCATCGCGAAAGTTCTCAGCGACCTCGGACGTCTGGGCAACCGCGAAACACCCGTCGTTCTCTCGATCCTCGTGTTCGAGGATCTTGCGATGGCGGTGTACCTGCCGATTCTGACGGCGATGCTGGCGGGTGTCAGCTTCATGGGTGGACTCGAAGCTGTGGGAATTTCGCTGCTGGTCATCACCGTCGTTTTGGTGGTGGCCTTGCGATACGGACGGTATGTCTCGGCTCTGCTGGACAGTCCCGACAGTGAGACATTGCTCCTGAAGTTGCTTGGTGCTGCACTGCTGGTGGCCGGCGTCAGTTCCGCGATGCAGGTCTCCGCGGCGGTGGGGGCCTTCCTGCTCGGCATCGCGATTTCGGGTTCGACGGCACACAACGCCAGTCGGGTGCTCGAGCCCCTTCGTGATCTTTTTGCGGCGATGTTCTTCGTGGTGTTCGGACTCAGCACCGATCCAAGCACCATTCCGCCCGTGCTCGGGTGGGCTGCGATCTTGGCAGTCGTCACCGCGATCACCAAACTGATCACCGGGGCCTGGGCGGCAAAACGTCAGGGTGTGGCCCGCATGGGCCAGGCCAGGGCGGGCGCGGCACTGATTGCTCGCGGCGAGTTCTCGATCATCATCGCCGGTCTGGCAGTGTCCGCGGGCGCCGTGGAACCGGAACTCGCAGCGCTCGCAACGGCGTACGTGCTTCTGATGGCCGTGATCGGTCCCGTTGCGGCGCGAGTTGTCGAACCGGTCACCTCGTTGTACATCAGAGTTCGCACAAAGTCCTGATTGCGACAATATTCTGTTTTGATGCTCAATGGAATCGCTCGTCCCGCCGCAACAGTGGCATGTGCCTTCCTGCTCGCGTGTGCTCCGGTTCCCGCGTTTGCGGGCGGGATTCCCACCACAGACCAAGGCGTGGCGGCAGCGCAGGTTGTTGTCGACCGATCACTGCACCTCGAGGGTGCGTCGAATGCGAGGGACGTCGGCGGCTATCGAACGTCGGATGGACGTACGGTTCGGATGGGACAGGTCTTCCGGACCAATGCACTCGACAAACTGACGCCCTCGGATCTTGCGGTGCTGCACCAGCGCGGCGTGGCGTCGGTCGACGACTTCCGGACGGTCGTCGAACGCGCCATGTCCCCGGACCGCATCCCGGAGGGTGCCCGGAGCAATTGGTTCGACGTGATCGGGACCAACCCGGTGAACTTCCCGGCTCTGGCGGATATGCAGTCGATGTACACGGTCATGGTGAGTGATCCCGGAGCGAGCCGAGCATTCCACGACGCACTGGCGAATATCGCTGACACGGACGGCGCTGTCCTGTACCACTGTTCGGCAGGCAAGGACCGAACCGGCTGGATGACTGCCGTTCTGCTGACACTGCTCGGTGTGTCCCGCGAAGACGTGAACGCCGACTACTTGCTGAGCAACCAGTACCTGACCGGTCCCCGCACCGGCATAGCCTTCGTGGACGGTGTCGAGCAGTCGTGGCTGGATACGTCGTTCGCGACAGTCGAGCGCATCTACGGCAGTTTCGACAACTACGTCCGGGACGGCCTTCAGTTGAGCCAGGACGATATCGCACGGCTCGAGAACAAACTCTTGGCCTGAGGCTGTACGAAAGAAAAAGAGCCGCTCCCCGAGGAACAGGGGAGCGGCTCTTTTTGTGGAGCTGGTGTGACTAGTCGAGGTAGTCGCGCAGTACCTGCGAACGCGACGGGTGGCGCAGCTTCGACATCGTCTTCGATTCGATCTGGCGAATACGCTCACGCGTGACGCCGTAGACCTGTCCGATTTCGTCTAAAGTCCTCGGCTGGCCGTCGGTGAGGCCGAAGCGCAGGCGAACCACTCCGGCTTCGCGCTCGGACAGCGTCTCGAGGACCGACTGCAGCTGATCCTGCAGCAAGGTGAACGAGACGGCGTCAACTGCGACAACAGCTTCGGAGTCTTCGATGAAGTCACCGAGCTGGCTGTCGCCCTCGTCGCCGATGGTCTGGTCGAGAGAGATGGGCTCACGCGCGTACTGCTGGATTTCCAGCACCTTCTCCGGCGTGATGTCCATTTCCTTGGCGAGCTCTTCCGGCGTGGGCTCACGGCCCAGGTCCTGGAGCAGCTCTCGCTGGATACGGCCGAGCTTGTTGATGACCTCCACCATGTGCACCGGGATACGGATGGTGCGTGCCTGGTCGGCCATGGCACGGGTGATGGCCTGACGGATCCACCATGTTGCGTAGGTCGAGAACTTGTAGCCCTTGGTGTAGTCGAACTTCTCGACTGCACGGATCAGGCCCAGGTTGCCTTCCTGGATGAGGTCCAGGAACGCCATGCCGCGGCCCGTGTATCGCTTCGCGAGCGAGACGACGAGTCGGAGGTTGGCTTCGAGGAGGTGGTTCTTGGCGCGATTGCCGTCGCGGCAGATCCAGCTCATGTCGCGGCGCTGAGCTGCAGGCAGCTTTTCGCCCTTGTCAGCAAGATCCTGCATGATCTGCACGGCGTACAGACCGGCTTCGATGCGTTTGGCGAGTTCGACTTCCTCTTCGGCGTTGAGGAGTGCGACCTTGCCGATCTGCTTGAGGTAGGCGCGAACGGAGTCGGCGGACGCCGTGAGTTCGGCATCCTTACGAGCCTGACGAAGTGCCTCGGACTCTTCCTCGTCCCAGACGAAGTCGCCGGACGCTTTGTCCTTGTCGGTCGGTTCCTCGGTGGCGGGCTCTTCGTCCTCGCCGACTGCGACGACCTCGACCTCTTCGAGGTCTCCGTCCGTGATGTCGATGTCTTCCAACTCGACGTCGCCGTCTTCTACATCAGGATCCCCGGCCTTCTTGGGGCCTGCCTTCTTTGCTGCGGCCTTCTTCGCCGGAGCTTTCTTGGCGGGGGCCTTCTTAGCTGCTGCCTTCTTGGCGGGGGCCTTCTTCGCCGGTGCCTTCTTGGCGGCCGGAGCTGTGACGGTGGCCGCCTCCACGGCTGAAGATTGTGGCTCTGACTCTGATGGAGAATCAGCAGTCTGACGTGTATCGGTGGCTGCCACGTACGCCCTTTCGTGACGGTGTCGTGCGGCGTCACGCCAGAGTGGTGATCCGGCGGAGAGGTCAATGGTTGTGGCCGGCGCGCAGCCGGACTCCACCATTGTAACGACTCTCAGGAAACTCTTACGTCACGACGGGCGTTAACGGCTTTTTTCGGACCGGATTAACCCCTTGTTTCACCTTTTCGCTTGGCCCATCGCCAGCGGAATCACCCTAAATTTTCGATGCGGCGAGGGCGGCGCCTGCGATTCCGGCGGTGTTCAGGAGTGCGGCCGGAACGACTGGCGTGCGGTTGGTCAGCAGCGGAATCCACTTTTCGTGTTTGCGACTGATCCCGCCGCCGGCGATGAACAAATCGGGCCACGTCAGATCCTCGATCGTCGTGAGCACCTTCGAGACCTCGACGGCCCAGTGCTTGTAGCTCAGATCTTTTTTCTCCTTCACCGACGACGCAGCTCGATGTTCGGCTTCCTTGCCGTCGACTTGGAGGTGGCCGAACTCGGTGTTGGGCAACAGAACTCCGTTGTGCAGAATCGCCGACCCGATGCCGGTTCCGAAGGTCAGCAAGATGACAACCCCGGACGCGTCCTTGCCGGCGCCGTAGGTGTCTTCGGCGATACCTGCGGCATCGGCGTCGTTCAGAACGGTGACGGCCCGGCCGCCGAGAGCCTTGCCGAACAGTGCAACAGCGTCGGTTCCGATCCAGGACTTGTCGATGTTGGCGGCGCTGCGAGCGACGCCACCGGTGACGACCGACGGCAGGGTGATGCCGACCGGTCCGGCCCAGCCGGCTTGCTCGACGATCTGCGTCACAGTCGTGGCGATTGCCTCGGGAGTCGAGGGTTGCGGGGTCAGGATCTTGATGCGCTCACCGATCATCTCGCCGGTGCTCAGATCGATGAGAGCGCCCTTGACTCCACTGCCGCCTACATCGATTCCGAAACCTGTCGTTGTCATCGTCCTGCGCTCCTGAGGGCTCGAATTCGAATGTCGCGATCTGACCGAATCAAACACTAACCCGATTGGGTGCGCGTGGTGCGGCGCAACGAGGGATGTGTTGCGATGGTGGTGTGCGCCCACAAGAGATTTCCCTGTCCGAGTTGTCCACGGATTCGCTCGATCCTGCCGAACTGAGAGTGGTGGCGGTGGCCGTCGCGGAACGCGCTGCTGCGCACGTTCGCGCCCGTCGTCCGGAAGTGTTCGGCGTCGTCGGTTCGGGTGAGAGCGAGAACGGTTCCGACGCCGGAACCGTTGCGGCCAAGAGCACACCGACCGACCCGGTGACGATCGTCGACACCGAGACGGAACAGGTGATCCGGGATCTGCTTGCGACGCTGCGGCCGCACGATTCGATTCTCGGTGAGGAAGGTGGCGGAGACGCAGGCGACGTCGTAGGGGTCCGCTGGGTTGTCGATCCCATCGACGGAACTGTGAACTTCCTCTACGGAGTTCCGGCGTTCGCGGTGTCGGTAGCGGTGCAGATCGACGGAGTTTCCGTGGCCGGCGCGGTAGTCGATGTGTCTGCAGGGGCGACGTATTCGGCGCACCGCGGTGGCGGCGCCACGATGACCACCGAGGACGGTGCGGTCAGTGAGCTCGCCGCCAACCCGGTGACCGAGCTGTCAATGGCTTTGGTGGCTACAGGTTTCGGATACGGCGCTCAGCGACGCAAGGCACAAGGGCGGTTCATCGCGGAGATTTTGCCCCAGGTGCGCGACATCAGGCGGATCGGTTCTGCGGCGCTGGATTTGTGCATGGTGGCGACCGGTCGCGTCGATACCCATTTCGAGCACGGACTGAGCCCATGGGATTGGGCTGCCGGTTCGTTGATCGCCGAGGAAGCCGGTGCCGTGATCTGCATTCCGGGCCCGAATTCGACGTCTGCGGCGGGCGACATCGTCTACGCGTGCGCCCCGGGGATCGCCGACGAGTTCGCGGCGATGCTCACCGCATGCGGTGCGGACCGCCCGATCAGCACCTAGCGGTTCGCGCCGCCTTCAAGAGATCGATGTCCATTGCCGCGGCTTCGGCATTCGCGGGTTGCTCGGCGAGGGCGCGGAGCACCTCGCCGGCATCGGTGTTGGGGGAGACCTTGCTGAAGTACGTGCCCAGCGCAAAATCGACCGTGTCGTCGGTCCGGCCGTCCCTGATCAGTTCTGCACACGGAGCGACCAGCCACACGGCACTGGCCGCAGCGATTCCGTTCTCCCCGAAGCGGATCTGGCCCTGGCATTGCATGTTCTGATCAACGTAGACCGGGTCGTTGCCCACTTGTACGTCTGGAGCGCTGGCAAAGCCGTAGTCCTTCAGCTGGGCGGCTACCTGCGAGGCCTGACCGCTTTCACCGTTGGCGTTGAAGACTCGAACCTTGGTCGCAGCCAGCGGCGCCGGTTCCACGTCGAGCAGCGTGGTTCGGTCCACAACCGAACCGAGGGGCATCGGTTGTGGGGCGGCCGGATCGGACGATGCCTGCGGGCGATTGCAGGCGACCGTATCGCTGATTTTTGCGTCAGCCGTGAGGATCTTGATCCACAGCGCGCTGCCGAGGACGGCGAGTACCGCGAACACCGCGACGACCGGCCACACGCGTCGGCGCCGGAACGGACGACCTCGGTCGTCGGTCGCGCTGCCTTCGGTGATCAGAGAAACCACGGTATCCCTCGACTTTCTGGACGAGTTGGAGCTTCGTCGTCAAGCCGAGCAGAGCGGGCGTGACGTTCGGTGCCTACCTTAGAGGGCGCGCGGTTCAATCCCGTTCAGGTGTGTGGTGACTGGCCGTCAACCGAATTTCGCCGAGTTGATACGTCGGTGCTGCTGCGGTGATACCGCGGTGATTTCAGGGGAGTTTTCGGGGTCGAAGATCACAAAATGCTGTGTAGTTGGTGACGATTCGCAGACTTTTTTCGGAAATGACCGAATGGGTTACTACTTTCGCGCTTACTTCGGCTACTGTCTGGCGGCCCAGGTCGTTCGACTGGGCGTCGGCTCCATGCCGTAATGACAACCAAATGAGGCACAGATCACGTTCTCGGGAGAAGTTTCCGGGCACTTTTCCACCCGCTGCCACGTTGTGCAGCGACAGGGAATGATCTCCATGCCACGGCGGTTTCCATGCGCATGACGGGATCTACCGGATTCCAGGCGTTCATGGGACCGGGATACACGAGAAGGATGAGGGGTAAGCGACATGGCAACTGACTACGACGCACCGAGGCGTACAGAGTCCGACGAGGTTTCGGAGGATTCGCTCGAAGAGCTGAAGGCGCGGCGCAACGAGGCGCAGTCGGCTGTCGTCGATATCGACGAGACCGACACTGCAGAATCCTTCGAGCTGCCCGGTGCAGACCTTTCCGGCGAAGAGCTGTCGGTTCGGGTCGTTCCGAAGCAGGCCGACGAGTTCACGTGTTCGAGTTGCTTCCTGGTGCATCACCGCAGCCGTCTGGCGAGCGATGCAAACGGACAGCTCGTGTGCATGGACTGCGCAGCCTGATAGTTCTTCGCAGCTTTACATTGCGTCCCGACGGTCGACCCGATGTCTTCGGGTCGACCGAGGGATCAAGGCGGTCGTGAGACCGCCTACTACTTTGCTCAGTCTTCGCTGAGAGCTTTGACCAGTGCTTCGGGTCGACGTGAGCTCACGAGCCAGTACGGCGTCGGATCTTCTGGATCATCGAGGACGATCAAGACCATGGTCTTGACCCACGGTCGGTGCTGGACAAAAGCGGACGGGTCGAGCTGGCGACCCATCGCGGCACTCTTTGCCGAAGCAGGTACCGCAGCGGCGCGTGAGATCAGATTCACTGGAATGTGCGCTCGGCCGACATGCAATTCCTTGACCCCGCCGGTTTCGACAACCTCGACGCGGGTGCGGCTGAGCCAGAACGACAGCCAGATCGGGATGGGTAGCAGCACCACGTACGCGAGCAGCGACACCAGGCCCGGGCGCCCCATGTGGACTTCCGCTGCCAGGAGCGCGGCCACGGCGATTCCGGCGATCCACCACCCGATGGGCAGCCAGAGGCGCTCGGAATAGAGCGTCGTGGACGCAGGGGCTGTGGTAGCGACGTCAGGTCGAGATGTTTCGGGCACGAGTCAAGGATAGTCCGTCTCGCGCAGTGGTCCTCTAGGTGCTCCGCGCCCAGTAGTCCTCTCTCCAGTCTGCGCCGAGTAGTCTTGGCCGACGTGAGCGATCATCTCTCCATCGCCTTGAAGCGACTGGACCCAGACCTGCCGGTTCCGCAGCGTGCACATCCCGGTGATGCCGGTGTGGATCTGTGCTCCACCAGCGATGTCACTATCGAGCCCGGCCGCCGTACCCTCGTTGGTACGGGTATTGCGATTGCCTTGCCGGTCGGCACTGTCGGACTCATCCATCCGCGTTCCGGACTTGCTGCAAAATCGGGTTTGTCCATCGTGAATGCGCCGGGCACCGTGGATGCAGGTTATCGAGGCGAGCTCAAGGTGTGTCTGATCAATCTCGACCCGGACACAGCGGTCGAGATTCGTCGCGGCGACCGAATTGCGCAGCTCGTGGTTCAGCGCGTCGAACTGCCGGTATTCGAGGAAGTGGAGTCGCTCGACGACACCGCCCGAGGTACCGGTGGATACGGTTCGAGCGGCGGACACGCGATACTCGACACCGATGCAGGTGTGAGTCCTGTCGTAGAGGGAGTCTGAAACATGTTCGGACGTAAGAAGAAGTCAGATGTAGACGAGGAACCGACAGGTTTCTTCGAGGACGAGGATGTCGACCAGGTCGACGAATCCGACGACGCAGACGACACGGTGAGCGAAGAGTCCGAGGGCCCGTACGACATCGCGGACATCGAGTCCGACGATCCGACTGCCGGTCGGAACGGTCAGCGACTCGATCTCGGTTCTGTTCTGGTTCCGATGCCTCCTGGCGGCCAACTGCAGGTGGAGATGGCGCCAAACGGGTCACCCCAGGCCGTGCACCTGGTCACCGAACACGGACGGGTCACTGTCGCCGCCTACGCGGCACCGAAATCGCCTGGCCAGTGGCGTGAGGTTGTCGCCGAACTGGCGCAGTCCTTGCGAGACGACAATTCGCCGGTCAGCATCGAGAACGGTCCGTGGGGTCGCGAACTGGTCGCGGAGACCGCTGCCATGGATTTGCGTTTCATCGGTGTCGACGGTCCGCGGTGGATGGTTCGGTGTGTTGTGGCCGGTCCCAGTGGATCGACAGCCGCCGGCGCGCCGCTGGTTGCTATTGCGCGCGACATTCTGCGCGATACCGTCGTCAATCGCGGAGCGGAGCCACATCCGGTGCGGACTCCGCTGCCGGTGGTGCTGCCGCAGGCGTTGGCCGAGCAGCTCGCTGCCGCGCATGAGCAGCAGATGGTCGCGCAGCAGCAGGCCGCAGCTCAGCAACAAGTCGATCAGCAGATCGCTGCGAGCCAGCAGGTGCAGCAACAGCCGCCCACGCCGCCGGTCCCGCCGCAGCGCCGGGGCGAATCCGGTTCTGCCATGCAGCAATTGGGTCAGTAACTCACGTTTACTTCAGGCGCTCGCGGCGGTTGAGAGAATCCGGCCGCCGTGAGCGCCTCGAGGCAGGTGGCCCCGAGTATCGCGGCGTCGTGGCCGATCTGGTCGAGCTCGACTGTGCCCACTTCGGCGCGGGGGAGCGCGGCCGCCCATTCGTAGCCGACGGTCGCCGGATGAACCGGATCGTCGAGCGCTATCGCGATTCCGACCGGAACGTCGATCTCCGCAAGAGCTGCTTCGGTCAGCGAGTAATACGTCGCGGCCTCGTCGAGAGCCGCCGGCAGATCCGGCCACTGCGAACGCCACGAACGTTCCAGTTCGTGTCCCAGCCAGGCCGGGCTGGAGGCGAGCATCGCTGCAATGACCGATTCCAGACCTTCGCTGCGCAGCTGTGACGAGGTGAACCGTGCGCTCGCCGCTGCCGGTGCGTGATCGGGTGCTCCGGTCCACGGTGGCAGCGCCGCCAATACTCCCGACGTCTTGTCCGGATTGAGCGCTGCCCACTGCAAGGCGACGGCAGCACCGATGGACACACCACCGACAAGGATTTTCCCGTATTCGGTGGCTGCGGCATCCATCGCGTCGAGGTAGCTGCCGACGACACGCCGAGGGTCCGGTTCGATTGCGACGGTGCGCACACTTCGAGCGCTGAGCGGCCCGCGGAACGCGTGGTCCACGAAGTGTGCGTCAGAGCCCGTACCAGGGAGAACGACGGCAACGGACGGTGAATGTGTGAGCGCCATTACCTGATCTTGCCTGGTGCCCCGAGATCACCGATCGACCGGTGTGGTTACCCGCTCGTAATGGGGCTACAGTGGCGAACACACAGCCCTTCCGTGACGCGAAACCCGTGCGTCACATTTGTTCGCAGGAGCGCGCAATGGCACCCGCCGCCGCAGGATATTTTCGCCGACTGACTCGTCGCCTCACCGAGGATGTCGATCAGTTGGATGCACAGGAAATGACCGAGTCCATCGAGGCCGTGGGAGGCCGGAAAGCATGCGACTGTCGGCGCGGTGAAGAAGTCACGATGGAGGGTCGACTCCGTAGCGTCGACGCGTGTCCGAAGTCGGGCAATGCCAGTATCGAGGCGGAATTCTTCGACGGCACCGAGGTCATCAACCTCGTCTGGATCGGCCGCCGCCGGATTCCGGGCATCGAGACCGGCAAGACCATCCTGATCCGTGGCCGCGTCGGCGAGCGGGACGGGCGCAAGGCAATCTTCAATCCGTACTACGAGCTGCGCGGCGAGTAGCCGCAGCCGTAGGACCAGACACAGCGCATTTGCCGCATAACGCGGCGCGTGTGGCACCCTCGACAGGTGAGCGAACCCAAACAGCAATCGGTGATGGACCAACTCGGTGGAGTGAGTGGTCTCGTCTACACGTCGCTGCCGATTCTGATCTTTGTTCCGGTCAACAGCATCTGGAACCTCACCGCTGCCATCTGGGCGGCAGTGGGCGTGGCCGTGCTGATCGCAGCGTGGCGCGTCTTCCGTAAAGAGTCGATCCAGCCGGCAATTTCAGGCGTTCTCGGTGTCGCCGTATCGGCGTTCATCGCGCACCGCACCGGAGATGCGAAGGGCTACTTCCTCTTCGGGATTTACACGAGCCTCGCCTATGGTGCCGCATTTGTAGTGTCGATACTGATTCGCTGGCCCCTGGTCGGCATCATCTGGGGTTTTCTCAACGGTCACGGCAACCTGTGGCGTCGACACAAAGGCGCGGTGCGGGCTTACGACATCGCTACCGCGGCATGGGCGTTGGTGTTCGGCGCCCGGTACGTCGTGCAGTCGCAGTTGTACGACACAGATCACACGGGTTGGCTCGCGGTGGCACGTATCGCGATGGGGTGGCCGCTCGCCGGCCTGGCGTTTGTGGTCACCATTTGGGCTGTGCGCAAGGCAGATCGGATTGTCGAGCCCCCGCCTACCGAGAGCGATATCGAAGCGGTAGGCGAGGAGCCAGGCGATCAGCCGGATCAGCGCGACGTCAGCTGACCAGATCCTGATACTCGGGGTGCTTGCCGACGAACTTCACGACGTACGGGCACACCGGGTGTACTTTCAGCCCGCGTGATCGCAGTTGGTCCAGTGCGCCGCTCACCAGGATTGCTGCCAATCCGAATCCCTCGAAACGGGGATAGATCTCGGTGTGATTGAACGAGAGCACGTCGCCGGCAGTAGTGTAGTCCTCGATCCCGGCAAGCTCGCCGTCGACGTGAATCTCGAAGCGGCTCTGAGCCGGATTGTCGACGACAACGGTATTTTCGGGTGCAGCGGCCATGATTATCCCTTTCGTTGTGTGATGTCGGTGTCAGGCGTCGAGGCTCGTTGTCAGGCGTCGAGACGCAGCGCCGTTCGGAGCTGGTCCTCGGTGTCGATAGCCGCGACGAAAAGAAGTTCGTCGCCGCCTTCGATCGGGTCGTCGAGTTCGGGAACGATGACGCGGCCTCCGCGCAGGATCGTCACGAGCGCGCAGTCTCGGGGGAGTTCGAGCCGCTTGACGGGCTTGCCGGCGAGGGGAGTGTTGTCTGGCAGGGTGATCTCGACGAGGTTGGCCTGCCCCTGACGCAGAGTCATGAGTTTGACCAAGTCGCCGACCGAGACGGCCTCTTCGACCAGCGATGCCAGCATCCGGGGGGTGGAAACGGCGACGTCGACGCCCCACGACTCGTCGAACAGCCATTCGTTTCGCGGATCGTTGACGCGGGCGACAACGCGGCGCACGCCGAATTCCGTTTTTGCGAGCAAGCTCAGTACGAGGTTGGCTTTGTCGTCACCGGTTGCGGAGATCACCACCTCGTACTCCTCCAGCGAGGCCTCCTCGAGTCGGCTGAGCTCACAGGCATCGGCATGTACCCAGGTGGCTTCGGGCACTGACTCGGGTTCGACGTGTTCGATCTTGCGTTCGATCAGCATGACGTCGTGGTTACTGCGAATCAGCTCGCGCGCAATGGAGCGACCTACGGCACCTGCGCCGGCGATGGCGACCTTCACCTGGAACTTCCAATCACGTTGTGGTGCATCATGTTTTCGGGCAGTGCGGTCGGGTGTGACGTGTGCATAGCAGCCGCCTCAGTCGTCGCTCGGCGGCGGATTGCCGGCAAGTGCGATCGCTTCGGCGACGGTGCCGGACACCGCTGCGATGTACACCTGGTCGTCGGCTTGGATGACGGTCTTGCGATCGGGGAGAACGCCGGTACCGAAGCGGATGATGAATGCCACCCGGGAATTGGTCGCGCCTTCGAGAACCGAGATGGATTTACCGGCCCAATCCTCGTGTAGCGCAAGTTCGGTGATCGCGACGTTTCCCGACGGATCGCGCCACTTTGCCGTCTGGCTTTCCTTGGTCAACGTGTGCAGGAACCGGTCGGTCGACCATGGAACTGTTGCCACGGTGGGGATGCCGAGGCGCTCGTACACAGCGGCGCGCTTCGCGTCGTAGATTCGTGCGACGACGCGTTCGACACCAAAAGTCTCGCGCGCGACCCGGGCCGCGATGATGTTGGAATTATCACCCGACGAGACTGCCGCGAAGGCGTCGGCGCGCTCGATGCCTGATCGAATCAGTACGTCGCGGTCGAAACCCATGCCGAGGACTGTGGTTCCCGGGAAATCATGGTCGAGACGCAGAAATGCACTCTGATCGCGGTCGATGACCGCAACTTCGTGTCCGATCCTGGTCAGGGACGCGGCGAGGGAAGATCCCACACGACCGCATCCCATGATGACGACATACACGACCTACTCCGTTCATGGACTTTCGACGCGATTGCACGCCGAAACGAACCGTACATCGCTGAGCGGGAAGAGCAAGTCTCGACTGGCGCAATTCCGTTGTGATTGCGGGGATGACGGTGCAGTTCTACGGCGGATGACTCCATTTCAGGCTCGACGGCTTACGCTTTGGACGTGTCTAAGCTCTCGACCGCGACCAAGCGGCTCTTGCTCGGCCGGCCGTTCCGAAGTGACAAACTCGGGCACACGCTGCTACCCAAGCGGATTGCGCTCCCTGTGTTCGCGTCCGACGCCATGTCGTCCGTTGCCTATGCCCCCGAAGAAATCTTCCTGGTTCTCTCCGTTGCGGGCATTTCGGCGTACGCCTACACGCCGTGGATCGGCCTGTCGGTCGCCATCGTGATGGCTGTCGTGGTGGCGAGCTACCGCCAGAACGTCCACGCGTATCCGTCCGGTGGTGGTGACTACGAGGTGGCGACGGTCAATCTCGGGCCGACAGCGGGCTTGACCGTGGGCAGCGCGCTGATGGTCGACTACGTGCTCACTGTTGCTGTATCGATCTCGTCAGCGGCGTCCAACATCGGTTCGGCACTGCCGTTCGTGGCTCAGCACAAGGTGTTGTTCGCGGTGGCGGCGATCGTCCTGCTGACGGCGGTGAACCTACGCGGCATCCGGGAGTCGGGAACTGCATTCGCGATTCCGACCTACGCCTTCATCGTCGGGATGTTCTTGATGTTGGCGTGGGGGTTCTTCCGGATCTACGTGCTCGGTGAAGATGTTCACGCGGAATCGTCGTCGTTCACACTCAATGCCGAGGACTCGCATCTGTACGGAATTGCCTTCGCGTTCCTGATCGCGCGCGCGTTTTCCTCGGGTTGTGCCGCGCTGACCGGCGTCGAGGCAATCAGCAACGGTGTGCCGGCCTTCCAGAAGCCGAAGTCGCGCAATGCTGCCACGACCTTGCTGCTGCTCGGTTCGATCGCCATCGTCTTGCTGATGGGCATCATCATCCTGGCTCAGAAGATCGGCATCGTCTACGCCCACAATCCGGCAGAACAGCTGGTCGGCGCTCCTGAGGGTTACCACCAGAAGACACTGATCGCGCAGATCGCCGAAGCTGTGTTCAACGGATTCCCGATCGGATTCTTCTTCATCGCGATTGTCACCGCGCTGATCCTCGTGCTGGCAGCGAACACCGCGTTCAACGGATTCCCCGTCCTCGCATCCATCCTGGCTCAGGATCGCTATCTGCCACGTCAGTTGCACACTCGCGGCGACCGCCTGGCATTCAGCAACGGCATTTTGTTCCTGTCGGCTGCAGCCATCGCGTTTGTGGTCATCTTCGGCGCTGAGGTCACCAAGCTGATCCAGCTGTACATCGTCGGTGTCTTCGTCTCGTTCGTGCTCAGTCAGACCGGCATGATCAAGCACTGGACGCGCCACCTGAAGTCCGAGACGGACAAGGCACAGCGCGCTCGTATGCAGCGGTCGCGGGTCATCAACTCGATCGGTCTCGCGATGACCGGTGCCGTGCTGATCATCGTTCTGATCACCAAGTTCGCAGCGGGTGCCTGGATCGCAATCGTCGCGATGGTGGCCATCTTCGGCGTGATGAAGCTGATCAGACGCCACTACGACAGCGTTGCCGCCGAACTCGAGGAGCAGGAGTGGGACGGTGTGCTTCCCAGCCGCACGCACTCGATCGTGCTTGTCTCGAAGCTGCACATGCCGACGATGCGCGCCCTGGCCTATGCGCGAGCAACACGACCGGACACGCTCGAGGCAATCACCGTCAACGTCGACGAACCTGACACCCGCGCGCTCGTTCGGCAGTGGGAGAAGAGCGACGTGACGGTGCCGCTCAAGGTGATCGAGTCGCCGTACCGCGAAATTACGAAGCCGGTTCTCGACTACGTCAAGCGAGTGCGACGTGACGCACCCCGTGACGTGGTTACCGTGTTCATCCCCGAGTACGTGGTCGGCCATTGGTGGGAGCAGATCCTGCACAACCAGAGCGCATTGCGACTCAAGAGCCGTTTGCTCTTCCAGCCCGGCGTCATGGTGACGAGTGTTCCGTGGCAGTTGAGTTCGTCGGCAAAGGCCAAACCCCTCGATATCGAGAAGACAGCCGGCGCAACTCGTCGTGGTTACGACGCCGGAGAAAAATGATTGATCAAGAAAATGGAACGGCAGGCGTAGTTCGTTGAGTGAGAATTGGACCGGGCAGACCTTCGAGGCGGAACTGGGCAAGCCCGGTCACGGCGGGTTTGTTGTTGCCCGCCACGAGGGGCGTGTGGTGTTCGTCCGTCACGGCTTGCCAGGGGAGCGGGCACTGGTTCGCGTTACCGAGGACAAGGGCGGATCGTTTGCGCGCGCCGACGCGGTATCCATTCTCGAGGCGTCGCCGCATCGGATCGACCCGACGTGCCCTATCGCCGGACCCGGAGGAGCAGGTTGCTGCGACTACTCGCATGCCGATCTGCAGATCCAGCGAGAGATGAAATCTCTGGTGGTGGCCGAGCAGTTGCAGAGATTGGCCGGCGTCGAACGCGACGTGCAGGTTGAGGAACTGCCGGGCACCGGCGACGGCACCGGGTGGCGGACTCGCGTTCGGCTCGCCGTTGACGGAAACGGTGAGGCGGGGTATCACGCGTTTCGCAGCAATCACATTGTCACGGACCTGCGATGCACCCAGATCGAGGAACGTGCCTACGACGGATTGGCCGGAGATCAGTGGTCTCCGGGCAGTGAACTGCAGGTGGTCCTCGACGCCACCGGTGCCAGGCATGTGGTCGAGATCAGTGCGCCCACCATCGCGAAGGCGGGGCGCCGTGCGCCCGGTCGGCGCGGGGCGACGGCTCGCCGTGCTGCGAGCAGCGGCCCGCGGAAAACTCGTGTTGCGATCGGTAATGACACCGTGCGTGAGCGCGTGGGAACCCGCGAGTGGGAATTGTCCGCGACGGGCTTCTGGCAGGCGCATCGTGGTGCCGCGCAAGCATATTCAGATGTTGTGCGAGACTGGGCCGGTGTCGGCTCCGGTGCTACCGCGTGGGATCTGTACGGCGGGGTCGGAGTGTTCGCGGCGGTACTGGCCGATCTTGTCGGATCGGATGGCGTCGTGGAATCCGTGGAGTTGTCGGCGCGGGCAACATCGGACGGCCGGGCAGCGTTGTCCGATCTGGAGCAGGTCCGATTCCACACTGACCGGGTGGAGAAGATCGTCGCAAGCGCGTCATTGTCTTCCGCGCCGGGTGTGATTGTTCTCGATCCGCCGCGAGCGGGCGCCGGCCGACCGGTGGTGGAGGCGATCGCGTCGACCGGCACCGAACGTGTGATTCATATCGGGTGTGATCCGGCATCGTTCGGCCGGGATATCGGTCTGTATCTCGAGCAGGGATTCCGCATCGGTGGACTCCGTGCCTTCGACGCTTTTCCTCAAACGCATCATGTGGAATGCATAGCTCTGCTCGAGCGTTGATCACTGTCAGGGTCTGATCGCTGTCGGTTAGCTGATTCCCGAATCGGGTGTGACCCTTATCGCGTCGCCAGAGGTTGCTTGAGCTATGCAACTAAATGTATAGTTGCGTTCTGCAAGTAGTTTTCGCGTAGATCGTTGTCAGGGGTTCTCATGTCAGTGCAGCCGGATACGGCCCAAGCTCTTGTCGACACGGTTTTCCTGTTCGGCAGATCCTTGCGGGCCGTGGTGACGCACAGCGCTGAAAGCGTGTTGCCCCCGGCGCTGATCAGTGTGTTGTTCATGCTGGCAGCCAAAGGGGAGTGCAGGCAGAACGAGCTGGCAGTAGACCTCTGTGTCAGCCAGTCCTCGCTCAGTCGGCAGATGTCCGATCTCGTGGATGCCGGGTATGTCGAGCGAAGTCCCGACCCCGCAGACAAGAGAGCGTTCCGGATCCGGGTCTCGGACGAGGGGCACAGCGTTCTCGAGGAAACAAAACAACGGCGAGCGGCGCGATTGCGCAGCATGCTCGAAGACTGGAGCCAGGAAGAGGCCATGGCCGCAGTGTCATCGCTACAACGTCTCAACGAGACGTTCGGCGCAGCGCTCCATCGTCGGCCTCACCTGCAGTCCCGCACCCGGCCTTGCCGGTCGCGGGCGTAGAAACTATTGGGAGATAAGCACATGTCAGCCACAGTTGGAGAAACTCGGGCTAGTACCGAGAGCGGTGCGATGACGCACAGCGAAATTTTGAAAGTCCTCACCGGACTCATCGCGGCACTCTTTACCGCGCTGCTGAGCAGCACCATCGTCTCGACGGCTCTCCCGACCATCATCGGTGAATTGCACGGAACGCAGACGCAGTACGCCTGGATCATCACGGCGGCACTGCTCGCGACGGCCGCGTCGACGCCCATCTGGGGCAAATTGTCTGACCTCTTCAACAAGAAGTTGCTGGTCCAGACGTCGATCGTGATCTTCGTGGTCGGTTCCATCATCGCCGGCGCAGCGCATAACGTGCCGCTGCTTCTTGGCGCCCGCGTGATTCAGGGCATCGGCATGGGTGGTTTGACTGCCCTCGTCGTGGCCATCATCGGCTCCATCATTCCGCCGCGTGATCGTGGTCGGTACTCCGGCTACATGGGTGCTGCCATGGCTGTCTCGATGTCCGGTGGACCCGTTCTCGGCGGTGTCATTGTCGACACGGTCGGTTGGCGCTGGTGCTTCTACGTGTGTGTTCCGTTGGCAGTCATCGCACTGTTCCTCCTGCAGCGCACATTGCACATCGAGACCGAGAAGAAGGAAAACGTCTCCATCGACTGGTTGGGTGCCACCTTGCTCACCGCCGGTGTCAGCGTTCTGCTGATCTGGGTTTCCTTCGCCGGTCAGGATGACTACTACGCCTGGTTCTCGATGCAGTCGCTGTACTTCGTCTTCGGCGGACTTGCCTTGCTGGCTCTGACGATGTTCGTCGAATCCAAGGTCAAGGATCCGATCCTGCCGATCAAGATCATCACCGAGCGCACCACCGCGTTGGCAATCATCGCGTCGGTCGCAGTGGGTGTCGGCCTGTTCGGTGCAACGACCTTCCTGACGCAGTACTTCCAGACAGCTCGCGGTTTCGATCCGACGGCAGCCGGACTGCTCACCATCCCCATGGTGGCAGGCATGCTCGTCGCCTCGGTCGGCTCGGGTCAGATGATCACCAAATTCGGTCAGTGGAAGCCGTTCGTTGTTTCCGGCGCAGTGCTGCTGCTCATCGGTTTCGGTCTGCTCTCGACGATCGACCACGCGACCAACCTGTGGACCATCGGAATCTTCATGGCCATCGTCGGTTTGGGTACCGGCATGCTGATGCAGAACATCGTGCTCGCGGTCCAGAACACCGTCAGCGTCGAAAACATCGGCGCGGCAAGCAGTATCGTTGCGTTCTTCCGTACCTTCGGTGGTGCGATCGGCGTGTCGGTACTGGGTTCCATCCTGGCAAGTCGCGTCGGCACCCTGACCAAGGAATCCGTGTCCGCACTGCCGCCCGAGCAGCAGATGGTTGCAGGCAAGAGCTTGCAGGACGGACTCGACCTGAACAACATGCCCGACTTCGTCGGACAGATCGTTCGATTCGCGTACGGCGACGCAACGGGACGCATCTTCCTGGTCGCAGCCGTTGTTGCCATCGTCACCTTGGTAGCGGTTTCCTTCATCCCGAACCGGGCACTGCGAACCACGATCGACATCGTTGTACCCGAGGTGGACGAGGTCAACCTCGAAAAGTCGGCTTCACGCTGATCACGCCATAGACCATCGAACACGGATCGAGATCGTTTCCTCGATCTCACCGTGTTCGACGGCTAGCGGAGCAGAATCTGCCCGAGCCGCGGCAAATACACCGTGCACCGGGACCATCTGGTCGGCGCCCTCGACAATCTCGAGGGTGTCGACCAGATTTTTCCGTGCCAGGGCCGCGAACTGTGCGGCTTTTGATTGTGCTGACGCCCAGGCAGATTCGCGGGCGAGCTCGGCCAGCGCCGTTCGATCCTCGAGGTCGAATGCCACGCTGTCGAGTCGGATCGCGTCGCCGGAGGCGGACACACAATCAGCGATAACGGCGGCGGGAGAATGCGAGCTGTTCGCACTCAACTCGCGCACTACTATTCGAAATGTCGTCGACGCAGTGAAACCGGTGGTTTCTGCTCGGCCGCCGTCCACCCACTGAGTCTGCGGGTGGATGCTCAATCCTGTTGTCACGAGGTCGGCTCCGCGGATGCCGTGTGCGTGCAGTACGTCCGTCAATGCGGTCGAGTGCCTGGCCAGGGCACCGAACGCGTCGGCAACTGCCGGGTCTGTCACCGAGATGCCAATCGACAACCGGGCAATGTCGGGAGTGGCTGTTGCGCGGCCGATTCCACTGACCGTCACGCTGGTCGCGTCCGACTGTTCCGAATGAGTGAAGGTCATTGGGCTTCTCCGATCAGATGCGTCCTGCGCCGATAACACTGCGCAAGGTCATGTCGAGTTGTTCGTACGCGCCCGATGCCAGGCTCTCGAGCAGCGCAAGTTTGAGCTCCGGTGCCGCAGAGGTCAGTTCGTTGTACCGCGCAGTCGTGAGGACAGCCACAACCACAGTGGTGTCGGCCCGGACGTCGTTGAGGAAGCGGGAGTTCAGGAACATCGTCATCTCGCCGAACGTCATTCCGGCGGACAACGTCGCGATCCGGTGCGTGAGGCCTTGAACGTCGGTGAACGTCGTGCTGACCTGTCCTTGCAGAATCAAATAGAACCCTGACGCCGCATCACCGCGGCGGGCGATAGTTTCGCCCCTGGCATACGTTCGGCTCTCGAGCTGAGACACGAAGGCAGACACCTGTTTCGGTGACAATGCGTCGAGGACGGGGTGATCCTCGATCGACATGCTCGCCGGCTGACGCTGCTGTGAGCAGTGGAGCGTCAGGAGAGCGTCCTCGCACCACGCCATCGCCGCGTCGAGGTCGGCAAAAACCCGTCCGCCGCGTTGCGCGGGATTGATGCTCGAACTTGCCTGTCCGAGAAGCCCGCTCGGATCCACCAATGCCACGGCGCAACCCTTGTCGGCCAGTTGGGTCCGCAGAGCCGTGATCATGCGAATCGCCACGTCGCTGGCGTCGTCGACCCGTCGTACGTCGATCACGACCACTTCGAGTCCTTCGTCCACCGAACCGATCTCGCGCACGGCGGACTCCGCGCCGGTGAACAGGAGATCGCCGTGCAGTTCGTAGATCCGGCTCCGCTTGCCGACGTCTTCGAGAACAGCCTGTTCGGTGGGTGTGCGCCTGACTCGGGAAGGAGCCTGAGTCACGTTATAGCGCGCGCGGATCGACGACCTCGACGCCCGCGTCACATGGAGGAAGTGAAGTTCCAACTCCTTGGACAGCGCCTTTGCCGCGGCCACACCACGAACGCTGTTTCCGTGAGCATCGAGTCTGGGGGAGTAGACGGCGATCCCGATCTGCCCGGGAAGAACTGCCATGACGCCGCCGCCGACGCCACTCTTGGCGGGTAACCCAACTTCGACCAGCCACTTCCCGGCGCCGTCGTACATTCCACACGTCGACATGACGCTGAGGACCTGTTCGACGCCGACGGCGGTGAGTGCGCGCTCGCGGGTCAACGGATTGACGCCGTTGTTGGCCATCGTCGCGGCCATCAGGCTCAGGTCGCGGCACGTCACGTCGATGGAGCATTGACGGAAGTACAGGTCGACGGCGTCGTTGGGGTCGCCGGAGATCACATCGAACGAGCGCAGCATGTGTCCGATCGCGCGATTGCGATGTCCGGTGCGCGCTTCGGATTCGTAGACGGCTTCGTTGAACGGCAACTCCCGGCCTGCGTAACGCGAATATGCTGCGCGAATTCGTTCGAAGCGGGTTGCTTGATCTGCACCCGTCACCAGCGAGGCCGCGGTGATCGCGCCCGCGTTGATCATCGGATTCCGTGGTCGCTCGGTGAGGGGATCGAGGCTGATCTCGTTGAACGGCTCACCGGACGGTTCGACGTCGATCTTGGCGTCGACGGCCTCGGCACCGCGATCGGCGAGAGCGAGTGCGTACGTGAACGGCTTGGAGATCGACTGGATCGTGAATGGATGTCGGGAATCGCCGATTTCGTAGACGTATCCGTCGATGGTGGCGAGGCAGATCCCGAACGAATCGGGGGCGACGGCAGCAAGTTCGGGTATGTAGTCGGCGACTTCTCCGGCATCGAGTGATCGGACGTCGTCGAAGACTCGGGCGATCAGATCGTCAACCACGTTTCCCATAGGATGACTGTAGGCGGACGAGTTCGACAATTTGTGGTCGCCGAGCGGATATCTACAAGACCGGCCATCCGTTTTGTCTGTGATTGCAGTCACGGACCGCCGCCCCGGTGGTGCTGTAACTCGAAGTTATAGGTGAATACCGCCGAGTCCGCGTGTCGGTTCGCTGAGTCGCTCCGTAGACTGACAGAACTGTCGTACAGACAGCCGCGGCGCGCACCGGTGCAGCTGTGAAGCACGGAAGGAGCGATCTCGTTGGGTGTTCTTGCCCGCATTCAAGGTCCTGACGATCTGCGTCAGTTGAGCCACGCCGAGGTTTCGGAGTTGGCTGACGAGATTCGTGAGTTCCTGGTGCAGAAGGTCGCTGCCACCGGTGGTCACCTCGGCCCCAATCTCGGGGTTGTCGAGCTGACCCTTGCCCTGCATCGAATTTTCGATTCTCCGCAAGATGCCATCATCTTCGACACTGGGCATCAGGCGTATGTCCACAAGATCCTGACCGGACGCAAGGATCAGTTCGAGACCTTGCGCAAGCAGGGTGGTTTGTCGGGATATCCCTGCCGGGCCGAAAGTGAGCACGACTGGGTCGAGTCCTCCCATGCTTCAGCTGCACTGTCTTATGCCGACGGTTTGGCAAAGGCGTTCGCGCTGACCGGTCAAGATCGACACGTTGTCGCCGTTGTCGGTGACGGTGCGCTCACCGGCGGAATGTGTTGGGAAGCCCTCAACAACATCGCGGCCGGCAAGGATCGCTCGGTGGTGATCGTCGTCAACGACAACGGTCGTTCGTACGCGCCTACCATCGGCGGACTCGCCGATCACCTTTCTGCGCTGCGTACCGCCCCGAGCTACGAGCGTGCCCTCGACAACGGTCGCAGGATGGTCAAGAAGCTTCCCTGGGTGGGTCGCGCTGCTTACTCGGTACTGCACGGAATGAAAGCCGGTCTCAAGGACGCGGTCAGCCCGCAGGTCATGTTCACCGACCTCGGCATCAAGTACCTCGGCCCTGTCGACGGCCATGACGAGCAGGCCATGGAATCGGCGTTGCGCCGGGCCAAGGCATACGGCGGACCGGTGATCGTTCATGCCGTCACCCGCAAAGGCAACGGTTACGCGCACGCCGAGAACGACATCGCGGATCAGATGCACGCAACCGGGGTCATCGACCCCGTGACCGGTCGCTCCGACAAGACGCCGGCACTCGACTGGACATCGGTTTTCTCCGCCGAGTTGATCGAGCAGGCTTCGCGCCGCGAGGACATCGTGGCGATCACAGCCGCGATGGCCGGCCCGACAGGCCTGGCCGCGTTCGCGGAGAAGTTCCCCGACCGCATGTTCGACGTCGGTATCGCGGAGCAGCATGCGATGACGTCGGCCGCCGGATTGGCGCTCGGCGGATTGCACCCGGTGGTCGCGATTTACGCGACGTTCCTCAACCGTGCCTTCGATCAGCTGCTCATGGATGTTGCGCTCCTGAAGCAGCCGGTCACGGTAGTTCTCGATCGTGCCGGCGTCACCGGGGTCGATGGCGCCAGCCACAACGGTGTTTGGGACCTGTCCCTGCTCGGCATCATTCCCGGAATTCGTGTTGCGGCTCCACGTGACGCCGTCACGCTCCGTGAAGAATTGGACGAAGCACTCAAGGTCGACGACGGTCCCACCGTCGTCCGGTTCCCGAAAGGCGCTGTCCCCGAGGGGATTCCGGCGATCAAGCGGCTCGACGGAATTGACGTGCTTCGTGAATCCGACGGCGATCGCGGCGATGTGCTCCTCGTTGCCGTCGGACCATTTGCCTCCTTGGCCCTCGCGATCGCCGATCGTCTCGACAAGCAGGGCATCGCGGTGACTGTCGTCGATCCGCGTTGGGTTCTGCCCGTCTCGGACACGCTGGTCAAGATTGCCGACAAGTTCGCGCTGGTTGTCACCCTCGAAGACGGCGGGGTGCACGGCGGTATCGGATCGACGGTTTCCGCAGCGTTGCGGGCTGCGGGTGTTCACACCGCGTGTCGCGACATGGGTGTGCCGCAGCAGTTCCTGGATCACGCCTCCCGTGAAGCCATCCATCAGGAACTGGGTCTGACGGCGCAGGATCTGTCCCTGAAGATCACCGGTTGGGTGGCCAGCATGGGTGGCTCCGCGGTTCACGTTAACGGGGATGCGCCTGCACGTGGCGACGCCCCTGCCCAAGGCTGAGTAACGCTTCATACAGATCGGCACTGCTGGAAATTGCTTCCCAGCAGTGCCGATACGTATATGAGCTGGTGCTGCAATTACTGCACCGATTCGAGTGTGCTGCCTCGAGTTTCCTTTACGAATCTCAGCACCACGAACAGGGACAGCAGTGCCATTACCGCGTAGCCGCCGTAGGTGAGCGACAGATTCCAATCGGCCAGCGACGGGAAGGTCCAGGACACCAGGAAGTTGGCGACCCAGTTTGCTGCAGTGGCGAGACCGACTGCGGTGGCGCGCACACGGTTGGGGAACATCTCGGAGATGAGGACCCAGACGACCGGTCCCCATGACAGCGCGAAGAAGAACACAAACGCGTTTGCACCGATGAGGGCGATGGTGGCGTTGGCGCCGCTGAGGGTCGCGACGGATTCGCCGATCTCGTTCTTTGTCACTGTTGCCGAATGGAAACAGATAGCCGCGGTGCCGAGTGAGATTGCCATACCGGCGGAACCGACCAGCAGCAACGGCTTTCGTCCGACGCGGTCGATGACGGCAATCGCGACGAAGGTGCCGACGATGTTGACCAGCGCACTGACGACGCTGATCAGGAGCGAGCGGTCTGCGCCGAATCCGACGGCCTGCCACAGCGTGCTGGAGTAATAGAAGATGACGTTGATTCCGACCAGCTGCTGGAGTGCTGCCAAGGCGATGCCGAGCCAGACCAGGTACGAGACACCGAGTCGTTTCGAAAAGAGCTCGCGCACAGTGGTTTTGGCCTGCTTGAGTTTGAGAGACTCGCGAATTTCGTTCATCCGGCCGGTGACGGCGTCATGGTCGCCGCCTTCGAGGTCGGAGATGATCTTGCGCGCCCGATCGTCCTTGCCTTGAGCGACGAGGAAGCGCGGAGACTCCGGGATCGTGGTGGTCATCACGAGATACAGAAGTGCAGGTACTGCCTCGAGCATCAGCATCCACTGCCAGGCTTCGAGGCCCGCGATCTGATTGCGCGCGCCACCGGCAGCGGCTTGCAGGGCGTAGTTGACCAACTGTGACACCGCAATTCCGAGCACGATGGCCAATTGATACATCGAACCGAGGCGGCCGCGGATAGCGGCCGGCGAGATCTCCGCGATGTATGCCGGCGCGATCACCGACGCAAAACCGACAGCGACGCCACCGACGATGCGCCAGAATGTCAGGTCGTAGACACTGAACGGAACGGCCGAACCGACGGCGCCGACAACAAAGAGCACTGCCGCGATCTGCATGACGCGGATGCGACCGAGTCGATCAGCTAGTGACCCCGCTATCCAAGCGCCCAATGCTGCGCCGAGCAGGGTCAGGGACACGGTCAGGCCGGTGGCACCTGCGCCGATGTCGTATTTGTCGCGGATCGCTCCGACGGCTCCGTTGATGACAGCTGTGTCGTATCCGAACAGGAATCCGCCGAGCGCGGCAGCGCCGGCAAAGAGAACTGCATGTCCGACGGCGGCGCGTGTAGCGCCGGAACCGCCACTGTCGGTGGTACCGCTGAATGCCATTCCTGCCCCCTCCGGGCCAAGTGAACGATGCCCCGCTGCGTCGTCCGCGTGTAAAAGCACTCTGGACGCTACGCCCACCACGCGCGATTTGGCGGTTAGTCGAGTCTTGTTATCCACCTGAGTTGTTCGGGACATTCATCGGCGACGCCGATCGCGCGTCAGGTTGATGCGATCCGTTCGGCCTTTGCGGCGAAGTCCGCGAGATCCGCAGCCATCATCTTTCGGGTGATTCGAAGCCCGAGGCGCCCGAATACAGCACCGAGGACTTTGGACACGGCCGACTGGGCTTCGGAAACGCCGGCGAAGTTCATTTCGAGGAGCGTGCCGCCGGGTGCGGGCTTCAGCGTGAATCCGGACGTGTAGTCCATGCCATTCGAATGTGCTTTCACCACAGTGCGAATGGGCGCCTCGACCTCCACGACCCACATTTCCTCGGATGCTTCCTTGCCCATCAGCTTGCGGGTTTCACGCCACCTGGTGCCCACGGCGTACCCCTCACCGGCAAGCCGTTCGATATGGGTTACGCCGGTGAGGGTGTCGACCGCGCCGTCGAGGTCGGTGACGACCTGCCACACGGTGTCCACGGGTGCATTGACAACTCTGGTCACGGAAGCAGCAAGTTCAGCCATGCGCAGAGCCTAGGTCGTGACACCGACACGCGGCGGTTACTTACTGTCAGCCGGCGCGGTTGGCAGCTTCCGTCAACGACGGCGTGATCTGATCGAGGACCCACGGGGTGCTCAGTACGTTGACGTTGCTGAGGCCGCCGATGACTCTGGTGTCGCTGAGGAAGACCGTCGATCCGCGCTTGACGGCGTCGAGTGCGCTGACCGCGGGAATGCTTGCCGGGTCGGTGGTTCCGTCGGTGAAGCCGACAATCACGTCGGCGTCGATGTCGGCGATGTTCTCGTAGGAGAGCGTCGTGAAGAACGATCCACCGGCATTGGCAGCGCCGAGCTTTTCGACGCCAGGAGCGTTGACAAACCCGAGTTCGTTCAACACCTGCACACGGGGATCCGTCGGGAGGTACACGTTGACGTTGCTGGCGTCGGTGTCGAAGTTGACGACGGCAATGGTCTTTCCGGCGTATTCGGGATGCGCAGCGGCAGTGTCGGCGAGAGTGGTGTCGAGGCCCTCGATCAATGCGTCGGCTTCGGTCGGCTTGCCTACGGCCTTTCCGACAATGCGTGTCTGGTCCTGCCAGGTTGTCTGCCACGCATCGCCGGGATAGGCGACAGTCGGCGCAACCTTGCTCAGCTGTTCGTAGACCGATTTCTCGAATCCTTCGTATGGGGCAAGGATCGCGTCGGGAGTCAGGGAAGCCACGATTTCGACGGGCGGCTCGCCAGTGGCCGGCATGTCGAACAGCGTGGTCTTGTCAGCGTCGAAGTATTCCTGTGCCCACGGCATCACTCCGTTGTCGTCGGCCCCGTAGGTGTACTTGGGCTGTCCGACCGGAGTGAGACCGAGGGCGTAGAGGATGTCCTGAGCGTTCCAGCCGAGGGTGACCAACCGTTCCGGTTGGGTTTCGATCGTGGTGGTGCCGAAGACGTTGTCGATGCTGACCGGGAAACCCTCCGAGTTCGCCGGAGCAGACGAGGAGTCCGAATCGGATGAGCAGGCTACGAGTGCGGTGGCGGTGAGTGCAGCCAGACCCAGTGCTGCCCATCCGCGAACGGTAGTTTTCATGTAGGAAAGCCTAACCTGTTCCGGCGGCCTGAGAGCGACCTCTTCGGGATCAGTCGAACTGGCATCCACTCACCGGTACTCCATTGAAGCGATCGCGGAGGTAGTCGAATGCGTTGTTCGGGCCGAATCCGTCGATGATTTCCGGACCGAAGTGGTTAACAAAGGTTGTACCGGGTGCGATCGGTGGCAGGTCGTTGGTTCTGAAGGTGACCGTGGCACCGCGTGAGCACCACGACTGCGCAAGGCTGCGAGCCTGGGAATAGGGGATGGTGTCGTCGTTGATTCCGCTGGTCACGAGAACTGGAGACGTAGGCGTCAGGTTGCCGACCTGTTGTTCATCGAGAATCGTTGCCGCTTCAGGGATCTCGTCCAAGTGTGCAAGGAGGGGCCGGCCGTCGACCGTCAGTGCGTCGGTGCGCATGAAGGGGTGTTTCACGATGATGTCGCCGACACATTCGGTGGACAGTTGATCAAGAACCGCGCGCCCTTGCGGCGTGATTCGCTTGTCCAACGATGTATTCAGGTCAGGATAACGCGCGAGCAATCCGTTGATGTTGAATCCGACGACCCCGCCGATCAGGTTGCCGTCGATCTGTCCGAGTACCGATCGCAGATCAGCGGGAGGAGCGCCAGCCCAGGTTCCCGCGAGATTGAGTTCCGGTGCGTAGCTCGGCTGGAGTTCGGCCGCTGCTGCAGCCGCTCCGCCGCCCTGCGAGTATCCCCAGAAAGCCAAGGGAGTGTCGGAGCCGGTTCCACTGAGAATGTTCGCCGCCCGGGCGGCGTCGAGCATTGCGTGTGCTTCTTCGATTCGATTGACGTAGGTGTGGACGCCGGGGGTGCCCAGACCGATGTAGTCGGTGACAAAAACGCGGGCCCCCAATGCATTCCAGGTTCCGGCGGAGAACAGTTCCTGATTGGCGGACATGGACAGTGGATCGGTCTGGATCAGCAGTGCGTCGGGAAAGGCACGCGATGGTGCGCACTGGTCGCCTTGGCCCATCGTGCCCGGTCCGATGACAACGGTTGGTCGCTCGCCGGTCCCTTGCCACGGCTTCGACGAGTCGATGTAGGTGCCCGTCACCGCGGCGGGCGTGCCGTCCTGGAGTCGTGATGTGTACATGACTCGTTGCGCCGGCGCGGGCCACGGACCGTTGTACGCGGGTAGTGATGCCCGCAGGGTCATCGGCTCAGTGCGAATGACACTTCCGGGAACTTCAGGGAATTCCGCCGGCGGTTGATAAAACTCGGGGATCGCCGGAGCGGCAGCGGCCGGGTTGATCGCGGTGACGGTGCAGAGCGATGTTGCGACGACGGACATGCCGACCACTGTGGCCATCCGGAGTCGTCGAGTGGACGTGCGCCGAAATGCTGCGGACAACTTCTTCATGGAAGCCTCTCGATGCGTGTCGACGACAGCGCACGAGTTGCTGCGATCGACAGAAAGAAGTGTGAAAGACGGTCCTCGGCAGAGTCCCGCGTGCCGGATCGGAACGCCGTACGCATAGGTGCGGCAATCGATCTCGGCAGTGCTCGGAAGGTGTGGTGCGGAGCTCACCCCTATGAGCTACCGGCGAGTAACAACATAGCCCATAATTTCGTGAACTGGGTCACGAAAGTGTGATTTCGCCCGAAAATCTTCACGAGTGGTTCGAAAATCGTCGTGACCTGCGGCCTTGTTGCAATCCTGGTTTGGGTGAATCGGGTAGTAATAGGCGATAATTGTCCGGTGCGGTCGCAGCAGAAGATCTTGAACGCCACGCTTCGGCTGATCGAGGGTGGCGGGTTCGAGGCCGTCAACATGGCGGCGATCGCTCATGAAGCCGGTGTGTCGCGCCAGACTGTGTACTCCAACTTCGGGTCCCGTGAAGAAGTGGTGTCAAAGGCGATGTCCGATCTTACTGTCGAGATGTTGAGTGGTATCAAGGCTCGACTGGCTACTGTGGAGAGCGCCTGCGAATACGTCGTCGAATTCATCGTGGCGTCGCGGGCCGAGGTGCGGGCGCACCCGGTGCTGACGACGTTGTTGCTCGCCGAACGAGGTGATCCGGTGTTCTCGGCGGAGATGATGGTACGTGCCAAACCTGTTGCACACGAGTTTCTTTCGCCCATCGTGGAGCGAGGTCTCGCAACCGAGGAGGAGTTGGACGGCATTATCGAAATTGCCGTTCGACTGGGTTTGTCGGTCATTGCGTTCGACAGTGAGTCCATCCACTCCGACGACGATTTACGAACTTTTCTCACTCGCTGGCTTCAACCTGCAATGGGTTCCACAGCCTAGATATCAGCTTTCTCTTCAACTTTTCTTGACACTTTTCCGGTAAGTGTCTAGTTTTGGACTCGCTCGGTTGTTTTGTCCATACGGAACTAGGCACTTCCCCTGATTTTCTTGTGCCCCGTGAGTTTTCGCCGCCGGCACATTCGGCGATTCACCAAGGGAGTACAGCTATGTCTGCACTGAAACGGCGAGCCTTTCTGTCCGGGGCCGCCGCGGCAATGGCGGCAGTGGCCATACCGAGTGTTGCCCGGGCCGATGCCGGTACCGCTGCCCGAACCGTCGGCGTGCCACTCACCCGCGAAGAACATCGCGTTGTCGTGATCGGTTCGGGATTCGGTGGCGGCGTGACCGCGCTTCGTCTGGCTGAGGCGGGCGTTCCGGTTACGGTGCTGGAGAGGGGAATTCGGTGGCCCTCGGGTCCGAATGCCGAGACATTTCCCCATCCGGCCAGTCCTGACAAACGGATCCTGTGGCACCAGTCCAGTCCGACGCTCTTCGGGAGACCGGTTGCTTTCGAGCCGTACGTCGGGTTGCTGGAGACGGTGTCCGGGGAGAACATGACATCGATCTGCGCGGCCGGCGTTGGCGGTGGATCGTTGGTGTACCAGGGCATGACGCTGCAGCCTGCCGAATCCGTCTTCAACACGCACTTTCCCGAGCAGTTGGACTACGCGACGATGGACCGCGTCCACTATCAGCGCGTGGCATCCATGCTGCAACTCGCAGTAGCGCCGGACGAGTTGGTTGCGAGTCCGAATTACGAGGCTGCCCGTGTATTCGCCCGCAATGCAACGCGTTCCGGGCTTCCGGTGTCGAAGATTCCGATGCCGATCGACTGGGACTTTGCGCTGGCCGAACTGCGCGGTGAGATGAAAGCCTCGTACACCAACGGCGACGGCGCACTCGGCGTGAACAACGGCGGCAAGCACTCCGTCGACGTCACCTACATTGCCGCCGCAGAAGCCACAGGATTGGTGAAAGTCGAGACGCTGCACCAGGTTACCGACGTCGAACGCGCGGAAGACGGCCGATGGCGGGTATATGTGAACCGCACCGACATGTCCGGGCGGGTGCTCGAGAACAAGATCCTGACGACAAAGGCGCTGGTCATGGCCGCGGGCAGCGCCAACACGACCAAGTTGCTCGTGCGGGCCGGTGCGCAGGGGCGGATTCCCGATCTGCCCGGCGAGTTGGGCGGCGGCTGGGGCACCAACGCCGACCGCATCTACATCTGGTCCGACCCCACCGAGAATTTCGGTAGCACCCAAGGCGGCCCGGTTGTCTACGGAAGCCGGAACTGGGACGACCCGGATTCGGCATTCACCCTCATTCAGGCGTCGTTCCCGCCGGTGCCGTTCGATGCGCGCAGCACAGTGATGGTCGGATTCGGTGTCAGCAGCGACCGAGGCCGGTTTGTGTACGACTCCGCGCGGGACGAGGCAGTGCTCCGTTGGCCGAAGGACGGCGACTCTGCCATCCAGCGAGGCCACATCGGGCCGGCTGCCCACAAGATCGCCGGGACCACCGGCATCCTCACCGACACGAATGCGGTGCTGTCGTCGACGTGGCATCCGCTCGGCGGCGCATGCATGGGAACGGTCTGCGATCTCGAAGGTCGCGTGCAGGGCCAGCGCGGACTGTACGTCCTCGACGGTGCTTTGATGCCGGGTAATGCTGCTGCGTGCAATCCGTCGATGACTATCGCTGCCGTGGCGGAGCGAGCACTTGACTACATTGTGAAAGAGGATGTCGGAACAGTGTTTTGAGCTGCCGCACAGTGTGAACTATAGCGAACGGCGCACCCGGAAAATTCGAGTGCGCCGTTCGGCTTTGTCAGAGCGAGAGAATCAGACGCTCGCAACACCAGGCGCGAGGAAGCGCTTGCCGTTGACGGCCTCGGAGGTGCCGGTGCGGTCCAGGTACGGCGTGATGCCACCGTTCCAGAATCCGAATCCGCCGCCGAGCAGCAGGCAGAGGTCGATGTCCTCGGCTGCCGCTACGACGCCCTCGTCGAGCATGATCTGAATTTCCTCGGCAAATGCACGACGTGTGCGCTCGAGTACTTCTTCCGAGGTGGACACCTTGTCGCCTCGAGGCCACAGCGCGGCAACCTCGGGATCGACAGCTTGGCCGTTCTCGCCCCAGGTCCAGACGCCGGGCTTGCGGGCTTCGACCAGTGCTTCGAGACCGGGCGAGCTCTTGAACCGGTCCGGGTACGACGCCTGCAGGGTCTCGCCGGTGTGCAGAGCCACTGCGGGTCCGACGAGGGCCAGCAAGGTGAACGGCGACATGGGCATGCCGAGTTCGGCGATGGCATTGTCCGCGACGTCGAAGGGGGTGCCTTCGTCAACGGCGGACATGACCTCACCCAACGTGCGGGTGACGAGACGGTTGAAGACGAAGCCGGCCTTGTCGCCGCACAGGACTGCAGACTTCTTCAGTGACTTTGCGGTGGCGAAAGCCGTTGCAAGCGTGGCGTCGTCGGTCTTCTCGCCCCTGATGATCTCGAGGAGTGGGAGAACGGCAACCGGGTTGAAGAAGTGGAAGCCCACCGCGCGCTCGGGATGCTTCAGCTCGGACGCCATCTCCGTGATGGAGAGCGACGAGGTGTTGGTCGCGAGGATGGTTTCGGGAGCGATGAACTGCTCGAGTTCCGCGAAGACCTTCTTCTTGACGTCCATGTTCTCGAAGACGGCTTCGATGACGAAGTCGGTCTTGGCAAACGCGGCCTTGTCGAGTGAGCCGGAGACGAGGGCCTTGAGACGGTTCGCGGCGTCGGGGGACAGGCGCCCCTTGCCGAGGAGCTTGTCGATTTCGGTGTGGACGTAACCGACACCCTTGTCGATGCGCTCCTGGTCGATGTCGGTCAGGATGACCGGCACCTTGAGCTGGCGGACGAAGAGCAGCGCGAGCTGGCTGGCCATGAGACCGGCACCGACGATGCCGACGCCGTTGACCTTGCGAGCCAGCGAACGGTCGGGCGCTCCGGCGGGACGCTTGGCGCGCTTGTTCACAAGATCGAAGGCGTACAGGCCGGCGCGGAGCTCGTCGGTCAGGAGGAGATCGGCAAGTGCCTCGTCCTCGGCCGCAAAGCCCTTGTCGAGCGAAGCTGCATCCGTGATGTCGGTGGTGCGAGCCAGTTCGAGCAGCTCGACAGCTTTGACGGCGCCGGGAGCGTTGCCCTTGGTCTTACCGTCGACGATGGCCTTCGCACGGGCGATCGCGTCGTCCCAGCCCTGGCCACGATCGATCTCGGGGCGAGCGGGAGTGACGGTACCGGCCAGAACCTGCGCGGCCCAGGCGAGTGACTGCTCGATGAAGTCGGCGGAATCGAGAACGACGTCGACGACGCCGAGTTCGAGTGCCTTCTTGGGGGAGAGCACCTTGTTCTGGTTGAGCGAGTTCTCGATCACCACGGTCACGGCGTTGGACGGGCCGACGAGGTTGGGGAGCAACTGCGTGCCACCCCATCCGGGGACCAGGCCGAGGAACGCTTCCGGCAGGCCGAGGGCACCGGCGTTGGCCGCAACGGTTCGGTAGTGGCTGTGCAGGCCGACCTCGAGGCCGCCGCCAAGGGCGACGCCGTTGATGAAGGCGAACGTGGGAACGGAGGACTCACGCAGGCGTCGGAACACCTTGTGGCCCAAGCGGCCCAGCTCGAGTCCCTGCTCACGTGAGGTGATCGCGGGAACACCCTTGAGGTCCGCACCGGCGGCGAAGATGAACGGCTTTCCGGTGACGGCGATGGCCACCGGGTTCGCGGCAAAAGCTTCGTCCAGTGCGGCGTCGAAGGATGCGAGCCCGCCGGGGCCGAAGGACGACGGCTTGGTGTGGTCGAAGCCGTTGTCGAGGGTGATCAGTGCAAACGGGCCCTCGATGCCGGGGACCGAGATGATCTTGGTGTACGCGTTCGTCACGACCTCGTCGGCGAATGCTGTTGCAATATCAGACATTTAGTTAACTCCGGCCTGGTAGTCAGCGTGGTTCGGGTTCTCCCAGATGACGGTGCCGCCCATGCCGAGGCCGATGCACATGGTGGTCAAGCCGTAGCGCACCTCGGGACGCGTCGCGAACTGGCGGGAGAGTTGCGTCATCAGGCGCACGCCCGACGAGGCGAGGGGGTGGCCACACGCGATGGCGCCGCCCCACTGGTTGACGCGGGGGTCGTCGTCGGCGATGCCGTAGTGCTCGAGGAACGCGAGAACCTGAACCGCGAATGCTTCGTTGATCTCGAAAAGTCCGATGTCCTCGATCTTCAGACCGGTGCGTGCCAGAAGCTTCTCGGTGGCGGGGACCGGTCCGATACCCATGACCGCGGGGTCGACGCCCTGGTAGGCAAAGCCGACCATGCGCATGCCGACGGGCAGTCCGAGCTCCGCTGCGGTGTCTTCACCGGCGAGAAGTGCTGCCGTGGCGCCGTCGTTGAGGCCTGCGGCGTTACCGGCGGTGATGCGCCCGGCGGGGCGGAACGGTGCTTTGAGCTTCGCGAGGTCTTCGACGGTAGTTCCGGGGCGCGGCGGCTCGTCCTCGGTGGCGAGGCCCCAACCGGCTGCACTGCGGGTCGCGACGGGAACCAGCGTGTCGGCGATGAAGCCGGCCTTCTTGGCAGCGTCGTACTTGTTCTGGCTGTTCACGGCGTAGGCGTCCGTGCGGTCTTTGGTGATGGTCGGGAACCGGTCATGCAGGTTCTCTGCGGTGTTACCCATCACGAGTGCGCTCGGGTCGACCAGACGGTCGGCGAGGAAGCGCGGGTTGGGGTCTGCGCCCTCACCCATCGGGTGGTGGCCCATGTGCTCGACGCCACCGGCGACAACAACGTCGTACTGGCCGAAGCCGATGCCCGACGCGGTGGTAGTGACGGCGGTCATCGCGCCGGCGCACATGCGGTCGATGGCAAATCCGGGGACGGTTTCGGGCAGGCCGGCGAGGATCGCGGCGGTGCGGCCGATGGTCAGTCCCTGGTCACCGGTCTGAGTGGTGGCAGCGATCGCCACTTCGTCGATCCGCGCGGGATCCAGCTGCGGGTTGCGACGAAGCAGTTCGCGGATGGCTTTGACGACCAGGTCGTCTGCACGCGTCTCGGCGTACATGCCCTTGGGGCCTGCCTTGCCGAACGGGGTGCGAATGCCGTCGACAAAGACGACGTTGCGTTGGTTGTGTGTGGATGGAGCCACGCGAATTCCTCCTGATGGAGATGCCCACCACGCGCTGGGCGGATGGGACTTACGGTTCGGCAATCACGGCCAAGCGTCCGGCCTTGTAACAAGCGTACTACTGCCCATTACTCACCGGTAACTTAACGGGTCGAATTGCTCCACCCACACCCGCAACCCCGTCAGGATTCGCCGGTTGCCGCTGCTTCCTCCTCGGCCGCGACCGCGTCGTCCTCTGCCGGAACTACCGAGTTCAGCGCCTCGGCGAGGACCGGCACGGTCAAGGTGCGCTGCCACAATCGGGCGCCGCCGGACGTGAGCTTCGTCTCGATCGCAGCCGTGACCACGGCGATGTCCGATCCCGGCTCGATTGTCCAGTCCCAGCACAGACGACGCACCAGCTCCGGTTGCAGCAGATTCTCGACGGGGACCGATACCTCGGAACTGAGATCCGACAAGGCTGCGCGGGCTGCGGTCAGACGATCGGCGGCTTCG
Source organism: Rhodococcus sp. MS16 (assembly GCF_013277795.1). Lineage (NCBI taxonomy): Bacteria > Bacillati > Actinomycetota > Actinomycetes > Mycobacteriales > Nocardiaceae > Rhodococcus > Rhodococcus sp. MS16. The sequence goes on from NZ_VBTM01000001.1 coordinate 269,493, forward strand.
GGATCCTGACGCGCCCACCGTCCGGGAGCTGGCGGGCCGATGTTCGGCGGAGTCTTCGGGGGAAGCTCGCTGTCCGGCAGGGACCGAGCTGATTCCAATGCAGTCATCCAGATTCGTGAATAGCGTCGTTGCCTCGGTCCGCCGAACACGGGCAGCGACCGCAGCGCATCCATCGACCGGGGATCCTTGAGCGCCGCGTCGATGATCGCCGAATCCGGCAGCACTCGGCTGGGAGACACGTCGCGCTTACGTGCGAGATCTTCACGCGCCTGCCACAGCGCCCGGACCGCAGCCAATTGGCGAGTGGTCTTCAGTGACGTGATGTGCGACGTGCGGCGCCAGCGATCCGGCTTCGGCTTCGGCGGGCCGGCAAGTCGAATGTGCTCGAATTCTTCTTTCGCCCAATCCAATTTGCCTTGTGCACGCAGTTCGGCTTCCATGGCGTCGCGCAATTCCAGCAGCACTTCGACGTCGAGCGCGGCGTAGTTCAGCCATGGTGCCGGCAGTGGCCGTGTCGACCAGTCGGCGGCGCCGTGGCCCTTGCGAAGCTCGACATGCAACGTGCGTTCCACGATCGCGGCCAGACCGACCCGTTCGAATCCGGCCAGTCGGCCCGCCAATTCAGTGTCGAAAAGTACAGCCGGATACAACCCCAACTCGGCCAGTCCGGGCAGATCCTGATCTGCGGAATGCAGAACCCACTCCAGAGGGTTGATCGCCTCGGCCAGCGGTGCCATGTCCGCGGCGGTGGGGATCGGATCGATCAGAAACGAGCCGGCGCCCTCACGTCTGAGCTGAATCAGATACGCACGGGCGGAATACCGGAATCCCGACGCACGCTCGGCGTCAACAGCCAAAGGCCCGGTGCCCGCTGTCAATTCAGCGGCAGCCTTCGTGATCCCGTCGGCGGTGGTGATGACATCAGGCACACCGTCACGCGGCACCAGGAGTGGTTCGACATCGGACGTGGGCTCGGTTGCATCATCGGTGACTTCGGACATGATCGATAACTCTACGTCGCAGAAGGCGTCGTAGTTGCGCAACCTTCCCCGTCACTTTCTTCGTCGCCTTTCTCGGCTGCTCCCAGGAGTTCGTCGAGCGCCAGGGCGAATCCTTGCGCGAGTTCGTGCAATTGGGGTGCCAGGTCCGTGCAACTGACAATGCCCACATCTACTTTGCCGTCGAGCGACATCACCGTCACATTGAGTCCGGCGCCGTGAAAGATGGGTCCCAGTGGGAACATTCCCGTAATGCGTGCGCCCAGGAAGTACAGCGGAACCGGCGGGCCGGGAACGTTCGACACCACGAGATTCGACACGACAGGGTGCCGTTCTGCGAGCTTGAGCGAGGAGTAGACGCGCATTGCGGCGCCGAAAACTGCCGGCGACGCAAATTGTGACCAATCTTGAAGCATGTTTGCGCCCAACGCCTCGTTATGGTTTTTCGAGGTCGCGTTGTATTCGCTGATCGCGCGCAAGCGGTCGAGTGGGTCGACGATCTGGGTGCCCAGTTGCGTGAACATACCGGAGATCTGGTTTGTGCCGGCGCGGTCGGATTTCCCGTGAACCGACACAGGAACCATCGCGACCAACGAATCCTCGGGAAGCTCGCCGCGCTCCTCGAGGTAGTTGCGCAGCGCTCCGGCGCACAGCGCAAGAACGACATCGTTGACCTTGACGCCGTGACGGTGCTTTACGGCTTTCACTTTGGCCAGGTCGAGCTGGGCGAAGGCAATATTGCGATGACCGGTGATGGCGCCGTTGAACGACGTTCGAGGGGCGGTGAACGGCGCAGGCATCGCTCTGCCTTTGCGGGCGCGGGTCACCCATTTGGGCAGCATCGCGATACCGCCGGGGACGAGGCGCGCCAGCCGCGCAGGCCTGGAAATTACGGCGAGGAGGCCGCCGACAGCGATGTCGAGTGTGCCGGCGTCACCGGCGCTCTCGGCTGTGGTGTCTACAAGTGCGGGGGATTCCGGTTCCAGACTGCACAGTTGAGCCAGGATGTTCGCACCGGTAATGCCGTCAGCGGCACTGTGATGGATCTTCGACATGACGGCGATGGTTCCGTCGGCAAGTCCTTCGATGACCCACATTTCCCACAGCGGACGGGAACGGTCCAGCGGTTGGCTCGCGATATGTCCGGCAAGTTCTGCCAGCTCGTCGTGGCCACCTGGCGCCGGTACCGATGTGCGATGGCAGTGTCGTTCGATATCGAAGTCGTGGTCGTCCACCCAAACGGGGTAGTCGAGGTTCAAGCGTGAATCTTTCAGCTTGCGCCGGAACGTCGGCATCGCTGCCATGCGGGAGTCCAACTCGCCGAGTAGTGATCGGTAGCGGTAACCGCCCGGGATGGTCGACGGGTCCAGTATTACCAGGCCGCAGACGTGGAGTAGCTGTGTCGACGTTTCCAGGTACAGGAAGGTGGCATCAAGTCCGCTGAGACGCTGCATCTACCGATTTTAGAACGGGTTCTAGTTAGATTTTGGTGGAATGATCAAACCGGCGTTGGGGATCAGTCGTTCTTTCGCGACAATTCTGTTACCCCGGCGGGTGGTAGGCCCGCGGCGTAGGCCAGCACTTCGCAGAATGCCTCGACGTGATGTCCCAATTCCGTTGACGTGGCAGTCCAGGAGGCCCGCAGTTCCAGCTGATGCGCCCGCGGAGGCCCTGCGATGTCGCCGTAGCGAACCGACGTTGTTGCCGTGACCGTGCCGCCGAGCGCTACAAACGGAGCGCCGCCGGCTTCGAGGGCGTCCACCAGCCAACTCCACGCAACTTCGGGCAATAGTGGATCAGCGGCAAGTGATTCGTCGAGATCGGCCTGGATGTAGGCGACCAGACGCATGGTGCCGTTCCAGGCTTCGTCCCCGTCGGGGTCGAAAAGCAAGATGAGTCGACCGAAGGCGTCACCTTCCGATTGCTCGGACACGGTGTCCGATTCGGGGTGAAGCACCTCGGCGCCGATTGCGTGGCTGTACGGGGCAAGTCGTTGTGGCGGGCGTATCGGACCGACTTCGATCTCGGACCGGACCTGTGCTGAGCCCATTGCGGCGATTGCGGCACGGAATTCGGCCGGGTCAGCGGTGGATCCGGAAGTTGTCACAGGTCAGGACGTTAGTCGGGGAAAAGGTCCCTGAGGTGGAGGCGCGCCGATCAACTGTGACGTGCTCCGCACAGATAAGTGTGAGCACCGTCACGAAATGTGACGTGGACTTTTCTGCGCGCCGAACATGGCAGCATTGGGAGCGGTCGGATACACATGTTGGCGGAGAGCGCGAGGATTGATGAGCGGGTTGGACAACTTGAATTCAGGCACCATCGGGTCAGCGGAGTACAGCGCACGGCGCGTGCTTCCGGATGCGCCGTTGTTGGCGGCGGCCACCGGTCGGACGCCGGTGCGGCGTCCGGTGTGGTTCATGCGGCAGGCCGGCCGCTCGCTGCCCGAGTATCGCGAGATCCGCGCCGGAATCGGAATGTTGGAGTCCTGCTTCGATCCGGCGTTGGTCTGTGAGATCACGATGCAACCCGTGCGTCGCCACGACGTCGACGCCGCAATTCTCTTCTCGGACATCGTGGTGCCGCTGAAAGCGGCCGGCATCGACCTCGACATCGTTGCCGGTGTCGGTCCCGTGGTTGCCAATCCTGTTCGCTCGATCGACGACGTCGCGTCCCTGCCGCGGTTGGTGCCCGACGAGGTCGGCGCAATTGCGCAGGCTGTGCGTCTGCTCACCGCCGAGTTGGGTTCGGTGCCGTTGATCGGGTTTGCCGGAGCGCCGTTCACGTTGGCGTCGTACCTGGTCGAAGGTGGACCGAGCCGCAACCACGAGAAGACCAAGGCGCTCATGCTGTCGGATCCGGCGACGTGGCACCAGCTCCTCGGCAAGATCGCCGACATCACGATCTGCTTCCTGCAGGCACAGCTCCACGCCGGTGTCGACGCCGTTCAGCTGTTCGATTCCTGGGCAGGCGCCCTCTCGCTCGCGCAGTACCGCGAGTTCGTACTTCCACACTCCGAGCGCGTGTTGGCCGAGGTGGCGAGCGCAGGAGTGCCGCGTATCCACTTCGGTGTTGGTACCGGTGAACTGCTCGGCGCCATGGGTGAAGCCGGGGCTGACGTCGTAGGCGTCGACTGGCGTATTCCGCTCGACGTTGCCGCGAGGCGAGTCGGTCCGGGCAAGGCGCTGCAGGGCAACCTCGATCCGGCAGTGCTCTTCGCGGGTCCCGAGGCGGTCGACCGTGAGGTCAGACGCATCGCGGCTGAAGGTGACCGCGCTATCGAGGCCGGCGCCATCGGGCATATCTTCAACCTCGGACACGGTGTTCTTCCGGATACCGATCCGGCGGCAATCACGGCGGCGGTGGAGCTGGTGCATTCGCTGTGAGGACAACGCGTCCGTCGGTAGCGGTGATCGGGGGTGGAATCTCCGGCCTGGTCGCCGCCTACCGGCTTCGCCGTAGCCTCGGAGCGGACGCCGAGATCACGATCGTCGACCACAGCCGCAGGCTCGGCGGAAAGTTGCGAACGGTCGATATCGGCGGCGGGCCGATCGATGTCGGCGCCGAGGCGTTCATTGCGCGTCGGCCCGAGGTTCCGGCACTTCTGGCCGAGCTCGGTCTCACCGACCAGATCGTGTATCCGGCGGGACGCACTCCGTTGATCTGGTCGCAGGACTCGTTGCATCGTCTCCCCGTAGGCACGTTGATGGGCATTCCGGCGAGCGCCGACGCGGTCGAGGATCTAGTCGACGACGCAACCCTGGCGCGAATCGCGGCGGAACCGGAGCGCCGGATCGACTGGACTCCGGGTTCGGATAGCAGTGTGGCCCAACTTGTTTCGGATCGCTACGGCGATCAGGTAGTTGCCCGCTCGGTTGATCCACTGCTCGGGGGTGTGTACTCCGGATTGGCGGAGAACATCGGAATACGGGCTGCATTGCCGACCCTCGCGGCGGCGTTGGACGCCGGAGCGCGGAGCCTGTCGGAAGCCGTGTCGGCGGCGCTACCGACGCCGGCTCCCGGGCCGGTCTTCGGTGCGTTGAAGGACGGATACGGAGTGCTCCTGGATGCACTCCGGGAGGCAGCTGCCGCGCATGTCGTTCACGCGGAGGCCGGAGTCGTGCGCGCCGACGGGAGCCGCTGGTTCATCGATCCGGTCGGCGCCGTCGATGCGATTGTCCTGGCAGTTCCCGCTCCGAACGCCGCAGTGCTTCTCGCTGACGTCGCGCCACAGGTCGCCCGGATCGCGGCTCGGATCGAGCTGGCGTCCTCGGCTGTCGTGGCGATGCGTCTGCCGGGTAATGTCGAGTTGCCGGAGAATTCGGGAATCCTCGTCGCGACGGACGCAGATCTCACGGCCAAGGCATTCACGCTGTCCAGTCGCAAGTGGACCCATCTCGCCGATCGGGGCGAGCACCTCGTGCGGGCGTCGTTCGGCCGCTTCGGTGCCGCAGACATCGTCGATCGCGCCGACGACGAACTGATCGCTCTGGCCCGCGCTGATCTTGCAACAGTGACGGGAATCACTGCGAGTCCGGCTGCGTCCTTTGTCCAGCGCTGGCATGGGGGACTGCCGCAGTACGCACCAGGTCACGTGCAGAAAGTGGCTGAAATCGAACAGTCGGTCGCAGGGTTGGACGGTATCGAGGTGGCCGGTTCGTGGCTACACGGCGTCGGCGTTCCGGCGTGTGTTGCCACTGGCACGACGGCGGCGACACGGATTTTCGAACGGGTGGCACGATAGAGGTATGGCACGCCTTGATTTCGACAAACTGAACTCTGAAATCCGATACCTCATGTTCTCCGTGTTCCAGGTGGAACCCGGTGTGCTGGGCGACGATCGGGAAGCTGCGGTCAAGGACGCCCGCTTGTTCTTCGAAGGTCTCGAAGACAAGGGCGTCGTGGTTCGCGGAATCTACGACATCGCCGGCATGCGCGCAGACGCAGACTTCATGATCTGGACCCATGCAGCCAGCATCGAGCAGCTGCAGGCCGCGTACTCGGACTTCCGCCGCACCACGACACTGGGCAAGATCAGCGCTCCGGTGTGGAGCAACTCCGCCGTGCACCGTCCGGCCGAGTTCAACAAGAGCCACGTGCCGTCGTTCATCGCGGGCGAGGATCCGGGCGACTACATCTGCGTCTACCCGTTCGTTCGGTCGCTCGAGTGGTACCTGCTTCCCGACGAGGACCGTCGCAAGATGCTCGCCGATCACGGTATGGCGGCACGCGGATACAAGGACGTTCGCGCCAACACGGTGCCGTCGTTTGCGCTCGGCGACTACGAGTGGATTCTTGCCTTCGAGGCACCGGAACTCATTCGCATCGTCGATCTCATGCGCGACCTGCGCGCCACCGAGGCTCGTTTGCACGTGCGCGAAGAGGTTCCGTTCTTCACCGGACCGCGTGTCGACATCGAGAAGCTGGTTCTTTCCCTTCCCTGATCGAAAGTAGCTGCTGTGGCCACCACGCCGAATCGGCGTCATCAGCACATGTCTCACTGGGGCATGTTCACTGCCGAATCGGTAGCCGGCGAAGTCACTGCGGTGCATCCGTACGAGGGAGATTCCAATCCTTCGCCGATGCTCGGCAACTTCGCCGGTTCGGTGCGCAGTCGCAGCAGAGTGGCCGGCCCGGCAGTGCGTCGTGGCTGGCTCGAGAACGGTCCAGGCCCCACGGAAAAGCGGGGCTCTGACGAGTTCGTCTCGGTCGAGTGGGACGAACTGACAGAACTGCTGTCCCGCGAATTGCGCCGGGTCGTTGACACTCACGGCAACAACGCGATCTTCGGTGGTTCATACGGATGGGCCAGCGCCGGTCGATTCCACCACGCGCAGAGCCAGGTTCACCGGTTCCTGAATCAACTCGGTGGTTACACCAAATCGGTACACAGCTACTCGCTCGGAGCAACGGGCGTCATCATGCCCCGTGTGGTCGGGACCCACAGTCAATTGTTCGAACGCTCCACGTCGTGGGACGTCATCGCGCAACATTCCGATCTGTTGGTGTGCTTCGGTGGGGTGCCGATCAAGAACACTGGCGTCAATGCCGGTGGTACCAGTGAGCATCCGACTCGCGGCGCGATCGACGCATTCCGTCGTCGCGGCGGAAAGATCGTCTCGATCAGCCCGTTGCGTGACGATCTCGACGGTGAATGTGACTGGATCGCACCGATTCCCGGGACCGACGTGGCGATCATGTTGGCGCTGGCGTATGTCCTCGCTTCGGAGGGTTTGCATGACATCGCATTCTTGAACCGGTACTGCGTCGGCTACGAGCGATTCGAGGAGTACCTGCTCGGACGCAGTGACGGTATCGCGAAGGATCCTCACTGGGCCCAGGAGATTTCAGGAATCCCTGCCGAGATACTGGTCGACCTGGCCCGCCGCATGGCCGCCGGTCGCACGCTGGTCTCTGTCACCTGGTCACTTCAACGCATCAAACACGGTGAGCAAGCCCCGTGGATGGGGGTGACTCTCGCCGCGATGCTGGGTCAGATAGGGCTTCCCGGAGGGGGATTCGGACACGGCTACGGTTCGATGAACGAGCCGGGAATGACGTCGATCCCGTACCCGCTGCCCACCTTCCCGCAAGGACGGAATCCGGTCACGGACTTCATTCCGGTCGCTGCGGTATCGGATCTTCTGCTCTCGCCCGGCGAAGACTTCGACTACGACGGCAGACGCCTCACCTATCCCGACATTCGCCTGGTCTACTGGGCAGGCGGCAACCCGTTCCACCATCATCAGGACATCCCGAGGCTGCGGCGGGCTTTGGCACGTCCGGACACGATCGTCGTTCATGATCCGTACTGGACGCCGATGGCCAGACACGCCGACATCGTGGTGCCATCGACCACGTCATTCGAACGCTCCGATCTCAGTTGTACGCGCAACGACGCGTTGCTGGTCGCGATGCACCAGGTCACCGAACCGTTTGCAGGTGCGCGCGACGACTACGAGACCTTCGCGGCACTTGCCGACGCGCTGGGATTCGGTGACACGTTTACCGAGGGACGATCGTCGCAGCAATGGATCGAGCACCTCTACGGTCAGTGGCAGCCGAGCGTCGACGCGGACGGTGGCAACACCCCGTCGTTCGAGGACTTCTGGGCCGATGGTCATTACCGGATGCGTACGCGCGGCGACGAGGTTCTGTTCGGCGACTTCCGCGAGAATCCCGAGAAGTATCCGCTTGGCACACCCAGCGGAAAGATCGAGATATTCTCCGAAACCATCGAATCTTTCGGCTACGACGACTGCGTCGGCCATCCCCGATGGTACGAGCCTGATGAATGGCTGAAAGGTCCACGTGCGGAGGCTTTTCCGCTGCACCTCATCGCCAACCAGCCCAAGACGCGGCTGCACAGCCAACTCGATCACGGCGCCGTGAGCCAGGCGTCGAAAATTCACGGGCGAGAACCGATTCGGATGCATCCCGATGCAGCGGCAGAGCGAAGCATTGTCGGCGCGGACGTGGTGCGGGTGTTCAATGATCGCGGTGCGTGCCTGGCAGGTGTTGTCGTCGACGCAGACCTTCACCCGGGCGTTGTCCAACTTGCGACGGGAGCCTGGTACGACCCACTCGATCCGGCCGACCCGGACTCGCTGTGTGTCCACGGAAATCCCAATGTTCTGACCCCGGACGTCGGCACGTCGCTGCTGTCACACGGATGCACCGGACAACACGTCCTGGTGCAGATCGAGAAGTTCGAGGGGGAACTTCCCCCTGTTCGCGCATTTGATCCGCCGGTGCTGAATCCACGCTGACGGAACCGATCGAGGCCAGGCCGCGTCGAACTTGGTGAGCACCTGATATCCGGGTGAGCACGTCGAGCGAGGTGGGGGCCATCGTGAGTACAGCGCAGTGGAATACGGCACGGGGGAGATCGGAAGTCCTTCGCGGGCAGATTGATTCAATGATGGAGGACCTGCACGAGCGGACGCGGTTACTTGCGCTCGCGCAGGAGAAGATCGCGTTGTCGACTGCGCGTGCTCAGTCGGCTGACGGGTTGGTGGAGGTTGTCGTCAATGCCTCCGGAGCCGTTGTCGGCGTGAAATTCTCATCGGACGCGTGTGCGAAATCAACGCCGAAAAAGCTTGGTGCGTCGGTGCTGGCGGCGTCGACGGCAGCGTCGGCAGACATGCGTCGGCAAAACGCCGAGATATTGAAGCCGTTCACCACTGGGACGCAGTTGGATCTTCCAGATCTGATAACCGGAGCGCCCAGCGTGCGCGGTCTGTCCGCAGTGCCTCAGATAGCCGAGCACATGGAACAGGATTGGGATCAGACCGTTCTCAGGAGCGCGGGCAATGTCTGAACTGTGGATCGATGTTCAGATTGTGCGTGCATTGGCACCGCGATTCGTGGGACTCGCCGAAGACATCGAGAGGTCGAAAGCGGATCTCGAACGGGAAATGACTGCCGAAGGCTCGAGCTGGGGAAATGACGAGGTCGGCAACACTTTTGCCGCCGCCTACCTTCCGGGCTCAGAGTCGGTGATTGCCGGTATCTCGATGATGGCCGGCTTCATGCGGAATCTCACGGATGCGCTGTACCGGACTTCGGACAACTTCGAGGGCGTCGACGCGGAACTTGCCGACAACTTTGCAGGTGGTCTCTGATGGGAATCGAGATACCGGGATACCTGCAGGCCGTTGCCAGTGTGGCAGTGGGTAGCGACTGGCCGGAGGGGGACGAGACTTCCTTGTGGCGATTGGGTGACGCGTGGACCGAGATTGCAGACCATCTGACCAGTGCATCCATGGGTGGTGATGTCACACTGAGAGGAGTACTGACAGCAATCACCGGTGAGACGCACGATTCACTCGATGCATTCTGGCAGGATTCCGGTGGCGTCGCTGATGTCTTTGATCGATTGATTGCTGCCGCAACGGAATTAGCGGAATCCTGCAATGCTACGGCGACGGAGATCGAGTACACCAAACTTGCGATCATCGCGGCGTTGATCGCGCTGGCGCTCGAGTTGGCGGCCATGGCAGCGGCAGCGATTCCCACTCTCGGGCTGAGTGCGGTAGGAGCAGGCGCAGCGGAGGTCGCTACCGCGGTTACTGTCCGAATGCTGTTGCGCCAATTACTGACCGGGGTGCTCGAAGCCGCTGCGGTGGAAGCAGCGTCGGCCGTCTTCTCCGGCCTGGCCATTCAGCTGGGCCAGATAACAATGGACCATCGCGAGTCCGTGGATGTCGGCAAGGTCGTGACCGAGGGGCGCGAGGGGTTTGTCACGGGCGCGGTGGATGAGTTGTCCACATCCGGCGGCGCACTGAACTGGAATTTCTGACGCCGTAACCGGGCCTGAGTGTGCACAACATTCACTCGCGTGCGGCCACGAGCTCGCTGTCCGCGGTGGATTTCACTCCGATGAGTGGAAGCAACGCGACGGCGGCAATCAATGCGAGTGAGCCGCTGACCACCAGAAATCGCCAATCGGCGAGCCACGCTCCGAGCAGTGGTGAGCCGGCTCGGGCCAGCGCTGTCGGAATGGTGATCGCGGCAAGGACACTCGCGAAGTGGGTAACGCCGAAGTTGTCGGCCAGTATCGACGGCCGCGCGATGACGCCGACGCCTTGGCCGAGACCCACAGCAGCGACGCACAGCAACGTCAGGGGTATCGACAAGCCCGCGAGTGGTAGCAACAGTAGGCCGAACCCCTGTATGGCGAAGGCGCACGACGTGACCGGTGTGATGGCCAGACGGGTGCCCGCCACTGTGAGTATCAGCCGCGAGAGAATCTGCAGGACACCGACGGCGATGGGCACTGATGTTGCGACCGCAACAGAGTGACCTTGGTCGAGCAAGTATGCGATCACGAGTAGGAGGAAGGCCGACGCCGATCCTGCCTGAGCGACGAAAGCGATCAGCAGCAACCAGAACCGGCGCTGCCGCAGTGCTGCACCGAAAGGCGTTCCTGACCTTGCCCGGACTCGGTTGCGATGAGCGGCGCGCGACGGTACGGCCCACAGATGACCCGGAACCGCGGTAGTGACGAGTATCGCCGACAGGATGATCAAGGTTGTGCGCCAGCCGAATTCGCTGTTCATCCAACCGAGGAGTGGATACACCAGATATGTCGACAGTCCGGCGATCATCGTGACGGTGAGAATCGCCTGATTTCGTTGATGCGCTTCGGTCGCCACCACGATCACCGCGAAGGTCGACTCGTACGTCGACATTGCCAGTGCCAGCCCGATCAAGGCAAACGCAACGTACAGCGACATCAGGTTGGTTGCCTGTGACCACATCAGTACCGAGCCTGCTCCGATCACCGAGCCGGTGGCCATGAGCGTGCGTCCGCCCCGCCGGTCGAGGATGCGACCGACGGGCAAAGCGGCCAGTCCGCCCACCAGCGTCGATACTGTGGAGGCACCTGCCACGGCGGTGCGTGAGACATCGAGATCGGTGGCGATGGGAATGAGGATCACCGGCAGGATCTGGATCATCGCGATGAAACTGATGGTGTTCGTGAGCGCGAAGACCATCACCAGATGGCGTCGATACTTAGGGCTGAGAGAAGTTGGAGTGTCGGTCTCGGCGGTCATCCGCGAAGTAGCGGAAGCAGCTGGCTGCCTTGGCGTTCGATCTCGGGCAAGTACGGGGTGTCGGACAGAACGAAGTGACTGATCCCGAGATCTTCGTATTTACGTAGCGATTTTGCAACGTCTTCGGCGGAACCGACCAGCCACGTGGTTGCCGCGCCACCACCGCCCACTTTGCCGGGCGTGGTGTAGAGGTTGTCATCGAGTACCTCACCGCGCGAGGCCAGATCGAGCAGGCGTTGTTGGCCAACTGCGCTTCGACGGTGTGGATTCTGTGCCAGCGATTCGGGTGCACCTTGTTCGCGCTGGCGGGCTGCCATCTGTGCGACTTTTTCCTCGGCTTCTTTCCACGCCTGCTCTGTTGTGTCTCGGACAAAGGTGGTGATCCGCAAACCGTATTCCAGTGGGGCGTGTTGCCGTTCGATCTGTCGACTCAGTGCCTCGAGTCTGTCGATGCGTTCGGCGACACCGTCAAGTGTTTCGCCCCAGAACAATTGGACATCGGCCTCCGCGGCTGCGACTTTCTCGGCGGCTTCCGAGGCGCCGCCGAAGTAGAGCTTCGGGTGTGGACGGCCCGGCCGAGTCTCGATGCGCGGCCCAATGGTCGAGTTCTCCACGTGGAAATGCTCGCCGCGGTAGGTCACGTTCTCTTCGGTCCACAGTTTGCGAACGAGTTGGAGGAACTCCTGGGTCCGCGCGTAGCGATTCGCTTGATCACCATCGGTGTCTCCGTAGGCAGCGAGATCGTCCTTGCCGGATACGATGTTGACGCGGACGCGACCGCCGGTGAGGTGATCGAGTGCCGCCGCAGACGCCGCAAAGTTAGCCGGGCGCCAGTATCCGGGGCGGATCGCGATGAGTGGCTCGAATGTGGTTGTCCGCGCGGCCAGTGCAGTGGCCACCGTGAAGGTGTCCGGACGCCCCCAGCCTGCGCCGATCAGGGCACCGGTCCAACCGTTCTGCTCCAGCGCGAGTGCCTGGCGAGTGAGGGTTTCGAGGCTGTTGTGACCGGCCTGCGTGTTGTCGCCGCGGTGGCCGGGCTCAACCTGATTGGGGATGTACCAGAGGAATTCGGTGCTCATTGCTTCTTCCTGATCTGTGCGAGATGGGACAACTGCGCGTCACGTACTTCGGCTGTTTGTCCTTGCACCAGGACGAAGAGGGCTGTGCGCGCGTACAACTGCGCAGTGTTGTCGCGAACGATGCCCCGTCCCGCTCGGGCTATGACAAGGGCATGAGTGAGGGTGACGAGAGCTTCGCCCATGGCAACTTTTGCCGCCAGCCGCTCATCGATTCGGTGCCTTTCGTTCCCCGTGCTCTTGGCTGCGTCGGAGAGTGCGTATGCGTCGGTCCGAAGCTGCGCGATCCGGGGGCGCCACAGGTCGGCGAGCTCACGGGAAGTGGGATGAGCCTGCTCGAGTTCGCCGAGGACTCTGTCGGCAAGCCCGAAATGATGTGGCCGGGCGTCGCTTGCCGTGCTGAAATCGGTTGTGCGGTACTTGGATAGAGGAACCCTGCTGATGACATGCGCTTCCGGTACGAACACTTCGGACAATGTCACTCGTTCCGTTCGACTACCGGCCACGGCACTCAACTCCAGATCGGAGGACTGAACACGCTCGTTGATCGGTACCAGTGCGGTCACAACGGTGCGGGTCGAGCTTTCGACAGCAGCCACCATCAAGACGGTGTTCAGGCCCCAACCGCTGACCCACGAGATAGTGCCGGAGAACGTCCAGCCGGCAGATTCACGCGTCGCCGCGATGAAGTGGTCGGGGTATCGCCGGACGTCGCTGATCGCCGCTCCGGTCAGTAGGCGTCCGCGCAGAATCTGGTGGGCGATCGGGGGTAACTCGGTGCCTGCCGCGTGTGCATCGGCCAGTCGCCCGACCACTGGCGCATGCTGCGCCCATACGAGCCACGTGTTCAGGCAGGCACCGGCCAGGACTTCGTGGAGGAGTCGATCACTATGTCGGTCGACATGTGCCCCGTCGAACTCGGCCGGCGCCAGATGGTTCAACAGGTGGAGGTCGGAGAACTCGACAATGCGTTCAGGGGTTACTCCGTGCCGATCCGTTTCGAGCGCGGTCGGTAGCAGTACGGCGTCGGCATACTGCTTGGCACTGGCCACCAACGGATGCGTGTTGGCAGCCGTAACTGCCTGAGCTCTCACGTGGGTGGCGAGTTCGGAGACAGTCATACAGGCACGATTCCTCTCGAGGTGTAATGGATTTCGGCAGCGGCGAAGAGGGGATTTGGATCGTCGCGAGAAAAACTCGCTGTTGCGATCGCATGTGCCCCTACAGAGAAATCTACTGCGGCGGAGCAATTTTCACCAGATTGTGATCATCGTGAATGCAAGAGGTGACGTTTGCTCCGGGATCGGGTTGACTTCCATTCAGTGTCTACCAGACCTCGACGGGCTGCGTTCTCGTTTCAGTCGCGACGGTGATCGTCCGTCTCTCCCTTCGGAGCCCTTCAAGAAAGGCAAATTCCTTTGTTCACCAAAAGTTTTCAACGTGCCGTCAAGTCTGCGGCGGCCGTGACAGTACTGGCCGTAGCACTTGCCGCCTGTGGTGGCGCGTCGGCGTCGGACGGCACCGCCGGAACACCGGTGGACGGCGGGACGCTGACCTTCTACGACCCTGTCGATTACGCGGCGTGGAAACCTACGAACTCGCTGTGGTCCAACAGCCAGGTTTCCAACAATCTTGCTGAGCGGCTGATCTGGCAAGACCCTGAAACGGGTGAATACCGGCCATGGTTGGCAGAGTCGTACCAGGTCAGCGATGACCATCTGTCGTACACATTCACGCTGAAGTCCGGCGTTACATTCAGCGACGGCACTGCGCTGAATGCCGGAGTGGTCAAGGCGAACTTCGATCAGCACGGCATCGGCGACGCGCAGAAGGGCATCACCGTGGATCCGTTCTGGACCGATTACGCCGGCACCGATGTGGTCGACGATCGGACGGTTGTCGTCAAGCTGGCGAAGCCCAATGTCGGCTTCATTCAGATCCTGTCGAACTACCGTGCCAGCTCGATCCTCGGGCAGTCGCTGCTGGATCGAGATCTCAACGGTCAGAGTGATATTCGTAACTGGGTGGGAACAGGCCCCTTTGTGGTCGAGTCGGTGAACGGAACCAGCGGCGTCACTCTCGCACGACGCGACGATTACAACTGGGCGCCCGAAGGTTCGGGTCATTCCGGCCCAGCCTACTTGGAGAAGATCGTCTTCAAGACAGTTCCGGAAGCCGGAACGCGAGTCGGCGCATTGCAGTCGGGTGAGGCGCAGATCGCGCGCAACATCGCGCCGTACGACGAGGAAACTGTGACGGCAGGCGGCGGAGTCCTGCTACCGATTTCGGTGCAGGGTGAGACCAACGACCTGACCCTTCAGTTGAAGGATCCGGAAGCGCCAACTCAGGACAAGCGGGTCCGTCTTGCGTTGCAGGCGGCCACCGATCGCACGGAGATCAACCAGACTGTGCTGTCCCCGAACTACCCGGTTCCGTCGAGTGCACTGGTTCAGGGAACGCCGCTTCGTGGTGATTCGAGCAGCTATCTCACCTACGACCTCGACAAGGCCAAGTCCCTGCTCGACGAAGCGGGTTGGAAGCCGGGAGCAGACGGGGTCCGGGAGAAGGACGGCAAGCGATTGGCCTTCCACTTGCGGGTGGCACCCTACTATCAGGTCTCGCAGTCGGTTCTGGAAGTTGTTCAGTCGCAGTGGCGAAAGGCCGGCGTCGACGTCACGCTGACGCGCCCGTCGTTGACTGAATACGAGTCCCAGCTGGCTTCCGCGCCGGACTGGTACTTCACGCAAGGTCAGACGTCCACCGCGGAACCCAGTGTCCTGCGCACGTCGTATGGCAGTGACCGCCAGAACGGGACCAAGAACTTCCAGAAGGACGAAAAGTTCGATCAACTCTTGGCGGCGCAGTCGTCTGCATTCGATCCGAATGAGCGCAAGACCGCGATCCAGGCGATCGAAGATCACATCTTCGGCGAGGGCTACTCGATACCGCTCTACGACGAGACCCAGGTCTTCGGCCTCGCTTCCAGCGTCCACGGTTTTGCCACTGAATCCACCGGCCGGTCGTGGTTCTACGACACATGGGTTTCGCAGTGAGAGGCAACGGAGGAATGTGCAATTACACCCTGAAGCGAATCGGGCAGTCGTTCTTGGTGATGTGGGCCGCCTACACTCTGTCCTTCTTTCTCCTCAGCGCATTGCCTGGGGACGCGGTGAACAACCGCATCCAGAACCCGGAGGCCCAACTGTCCCCGGAGTCCGCGCGGGCGCTGGTCGAGTACTACGGACTTGATCGGCCGTTGCTGGAGCAGTATGTCAGTGGTCTGGGTGGAATCCTGCGGGGAGACTTGGGGTATTCGCTCACCAATGGCACACCGGTGACCGGTCTCATCGGTGACGTCCTACCGAGCACGCTCCAACTTACCGGTCTGGCATTGGTTTTCGGCCTCGTCCTGGCAGCTGTCATCGCCGTGGTCGCGAACTATGCTCCGTGGGCGTCGGTGCGAAGTGTGGTTGGTTCGGTACCGGCGCTGTTCGGTTCGGTACCCACTTTTGTGGTGGGAATCCTTGTACTGCAATTCTTGTCGTTCAAGTTGCATGTGATTCCGTCGTCCGACGACGGTTCGTTCCTGGCACTACTGGCTCCGGCCGCGACATTGGCTATTCTCATCGCTGCACCGCTGGCACAGGTGTTCAGTACCTCGATAACCACAACCCGCGACTTGCCATTTGTTCACGTACTGCATGCGAAGGGCGCTGGGGAAGGGTATGCCTTTCGCCGGGGCGTACTGCGAAACTCTGCATTGCCGGTACTGACGCTTCTCGGACTTGCCTGCGGCGAACTGATCGCCGGATCTGTGGTGACCGAGGCAGTCTATGCTCGACCAGGACTCGGCCAGCTGACCGTGAACGCGGTCGGTACCCAGGATCTCCCGGTTCTCCAGGGAGTGGTGTTGGTTGCGGCTTTGGCATACGTGGCAGTCAACCTCGCGGTCGACCTGGCGTACCCGTACATCGACCCGCGGGTTCTTGTCGACGGGCAAAACTCACGCGTCACCGCTCGTAGAACCCGAACGAAGCTGGTACTTCCCGGATTCGGCGTCAAGGCAACTGGCGTCGCCCCTGTACCCGTTTCGGTTCAGCGCCGGCTGCCGGCGGAGGTGTCGATGCCATGACCGTCATCATCGAGGACACAACGGTGCAGAATGCACCGCCGACGAGCGGTGCAGAGCCAGAAGCAACTGCGTCGATCGTTCGAGAAACGGTGCGATGGGCTGCCCGGAACTGGGGTTTGGTGCTGTCGACCGCCATTTTTGTACTCGCGGTGCTGTGGGCGCTCCTGCCAGGGGCGTTCACCAGCTTTGATCCGATTGCCGTCGACAACGGCCGTAAGTTGTTACCTCCGTCCGGCGAACACTGGTTTGGTACCGACCTTCTCGGTCGCGACATGTACGCACGTGTCGTCTACGGCGCACGGGCGTCGCTACTGGGCGCCAGCATGGCGGTCGCCGTCGCGGTGATCGTCGGTTCGGTGCTCGGCGCAGTTGCCGGTTGGTTCGGTGGGTTCGTCGACACCGTGGTGATGCGACTCATCGACGTTGTGCTGTCCGTCCCCGGTTTCTTGCTCGCTATCACGATCGTGGTGGTGTACACGGCAAAAGTGGGGCAGGCGGGCTTGATTCCCGCCGCGATTGCAGTGGGTCTGACCTCGGCGGCGACGTTCGCGCGATTGATCCGGTCCGAGGTACTCACCGTGCGGGCAAGTAACTACGTCGAGGCGGCGATCACCAGCGGCGCAACCACGTTCACGGTTCTGCGGCGCCACGTGGTTCCGAACTCGTTGGCGCCGACCGTATCGCTGATCGCCGTTCAACTCGGGATCGCCATCATCTGGATTGCCTCACTGAGCTTCCTCGGACTCGGTGCTCAGCCACCGAATCCTGAATGGGGACTGCTTGTTTCGGATGGGCGGCAGTTCATTGCCACTCGAGGATGGCTCACACTCTATCCCGCACTCACCATCATCGCGGTGGTTCTGGCGACCAACAACATCGCTCGTCACCTCACGACAAGGAGTTCGCGATGAGCCTGGATCCAGTCTTGTCCGTCAAAGGACTCACCGTTGGCTATCGGACGAATCGCACGCTTGCGCCAGTGGTGCACGATGTCAGCTTCGACGTCGGCCCCGGTCAGGTTCTGGCGCTGGTGGGGGAGTCGGGGTCGGGTAAGACCACCACCGGCCATGCGATCCTCGGCTTACTCCCCACGAACGGCGAAGTGATCTCGGGTTCGATCGTCTTCCGTGGTCAGGAGCTGACCGCGTTGAACCCCAAGGGGTGGCGCGAGATCCGTGGCCGGTCGGTGAGTCTGATTCCGCAGGACCCGACGGTGTCCCTCGATCCGGTCCGCCGGGTGGGGCATCAAGTCGAAGACGTGGTGCGTCTTCATACCGACCTCGGCGCGGATGCGCGGCGTGAGCGTGTTCACGAACTGTTCGGGCTCGTCGGTTTCGACGATGTCGAACGCCGATACGGGCAGTATCCGCACGAGTTGTCGGGGGGAATGCGGCAACGAGTGCTGGTTGCAGCCGCAGTGGCCGCGGAACCTGATCTGATCATCGCCGACGAACCCACGTCGGGACTCGATGCGACCGTGCAGAAACAGGTCCTCGATCTCATCGACAGCCTGCGGGCTCGATCGTCGACTAGCATGGTTCTGGTTACCCATGATCTTGGTGTTGCCGCAGACCGCTCCGATCTCATCGGAGTCATGCGCAACGGGCATCTGGTGGAAGTCGGACCGACAGCGGAGGTTCTCGCGAATCCACGGCATGCCTATACCCGGCATTTGTTGAACAGCGTGCCATCGCGGTTGTCGGTGCGCGAGAATCGAGGCTCTGTGCTCGCGGCACGGAAGACGGTTATCGAGGTCGCGGACCTGCACAAGGATTACGGCGAAGTCCCTGCCGTGGACGGTATTTCGTTCCACGTTCGGCAAGGCGAGACTTTTTCGATCGTCGGCGAATCCGGTAGCGGAAAGTCGACCACTGCCCGAATTCTCGCGGGATTGACCACTGCGACGTCCGGGCGCGCGTCCGTGCTTGGTTCGGACATCACTGCACTGAGCCGCTCGGAGTTTCGGCCACTGCGCCGTGACCTGCAAATCGTGTATCAAAACCCGTACTCGTCGTTCGATCCCCGGTTTACGGTCTTCGACGTAGTCGAAGAACCGCTGCGGTCTTTCCAGAAGGCGCACTGGGGACGACGCCGGGGAAACGTCGACCGCGTGGCGGCTGCGTTGGAAGCCGCGGCACTACCAGCTGACTTTGCGCGCCGTCATCCACGTGAACTGTCCGGTGGCCAACGCCAACGTGTGGCAATCGCCCGTGCGCTGGTGGTCGAACCGAAAGTTGTCGTGCTCGACGAGCCGATCTCGGCGCTGGACGTGTCTGTGGCCGCACAGATTCTCGAACTCCTACAGCGCCTTCAACAAGAGCGCGGGCTCACTTACGTTTTCATCTCGCACGACTTATCTGTTGTTTCCGCAATCTCAGATCGAGTTGCGGTGATGCAGCGCGGACGCATTGTCGAGCAAGGATCCGTGGAACAGGTCTTTTCGAATCCCACGGACGACTACACCGTCCGGTTGCTCGAGGCGATCGCCGGACGCGAACTCACCACTACCCGAGGAACCCCATGACTACTCGACCCGACACCCTCGATGCCGCTCTGATCCGGTTCAGGTCCATCTTCGGTGAACTGGCAAAAGGTGCCGGAGAACGTGATCTGTCCGGCGAACACCCGTATGAACTGGTACGGGAGCTTGCCGACGCCGGATTCGGCAAGCTGCGAGTCCCCCGCGAGTACGGCGGATTCGACGTCGATTTGCCGACCTTGTTCGCCCTGCTCGCGGAGGCCGGGCAAGCCGACGCCAACGTGCCGCAGATCTGGCGTGGGCACTTCACCACCACCGAGATTCTGCGGCTGGAAACCGATTCCGAGGTGAGGGGGTATTGGTTGACTACGGTCGCCGGTGGTGCGGTGTTCGGCAATGCGCAGTCGGAGCCGGCCGACCGTGTTGCCGGCCTTGATTCGGGCGGCGGATGGGGCACGATCACCACACGGGTCAGGCGCAGTGACGCGGGCGAGCGGGTTGTCTCCGGTACCAAGTTCTATTCGACAGGCTCCCGCTTCGCGGATTACATTCGGGCGGCGGTCGTGGACGGCGACGGGCACCGGGAGTTCGTGGTGCTCCCCGCCCGGCACCAGGGCGTTGAGCATGTCGACGACTGGGACGGTGTCGGACAACGCCAGACCGGTAGTGGTACAACAATTTTCACTGATGTCCCGGTGGAGTCCAACGGCGACATCGGCCGCTATACCGAATCTTTGCGTGGGCTGGACTCGTTCGTTCAGATCGTGCATCTGGCGAACCTGGTCGGGATTGCGCGCAGTGTCCTGGCTGAGACCATCGATATCGTCCGTAACCGAACCCGCACCAGTCGGCATGCCTTGACGCAAGATGCAGTCGCCGATCCGGACGTGCTCGGTGTTGTCGGAACTCTCTACTCCCGCGCGCTGACGGCGGAAACTCTGCTCGGTCACGCCGCGCGTCGGTTGGACGAGGCGCATGCCACCGGTGACGAGGCGGTGTATTCCGACGCCTATATCCAGGCCTCTGCTGCGCAGGTAGCAGTCATCGACGCTGTTCTGGCAGCCTCCAGTGATGCGTTCAACGCGGGCGGTTCGTCCACAGCTCGTAGGCGAGCGCACCTGGATCGACATTGGCGCAACGCGCGCACGCTCGCGTCACACAATCCGGTCATCTACAAGCCGCGGGTGATCGGCGACTACTACGTCAACGGAAATGCGCCGGTATCAGGCTATTACGCCGATCGGCCGTCGGCAGCCAACGCTGCGGACCAGAGCGAAAGGGTTCAGCTGTGAGCGGGCAACTGCATCTGAACGTCAACATCCTCAATGCCGGTGTCTTCGGAGGCTCCTGGCGGTTCCCCGATACCGACGCGCTGGCGAGCTACACGATCGAGCACTACACAGCAATCGCCAAAAAGGCCGAGGCGGCCAAGCTCGACGCGGTTTTCCTCGCCGACGGTCCTCTACTGGACCCGAGTATCAGGCACCGATCCGGCAACAACCTGGAGCCCACAACAGTATTGGCGCGGGTGGCCGCACAGACCGAGAAGATCGGACTGATCGGGACACTGTCGAGTTCGTACAACGATCCGGAGGAAATCGCCAGGCGACTCGGAGACCTCGATTACGTCAGCGGTGGGCGATTCGGTTGGAACGTAGTGACAACGGCGGGGCCGGTCGCAGCGCGCAACTTCGGCCATACCGGCGAGCCGGAGCACGGTCTCCGCTATCGCCGAGCCGCGAGTGTGGTCGACCAGGTGGTCACCAAGTGGGGAGCGCGAACTGAACTCGTATCACCGCAAGGACGGCCTGTCATAGTGCAGGCAGGAGGCTCCAGTGACGGAAAGCGGTTGGCCTCGCAGATCGGTGAAGTGATCTTCTCCGCGGAACAGGACCTGGACAAGGCGCGAGCATTTCGCACCGAGATCCGCGAAGGTGCAAGGAAGTTCGGTCGTTCCCCGGACGAGGTGGTCGTTCTTCCCGGGCTGTCGACAGTGTTGGGCAGCACGGAGGCGGAGGCTAGAGCGCGGCGCGAACTCCTCGACGAGTTGCTGCCCGATGCGTACGCCCGCGATCGGCTTGCCGGACAACTCGGATTCTCCCTGGACGGACTCGACGACAATGCGCCGATTCCTCCTGAGCTACTGAGAAATCCGGATCACGCCGGCGGATCTCAGACGTTCTACCGGGTTGTCCTCGGCATCATCGAGCGCGAGAATCCGACCCTGCGTCAACTGTTGAAGAAGCTGTCCGGAGGTGGCGGTCACCGCATAGTCGTCGGCACTCCGGAACAGATCGCCGACGACATCGAGCGGTGGTTCCGCCATGGCGCGGCCGACGGATTCAACGTGATGCCGGATGTATTGCCTTCGGGGTTCGACGATTTTGCCGACCATCTCGTGCCGGAGTTGCGCCGGCGAGGCCTGTTCCGCACCGATTACGAGGGGACCACTCTGCGTGATCACCTCGGGCTCGGTGTGCCTGGCGTCCCATACACCACCACAGACGAGTACCCGCTCGTGAGCGCGGAATGAGGAGAAACAAATGACCGTGTTCGTGGAGTTGGCGGTGGGTGAGTCGGCGGGACAAGTATCAGTCTCCGCCGCAGATGCAATCGCACGAGTTGCCCAGAGCGTGAACGCAAGTGGCATCAGACTTGTCGACGAGGTCGAGAGCCTGCGCACGATCGATCCTTCGATTGTCGGCAGCTACCTCGCTGGTCGGTACGGACACCTCGGGTACCTGATCGATGCGCGGACAACGCACAATGCGCCGTACAACCTGGCTCGGCGCGTGCTGTCGCTGGATCGTGCGACAGACGGCCGCGTGGGTGTTGTCCTCGCGCCGGGGGAGGGCGACGAGGTCAGCGATGCGACAACCCCAGACCCCCAGGCATCGGATACATCCGAACGGTGGGTCGAGTACGCGGAGATCGTCTCGCGGCTGTGGGAGTCGTTCCCGCGCGCGGCACTGCTCGGAGACCAGGAACGTGCCACCTTTGTCGACGACACGTTGATCGCACCGATCAATCACGAAGGTCGGTTCTATCGCGTGGCCGGACCGTTGGACGGACCGGCGTCGGTGCAAGGTCGCCCCGTGGTCGTGGCTGCCGATCCCGACGCTCTGGGATGGTCGCGGATCGCAGCGGTTGCGGACGTGGTCATCGTGGAGCGCAACAACATCGACGGGGCCGACGCTGCCCTGTCGGGCGCACTTCATTCCGTTGGACGCCGGCGATCCGATGTTGCGCTGCTGGCCCGGTTGACCGGTGCCGTCAGTGCGGTAGAACTCAAGCAGTGGGCGCCTGACAACGGTGTCGACGGATTTGTCCTCGCGACAAGTGGACGTGACGAAGCTGCGATTGTGGACCTTGTCAGGGACGTGGTGCCTCAACTTGCGGGACCGATAGGGCGCACGCTGCGTTCGACACTCGCGCTGCGTGAGAGCGCAGAGGTGTTTGCATGACCGCCGTACATGTGTCTCCGGCACCCGTACCGGAGCACGGCGTGGAGCGTCGGGAGGAATCTTTGACTGTCGCCGGGATCCGAGCAGCTGCCGCTCCGGTGTTGACCCGCCTCGGTGCCACTGCTCGGGCTCGCGAAGAGACACGTGACTATGCGTTCGATGATGTCCGTGAACTTGCCGATCTCGGAATTGCCCTTACCGGCATCGCCACTGCCGAAGGTGGCGGCGGAGGAACCGTCAGAGATGTCGTGGAGCTGGTCATCGACATTGCCCGTGCGGATTCCAATGTCGCGCAGGCGCTTCGGCCGACATTTTTGGCTGCGAACCAGGTTGCCAGTCGTGAGGACGTTCCGCTTCGGGAGATCAATCTGGAGCGTTTGCGTCAACGCGCGTTGTTCGTGGGTACCGGCAACGAGCGCAACGGCGGGGCGAGTGGAAGCGTATCCACCACAGCCCGGCGTCACGGTGATGGTTATGTCGTCAACGGACGAAAGTTCTATTCGACGGGCGCGTTGTACGCGACGTACTTCTCGTCACAAGCAGTCACCGAGGACGGCACCATCATCCGATTCACGGTGCCCGTTGATCGCGCGGGCGTAGACCGACGTGACGACTTCGACGCTATCGGCCAGCGGCTGACACAGAGCGGTTCCACCTGGTTCAACGATGTGTGGGTCTCGGATGACGAGGTTGTCGTCGCGGAGGACTCGCGTCCGGACAATCCGTGGCAGGGCTCCTTCGCGCAGCTCTATCTCGCGGCGGTACAGGCGGGCATTGCGGCGCGCGCGCTCGATGATGCGGTGTGGTTCGTGCGGGAGCAGGCTCGTCCCATCAAGCACAGCTCGGCGACACAGAGCGTCGATGATCCGTACGTGCGGGCGACCGTCGGAGAACTCGGTGCGCGGGTACGGGCAGCACGCGCGGTGGTGTTGTCGGCTGCCGAAGAGCTCCAGAACTTGCGGGGATTGGCGGGCGAGGATGCGCGGCGGGCCGGCGCGAATGCCGCCGTTGTCGTCGCAGAATCAGGCGTCATCGCGATCGAGTCTGCGCTTCGCGCTTCGGAATTGCTCTTCGATGTCGGTGGCGGTTCGATTACGAACCGCGAGTGGGGTTTCGACCGTCACTGGCGTAATGCCCGTACGGCTGCGAACCACAATCCGCGTCAGTGGAAAGCGGCAGTCGCCGGCGCCTATCACCTCACCGGGGAAGAGCCCCCTCTCACGGGGTTGTTCTGAAACAGATTTGTGCACAGCACCATTCATGTGAAAGGAAATCAATGACCATCGAGGTTGACCGTGTACTCGGCCGAACCGGTGTCCGGATCACTCCACTGACGCTCGGGACGATGAACTTCGGCCGCTGGCAAGAGGATGGGGAGAGCCTTCGGATCATTTCGTCCGCTCTGGATCTCGGTGTCTCGGCTATCGACACCGCGGACGTGTACGCCCAGGGTGTTTCCGAAGAGATTGTCGGGAAAGCGCTCACAGGTCGGCGCGACGACGTGTTCCTCGCGACGAAGTTCCACGGCCAGATCGGGACCGACCCTCGTCACGCGGGCAATTCACGCCGCTGGATCACGCGGGCGGTCGAGGACAGCCTGCGCAGGCTGCGTACCGATTACATCGATCTCTATCAGGCACATCGCCCGGATCCGGATACGAGCCTGCTCGAGACGTTGCAGTCACTCAACGACCTGATCCGTCAGGGCAAGATCCGGTACTACGGAACCTCCGCGTTTCCGGCACATCTACAGGTCGAAGCCCATTGGCTTGCCGAGAAGTACGGTCTTGTCGCCCCTCACGCCGAGCAGCTGCCTTACTCGCTGCTGGTGCGTGGCGTCGAGCGTGAGGTGTTCCCAGTGGTGAGGAAGTACGGCGTTGGCGTCCTCTCCTACGGCCCGCTTGCCGCCGGGTGGTTGTCCGGCAAGTATCGGTTGGGCGCGCAGCAACCGGAATCGGCTCGTGCCGAACTGATCCCGGGTCGCTTCGACGTGAGTGCCGAGCGCAACCAACGCAAACTGGTGGCAGCTGATGCACTTGCCCAGCTTGCGGAGGACAACGGACTCACACTTGTCGATCTGTCGATCGGATTTGCCCTCAATCATCCGGCGATCAGCAGTGTCATCATCGGCCCCCGAACGCAAGAACATCTCGAAGCGTATGTGAAGGCCGCGGCGGTGCAGCTGAGCGATCAGATCCTGGATCGCATCGATGAGATCGTCGACCCGGGTACACAATTCTCCGAGCGAGACACCGGGCGAGACACTCCGTCGTTGACACCGGCCGAGCTTCGCCGCGACCACCGCTGACCTACTGAAAACTACTGAAAACTACCGAAAGACATTCACACTCATGAGCTATGGCACTTTCGAAACCACCTACACTGCTGATGCCGAGCGCTACACCAAGATTCCGTACCGCAGAAGCGGTGCGTCGGGGCTCGACCTTCCCGCGTTCTCTTTCGGGCTGTGGCAGAAGTTCGGTACCGACTACGCGTTCGAAACGCAGCGGGAGATCATCCTGCACGCTTTCGACCTGGGGATCACCCATTTCGACAACGCGGACCGGTACGGCCCGCCGCACCGCGCCGCGCAACAGAACTTCGGAAGGGTTCTGGCGAAGGATCTGGCGTCCTACCGCGACGAGATCATCCTCTCGACGAAGGCAGGCAACGCGATCGGGCCCAGCCCGTATCTGAAGGGTGGATCCCGCAAGTCCTTGCTGGCCTCGCTCGATCACAGTCTGCGTGATTTCGGCACTGACTACGTCGACATCTTCTACAGCCACAGCCCAGACCTGTCGACTCCCATCGAAGAGACTGTCGGAGCCCTGGTGTCAGCTGTGCAGCAGGGCAAAGCGCTCTATGTCGGACTCTCGAACTATCTACCAGAGCGTGCGCACGAAGCCGCAGTGTTGCTCCGCGAGGCCGGCGTTCCGTTGCTCATACACCAGCCGAGGTATTCGATCTTCGATCGGCGTATCGAGCAGAACGGATTGCTCGAACTGGCGCAAGAGGACGGCTTCGGGCTGATCGTGTATTCGCCGCTGGCTCAGGGTCTGCTCACGAACAAGTACCTCGAGACGATCCCCGCCGATGCCCGAGCAGTCAACAGCACCTTCCTCAGTCCCGATGTCCTCACCGACACCTATCGGCAGCGTGCATCCGAGCTCAACAAACTGGCGGAATCACGTGGACAGTCGTTGGCGCAGTTGGCGCTTCAGTGGGTCTTGCGGCAGCCAGCAGTCACGTCGGCGTTGGTGGGGGCCAGCTCGACGTGGCAGCTCGACCACAATCTGCAGGCACTGAGCTTCCCGGAGTTGACCGACGAGGAACTCGCCATCATCGAAGAGCACGGTGTTCACGGCACCGGGCTGAACCTCTGAGATGACGTCCGTCGCAGCGCCGATCGGTGCGGGCATCGAGGATGGACGACCGTTCCGGCTCAATTTCCTCCTCCATCTGGACCGGGATCTGTCACCAGCGCAGGCCTACCGCGAGGCGATCGAATTGTTCGTTGCCGCTGAGGAATTGGGATACGACTCCGGGTGGGTGATCCAGCGTCATTTCCGTCAGGGCAACGAACATATCTCCGCTCCGCTGGTCACGCTTGCGGCGATCGCCCAGCACACCAGCAGAATTCGTTTGGGCACCGGGGTATTGGTGCTTCCCCTCGAGGATCCGCTGAAGGTTGCCGAGGACGCTGCGACGCTTGACGTACTCAGTAATGGACGGTTGGAACTCGGTCTGGGTTCAGGGCCTTTCCCGGGGGCCTGGGAAGCGTTCGGGCGAGATCTCTCCGACAAACAGCGGTTGGTTGACGAGTCGATCGATCGACTGCACGGCGCACTCGAGGGGAAGTCTCTCAACAGTGCCGGGGAGGTCCTGTACCCACCTGGTCACGGCGTACGGGATCGATTGTGGCAGGCCACGACGAGTGAACCCACGCACGCTCACGATGCGGCGAGAGCAGCAGCTCTCGCCGGCGACGGCTTGCAGTTGTCCAGGGCCACAACGTTCCGTGGTGGGAGCGCGCGAGAGGCACAGGAACGACAGGCAGCGTGGATCGACAGCTACCGCGGCGCCTGGAATGACCCCGTGCGCTCACCACGGGTACAGGCGTCGCGCGCGGTGTATCCACATCCGGATCGGGAAGCGGCAACACGATTGGTGACCCCGGGTGTGCAGCGTTGGCAGAGTTGGAGCACGTCGGGAAAACAGACCCGCAGCCAGAGCGTCGAGGACTATCTGGCGGCTGACAACGCACTGATCGGACCCAGCGAGACACTGGCAGCTGAACTTGCCGCCGACCCGGCACTGCGTGACATCACCGATTTGCTGGTGAGCTTTGTTCCCGGGGTGCCAGACCGGGATGAACATCTCCGATTGCTCGAAACCAGCGCCCGGGAGCTGGCCCCTTTGCTGGGCTGGCGATCGGCCGCTGCGTCCGTCCCTTCATAACCCGATTGTGAGACTTCTGCGATGACTGGATTGCACCTGAACTTGTCCCTCATGACGCCGGGTCATTTCCGGCACGCGTGGCGGTTACCGCACGCTGATCCACTGGCCTATCTCGATATCGATCATTTTGTGCGGCTCGCTCAGATCGCAGAAGCGGCCAAGATCGACGCCGTCTTCCTCGGCGATGGGCCGGCGTTGCGCGGCGAGATCGAGGAGGCACCTGGAACCGGAATCGATCCGCTGGTGCTACTCGGCCATCTGGCGGCGATCACCGAGAACCTTGGTGTCGTAATTACCAGTTCGACGACCTATAACTCGCCGTACAACTTGGCACGTCGATTTCAAGCACTCGACCATGTCACCAAGGGGCGTGCCGCCGTCAACATCGTGACCACCGGGACACCGGCGGCAGCTGCGAACTTCGGCCTGTCCGAGCACCCGGACAAAGAATCTCGTTATCGGAGGGCGTGGGAGTTTCTCGAGGTGGTGACTGGTCTGTGGGACAGCTGGGGCCCGGATTGGCTTGTCGCGGACAAGAAGTCAGGTCAATACGCGGACGTCTCCCAAATCCGCTCCAGCGACCATGTCGGGGAGTTCTTTTCGGTGGCCGGCCCGCTTCCTGTCCCGCCGGGGCCACAGGGTCGTCCGGTATTGGTGCAGGCAGGCGGGTCGGAAGGCGGGTTGAAACTGGCCGGAGATTTTGCCGACGTCGTATTCACGGTGGCACAGACGCAGTCGAAAGCGGTTGCCTTTCGAGATGACATCCGGCGTCGGGCCGTCGCTGCCGGTCGCGGGCCCGATGACGTGAAAATCTCACTCGGAGTTGTTGTGCTGGTTGCGGCGACCGAGGAGCAGGCCCGAGCTCGAGAAAAGGAACTGTATGCGACATTGCCGATCGAACGATTGACTGCAGTTCTGCTTGCGAATCTGGGCTTACCCGAAGGCTCGTTCGGTCCCGACGACGTGATTTCCGAAGCCGACCTGCCGGGAACGATTCCGACAGGTGCGTTCTCGACCGGGTTCAGTGTGTCGACGCGCGCCTTGATTCACGAGGGTCCGCTCACGCCGCGTGAACTGGTGACGCGTGGCGCAGGCGGTTCGGGGCATCGCCTTGTGGTGGGTTCGGCTGAGCAGGTTGCCGACGATCTGCAGGAGTGGTTCGAGGCCGGAACAGCGGATGGTTTCACCATCATGCCTGCGGATACTGCCGTCGACCTCGAGAACTTCGCAAACCTGGTTGTACCGATCCTGCAATCACGCGGTCTGTTCCAGCGTGAGTACACAGCACCAACTCTGCGAGAGAGATTTGGCCTGTCCTTCGGGGACCGTCGACGCCCGCAATCGCATCGGTCCGGAACCGAGTTGGTTGCAGTCCCGGTGTAGACGGCGGACATCGCAACGAGCGCGTGATCTGTTGTTATCGCGGCAAATCTCAACCCGATGGGCACCGACTTCGAGGTCGGTGCCCATCGGTGATGGAGCGGATGGCAGGATTCGAACCCACGTGGACGGTTTTGCAGACCGCTGCCTCGCCTCTCGGCCACACCCGCGCTGGTAATCAATTATGTTTGTAGAAAACAGCATTCGCCAGAGTTGTGATCACGAAGAGTTGATCGGACTGAAGTGTCGAGTATCTTTGAGCCGCAACGAGTTGAAGCAAATCTAAACAATCTTCGTAGATCAGCTTGCTTGTTCTTCGGGCAACCGCTGTGCAGACTCAATTGCGTGCACGTGCATCTAACTGTGCATCTATTTTCCGTACCCGCGAACCATGAAGGACCACTATGTCGCCGCAGAACGAACCAGCGTTGGTCACTCCGGTAATCGCAGCAGCAGCAGTGGCCGGAGGGGCGTTGCTCATCGATGTGCGCAGCGCGAAGGGCCGCAACGAGAATGGCGCAATTCCAGGAGCCGTGGTCGTCGACCGCAATGACCTCGATGCCGAGTTCGGACTCGACTCGCCCGCCAAGCACTCGGAGGTGAACTCGCTCGATCAACCGATCGTCGTGGTGTGTGGCTCGATTGCCGGTTCCGCGCCGGTTGCCGAGGGGCTTCTTCAGCGCGGGTTCGCGAACGTGGTCCACGTCGACGGCGGTTTCCCGGCGTGGAAGGCGGCGGGTCTGACCGTTGCCGAACCTGTTTCGCCGCAGTCGTAATTCGTTTCTCGATGTCGATGCGTGGAGGTTCGGCCATTTCGTTGCCTGGCGACGATCTCGATTCGATGGAAACCGGTACCGTGCTGCGTGCCGGCGTGCGGGTCATGGCCAGGGGGAGCCTGGGGTATCGGATAGCGACTCCACTGTCGATCATCGCCGGACTGATCAACGGTTCCACGATGGTTTTCAGTGCTGTCGCCATCGGCTGGGCCACCGATCATCTGATCATCCCGGCCTTCACGGATGCCGAGGTTCCGGCGCGGTCGTGGTGGATCGCTTTGGGCGCCATCGCCGGAGTGTCACTTCTTCGAGTGATCACCATCGTCACTCGAGCGGTTGCGGCCGCGTACGTGCAGTTCGGCAACCAAGCGTCGACCAGGCGTGCGTTGATACGGCAGTATGCCAAGCTCGGCGTTCCCTGGCATCGGCGGCACTCCACCGGGCAGTTGCTTTCCAACGTGGTCTCCGACGTCGAAGTTCAGTGGGCGCCCATGCAATTCTTCGCTTTTGCGATGGGCAGTGTGTTCATGCTCCTGGTGGCGCTGGCGAACATAGCGCGCTCGGACCGGTACCTCGCGGTGGTCGCGCTGATGCTGGTGTTCGTCGTGCTTCTGGCTAATTTCGTGTACCAGCGGGTGATGTCACCGCGTGCTCGTGACGCGCAACGAGCCAGAGCCGCGGTCAGTAGCGTCGCGCACGAGGCCATCGAGGGCGAGCAGGTTATCCGCACCCTGGGGATCGTGGACAGTGAGTCGGCACGATTCGTGCGCGCCGCCGAGAACACCCGCGTTGCGAATACTCGGATGTCCTTTGTCAGTGCGGCCTTCGATCCCTTCGTCGAACTTGCCCCGACGGCAACGGTATTGGTGGTGCTGCTCATCGGTTCTGGCCGAGTGTCCGCGGGCGAGCTGACTGTCGGCACGCTGGTCGAGACCATCTATCTGTTCCTGACGATGGCCTTGCCGCTGGGCATGATCGGCCGGTTCCTCAGCATCCTGCCGCTGGCCGTGGTGGGCAACAAACGCACTGCTTCGGTACTCGATTCCGTCGACTACACGCAGTTCGGAACCGAAACGCTGGCCGGTGAGAAGGCTTTGGGGGTGCACGTAGAGGCGGTGCGTTTCACGTACGACGGGGCACTTGGTGAAGCCATCGGCCCGGTGGAGTTGCGTTTCGACGCCGGTGATGTCGTTGCCGTCGTCGGCGCCACCGGATCCGGGAAAACGACGCTCGTTCGCATCCTGGCCAGGCTTGCCGATCCTGATACGGGCATTGTGCGCTACGACGGTATCGACGTGAGAAGCCTCGCGGACGGAGAAATCGAAACCCGGGTAGCAGTGGTGAGCCAGACGTCCTTCTTGTTCGACGACACGATTCGAGGGAATGTCACGTTGGGTCGCGATATCGACGATCTCCAGGTTTGGCGGGCTCTCGACGTGGCCGAGGCCGCAGAGTTCGTCCGAGGCATTCCCGGTGGGCTGGACGCCGCGGTCGGGAAACGAGGTGCCTCACTCAGCGGTGGCCAACGTCAACGGATCGCGCTGGCCCGCGGTCTGGCCGGCTCGCCGTCCTTGCTGATCCTCGACGACGCGACCAGCGCACTCGATCCCACAGTCGAGCGCGACGTGCTCGACAACATCCGTCGCGAATTCGTGAGCGAACGCGGCGGCGACCGTCGATGTACCGTCGTGATGACAGCGGCGCGCAAGAGCACGGTTACTCTGGCCGACCGCGTCTTGTGGATGAACGGCGGTGTGATCACCGCTTCCGGCACTCACACAGACCTTCTCGCGCAGTACGACGGCTACCGGCAGATAGTCGACGCCTACGCCGACGGAATGGACATCGACGAGTTGGACGCGGCCGGCGGCCGCTCATGAGTGAGTCCCTGGCGTCGAAAGTCCGAGCGACTCGAGTGCTGTACCCCGGTCTCCTCCGCGGAATGTGGTTGACCGTTCTACTGGCGTTTGTCGCTGCCAGCGGACGAATCGTGGTTCCGCTGACGGTGCAGTACGCCCTCGATCACGCACTGCTGCACGGCAATGCCGACAATGACAATTCGACTGTGCTCCTCGGCGCGGTGGGGGTGGGTGCACTCGGCGTCGCGGCAGCGGGAACGGCGTCGTGGTTGCTCAACCGCCGGTTGATCCGCACCAGCGAAAACGCGTTGGCGGCACTGCGCACAGCTGCATTCACTCACATCTTCAGGTTGCCGCCCGCGAGATTCGACGACACAGCCCGCGGATCGCTGGTCGCCCGCGTCACCAGCGACATCGACACGGTGTCGCAGTTCGTCCAGACCGGCGGTGTCACACTGGTTGCGAACTGCGCACAGATGTTGGTCGCATCGTCGATCATGCTGGTGTACAGCTGGCAGTTGGCACTGTTGGTGATCGGTGTCTCCGTGATCGCGGTGGTGACCATGCGATTGATCCAACGAGTGATCGCCCGCCGATTCGGCGAAGTCCGAGTAGCCGTGGCGAATCTGTACGACGGTGTGTCCGACATGGTGAACGGCGCCGAGGTGACTCGTTCGCACGGAGCCGACGCACGTATCCAGGCGCGAGTGGACGGACTGATCGACACGACGAGGAAATCGCTGTTGCACACCCAATTGCCGTTGGGCGTCAACATGTCTCTGGGTGAAGCCGCCAGCGGAACCATCACAGCTGCGGTCGTGCTCTTCGGCGCCGCCGTGGGTACCGGTCACATCGAGTGGATGGATCTGACTGCGGGTCAGTTGGTCGCATTCCTGTTCCTCATCACGTTCTTCGTGCGCCCGCTGCAGTTCTCCGTGTCGATTCTGGGGGAGTCGCAGAGTGCGGTAGCAGGATTGCGCAGAGTGTTCCACTTGCTTTCCGAGCCTTCGGTCACCGTGGGAGCGGGTGCGGGTACGCCGCTCCCCGTCGGCGGCGTCGGCGTCCGGATGCGCGCGGTCGATTTCTCGTACAACCCGAGCAGGCGCGCGATCCGCAGCCTGGACCTCGACATCGAGCCACATGAGCACGTGGCTGTGGTCGGCGAAACCGGCTCGGGAAAAACGACTTTCGCGAAACTGTTGACCCGTCAACTCCTGTCGACCAGCGGATCGATCGAGCTCGGCGGAGTCGACATCCGCAGGATCACCGACAGTTCGTTCGCCCGTCGTGTCGCCATCGTCCCGCAGGAAGGGTTCCTGTTCGACCGCTCGGTGTTCGAGAACATCGCAATGGGGAGTCCCGGCGCCACCCGTACCGACGTCATGGACGTGTTGTGCGATCTGGGCCTCTCCGAATGGGTGCAGGGTCTCGGTTCCGGGCTCGATACGCTCGTGGGAACGCGAGGCGATGCGTTGTCCGCAGGCGAGAGACAACTCGTGGCCCTGGCGCGGACTGCTGTGGTGGATCCCGATCTGCTGGTACTCGACGAAGCAACCAGCGGGGTGGATCCCGCCATCGATGTCACCGTGCAGCGCGCACTGGCCCAGCTGACCAAGGGACGCACGACGGTCACGATTGCTCACCGCATGATCACCGCGGAGACCGCAGACAGCATTCTGCTCTTCCACGACGGTCTATTGGTGGAACGAGGATCGCACGCCGAATTGACTGCAGCAGGTGGGCGGTACGCTGCCCTCCATCAGGCATGGAAGACCATGAACAGTCTCTGACCCGCTATCCCGGCCCCGGCCGTCGTCGGTGAAGTACTTCTTAAATGATTGCGTAGCCCCGATGGGTTGTTGTGACGCGGAATTACTTCGATAGTGGACGTGACAGCAGTGCATGCGTTCGGCATCGCACATGATCGGCTCGGTTATCAGGAGTTAGACGTGTCCAACAACAACGACGGCGATCTCGGTCGCCACAGCAGCAGCGACGGCGTGGTCCACGCACGTCCGCTGCTGTGTTGTCTCAGTTGTTGACCCACTCCTGATCGAGATTCACCTCGTTGCGCCCCGACTCCGGGCGCACTTCGTCCACTCACATGATGCCCACGGCAGTCAGTCCCCTTGGGTGTCGTCTGCCGTTTCGCGCATCGGTGTATTTGAAAAACCGCACAATAGGAGCACTTTCGTGAAATCTATCCGCCATTGGCGCGCTGTCGGCGCACTTCTTCTTGCAGTCGGTATCGCGGCCACCGGATGCTCTGCGCAGGCGAAGGTCGCTTCGGCGCAGGGAGGTGATCCGGTCTCCGGTGGAACACTGCGATTCGCGGTTCTCGATGCCCCGGCCAACCTCGATCCACATTCCGGGAGTAGCTATCCGGAGTCGTTGATCACCAGCAACACCAGCGACAAACTGACCTACCAGAACCCCGAGACAGGAGAGATCGAACCGTGGCTCGCGACGTCGTGGGAGTACAACGACGATCTGACCGCGTTCACGTTCCACCTGCGTGACGATGTCACGTTCAACGACGGAAGCAAACTGGACGCTGCGGTGGTGAAGGAGAACTTCGATATTCTCGGGCTCGGCAACGAGGCACTCGGCGTTCCCGCGGTGACCGCGTACTGGGTCGGGTTCGTCAGCAGCGAAGTGATCGATCCACTGACGGTGAAGGCCACCTTCAATCGGCCGAATGCCGGTTTCCTGCATGCACTTTCGCACTATTTCTCCGGAATAGTCGGACACTCGACGCTCCAGCTGAGCAAAGCGGACCGCGCGCTCCCGCAGAACATCGTCACCACCGGTCCGTACACCGTGACCGAGCAGATCTACCAGGAGAAGACGGTGCTCACCAAGAGGGCAGGGTACGACTGGGCGCCGGCAAGTCGAGCGCACAGCGGCGAGGCCTACCTCGACACGGTGGAGATTGCGGTGATTCCCGAGGCAAGCGTTCGGACGGGTGCGCTGAAGTCGGGTGAGGTCGACGCGATCCTCGATGTCAATTCGACGGACGAGGCGCCGCTGAAGGCGCAGGGGTATCAGATTGTCTCCCAACTGATTCCCGGACGCGACATCGCCTTCGACTTCAAGACCGACGTCTTTCCGACCGACGACATCGCTGTGCGCAAGGCAGTCAATCTGGGCTGGAGTCGTGACGCCCTGAAGAAGACCGTGCTCACGGACAGCTACGCGGTGTCGACCTCGGCGATCTCCTCGCGGGTTCCCGGATGGAAGGACTTCAGTGCCGATCTGACCGAGAACCAGGACGAGGCGGCGAAGATCCTCGATGCGGCTGGCTGGAAGTCGGGTGCCGACGGTATCCGTGAGCGTGACGGAAAGCGGCTCACTCTCGAGCTTCTCGGCATCGACAATCTGGTGGTCAACAAGCCCGCGTACGAGCTGATTCAGCAGGACCTGGCCAAGATCGGTATCGAGCTCGATCTGGCGGTTCTCCCGATCCCCGACTTCAGCGCGGAATCGAAGAAGTCCGGCGTCTACAACATTCAGGTCGCCAACACGAGTCGCGCCGATGTCGCAGTCCTCGAACAGACGTACTCTCCGCTGTTCTCCAACGCCGGCAAACTCGCGAAGGACAATCCGCTGTATCAGCAGGCAGTCGAGGTTCTGCTCGGAGTGAGCGCCACGCTCGATCCGACGGCGCGCGCGCAGGCGGCGGCAGATGCGCAGGAGTTCATCCTCGACACCGCAGCTTTGACCTCGCCGGTGTACAACCCGGCTCAGGTCACGGCGGCAGATCCGAAGGTGCACGGGATCAAGTACGAAGCGCAGTCGCGGAATGTCTTCTACGACACGTGGATCGAGAAGAGCTGAGCCATGACCCGTTACGTGCTGGCCAAACTGGGCCAATCGCTTTTCGTCATCTGGGCCGCCTACACTTTCACGTTCGTGCTTCTCTACGTACTGCCTTACGACGCTGTCGATGTCATGTTCAGTCCAAGTGACGGTGACCTGGTCAGTGATGCGCAGAAGGATGTGGTCCGCGATCAGCTGGGAATGAGCGGGTCGGTATTCGAGCAGTACTTCACTCGCCTGCTGCGCGCCGTGCAGGGTGACTTCGGACAGTCGACGCGGACGGGTGAACCTGTCTTGTCGATGATCGCCCAAGTCCTGCCGCAGACGGTGATCCTGGCCGCAGTTGCACTGACCATAGCGGTGGTCTTTGCTTTTGCACTGGCACTCGGTGCGGCCTACACGCGCAATCGATGGTTGGCCAACACCCTCGCAAGCATCCCGGCACTTGGAGTATCCGTCCCGGTCTTCCTGGTGGGATTGGTCATCTTGCAGGTGTTCTCGTTTCAGCTCGGCTGGTTTCCGTCGATCGGCAATGACGGCGTCGCTTCGCTGATTCTGCCGGCGGTGACCTTGGCGATCCCCGTCAGTGCTCCCATCGCCCAGCTGCTGGTGAAGAACTTCACCATCGGATTGGGATCACCGTACGTCGCGGTGTCGACGGCAAAGGGCGGAACGCGGCTCTGGGTTCTGGTCAACGACGTGGTGAAGAACGCCGCGCTTCCGGCTCTGACAATTGCCGGCATCACCCTCGGCAACCTACTGGCGGGAGCGGTGATCGTGGAGACGATCTATTCACGATCCGGTCTGGGCAGGTTGACGGAGACCGCGGTGCGGACCCAGGACGTGCCCTTGGTCCAGGCGGCAGTCGTGTTCGCAGCGTTGGTATTCGTGACGGTGAACTTCCTGGTCGACATCGTCTATCCGTTGCTCGATCCGAGATTGCGCACTGCCGTGCTCAATTCGAGGTCGGGCGTGTCAGCCAAGGAGGTCGACTCCGCGCAGAAGAAGCCCGTCGAACAGGAGTTGGTGCTCTCATGACCGCAGTAGTCGACATCCCCCGCACGGTGGTCACGGAGGAGCCGTCGCCGGGGTACTCGGCCCGGCTGCGCCGCCGAGCACGCGAGATCGTGTCTGCGCCTGGCCTGGCCTTGTCCTGGATTGTCATCGTCGTGGTGATCTTGTGGGCGCTCGTGCCCGGTCTCTTCACGAGCAAGAGCCCCTATGACGGTGACGTCGACGCGAGCTTTGCGCCGCCGAGTTTCGAGCACCCGTTCGGTGCCGACCGGCTCGGACGTGACCTGTTGGCACGCACCATCTACGGAACGTCGACGACGTTGACGGCGACGTTGGTCGCAGTGGCGGTCGGATTTGTCATCGGCTCCGCGACAGGTCTGCTCAGCGGCTTCATCGGTGGGCGCACGGACGGTGTCGTGATGCGTTTCGTCGATGTGCTGCTTGCCATTCCCGGTCTGCTCCTGGCGATGACCGTCGTGACTGCGCTTGGCTACGGAACACTGAACGTGGCGGTCGCCGTCGGAATCACCGCCATCGCAGCCTTCGCTCGTGTCATGCGCTCCGAGGTTCTCAAAGTAGCGCACACCGAATTCGTCGAAGCCTCTTACGGATCCGGGGCGAAGTTCGGACGGGTTGTTCTGCAGCATGTTCTTCCCAATTCACTCGCCGCGGTCCTTTCTCTGGCTGCGCTCGAATTCGGTGCGGCGATTCTTGCTGTCGCAGCGCTCGGCTTCCTCGGCTACGGCGCGCCGCCGCCGCAGCCCGAATGGGGGCTGGCGGTATCCGAAGGCCGCGACTATCTGGC
The DNA here is from genome assembly GCF_013277795.1 of Rhodococcus sp. MS16. Classification (NCBI taxonomy): domain Bacteria; kingdom Bacillati; phylum Actinomycetota; class Actinomycetes; order Mycobacteriales; family Nocardiaceae; genus Rhodococcus; species Rhodococcus sp. MS16. The sequence goes on from NZ_VBTM01000001.1 coordinate 306,312, forward strand.
CGTGTATCCGTGGATCGCGATCTTTCCGGGAATCGTGATCGCGGTAGTAGTCCTGTCCACCAATCGAATCAGCAAGTCGTTAGGAGAGTCGCGATGACCGAGCTTCTCGAATCACCTGTCGGTACCGAGCCGGCCCCGACGTCGACGCCGCTGTTGGCGATCGACAGATTGAGCGTCAGCTATGTCAGAGGTAGAGGTCGCTCCGTCGCGGCCGTGCGTGATGTGAGCCTGATCGTCGAGGCCGGCGAGTTCGTGGCGGTGGTGGGTGAGTCCGGTTCGGGAAAGAGCACCACCATTCATTCTGCGCTGCAGTTACTTCCGTCGTCGGCGCGGGTCGACAGCGGCACCATTCGCTTCCGCGGAGAGGACACCACCGGCTGGAACGACAAGCGACTGGCCAAGGTTCGGGGTCCGTTCGTCGGATTCGTTCCGCAAGATCCGGGTAACTCGCTCAATCCTGTCAAACGCGTCGGCACTCAGGTACTCGATGCTGTCGGTCTGCACCGACGTATAGGCAAGTCAGCAGCCAAGGCCGTGGCGTTGGAAAAGCTTCGTCTGGCCGGACTTTCGGACGTGGAGCGGTTGTACTCGCAGTTTCCGCACGAGCTGTCGGGAGGTATGAAGCAACGTGTTCTGATCGCCATCGCACTCGCGAACGATCCGGAGTTGCTGATCGCGGACGAGCCCACATCGGCGTTGGATGTGACAGTGCAGAAGGTGATCCTCGATCACCTCGAGCACCTGCGCTCCACACTCGGCTTGGGCATTCTGCTCATCACTCACGATCTGGGGGTCGCCGCGGAGCGAGCCGACCGTCTGATCGTCATGCAGGGCGGAACAATCGTCGAGCAGGGCACTACCGAATCGGTGGTCGACGATCCGGCGAGCCCGTACACGCGGCAACTGCTCGAGGCCGCACCGTCGTTCCAACTCGGCCGATTGGCGCCAGACGTCGGCGTCGAACCGGCGAACGGCGACACGGTGAATGGCGACAGCGGGGAGGTGGTACTCCGAGCAGACGGGATCACCAAGTACTTCTCAGTGGTCGACGCGACCGGCGCGCGTGATGTCTTCACCGCGCTCGACGACGTCTCGATACGGCTACGCCGCGGAACGACGCACGCGGTGGTGGGGGAATCCGGCGCCGGGAAGTCGACGCTGGCCCGCGCCGTGGTGGGGTTGACGACTCCGGATCTCGGAAAGGTCTACCTGCACGACGACCCCATCTCGGGATTGTCGAATCGGGCACTGCACCCTGTTCGTCGACGGATCCAGCTGGTGTATCAGAATCTGATGTCCTCGCTCGACCCCAGATTCACGATCGAGCGCACCATCGCAGAGCCGTTGCGAACCTTCGGGATCACCAAGGACCGCAAGGAGATCCGCGCGCGGGTGACCGACCTGCTGACAGCCGTTGCACTCGGCCCTGAGTATCTGCTTCGCAAACCGGCGGAACTGTCGGGTGGTCAGCGTCAGCGAGTTGCCATCGCTCGCGCACTCGCCGCCGACCCGGAAGTGCTCGTCCTCGACGAGGCGGTCTCCGCGCTCGACGTGTCGGTGCAGGCCCAGATCCTACGACTACTCGTCGATCTTCAAGCCGAACGTGGGCTGACCTACCTGTTCGTCACACACGATCTGGGAGTCGTGCGTCTGGTGGCCGACGATGTCACGGTTATGCGGGCCGGTCGCACCGTGGAGTCGGGAGCCGTCGAGCAGGTACTGGGGAATCCGAGCAGCGACTACACCCGTGCACTTGTCGCCGCCGTACCGCATGTTCACCGGCAGGAACTGCTCGACGATCACAGGACCCACAGCCGTACGATCGGAGTTGCGTCGTGACGTCCACGCTCGAAACGCCCACCAATCCGCTTCCACCTGGTCCGATCGATCCAGGTCCGGTGACACGCAGACTCGGGTTGGCCGAACTCTTCTCGAAGATACGTGTCGGGGCATCCGACCGAGATCGTGACCACGACATCCCCTACGGTTTGGTGGACGAACTTAAACAGGCAGGAATAGGCGCGTTGCGTCTACCTGTCGAGGCGGGCGGCCACGGCATCAGTCTCGTCGAATTGTTTGATGTGGTAGCTGATCTGGCCTCCGCGGACCCATCCATCGCGCATGCGCTGCGCAACCACTTCGGCTTCGTCGAGAATGCACTCTCCCTGCCGGTCGTCGGAATCCGAGGACGACTCCTCGAAGAGACAGCGCGCGGTAAGTTGGTGTTCGGATCGTACGGTGAACGGACCACGCCCACGTCAGGCGACGCCCAGGCGGACTTCACAACCACCGTGCGTAAGCGGGACGGCCAACTTCTTCTGCGTGGTGAAAAGTTCTACTCCACTGGCAACCTGTACGCGGACTATCTGGTCGTGAAGGGGAATTGGGAGACCGGAAAACCGGTGACCGTGGCGATTCCCGCCACGCGGGTGGGTATCGATCGGACAGATGACTGGGACGGAATCGGCCAGCGACTCACCGGAAGTGGCTCGACCAGATACTTCGACGTGATCGTGCGCGACGACGAGGTCCTTCCTGAAGACGGTCCGTCCGTCGACAAATACGAGGCATCGTTTGCGCAGTTGTATCTCACGACGGTCATCGCCGGAATCGTTCGCAGCATCGTCGCGGATTCCGTGGAGGCAGTCAACGCCCGTAGTCGCAACTATTTTCACGGTCAAGCCGACCACCCATCGGGGGAGGCGGTGGTGCACCATACGATCGGGCAGATATCGGCGTACTCGTTTGCCGTGACATCGGCAGTGCGCGCCGCAGTCCAGGTGCTGGACGCGGCGGTGCGGGCAACCGATCCGGACGAGCGCGCCGAACTGAGACTGGCTGCTGCTCTTGATGTCTCGAAGGCGAAGGTGATCGCCGACGAACTCGCCGGCAAGGCCGGATGGTTGTTGTTCGAAACTGGCGGTGCATCCACCACCAGCCAGTCGAAGAATCTCGACAGACATTGGCGAAATGCCCGGACGCTGTCCTCGCACAATCCCGGAAGCTACAAACTGCGCTATCTCGGAGCTTACGAGGTCAACGGGGAGTTGCCGCCGCCGATCAGCTACTTCTGAAATCTCAACTGCAGCTGTAGCAATCTGAAACTTCGGTCTGTTGTTTTCGAGTGTTTCGCGCTGAGGTTGCTCGAATCCCGGTGATCCCAACTCTGTGGAGGCGCCGGGATTTCCAGCACAATGTGTTATCGGGCGCTCCGCTCAATTGCCTGGCCGCGAGGACACATCATGTATGACATACGACGATTGATTCTGCTCCACGACCTCGCGGAACTGACGACGATGACCTCGGTCTCCGAACGTCACGGAATCACGACATCTGCAGTTTCCCAGCAGATGCGTCTCCTCGAAGAGGAGGTCGGCACAGTTCTCACGCGTCGGGAGGGACGAGTCCTGCGCCTCACCCATGCCGGCCGGGTTCTGGTCGACCACACCGCACGCATCATCGCTGCGCTCGAGGAGGCTGAAAGCGCTGTCGCGGCCACCGGTGAATCGGTCACGGGTGTCCTCACCCTCGCGACGTTTACCACCGCTCTCACCCGACTCGCGATTCCCGCAGCAACCCGTCTTCATCGGGAACATCAGGGTCTGCGAGTCCGATTGGTGGACGCGGTACCGGTCGATTCCGTACCGGCAGTGAGGCAACAAGAAGTCGACCTTGCGATCACCTACACGTATTCGTTTCGTACGAGCGAACTCCCCGTCGGATTGAGCTCGGAGTTCCTGTTCACCGATCCGCTCGTGCTGTTGGCGCCGGCACCGCTGCGTGAGCGGGCTCAGCTGTACGGTCTCGAAGCAGTTGCCGATGCCGACTGGATTGCGGCCAAGGACGGTGCTCCGTCGATTGCGTCGATCATGTTCTCCTGCAGGCAATCCGGGTTCACCCCACGAATCGAGCATCGTTCGGCAAGCTTCAGTGCCATGGCGGAGATGGTCGATCACGGTTTCGGTGTGACGGTGCTGCCGGAGATGGCTGTGCCGGAGTCGGCCAAGCACCTCGTTGCCTGCCCTGTCGCCAACGGAGCCCGCGAGATCGGCGTGACGTATCGTCAGGCCTCGCTCGAGCGACCGGCGGTGGCTGCGGCGATCCGCGCGCTGAGGATGGCTGCGGTACCGCTGCGTCTCGCGTCGTGAAGTCTGCCGCGATCGGTACCCATGTCCTTCAGGTCGCGGATTTCATGTATTCAGTTACGAAGGAGGCGAACATCGATGACCCGTCAGGTCCATCTCAACGTCAACATCCTCAACGCCGGTGTGTTCGGTGGTTCCTGGCGACTTCCGGGAACCGATCCGCTGGCGAGTTTCGGCCTCGCACACTATATGGACATCGCGTGCAAGGCCGAGGCCGCTAAGTTCGACGCAGTATTTCTCGCCGACGGTCCGGCGATCCGGGAAGATTTGCGCTATCGGCCGTTCAACAGTCTCGAACCGTCGGTGGTGCTCGCTGCGGTGGCCGCGTCGACGTCCAGGATCGGATTGATCGGCACCCTGTCGTCGAGTTACAACGATCCGTATGACGTGGCAAGACGCTTTGCAACGCTCGATCAACTCAGCGGCGGACGGTCAGGGTGGAATGTCGTCACCACGGCGGGCCGGGAATCAGCGCGCAATTTCGGTTTCGACGACGAGCCCGATCACGGCCGGCGGTACGAACGTGCGGCAGAGTTCGTCGAAGTGGTACGAAAGCTTTGGAACAGTTGGGAACCCGACGCGTTGGTGGGGGATAAATCTGGCCAGGTGTTCGCGGACACCACACGGATTCACCGCACCGACCATCACGGCGAACACTTCGACGTGGCAGGCCCGCTCAACGTTCCGCGGTCACCACAGGGTGAGCCGGTGGTTGTGCAGGCGGGTGCCTCGCGTGACGGGCGGGCACTGGCGGCCAGGGTCGGCGAGGTGATCTTCACAGCGGCGCAGACCGAGGACGAGGCTCGGGAGTATTACCACGATGTGAAGGCGAGGGCGCGCGGATACGGCCGAGGGCCCGAGGACGTCATCGTCCTGCCTGGACTGTCGACCGTGATCGGCAGTACGGAGGCCGAGGCTCGTGAGCGTCGTGAACTGTTGGCCGAATTGGTGCCTCCCGAGTACGCGCTCGAACGGCTTGCGGGTCAGTTCGGGGTTCCTCGCGAGAGCTTGGTTCTCGACGGCTCGTTGCCGTGGGAGCTCCTGGCCGATCCGGACGACGCGGGTGGATCGCAGACGTTCTACAAGATCGCGGTCAGTCTCGCCCGGCGCGAGAGCTTGACCGTTCGGCAGCTGTTGAGGCGACTGGGCGGAGGTGCCGGACACCGGATCGTCACCGGCACTCCGGAACAGATAGCCGATGCCATCGTAGATTGGGTGGACAAAGGCGTTGCCGACGGATTCAACCTGATGCCGGACGTGCTCCCGAGCGGATTCGACGATTTCGTCGATCACGTCGTGCCGGAGTTGCAGCGCCGCGGTGTTTTCCGCACCGACTACGACAGCACCACGCTTCGTGGACATCTCGGGTTGGCCGCTCCTCACCATGCGATTCCGTCGTCGCACGTCGAACAGGTGGTGGCGTGATGAGTCGTTCGCTGCACTTCTTCGTCAACGTCGGTAGCGCGGGCTACCACTCGGCGGCCTGGCTCGACCCGGAACTCGATCCCAGCGCCTTTGTCACTCTCGACCACTACCGCCGCGCCGCCGAGACCGCCGAGCGCGGCAAACTCGATGCGTTGCTGTTCCCGGATATCCCGGTCCAGCACCCGGGCATCGGCCGTGGACCGGCGGCCTCCCTCGACCCGGTGCTACTGACCAGTGCGCTCGCGGTGTCCACCACCCGGATCGGTCTGATTCCCACTGTGTCATCCACCCTGAATCTGCCGTACAACCTTGCTCGTCGAATTCTCTCGCTGGACCGCGTGAGCGGTGGTCGTGCCGGATGGAACGTGGTGACGACGTTCGAGCCGAATGCGGCCAAGAACTTCGGAATCGACCACCTTCCGGAACGCGACGAGAGATATCGCCGTGCAGCGGAATACGTAGAACTTCTCGAAAGATTGTGGGACAGTTGGGAGTACGGCGCTCTGATCGGTGATCAAGAGAACGCGCGCTTTGCAGATCCGGATCTGGTACACGCTGTCGAGCACCGAGGCGAGTTCTACTCCGTTGCCGGCCCGCTCAACGTCACGAGGTCGCCACAGGGACGACCGGTTCTGGTCCAGGCAGGATCCTCCTCTCGAGGGCGGGAATTCGCCGCAGCCCATGCCGAGGCGATCTATGCCACCCAGTTCGGACTCGACGCTTCACGAGAGTTCTCCACGGAGATCAGGTCGAAAGCTGCTGCACTCGGCCGCGATCCGGATCAGATCAGGATTCTGCCCGGACTGGTGCCGATCGTTGCAGAGACCGAACACGCGGCGCGAGAGAAGTTCGACGAACTTCAAGCGCGCCTTCGTCCGGAGAGTGCACCCGTTCGCCGGCTCGCGTCGTGGTTGGGATTCCCGGACGAAGAGTTCGACCTGGATTCGCCGCTCCCCGCGCATGTGCTGGACCTGCCGTCCGGTCGTGTCGGCCCCCAAGGATTCTTCACGTCGCTCGCCGATTATGCAGCATTGACCGGCCACACTGTTCGTCATCTGTTGACCGAATTCTTGGGCGGTCATCGTGTGGTAATCGGTGATCCTGTACAGGTGGCTGATCATATCGAAACCTGGTGGCGGAGCGGCTCTGTGGACGGATTCACGATTATCCCCGCTGTCCTGCCTCGGTCACTGGAGGACTTCGTCGACCTTGTCGTTCCGGTTCTTCAGGAGCGGGGCATTTTCCGGTCCGAATACGGCGGTGTCACGTTGCGCCATCACCTCGATCTGCGTGAACCTGCGAATTCCTTTGCGTCCTAAAGGTGACTCCGTCCGTGCGAACGCGTTTTCGTCCACAATGCGTCGATGTAAGCGCAGAGCCGGTTGCATTCACGATGATCCTGATTGTGGCACTGCAGCGTTCGCTGGAGAAACATAGCGGTATCAGGTTCATTCGTGTAGACCTTTGACAGGAGCAGACCAGTGACGGACGTCCTCGAAGTTTCCACCGATGTGCTGGTAATAGGTGGTGGTCCCGCCGGCGCCTGGGCAGCGTTGCGTGCCGCCGAGGCCGGTGCGGACGTCGTCCTGGTCGACAAAGGGTATTGCGGGACGAGCGGGGCGACTGCGCCGTCGGGCACAGGTGTCTGGTACGTCGAACCCGAACCTGCGGCGCGCGCAAAGGCCAAAGCAGGGCGTGAGGCACTCGGCGGATTCCTCGCCGATCACCATTGGATGGACCGCGTCCTCGAGCAGACGTATACCAACATGGACCTCCTGGCGGTAGAAGGCAGATACCCGTTCCCCGTCGACGCGCGTACCGGTGAGCAGATTCGCACCGGCCTGCAGGGGCCGGAATACATGCGCAGAATGCGCGCCTGGATCCGCCGCGCCGGAGTGCGAATTCTCGACCATTCGCCCGCGCTGGAGTTGTTGGTGGACAAACAAGGTTGTGTGCGGGGCGCCAGCGGATATCGGCGTCACGAGCATCACGACTATCGAGTGTCCGCAGGTGCTGTCGTGGTCGCGAGCGGCGGATGTGCCTTTCTCTCAGGCGCATTGGGTACCAACGTCGATACCGGTGACGGCGCACTGATGGCAGCTGAGGTGGGGGCCGAGTTCTCCGGAATGGAGTTCTCCAACGCATACGGAATTGCTGCGGCCGGATCCACCATCACGAAGACGGCGTACTACGCCTACGCAACCTTTTTCCATGCTGACGGGAGCGTACTCGAAGGGGCCGGCTCGGCGAAGGGGCGATCTGTCATCGCGAGAACCTTGAAGTCCGAACCCGTCTTCGCGCAGATCGACCGTGCGGACGTCGAGGTGCAGCGTCGAATGAGGATGGGGCAGCCCAATTTCTTCCTGCAATTCGATCGCCGCGGAATCGACCCCTTCACCGAAAGGTTCGAGGTCGGGATGCTCGCCGAGGGGACCGTGCGCGGTACTGGTGGAATCAACGTCGTCGACGACGATTGCGCCACGACTGTCCCCGGACTGTTCGCTGCTGGGGACGCTGCAACTCGCGAACGTATATGCGGAGGTTTCACCGGCGGTGGCAGCCACAACGCGGCCTGGGCGATGTCGTCCGGTTCATGGGCAGGATCGGGTGCCGCGAGGTACGCGCGGTCGGTGGGGCGTGGATCAAGGATCGGTCTCCGCGGAGCGGGGACGGTAGGGCTACGTCCCTCGTCCAACTCTCGCCTGACTGCTGTCGACGTGGTGAAAGCTGCTCAGGAGCAATTGCTTCCCTTCGACAAGAACTACTTGCGGAGCGGAGATCGAGTGTCGGCGGCGCTCGATGAACTCGAATTGCTCTGGGGTGCAGCGAGCGTGGGTCTGGGTGGCGCGCCCGCTGAACGGATGGCAGCTCGTCAGGCGGCGGCGATCACTGCCGTGGGTCGGTGGATGTATCACTCGACCTTGGTGCGGACTGAAACTCGGGGGATGAACAAGAGAGACGACTTCCCGGAACTCGACGTCGCGCAGCATCATCACATCTTGACCGGAGGACTAGACGCGGTGTGGACCACTACGGCCGATCCCGCCGGTGCAAGTTTGGTGGCGTCGTGATCGAACTGGTGTCAGCACAGGACTGCATCGGGTGCGACAAGTGTGTAGAAGTCTGTCCGACAGATGTTTTCGATCGCACGCCATCAGGTGTTCCCGTGATCGCGCGCCAATCGGACTGCCAGACGTGCTTCATGTGCGAGGCATACTGCCCGACCGATGCCTTGTACGTGCATCCGCAATCGGCACCAGTGGGAAGTGCCGATGTGATCGAGCGCGATCACATCGGACGCTACCGGGAGAAGATCGGGTGGGGAAAGGGGAGGACACCTGGGGCGCTTACCGCAGTGGGACCCGAGGTGCCCCGCCCGATCACAACCTGACGACAATCGTTGCAGCCGTTCCGAGATCGTCTCTTCGAGCGGGAGCCGGCCGGTGATGAACGGCGCCAGGTCTACAACCAGCTCGTGATCGCGGACGTGATCGTCAGCGAAGCCGAGCTCAGTCGCGGGGTTGTACGAAGGCCTTCTCGAAACAGTTCGAAAACGGCATTACTTCATAGGGCGAGAAGATCGGGATCCGCGAGTATCCGCTCTTTTCGTACAACCTGACTGCATCGGGTTGACGGTCCCCGGTCTGGAGAATCAGCCGTGGCCGACCAGCCTGCTTGGCCGCATCCTCGACTGCGTCCAACAGGAGCGTGGATACGCCGGAGCCGCGATGCGAGGGCCTGACGTACATCCGCTTCAACTCCAGATCGGCGCCGTTCCAGCGAAGCGTGGCATGACCTACTGCTTGTGGTTCTTCGGCTTCGCTGCCGTCGGCGTACGCCACCACAGTCAGGTGAACTGATTGTGGGTCAACCGAATTTGCGGCGGCACGGTCCGTGGTGGATACGCGATCGGAGTAGCGTGGCCCCACTTCGGCAGCCATTTCGCCGCGTAATGCCTCGGCATCAGGATGGGACCACGACACCTCACGAACATGAAGGGATGAAGTCTTGATGTCGTGTGCCATGTGTAGTGTCCATCCTGACGCAGACGATGAGATCAATTCGACACGAATAGTATCGGCAAGCGCATGCCGCGGGGTGTGGAGTGCGACAACAGGAAGTCAGGATTCGGGGTCTATCCCGAGTTTCGTATGAAGGGCGTTGGAGTAGTCTCCCGCATCGAACGCCGCGACCCACTGGCTTACGGGACCAGGCCCGTTAATGCGGTAAATATCGCTTGAATATATTGTGGCAGTGTTGGATTCGATTTCATATGTGCTCGGCGAGTGGCCGTCGCTGCGCACGGTAATGGAATGCGGGATCGACGAAAGTGACCGCCCAGTGACGGTCGAATCACGGCATATGGATCGGAATGGATCCGTTTCGATCCGAGTGATTTCAACTGGCCGCCGACAAGCGTGGAGTGAGTGTCACGAGAAGGCGGCACTGTTAGTGGGCCTGCAAGAGACTTCGGGGTGCAGCGTTTGACGCTGCGCACCGAAGCATCAACGCCTTCAGTGACTCGATGAAGTCGGGTTCAGCTGGGCTTCCTTCTGGGCGTCGAGAGTTTCCTGGGAAACCGGAGCTCGCAGTAGTGCTTCCCATCCGTCGATCAGAGCGGACAGTTCAGCATGGGTGGGTCGGGTGCCGCGTCTGTCGTAACCCGCCAATACCCGGAGATAGCTGGTGTAAACGATCTGAATGCGCTGCAGTCGAACATCTTCCGCAAGTTCGACAAGGCTGTCGTTGAGGCTCTGGTTGACGGCGGATCCGCTTGTTGTCACAGTCGGATCTGCGGTGGTGAAGACGCGGCCGAGGATTTCCGTCTCCATCAACCGATCGAGTAGTGCGACGTAGTGGTTGTCGGGGCTGATGCTGTTGGCCAAGGGTTGCACAATTGCCCATAATGCCTCGCGCGTAGTCATATTCGCGCCCTGTGAGCTTGTTCGGAGCATCATTGCTTGTCTGTCTGCGTTGATGTCGGGCAGGCGGTACGCGAATATCGCGTGCAGCAGATTTTCCTTCGAACCGAAGTAGTAGGCGATTACCGATGCATTCTGCTGGCCTGCCGCGATGCGGATTTCAGAGATGGAGACGCCGTCATAACCGCTGAGTGCAAAAAGCCGCTCCGCGGTTTCGATGAGTTGTACGCGTGTCTGTTCTCCCGCGCGGTATCGGCCACGTTTTGAGGTCACACTGGTCGACCCTACCGGCGACAGTGTTGTGGCTGGACTCGTCGGGTCGAATATAGCCGGACTGCAAGAGCATTGGTGAATTCTCTGCGTGAGTTGCTGGCAGGATATCGACCAAGCTGACGTCTGTCAATGCTTAAATCATCGAAATTTTAACGATGCTCAAAATAAGAAACATTGATTACTTTGAACGCAGTCCGATTTGCACACCCACGTCTATGTTTCGAGGAAGATTGATGACCGCAATCGCAGAACCCACGACAACTACAATCGTGCCCCTCGCCGGCAAGATCGGCGCCGAAGTCCGGGGCCTGCGAGTGGACTCACTGACAGACGCCGATGTTCAACTGGTCAAGGACGCGCTGTACCGCTACAGCGTGCTCTTTTTTCCGGAACAGGGCCTCGATCCGGCGATCCACCGCGCGTTTGCGCAGCACTTCGGTGAGGTTGTTCTCCCACACGAGCACTTGTTGAACCTTGGCGACGAGGGTTACCGCGAGATCAGCGTGATCGGCACAGAGAACGGAAGCGCGTACCAGGCCAACCGTTGGCACTGCGACGTGTCCTGGCGTGACGCGCCGTCCAGGTTCAGCGTTCTGCACATGCAGGTCCTTCCGGAATTCGGCGGTGACACCATGTGGTCCAACCAGTCCGACGCACTCGACGCTTTGTCGGAGCCGCTGCGTGAACTCCTCTACGGCCTGACCGCAAAACACCGCATCGCACCGAGGGAGAATGTCCCCGAAGCCGACCACCCGTTGGTGATCCGGCATCCCGAGACCGGACGCGAAGCGCTTTTCGTCAACGACCTGTTCACCAGCTACATCAACGAACTCGACGCACAAGAGAGCGCCGCGATCCTGGGTGTACTCAAGGCAGTGTCGATCCGACCGGAATTCACCGTCCGTCGCCGCTGGACTGTTGGCGAAATCGCTATCTGGGACAACCACTTCGTCCAGCACAACGCGATCTACGACTACGCGGATCAGCCGCGCCGAATTCATCGCATCGAGGTTGCTCCGGAAGCTCCCATCCCGGCTCGCTGACTCTGACGTCACCTCGCGCTTCTCCAAGCTGCTCACGAACCACTGTCCGCGAGCAGCACGATCTTTCATCCCGATCAACAGCAGCACCTGCCCGTGCAGGGCCCCTCGAAAGGTTTCTCCGTGAACAGCCGCTCCGTCCTCAGACGTCCCTCCCTGCGGGGGATAGTCGCCGTTGCTCTCTTCGGTGCACTCACCGTGACGGGATGTAGCTCGGCAGTGGATCAGGCGGCCGCCGGCACGGAGGTCGTAGATGGCGGTGTGCTGCGGATCGGCGACAGTGGGGATCTGACCCCGGCCTCGTTCTTTTCGGGCGTACCGGTAAATGCTGCGCTCTCCGGGCTTGTCTACGACACGCTGATCACCTACCCGGCGGGAAGCCTCGACCCCCAGCCGGCGCTTGCCGAATCGTGGCAGGTGTCTGATGACGGGTTGACGATCACGCTTACGCTGCGACCCGATGTCACGTTCCACGACGGACGCCCGATGACGTCCGACGATGTGCAGTTCAGCCTCGAAACCTATGCGGACCCAGCGCGTTCCGGACAGCTCGCGCGAACTGCGCAGCTGATCACCAACTACGCCAGGCCTGATGATCACACGATTGTGCTTACTCTCGCGCATCCGGCGGGTAACTTCTTCGATCTGCTCGACGTCGTGCCCGTCATCGACCGCAACACCATGGCCGACTTCGATTCGGGGAAGGGCTACAACGGAACCGGAGCTTTCACCTTCGCGAACTGGCAACCCGGAAGCGGAATGACCTTCGAGGCCAATGAGCAGTACTGGGGTGGTGCGCCCAACCTCGACGGCGTCGAGTACGTCATTGTTCCCGACGCGCAGACACGGGTGTCGCAACTTCGGTCAGGACAGCTGGATTTGCTGCTCAATGCAGCTCCGCGTGACGCCGATATGCTCGCCGCCGACTCCAATTTCGAGGTCGTGGACCAGACCGGCGTGCTGCGCACGTGGTACATCGGCGCGAACGTGCAGGCTCCGGGTCTGGGTGATGTTCGCGTCCGCCAGGCAATCGCGAATGCCGTGGATCGCGAACGCCTACTCGAAGACGTCTATCAAGGGCATGGCAATTCCGACAACCTGCCGTGGCCGGAGTACTCGCCGGCGTTCGACGCGAGCCTCAACTCCACGTACAACCATGACGTCGACAAGGCAAAGGCCCTCGTCGCCGAGGTCGGCGCCATCCCGGTCATTCCGATCAGTTACACCGCGGGATCGAGTGAGTCGGAATCCATCGCGCAAATCATTCAAGCGGACCTTGCCGCAGTTGGTATCACGACGGTTATCGAACCGATCGATGCTGCGACATCGGTCAAGAACCTGATCGGTGGCACGTACGGCGGACTCTGGATCACCTCGCACGTATTTGCGCAGTACACACCCTCAACCTTGCCAACCAGTGCCTACCCGTTCAACGCCTACAAGAACACGTCCAATTTCATCGATGCGGATTACCAGGCTGCCACCGAAGCGGTGTGGCGGATCACGGATCCGAAAAGCCCGGAAGCGTCTGCGGCATACCAGGTTCTGAACCACGAACTGCTCGACAACGCAGTCGTGATCGGACTACTCAACGCAGACAACACCCTCGCAATGTCCGCCGCGGTCCACGATGTGGACTGGTCGAAGAGGGCGGAACTCGACCTGAGCAACGCCTATCTGAGTGAGTGATCGGTCATGCTCTCGTATGCACTTCGGCGCCTGCCCTCGGCCCTGCTGGTTCTGGCAGTGGGTTCGGTGCTGATCTTCACCCTTTTGCGGCTAGTACCTGGTGATCCGGCCAGTGTGTTGGCCGGTGCAGATGCCACTCCGGAAGCTCTGGAAGCCCTGCGTGAGGAGTTGGGACTGAACGGTTCTCCACTCGGTCAGTACTTTTCGTGGCTTGGCGGAATTCTCACCTTCGATCTCGGTCGGTCGTTGATTCTCGGCGGTGAGATCTCCACGCTGATGCTCGACGCACTTGGCAATACCTTGCTCCTGTCGGTCACCGCCCTGGCGATTGCGATTGCTGTAGCGCTCACCTCGAGCACGGTGTCGGTCATCATGGATCGGCGGTGGCTCAACAGCATTGTGACCACATTCGGTACGGTCGCCGTCGCGATCCCGAACTTCGTGACGGGCGCGCTCCTGGTGGTGTTGTTCGGTGTGGTCTGGGCGGTCTTGCCGGCCGGCGGGATTCCCCGCAAAGGCTTCCTGGACGACCCGGGCATCACGGTGCAGTATCTGATTCTCCCCGCGGTATGTCTCGGGCTTCCGATTGCGGCCGCGCTCACCCGGTTTCTTACCGAGTCGCTTCGCAGTCAACTTGCGGAGCCGTACGTCACAACGGCACGTGCCCTTGGTATTTCGCGTCGACGGATCATTCTGACTCAGGTGCTGCCCAACGCTCTGCCGTCGACCGTGACGGTATTGGGGATGCAAATCGGTCATCTACTCGGTGGAGCCGTACTCGTCGAGGCCATCTTTGCCTGGCCAGGCCTCGGAAACCTCATCGAACGCGCGATCTCGAGCCGGGATTACCCGGTGGTTCAAGTGATGCTGCTGTTCTCCGTGGTTCTTTTTGTCATCGTTCAGCTCGCCACGGATCTCGTCAACGCGTGGCTCGACCCTCGAATTCGATTGGGGAGTCAGTCGTGACCATGTCGCTCGAGAAGTCCGCCGACGGAACCGGCGCAGATCGCGACGATCGCTGGGCGGCACTGCGAAGCGGTCGCGGACTGATCGGCGCCGCGTTGGTCGGGGCTGTTGTCCTTGCCGGACTGCTAGCCCCGTGGCTCGCTCCGTTCGCGCCGGACGAACAGATACGTGGAGCGACTCTGCTCGGCCCGAGCAGTTATCATTGGTTCGGTACGGATTCGGTTGGCCGCGACGTATTTTCGCGGACTCTGTACGGCATACGGATCGATTTGCTGGTGATCTTCGTTGCTGTCCCGTTGGGAGCTCTGATCGGCTCCTTTCTCGGTCTGGCAGCATCGCGCGCCGTCTGGCTCGATACCGCGCTGCAACGCTCGTTCGACCTGATTCTCGCGTTTCCGACCATCGTTCTTGCTATCGCATTGACGATGGTTATCGGCCCGGGAATCATGACGATCTCGGTTGTCATCGTGCTCGCCGAAATCCCGGTGTTCGGCAGGCTCATGCGCACGTCAGTGCTGACGGTGCGCGAGCTGCCGTACGTCGAGTCCGCCCGAACCCTGGGTGCGAGCGAAGGCTGGATCCTGCGACGCCACGTACTGCCCAACTGCCTCGAACCCCTCACCGTTCAACTTGCGTTGGCAATGTCGGTCGGCGTGTTCATCGAAGGCGCGATGAGCTTTCTCGGACTCGGAGTTATCCCGCCGATGCCGTCGCTCGGTTCACTCATCAAGGAGGGAACCCAGAATGCCTATCACTCGCCGTATTTTGTCTTCGGTCCTCTTCTGGTCGTTGTTGTTCTGGTCCTCGGACTGCTCCTGATTTCGCAAGCGCTGGCAGCCCGGTCCCGGCGCCGGTAACCACTCTTCTCCCGAACAAGGACACCTCTCGTGCGCACTGCTCTCCTCTCCGTCCGCGACCTGCATATTGCCTTCGGGCAGCAGCCGCCCGTCGTCAACGATGTCACTCTCGAGGTGTGTCGGGGCGAGGTCGTGGCTCTCGTGGGAGAGTCCGGTTCGGGTAAGTCGATGACAGCCCGTGCGATCCTCGGCCTTCTCCCTGATGGAGCCGCGGCGGGCGGTTCGATCGGTGTTGACGGCACATCCGTACTCGACGCGACCGAGGACGAATTGAATCGGCTGCGTGGCTCTACGGTCGCGCTGATCTTCCAGGAACCGCAGAGCGCGCTCAATCCAGTCCGTCGTGTCGGATGGCAGATCCGAGAGGCGATTCGCGCCCATCGCACGGTCTCTTCCCGTGATGCTCGCGTCCGCGCGATCGAACTTCTCGAGCAGGTGGAGATTCCAGATCCGCAGCGCCGCGTCGATTACTTTCCGCACCAACTCTCGGGTGGCCAGAAGCAGCGCGTTGCGATCGCGTTGGCCCTGGCCAACGACCCCGATCTACTGATCGCCGATGAACCGACCACCGCGCTCGACGTCACCGTGCAAGCCGAGATCCTGGCGCTGCTCGACCGGATCCGTCAGCGGACCGGAATGGGAATCCTGCTCATCACCCACAACATGGGAGTTGTTGCGCAGCATGCTGATCGGGTGATCGTCCTCCGAGATGGCGAAGTTGCCGAGACTGGTGACACGCACACACTGTTTGCCGCGCCGGCCCACCCGTACACCCGTCGACTGCTGGCCGCAGTGCCGCGCCTTCCCGAGGGTGTCGCAGCGGCTGCGATCACTCCGGAGTCGACCGAGGGTACTGTGCTCGAATTCGACAGCGCCACAGTGCAGTTCCCGGCCAGGCGCGGTAGTCCCGCCTTTCTGGCAGTCGATGGCGTGAGCCTGACGGTCAGCAGGGGAGAGGTCCTCGGTCTTGTCGGTGAGTCGGGTTCCGGGAAGACCACGCTCGGCCGCGTTGCTGCCGGTCTGGTGCCGTTGGCGGCGGGACGTGTTCTGTTCGGTGGCCACGATCTTGCTGAAACGCCGTCCCGTCAGCTGCAGGAACTGCGCCGTGATCTGGCATTTGTTCACCAGGACCCCGCCGCGTCTCTCGACCCGAAACTGACGATCGCAGCAACCATCCGTGAGCCGTTCGACGTCCACAAGATCGGTACGGCGGGGGAAAGGCGCGCTCGCGTACTCGAACTGCTCGACGCCGTTCGATTGCCCAGTACGTTGGCCGACCGTTTCCCACATCAGCTCTCCGGTGGGCAGAGGCAGCGCGTTGCACTCGCCCGCGCACTGGCGCTGACGCCCAAGCTGGTGATTGCGGACGAGCCGACCAGCGCGCTCGACGTCTCGGTGCAGGCCGAGGTGCTGGAGCTGTTCACCGAGGTGCAGCGTGATCTCGGGTTTGCTTGCCTGTTCATCAGCCACGACCTTGCCGTTGTCCACCAGGTCGCGGACCGGGTTGCAGTGCTGCGATCCGGCTCCGTTGTCGAGATCGGCAGCGTCGACGCAGTCTTCACCGCACCGCGTGATGCCTACACGAGGGCCTTGATCGACGCCGTTCCGGTGCCTGACCCCGCGCACGCCCGCGATCGCTCGACTGACTTGGCCTCGCTCGCTGTGTAATCGGCGTCCCATGTCAGTTTCAGAAGGCGACTGCATTTTTCAGAAGACGACTGCACTCTCGGCGAAGGCATCATCACTCCAGCCGTTCTCTGTCTGTCGATCGTTCTGACGCAGTGCAGCAGAACATCCGAGGACTCAGTCAGTGGTTCAGCACCGATTCTGCGATTCGATGTGCAGCCTCATCCGCAGTCTTGAGCCGCTCGAACCGGTGGAGATAGTTGTGGCCCGCGCCCTGTGCCTGCAACGTCGGTGGCCACGACTCGGTGCGGTGGGCCAGCGGATAGCCCCACAGCCCGGCCTGCACCGCCACTTCAGCTCGCGACCGCAGTGGCGACCTGGAATCGATCCCTTCAAGTGGTACGACGAGGGCTATCGAATCGTTCACAAGATGCGGCTGCAATTCCCGGATGTACACGTCAAGCCGAAATTATCGTCACCGACCGCGCACAAATCTCGAGTGAGCCAGGAAAAGGACTCCGGCACCGAATTTCAGTGGGCATGGAGGGATGAATTATGTGACTAGGCCTCGCGTATCGGACGCCAGGTAACCTCCCTGAGGTGGCTACAGATCCGGCAAGGTCGTGGTGGGAGCGCTACAACGACGGGATTGGTGAATCGATGTGGTGGGAGCTCTCGCCTGAAAGGAGTTAGTTGTGGCTGCTCGAAAAAGAGACCGTGTTACCAATATGGTTAAGGGAGAATTGACCGATGCAATGGTGCGCGCGGGATATATGCCGTATGAACCCTTAGTGGAGAGTAATGACGGTGCCTTTTGGTTCAAGAGTGATGCTGTTGGCATTCCGAATACCATCGCTGCCGTGCAAGCACTTATCGGCTATTCGAGGGACGGTGCCACAAGGTGCACGGGAACTGCATTCCTGATATCTCCGAGGGTAGGTGACGCACTACAGTCAATTCCATCAGACGCACTGCTGAAAGGCGATAGGCCGGACAGCCCCTTCCATGAGCGCGTTGACTATCGGGTTTTCAACGAACTGCCGGGTCTGGAGTTGATGGGGAAGGCACCGTGGGTGATTACTGAAGCGGACGTCCCGATTGCCGTGCAGTGGTTTGAGAATCGCGTATCCGGTGCGGTTGTGAAATGGTTCGACGATCGCAACTCGATTGAGAAGTTGATCCGGGTGGCGGAGGAGCCGATCCCGGGAACCTCGCACGACCGGATTAACCCCCGCGTTCTACGGGCGACAATTACTTTGTGCATCGTCAATGGTTACTTCACTGATGCAGCAGGATTGATGACGGCGCACCTTGAACGCGATCACGTGCAGCCGAATGTTGATTCATTCGATCGTGTTGCCGCGTTTGATAGAGCTCTAGCGGATAGATTTCCAGAATATCGGCGTGCTCGAGGCCGCTGACCTTGCCATATCCCAGACGGCGGGATATCCGCTGTGGGTGTCCTCTGGATCGGTGGCCATGAGCTGAATCACTTCTCGGTGTGGCAAGTCCGTCGGGCACTATGAGTTCTCTGGGGAGAATTCGAACAGGATTGGAGGCTCTTCCGGATCCGGAGTGCATGAGGCCGGGGCCGCGCGGTGACTAGTACTGTTTCCGCACCGGATGCGATCTCGCCGACCTCGATCGCTAGTCCTCGTACTCGTCCTCGTACTCCGGTTCGGGCTCATCCGCCCATGCCTGATATCCCGGACTCTTCAGATGCAGGTGGATCGCACTGACACCCCGGTTCAGTGTGATGACCGCTTTCGGCAGATCCCACCGGATAGTTGCCTCAGGTTCGGCGCTCGTGGCTGTCCCCAGGAGTGCAGTAAGTGCCACATCGAGGTTCGTGAATCCTTCGACCAGCAACGGACGCACCACTGTCATGGGCGTAGCGTCATCTGCCAGATCCGTGACTAAGATCGAGATCGAATCCATTCTGTGTTGCCGCCCGAACATGTTCGCCGTCGGCCGGCTGACATGAAAGTTCGTCCGAATCGAGCCGCCAGCATGCCTGAGTTCGACGAGCTCCCATCCAGCTTGTGCGCAGAAGGGTTCCAGGTCGTCGACGGCCCAGGTCCAGTCGAATTCTGCAGCGAGGCGGGCGATCTGGGTGGCGCCTTCGATGTCGACGTGCATGTGTGGATGCTACTTCCTTCTCGACGCAGCCAGTTCCGCCGCAGAGGGAACCTACGATTCATTGATCGAAGCGCTCGCGGCTAGCTGAGCCGAAGGGTCGGTGCCAGCAGAACGTCGACCGCCAACTCGCCCGGCGGGGCCTCACCGTGCCAAATAATTCGGGGAAAAACGTGCCAAATAATTTCGAGAGTCACACGCAAAACCCGTCCGAAAACCCACTGTCTCTCAATACTTACTGTCGTTGAGTTCTGCAACACTGTGCCCTTGTGAGCACACTTTTGGGGTGCGCGAGGGTATCGACGGCAGATCAAAACCCAACTCTGCAGACGGACGCTCTGACGGCCGCGGGCTACTACAAGATCTGGACCGACGTCGCATCCGGCTCGAAAGTCGACCGCCCGCAACTGGCCGCAGTCATCGAACACCTTCGACCGGACGACACGCTGGCCGTGTGGCGCCTGGACAGGCTCGGCCGAAGCCTTCCTCACTTGCTGGAAACGGTTGCCCACCTCGAAGCTATCGGCGTCGGGTTTGCCTCCCTCCCCGAAGAAATCAACACCACCAACTCCGGCGGCCGGTTGATCTTCACAATTTTTGGAGCTCTCGCCGAATTTGAGCGAAATCTTCTGAGGGAGGGAACATTTGCTGGCTTGGAAGCGGCGAAAAGGCAAGGACGAACCGGTGGCCGACCACCTGTGCTTCATGAGAAACAGAAGGGCAATCGCCCGCAAGATGAAAGGTGCCGGCGTTTCCATGACCGCAATAGCCGACACGCTCGGAGTCGCCTGATCAACCCTGTACCGCAACGTCAGTTAGACGGTTGGTGCACAGCACTTCTGAACACGGAATGTCAGAAGACGACTGCACGCGACACCAAAATCGCAGGTCACCGTGCAGTCGTCTTCTGAAACTGACACCCCAGTTTCAGCTTGGGGCCGGGACGCACACAAGTCTCCCTCGGATGGCTGATCCAGCCACGCAGGGGAGACTTGTGTGCACTTGTACCTGTCTCAGGGACCCCGAGGACTACTTCGCGGGATTCAGTACCAGTGAGATTGAGTTGATGCAGTACCGCTGATCCGTCGGAGTGGGGTAGCCCTCACCCTCGAAGACATGGCCGAGGTGGCTGTGGCACTTCTTGCAGATAACTTCGACGCGTCGCATTCCCAGGCTCACGTCTTCCTTCAGGATGACGGCGTCGGAGTTGGCCGGATCGAAGAACGACGGCCACCCGCAATGCGATTCGAACTTCTCGGTGCTGCGGAAAAGTTCGGCGCCGCACGCCCGGCAGGAGTACACACCTTCGGTGGTGGTGTCGGTGTATTCGCCCACGCCGGGCCGTTCGGTACCGGCCTGACGCAGGACCGCGTACTCGGCCGGGGTCAGTTTTTCGCGCCACTGCTCGTCGGTGAAGGTGACTTCGGGGGCGTTATCTGTAGAACTCATGCCTACACGCTAATCCTTTACTGCAGGTTCGGCTTTGCTTGCAGGTGGGACGGCATCGACAGGAGGATCGAGGAGGTAGGCGGGATCGATTCCGCGGTCCAGGCGTCCTTCGCGTCGGGCAACCAGATACCGGTAACCGAGGACGCAGAAGATCACGATCAGCAGCAGGCTCCACCCGAGAGTGCTCTTCATGTACTCCGCTGCCCGGCCGAAGGCGGGCCAACGGAAGGACCACCAGTCGTCGAATGTCATGCACCCGTACACGGCAAGCCAGGCCGGCCAGTTCCGCATGACGGAGTTCTTGAGGATCACCGACATCAGGAGCGGGAACAGCATCATCGAGTAGTACATCTGCCCGAGCGACGGCAGGAGGAACGACGCGGTCATGATCACGCCGGTCGTGGTAGTGAGGAAGAACAGATCGTCATTGCGGTAGTACCGGTAGAGCAGCCACAGCGAGATCAGGACCATGGCGGCGAAGACCGCGCGCAGGGTGAGGACCAACCAATCGGGCAGGCCGAAGTAGGCGCCGTTACCGACTATCGAGCTGTTGAAGTAGTCGCGTGATTCCAGCAGGTACGGAACCGTGCGTTCGACAAATGCCATCGGATCTGCCGAGAGAGGCACCGCGACGACGGTGAGGATGAACGGGATGCCGAGTGCTGTGACAAAAACCTTCCACTGACCACGAACCAAGGGGAGCAGCAGCAGCGGCGCAAGTGTGGGTTTGACGGCCAGAGTGATGCCGATCGATGCGCCTGCCCATAGATCTTTACGGCGCATCAGGAGCAGCAGGAACGCCATCTCGCTGAGCAGCACGATGCCGTTGATGTTGGTGAACACCAGAGTGTTGGTGACGGTCTCCGACGAGAACGCGGCCAGTACGAGAATTGGCGCGGCGATGGAGCTAATTGTCAGATCGAACAGCCGTAGCAGCAGATAGAGCGCGACCAGGATCGCAATCGCGTTGGCGCCGATGAACAGCCAGCGCGAGCGCTCGGGATCGAGGATGGCCAGTGGTGCCATCAGCAAGGATCCCGATGGGGGATACAAGTAGTGCGGATCTACCGTGTTGAAGTCCGCGGTGTAGACCTCGCGGCCGTTCCAGAATGCCAGCGCGGCGTTGTAGACCGGCCGGAAATCATCGGTGATCGACCCGTTGACGGCTTTGACGACAACGCGATTGATCACGGTCATCACGGCGATCGGCCACAAAACGTAGTTGACGACTTGTTGGGTTGTCCGCCCGGTGCGAGGCTCGATTTGTCTAAGGAACACTTCGGAACGGTACACCGAGACGCAAACAGATCTGGGGATGCACCCTGCAATGGTGGGTGACGGCCGTCATATTCGGCTAGGCCGGGCACACATTGCCGTTGGCCGGCAGGCTCTGATTGTCCAGGTAGGACACCGCGGCCTGTTGCACGCAGGCAGATTGCATCGCGGGGTGTCCGGAGCCTTGCCAATCGAGGCTGGCGAACCGGGCGCCGGCGTTGGTGACAACTCCGGTGACGGTGGCCAGCCCGGTGTTGCCGACGGCGGGGTCGGCTTGACCGCTGAGGACCAGAACAGTCGGTTTCAACGCGGTGGGCAAGGGTGTCGGAGCGGTAGTCGGCCAACTTGCGCAGGCCGACAATCCGAGTGCGGCTTCGTTCCCGAACACGGGGTAGGACTTACCCCACGTTTGTTGCAGTTCGCGGATGCGCCCCACTCCCGGCCACTGAACGCCGTCGGTGCAGCGTCCGACAAACTGACCGTCACTGGCGAGGGCTTTCTCCGCGGCTGCGGCACGTTCGCGCATGGGTACGGGGTTTCCCGTTCCGAGTGCGCTGAGAGCATCGGCCAGAGACGTTGTGTCCAGCTGGCGATTCTGGCTCGCGATGGCAAGACTTGCCGAGATTGCGCGGGTGATGGACGCCGCGGACAAGGGCCGGAACTCACCGGCTCGCGCGCGTTCGGTCAATGCAACGACGGCCGCGCGGGGGTCGGGTCCGAGTGAGCAGGACAGCGCCGCGCAGCGAGTGGCAAACGCCGTCAACGCTGCTTCCTGGCCTTGGACTCGGCTTTCTTCCTCGGTGGTGGCGTCGGTGGCGATCGGTGCGGGTGAGTCGAGGATCAATCGTGCGATGTTGTCGGGATATGTTGCGGCGTAACTCAATGCGATGTCCGAACCGGAGCCTGCAGCCCACAGTGCGATGGTGTCGACGCCCCACCTCGTGCGCAGTGCGTTGATGTCGTCGGCCGCGGCGTCGGCTCCGAATTCGAGTTCCTGCGGATCGAGATAGTCGGTGCAGGAGATTGTTGCGTCGTGCCCGAGGGTGGCGACGGCGTCGGCTGCGTCTCCGCTGAAACTCGGCTCGAATTGGCCGAGATCGGCGAGTCCGCGCCGAGTATCGGGTTCCATGCATTCGATCGGCGTCGAGCGGTCGATACCGCGGCGATCGAGAGCCACAACCGGGTGGGCTGCGAGGACGGCCGTCAGTCCGGTGGCAGAGAGCATGGCCAAGGTGCTTCCCGACGACCGATCGGTCCCGGATGTGAAGACAATCGGGTAGGCGTCAGCAGGAGTAGCTGACGTTCGGGCCCGGGTCGCCGCAGCCGTGAATGTTCCGTCGATGCGGCCGCTGGTGTCGATGGGAGCGCTGAATTCGGCGCATTCGACGATGACGCCCGTGCTGGCTGCAGCCAACGCGGCGTCGGCAAGAGATGTCCCGCTGCAGTCGCGCCACGGGAGATCGCTGGTCGGGACGGCCGGAGCGGGAACCGGGGGAGGTGTCGCCTGTGACGTATCGGAACTCCCGGGGGTGCCACCGGTGTGACCTTCGACGGCGACGTCCGGGCGAATGGAGGGCCCTGCGCCACAGGCGCAACAGGTCGCCAGGACAACTGCAATCAAAGCCGCTCTGCGCATGCCGACCAGAGTGCCAGGTTCAGTGCCGAGGACGTTGACGAACCCACCGCGACAGCACCGTGCCGTCGGAGTCCGTGAGGATATGTGCAGGCATCATCGGGGTGGGAAGGGACTGTGCGGAGAGGGAAATCCGCCCCGCGTTGCCGCCGACCAATTGCGGAGACGTCGTCACGCATAGTTCGTCGACGGCGTTGTCCGTGATCAGTTGGCCGAACAGGGACGGTCCGCCTTCGCACAGAATTCGCGGCAAATTCAGAGTGGATGCTGTGTTCTCGATGTCGACACTGCGCACAGCCGCGCCGACGCTTCGGTGAACGTCGGCACCGGCATCGTTCAACCTCGATACGGCAGCGGCGTCTGCGTCGGAGCCGACCAGCAGAATCGGTGGGACTTCGGCGTCACGGAAAAGCCGGCTTTCGGGGTCGATCGACGCGCGTGACGAGACAACCAAGATCGGAGGCACAGGGGCGAGCCCCGACGCGACCCGGCGTGCCCGAGCGTCGTCGTTCATCACGGCGCCGCCGTAGTTCTCCGCGCGCGCGGTTCCGGCTCCGACGACAACCACGTCGCAGAGTTCGCGCAGCGTGTCGAACACCGTCTTGTCCGCCGGGGTGCCCAGACCGCCGCTGAGCCCACTGACGGAGACGGCACCGTCGATGCTGGACACGAAGTTCACCCGAACCCACGGATGCTGCAAGTTTTCCGGATATGAATAGAGCTCTCGGAGCCGCTGCGGCTGATCGGGTGTGAAGTAGGTCGCAAAATCCAGATGGTGCATATGAGAGATCACACCACGTAGATACCCTTGATGGATGCCTCAACGTCTTGTCGATCGCAGTCCGGTGGTACCCGCCGATCAATTGGTCGCTCAAATGGTTCCACCCGCAATGTTCGACGACGTGAGCTTCGCGTCCTACATCCCGGATCCCAACGAGCCGAGTCAGGCAGCTGCCGTTGCCAAGACCGAGGAATTCTCCAAGCGTGTAGCCAAGATTCGGGCCGGCGGTCGTCGCGGATTGTTCGGCAAGAAGACTCAGGCCACGGGCGCCGGTCTGTACCTCGACGGCGGCTTCGGTGTCGGTAAGACGCACCTTCTCGCGTCGATCTTCCACAGCGTTCCGTCGCCCAAGGCTTTCGGCACGTTCGTCGAACTGACGCACGTGGTCGGCGCACTCGGCTTCAACAAGGCCGTCGAGGCATTTTCCGAGCACAGCGTTCTGTGCATCGACGAATTCGAGCTCGATGATCCGGGCGACACCATGCTGGTCTCTCGCCTGTTGTCCGAGCTGTCGACGCGCGGTGTGTCCATCGTTGCGACGTCCAACACACTCCCGGGTCAGCTCGGTGAGGGCCGCTTTGCTGCGCAGGACTTCATGCGCGAGATCAAGAAGCTCGGCTCGATCTTCGAGACCATTCGCGTCGACGGTCCTGACTACCGTCACCGCGATCTGCCGCCCGCTCCCGAGCCGATTTCCTCCGAAGAGTTGGTTGCGCGCGCAGAGTCCGTCGACGGCGCAACGCTCGACAACTTCGACGAGCTGTGCAAGCACCTCAGCACGCTGCACCCGTCGCGATACAACAAGCTGGTCGAGGGTGTTCGTGCTGTCTACATCGACGGCGTCCACCCCGCGACAGACCAGTCGGTTGCGCTTCGGTTCGTGGTTCTTGCCGACCGCCTGTACGACGCGAGCATTCCGGTGACAGTGTCCGGCGCTCGCCTGGACGAGATCTTCACCCCGGAGATGCTTGCCGGCGGTTACAAGAAGAAGTACCTGCGTGCCATGTCGCGTCTGCTCGCGTTGTCTCGTTTCGAGGTCGCCGCGACCTAGTTCACCGGTCGCTCCATCACAAAATCGTGATGGAGCTGGGTGCCCACGACAAAGGTCTTGGTCCCTACCCGTGTGAAGCCCTGCTTTGCGTAGAACTTCTGCGCTCGCGCATTTTCCTGGTTCACTCCGAGCCAGATTCCCGCACTGCCACTTTCGTGGGCGTGAGCGACCACCGCGGCCATCAATGATGCTGCGGCGCCGCTTCCGTGATTTCCGGGAAGCACGTACAGCTTGCTCAATTCTGTTGTCGGGCGAAGCGTGAGTGCTGCCCGCACGTCGGGATCGGACGGTTCGGCGTCGATGAGCATCGCGTAGCCGACTATGGCGTCGCTCGAGATCACTTTGAGAACCGTGCGCGTCGGGTCGGTCAGGTATTCGGAGAACTTGTCGACCGAGAGCACGTTGTCGATGAAGGCATTGATGTCGTCGTCGGATGCATCGGGTGGGCAGGCGAGCGGAAACGTCACCGCGGCCACGTCGGCGATTGCTTCGGAATCCCAGATTCCGGCCCGGTCAACGGTGATGCTCACGTCACTTCGTCCTTCCCTGCACGTGCAATGGTCGCTCAAGTACACCACTTGCCGTGTCAGTGACGGCTATCCGGCTTTCTCAGCCGCCAGGCTCTCGGCGCGTTTCGGGGCAAACGCGGGTGCAAGCGCAATCAGAATCACGCAGAACGCCAGCGGTATGAGGAACCCGATCCGCAGGTCGCTGAATGCGGCGACAGCTCCGACGATTCCGCCGCCGACAACGGTGCCTACATAGTTGAAGAGGTTGATGCGAGCGATGACGGTATCCACCTGATCGGGTGGCGCCATCCGACCGGCAGCGCTGAAGCAGATCGGGGCGATCACCGGAAGGCCAAGACCGACGATCAGGAACCCGGCGATCGCAATCGCAGGAGATTGCGCCGTCACGACAATCGTCATGCCGATCACGCCGATCACTGATCCCATGCGGACGACGGCAGTTTCACCGAACTTGCCCACCCAGTAGTCGCCGGTCAATCGCGCAACCAAAGCTGCGATTTGGTAGGCAGCCATCGACAGAGCGGCAGTGCTCGCGTCGGCAAGCAGGACGTCTTCGAGGTACAGGGTCGACCAGTTGCCGATGCTGAAATCGACTGCGTAGAACAGTGCCATCGCGATGCCGAGCAGGACAAACGCTCGCATCGGGACCGTGAGCGTGACGGAGCCACCGGTATTCGTATCCGCGACGGAGGTTGCGCTTCGATCGAGCAATGACGGTCCGAATACCAGAAGCAGCAGGGCCACAATCACTCCCGCGACCACCTGGGTAACCCGTACCGAGATGTCGAGTCCTGCGGTTGCCGAGATGTAGAGCGCGCCGGCGATGGCCCCGACGCTCCAGGCTGCGTGGAACGAGCTGAGAATGAAGCGTCCCTTGGCGTGCTGGATCGAGACGGCCTGCATGTTTGCTGCCGCATCAACGATGCCGAGGCCGATTCCGTAGACAGCGAGGCAGACAAAAAAGAGTGCAGAGTTGGGGGCCAGTCCGGTGGCGCCGCCGAAGACCGCGATGACGGCCAGTCCGGTGCGGAGCGTGGTCTTGCTCGACGTTCGAACTGCGAGTCGCTCGGCGAGAACGCTGCCGAGTCCGGCGATGACTGACACCGACACAACCGCAACGACCAGCAACGACTCGCTGAGCGCAAACAAGTCCCGGTACGCGGGCAGTTGCGTCAGAATCGACGCGAGAAGAAAACCCTGGAGTCCGAAAGCCACGGAGGTGGCGATCCGAGCCTTCTTCAGGCTGCGGGTGTGATCCGTCATCGAATGTGGCCTTGTCTGTGGTTGGGCACTGCCCGCCGAACGCTACTTGATACTTGTTACTGGTCGAGTGTCCAACAAAGTCGCGTGTCGCGCAGCATTCTTTGATTAACTGACGGCTATGAGTGCACATCCAACTGCAATGTTTCCCCCCGAGTTTGTGTGGGGAACCGCGACGGCTGCGTATCAAATCGAAGGCGCAGTTACCGAAGACGGTCGGGGACCGTCGATTTGGGACGATTTCTGCACTCAACCCGGTGCTGTGGTGCGTGGCGAGACCGGCGTCGTTGCTGCTGATCACTACCACCGCTGGGAATCCGACGTCGCTCTCATGGCGCAGCTGGGACTTGACGCGTATCGCCTGTCGCTGTCGTGGTCGCGAATCCTCCCTACCGGATCAGGCGAGGTGAACCAGAGGGGGCTCGATTTTTACGACCGAGTGATCGACAGGCTCTGCGCGTCCGGAATTACGCCCGCCGTCACGCTCTTTCACTGGGATCTGCCGTCAGCTCTGCAAGAGCAAGGGGGCTGGATGAATCGCGACACGGCGTTTCGGTTGGGGGAGTACGCGCAGATTGTGGGCGAACGGTTTGCCGATCGTGTCGGCCTGTGGATGCCACTCAACGAGCCTGTTGTCCACACTCTGTACGGCCACGCCCTAGGAGTTCATGCCCCGGGACTTGCCTTGGGATTCGCCGCCTTCCAGGCCGCACATCACCAGCTCCTCGGGCATGGTCTGGCAGTCGACGCGCTGCGGTCGGCGGGCTGCTCGGGGATTGGCATCGCGTCCAATCACGCTCCGGTGCGCGCCGCAACAGATTCGGCGGAAGACGTGATGGCCGCAGACATCTACGACCACGTTGTCAACTGGATGTTCGCCGATCCGATACTGCTCGGAAAATATCCGGCCGACGAATTTGCGCAGATCCTCACCGGACCGGTCGACGAGGATCTGACGATCATCAATGCGCCCCTCGACTGGTACGGCATCAACTACTACGAGCCGACGATGATCGCTGCCCCTGTCGAGGGACAGGGCACCGACGGCGTTCTCGAGATCGATCTACCGCCGGGACTTCCCTTTGCTCCGGTGGCGATAACCGGTTACCCCACAACCGATTTCGGATGGCCGATCGTTCCCGAAGGACTTGGCGAGATCCTGCGAACATTCCAGTCGCGGTTCGGTGAGTCCCTGCCGCCGATCTACATCACCGAGAGCGGATGTTCGTTTCACGACACCTTGAACAGTTCGGGCGAGGTCAGTGACACTGCTCGAATCGAGTACCACGACGCACATCTACGGGCCCTGCGATCGGCCATGGACGACGGTGTCGACGTGCGCGGCTATTTTGTGTGGTCGCTGCTGGACAACTTCGAGTGGGCAGCCGGCTACCAGGAACGATTCGGCCTGGTCCACGTCGATTTCGACACCCAGAAACGCACCCCGAAGGCTTCGTTCGAGTGGTATCGCAGCTTGATTGCGGCTCAGAAGGCAGCGCGGGTTTAGCGTCCAGGTTTGCGTTCTGGCGCCTGGCCGCCTAGCCTCACTCACATGAAGCGCATTCTCGTAGTACACCGCCGTAGCGGGGTCTGAATCGGACCGACCCCCCGCTGCGGGTCGTCGTGCTACCAGTTGGTCCTCCACTTCATTCCAGGAAGACCACGACAATGACTTACAACTTCGCTTTCGCTTCTGATTCTTCTTATTCCTTTGCCGGCGATCCTTTTGCTGCGCGTCATGGAAAATCCCTGCCTGCCGGCCTGCGTGCCGAATGCGCTGAGATGTCGTGGAACGAATTCGAATCCACCTACGCGGCAATGAGTGGCCCGATCCGTCTCGGTGCATGGTCGAGCGAGAAGATCGCCCCCGGTCGTTGGACGTACGAAGCAACTCTCGGTCTGGGGGAGCGCATCGCGACGGCCTCCGCCACCGCAACCGGAGCAATTTCTGCAATGACGTCGATGCTGCAGGACGCAGGAATCGCGCTGGAGATCCTGTCATTTCACCAGCACCAGATCGGCCACCGCACAGCCACCTTCATTTTCACGGAGTGCAATGGTCGTCGGAATTGGGCTATGGGCATCGGTGAGTCGGCAACAGAGTCGTCACTGCGCGCGATGACGTCAGCAGCAAACCGTTTCTCGAACTGAAGCGTCGCCTTTACTGCTCGCTCACGCTGATACGGGAACACTTGTCGGGATTCTGTATCAGCGCGAGTGGTGCAGCAAGTCTTAGTGCACAACGCAGAAAGCCGGAATCCCGTAAGGATTCCGGCTTTCTGCGTATTTCCGTGGTGCGCGATACTGGGATTGAACCAGTGACCTCTTCCGTGTCAGGGAAGCGCTCTCCCGCTGAGCTAATCGCGCGGGTCTGGAGATGAAAATGGAGCGGACGACGGGATTCGAACCCGCGACCCCAACCTTGGCAAGGTTGTGCGCTACCAGCTGCGCCACGTCCGCATGTGCATTGAACTCCGTTGCCGGCGCTCAGTGCGTGTCTAACCTATCAGACCCGCAAGCGGGTCTTGACCATCAGGCCCGAGGGCCTGACGTGGTGCGCGATACTGGGATTGAACCAGTGACCTCTTCCGTGTCAGGGAAGCGCTCTCCCGCTGAGCTAATCGCGCGAGGTGGAGACGGGAATCGAACCCGTGTGCACGGCTTTGCAGGCCGTTGCCTCACCACTCGGCCACTCCACCGTAAAAGGTTGAGTTACACCTCTCGAGCGGACGACGGGATTCGAACCCGCGACCCCAACCTTGGCAAGGTTGTGCGCTACCAGCTGCGCCACGTCCGCATCGCACCGTGTTGCTTGGGGAGTTGGTTGCTCTCCTCGGTGCGTTGAAAACATTAGCCGACGGTGTCGGATTCATACAAATCACCAGCTCAGTAGGCGTTTCGGTAGTGGAATCGCTCAAAATTGCGATGTTGCGGGCCGGTCGAGTGCGTTCGTGAAGTTCTTAAATGGGTGAAATTGGGCGTTCTGGGAGGAGAATGAATGCCAACCTGGTGATTCGTAATCGGTGCGCGAGCGTGTTAATGTTCCAACTCGTTCGAGCGCATGCGTTCGAACAGTTCGTAAGGTCCCGTGGCTCAGTGGGAGAGCGTCCGCTTCACACGCGGAAGGTCGCTGGTTCGATCCCAGCCGGGACCACAAGTACAGACTGAAGGCGTTCCCGAGAGATCGGGGACGCCTTCAGTCGTTTCTGCGCCCGACGTGCCAATCCGGGCGCACTCGAGATTTCGGTAACCTGGGTCGCAAAGACGTGCTCTTCTATGGAAACAGGTGAGGGAAGTTGACTACCAAAAAGGTCGACCCTCCCGTCGACGACTCCGACCTGACGCTCTTTCGCGAAGCCGAGTCTCGTATCCACGAAGCTGAGTCCCGCTGGTCGAGGTGGCGCGCGCACATTGCCGCCCGCCCGAGCTTGAATCTCGCGTATCGAATCGCGGTTGGTTTTGTCGGTCTCGTCGTATTGGCGGCCGGTGTACTGGCCATCCCTTATCCCGGACCTGGCTGGCTCATCGTCTTTGCCGGCCTCGGAATCCTGGCGTCGGAGTTTGCCTGGGCGCATCGACTGCTGCATTTTGCCAAGGCACGGTACGACCGTTTCATGACGTGGTTCGGCAAACAGTCCCTGTTCGTCAAGGGAATCGGCGTTCTGTTCACCACAGTGGTCGTCGTTGCAACATTGTGGCTTCTGGGCACCTTCGGCCTGATCGGGACTTGGGTTGGCCTCGACTACTCCTGGCTCGAGTCGCCACTCTGAGGTGAAAGTGGCTTGTTAACTTCAGTCGGTTGACTCGTCGGGTCGGCAGGGTAGATAACATGATCGTGCACGTGCTCGCTGTGGGTGCGATGCACGTCTTACTTGCCGCAATACATTAGGAGCACATCGCCGTGACCAGTCCCGCGCCAGAGCACTCAGCCGCCCCACTTCGGGTGCCCGCGGGGACGACCGCCGGGACTGCAGTGCGTGAGGCCGGATATCCCTCGAAGGGACCGGACGTCATTGTCGTCGTTCGTGACAGCGAGGGAACGCTCAAGGATCTGTCGTGGACCCCGGAAGTCGACGTCGAGGTTGAGCCTGTAGCCGCGTCCACCGAGGACGGCCGCAGCGTGATCCGCCACTCGGCCGCGCACGTCTTGGCGCAGGCAGTGCAGAAGGAATTCCCCGACGCGAAGCTGGGTATCGGCCCGCCGATCACCGACGGCTTCTACTACGACTTTGCTGTCGATCGGCCGTTCACCCCGGAGGATCTGGCCAAGCTCGAAAAGCGGATGAAGCAGATCATCAAGGGATCGCAGCGATTCTCCCGCCGCGTGGTCGATTCCATCGAAGACGCTCGCGTCGAATTGGCAGACGAGCCGTTCAAGCTCGAGCTCATCAACGACAAGTCGGGCATCGACGATCCGGAGATCATGGAGGTCGGTGGCAACGAACTGACCATCTACGACAACCTTGATCCGCGGACCGGCGACACCATCTGGTCCGACCTGTGCCGTGGTCCCCACATCCCGACCACCAAGCACATCCCGGCCTTCAAGTTGACCCGAAGCTCCGCTGCCTACTGGCGAGGCAACCAGGACAATGCCGACCTGCAGCGCGTCTACGGCACCGCATGGGAATCCACCGAGGCTCAGGATGAGTACTTGGAGCTCTTGGCCGAGGCCGAGCGCCGCGATCACCGCAAACTCGGTAGTGAACTCGACCTCTTCAGCTTCCCGGACGAGTTGGGCTCCGGTCTGCCGGTCTTCCATCCCAAGGGCGGAATCATCCGCACCGAGATGGAGAACTACTCGCGCAGCCGCCACATCGAGGCCGGCTACGAGTTCGTCAACACCCCGCACATCACCAAGGGGCATCTGTACGAGGTTTCGGGTCATCTCGACTGGTACCGCGACGGCATGTTCCCCGCGATGCACATCGACGCGGAACTGAACGAGGACGGCACCGTGCGCAAGCCGGGCCAGGATTACTACCTCAAGCCGATGAACTGCCCGATGCACAACCTGATCTTCCGTGCACGTGGTCGCTCGTACCGCGAATTGCCGTTGCGGCTCTTCGAATTCGGCTCCGTGTACCGCTATGAGAAGTCCGGCGTCGTCCACGGTCTGACACGCGTGCGCGGCATGACTCAGGATGATGCGCATATCTACTGCACCCGCGAGCAGATGCGCGACGAGCTCACCACCACGCTGCAGTTCGTGCTGAATTTGCTCAAGGATTACGGTCTCGACGATTTCTATCTGGAGCTCTCCACCAAGAACCCGGACAAGTTCGTCGGTAACGACGACGTCTGGGAAGAGGCGACCGCAACACTCGCCGAGGTCGGCGAAGCGTCCGGTCTGACTTTGGTGCCGGACCCGGGTGGAGCCGCGTTCTACGGCCCCAAGATTTCCGTTCAGGTCAAGGACGCGCTCGGCCGCACGTGGCAGATGTCGACCATTCAGCTCGACTTCAACCTGCCTGAGCGCTTCGACCTCGAATACACCGGCAGTGACGGCGTCAAGACCCGGCCGGTCATGATCCACCGTGCGCTCTTCGGTTCGATCGAACGCTTCTTCGGTGTACTGACCGAGCATTACGCGGGCGCGTTCCCGGCGTGGCTCGCGCCGGTGCAGGTTGTCGGCATCCCGGTCGCCGAGGCGTTTGTCGATCATCTCTTCGACGTCACCAAGAAGCTCAAGGCGGCCGGCGTTCGAGCCGAGGTCGATTTCAGCGACGACCGGATGCAGAAGAAGATCCGCAACCACACCACGCAGAAGGTTCCGTTCATGTTGCTCGCCGGTGAGCGCGACGTCGAGGCAGGCGCCGTCAGCTTCCGCTTCCGTGATGGAACCCAGATCAACGGCATTCCCACCGACGACGCGGTTCGGATCATCACGGAGTGGATCGCTCGACGCGAAAATGCCTCTCCGACTGCGGAACTGGTTCAGCCAAGCGTGGCGCCATGAGTATGCCCGGTAGCGACGGTCCAGGTTCGTTGATCGATCAGGGTGTCGGTGATCCAGACCATCTTCAGCGGATCTGGTCGCCCCACCGGATGTCGTACATCACGGAGGCGCCCAACACGCCCGGCACGACCGGTGAACCGTTTATCGACATTCCCAAGATGTCGGACGAAGAAGGGTTGATCGTCGCCCGCGGTGAGCATGTGTACGCGGTCCTGAACCTGTACCCGTACAACCCCGGCCATCTGATGGTGGTGCCGTACCGCAAGGTCGCGGCACTCGAGGACCTGACGCCCGAGGAAAGCGCCGAGTTGATGGCGTTCACGCAACGCGCGCTGCGGGTCATCAAGAGTGTGTCCAACCCGCACGGTTTCAACGTGGGTCTCAACCTCGGCGCTGCCGCGGGTGGATCGCTGTCCGAGCACCTTCACCAGCATGTGGTTCCGCGTTGGGGTGGCGACGCCAACTTCATCACTGTCTTGGGTGGTGTGAAGGTGATGCCGCAGTTGTTGCGCGAGACCAGGGGATTACTCGCTCGTGCTTGGCAAGAGTGAGCGAACCGAGTTGATTCGACGGGTCCCGCTTCGGGACTCACGAGGTGGAGGTTTCCAGAGGTGTTGAGCTTCTTCGGACGCGCATCGGTGTCCAAGGTGACGGCACCGATGGGCCAAGCTCTGATCAAGACCGGATTGACGCCCGATGCGGTCACGATCATCGGCACGGTCGCGAGCATCGCCGGCGCCGTGACACTGTTCCCGTCCGGTCATCTGTTCTGGGGAACCATCTTCATCTGGTTCTTTGTCATGTTCGACATGCTGGACGGTGCGATGGCT
Organism: Rhodococcus sp. MS16; assembly: GCF_013277795.1. Lineage (NCBI taxonomy): Bacteria > Bacillati > Actinomycetota > Actinomycetes > Mycobacteriales > Nocardiaceae > Rhodococcus > Rhodococcus sp. MS16. Next base: position 340,159 of record NZ_VBTM01000001.1, read on the forward strand.
CGCGCCCGTGGCGGCGGAACCCGCTATGGCGCGGTTCTCGACGCCACGTGTGACCGTGTTGCCGACGGTGCGATTTTTGCGGGCCTGGCCTGGTGGGCCGTCTACCACGAGAACAACAAGTGGCTCCTGGTGGCAACACTGATCTGTTTGGTTACCAGCCAGGTCATTTCTTACGCGAAGGCCAGAGCCGAGGCGAGCGGTCTGACGGCTGATGGCGGTTGGATCGAGCGTCCGGATCGTCTGGTCATCGTCTTGGTCGGTTCCGGCCTCACCGGCCTCGGATTGCCGTGGGCGATCCACATCGCCATGTGGGTCCTTGCCGCGGGCAGTATCGTGACTGTTTTCCAGCGTGTGCTTGCGGTGCGGAATTCGCCTGGTGCACGGGAGCTTCTACCGATCGCACCGGCTGCATCCGACACCGAAGGTGAGTCCGACAAGTGAGTGTTGCCGAGCGCGCTACCGATTTGGGTTACGCCGCCGGGTGGAGACTGGTTCGCAGTCTGCCGGAGTCCGTCGCGGTCAAGCTTTTTGACGCCGGCGCGGATTTTGCAGTGCGCAAAGGTGGTCCAGAACAACTGCGCAAGAACCTTGCCAGAGTTCTCGGAACGACGCCGGCTGAGGTTCCGGATCAGCTGATCAAGGAGTCGATGCGCTCGTACGCGAGGTATTGGCGTGAGGCGTTCCGATTGCCGTCGATGGATTTGGCGGTGACGGGCAAGGCACTGAGCGATCTGGTCGAGGGTCAGGAGTACCTCGAGAAGGCAATGGCAGACGGCAAGGGCGCTGTGTTGGCCTTGCCGCACAGCGGCAACTGGGACATGGCCGGCGTGTGGTGTGTTCAGCAGTGGGGTGGCTTGACCTCGGTTGCGGAGCGGCTGAAGCCGGAATCGCTGTACGAGCGTTTTGTGGAGTATCGCGAGAGCCTCGGCTTCGAGATCTTCCCGCTGAGCGGCGGGGAGCATCCACCGTTCGTCGAACTGTCGAAAGATCTGCACGAGAACAAAATTGTGTGCCTGCTAGGGGAGCGCGACCTAGCGAAAAAGGGCGTGCCGGTGACGTTCTTCGGCGAACCCACTCGCATGCCCGCCGGCCCCGCAAAGCTTGCCATCGACACCGGAGCGGCCTTGTTGCCGGTGCACTGCTGGTTCACCGACGACGGTTGGGGATTCAAGATCGATCCGCCGATCGACGTGTCCGAAGGCGTCGGCCCGGCCACTCAAGCGTTAGCCGACCAGTTTGCGATCAACATCGCAGCGCACCCGGCGGATTGGCACATGCTTCAACCACTCTGGCGTTCCGACCTTTCCGAATCGCGGCTCGCCCGCATGGAGGGTGAATGAAAATCGGCATGATCTGCCCGTATTCGTTCGACGTACCCGGTGGGGTGCAAGCGCATGTGGTGGATCTGGCCGAGGTGTTGATCGAGCGCGGGCACAAGGTCAGTGTGTTGGCGCCGTCGTCGGATGACGACGAACTGCCCGAGTTCGTCGTCTCGGCAGGCAAAGCCGTCGCGATTCCGTACAACGGTTCCGTCGCGCGGTTGTCCTTCGGGCCTACCGCGAATGCGCGTTTGCGTAAGTTCATCGCCGAAGGTGACTTCGACGTTCTGCACATTCACGAGCCGAACGCGCCCAGTCTGTCGATGCTTGCGTTGCGCATTGCGGAGGGGCCGATTGTCGCGACGTTCCATACGTCGACCACGAAGTCGTTGGTACTGAGCACTTTCCAAGGCGTATTAGCTCCCTACCTCGAAAAGATCAGTGGCCGCATCGCTGTCTCGGAGTTGGCCCGTCGGTGGCAGGTCGAGTCCCTGGGATCCGACGCCGTCGAGATCCCGAACGGCGTCGACGTTGCTGCGTTTGCGGGGGCGGAACTTCTACCCGGCTATCCGCGCGAAGGTGGAACCATTTTGTTCCTCGGTCGCTACGACGAACCGCGCAAGGGGATGGCGGTGCTGTTGGGTGCATTGCCCGCGCTGGTCGAGCGTCATCCGAACCTCGAGGTCATTGTCGTCGGGCGCGGCGACGAGGACAAGCTCCGTAAGGAAGCCGGTCGGTACTCCCGCCACTTGCGTCTGCTCGGTCAGGTCAGTGACGAGGAGAAAGCGTCGGCGTTGCGTAGTGCCGACGTGTACTGCGCACCCAACCTCGGTGGGGAGAGCTTCGGGATCGTGCTGGTGGAGGCGATGGCAGCGGGGACCGCAGTCGTGGCCAGTGAACTCGACGCCTTCCGCCGGGTGCTTCGCGACGGACAGGCCGGATTGTTGGTTCCGATCGGGGATTCCGACGCACTTGCCGTGGCTATCGATTCGGTTCTCGGTGATCCTGACCGTCGTAGAGCTTTGGTCAATACTGCGACCGCGGTGGTTGCCGAATACGACTGGCCTGTTGTGGCCGAACAGATCCTGCGGGTCTACGAGACCGTGACCGTGGGCGGCGCCGGCGTGCATGTGGTGGGATCGTGACTTTTTCTGCACTGACAATTTTTGTCCTCGGGCTCATCGCTGCGGTTGTTCTGGTCATCGGGCTCTGGGCGTACGCAACGGCAAACCGGTTGGACCGCTTGCACGTCCGGTCCGATCAGTCGTGGCTGGCGCTCGATGCGGCGTTGTCGCGCCGGGCTGCTGTGGTTCGCGCTGCGGCGGTCGACATGAGTGCCGAGGACGCTCGACGGTTCGTGAAGCTGGCGGATGCTGCCGAACGTGCCGATCGGCAGGACCGTGAGCTGGCGGAGAACCGACTCTCCAATGCGCTTGCCGCATATGGAACGACGTCGCTGCGGCCGCAGTTGGTTGCGGAGCTGGCTGACGCGGAGGCTCGGGTACTGATCGCTCGGCGGTTCCACAACGACGCTGTCCGTGACACCCTCGCGTTGCGAACCCGTAGGTTGGTCCGCTGGCTTCACCTGGGTGGAACCGCGCCGCTGCCACAGTATTTCGAGATCACCGAACGGACCACCGCGGCCGCAGTTCCCGAGGGCATCACCGTGGATACGGCTCGGACGTCCGCACGAGTGGTGCTGCTCGATCGACAAAACCGCGTGCTGCTTCTGCGCGGACATGATCCGAAGATCCCGGACCGTCAGTTCTGGTTCACCGTCGGCGGGGGAATCGAGCGTGGCGAACAAATTCGGGCCGCTGCAGTTCGTGAGGTCGCCGAGGAAACAGGGTTGACGATCGCGCCGGAAGACCTCCGTGGACCGCTGTGGCGCCGCGTCGCGATCTTCCCGTTCGACGGCGAATTGATCCGCTCGGAGGAATTGTTCTTCACCACTCGTACCTCTGGCTTCACTCCGGTGTTCAAGGGCCACACCGAATTGGAACAACGTGCGATTTCCGGCTACCGGTGGTGCAGCGCTGACGTCATTCGTGAACTGACAAGGGCTGGGGAGCCGGTGTATCCGCTCGATTTGGCAAACCTGCTGGCAGAAGCTGCCACCGTCGCTGATGGCACCGAAGATCCGGAAGTACGCTCGATCCGCTGATCGTATTTAAGGCCAGCAATGGCAAATTGGCTACGGAATCAAAGGCCGGTTCGTTCTACAGTTCTGGGGTTCGATCATCACGCCACTATTGCAGGAGTTTGCTGTGAGCACCCCCGATTCCGCCCCCACCACTGCCGTTGGCACCGCACGCGTCAAGCGCGGTATGGCCGAGATGCTCAAGGGTGGTGTGATCATGGACGTGGTCACCGCCGAGCAGGCCAAGATCGCCGAAGACGCCGGCGCTGTAGCTGTCATGGCACTCGAGCGCGTCCCCGCAGACATTCGCGCCCAGGGCGGCGTCTCGCGTATGAGCGATCCGGACATGATCGACAGCATCATCTCCACCGTCAGCATCCCCGTCATGGCGAAGGCGCGTATCGGCCACTTCGTCGAAGCGCAGATCCTGCAGAGCCTCGGCGTCGACTACATCGACGAGTCCGAAGTTCTCACCCCGGCCGACTACGCCAACCACATCGACAAGTGGAAGTTCACGGCTCCTTTCGTTTGTGGTGCTACCAACCTCGGTGAAGCACTGCGTCGTATCAACGAAGGTGCGGCCATGATCCGCTCCAAGGGTGAAGCCGGCACCGGAGACGTCTCCAACGCCACCACCCACATGCGCACCATCCGCGCGGAGATCCGTCGTCTCACCTCGCTCAGCGAGGACGAGCTGTACGTCGCGGCAAAGGAATTGCAGGCTCCGTACGAGCTCGTCGTCGAGGTTGCCAAGGCCGGCAAGCTTCCCGTCACCATGTTCACCGCCGGTGGCATCGCCACGCCGGCCGACGCCGCGATGATGATGCAGCTCGGCGCCGAGGGCGTGTTTGTCGGATCGGGCATCTTCAAGTCCGGTAACCCGCAGCAGCGTGCCGAGGCCATCGTCAAGGCCACGACGTTCTTCGACGACCCGGACGTGCTGGCCAAGGTTTCTCGCGGTCTGGGCGAAGCAATGGTCGGCATCAACGTCGACGACCTGCCCGTCGGACATCGTCTCGCCGAGCGCGGTTGGTGATTTTTTCCAGGGCGGTAATCTGACTTGGTGCCTGATCGTCAATCCCTTGCGGCTCTACTCCCGTTGGGATTGGCGATGGCGTTGGTCGGTGCCTCGTTCGGAGCGGTTGCGGTAGCGGCGGGGGTGTCGTTGCCGCAGGTTATTGCTCTGTCGGGCATCGTCTACGCGGGCGGAGCTCAGTTTCTCGTGGTGGCGGCGGTGGTTGCAGGTGCAGCCCCCGCCGCTGTCGTTTTTGGTGGGCTGCTTCTCAACGCGCGTCACCTGCCGTACGGATTGGTGCTTGCCGACGTTCTGCGGGGGAATTGGCGCTCACGCATCTTCGGCGCGCACGCCACGGCTTTCACCACAGCGGAGCTTGCGTCGCACGGTGACGTGGCTCGTGCCCGCAAGACGTTCTTCGCTGCGGGAATCACGCTGTTTCTTGCGTGGAATATCGGTACCGCGATAGGCGCAGTCGGCGGCAATCTTCTGGGCGATCCCAACGCGCTCGGTATCGACGCGGCATTTCCGGCAGCACTGCTGGCGCTCACCGCCGGAGCGTGGCGAGACCGGCTCGACCGCCGGGTTGCGTTGCTGGGGGCGGCCATTGCGGTGGTTCTGACGCCTGTGTTGCCTGCCGGTCTCGGCGTCATCGCCGGCTTGCTCGGTTTGATCGCTGCGGGCCGTAACCGATGAGTTGGTGGATCATCGGCCTGATTGCCTTGGGAACCTTTGGCTTTCGTATTTCCGGGCCAGTGTTGCGGGATCGAATTCATCTCAGTCCGCGGGCGGTACGCATGCTCGGGTTGGGCGCAACCGCACTGTTGGTATCGCTGGCCGCTACGCAGACCGTGTACTCCGGTGACGGTTTTGCCGGGTGGGCGCGGGTGCTCGGTGTTGCTGTCGCAGGCGTACTGATTTGGCGCCGTGCACCATTCGTGGTGATTGTGGTGGGCGCAGCTGCGACGACGGCGGTGCTGAGGGTAGTGGGGGTGGCCTGAATCAGAGGTCGGCTGTCGGGCTATTTTCAGGCCGGCTTACTCGGACGCTGAATCGGAGTCGTCGGTGTCCGAGGTAGAGATGGTCTCCTCGTGATCGAACGATCCTTCCGGCCGGTCGACGGGTCCGCCGCCAGGCTCGTTCGAACCGGTATCGCGAGAGCCAGGTTCGCCTCGCTCGGATTGAGGTTCCTCGGAGAGATGCTCACCGGGTGCATTATTTGTCATGACCGTCCTCTCGACTTCGTGATCGAACTCCGGAACGATCACATCGGAGTGCATATAAGGCGACAAGTCCTCGCTATCCAGTCAACGCGGGCACAATATCGAAGTCAACGCCTCGAAGTCTGGATCACTGCAGGACCTTCTCGCGAAGTTCATCGTCGAGAGATGCCCGGATCAACGCTGCTGCGAGGCGTGCGGTCTCGTTGTTGCCGACTAGAGAGGCAAGTTTGTCGGCGCCGACCGGTCCGATGCCACTGAATTTTTCCAACAGCGATTTGGGACTCCCGCGATGTCGTAGTTGCCATGGGATTGGGTACCGTTCGCACTGTCAGTGGTTGCGGAGCGAATCGATCAGTTCGCTCTTCTTCATCGAGGAGTAGCCGGACAGCCCGATTTCCTTGGCGCGCTTTTTCAGTTCCGTCACCGTGCGGTCCTCGTAGTTCTCTGCCTCACCGCCCTTTCTGCCGACGTTTCCACGCCCGCGACTGGCAGCGGCGTTCGATATTCGTGCGGCTTTCTCCTTGGATTCGCCCTTGTCGCGCAGGTCCTCGTACAGTTCCTGGTCTTTGAGATGGGGATCGGATCCCTTGCGAGGCATGGCGGTGCTCCTCCTACCGAGTTGGGATGTGTTCGCTTTCGGTGTACCCGTCGCCAGGTGTGAAAAACCACCGATTGGTGCCATTACGACACGCTTTCGGAGTGATGATTGTTGTTGCTGTTCAGGGGAATACGAAACCATGGTCGCCGACAATCGAGCACCGAGAGCAATCGGGGCACAGGAGTTTGTACCGGACAGTCGTAGTATTTTCTACGCTGAGAGCGGCGTCAGCCGACTGTCGTGGGTGTCAGTTTTCCATGCGGCGCAGCAGACTGTCCTCGGACAAGGAAGGCGTTCTGCGACGGTCATGCTGGTCGGTGAACAGCCCGGGGGCCAGGAGGACCGTGCGGGCAAGCCCTTTGTCGGTGCGGCAGGCAAAATCTTGCACCAGGCGCTCGATTCCGCGCAGATCGAGATGGATACGGTCTACATCACCAAACCCGCACATCGCCAGGAGGAACTGCATCTTGGTGATGACATTCCGGTTTCGTGCGACCCGACCGTGTTTGCGACGATTCATCCCTCCGCGATACTTCGTGGACCGCCGGAGCAACGTCGCAGTGTTTTCGACGCCTTCGTGCGTGACTGCGAGGTAGCCGTGGCGCCCTAGGATCGCAGTCATTGCGGCGCCGACGTTGCCCAGGATGGACGCCATACCGCTTCCGGGAGCGGTGTCAGGTTTCCGAAGTGCTTGATGATTGCCGCTAGTGAAGGGTGTGGATTCGCGGTGCGGAGAATGAGCGAAAGCGGATATGCGAGAGTTGGATTCACGATCGGTATGCGGCGCAGGTCGTAGTTAGTCGGCCAGATGTAGCGGTCGCGCGCACCGACGAGAGTGGCCACGTCCGCGGAGTCCGCGAGGGTCTCGAGAAGGACTTCGTCGCCGAAGTGCGGGCCGGTGGCGTCGATGCGTAAGTCGAATTCGGTGGCGAGCTGATCGTAGAACTCTCCCCATTCGGTGCGGGGCGCGATACCCGGTACCCAGATCCGATGCCTGCGCAGCTGAGGTGGCGTCAGTGTTCGCGAGGAGGCAAGTGGATGTCGTGGTCCGACAAGGAGTTCCAATGGGGAATCGAAAGCGTGAATCGTGCGCACGTCGCGCGGCAACATCGTCGGATCTGTCACGGTGCGAAACGTGGCGTCGATTTCGCCCGCTTCGACGGCGGCGACGGCTACGCGCGGGTCGTTGACTCTGAGAGTCACTACGTCGAGATTGATTTCGGGATGTGACCGCCAATAGTCGTGCAGAATAACGGCCTGCGCGCTACGCAGGCCGAGAACGTCGATTCGAAGTGCCCGCGAACCTGGTCGGACTGCAGTGATGGCGCGCTCGACTCCAGTGACGATGTCCCGCGCATGCGGGAGAAATGCTTGACCATCAAGCGTCAGCTCGACTCCGCGGGCGGTACGGGTGAACAACCGAACTTCCAGCTCGCGCTCCAGCGCGGCGACACGCTTCGAGACGGCTTGTTGTGTCACACCCAGCTCGTTGGCTGCATGTTGCAGCTGTCCGAGCTCTGCCGCCCGTACGAATGATCGCACTGCTTCGGTATCCATCAGCCCAGCCTATTCACGCACAACTGATCGTTGGGGCTCGCCGAGTGTCGGTTGTTTGATCGTGCGTCGGTACAGCTGGTGTGATTCATGCCGACGTCGGCGTTGCAAAGGGGAGTTGTATGCGGGTGGACTTGGGGCGCAGTTTCGGCTGGCTGTGGACGGCCTACGCCATCAGCACCTACGGCACGTGGCTTGCCTTCGGAGCGTTCGCCCTCATTGCTGTGCAAGTGCTGCACTCATCGGCATTTGCAGTCGCGCTCCTGGGATCGGCGGGACTTGCCGTTGCCGCGATCGTTGCGTTCCCGCTCGGGCCGTGGGTCGAGCGCAGGGCAAAACGGCCGGTGATGATCGCGACGGACCTGGCCCGATTCTTCGCAATGGCGAGTATTCCGATCGCGTATTTCTTCGACATCCTGACCTATGGGCAACTGCTGGTTGTCTCGGTTGTCTCCGGAACCGCAGGTATCGTCTTCTCTGCCGCTTCCGGCGCATATCTGAAACATGTCGTCCGCAGCGATCACCTCCTTGTCGCAAACGGAAGATTTGAAAGCACGAGTTGGGTGGCAACCGCGGCGGGTCCGCCCCTTGGCGGCGCGCTCATCGGACTGCTCGGTCCAGTCGTCACAGTCGCGGCCGACGCCTTCAGCTTTCTGCTGTCCGCTCTCGGGGTTCTCCGCATTCGTGGCGACGACGTCGAGGCGCCTGGAGGCGCGCCCACCAGTGTGCGCGCCACTGACCTGTTGAACGGCTGGCGGCACATTCACGCCGACCGCGTCCTACAACGTCTGTTTCTCAATTCCGTGATAGTCAGTGGCCTGATCATGGCAACCAGCCCCCTCCTGGCCGTCCTCCTTCTCGGTCAATACCATTTCACCGCTTGGCAATACGGTCTTGCGTTCAGCATCCCAGCACTCGGGGGTTTCGCGGGTGCCCGCCTTTCCGCGCCACTCGTCGCTCGGTACGGGCGCTACCGCGTTATGATCGTCTCCGGTTGGCTGCGCTCGATCTTCCCGCTCGGCCTCGCGTTCACCCAACCCGGCGTCGCCGGACTTATCACGGTGATTATCGTTGAGGGCCTGTTGATCACGTGTATGGGCATCTTCAATCCCATTAATGCGACCGAACGCTTGCAGCGCACTTCTGCCGATCACGCCGCGCAGGTCCTCACCACATGGAGCGTCAGCAGCAAACTCGCCCAGGCGACGCTCATGTTGGTGTGGGGCGTGCTCGCGACACTCACCAGTCCGCTGGCCGGGATCACGACGGCAGGCCTTCTCCTACTTGCCACCCCGCTCCTGTTGCCTCAACGGGCGCATATGACCGCGCCCGAGGCTGGTGTGTCGGGTAAAGGCGTCCGGGCAGGATGACTCACTCAGACGTGGCGTCCATGATCTAGAACAATATTTCAGGTCTATGCAAATGCGCGATGCGCTGGTCGGTCAGAACATGATTTATCACGGGCATCCGAATCAGCATATTATCTGTATATTTCGTGATCCGGCGGCGATGGACATCTACGCGACCAAGCTCTACTCTGAGGCTTACCAATAAATAGAACACAGTTTCATTTCTGGAATTCGATTCGGTAGGTGAACCGACGGCGGAGGAGTCGCAGGTATGGCGTCGTACGAGGACATTCCGATCATCGACACTCTCATTGGCTTCCGTGAAGCCGGTGGGCACGAGTACGACTTCATCACTGAGCAGACCAAGGACCGGGAAAGTCGGGAGTCGTTCGAGTTTCCGGCCGAGTACATGTTCAAAGGTGTGCCCAAGGAATTGCCCACCGACGACCCGGTGTCGGTGACGTTGCGTGAGATGGACAAGCACGGTATCGAGATCGGTATGGTTACCGTGGCGACAGAGTCGGGTAGGACTGCAGTGCAACGGTTCCCCGACCGTTTTGTGCCACAAGGCTCCGCTGTGGACCCCAACGACATCATGGGCACCCTGTCGACAATGACGCGTGAGTACGAGGAATTCGGCATCAGATCGGTGAGTTCGTTTGCCGCGGGCACCTTTCCGCAGGTGGCTCTCAACGCGCCCCAGATGTACCCCATCTACGCGAAGTGCGTCGAACTCGATATCCCGATCTTTGCGTGCGCCGGTATCGCGGGGCCGCGATTGAAATCTGCTGTGCAGCACGTGGAACTCATCGACGACGTGATGTTCGATTTCCCCGATCTTGTGTTTGTCACCAGGCACGGCTGTGAACCGTGGGAGGAATTGGCTGTCAAGCTGATGCTGAAGTGGCCGAACTTGTACTATTCGACGTCGGCTTTCGCGCCGAAGCACTACCCCAAGGCGATAGTTGATTACGCAAATTCGCGTGGCGCCGACAAGATCATCTATGCGGGCTACTTTCCGGCCGGATTGACGTTGGACCGCATCTTCACGGACATGCCGCACGTGCCGTTCAACGAGGACGTGTGGCCGAAGTTCCTGCATGTGAACGCCCGCAAGGTTCTGAAGTTGAAGGAGTGATCGCGCAGTGACCGATGCATCTGTCGCCTTTCCGCTGAACCCAGACGACATGACGGCATCCCAGCTCGAACGTCGTAAGGCACTCACCGACACTGTCATCGAGATGCTCGCCGATATGAGCCCGGACAAGGTCCAGATGCGCGAGGTTTCCGAACGGTCGGGCGTCGCGCTCGGAACGGTGTACCGCTATTTCCCGGCCAAACAGCAACTCATGGCGGCGTCGATAGTTGCGTGGAACGACATCCTCGCCGATCGGCTTGCACGTGAACAAGCGAGTGGACGTGCGCGGTATGGCGGCCACGACTCAGTCCTTGATCGAGTCCTCGACCTGTATCGCCGCCAGATGAAGGCATTCCACCGCAGGCCCCACTTTGCGCGGCTCGAGGTCGACATGCAGACGTCGGACGACCCTTACGTTCGGGACACGATGGACGAGCGAGCCGCCGCCAACCGCTCGGTGATTTTCGGACTGATGGACGGAGTCCCGGCTGAGTTGGCTCGTCTGGCGTCGCTTTCCATTGGCAGTGTGATGCTTAATTCGTTGATCTTGTGGACCACTGGTCGCATCGGCTATCCAGAGGCGCTGCGCAATGTGGAGGAGATCTGTCGACTGGTCTTGCGCGATTACTCCTAGAGATGCGTCGTTTACGGGATCTGGGGAATCGGGTCCGGTGGATAGGGGTTGGGCGGCGTTGGAGTCGGGGGTACCGGCGGTGGCGTCGGCGGTACGGGTTCCGGCGCTGGCGGGATTGGTTCAGGCACGGGGTTCGGCGGAACCGGATCGGGCCCGGTACCCGACGGGGTGTTGTACGCCAACGCAAAAGGATCGATCATGCCGGTCGTGTTCCCCAATACTCCGTTCGCCAACCCTGAGGTGGGTTTCGGGTTTCAGTGTTGGACTCGCCGGGTAGCTGATCGCTGGCAGCGCGAACAGCGGCACAACGAGAGGGGCTTGTGATGAGTGAGCATCCGCGCGAGCGAATCGAATACCCCGGGCACACCGGCGACATGAGTGAAAAACCCCGCGACGAGATGAACGGTTATGTCGGGCGGGGCCTGCTCGACGGCAAGCGTGCGTTGATCACAGGTGGCGATTCCGGTATCGGAAGGGCTGTGGCTGTTGCATTTGCCAAGGAAGGAGCCGATGTCGCGATTGCCTATCTCGAGGAAGACGCCGACGCCCATCACACCGCCGCACTTGTTGCGCATAAAGGCAGAAAGTGTCATCTGATGCGGGGCGACCTCGCGGATCCGTACCACTGCAATGATGTGGTCGGGCAGACGGTGGACGTGCTGGGAGGCTTGAATATCCTCGTCAACAATGTTGCCTACCAACAACCTGTCGATGACTTCGTCGAGCTGTCGGACGAGCAGTGGCGTCGGACCTTCGCGGTGAACATCGACAGCTATTTCCACGTCAGCAAGGCAGCGGTTCCCCATCTGAGAGGCGGTGGGTCGATCATCAACACGGCGTCGATCAACGGCCTGCGCGGAAATAAGAGCTTGATCGACTACTCGGCGACCAAGGGGGCCGTCATTGCGCTGACGTACTCACTGTCCCAGTCGTTGCGTGAGCGATCGATTCGCGTCAATTGTGTTGCCCCTGGCCCGGTATGGACGCCGCTGATACCGGCGACATTGGACAAGGACAAGGTGGAGTCTTTTGGTCAACAGGCACCGTACGGGCGGGCAGCCCAGCCGGACGAGATCGCACCCTCGTACGTGTTCTTTGCCTCGGAAACTATGTCGTCTTATTACTCCGGGGAGGTGCTTGCGCCGATCGGCGGAGAAACGCTGCCCGGTTGACGGCAAATTCCGACAATTGCCTTCTGCCTGATCTCCAGAAGCGGCGTCGGCTAGGTTAGTCGTGTGGGGGACACCAGGGGAACTGATCCAATTGTCGTCGAGCCGCAATCGCAGGAGCAGGTCGGTGATTCGACGGGCCGTAAGCCGCGGCGGCGATTCCTTCGCGTGGTGCGATGGATCTGCGTCTCCGTGCTCGCGATAGTTGTTGGTGCTGTTGCGATCTCGACCATCAATCATCGGTGGCAAACTCCACGGGACAAGCAAGCCATCGAGGCGCTGATCGGTCCCTCGCACCGTTACGTCGAGGTGGACGGACATCGGATGAGCGTTGCGATTCAAGGCTCCGGCCCACGTACCATCGTCCTCATGCCAGGTTTGGGTACACCTGAGCCGATCCTCGATTTTGCGCCCCTCGCGCGACGCCTCGCTGAGGCGAACACGGTGGTTACCGTCGAAAACTTCGGGTTGGGACTCAGTGACGGCACAGACGCACCGCGAACCAGCGAAGCAATCGTCGACGAGACCCGTTCTGCGCTGAGTGCCCTGGGGTTGAACGGACCCTATGTTCTTATGCCGCATTCCCTTTCCGGTCTGTACGCGATGTGGTGGGTTACCAACCATCCTGACGAGGTGGCCGCGGTAGTAGGAGTCGACGACGAGCGATATACGTCCGAACTTGCCGAAGGTGCGCCGGAGTGGCCGGGCTGGATGTCTACGGTCACGGCGCTCGGCGGGGTACGGGACTTGATCTACTTGGATATGAATACCGATTACCTGGGGCTCGCGGCCGACTACCGTGAAAGTCTCGGCGACGCCGCCGAATATACCCCTGATCAGCAAGAACTATATTTGCGTTCCTACTCGTGGGTATTGAATTCAACGATGCTCGCCGAGACCGCGCACGAAGCTGAGAATGTACGAGGCGTCGAGGGCGCTACCTTGCCTCCGACTATGCCGGCCATGTCTATTCTCGCGTCGTCGTCACTCACAGCCGACCCGGAATGGGAGTCGTCGCACCGCGCGGCAATTACCAACCCGTCGATTCAGCGGGTCGAAATATTGGACGGCCACCACTACCTGTTTCACGCGAACGCGTCCGAGATTGCCGACATGACCCAGCAGTTTCTGGACGAACACGTCCAGCCTCGGTGAGCAAGCAATTCAGGACGTAGCGCCGTCGCTATACACAGCTACGCGAGTTCGGGGGTGGTTGTGAACCCGCGGTAATTGTCGGCGGCGATTTGAGTACAGAGGTTTCGATAGTTTCCGACGCCGCCGAGATAGGGCATGAAAATTCTCGGTTTGCCGGGAACATTGGCGCCGAGATACCACGAATCCGCTTGCATATAGAGACTATCCGCGGCAATGGAGGTCACGTGGTCTACCCACTGCTCTTGAGCGGCATGGGTAGCTTCGGCGAACTGCGTGCCGACGCGGCGCATGTGGTCGATGTAGTCCACTACCCACTCGACGTGCTGTTCGATCGAGACCACGACGTTGGACAAGACCGAGGGGCTGCCTGGTCCGGTGAGGACAAACATGTTGGGGAAGCCCGCAACCGCAACGCCGAGATACGTGCGTGGCCCAGCCGCCCAGGCCTCGCGTAGTGCTATGCCATCTCGCCCGCGGATGTCGATGGCGTTCAACGCGCCGGTCATGGCGTCGAATCCGGTGGCGTAGACGATCATGTCGAGTTCGTGCAGTCCCGCTGAGGTCTGGATTCCCTCGGGCACAATGTGCTCGATCGGTGCGGCGCGGAGGTCCGCTAGCGTGACGTTGTCGCGGTTGAAAGTCTCGTAGTAGTCGGTTCCGATGCACAACCGCTTCGAACCCAATGGATACCCCTTGGGGCACAGTGCCTCTGCCGTAGTGGGATCTTCGACTGTATCGCGGATCTTCGACCGTACGAATTCAGCGGCGGTCTCGTTGGCGTCGACGCTGATCATGATGTCGCCGAAGGTGTTCTGGAAGGCGATTCCGCCGCCGGCCCAGCGGCTCTCGTATTCCTTGTCACGGACTTCCGGCGCGGTTTCGAGTGCCAGTCCGACGGGCGGCGGGAGAATCCAGCCACCGTGGGATTCACGCAGGTTCTGGCGGCGGGTGGGGTAGTCGGCCTTGATCTCGTCGAGTTCGTCCTGTCCGAGTGGCCGGTTGCGCGCTGGGATGACAAATCCCGGGGTCCGCTGGAACACGGTGAGGTGTTCGGCCTGCTCGGCGATGAGCGGGATCGCCTGTACCCCGGACGATCCGGTACCGATGACGCCCACGCGCTTACCCGTGAACTCGACGCCCTGAGACGGCCAGTGTCCGGTGTGATGGACCTCGCCGCGGAAATCCTGCTGGCCGGCTAATTCTGGCATTCGCGCGGATGAGAGTGCACCGGTTGCCATGACGACCCACCGACCGGTGACGGAATCTCCGTCGTCGGTCGTGATCGTCCACAATCCCGCCGTTTCGTCGAAATCGGCTGATGTCACACGAGTTCCGAATGTGATCTCCTTGCGCAGGTCGAATCGCTCGGCGACGTGCTCGAGATACGAGAGAATCTCAGGCTGCGCGGGGAAGCGTTCTGTCCAGATCCATTCCTGCTGAAGGTCGTCGTCAAATGAATACGAGTAGTCGGCGCTGTCGACATCGCACCGGGCGCCGGGGTAGCGGTTCCAGAACCAGGTTCCGCCGACGCTGCTACCTGCTTCGAACCCTCGAACGGAGAGGCCTCGTTGCCGAAGGCTGTGCAGCGCATAGAGGCCGGCGAATCCGGCGCCCACGACAATTGCGTCGCAATCTGGAGTCTGCGGAGGGTTGTTCAGCATGGGGACTGCCTCGATTCACGGTGAGGGGCGGGGACGACGGGATGTGCCAGTAGCATCAGTGCAGGCTGTGAGTACGCCGCACGCTGTTCGGATGTAACGGGAGGAATGCAAACGTGGACGCAGGGCCCAACGACAGGCCGGCGCAATTGGATCCCGCGTCGTTGCCCAAAGGTCAACAGGCGCGGCGCCAACACATCATCGATGTCGCCGGCGAGTTGTTGGTTGCGGACGAGTTCGAGCGCATCCAAATCCGTGATGTTGCAGAGGGTTCCGGCGTTGCGCTCGGAACTGTATATCGGTATTTCACGTCCAAGGAGCACCTGTATGCGGCGGTGTTGCGAGACTGGTCGGCGATGGATCCGATCAAGCATGGAAACCCGGTTGATACGTCGCGCTCGCCCGCCGAGCGGATACGGGTGCGCTTGCACCACTCGGTCCGTCGGTTCGAGGAGTATCCGAGTTTTCTTCGTTTGCAAAGCACACTCAGGCAGTCGACGGATCCGATTGTGTCCGAGATCTTTGCCGAATTCTCCGACCAGGTGCTGATCTCGTATCGCGCGCAACTTGCCGATCTGCCCGCGGGCGACGCTGCGGACATCGTGTCGATTGTGACCGCTGTGTTGACTCATCAGTTGGTACTTTTCGGATTGGGACGTCAGGAAGCCGCCGAGGTTCATCGACTGCTCGATCGCACTGTCGACATGATCTTTTCGTTGAACGGCACGGTCTGAGCGAAGGCGGCGTTCGACGCTCGTAAACACAGCCGCACGCCGACTCGCGATTTTGATGTGACCGTTGTCATATTCACAGACTAGAGTTAGATTCTAGTTCATGACAAGTGGTGTGCAGGAGCGAAGTGCGTTGGATCCGGCATTTCAGGCCGTCGCGGACGCGGCGTCGGGGGCAGGGCTTCCGCCGATGGTTGAGCTGTCTCCAGCGGATGCGCGTGAGCGGATACGAGGTGCGCTGCAGGCCTGCGCACCTGGGCCCGAGGTGGCGTCGATCGAAACGCATGCAGTAGGTGACGGGGTTTCGGTGCGGATCTACCGGCCGGTGGACGAGACACACGCCGGTACCGTCGTGCATTTCCATGGCGGCGGTTGGGTCACCGGGGATTTCGATTACGCGGACCCGATGTGCCGGCTGCTCGCCGAGACTGCTGGCGTCCCGGTAGTGAGCGTGGATTACCGGCTGGCACCGGAACACCCGTTCCCGGCCGCCGTGGATGATGCGTTGACGGTGCTGCGCTGGGTCGCTTCAGAATCCGAAGGGCTGGATCCACGGATTGTCGTCACGGGTGACAGCGCCGGCGGCAATCTCGCAGCGGTGAGCGCGCAATTGATGCGGTCCGATGACGCCGTCAACCTTTTGGGGCAGGTGCTCATCTATCCGGTGGTGGACGCCGATCTGACGCGGGATTCCTACGTCGCCAACTCAGGAGTGTTCCTCGGTGCACGGGAGATGGGATGGTTTCTCGATCATTACTGCGCCGACGTGGACGCCCGGACCTCTCCCGATCTTGCACCGATTCGCGCTGCGGACCTGTCCGGGCTGCCGCCGGCCGTCGTAGTTGTCGGTGGACACGATCCGTTGCTGGACGAGGGCCTCGAATATGCCGAGCGGCTGCGCGGTTCCGGGGTGCCCGTCGAGGTGCAGCACCTCCCAAGCCTGCCGCACGGATTTCTCCAGTTCACGGCTGTATCGGCGGCTGCGGCAGCGGCCGCTGCCGCAGTCGCAGCAGCAACAGCGCGTTTGTTCGAAGGCGTTGCCCAGCAGTCCGATTCGACGGAGGCAGTAGACCATGCATGATCTGGTGATTCGCGGTGGGACCGTTGTGGACGGAACGGGCAGCGTGCCGCGGCGGGCAGACGTGGCTGTCGACGGCGGCACGATCACCGTCGTCGGTGTGGTACCCGAGGCAGGGCGTCGTGAGATCGACGCGTCCGGAAAGCTTGTCGCCCCCGGTTTTGTCGACATCCACACGCATTACGACGGACAGGTCACGTGGGACACGTTGTTGACACCGTCGTCGTTGCATGGCGTCACCACCGTGGTGATGGGTAACTGTGGAGTTGGCTTTGCACCCGTCAAACCCGAGCAGCGCGACTGGCTGATCAGCTTGATGGAAGGCGTCGAGGACATTCCCGGAAGTGTTCTCGCTGAAGGGATGAGCTGGAACTGGGAGTCTTTTCCCGACTATCTCGACGCGATCGATACGCCGCATGCCATCGACTTTGCCGCGCAACTGCCACACGGCGCACTTCGCACGTATGTAATGGGGGAGCGCGGAGGTGACCATCTGGCCCGGCCGACCGACGCTGAAATGGACCGGATGCGTGACCTTGTTGCCGAGGCAGTCGAGGCTGGTGCGCTCGGTTGGTCGACGTCGCGGTCTGCGGTGCACAAGACGTCTGCCGGCGAGCCGACGCCCAGTCTGACGGCCTCTCGGGAGGAGTTGACCGGGCTGGCACATGGTCTGGCGAAGGCAGGGGCCGGTGTCATCGATTTCATCTCCGATTTCATGGACGAACCTGAGGAGATGGAGTTTGTCAGCGCCATAGTCGAGGCAGCGCAGCGGCCGATGTCCGTGTCCATCGTCCAGAGCGACCGGGCGCCGGACAAGTGGCGGTCACTACTGGATGGGCTGGCGGAAGTCTCTGCGCAACAGAATATTCCGATCACCGGCCAGGTGGCGCCAAGAGCTGTCGGAGTCATGCTCGGCTGGGAGCTGAGCTGGCATCCGTTCATGGCGTATCCCAGCTATGCGGCACTCGCGGATCTTCCTCGCGAGGAGAGAGTGGTGCAGCTGTCCCGCCCCGAGGTCAAAGCGGCCCTTCTGGCGGAGAATCCGGTATCGGACAGTGAGTTCGTGCAGAGACTCTCGACCAAGTTCGAGAGCGTCTACCTTCTTGGCGACCCGCCCAACTACGAACCGGGACCGAATGATTCGGTCGCTGCGCTTGCTGAGCGTTCCGGTGTGTCGCCGGTCGAGGTTGCCTACGATGCGATGATGGCGCAAGACGGGCGTGGTCTGCTGTATTTCCCGATGCTCAACTACGCGGGTGGGAATCTGGATGCCGTCCGCGAGATGCTCGCTCGGCCGGATACCGTGCCGGCGCTCGGTGACGGTGGTGCGCATTGCGGCGCTATCTGCGACGCAAGCTTTCCGACAACACTGCTCACGCACTGGGGTCGTGACCACCGGAACCCCGAATTATTGTTTCCCATCGAGTGGTTGATCAAGCGGCACACCGTGGACACAGCCGCGGTGGTTGGTCTACTTGACCGCGGGCAGGTACTGCCGGGGTACCGGGCGGACCTGAACGTGATCGATTTCGACCGTTTGCAGGCCGATCACCCGGAAGTGCTGTACGACTTGCCAACCGGTGGTCGTCGGCTGATGCAGACTGCCACCGGCTATGTCGCAACTGTTGTCGCGGGTGAAGTTGTCTTCGAGGAGGGCGAGCACACCGGCGCCCTACCAGGACGACTGGTGCGTGGCTCTCGGCCGATTCCCGAATCAATCACGCGCTGAACGGTATATCCTCCCGAACACCCTAGGAAAGAAGGTCTACATGCGTCGTAGTTCATTCGCTCGTGCCGCGACCACGTTCACTGCTCTGGCGGCGGCGACTGTGCTTGTTGCAGGCTGCGCCGGGGGCGGATCGGGTTCGGAGACCGATACGTCGGACGTGACGACCGGACTGGTCGGCGATCAGGGGGACGGAGGTGAACCGACGTCTGGTGGAACGCTGTCCTTTGCGACGTACAACGGCGTCAGCAGCCTCGATCCAGCCGACCGGCAGGATGGCGGTGCGACCGGCGGCAACGAAATGGCCGCGATCTACGACCTCCTCGTGCGGTACGACCCCGAAACGAAGGCGTTCGAACCGCAACTCGCACAATCGCTCGAAGCCAACGGAGACAACAGCGTCTGGACGTTGACGCTTCGCGACGGAGCGAAATTCAGTGACGGGACACCGGTGGACGGCGCCGCGGTGTTGTGGAGTATCAACCACTATCTGGAGAAGAAGGGGACTCACACCCAGGTGTGGAAGGCAACGGTTGCCGACGTACAGTCGCCCGATCCGGCTACCGTCGTCTTCACGTTGAAGCAGCCGTGGAACGAGTTCCCGATCATGTTCACCACCGGTCCCGGGATGATCGTGGCACCGTCGTCGATGACAACAGGAGCATTCGCGCCGATCGGAGCGGGCCCCTTCGTCGTCGAGAAGTTCGCCTCTCAGGATGAATTGGTGCTCGCGGCCAACTCCGCGTACTGGAACGGCAAGCCGAATCTCGACACATTGCGCTTCCCGGCGATCGTCAGTGAGCAGGCCAAACTCGACGCCCTGCACACCGGCGGTGTCCAGGCCGCATACCTACGAGGCGCGGAGGTTGTTCATAACGCTCTGAGCGCGGGAGACGTGGGATACGTCTACACCGTGAATATGGGCGGTGTCGGCAACATCAATCAGCGTGAGGGACGAGCGGCGTCCGACGTCCGGGTTCGTAAGGCGATCGTGGCGGCATTCAACCCCGATACGTTCAACGAGCGGGTCGAAGCCGGCTACGGAATGCCCGGCAGCGATATGTTCCAGTCGTGGTCGCGGTGGCACGGATCCGTCGCCGGAAACGGGTACGACCCCGAGGCTGCAAAGAAGTTCCTGGGCGAAGCAAAGGCGGACGGATACGACGGCAAGCTCACCTATGTGGGCTTGAACGACCCGGCCACCCAGCGCAGTGCGCTGGCGTTCCAGGCAATGCTGCAGGCCGTCGGATTCACGGTCGAGATCGTGTACACGACCAGCATCAACGACCTCGTGAAAACCATGTACGCCCAACATGATTACGACATCGGGTATGCAGGCTTCAACGTGCTCGACGAATCGCCGTTCGTCCGGATGTACGGCAACCTGTACAGCGAATCGTCGTCGAATGTGATCGGGTACAAGAACGCGACCATGGATTCCCTTCTGATCGAGATGCAATCGGCGCCGACCGACGAAGATCGCACGAAAGTGATCGAGAAAATCCAGACTCTTGTCAACGAGACGGCTCCCATGCTGGTCGTCAACACGGGGAAGTACTTCATTCCGTGGAGCAAGAACGTCTACGGAATCACGCCGAGCGCCGACGGCATCATGCTGTTCGGAAACGCTTGGATCACACCTGATTCGACGTCGTAGGAAAGCGAGATGCGGGGCCGCTCAGTGGGGAATCCACTCGGCGGCCCCGTCGTTCTTGTTCAGCGTGATCGAAAACCTTCCCGAACCCCAGCACGTTCGGTAGACATCGATGGTGGACACTTCGCTCTGGTACCGATCATTCGCGGAAGTGGAAGCGCGAGGAAATTCGGCGATCTACGAGGAGTGGGGTTTCGGGGTCTCACAGGACTCAGCGGTCCTCGCCCTCATCGATCGACTTCCAGAACCCCGACGGCAACCGAACCTGGTCTTCGGCGCCAGCCGTCATCTCGGTGCCCCGATAGCTCCGTACGAGTCGTTTCGTCGGTGGGTGAGTGCGCACTGGTTCGAGGTCGAACAACTCGCACGCACCCGGACTACCCAGACCAACGAAGCGGGTCGCGACGCCGTGCTGCTTCCCGTCCTCGGACTGTTGAAGGGTCCGTTCGCCCTGATAGAGGTCGGCGCGTCCGCTGGCCTGTGTCTGTATCCGGACCGGTACAGCTACCTCTACGACGGCAACCGGTATCTGCATCCGGTAGACGGTCCGTCCACGGTGCTGCTCGAATGTGCGACGACCGGAAATCCGCCGATTCCGCAAAAGGCCCCAGAAGTGGTGTACCGGGCGGGTATCGACCTCAATCCACTCGATGTGACCAACGCCGACGACATGAGTTGGTTGGCGAGTCTTGTGTGGCCCGAGCAGGAGCATCGCAGACAGCGATTGCGAGACGCTGCCGCCCTCGCTCGAGAGGATCCGCCACATCTGATTCGCGGTGATCTCAATTCCACCATTGCAGACCTCGTCGAGCAGACACCTCGAGGCACAACTGTGGTGGTCTTTCACAGTGCTGTTCTCAGCTACCTCGCCCCGTCGGATCGAGCGGCGTTCGTGGACACTGTGGGTTCGCTTCCATGTCACTGGATTGCCAATGAAGGGGTCGGAGTCCTTCCGGCCATCGACAACCGGTTGACGACGTCAACGCAGACGCGTCGCGGTAAGTTTGTCGTCTCTCTCGACGGTGTACCTCATGGGTTAGCCGGTGCCCATGGCCAGTTTCTCGACTGGACGAACGAAACTCACACGGCATCACAATGATTGACTCGCGATCCGATACGCGTGGAATGCTTGACCCTCACATTGATGTGAGGGTTGACAATCGGTCCATGGCAGATGACATCGCTTCACAGCAACAAGTTCTCGGCACCAACCAACGTCTTCCGGACAAGCTTCCGAGAGTCCCGCTACTGGCCTTGTTCGCGTGCGTCTTCATCACCAGCCTGACGGAGACTCTCCCGGCTGGAGTGCTACCCGCAATCAGTGACAGTCTCGATGTCAGTGAATCCGCTGCCGGGCAGACGATCATGGTCTACGCGCTGGGAACGGCGCTGACGACGGTTCCCTTGGTTGCAGCGACGGCGTCGTGGTCCCGGAAAGTGTTACTGCTGAGCGCGATTCTCGGGTTTGCGGTCGCCAACACCGTCACCGCATTTTCTTCCGACTATGTTCTGACGATGACCGCTCGCTTTGCCGCGGGAGTTGCTGCGGGGATTGCGTGGGCGTTGCTTGCCGGGTACGCCAGAAGTCTTGCCCCGAAACATCTCGAGGGCCGCGCCATCGCGGTGGCTATGGCAGGAATTCCGCTGGCTCTGGCGTTCGGCGTTCCGTTCGGAACATTCTTGGGAAACGCCGCCGGGTGGCGTGCGCCGTTCTATCTCATGTCGGGTCTGGCTGTTGCGTTACTCGTTGCGATCGGGTTGACAGTTCCGGATCGTCCTGGCCGGCCGCGAAACCGGAAACAGCGGAGCATGTTCGGGGCCGCACGAATCCCCGGTGTCGACGCGGTTCTGATCGTGACCTTCACTGTGGTGTTGGGGCACACGATCATGTACGCGTACATTGCCCCGTTCCTCGAGGCGATCGGTATGGGAGGCGATACCGACCTCATTCTATTGGCGTTCGGAGTGGCATGCCTGATCAGCATTGTTGTTGTAGGTCAACATATTCACACGAAGCTTCGGACCTTCTCCGTGGTCGGTGCCGTCTCGATTGCAGTTGCCGCAACCGTTCTGGCCGTCACTACCGAGGATTCACTGCTCGTCTATGTCGCTGCCGCAATATGGGGCCTGGGGTGGGGAGGAATTCCGACTCTGCTGCAAACGTCGGCAGCGGTTGCCGCAGGCTCGCATGCAGACGACGCTCAGGCACTTCTTGCAACGCTGTGGAATGGTGCTATGGCTGCAGGAGCGGTGTTGGGCGGAGTTCTACTGACCCTCAACGGCGCTCGATCTCTGCCGTTGTGGACGGTGACACTCGCCCTACTCTCCGTGGTGATCATGTTGACCGCTGGCGGTGGCGGGTTCCGATCTCCCGCACACATCCATCAGGAAGATCAGGTTCACATATGAACGCACTACAGTCCCACTGCTTACCCATAATCGGCATCGGTTTGGAACCCGCCGGATGGCATCCAGCGGCGTGGCGACTACAGGGTCACACGCCGACCGAACTGTTCACTGCTCCGTATTGGTTGGCGTTGTTGCGTGACATCGATGCATCCGTCGTAGATTTCGTGACCTTCGAGGAATCGATCGGGCTTCAGTCGTCGGACTTCCGGGCAATGGACGGCAAGGAGGACCAGGTGCGCGGTCGACTGTCGCCGGTCGCGCTGACCGCGCTGGCCGTATTCGGAACACAACAACTTGGTGTGATCGCCGCGAGAAACCTCACCCACAGCGAGCCGTACAGTATCGCCACCGAAATAGCATCGCTCAACGTCCTGAGCGGAGGCAGAGTCGGGCTTCGCGCCCAGATCACTTCGCGAAGCATCGACACACATCATTTCGTCCACCCGCAGCCCGTTCCGGACCTGAAAGAGTCCGACATTTACTTTCCCGAGAAGATCGGAACCCGACTGGCGCCAGTTTTCTCGAAAGCTACCGAGTCGATTGAGATACTCCGAGCACTGTGGTCGACGTGGACGGAAGACGCACTCTTGGACGGGACGGACGGACGATTCGTCGATGTCAACAAGATCTCGGCCCAGCCAATCACGACCGCGACCTACGACGTCGCAGGCCCACTCGGCGTCCCGGTCACCACGGCTATGCAACCCGTCGTTCTCGCGTTGGCACATCACGCCCACGTGCCCTACAAGTTGGCGACTGCGGCAGCCGACGTGATTCTGGTGACGCCGACTCCGAGCACGAACGGGGTCTCCATCGGCGACGTATTGAACGCTGTGGAAACTGAATGCACTGCAGTGCAACGAGACTTGATCGCTAGACCGCTGACTACTCTGGTGGATCTTGTCGTCTTCCTCGGTGCGACTCGCCACGAGGCAGTGACCATGAAGAGGGCACTCGACGAACTGTCAGGCGCACCGTATTCGTCGGACACCGAAATATTTGTCGGTTCGGTGGGTGAACTCGTCCGTCGGATCGAAGAGCTTGTGGCAGCTGGTGCAGACGGTGTGCGACTACGGCCGGCGGTGAACGGCTCGGATATCCCACTCGTCCTTCAGCAACTCGGCTTAGTGTTCGGATCGAATCGCCTGACCGGCACGCTGCGTGAGCGCCTGCACCTCGGTTCGCTCGAAACATCCTCAACTACATGAAGATAGGCGAGCTTTCCACCGCGACACGGGTATCTCGGCGGCTGTTGCGCTACTACGAGGAACAAAGCCTGATCGCTCCGAGACGATCCGAAAACAGCTACCGGGACTACGACGAACGTATGGTCGATCGGGTTTTCCAGATACGAGGGTTGTTGGAGATGGGATTTCCGACGCGAGTGATTCGGCAGATCCTTCCGTGTCTGGATCAAGAACGCGTCATTCATATGAATGATGTAACACCGGAGATGCTGGCGATGCTCGAGGCTGAAGCGTCCGGGTTGGACGAGAAAATTCGCTTTCTGGTCAAGAATCGGGACGCCATCCGTGAGTACATTACGGAAGTACAGCAGCGGCATACCGTTCCAACCAATACATGAGTGCGGGTTCACCCGTTCGGGGTGATGTTCGCCCTACTGAATCTCGGGAAACTGTTCACACGCTATTCTGCCGATGAAGGGGACGTCATGACTGCTCCGAACCAAGCTCCCGCGAACCATCCTGTCCGACAGGGCTTTGCGATTGGTACTACGGTAGCGGCGGCTGCCCTGCTGTTTGTCGCAGGTGTCGTTGCTCTCCTGCAAGGTATCGCTGCTCTCGCCGACAACAATATCGTAGTGGTCGGAACCAACTACGCGTTCAAATTCGACGTCACGACGTGGGGTTGGATACATATCATCCTCGGAATCATCGGCATTGCGGTGTCGTTGGGGCTGTTCGTGGGACAGACATGGGCCCGCGGGATGGCCTTTGTCATCGCAGCGCTCTCGATCGTGGCGAATTTCCTGTGGCTGCCGTACTACCCACTGTGGTCGATCGTGATCATCGCGCTCGATGTCGTGGTCATCTGGGCAGTTGCGACCTGGCGGCCCGACGCTACAAAAACGATCTGATCAGCTCACCGGTGTACCCCAGATCCGCCTCATCGGCTCGTCGGGCATCTCGAGGGTTGCGGTATCACGCCAACAGCACCAGGGGGCGGGCAATGCTCGAGAGTGAGCTTCGATGACTTCGAGCGGATAGGGCGATGAGCAAGCCGGTCGAGCATGGATTTCTTCGCGGACGCCGTCGGTGGCGAGCGGGGTTGAGCCAGCTTGTTTCGATCTTTGCCGGTGTGAGTTTGGGTCTTTTGATGCCACTCGTCGAATTCGGGCCAACAGTCCCAGCCCGCCAGGTGACCGATATGTTGGTTGCGGTAGGGCTGGGATTGCTGGGTTCCATCGCGGTTATATTCTCGTTGCTGTTTCTTGTTGTACAGTGGGCAGCAACAACTTTCACACCCCGGCTGACGCTGTTCCGCGACGATCCGATCGTGTGGCGAACCTTCGCTTTCGCGGTGGGGCAGGCCGTATTCTCCATCACCGCAGCACTCGCCATCGGCAACCGCGCCCGAGTTTCCGTGGTCGTTCCCATTATCGCGGTACTACTCCTGCTCGCCATGCTGGCATTTCTGCGAGCGCTTCAGATTCACTCTTTTGCCGCTATCCAGCTGGCACCGGTTCTGAAATCGATAGGCAGTCGGGGCCGCGCAGTCCTTGGCGCGTACTACAGCACGAGGGGTTCGGAATCACCGTCACCGCCATTGGCGCTGCCTGCCGATCACACAACCATCGTATGGCCCAACCCGCCAGCCGTGCTGCATGAGATCATCATCGACGATTTGCTCGAGGCAGCGACAGTTGCTCAGGTAGTCGTCGTTCTTCAGGTCGTGCAAGGCGATACACTGCTGTACGGTGCGTCCGTTGCCGACGTACATCGTGGGTCACTCTCGGCACCAACATTTCTCGATGCTCTGGTCACTCGCCACGAACGCACATTCGACGGCGACCCGTTGCTCGCGCTCCGGCTCTTGGCAGACATCGCTCTGAGAGCCCTGTCTCCGGCCGTCAACGATCCGGCCACCGCGGTGCAAGCTCTAGACGAAATCGAAGATCTGCTTACCCGCGTGGCGTCTGTCGACACCGCGCCGACATACATCACCGACTCTTCCGGGCACGTCCGAGTAGTGCTGTCTCGCCCCACTCTGGACGACTATGTCCAGATCGGGCTCGATGACGTGATCGCCAGCGCCACTACGTCACCCATGACCGTCGATCGGCTCCGCGCACTGTTGATGCGGCTTACGACCCACTGCCGACCCGAACATGCCGCGATGCTCGAAGCCCGACTCAACCGGATCAACGGTCTTGACGGTCCTCTGTCGCCCTTCGATACCGTCGGAAAATCTCAGTGAGGTCGGTCGAACGGTGGATACGTGAATTCGACGTAGTGCGATGCAGGGGATTGAGGGGTTCGCGATGATCGCAGGTGGTTGGATCTGGTTCCTTCCGTTGCCATGGGAATGGCGAATTGCGCTGTCGAAAGCCATCCCATGCGAACTCGGTGGTACACAGTGCTATTGATGCACTGAAATGTCGATACCTGACTGACTCTTCGCACGAGAGGGCCGTCGGCACCCGACGGAATCCAGCGGCTTCATGATGGCGGTAGCAGTCTTGGGTCTCGCGAAGTGGGTGTCACCGAGCTGCCCCGTAGACTTCCGGCGGATGTCAGTGCCAACAGCCAGGAGTCGTCAGTGAGCATCGAAGTTCCGCCCCACCCTCCGCGGCGAGTGCCGATTCTCGGCGACATCATCGGGCTGGACCCAGTCAAGCCGATGCAGAACACGGCACGGATTCTGGCGTCGCTCGGTCCGATCTACCAGCGTCGAATTCTGACAATGCGATTGAGCTTCATCGGCGGGGTCGACCTGGCCGAGGATGTGAATGACGAAAAGCGCTGGCAAAAGAACCTTGCCCGGCCGCTACGTCAGCTGCGGCCGATTTCGGGTGACGGATTGTTCACAGCCGAAAATGACGAACCGAACTGGTCCAAAGCTCACGCGATCTTGATGCCCGGCTTCACACAAGCGGCGATGCGCAGTTATCACGACACCATGCTCGATGTCGTCAGGGAGATGGTCGGGGCCTGGGACCATGCCGATGCTCCCGTCGACGTGTCCGAGGAGATGAGCAAACTGACCCTCGAGACAATTGGCAGAGCAGGATTCGGCTATCGATTCAATTCCTACGATCGCGAGGATATCGATCCGTTTGTGACGGCGATGCTCGGAGCTCTGGAATACATTCAGCAGAAGGGCCTCCCGATTCCGGGCAGGGCATTATTCGACCGCCGACGCCGTCGCCGCCACACCGCGGACGTCGAATATCTGAACGCGGTGGTCGATCGAGTTGTCGAAGATCGGCAAGTGAACAGTGCCGATCGACCTGACCTCCTGACCTTGATGCTGGAGTCGGTCGACCCGGCCACCGGGGAAAGGCTTGATCCGGTCAACATCCGCTACCAGATCTTGACCTTCCTGGTTGCCGGCCACGAGACCTCGGCCGGCGCTTTGTCTTTTGCCCTGTGGCTGTTGTCCCAGCATCCCGAGGAAGCCGTAAAGGCTCGGGCGGAGGTTGACGCGTTGTGGCCGTCCCGGGAGATTCCGGCGGTCGAGTTCGATCAGGTGGGAAAGTTGCGCGCGGTACGGCGAGTGCTCGACGAAACACTTCGGCTGTGGCCGACGGCTCCGGGATATTTCCGCGAAGCCAAGGAAGACACTCTCCTCGGTGGGAAATACGCCTTCAAGAAGGGCGACTGGGTCATGGTTGTCCTGCAGCGCGTCCACTGCGACAAAGCCGTGTGGGGCGCGGACGCAGACGAATTCCGCCCGGATCGCTTTCTTCCCGAACAAGTCAGGGCGCGGTCCGGTGCCGCATACAAACCATTCGGCACCGGACCACGTGCATGCATCGGACGCCAGTTCGCGTATCACGAAATGCTCATGGCACTCGCAGTGATCCTGCATCGTTACGACTTCACAGCGGACCCGTCCTACGAACTCGAGGTTCAGGAGCAACTCACGATGCGTCCGCGAGGCTTTGCACTGACGGTTACTCGTCGCTAGTTCAGTTCAGGACTTGCCTGCGGTGTAATCGAGGACGATACGGCCGTCGATCTGACCGGCCTCCATGTCGGTGAAAATGCTGTTGATGTCCTCGAGCTTCCGAAGAGAATAAGTGGGTTTAATCAGCCCCCTGGCGAAAAAGTCCACAGCTTCGGTCATGTCCTTACGGGTTCCGACAATCGACCCACGCACAGTCAATCCCAAGAGCACTGTGGTGAAGATGTCGAGGGGGAATTTCTCGGGTGGGAGTCCGACCAGCGAGACGGTGCCGCCGCGGCGCAAACTGCCGACAGCTTGGGGGAAAGCGTGTGCGTTGACGGCTGTGACCAGTGCTCCGTGAACTCCGCCGCCGGTGAGGGCGCTGATGGTTGCGGCAGGATCATCCACTGTGCTTGCGTTGACGGTGTGTTCGGCGCCGTGTTTGGTGGCGAGTTCCAGTTTGGCGTCGTCGACATCAACGGCAACCACGCGGAGCCCCATCGCGACGGCATACTGCACCGCGATGTGTCCGAGGCCACCGATTCCGGAGATCAGTACCCATTGCCCTGGTCGCGTGTCGGTGACCTTCAGTCCTTTGTAGACCGTGACGCCGGCGCACAGGATGGGGCCTACTGCGGACAGATCGACGCCGGCGGGAATGATCGGCGCGTAGCGGGAGTCGACGAGCATGTACTCGCCGAATGATCCGTCAACCGAGTAGCCACCGTTCTTCTGGTTGGGGCACAAGGTTTCCCACCCGGTTTCGCAGTACTCACATTCTCCGCACGCACTCCACAGCCAGGCGTTTCCGACAGTGTCTCCGACGCTGATCCGGGTGACCGACTCGCCAACCGAGATGACCGTCCCGACGCCTTCGTGGCCAGGAACAAACGGTGGCGACGGCTTGACCGGCCAATCGCCGTGCGCTGCATGTAAATCGGTGTGGCAGACACCGGAATACTCGACGCGAACCAAAGCTTCGAAGGGCCCTGGTTCCGGGACTTCGATATCGTCGATCGTCAACGGTTCGGTGAACGAATGTACAACCGCAGCTTTCATGGTGCCCATTTCTGCACTACTCCTCGCATCAGTCGACTACTTCACGGGACGCAGAGTTATGGCTGGCGTGCGTCCGTCTTCATCATGGTCCCTTTCGCTCTGATGCGCGAAGGTTCGGGGAGAATCCCTGTGCGCCACGGTGTGGAGTGCCTACGAAACGCGCCTGCTTGGCCCGTTGGCGGTGTACGGCTATGCCTTACAACAGTTTCAAGTATCGCTGGGGGATCAGTTGCCGGCAAACGTCGTTCCGTCCCGGTCAGCGGGCTGGGCGCTCTCGCTCCCCGAGCGGGCTCTGCACTATGACAGGCAGCCATTACACATGATGAGGTAGGAGAGCAATGGACATCGCGAAGTACGGGCCGTGGGCAGTAATTGCAGGTGGATCGGAAGGCGTGGGAGCGGAATTCGCCACCCAGTTGGCCGATCAAGGTTTCAACCTGGTGCTGTTGGCGCGCAAGGAAGGGCCACTCGAGGAAATAGCTGATGCCGGCCGCGCTCGAGGCGTCGAGGTTCGCACGCTGTCGGTCGATCTCTTGGCCCCGGATGCGCTTGATCGCATTCGGCAGATAACAGACGACATCGACGTCGGCTTGTTCATCTACAACGCGGGAGCCAACACCTACGGTCACGAATTTGCCACCGGCGATCTCACTCGGTTTCAGTCCGTCATCGATCTGAACATCACCAGTCAGCTGCTGCTCGTCCACCACTTCGGAGGTCGGCTGAGGGAACGCGGACGTGGCGGGATCTTGTTGGTGGGCTCGCTGAGCGGATATCTGGGCTCGGCCCAGATCAGCGTCTATTCGGCGGTGAAATCTTTCTGCAGAACTTTCGCCGAAGGGCTGTGGCTCGAGATGCAAGACCATGGCGTGGATGTGCTCGAATTGGTTCTCGGCCTCACTCGAACCCCGGCTATGGCCCGCGCAGGTTTGAACATGGACACGCCGGGCCTTCGCATTTCGGACCCTCGCGATGTTGCCGCCCAAGGGCTTGCGAATATCGCCAACGGTCCCGTCGTGGTGGTGAAAGAGCACGAAACGGCGGCAATCAGAAATAGCGGCCACAATCGGGCCGAGTTGCTTCTGGCATCCCAGGCTGCGGCACGAAAGCTGCTTCCCCCGCCGACGGTCTAACCGCGGTTCATATCCGAAACTTCTTGTGCTCCTTGTGGAAAGGATTGATCAGATGTCATATCGCCCCACGAGCTTGCGTCGAGCGGCCCGAACGTGTGTTGCGCTCGCATCAGCTGGTTCGTTCGTGCTAGCCGGCGCAAGCGCTGCTACCGCGACGCCGATTGATCTACCGTTCTCAGGATCGTCGGAACTCGGCTCGAGTGCGCCGGCTGCCGTCGTAGCACCCCGACTTGCATCGGTGGACAATTTTCGCGATGTGGCAGGTCGGGAAGCCGGTTACATCGGAACCGGCGGCCTGCATGTGCGCCAGGGAGTGTTCTACCGCGCCAACGCGATAACCCCGAGCGCCGAGGACCTCGCGACACTCGAGTCGCTCCATCTGACCGCGGTGTATGACCTGCGGACCGAGGCCGAGATCGCGGCGAACCCGAACACTCTGCCCAGCGGGGTTCGTTACGAGAAAATTCAGGTCCTTGCGGCTGATCCGAGCGGCGACGTCGCCTCCATTGCCACAAAAGAGCAAGCGCTGGCGTATGTCCAGTCCGGCTACCGGTCGACCGTCAGTGATTCCGTCTCCCGTGCCGGATTCGGTGAGCTGTTGACCCAGCTCGCAGATACCCCCGGTGCGCAGATTTTCCACTGCACCGCAGGCAAGGATCGCACCGGCTGGGCATCGGCGCTGCTACTGAGCATTGCAGGTGTATCTCGAGAGACGATCATGGAGGACTATCTGCTCACCAACGAGTACTCCGCGGCGTCGATCGACGCAAAGGTGGCTCGTATTGCCGCCGCAAAGGGTCAGGAGTACGCCGAGGTTTATCGGTTGCTCCTCGGGGTCGATGCCAGTTATCTGCAGGCGGCATTCGACGAACTGGACAACAACTACGAATCCTTCGACAGCTATCTCGTCGACGGACTCGGCTTGGACGTGGAAACGATCATCAAGCTGAAACTCAAGCTTCTGGTCTGAGTTCGCGTGAGAGGAAATGAAACCGCTGGGCGCGTGACCGATGTGATTGGTCACGCGTCCAGCAGTTTTATGTCGAATGCCGGGACTACTGGTGTAGTCGCAGACCTGCTATCTTGAACGTCGTTCAAGTATCTGAAGGAGTGGGCATGTCAAGTCTCGAGGGCGCGCAGGCGTCGCCGGTCGGCATTCAAGCAAGGGAAATGGCTCAGATCGCGGTGTTCGCGGCGCTGATCGCTGCATTGGGTCTTCCCGGCGCTATCTCGATCGGTATCAGCGGCGTGCCTATCACGCTGCAGACGCTCGGAGTTATTCTCGCCGGTGCGATCCTCGGTGCACGGAAAGGTGTTGCGGCAGTTGCCGTCTTCATGGCACTGACACTGATGGGATTGCCACTGCTGTCAGGCGGACGCACCGGACTCACTGCCCTCGCTGGGCCTAGCGCCGGCTACCTGATCGGCTGGATTCCCGCGGTACTGTGCATCGGCTGGCTCACTGCCAGGATCTTGCCGAAGTATCCGCTTGTGCTGGGTATTTTGATCAACGCGTTTGGCGGAATTGTTGTCGTGTATCTGTTCGGCACGGCAGGGCTCATCCTGCGGACCGACATGGGTATCGGTGCGGCACTGAGTACCAACGTGGCATTTATCCCCGGCGATGCGTTGAAGGTGGTTGTCGCGAGTGTTGTCGCCAAGGGGGTACACCGAGCATATCCAGGACTGATTCGTCGGTGATCGGAGCACTCGGGGGACACGGCGACCAGCGGGCGCTCGATCTCGGCGGCACAGTTCTCACCTATGCAGAACTGGACGCCGCCATCGAGCGATCGCCGCAGGCTGCCGTGTGTGACGCGTCGGCGCTGCCGGTGCTGGAAGCGCTGATCTGCATCTTTGCTGCCGCGCGGCGTGGAACCGCGGTGATCGTGGAGGATCCGGCGACGCGACCCGAGCGCGGCGAAATCGATCCGTCGTCGTTCCTGCTTGTTGCCACGTCGGGTTCCAGTGGCCGGCCACGTCCGCTGGCCAGGACAGCGGCGTCGTGGTTCGACAGCTTCCCCGAGTTCACCACCATCACCGGCATCGAGGCACATGATCGAGTGCTGATCACCGGGCCGCTCCACGCAACGATGCACCTGTTCGGCGCTGTTCACGCATTGTGGCGAGGCGCGTGTGTCACCGACGACCCAACGGATGCGACGGTTGTACACGCGGTTCCCGCCGTGTTGCGACGCGTTGTGCTCGAGGCGCCGCGGTTGCGGACTGCCGTTGTTGCCGGGACCATGCTGGACGACGGTGCCCGGGCCGCAGCGTCGGGGATCGAGATAGTCGAATACTACGGCGCTGCAGAGCTTTCCATTGTCGCTGCCCGGCGGGTGCCTGAGCCGATGCGTTTACTCGACAGCGTCGACGCCGAGATTCGCGACGGACTCTTGTTTGTCCGTTCGCCGTATCGAGTGCTGGGTGCGGCGGAGTGGTTCGGTGTGGGGGACAGAGCGATCCTCGGCTCGAACGGGGAGTTGACGATTCTCGGCCGCGGGGAGTTTGCGATCAACGTCGGCGGAACCACGGTCATGGCCGAGGACGTCGAGCGAACCCTGGAGTCAATGGACGGCGTCAGAGGCGCCGCCGTAATCGGTTCGCCGCATTCGGTTCTCGGAGAGACGATCACAGCTGTGATCGAGCACGACGACGCCGTCACTCTCCAGGCAATTCGTGCGCAGGCGCGGGCGTTGTTGGCACGAGAAGCCATGCCGAGTCGCTGGATCACCGTCGACGAACTGCCACGTACCGGTAGTGGCAAAGTCGCTCGAGGGTTCGTGAAAGAGTTGCACTCATGAATTCCGCTCCTGTTCTGGTGGCCGCACGGCGAAGCCCGATCGGTAATGCAGGCCATGGATTTGCAGACCTCACAGCGACGGATCTCGCCGCCCCGGTACTCGGCGAAGTAGATGCTGTGCTGCGTCGATCCGGCATCGAGGCCGACGTGGACGACGTTATTCTCGGAAACTGCGTGGGCCCCGGCGGCAATCCTGCTCGTATCGCAGCGCTTGCGGCCGGGCTGGGATTCTCTATCCCGGGCGTCACCGTTGACCGACAATGCGGTTCGGGCCTCGATGCGGTCATGCAGGCCGCGCTGCGCGTACGCAGTGGAAACGACACGCTGATCCTGGCGGGTGGCGTCGAATCCGCCAGTACTGCTCCGTGGCGATACTGGCCGCCCACTTCGGGCGGTGAACTGACGCGATACACCCGGGCGCCGTTTGCTCCGCAGGGCTTTGCCGATCCCGATATGGGTTGTGCGGCAGATGATCTCGCGCGATTGCGTGGCATCAGCCGCGAGCGCCAGGATGCGTATGCAACGCGTTCGCACACGCTCGCGGCAGCGTCGGATTTCTCGTCCGAAATTGTGCCGATCGGCGCCGTCGCCGCTGACCAGCGGATTCGTCGCGGCATGACCGAAGCACGGTTGGCGAGGCTTCGTCCAAGTTTTGGGGTCGACGGCACCGCAACGGCCGGGAACTCGTGTGGCATCTCGGACGGCAGCGCAGTGCTCGCTGTGACGACGGCGTCACTCGCGCAGGGAATGCCGGCGCTCCGAATTCTCGGCACAGCTGTTGCCGGGTCCGATCCGGCATTGCCGGGACTCGGGCCGGTTCCCGCCATTCGCTCGCTGTTCGCAAAAACCGGAATCGGTGCGTCCGACCTGGGTATTGTCGAAATCACCGAGGCGTTTGCCTCCGTAGTCCTGGCAGTATCGGACGAACTCGGACTCGACGAATCCATCATCTGCCCGCAAGGCGGGGCAATTGCGATGGGCCATCCGTGGGGCGCTTCGGGAGCTGTTCTGTTGGTGCGCTTGGCAAGTCAGATGCTCGCCGACGGCGGCCCGGAACTGGGGCTTGCAGCGTGCGCAATCGGCGGCGGTCAGGGCATTGCAATGCTGGTCGAGCGTGTTTCGTGAGGCTGCAACGATGAGCGAACTTCTGGCGGAACGAATTGCTCGACGAGTTCGCATCAATCCGTCGACGGTCGCAATTGTCTCGTCGCGCGACGAGATCAGCTACGCCGATTTCTGGGCGCGGGTGTGCCGGGTCGCCGCGGGACTGGCGTCGATGAACCGAGTTGCGGTACTGCCGACCTCGGACGTCGAATCATTGGTGGTTGTCGCGGCTGCGATGCGGACGGGTACCAGTGTGGTCCTACTTCATCGCCATCTGCTCGGGCCGCAGTTGGAGCGGGTGCTCGAGCTGTCTGTTCCCGGAGCCGTTGTCGCGGAATCGAAGCAGCACAGGCGGTTGCGTAGGCTGGGGTTCTCGGGTGAACTTGTCACCGCGGTTGATCTCGAAAGTGACGGGGCGTCGAATCAGGCGTCGGCCGACTCCGAACTGTTGATCGGTGTCACGTCGGGCACTACCGGCGAGCCGAAGCTCTTCGTCCGAAATCAGTTGTCCTGGGCGCGAACTCTTGATCGATCGGATGCCGTGTTCGACGTCGGTGTCGGAGATCGAGTGTCCGTACCGGGCGTCCTCGATCACACCCACTTTCTGTACGGAGCGCTCCATGCGCTCACCCGCGGTGCCACTGTCGATTTGCGTGGCGCGGAAACAGCGGTGAAAACGGGTGCAACCCATCTGTATTCGGTTCCCACGATCGCCTGGGACCTCGTGCGATCAGGCATCGGCCCGGTCGACTGTGTCCGTGAAGTGATCTCGTCGGCCGCTCGGTGGCCGCGTGCCGGGCGTCACGCGCTGCAGGCGATATTGCCGAATGCTTCGTTGGTGCACTTCTACGGCGCATCGGAATTGAGTTTCGTGTCCTTCGATCGAGGGCTCGGTGACCTCGACGAGTTTTCGGCCGGCGAGCTGTTCGACGGCGTCGACGCCGAGATTCGCGACGGACTTGTGCATGTGAAGAGCGACATGTTGTTCGACGGCTATCTCACCGAAACCGGGGTGGTAAACGGCCCGGTCGACGGGTGGATGACTGTCGGCGACAGAGGGCATGTGGAGGCCAGGCGTCTGCAATTGCTCGGTCGTGAGAGCGAGATGCTGATCCGTGCGGGCCTCAAAGTGGAACCAGCGGCCGTCGAAGCGGCATTGACCTCACTGCCTGGGATTGCCGAGGCCGCGTGCATCGGTGTTCCTGACGCACGCATGGGGGAGGCCCCGGCGGTCGCGATTGTTGTCAGCGATCAAGGTTTGCACACCGACACGATCTGGCGGCATTTGAGAACAACTCTTCCCAGTCCGAGTATGCCGGTGCGAATTCTCCGAGTCGATCAGTTGCCGCGCACTCCGCGGGGAAAGCTCGATCGCTCCGCTCTTGCGATTACTCTCACGGAGTCAGAACGGTAGATCACACCGGGCTTCGGCGGTTTCGCGTGGCTGTGGATTGGGATGTGGCAGACAATTTAGTCGTGCACATGAAGACCGGACGCTTGTAGATCACGTGGCGTTCGACATTTGTAGGAAAAGTTGTCGAAATTTGTCTCTAGTGTCGCCGGTGTGGGCATCCGTAGCGTCAGGGAGGTCGGTTAGCCGGCACGTGCACGCTGTCAGATCTCCTTCCATCACACGAGAAAAGAGCCAAGGATGCCGTACATCACCACCTCTGACGGAACCGAGATCTACTACACGGAGCATGGCACCGGCCAACCCGTACTGCTGAGTCACGGGTGGCCACTGAGTTCCGACGCGTGGCAAGTCGAGCTCAAGTTGTTCGCGGATGCCGGGTACCGGGCTATTGCGCATGATCGTCGTGGCCACGGCCGCTCGTCGAAGACCTACACCGGCAACGACATGGACACGTACGCTCGCGACCTCGCTGAGCTCGTTGAAACCTTGGACCTGAAAGAGCTTGTAGTCGTGGGTCATTCGACGGGTGGCGGTGAAGTGGTACGGTACGCGGCGCAGCATGGAAAGGGCCGTGTGACAAAGGTGATCACCGCCGGCGCGGTCCCACCGATCATGGTCAAATCGGACGAGAATCCCGAAGGCACGCCCATCGAGGCGTTCGACGGAATCCGCGCTGGTGTGCTGAAAGACCGGTCGCAGTTCTACAAGGATCTGAGCGAGTCGTTCTACGGCGCGAATCGTGACGGCGCTGAGGTCTCGCAGGGCGCGAAGGACGACTTCTGGCGACAGGGAATGTTGGTGAACCTCGCAGCGGCCTATGACTGTGTCAAGGCATTCTCGGAGACGGATCAGACGGCGGACCTCCAGGCGATCGACGTTCCGATGTTGATCGCGCACGGCGACGACGATCAGATCGTTCCCATCGCCGCTGCTGCCGAAAAGTCCGTCAAGCTCGTCAAGAACGGCACCCTCAAGGTGTATCCGGGAGCCCCGCACGGCATTTACGGCGCATATCAGGATGCCCTCGACCAGGACATTCTCGCGTTCGTCAAGGGCTAGCGTCGTGCATTGGTGGCCCCGCACAGTCAGACCGGAGCGGGACCACCATTGCGCTACCGGCCGGAATGCCCGGCGGGTAGCGCCGTACCACGTCAGTTCGGTGGGTGCGGTGCCTGCTTTCTCAACGATTGAGCAGGGCCTTGGCGGTGCGGACTTCGGGGATGCCGATCTTTGTGGCTGTGACGAGGAATGTCGGTGCTCCGAGGACGAGTACGGCGACCAGTGATGCTGCTGCGGCCGTGCGAGGGTTGTCGATCAGTTGGTGTGAGGCCCAGACTGTCATGACGCAGACCCCGCCGGCGGCTATCGACGCCCATAGCACCTTCGAGAATGTTGCAAGCACTGTGTGGAAGCCGAGCAAGCCGTAGCGGTGGCGCAACACGAAGTGCCCGCTGATGGCACCGACGACGTAGGACAGTGAACTTGCGACCGGCAGCATCACCACGATCACCTGGTTTGGTAGACATGCGAGAGCGAGTGTAACGACGGAGACCTTTGTGACCACCATTGCGGCGTTGATCAAGGCTGGCGTGCGCATGTCATTGCCGGCGTAGAAGACCCGCAGTTGCAGCATGACCAACGCGAACGGCGGAAGCCCGAATGCCGACAGTGCCAGCGCCACACCGATAGTGCGAGCGGCATCGACATCGACGCGTCCGACGAACATTACCGTGGTCAGTATCGGCCCGAGAAGGGTCATCGCGACTGCGGCGGGGACGAGCGCAACAACCGAGTACCGGGCAGCGCGGCCCATGTCGGTGACCAGAGCGTCACGGTCCCCGAGCGCCACCGCGCGGGAGATGCGCGGCATGAGCACGGTCAGCAGGGACACCCCGAGGATGCCGTACGGCACCTGGAACAGCAGGTCGGCGTACGTATAGGTCGAGACTCCGCCCTGGCTGAATGCAACTCTGAGCACGAACGTGACGCCTGCCTGACTGATCGCGACATACAGCAGCACCCAGCCGAGCAGCCTTGCCCCGACGCGGACCGGGCGCCACGTGTACGGCACCGGGCGTACCCGCCAACTCCACCGGAATCCGGTACGACGCAACGCGGTCACCGTCCACACAGCCTGTCCCACGATGCCGATCGTTGTCCCGATGCCTAAGACGAGAACCTGTGCGGTGGTCATCGTCGACGGCAGCAACGTCACAGGTCCCGGTATCGCAGCGAACACCACGACCATCGCGAGCACGATCACGTTGTTGACCACCGACGCCCAGGCCGCCGGCGCATAGCTTTCGCGGATATTCAGCACGGCTGTCGCGGTCGCTGCGATCGCGTAGAAGAAGATCTCGGGCAACAGCAAGTACGCCAGCGCGGTTGTCAGCTGTGTCTGTTCGGTATCCGACACCAAGGCGGCGACGAGGAACGGGGCGCACGCCACCGCTATGGCGGTGATGACAGCGGCGCCGAGAATCGTCGCCAGCAGCAGGCGTTGGGTGAAAACCCGCGAATAGGTTCTCCCGCGGAGTCGTGCCCTTGCCAGAACAGGGATCAGGACGCTGCTCATCACGCCGCCGAGGAGCAGTTCGTACACCATGTTCGGCATGCTGTTTGCGCCGTTGTAGGCGTCACCGACCACAGCAGTGCCTAGCACCGCGGCCAAGGCAAGGGTGCGGATAAAGCCGGTTGCGCGACTTGCTGCGGTCGCCACCGCGACCGCACCGGTTGTACGCGCGAATCCGTTTTGAGAAACCGCCATTCGACCATCGTGCCCTAACGTCGCTCATCGAGGAGGCTGTGCAAGCGCGGCACTGTCGACGAGCCGTAGGTAGGGTGTGCCGGTGATCATCGCCGTCGAAGGGCCTAGTGCCGCAGGTAAGACCACGTGGTGCCGAGCCAGTCGCAGGCGGTTCGTCGCTGAATACAGCCCGACGGGTCAGGAACCGGACGGATCCGACGCTATGGAACAGGCGGCATACTGGGCGCGGGTGAATGCACACCGTTGGATGCAAGCGTTAGCGCTCGAGGATGCGAGTAGTGACGCGATATGCGACAGCGATCCGCTGAAACTGCACTACAGCTGGTGTCTGGCCGCTGTAGGGGTGGAACCGATTACCCGATTCGAGCACGAGTTCGCCGCAGTTCGGCAGATGTTTGCACAGCGTCGACTCGGATTCGCAGATTGGCCGGGTCATTCACGGTTTCCCCACTGAGGGTGACATCGCCACGCCGGCACAACCGCGCCCGAATCGTTACGACCTGAACTTGCTCGACAGATTGCTCGACGAACTTCCCACACTGGCGCACTAACGTTGTCCGCCGGAGTACTCGTCAAGAAGTGCCGTTGTACGAGAAGCAAGTTCAGTGGTCGATCCTGTCCACCCCAGGATCCGGATCGAGGCATCAGCGATCACCTCCGGCGAAGGTGAGGCACTGGAACCTTCCGCTTCAGCGTCCGACCTTGTGTTGATCACGGTCTCGACGAGCCGGAACGGTAGTTGCGCGATCTGGAGATCGACTTCGCGGTCAGGATTGATCTGGACCAGCGCGTCACGGGCGAATTCCGTGTAAAGATCCATGAGTGTTCCGCGTTGCGCTCGGAACGGTTCGAATCGTTCGGTCCGTAGCTCCGGTAGCAGGTAGAGGGCACCAAGATTCCATCGCGAGTTTGCGAGTTGCTGCGCGTCGAACCAGGTCAGGGCGTACATACGCACTGCGGCGGGTTCCGGACTCTCGCGCATGTCTTCCGCAAAAGCCAAGGGGGAGGTGACTGTCCCGACAAGCAGCGCGGTCAGCAGGTCGTCCTTGTTTGCGAAGTGGTGGTAAAGCGACGCCTGCCGGATGCCCACTGCGTCGGCGATCATTCGAGTTGACGTGCTGGTGAAGCCGCCGGTAGTGAACAACTCGGCCGCTGCGTCGAGAATCTCGTCGCGTGCCGTTGCCCCGGGACGCTTGCGTGTCGACAGCCGTGGGCGGCCGGCTCCGGTTGTGGTCATCACACCATCCTTCCATCACTGTGGTCTACGAGTGCGCGCCGCAACACGGGAATCATGGGGCGCGGCGACGGTGCGCCGGTGCGGCGAAAAGGAGCCGAATCACGAGAGGCGGCAACCCATTCCGCCGCATCGATACCCGACAGGTCGAGGAGGAACCCGGTCGAGCTTACGAGTTGGTGCAGGAGCAGGGTGCCGGTACGGCCGTTTCCTTCGCGAAACGGGTGCGCGTGGTTGTAGGTGACATAAACAGTGGCCAGTGCGTAGGCCAGGCGTCCGCGGTCCGCGCGGTGCCAGTCCGTCGCGGCAACCGCGATCTCGACTTCACGCAGATAACGGCCGATCGTCCCGACCGGCGCGAAACCGTCCCCGTTCTTGGTGATGTCGACGATGCGTTGCTGCCCCGCCCATCCGAACACGTCACCGAACACACGCCCGTGCAACCCGAAGATGTACTCGGCGTCCACCTGGCGCGGAGTCGGCGCTTGTTGCAGATGCGCTTGGAGCAGGCGGGCTGCGGTCGCGGCGTACTCGACGTCCCGAAGCTGGGTCTGGTCTCTGAATCCGAAGTTGTTGCGCAGCACAGAAGTTCCGGTGACGAGGTACGGACGAGGTAGCGCCAGTCGCAGCCGCCGGCGTGGGACCGCGCGCGTGGACGCGGCACTACGGTGGCGTTCGATGTAGTCCTCGTACGTGAACATGCCGACGGCCAGCGCGTCCAGATCGGTGAGGTCGTCGCCAGTGGGCTGCCATCCCTCGAGTCGCTCGGCCGCCACGGTCTGAAGGACCGCGTGACGCTGAGCGGCGGTCAATTCCGTCATGCCGGCGGCCCCGTGTATGCGAGTTTCCGTTGTATCCCTGCGATCTCGCGGACGGCGCTCGCGAGCAGACTCCGGTAGAGGGGCGTCAGCGAGTCCAGTGCCAGGACGTCGGTCGGGGCCTCGCCTCGCTCGATCTGCTCGCACTGATGCCGTAGCCGGATCTGAGCCAGCACGTCGAACGACTCGGCGAGCATCGTCGCGTCGTCGTCGGGCAGGATTCCCGAGTTCGCTGCCGTTCGCAGTCGCACGATGGTTGACGGGTCCGCGCAGCCTGCGGCGAGCCCAGCCCACCGCGCGATGTTCACGATCGGCATCACGCCTTGCGCCTTGATGTCGACGGAATCGGTGCGGCGGGTGAGACGCTCGCGCAGTGAATGCATCCGCGCCTTACCTTCGACTGCTTCCTTGAGCAGCAGTCGAAGCGCGTCGGGATCGAGTCGCTCGGATACGACGGGGGACAGAGCAAGTTGGTGGTCGCCGAGCGCGACGCGACTGTCGGCGAGCAGTGACACCATGACGATGCCCTGATCGGCGTAAGGATCGGCGAGCCAGCCGTCGAGCCCACGCAGCCAGTCGGATTCGGAACGCGCGAACCGCGGGCTCGACGCTACCGCCCCGTTGGCGTCCGAGGGGAGTCCGCAGCGCTCCAGTAATCCGTGCACCCGCTTTCCGTACGCGGTTTCGCGGACCTGCTGTTCGGGACTGTCGTCGTTCGCCCAGATCAGGGCACTGTCCACGTCGGAGCTTGGCATGGTCTCGCGGCGGGCGATGCTGCCGAGTGAGAGCCAGGTCGAACCGGGATGGCCTTCGGCGAGCAAGCTCGCGGCTCGGGTGACGGCGGCATCCATGAGTACCGACGCGATGGCGCTGACGTCGAGCGCCGCCACACGCGCCCGCCAGAGTCCCACCGCAAGCCCCGGGATCCGTGCTGTCGCAGCCACGAGTTCGTCGGCGTCGGCGGCCTGAGAAATTGTGCTGCGCACCAGAAATCCGCTCCGAGTTGCGGTGGCGAACAGATCCGCGTCCTCGACCACACCAAGAACGTCGCCGCGAGCGGACAGTACCGGCAGGTGCCGCACGCCGCGTTCGAGCATATCGAGCAGCACGTCCGCGCCGAGCCGGTCAGCGTTGGCCGTGTGTACGGGAGTGGTCATCACCTCGGAAACGGGGGTGGTGGTGTCCAGTCCGGCCGCGACAATCCTCCGACGGAGGTCTCCGTCGGTGAAGATGCCCAGCGCATTCTCACGCAGGGGGATGAGTACGTATCGTCGGCCGGCTGCAGTCATGGCGCGGGCAGCGTCGGCGGCGGTTGTCTCAGGCGTGCAGGTCAATGCAGGACCACGCAACAACTCGCGTACCGGGAGCATCGATGGATCGCGGACGACGTTCATGGCCTTTATCTAATGCTGTGCCGCGCTGTCGGGTATCACCGACTACCCGCGTGAGGGTTCGGAAACGTTTCGGTAACCGATGTCATCGACTCGCAACGCAATCGCTACACAGCGAAACATGAGAGACACCAGTAGGGAACGGGAGCGCAGAAAACTGTCAACTGACAGGAATACAGCCCCCAGGCCCCAGGAGAATCAATGACGATCGCGGCACCTAAGCCCAGCGACGACAACGACCTCGCCGAGTTCGGCTACGAGCAGCAACTGCACCGCTCGCTCGGCAAGTTCGCCTCGTTCGCGGCCGGCTTCTCGTTCGTCTCCATCCTGACCACGATCTTCCAGTTGTTCGGACTCGGCTTCAGCTTTGCCGGACCGGCATTCTTCTGGACGTGGCCCTGTGTGTTCCTGGGCCAGTTCATGGTGGCGCTGAGCTTCGCCGAACTTGCTGCGCGGTATCCGATCTCAGGGGCTATCTACCAGTGGTCCCGGCGGATGGGCGGCGAGATCATCGGGTGGTTTGCCGGATGGTTCATGATCATCGCGCAGATCGTTACCGCCTCTGCGGCGGCGATCGCCCTGCAGGTGGTGTTGCCAAACGTGTGGAGCGGATTTCAGATCGTCGGCGAGGACAGCTCGCTGACATCGTCGAGTGGCGCGACCAACGCGGTACTGCTCGGTTCGGTGCTGTTGGTGCTCACGACAACGATCAACTGTATTGGTGTCAACTGGATGTCGCGCATCAACAATATCGGTGTGACCTGCGAGATCATCGGCGTCATCGCGGTGATCGGCATGTTCTTCACCCACGCTCAGCGTGGCCCGCAGGTGGTATTCGACACCGGCGCCGCAGGCAGCGAGCCCGGCTACATCTGGGCCTGGATTGTCTCGGGATTGATGGCCGCGTACGTCATGGTCGGCTTCGGCTCGGCAGGCGAACTCGCCGAGGAGACCCGCAATCCGCGTCGCGTCGCACCGCGCACCATTCGGTTGGCACTGTCGGTGTCTGCTCTTGGTGGTGGCCTGATGATCGTCGGCGCGCTGATGGCAGCGCCGAGCCTCACCGACGGTCGGCTCGCAACCGAAGGCCTGCCGTACGTGCTCGGCGCAATCCTGAGCTCCCCGTGGGGCACCCTGCTGCTGATCGACGTCGCTATCGCGGTATTCGTCTGTACCCTCGCGATTCAGACCGCTGCGTCCCGGTTGATGTTCTCCATGGCCCGCGACGGCCGCCTGCCCGCATCGAAGACCCTCTCGAAGGTCAACGCCCGCACCGGAACTCCCATCGCGCCGTCCGTCCTGATCGGTATCGCTTGCATCCTGGTGCTCGCGGTCAACGTCGGGAACTCGGCAATCTTCACGACACTGTCGAGTGTGTGCATCGTGCTGATCTACCTTGCCTACCTGATGGTGACCGTTCCGCTGCTGCGTCGACGGTTGCAAGGCTGGCCGCACGGAGATGTCCAGTACGACTCCGAAGGCCGAAAGCTGTTCTCACTGGGCGTCTTCGGCGTCCCGGTCAACATCGCGGCGGTGCTGTACGGAGCCGCAATGGTGATCAACCTGTCCTGGCCGCGCGCCGAAATCTTCAACCCGTCCGGTGACATGCCGATCCTGCAATGGGCCGCCCCGATCACCGTGATTGCCGTCGTCCTGGTGGGCGCTCTCTGCTACCCGCGCGGCAAAACCGTTCCGAACCCCGTCACGATTGGAGCTACGAAGTGACCACGACCGACACTGCCACCGACACCACAGCAGCCGCCCGCGAACACGCCCGCTCGCAGGCCGGTGCGATCACCGACTCGATGCCCGTCCTTCCCGCCTACGATTGGCCCACGCCTCCGGCCGGTATCGACGCTGACCGGCTCACCTGGGCGGAGACTGTGCCCGGCGGCCGCTACACCTCGAAGGTGCTGGCCCGCGGCACGCGGCTCCGATTGCGCGACATCGCCGGCAGTGCCTGCGCGAACCTGCTGCTGTACCGGGCCGACGCTCCGCACGAGCGGCTCAACATCGCCGATACCGTCAAGGTGCCGTGGCAGGCGTACCTGAGGGTGGGGCATCCGCTGCTCTCCGACCAGGGACGGGTGCTGGCCACCGTTGTGGCCGATACCTCCGGTCACCACGAC
This sequence comes from Rhodococcus sp. MS16, assembly GCF_013277795.1. Lineage (NCBI taxonomy): Bacteria > Bacillati > Actinomycetota > Actinomycetes > Mycobacteriales > Nocardiaceae > Rhodococcus > Rhodococcus sp. MS16. The sequence goes on from NZ_VBTM01000001.1 coordinate 383,691, forward strand.
GCGTTCTGCGGAACCACTTCACTGGCTACGAACACAGCCAAGTACGGCGAAGGATCCGTCCATTCGGGTGCGCCCGCGGGCCGGGAACTGCTGACACTGGCTGCGGCCAAACATGGTCTGACCGCGCGTGACCTGCCGCCGGTGCTGACACTGTTTCACGGAGTGCGCGTCGAGTCCGACGGCGGACTCACCAGCACCGGAAATGCCGGCGCCGGAACGGAGCTGGAGCTGCTGATCCATCTCCCGGTGATCGTGCTGATCGCCAATACCGCACACCCGCTTGACCCGGCCACCACGTTCGGCACCACCTCCCTCGAGGTAGTGGCATGGACGGCACCCGAGGATCTGGAGGCTCTGCCGAACAACGATCCCGAGTACCGCCGCGCAGTCCTCAACACCGAGGACGCCTGGAACGCCGCCAAGCCCGTCAATGAAGCACAGCCCGTCAATGAAGCACAGCCAGTCAATGATGCACAGCTCGGAAGGGACGCCAAATGACCACCGCCGTAGACACTCCCGCTCTTGTCCCCGGAGCCGTGATCCTTGATGACACTGTCGGCGCCCGTGGACCCTGGTCCGCGATCGTTCGGGCCGGCGACGTCCTGACCATCGTCGACCTGCACGGCAATCAAGCCGTCGACTCCCTCTTCTATGCTGCCGATGATCATGGTGTTCGGTATTCAGCTGCCGCAACCGTTGCAGCTCAGCGCAATCTGTTTCTCACGACGGGGTCCGTGCTTCGCGCCGACGACGGAACAGCTCTGATGACGCTTGTCGGTGACGAGGTCGGCAACCATGACACCGTCGGTGGCGCGTGCTCGCAGGAGTCGAACACCCTGCGCTACGGCCACCACACCAAGCATCAGCACGCGTGTGTCGAGAACTTCCTGATCGAGGGAGCCAAGTGGGGCCTTGGTAAACGAGACTTGGTCTCCAACATCAATTTCTTCATGAATGTTCCGGTCGACGCGGACGGCACACTCGGCATTGTCGACGGGCTCTCCGCGCCGGGTAAGCGCCTCGCCCTGCGCGCTGAGATCGACACGCTTGTACTCGTATCGAACTGCCCGCAGATCAACAACCCCTGCAACGGTTTCGACCCCACAGAGGTACGGATGATCGTGACCCGTCCGGAGGAAGAGCGATGACCGAGATCGCCGTTCAGCGCCCCGGTATGTTGAGCACCGTCCAGGACTGGCCAGGTCGCGTCGGCTACTGGCAGATCGGCGTGCCCCCGTCAGGCCCGATGGACGACCTGTCTTTCAGGCTCGGCAACGAAGCACTCGGGAACGAACCGGGAGCCGCCGGGCTCGAATGCACGATGGCCGGACCAGCACTGCGATTCGCCGAGGCCACCGTCGTGTGTGTCACGGGCGCACCTGCCATTGTCCGAGTGAACGGACTGCAGGTCCGGGCCTGGGCGCCGGTGCAGGTTCCCGCCGGCGGTGTCCTCGACGTCGGGGCGACAACAGGTCCGGGACTACGGATCTACGTGCTGGTCCGCGGCGGGATCGACGTGCCCGACTACCTGGGCAGCGGAGCGACGTTCACGCTCGGCAAGTTCGGCGGTCACGAGGGGCGGACGCTACGCGAGGGTGACGTGTTGAGCTGCGGAGCGGGGCCATGCAACCCCGATGCCGCCCAACCAGTTCCGATGGAACACGTACCGGTGATCGGTGGCCGCTGGGAGATCGCCGTTACCGAGGGTCCACACGGCGCACCGGAGTTCTTCACCCGCAACGATATCGACACGCTGTACGCCACCGACTACGAGGTGCACTTCAACTCCGATCGAACGGGCGTCCGGTTGATCGGTCCGCAGCCTGATTGGGCGCGCAACGACGGCGGCGAGGCCGGACTGCACCCCTCCAACATTCACGACAACGCCTATTCGGTTGGCGCACTGGACTTCACCGGTGACACCCCCATCCTGCTCGGGCCGGACGGTCCGAGTCTGGGTGGATTTGTCTGCCCGGTCACCGTCGTATCCGCGGAACGGTGGAAGCTCGGCCAACTGAGCCCCGGCGATACGGTTCGATTTGTGCCGATCCGCGCCGATCGTGCCGCATCGAAAGGTCAACTGGGCCTGAGTCGGCGCGCGAGCCTGCCGGCAGTGTTCAGCGACGGCGGCGACGGGGACGACGGAGTGATCGCCCGCCGCGACGGCAAGACTGCGGTGACGTATCGCCGCTCGGGCGACGACAACGTTCTTGTCGAATACGGGGACATGACGCTCGACCTCGCGCTCCGGGCGCGGGCGCACGCGCTGCATCAGCGTCTCGAGGCAGAGAAGCCGGCTGGGCTACTCGATCTCACCCCCGGCATCCGGTCGCTGCAGGTGCGCGTCGACCCTGATGTGCTTCCGGTGTCGAAGCTGATGGGTTTGCTCGCCGAAGCTGAGGAACAGATCCCGGATTCGTCCGAACTCGTGGTCCCCAGCCGATCGGTGCGGATGCCCTTGTCCTGGGACGACCCGTCCACCCGCGAGGCGATCAAGCGCTACATGCACGGTGTTCGTGCCGATGCGCCGTGGTGCCCGTGGAACATCGAGTTCATTCGGCGCATGAACGGGCTGGATTCGGTCGCTGACGTCTTCGACACGGTCTTCGACGCCGAGTACCTCGTCCTTGGACTCGGCGACGTCTATCTCGGTGCGCCGGTTGCCACTCCGCTCGACCCGCGACACAGGTTGGTCACCACCAAGTACAACCCGGCACGTACCTGGACGCCGGAGAACGCGGTCGGTATCGGCGGAGCGTACCTGTGCATTTACGGCATGGAGGGGCCAGGTGGCTACCAGTTCGTGGGACGCACCACCCAGGTGTGGAATCACCGTTATCCCGAGAAGTCCGGACCGTTCGAGGACGGTACGCCCTGGTTGCTACGGTTCTTCGACCGGATCTCCTGGTATCCCGTCGAGCCGGACGAGTTGCTCGAACTGCGCGCCGAGACGGCGGCAGGTGGGCCCGGCGGCGTGCAGATCACCGACGGCAGTTTCTCCCTCGCCGAACACGAGCAGTTCCTGACCGACAATGCGGACTCCATTGCGGAATTCCGTGCAACCCAGGCAGTCGCGTTCGGCGCCGAGCGGGACGCCTGGTCAGCTGCGGGTGAGTTTGCCCGCACCACAACAACAGTCAAGGAGGTAGCCGCGTGAGCGCGACCGAGCGGGTATCGGCGGCATATCGGTCGATCGAGCGCGTCGACCGGCCGGAGATCTGGATACACCTGCGCCCCGAGGTCGACGCGATGGCCGAGGCCGCGCGCGTCGATGCCTCCACCGCTGACCTGCCGCTACGAGGTCTGGTGCTCGCAGTCAAGGACAACGTCGACGTGGCCGGCTTACCCACCACCGCCGGATGTCCCGAGTTCGCCTACACACCCGCGGTCGACGCGGCCGCCGTTGCGGCTCTGCGGGCGGCGGGCGCAGTAGTGCTGGGTAAGACGAATCTCGACCAGTTCGCGACCGGACTGGTCGGCACACGCAGCCCGCACGGCGCGGTACGCGACTCGCGTCGGCCGGAGTACATCTCGGGTGGCTCGAGTTCTGGATCCGCGGTAGCTGTTGCGCTCGGGCTGGTCGACATCGCGATCGGTACCGACACCGCAGGGTCCGGCCGTGTTCCAGCAGGTCTGCAGGGCATTGTCGGCATCAAGCCGACCGTCGGGGTCGTCTCGACCGAGGGAGTGGTCCCGGCGTGCAGTTCCTACGATTGCGTGACCATTTTCGCCGCGGATCTGGCCGGCGCCGAGTCTGCGATGGCCGTGATGGCATCAGGCGCACCGGGCCGCCAGTGGCCGAGCGACGTCCGGTTGGCCGCGCCGCCGCGGCCACGCGTCGCAGTTCCAGCTGTGTTGCCCGGACTCGACGAGCAGTGGGCGGCAGCGTTCGGAGCAGCTGTCGAACAGCTGCGGGCTGCGGGTGCCGAGGTAGTCGAGATTGACCTGACGCTTTTCCTCGACGCCGCGAAGCTGCTGTACGACGGTGCGCTTGTCGCTGAAAGATATGCGGCGGTAGGCGAATTCGTCGACGCGCACGCCGATGCGGTGGACCCGACGGTACGTTCGATCATTGCGCCGGCCGGAGTCATACCGGCACATCGACTACTCGCGGACCGGGAATTGTTGGCGCAGTTGCGGAACCGGGCGATGAAGGAGCTCGACGGACTCGATGCCCTCATGGTGCCGACGGCCCCGGAACATCCGACGATCGCCGAGGTTGCGGCTGATCCGATCGGCGTGAACTCCCGTATGGGCACGTACACCAACTTCTGCAATCTCTTCGACCTGTCAGCTGTCGCGGTTCCTGCCGGTAGGGCAGGCAATGCGCAGTTCGGGGTGACGGTGCTGGGCCGTGCGTTCGAGGACGGCGTCGCTGCTGACATCGCGGCGATGGTGAATGGCGACCAGGCAACCGGATGGACTTCAGCGCCCGCGGACACGGTCGAGCTGGCAGTATTCGGCGCTCACCTGCGCGGTCAGCCGCTCGAGCATCAGCTGGCCGGACTCGGTGCCCGCTGGTGTGGGCCGGTAGCCACCGCTCCGCGCTACCGACTCAGTGCGCTGGACACCGCGCCACCTAAACCAGGATTGATCCGGGTGAGCGAGGGCGGCGTGTCGATTGTGGGGGAGCGCTGGCAACTCACTCCCGCCGCGCTCGGCACATTTCTCGCGGCACTGCCGACGCCGATGATGCTCGGATCGGTCGAATTCGACGACGGCAGTTGGGGAACCGGGTTCGGCTGTGACCAGGAGGCGGCGTCCACGGGCAAAGACATCAGCGAGTACGGAGGCTGGCAGGCTGCGCTGTCGGCCGGGGCGGTGGGCTGACCTGGCTAGTGGTGCGTTTCGATTGCGCTCAGCTCTGGTTGTGATCGAATTTCACGGCGCGGCCGGTAATTTCGGATGCGGTGATCTCGACAACGTTGTACTTGGGCGTCGGAATCCAGGACCGCAACCCCAATTCGTCGATTTTGGCGGTTTCGGTGAACGACGTGATGACCCGCGCGGTTCCGCGTACTACGACGCTCCATCCCTGTTCTGGGCCAACGTGATCGGCTTCGAACAGAACGCGATCGTTGATGGTCAGTTCGACGAGTTTGGCTCCCTCCGCGGTGCGGAAGTAGATGTGGTTGTCATCGACCACGTAATTGACCGGAAAAATGTCCACGTGTCCGGAAGCTCCGACCACAATCCGGCCCAATGTGGCTTGGCTCAGCAGCTTCCAGCTTTCTTCGGCTGCGAGTACGGCGACTGGTGAGTTCGAGGAGAGATCGTTGGCGGTCATGTCTTATTTTCTCACGCGAGAGGGGACTAATCGGGCGAGTTGGACGAAGATCACTAGTCAGCGGGTCGGTGTTGGCGCCGCGGGTACCGCCGCGGGGTCACCGCCGGGTACGCCGCCCCCGCCGTAGAAGGTGGGAATGATGCCCTTGGCCAGAACCAGCGCCGATCCCTCACCGCTCGGTACCGTCGCCAGGTTGGTGGCGATCACAATGGTGAGGTCGGTGTTCGGGTCGTGGGCCATGAATGACATGAATCCGGGAATCTGGCCGTCGTGGCCGATCAGGGCAGGTCCGAAGCGTGCGATGCCCAAACCGTAGCCGGCGGCCGAGGGATTGCTCGGATCAGTGGGTTGAATGCTGTCGAGGCGAATCTTCTGCATGTCGTCATTCAGCAACCCGCCGCCGACAAGGGCTTTGACGTAGGTAGCCAGATCTCCGACCGTCGAAATTGCGCCGCCCGCCGTCCACGTCCAGGACGGGTTGGCATCGGTCTCGTTGTTCGGCTTCAAGGTGCCGGCCAGCGCTGCGCTCAGTTCTGGTTCAGGGAGGGCGAAGGTGTCGATCGTGGAGACATTGGTGCCGAAGGAATAGCCCTGTGGATGGGGGTCGGGGATCGAGGAATCGGTTGCGTCCGGCAAGGAGGTGTGTGTCAACCCGAGGGGTTCGTAGATGCGCTCCTGGAATGCTTGTGCCGCAGTCATATCGGTGAGTTTTTCGATGAGCAGGCCGAGCAACACGATGTTGGTATTGCTGTACTCGAACTTCTCGCCCGGAGCAAAATCGACGGGGTGGGAGAACGCGATGGCCAGCAATTCCTCCGGTGTCCACGCCTTCTGCGGGTCGTTGTCGAGCGTCGCGTTGAATTGTGGGTCGAAGGAATAGCTGTACAGCCCGCTGTGCATGTCGGATAGCTGCGCAATGGTGATCGTGTCGCCGTTGGGCACCCCGTCGATGTACTTGCCGATGGGATCGTCCAGGCTGAGTTTTCCTTCCTGCACCAACTGGAGAATGACCGTCGACGTCATGGTCTTGGTATTGCTTCCGACGCGGAAATAGTCGTTCAGTGACATCGGTTTGTCCTCGCCGATGACCTGTGTGCCGAATGTCGCGGTCCAGTCGCCTTGTGTCGGCGACGAGATCAGCACCACTGCGCCGGGAATGACGTTGTCTTTCATCAGTTTCTCGATGGTCGGCTGCAAGGTTGCCGCATATGCCGGAGCTGCGCCATTGCTGGTTGACGTGACCTCAGTCTGCGACACGTCGGAGGAATCCGTCACCTCCGACGAGGTGCCGCACCCGGTCAGGGCGACGAGGCTCATCGTCAAAGCGACGGCTGCTGTTGTGCTGTGACGGCGCATGGGTTCTCCCGGTCTGCGATCGCGAATTCAGCTGTAACTTGAATCGTAAAGAACGACCGTGTCCGTTTTAGGTGTTTCGCGTGTCTGCGCTGGTTGAATTCGCTGAATTTGTCCACCATCAGGCATTGTGTGACTGTCGGTGAGAATTCGGCGGATGCGGAGAACGGGAGTAGCGATGGCGACGATCGAAGAAATTCTGGAACTGGAACGCCTCGAACGCGACATTTTCCGAGGGATAATTGCGGAGACCACGCTGCCCCGAACATTCGGTGGGCAAGTGGCAGGTCAGGCACTTGTCTCGGCCGTGCGTACCGTTGATCCGGAATTCTTGGTTCATTCCCTGCACGGATATTTTCTCCGACCCGGAAACCCGAAGGAGCCCACTGTCTTTCTGGTCGACCGCGTGCGCGATGGCCGATCTTTTGCCACACGACGGGTGACAGGAATCCAAGACGGGCAGGCGATCTTCACGATGTCGGCGTCGTTCCACGTTCAAGACGAGGGCATCGAGCACCAGGACGAGATGCCGCCTGTGCCCGACCCTGAGACGCTGGGCCTGGCCACCGACTCCGACGACGGCGAGACCGCGTGGCTGGCTCGCGAATGGGCAGACTGGGACCTACGGCTCGTCCCACAAGCTGATATCAGCAAGCGTCCAGGCGCCGCGGCTCAGCAGCAAGTGTGGTTCCGCTCGCGGGAGGCACTACCGGATGACCCGGTCTTCCACGTGTGTGCCCTCGCGTACATGAGCGACATGACCTTGCTGGGATCCTCTCGTATCCCGCACAAGGACACACCAATGCAGGCCGCATCGCTCGATCACGCAATGTGGTTCCTGCGCCCGTTTCGGGCGGACGAGTGGTTGTTGTACGACCAGACCTCGCCGTCGGCCGGGTTCGGTCGCGCGCTGACTCAGGGACGGATTTTCGACCGGCGCGGAAACATGGTCGCCGCGGTGGTTCAGGAAGGTTTGACGCGTCACCTTCGTACTCAGTAGACGCGAACGGCAGGTCGAGCGGGGTGGTCGTAACGCACGTCCAGATCGATCCGGTCGGTCACGCCACCCTGATGCTCGAGTAGCGGGTCGACGGTCCACAGCTGTGCAGGCGGTGTGTGCCGCCGGATCGCCGCCTCGGACATGTTCAATCGGACGGTGACGTCGAAGTCGAGACCGCGGCCAAGCAGCATCGGTCCGGCGACAATGATCACCGTTCGCTCGTGAACGGTTCGGCGGGATGAGCGTGCCGACCGGTCTGCTGTCTCGTCCCACAGTTGGGGAAGCCACGTACGACGCGCCCGCGCCGCCGTCACGACTTCACGGTCCAGAGCGTCGTAGTCGAACCACATCGTTCGATAGCTCAGCGGATCTTCGTGCCCGAACTCGAGCCGCAACGACGCCGGCCGCACGTAGTCGTGAAGAGAGACAACAGCACTCGGACGTTGCCGCGACTGCGCGGCAACACCGATCAACTCGGCTAGTTCGACCGGCCGAGCGCAATCAGCACCGTCCAGCGCCACCACCGCAACTGTCGGGTGTGATTCACAGAGCGATACAACCTGTTCGGCCAGGGCCTGCGGGGTCGAGGGGATGAAGGCGTTCACGCCACCATGGTGCCGTGTGCGGGCGGTGAACCGATAATGTGAACCCGTTGCCCGCCGGCGCTGTCGGCCTCTACTCTGCCGGAGGACACATGATTGGTATCGAGGAGATCCTCGAGCTCGAAACGCTGGAAAAGGATATTTTCAGAGGGGCAGTTCACCCCACTGTCATGCAGCGCACCTTCGGTGGACAGGTAGCCGGCCAGTCTCTGGTATCCGCAGTCAGCACCGTTGACGAGCGCTTCCACGTGCATTCGTTGCACGGATATTTTCTGCGGCCGGGTAATCCCAAGATTCCCACGGTGTATCTCGTGGACCGGATCCGTGACGGGCGCTCGTTCTGCACACGCCGGGTGAACGCCGTCCAGGACGGGAAGACGATCTTCTCGATGTCGGCGTCGTTCCACGTCGAAGACCAGGGCATCGAGCATCAGGACCGGATGCCGAATGTCCCGATGCCGGAGGAACTGCCGGACCCGTTGACCATTCCCGATTTTGCCGGAACACCGCTTCACGAGGAGTGGCGGAACTGGGATCTGCGAATCGTGCCTGCAGACGTTGCGAACTCGGCACCGGATATGCCTGCGCAGCAGCGGGTTTGGATCCGTTACCGCAACACCTTGCCGGATCGCCCACTTCTGCACATCTGTACCTTGGCCTATCTGAGTGACATGACGCTGCTCAACACCTCGAATGTGCCGCACAAGGACGTCAAGACGCAGAATGCCTCACTCGATCATGCGATGTGGTTCCTGCGTCCGTTCCGGGCCGACGAATGGTTGATGTACGACCAGACGTCGCCGTCGGCCGGGTTCGGGCGAGCGCTGACGCAGGGGCGCATTTACGATCGAAGCGGCAATATGGTGGCAGCGGTAGTCCAGGAAGGCCTATCGCGGATAGAACGCGAGCCCTCGGTTAGTGAAGACCCCTCGGGTAGTGAAGACAAGGTAGGAACACAGGCATGACTCGTCCGTTGATCGGTGTACTCGCACTCCAGGGTGACGTGCGGGAGCACCTTGCCGCCTTGGCGGATTCGGGGGCGGATGCCGTGGGTGTGCGCCGTCCCGAGGAGCTCGACAAGGTTGACGGCATCGTGATTCCCGGCGGTGAATCGACAACGATGAGCCGGCTTCTGCAGGTTTTCGAATTGCTCGAACCGCTTCGCGAACGGCTTCGCGGTGGACTGCCTGCCTACGGATCGTGCGCCGGCATGATCTTGCTGGCCAGCGAGGTGCTCGACACCCGGCCCGATGCCGAGCACCTCAATGCCATTGATATGACCGTGCGCCGCAACGCTTTCGGACGTCAGGTCGATTCGTTCGAATCGGATCTCGAATTCGAGGGCATTGTCGGAGATCCCGTCCGGGCCGTGTTCATTCGCGCGCCGTGGGTGGAACGGGTAGGCCCGGGCGTCGAGGTTCTTGCCCAGGTGCCGGCGGCAGCAGGCGAAGCTGCCGGCCGGATCGTGGCTGTTCGGCAAGGTTCGGTGATTGCGACGTCGTTCCATCCGGAGGTGACGGGGGACCGTCGTGTGCACGAGCTCTTCGTCGACCTGGTTCGGGGCTAGATTTCGCGAGCGCCAGCCTGTTGGACGAGTGAATTGAGGAGTCGGACACCATCTTCCGGGTGGTCGACGGTGACGGCGAAAACGCGCCCGGTCTCGAGCGTGAGCACGATTGCCTCGCCGGAGCGCAGTGTCACCGCCGTGCCGCGTGGAGTGATGCGATAGCCGTATCCACCCCACTCAACGGGCCGGATGGCGTCGGCCGACGCGGACTTCACTCTCGAGATGGCAATCTTCTTCCACCGGATGCCCCACGAGCTGATGCTCACTCCGGAATTATCCACGCGGACCGTGACGGACGCGAAAGCTGCTGTCATGACGGTGGCGGCGAGCAGGATGACAGCTACCCACCAGTCGGAATATGCGGCGGTGCCGACCGTGAGTGCTGTCAGACCGGCGGAGAGGACCCACGGCCAGACGCTGTGTGCGCGGCCGATCCACGCTGCGCGTTCGGTGGCAGTGAGCGGTGTGTCCAGCGTCGGGGTGGGGAGCAGCGGTTCGGCATTGGCTCCGCCCCGTGAGGTGAGCGCCCAAGCGGCGATTCCCGTCATTGCCGCAGCGATGGGAAGAGCTATCCACCACCCGATACGTGCGTTCTCCGGGGCGCCGGCGTCGAGGGTCAAGGCAACGCTGAGGATCCAGATCGTCGCTGACGTCGCGGCTGCGGTGGCTGTGACGGACAACAGCAGGGGAGCGGAGTCGCCCGCACGAAGCGCCGTGACCGCGGCAACGACGGAGGCGATCAACGACACCACCAGTGTGATGGCGAAGAACGTTGTGGTTGTGGCGAATCCGTCCGGCGTCGATCCGGACCAGTGACTGGCGACAGTGTGCGGAAGCTGATCGCCCCACAGTAGGCGTGCCACGATCAACACCGCCGTGGGGATGAAGGTCAACGAGGCTGCGGTCCAGAGCCGGAGCTTGCTGGTCGTCATTGTGTGCTGGTCTCCTTGATGAGGTCGAGCATGTGGGCTGTGTCGAGACCCAGATTGCGGGCCTGGCGGACAAACTCTCGTGCTGATTCGTGGAGAGCTGTTGCGCCGGAATCGAACTCGGCGCGGATGACGGCGCCGCGCCCGCGTCGTAGATCGATGAGGCCCTCGTCGCGCAGCGCCGCGTACGCACGCAGAACGGTGTGCAGATTGACGTCAACCGACTCGGCGAGTGCGCGAGCGGACGGAAGTCGATCACCGGGGCCGACCTCGCCGCGGATGACGGCCCCGCGCACTCCGGCCGCAATCTGATCGGCGAGTGGCGTCGCCGAGGCGTGATCGATGCGAATCAACATGTTTGCATTCTATGCAAACAATCTCGTGTTTGACGAATTAGTGTGCGGGGGATGCAGCACGTGGCGACGTGGGACGGGTAACATCGTCAGAGCTGAAAGAAGCGCATTCGGCGTGCGCAACACAGCAGGAAAGGGGCTTGAATCGCATGAGCGGCCACTCAAAATGGGCCACCACCAAGCACAAGAAGGCTGTGATCGACGCACGTCGTGGCAAATCCTTCGCGAAGCTGATCAAGAACATCGAGGTGGCGGCACGAACCGGCGGTGGCGATCCCACGGGCAACCCCACGTTGTTCGATGCCATTCAGAAGGCTAAGAAGACGTCTGTCCCCAACGACAACATCGAGCGTGCGCGCAAGCGCGGCGCAGGTGAAGAAGCTGGCGGCGCGGACTGGCAGACCATCATGTACGAGGGCTACGGGCCCAACGGTGTTGCTGTGCTGATCGAGTGCCTGACCGACAACCGCAACCGTGCAGCTGGTGAAGTTCGTACCGCGATGACGCGCAACGGCGGCAACCTTGCCGATCCGGGTTCGGTCTCATACCTGTTCGCTCGCAAGGGCGTCGTGACGCTCGAGAAGAACGGGCAGTCCGAGGACGACGTGTTGATGGCAGTACTCGATGCCGGCGCAGAAGAGGTCACCGATCTCGGCGAGACCTTCGAAATCGTCTGTGAGCCACAGGATCTTGTCGCGGTTCGCAGCGCTCTGCAGGAAGCCGAGATCGACTACGACTCCGCCGAGGCCGATTTCCGTGCATCCGTAGAGGTTCCGCTGGACGTCGACGGCGCCCGCAAGATCTTCAAGCTCGTCGACGCGCTCGAGGATTCCGACGACGTGCAGAACGTCTACACGAATATCGATCTGTCCGACGAGGTGCTTGCAGCACTCGACGCCGACTAGGTCGACGCTGAACTAGTTCGACGCAGCCATGCTCAACCCGGCCGTGACGGTAATCGTCGCGGCCGGGTTGCGTGTTGATGTCGGCAGTTCGCCCGTACACCGCTAAGCTATCGAACAGCTGTTCGGTGTGGAGAGGTGTGACAAAAGTGCGCGTGCTCGGAGTGGACCCTGGCTTGACCCGTTGCGGGTTGGGTGTGGTCGATGGGAGTAACGGCAGAGTTGTGCGTCCCATTGCCGTCGACGTGGTGCGTACGCCTGCTGACATGGACCTCGGACCTCGCTTGCTCCGAATCTCGGATGCGGCGGAACTGTGGATCGAGCAGTACAAACCTGACGTCGTTGCCATCGAGCGGGTATTCGCGCAACACAACGTCAGTACGGCAATGGGGACGGCGCAAGCCGGTGGTGTCGTTGCGGTTGCGGCCACGCGCCGTGGCATTCCCGTGTTCTTTCACACGCCCAGCGAGGTGAAAGCGGCTGTCACCGGGAGCGGAACCGCAGACAAGGCGCAGGTCACCGCGATGGTGACTCGAATCCTCAATCTCAAAACCGCTCCGAAACCCGCCGACGCGGCGGACGCACTCGCGCTGGCGATCTGCCACTGTTGGCGGGCACCCATGATCGAACGAATGGCGCGCGCCGAGGCAATGGCTGCGGAGCAGATGCGTAAGTATCAGGCAAAATTGGCCGAGACCACGAAGAAGGCAGGTTCACGATGATCGCGTCGGTTCGCGGCGAGGTACTCGACATAGCTCTCGATCATGCGGTTATCGAGGCTGCGGGTGTCGGTTACCGCGTCAACGCAACGCCGGTGACGCTGGGTGCGTTGCACCGGGGGAGTGAGGCGAGGCTTTTCACGACGATGATCGTGCGTGAGGATTCGATGACGCTCTACGGTTTCTCCGATCTCGAGTCCAAGGATCTGTTCAGCCTTCTCCAGACGGTGTCGGGCGTCGGCCCTCGCCTGGCGATGGCCACGCTTGCGGTACTCGAGCCGGATGCGCTGCGGCGAGCGCTCTCGGAGGGCAATCTCACCGCGTTGACGAGAGTGCCTGGCATCGGAAAACGTGGTGCCGAACGCATGGTTGTGGAACTGCGAGACAAGGTCGACGCAGTACCGACGACCGCCGGGGTGTCGGGGGCAGTCGCAGCAAATGCGATCCGTGATCAGATTGTCGAGGCCTTGGAAGGGCTCGGGTTCCCGCTCAAGCAAGCCGAACAAGCCACGGATTCCGTGCTCGCGGAAACACCCGCCGCAACTACGTCCGTCGCACTTCGATCCGCTCTCTCCCTGCTCGGTAAAACTCGATGAATTTCGACCCGATCGACGACTTCGACGACGAATCCCAGGTCAGCGCCGAATTGGTGGCGGGGGACGGTGAGGTCGAGGCAAGTCTCCGGCCCAAGAGCCTGGACGATTTCATCGGTCAACCGCGCGTGCGCGAGCAATTGCAACTGGTACTCACCGGGGCAAAGATGCGCGGCGGAACACCCGACCACATTCTGATGTCCGGACCGCCCGGACTCGGCAAGACGTCGATGGCGATGATCATCGCGGGTGAGCTGGGTTCTTCACTGCGGTTGACGTCAGGTCCGGCTCTCGAGCGGGCCGGTGATCTTGCGGCGATGTTGAGCAATCTGGTGGAGGGTGACGTTCTCTTCATCGACGAGATTCATCGGATCGCCCGTCCCGCCGAGGAAATGCTGTACCTCGCGATGGAGGACTTCCGAGTCGACGTCGTGGTCGGCAAGGGTCCAGGTGCTACTTCGATTCCGCTGGAAGTTGCGCCGTTCACCCTTGTAGGGGCGACCACCCGATCCGGCGCCCTTACCGGTCCGCTGCGAGATCGGTTCGGGTTCACCGCGCACATGGATTTCTACGAACCCGATGAGCTGCAACAGATTCTGATGCGATCGGCGGGCATCCTCGGCGTGAATCTCGAAGTTGATGCCAGTGCCGAAATTGCTCGACGCTCGCGAGGGACTCCGCGTATCGCCAACCGGTTGCTGCGGCGAGTGCGAGATTTTGCCGAAGTGAGGGCAGATGGGATCGTGACGATGGAGGTCGCCCGCGCCGCTCTCGCCGTTTACGACGTCGACCAACTCGGACTGGATCGTCTCGACAGATCTGTGTTGAGTGCGCTCGTGCGTTCATTCGGCGGCGGCCCGGTGGGAGTGTCCACCTTGGCGGTTGCGGTCGGTGAGGAACCGTCGACTGTCGAAGAGGTGTGCGAGCCGTTCCTGGTTCGCGCCGGCATGATCGCCAGGACCCCGCGCGGTCGTGTTGCCACTGCTGCAGCCTGGAAACAGCTCGGCATGACGCCGCCACCGGACGCCGCTGCAGGTGGTATCGAGGTTCGCGCCAGGGAGCCACAAGCATCGTTGTTCGACCCGGACGCGGAGTGATTTCGCGTTGTCGGAGCCTCCCGTTAGTGGCGAACTGTCGGGTTTCCTAAGGAACTAGTGGCACACTGGTGTCTTGCGTAGGTCCATCCGGGGCCCGCGTGGCGAAAAACATGCTACAAAACCGAGGTTGATCAACACATGTCGAGTTTGCTTTTCCCCCTCCTGATCCTCGCACTGCTGGTGCCGATGTTCCTGGGCATGCGCAAGCAGAAGAAGGCCATGGCCGCGACTTCCGAGATGCAGGATTCGTTGCAGGTGGGCGACCGTGTGCAGACCACGGCCGGCCTGTACGCGACCATCACGTCGTTGGACGACGACACCGTGGAACTGGAGATTGCGCCCGGCGTCGTCACCACCTGGTCGCGTCTGGTTATCCGCGAGCGTGTCAGTGATGTCGTCGAGGATTACAGTGACGACGAAGACGCGTCTTCCGAGTTCGAAGAATCGGCGACTGACACCGAAATCCGACTCACCAAGGATTCCTGAACGCAGTCACGTCGTGACCCTGCTCTAGAGTTACTGTGTAGTTAACGCATCGCCGCACGTTCGAACGGCGCAACTCGAGCGGTCGTGGACCGCTCACGTCCGGCACCTAATGAGGAGACTTAAAGATCGTGGCACCTTCCACCGGAACGGTGCATCCAGCCCGCTACCTAGCCCTGTTCGGGGTCCTGGTCGTGGCGCTGTATGCACTGGTGTTCTTTACTGGCGATAAATCGGCCACACCGAAGCTCGGTATCGACTTGCAGGGTGGAACGCGTGTCACGCTGACTGCGCGCACGCCGGACGGCAGCGCGCCCAGTCAGGACAGTCTGAAGCAGGCTAAGGAAATCATCGAGACCCGCGTCAACGGGCTCGGCGTGTCCGGATCCGAGGTACTCATCGACGGTGACAACCTCGTCATCACGGTGCCAGGCGACGACAGTGCACAGGCGCGGTCGTTGGGTCAGACGGCTCGCCTGTACATCCGTCCGGTGACCGGATCGATCGATGTCGCCACTCGCGACGCCAACCGCACGACGGTCGCTCCCGGCACCGAAACGCCGGCGGCAGAAACACCGGCAGCAGAGGCGCCCGCAACGGAGGCACCGGCCACACAGGCTCCGCAGAACCGCCCGTTCCCAGCACAAGAACCGGCAACCAGCGAACCCGCTCCCACATCGGAAGCAGCGCCAACAACAGAGCCGCCGGCACCGGCCGCTCCGAGTGACTCCGCCGACGCCAGTGACGCCGCCGCAGCCGAGATCGCTGCTGCGCGCGCGCTGCGTCAGAGCACCGATCCCACGGTTCAAGAGCAGGCCGTCGCGAATCTCGACTGTTCGGTAGCCGATCCGCTGCGTGGCAACGACGACCCGACCCTTCCGCTCGTCGCATGCTCCCAGGACGGTGCGTACATCTACCTCCTCGGCCCCTCGATCATCGACGGCCAGGAAATCTCCGACGCGTCGTCGATATTCAACTCCCAGCAGTCTCGCCACGAGATCAGCCTGTCGTTCAAGACCACGGGCAGCAACACCTGGGCACAGTTCACCGCGGCAAACATCGGCAAGCAGGCAGCCTTTGTCCTCGACTCGAAGGTCGTCAGCGCGCCCACGATTCAAGGCGCAACGCCCGCTGGTAGCGCCACCTCGATCACCGGCAGCTTCACCGCGGAAAGCGCGGAGGAACTGGCGAACACACTGAAGTACGGTTCGCTGCCGCTCTCGTTCGCGGCTTCGGAAGCCGAGACAGTATCGGCGACGCTCGGACTGGCGTCTCTGCAAGCAGCGTTGATCGCGGGCGCAGTCGGCCTTGTTCTCGTGCTCGTGTACTGCCTCGTCTACTACCGAATGCTTGGCGTGCTGACCGCGCTGTCGCTCGTCCTCTCGGGAATCATGGTGTACGCCATCATGGTGCTGCTCGGCCGGTATATCGGGTTTACCCTCGACCTCGCCGGCATGGCAGGTCTGATCATCGGTATCGGTATGACAGCCGACTCGTTTGTCGTATTCTTCGAACGCATCAAGGACGAGATGCGAGAGGGCCGCAGCTTCCGTTCCGCAGTACCCCGTGGTTGGGCCCGTGCCCGCCGCACCATCCTCTCGGGCAACGCCGTGAGCTTCATCGCGGCCGCCGTTCTGTACCTACTGGCGGTGGGCCAGGTGCGCGGATTTGCGTTCACCCTCGGCCTGACCACCATCCTCGACGTCGTAGTTGTCTTCCTCGTGACGTGGCCTCTGGTTCATCTGGCTTCCCGTTCGGCGTTCTGGTCCAAGCCCAGCGTCAACGGATTGGGAGCAGTCCAAGAGGTAGCCCGCGAACGTAAGGTTGCCGCCGCTGCGTCGGCTAAGGAGACACGAGCATGAGTGAGTCCAACAACAACTCTGCCGAAAATTCCTCGGCGGACCGCGAAGCACGTTCCGTAACAGCAGATTCCGGGGTCGACCAGGCCTCGATGCCGAAACATAGTCTGCTGTCGCGTCTGTACACCGGCACCGGCGCATTCGAGGTAGTCGGCAAGCGTCGGTTCTACTACGGCCTGACCGGCGCGTTGGTAGCGATCGCACTGCTGGCAATGCTGATCCGCGGTTTCACGTTCGGTATCGATTTCGAGGGCGGATCGCGCATCCAGTTCCCGGCCGGAGACGGCGTCGAGACATCGCAGGTCGAAACTGTGTACTCCGAAGCACTCGGTTTCGAACCGGTCAGCGTGCAGACGGTGGGTTCGGGTTCGAGTGCTACCGTGCAGATTCGCTCGGAAACGCTCGATGCGCAGCAGATCGTGACGCTCCAGAATGCACTCTTCGACGAATTCCAGCCCGAGGACAGAAACGGTAATCCGTCCCGCGATGCCATCAGCTTTGCCGATGTGAGCGAGACGTGGGGTGGCCAGATCACCAAGAAGGCTCTGCTCGCGCTGATCGTCTTCCTGGTCATCGTGAGTATCTATATCGCGATTCGTTTCGAGAGAGACATGGCGGTAGCCGCGATCATCGCGCTGTTCTTCGACATCATCGTGACCGCGGGTATCTACGCGCTCGTCGGATTCGAAGTCACACCTGCGACGGTGATCGGTCTGCTCACCATTCTCGGTTTCTCGCTGTACGACACCGTCGTCGTGTTCGACAAGGTGGAGGAGAACACGAGAGGCATCCTGCATCTGACGCGTCGCACGTACGGTGAACAGGCGAACCTCGCCGTCAACCAGACGCTCATGCGCTCGATCAACACAACGGTCATCAGTGTGTTGCCCGTGATTGCCCTGATGGTGGTCGCGGTGTGGATGCTCGGCGTCGGAACGCTCAAGGACCTGGCCCTCGTCCAGTTGGTCGGCATCGTCGTTGGCGCCTACTCGTCGATCTTCTTCGCGACCCCGCTCCTCGTGTCGATGAAGGAACGATGGGGACCTGTGGCCGTTCACACCCGCAAGGTTCTCGCTCGCCGGGCTACGCTTGCCGAAAAGGGTCTCGGTGCCAAGACCGCAGAGTCTGTCGGTGCCGGAGCATCGGTAACGCAACGTGCCGCAGTTGCTCCCGCGCCTGGCGCTCGGCCGACCGGAAAGCGGAAAAAGAAGGCTCACTGATCATGCTCCAAGCGAGGCGAGCAGTAGTTCGCTCACTGTCGTTTGTTGCTGCCACCGCGGTGGTCACAGGTTCGTTGGCGGCCTGCTCGGAGGACGACACCGAGCAGGCTCCGTCCATCGGATACGCAATCGACAACACGATCACCACGTACAACGGCAACACGACGGCCGGGGCCGTCTCGGGAACGATGGCGGCGCTCAGTCGGGTGCTGCCTGGCTTCACCTTCACCGGGCCGGTCGGCGCTCCGGTATCGGACACAGACATCGGTACCGCGGCGCAGTTGCCTGGTGAGGCTCTGACCGTGTCGTACACGCTCAATCCCTCGTCCGTGTACTCCGATGGTGTTCCGCTGACCTGCGACGACCTGGTTCTCACATGGGCCGCGTCGAGTGGCCGATTCACGAAAACCGTCGACGGCGCGGACGTGCCGATGTTCGATGTAGCCAACACGTTGGGGTACTCCGATATCGACCGGGTGCAGTGCCAGCCCGGTGCAAAAGACGCGACCGTCGTGTTCAAACCCGGCCGCGCGTTCACCGAGTGGCGTTCCCTGTTCGGGGCGACGGCACTGATGCCGTCGCACATCGCGATGCAACGCGCCGGCGTGCCAGACCTGGTGTCGGCCGTGAATTCGGATGACACCGAGGCACTGACGAAGATCGCCGATTTCTGGAACACCGGGTGGAACATGACGCCCGGTCAGTTGGATACGTCGGTATTGCCGTCCTCGGGCCCGTACCGAGTCGAGGACTACACCGAAGACGGTGGGCTGGTGCTGGTCGCCAACGAGCGGTGGTGGGGCAATGCACCGGCCACTGACCGCATCGTGGTCTGGCCCCGTGGAGTGGACCTCACCAAGGATGCTGTCGACCAATCGATCGAAGTGATCGACGTCGGTTCCGGTTCGGCCGGGGACCTCAGCGCGCTCTCCGGTTTCACCAGCGAGCAAATCCCGTCGAGGTCCATCGAGCAATTCATCTTGTCGACGTCGGGGGTTCTGGGCGACGAAGCAGCCCGGCGGGCATTCGGGCATTGTGTGCCTCGGTCGACGCTGTTCGATCAGTACGGAAGCACGCCAGACGCGCCGGCGGTCGGCGTCGGATCCGGAACGGTGGATTCGCGTCTCGTAGTCCCCGATTCGTTGGTGTACAGCGATGCCGCGGCGACCGACGGTAATCGATACAGCGCAGCGGACGTCGCAGCCACCAAGGTCTCGTTGTCCGAGGCCGGATTGGATGCGTTGACCGTGCGTGTCGGGTACCTGGCTCCGGATCCGGTGCGGTCCCAGATCGTGGCCGACGTGAAGGCGGCGTGCGAACCTGCCGGAGTCACGATCGAGGACGTCAGCTCCCCGGATTTCACACCGGACGCACTGCGCACGGGTGGCGTCGACGCGGTCCTGGCCGGCACCGCCGGTCAAGCGGGTGCGGCGGGCATGGCGGACATGATCGACGCGCGCGGAGCACTGCGGTCGGGTAACTCCTCGAATTTCGGTGAATACGGAAATGTGCGGGTCGATCAGATTATCGACCAGTTGGACACCGATCCTGCAATAGCTGCGCAATTGGGACTGTCGGTGGAGGCGGAGAACATCCTCTGGACGCAGGTGCCTACTATTCCTCTGTTCAATCAGGTGCGAACTGTTGCCGTCGCTCAAGGAATGAGTGCCGTGGTGGCCAATCCGACTCGATCGGCCAGCGGCTGGAACATGGACAGATGGGTATTGCGTAGATGACGATTTCGAATGAAATCAGTGTGGGTGGGACAAGGATGACGTCAGACGAATTGAAGGCAGTGCATCTGGCCGCGTCGGATGCCGTAGTCCGGTTGACACGGTGGGCCGACAATTTCCCAGGTCCGGGTGTGCGTTTTGCAGACCTGACGCCGGTGTTCGCGGACGCCGAAGGTTTCAGTGCTGTTCTCGACGGTTTGATTGCATGTGCGCCCGATGTGGACACGATTGCGGCCGTCGACGCGCGTGGTTTCCTGCTCGGAGCCGGTGCTGCCGCTCGAATGGGCGCCGGTGTGGTTGCGGTGCGCAAGGTGGGCAAACTGCCGCCACCTGTTCTCTCACGTTCGTACAGCCTCGAATACGGGTCGTCGACGCTCGAGATTCCGGCAAACGGGTTCGATCTCACCGGACGGAATGTTCTGGTCATCGACGACGTTCTGGCTACCGGAGGGACATTGGAAGCAGCCGTGCAGTTGGTGGAACTGGCCGGCGCCACCGTCGTCGCGGTGGCCGTGGTGCTCGAGATCGAGGAACTCAGGGGCCGTGATCGGTTCGTAAAGTACCCGCTGACGTCCCTGGTCAAGGTCTGAGTACTAAAGTTGGCTCCTGGGGGTCTGGTAGACCTCCAGGGCAATTTCCCGTTGCAGGGCGGTTGCCTAACCAACTCGGTGGTAGGAGGTGGCGACATGACGTCGAATCTTGATCGATCACAGAACTCGGGTGCAGTGTCGCAGGAATCGGGTACCAACCCGGCTCCGGATACGACACCATCGAAGTCAGGTGCTCCGGACGACAGTTCCGCTTCGTCGCAAACAGCAGGCAATCGGATCGGTCAGAGTGCAGCCGTACCGGCGTCGGCGTCTCGCCGCGTTCGCGCTCGCCTTGCTCGGCGCATCACGGGGCAGCGTAATGCCACTATCCGCCCGGTTCTCGAGCCGCTGGTCAGTTTGCATCGTGAGCTGTACCCGAAGGCCGATCTGGCGCTTCTCCAGCGCGCGTACGACGTCGCGGAGGAACGACACTCCAGTCAGCGTCGTAAGTCCGGCGATCCCTACATCACGCACCCGCTGGCTGTCGCGAGCATCCTCGCCGAGTTGGGGATGGACACCACCACACTGGTGGCCGCATTGCTTCACGACACCGTTGAGGACACCGGTTACTCGCTCGAAGAATTGACGCGCGATTTCGGCGACGAAGTTGCGCACTTGGTCGACGGCGTCACCAAACTCGACAAGGTGGTCCTGGGCACCGCCGCCGAGGGCGAGACCATCCGCAAGATGATCATCGCGATGGCGCGTGATCCTCGGGTGCTGGTCATCAAGGTTGCCGACCGCCTGCACAACATGCGGACCATGCGCTTCCTGCCGCCGGAGAAGCAGGCACGCAAGGCTCGCGAAACTCTCGAAGTTATTGCACCCCTTGCTCATCGGCTTGGAATGGCGACAGTCAAGTGGGAACTCGAAGACTTGTCGTTCGCGATCCTGCACCCCAAGAAGTACGACGAGATCGTGCGTCTGGTTGCCGATCGCGCGCCGTCGCGGGACACCTACCTGGCGAAGGTGCGGGCCGAGATCAACTCCACTCTGTCCGCGTCGCGGATCAATGCGGTGGTTGAAGGACGGCCAAAGCACTACTGGTCGATCTATCAGAAGATGATCGTTAAGGGCCGCGACTTCGACGACATCCATGACCTGGTCGGCGTCCGCATTCTGTGTGACGAGGTCCGTGACTGTTACGCGGCAGTCGGTGTTGTGCATTCACTGTGGCAGCCGATGGCGGGGCGGTTCAAGGACTACATCGCACAGCCGCGGTACGGCGTGTATCAGTCGCTGCACACCACGGTCGTGGGTCCGGAGGGCAAGCCCCTCGAGGTCCAGATCCGTACGCAGGACATGCACCGGACGGCTGAGTTCGGTATCGCCGCGCACTGGCGGTACAAGGAGACCAAGGGCAAGCACGCCGGCGACATCGCCGAGGTCGACGACATGGCGTGGATGCGCCAGCTACTCGACTGGCAGCGTGAAGCGGCCGACCCGGGGGAGTTCCTCGAGTCGCTGCGCTACGACCTTGCCGTCAAGGAGATCTTCGTCTTCACCCCCAAGGGTGACGTGGTGACCTTGCCTGCAGGTTCGACGCCGGTCGACTTTGCGTACGCCGTGCACACCGAGGTGGGCCACCGCTGTATCGGTGCCCGCGTCAATGGACGTCTGGTCGCCCTCGAGCGCAAGCTCGACAACGGCGAGGTGGTGGAAGTCTTCACGTCGAAGGCGGCCACCGCAGGCCCCAGCCGTGACTGGCAGTCGTTTGTCGTCTCCCCGCGGGCCAAGGCAAAGATTCGTCAGTGGTTCGCGAAGGAACGACGCGAGGAAGCTCTCGAATCCGGTAAGGATCAAATCGCCAAGGAAGTACGACGCGTCGGACTTCCGTTGCAGCGCTTGATGAATGCCGAGTCGATGAGCACGATCGCGAACGAGCTTCGGTACCCGGACGTCTCGGCGTTGTACACGGCGGTCGGTGAGAGTCAGGTCAGTGCGCACCACGTCGTACAGCGTCTGGTGGCTCATCTCGGCGGCGTCGGCGCAGTCGAGGAGGAACTGGCCGAACGGTCGACACCGTCGAACATGCCGGTGCGTACTCGCAGTACCGGCGACTCCGGCATCCTGGTTCCCGGTGCTCCGGGCACGGTGGCAAAGCTTGCCAAGTGCTGCACACCGGTGCCTGGCGATTCCATTCTGGGCTTCGTCACGCGCGGCGGCGCGGTCAGTGTTCACCGCACGGATTGCACCAACGCCAATTCGCTGCACGACCAGTCCGAACGGATCATCGACGTCGAGTGGGCACCGTCCGCGTCGTCGGTGTTCCTGGTCGCGATCCAGATCGAGGCGCTCGATCGTCACCGCTTGCTTTCCGATGTGACCAAGGCGTTGGCAGACGAGAAGGTGAACATCTTGTCTGCGTCGGTCAACACGTCCGGTGATCGAGTTGCCATCAGCAAGTTCACCTTCGAGATGGGTGACCCGAAGCATCTCGGCCACGTTCTCAACGTGGTCCGCAATGTGGAAGGCGTGTACGACGTGTATCGAGTGACGTCAGCGTCGTAGTTCTCTCACACCGACTGGCGCCGAGCAGATTCCCTGTTCCGGCGCCAGTCGCTTACGTGCGCCTGGAAGGTCTTGCCGCTGCAGCGATTCCGGCGTGCCAGCCGGGAGCCCGCCCGCCGCGCGGTGGCTCGATTCCGGAAAGGTCGACGCCGCATCGGGTCAAGACCCAGGCCACAACGGAATTCGAGTTCCACATGTCACCTACGCCGACGGCATCCCGTCCCCAGACGAAGGTGGGAACCGTTCGAATCTCGTCGAGGATCTGCTCGGCAACTGCCGAATCCGCCGATAGACGCAGCGGACTCTCGACGGCTTCCTCGATATCGTCGACCGGTCCGTTCCGCCAACAGTGCACTTCGTACCGGAAGTACTTCGATCTACCGGCCCAGTGCGCGCCGACCGGACCTTCCGCGACAACACCGCGATCGGGTTCCTTGTGCTGCCACACCGGAGTCATCTCGATCGAATAGACGTTGGGCGGCACTGTGATTCGCAGCGCGCAATGGTAAAGTGGCACCGGTGTTCGATGAGCGAACCAGGCGCTCAACCGTTCGTAGACAATGCCGTTGAAGCGCACCACATGTCCGCCAGCGCCGAGCGGAAGCCAGTACAGATCTACGGCGGTCACGTGAGTCCTTCGACCTTCACCGATCCGGGTGGGCGGCGAGGGTCGAGCAGATGCTGTCGGCCCAAGCGGCGATGTCGTCCGGCGATCGGAAATCGCCCTCGGTCGCTTTTGCCGCTCTGGTCGCAATGCGCTCGGTGAACGAGAGCACCGACGGATCGAGTTTGCCGCCGAACATGTGGTGCTCAACAGCCCACGGTGTGTTGATCCACTTGAGATTGTCGGCATTGTCACCAGGGGTGATGGGTCCGCTCGAGAACAACCACACCGGGCGCTTCTGCAGGGCATCGAGATCGCGGTCCACCAGACGGGTCGCGTCCTTGAGCCATTTCCCGAGGTAGATCGCGCTGCCGAGAACGACTGCGTCATAGCCGTCGACCGAGTGGACGTCGTGGGCTTTCTTGACATCGACCTGAGGCTCGATATTCCGTGCCCGTAACCCTGAAGTAATCGCGCGGCCTAACTGCTCACCGATTTCGGCAGTCGATCCGTGCTTACTCGCTGTTGCGATCAGAATCCTCATGCAGTGATGATCCCGCTTTGTCGGTCATACAAAACGGAAAAGGGCGATACGAGAGGAATCTCTCGTATCGCCCCTTTTTGTGCTGTCAGATCAGGCGACTACTGCTGTTTCGATGGTGATCGGGGTGTTCGGGGCACCGCCGCCGGTGGCTCCCATGCTTCCGTCGTCACCGTCGGCGGCGATCTTCTCGATGGTTGCAAGACCGGCCTCGTCGATGGTCCCGAAAACGGTGTAGTCGGGCGGGAGGAGTGAATCGTCGTATACGAGGAAGAACTGGCTACCGTTGCTGTCCGGCTGTGATGAATGAGCCATGGCCAGAGTGCCGCGCGGGTAGACGACCGGCAACGACAGCGCCGGATCGTTCTCGGCGTACACGGTGGTCGGGTACTCGTTGGCAAAGCCGAATCCCGGTCCGCCCGTGCCCTGGCCCGAAGGATCTCCGCACTGGAGGATCTGCAGGCCCGGGCTGGTGACGAGGCGATGGCACGGGGTGTCGTCGAAGTACTTCTGCTCGACCAGGCTGACCATGCTGTTGACGGTGCACGGGGCGGCGGTGCGGTTGAGTTCCATACCGATCGGTCCGGCGGTGGTGGTCAACTGGACGTTTACGGTGCCCTCGGCGGGGACGCCGGTGGAAGTCGGCGTGTCAACCGTCTTGGCTGCACCCGCCGCCGGGGCATAGGTGCAGTCGACCGTGGCACCAGCAGGCGCCGGAACGGCGGGCAACTGCTCGAACTGCGACATGTCCAGGGGCGCTGACTTCGTGGTCGACTTCGCGCTCGCCTGAGTGCTCGACGACGCCGAATCGGTCGTGGAGTCGTTACTGGAACATCCGGCGAGAACGAGGGCGGTGGCGCCGACGGCCGCGATCAGAAGGGACGTGCGTTTCA
Organism: Rhodococcus sp. MS16; assembly: GCF_013277795.1. Classification (NCBI taxonomy): domain Bacteria; kingdom Bacillati; phylum Actinomycetota; class Actinomycetes; order Mycobacteriales; family Nocardiaceae; genus Rhodococcus; species Rhodococcus sp. MS16. Next base: position 408,527 of record NZ_VBTM01000001.1, read on the forward strand.
TCAGTCGATCCTTACAGTCTTGATATCGGTGGTGAGGTTCGGCGTGCCGTCGCCCTCGGGTGTGCTGCCACCCGCTGCGATCTTGTCGAGCGTCGCAAGCCCGGTCTCGTCGATCGTGCCGAATACGGTGTAGTCAGGCGGGAGCTGTGAATCGCCGTAGACGAGGAAGAACTGGCTGCCGTTTGTGCCGGCTCCGGCGTTGGCCATCGCGATCGTTCCGCGGCTGTACGTCACCGGCATCTGAGCGGCCGGGTCTGCGGCGTCGAACGCAGTGGTCGGGTACTCGTTGTCGAAGCGGTAACCGGGTCCGCCGCTACCGGTGCCCGACGGATCGCCGCATTGCAAAACCTGCAATGAGGGGCTCGTCGTCAGGCGATGGCATGTCGTGGCGTCGAAGTAGTTCTGACCCGCGAGGCTCACAAAGTTGTTGACCGTGCACGGCGACTTCGTTCCGTCGAGGACGAGGCCGATATTTCCCTGCGACGTTTCCATGCTGATGCTCGGCGTCGCGTCCGGCGCCGTAGTGGGGATGCCGTCCGCGCGCGGCGGGTTGTTCGGCTTGGATGCCGGCGCAGCGTCAGTCGGGTAAGCGCACGAGACGGTCTCTGCCAAGGGCGTGAGCAAACCGGCAGGCATGGCGCCGGCCGTCTGCTCAGACGTCGATGTGGCGTCGTCAGCGGTGTTCTCGGTGCTGCTGTCGTCACCTCGGGTGAGCAGGACGATCCCGGCGACGACGGCAACAGCCACGACGACACCAGCAGCCGTGTAGACGATTGTCATTTGCTTGCGCTTGCGCGCCCGCTCGGCGCGGCGTTCGAGCTGGCGCTCGAGCTTGCGTTTTGCCGCCTGGCGGCGCTGCTCGTTACTCGGCACTGCTGGAGTCCTCCATATTCACGGGTGGAACTGCGTCTGGTCGGTATAACTTCAGTTGTCGGAAAGTCTCCCACTGCAACCTGAGAACTTACTGGCGGGGCAGCAGCTTTAGGCTGTACGTGACACCGTGTTGCCTGATTCGCCCTTCGAAGAGGAGTTACCTCAAGTGCTCGTGACTGGTTTTCCGGCCGGGATGTTCCAGACCAACTGCTACATACTCGCTCAGGACGATGCCTGCGAGTGTGTGGTGATCGATCCGGGTCAGGACGCTGCTGAGCCGCTGTTCGAGTTTCTCGACTCCAAGGACATGTCGGTGACGGCCGTGCTGCTGACGCACGGGCATCTCGATCACATGTGGTCTGCGCGTGAGGTCTGCGAGCGGTACTCGGCGCCGGCCTACATTCACCCGGATGATCGCTACATGCTCACCGACCCTGCCCGGGGAATCGGTCCGACGATGAAGGACTTCATCAAGGAAATGTCCTTCGTCGAACCGGACGAGGTCATCGAACTATCCGACGGGGACTCGTTCGAGCTCGCCGGAATGTCCTTTGCGGTCGATCACACGCCGGGCCATACACAGGGCTCTGTTGTCTTCCGCACCCAGGCGGGTACTGCAGAAGGTCCAGTCGATCTGGCTTTCACAGGCGACACCCTGTTCCAGGGCTCGATCGGGCGAAGCGACCTTCCCGGTGGCAACCATGAACAATTGCTCGATTCCGTCGCGAAGAAACTTCTGATTCTCGACGACGCGACAGTCATCCTTCCCGGGCACGGCGACAACAGTTCGATCGGCGCCGAAAGAAGCTCCAATCCGTTTCTCGTTGGACTCAGCGGACAGAAATAAGGAAAAGTAACCACTCGTGAGTAAAGCCAGCACCTTCTCTGCACCCAAGGGCGTCCCGGATTACGTTCCGCCGCAATCCGCCGAATTTGTCGCCGTCCGTGACGGATTGACGCGCGCCGCACGTCTGGCCGGATACGGCCACATCGAATTGCCGATCTTCGAGGACACCGCACTGTTCGCCCGCGGCGTTGGCGAGTCGACCGACGTCGTCAGCAAAGAGATGTACACGTTCGCCGATCGCGGCGATCGTTCCGTGACTCTGCGCCCCGAGGGCACGGCCGGAGTCATGCGCGCCGTGATCGAGCACAACCTCGACCGTGGCACGCTTCCCGTCAAGGTCAGCTACGCGGGCCCGTTCTTCCGCTACGAGCGTCCGCAGGCGGGTCGGTACCGTCAGCTGCAGCAGGTGGGCGTCGAGGCCATCGGTATCGACGATCCGGCGCTCGACGCCGAGGTCATCGCCATTGCCGACGCCGGGTTCCGTTCGTTGGGACTCGACGGCTTCCGTCTCGAGATCACCTCGCTCGGCGACGACACCTGCCGTCCGCAGTACCGTGAACTGCTGCAGAAGTTCCTCTTTGCGCTGCCTCTCGACGAAGAGACCCGTCGCCGCGCCGAGATCAATCCGCTGCGCGTCCTCGATGACAAGCGCCCCGATGTCCGGGCAATGACGGCAGATGCGCCGCTCATGCTCGATCACTTGTCGGACAGCTGCAAGGCGCACTTCGACGAGGTCCTGAGCCACCTCGACGCGTTGGGCGTTCCGTACGTCGTCAATCCGCGCATGGTCCGTGGCCTCGACTACTACACGAAGACGACGTTCGAGTTCGTCCACGACGGTCTGGGCGCGCAGTCCGGTATCGGCGGCGGCGGTCGATACGACGGTCTGATGGAGCAGTTGGGTGGACAGCCGTTGTCCGGCATCGGTTTTGGTATCGGTGTCGACCGCACGGTGCTGGCACTCGAAGCTGAGGGCAAGTCCGTCGCTCCGCCGGCGCGCGTCGATGTGTTCGGCGTGCCGATGGGATCCGAAGCGAAGGGTAAGTTGGTTGCCATTGCACATCAGTTGCGTGGCAATGGCATTCGTGTCGATCTGGCCTACGGAAACCGTGGCGTCAAGGGGTCGATGAAGGCTGCCGACAAGTCCGGTGCGGCCTTTGCGCTTGTCCTGGGTGAGCGTGAACTCGAAGAAGGTGTTGTTGTCCTCAAGCACCTCGCGACGGGTGAGCAGGAGTCGGTTGCGCTCGATGAAATCGTCGACAGGCTCGGGACTCTCGTTGTCTCGTGACGTAGAACCGGTTTCGCTTGATCTTGTCCCGATCGCGCTGATTGCGCCGAGACTCAAGCGGATTGCCGTCGCGGTGATTGTGCTCGGTGTTGTGGTCGGCCTTGTCGTGAGCGTCTTTGCCTCGACGACGGTGGCGCTGCTGGTCGGCTTCATCATCGCCGTTCCGACGTCGCTTGCGATCTTGATGACCTTGCGTCGACACATCACGTTGTACGGCAAGAAGATTCGGGCGCAGGCGGGTTTCCGCACCGGTGAGGTCGACGCGGCGGAGGTGGTCACCGCCGAGCTCATGGTGCGCACGGGGCGGATCAGCGAAGTCAGTATGAAGTTGACCGACGCGCGATCCAGCGTGCGAATTCCCCTTGCTCTCTACACCGCAGGGGGAGGGCGCGAGCTGGAAATCCTTGCGCTCCGCAAGCTGGCCGACGCCTTGGCATCGAGCGAGTTGGTGCCGGCAGCAGCCTTGTCGTCGGTACTGATCGAGCAACTGCGCGCGGAAGCGCGCGGTGCCGGTTTGGCGGAGCGGCCACTGTACCGGGCAGTGGAGCTGGTGAGCGCAACGGGAAGAGTGCCGAGAACCACACTCACGGACCACGAAGTGGCGGGTTTGCTGGACTAGCGTGGAAGTCGTTCGCAGAAGTGAAAGCAGAACGGCAAGTGGAGGAGTCGGCAATGAGTGTTTCGCCAGTAACCGTCACGGTGACCGGAGCGTCGGGTCAGATCGCCTACGGATTACTTTTCCGGATCGCTGCAGGTGACATGCTCGGACCCGATGTTCCGGTTCGCTTGCGACTGCTCGAAATTCCTTCTGCCGTGTCCTCTGCCGAGGGGGTGGCGATGGAACTCGAAGACGGCGCATTCCCGTTGCTGGACTCCATCGACATCACCGACAATCCCGACGTTGCGTTCTCCGGCGCAAACGTCGGGATGTTGGTGGGCGCTCGACCGCGCAGCAAGGGCATGGAGCGCGCCGATCTGCTCAGTGCCAACGGCGCGATCTTCACTGCACACGGCAAAGCGATCAACAACAATGCGGCCTCCGACGTGAAGCTGCTGGTGGTGGGCAACCCCGCCAACACCAATGCGCTGATCGCGATGAACAACGCTCCCGATGTTCCGAACGTACGCTTCACAGCTTTGACCAGGCTCGATCACAATCGCGCCATTGCGCAGGTGGTCAAGAAGACCGGTGCGGCGGCAGCGTCGGTTGTTAGGTTATCGATCTGGGGTAATCACTCCGCGAGCCAGTACCCGGACCTGTCTCACGCGACGGTCGCGGGCAAGCCGGCGCTCGACGTGATCAATGACCGCGAGTGGGTGGAGAACGATTTCATCCCGACGGTCCAGGTGCGGGGCACGGCGATTATCGCGGCTCGTGGATCGTCGTCAGCGGCGAGTGCGGCAAGTGCGTCGATCGATCACGTCCGCGACTGGGTCGGCGGAACGGCCGAGGGGGACTGGGTGTCGATGGCGGTTCCGTCGGATGGTTCGTACGGCGTTCCCGAGGGCTTGATCTCGTCGTTCCCCGTCACGTGTGCCGGTGGCGAGTACAGCATCGTTCAGGGGCTGTCGATCGACGAATTCTCGCGCGCTCGCATCGATATTTCGGTGAACGAGCTGGAACAAGAACGAAACGCGGTGCGCGAACTCGGGTTTGCCTGAACCGGACTCGGGCCCAAATTTGCGGAGCCGTTTGCTGTCGCAGCGCTCGGTGTGGTTCCGCCGCCCCGCGCACTGATTGTGCCCCCGCGCGCCTGATCAATGCTGCGGGGGCTCATTTGTGCTGCGGGAGTGAACTGGTTCGTCCTGCGTGGTGGAGAAACTGCCACGCTTTCCAAAAAAGAGATATGACGAACATGTTCGTAACGAACATGTTCGTGTAGAGTTTCGGTATGTCAACTCCCAACCGCAGTCGCCGTGAACGGCCGGCAAAACCCGCGCTTTCTCGCGAGGGGATCATCGCCGCAACTATCGAGATCGTGCGCGCCGAGGGGCTCGAGAAGGCAACCATGCGTCGTGTCGCGCAAGCGCTCGACACAGGTCCTTCCGCGTTGTATGTCTATGTCGCGAACACTGCCGAACTGCATGGCGGGGTCCTCGACGAACTCGTTCGAACGCTGGAAGTGGCACCGGACGGAGACTGGCAAGATCGGCTGGTGACGCTACTGCGCGACTACGCGGACGTTCTGTTCGCATTTCCTGGTTTGGCGAGATCGGCACTCGTGCTTCGTCCGTCTGGCCCGAATTCGCTCCGGATATTCGATCGGGTGCTCGGGCTGTTGATCGACGGCGGGGCTGATCCTGCGCGTGCGGCCTGGGGTGCTGATCTTCTTCTCCAGAATGCCACCGCGGCCGCCGCCGAGCACAGCACTCCCAGTCCGAGCGACATCGACGCATCCGTTGATGACGAGGCCGCGTGGGAAGGCCTTGTGCGCGCGGTTCGAACTGCCGACCCCAAGGAACTTCCCAGCATCGCCGAGCACGCCGATGCGATTCTCGCCGGCGCGCCCACCGAGCGCATGACGTGGTCGATACGAGCGCTCATTGCCGGTATCGCGGCCACTCCGACATCGCTCACACACCACGAATTGCCCTGACTGAAACTACTTTTCGAGGAGAACCATGACTACTCACTACCCCATTGCGATCATCGGTGGGGGACTCGGTGGCCTCGTCGCTGCCCGCGTCCTCCATGTTCACGGCATCACGTCGGCTGTGTTCGAACTCGAGCCCAGCCGCAGCGCCCGAGTGCAAGGCGGCATGCTCGATATCCACGACCACAACGGCCAGAAGGCCATACGCGCCGCCGGTTTGTGGGAACCCTTCTGCGCGTTGATTCACCCTGGTGGCGAAGCAATGCGCATACTCGATCACGCCGGAACAATCCTTCGGGAAGAGGCTGATGGCGGCACTCTCTCGCGACCCGAGGTAGACCGCGGCCACCTCCGCGACATGCTCATAGATTCGCTACCCGACGAGGCTATTCATTGGGGTCACAAAGTCACCCGAATCAGTCAGGTCGAGGGCGTTGCCGGTCGCCACGAGGTTTCCTTTGCGGACGGTGGGAGCATCACCACCGACCTCCTCATCGGTGCCGACGGCGCCTGGTCGAAAGTCCGGCCGCTCGTCTCCGACGCCTGGCCGACGTACAGCGGGATCTCCTTCATCGAAGCGGACCTGCTCGACGCCGATGAACGTCACCCCTCGGCGGCTGCGGTCATGGGCGGCGGCATGCTTTTTGCATTCCGCGGAAACATCGGAATCCTGGGCCACCGCGAAAGTGATGGGAGTCTGCACAGCTACTTGGGTGTCCGTGCCGATGAGAACTGGATTGACACTATCGATTTCACTGATGTTCCCGCGGCGACGAGTGCGATTCTCCGATTGCTCGACGGATGGGACAACTCCCTTCGTGACTTGATTGCGCGTGCCGACACCGGCTTGACTCCGCGCCGCATCTTCGCCCTCCCTATAGATCATTCCTGGAAGCGCGTCCCTGGCGTCACGCTCCTTGGTGACGCCGCGCACGTGATGTCCCCATTTGCAGGAGAAGGCGCGAATCTTGCGATGTACGACGGTGCGTTGCTCGCCCTGGCAGTCAGCGAACACTCCGGTGACGTCGAATCTGCGCTCGCTGCCTATGAAGCAGAGCTATTTCCGCGAGCAGCCAAGGCTGCTGCCGAATCTGCCGAGAGCCTCGAAATTCTCTTCAGTGAGAATTCGCCGCAGGGGCTGGTAGACATGTTCGCCGGCTTCGACGAGCAGGATGCTGCGGCGGCGACAACGTGACAGAATCTCGATTGCTTTCGGTCATTTCGGGGTAACGAGCCAAGTCGCAGTAGCAGCCTCCTTGTCGAATATTGCTGTGCATCAATGACTCTCGAGTGAATCTATTTTGGAACCTGTCCGAAATGCCTCTTGAATCGAATGGTTGTTCGAGTATAATTGGGGTCACGGGTGGGGAGGCCTTGATGACTACGGTTTGTGATTCAACTGCAGTGGGGGATGTTGTAGCCGGTTCGGCAGTAGGTGTGCGTGGCAGGTTGTGGCGATTGCGTCCGGCTGAGGTTCGGGACGTTGCAGTCTGTGTATCGGCGGAAATTCTTCGGTTGGAAGCGATTCGGGTTGCCGCAGTGGATGAGTTGGCGCTCAACCCGGACGAGCAGGTGCTGTGTTATCGAGGTGTGGGTCGGTGGTTGGCGGCGAATACGATGCTGCAGAACGCGGCCGGCAACAAGATCGCTGCCCTCGGTGCCGCGCTGCGGGTGTTCCCGGATATTGCTGCGCAGTTCGAGGCCGGTGACCTTTCGCTCGATCATGCGGCGATAATCGTGGCATTCTGCGAATCACCACCAAAAGGTATGCCTGAGAACGCGTTACCGTCCTGCATGGCAACCCTTCTCGCTGCCGCGTCGGGTGTCGAGGCGACCACCATCAAACTGCGGTATGCGATTGCAGTTCTGGAGCGGATATTCGAATCCGACGATGTCCCACCCGGTGAGGACGACGATCTCAATGTCTTGCGGATTTCGCCGACGTTGAACGGTCGGGTCGTGATCAAGGGCGATTTCGATGCGTTGACCGGTGAAATGTTGTTGTCGGCTCTGTCGGGTTTGTCGATGCCGAAACCGGCCGCGGACGGAACCCCGGATCAGCGGTCGGCTGCCAAACGCACCGCGGATGCCTTCACGGAACTGATTCGCCGGTATCTCGACAATGCCATGACCGGTGTTGATGGTGGTCAGCGTCCGCATGTGAATGTGCATATCACCGCGAAAGATCTTGCCGAGCATCGGGAATGCGCGACCATGCGCAGCAATACCGCATCGGATGATGGCGAGTTCTACGGCAGTGCGTTCGATGACGATGAGCCTGATGTCGAGGATCTTGATGTCGGGTACATGCCGTGGATGGGGCCACTGAGTGTGAGCCTGACCCGGATGCTTGCGTGCGATTGCATGCTCTCGACAGTGTTGATGGACGGCGACGGCGCACCGTTGGATGCGACACCGCACAAACGCCTCGTCACACCTGAACAACGCACCGCGTTGATTGCCCGGGACAAAGGCTGCGCCTTCCCCAACTGCGATGCCGTACCCGCTTGGTGCGACGCGCACCATATAAAACCGTGGTCAGTGGGCGGTCTGACGGTGATGGACAACCTCACCCTCCTCTGCCGTAGCCACCACCGGTTGATCCACAGCACCAGCGGGTTCCGCGGCATCTGGGAAATCAAGATGGGCGATGATCACAAACCTTGGTTCATCCCACCAGCTGCGATCGACCCGAAACAACGACGCCGACGCTCCACAACCCGCCAAGGCCCAGTGCATCGAGACTGAAAACGGTTCCACCGGAACTGAATACCGTGTGCAAGCTTCGCATCACCGACAAAGACGATGCGAAGCCCACACGCATGCGCCGGTTCAACTAGATTTCGAAAGCATCCTCGAGTCCAGGCTCGTTGTTCAGTGTCTCGGGTTTCAATTTGAGTAGATAGCAGAAGTACATCGCTCCTACTGTGATCAAGCCGGTCACCACCAATACCGGGGTCAAGGTTCCCGACGCAATCAGTACGAATAAGCTGAACAGAATCCACACGAGCGCGGCAATCGCGATCGGCAACTCGAAGCGGCCGAGGTCGAACGCGCCCGGCTTGTGATCGAGTCGCCTGCGTACGGCCAGATAGAGGACGATCGTCATGCCGTAGAGGAGGAACGGAATGATCGTTGATGCCAGGATCAATTCGAGCAATGCGGCACCTGGTAGTGCGATCATCAAGACGACGCCGATGACAAGAACCAGTATGGTCGCCGGGATCGGTGTCTTGGTACGAGGGTTGACTCGCCGCATCAGTCGGTGCGCAGGGAAGCGTGCATCGCGTGACATCGCAAAAATTATTCGTGACACTCCAGTCATCACGACCAGTCCGGCGGCAAAGAACGCTAATGATATCGCTACCAACAATATTCGCTCCACCACGGGACCAAGTTGATCTCGCATGATCGCGGCAACCGGTGAGCCGCTTTCGGTTATCTGGGGGATGTCGTCGATGGCGACGGTCAGGGCGATCAGGAAGAACATTCCCAGAATCCCGGCTGCCACTACCGATCCGACGATTGCGCGGGGGACACTCCGAAACGGGTCTCTGGCCTCTTCAGCCATGTTCGCTGCGGCGTCGAATCCCTGGAGCGTGGCAAAACCCAGAATCATCGCAGCCATCACCCCGCCGCCGACGGCAAAGTAATCGGGAGCGCCTTCGGTGATACCACGCGATGTGAGGTTGTCGGTTGTGCCGTTTCCCGTCACCACCACAGCAACGATCAGCGCAATGCCGAGCACCACAACAATCGCCAATTCGACACCTACAGCGGCTGAGTTAACCAGTGCGACAATCCGTGTCGAGGCAATGGCGAGCACAGTCTGAATCAGCAGAATGACTACGGTGATTACTCGTGCCGTGTCCTCGTTCGGTTCCATGTTGAGCAGGGGCATGAGGCACTGACTGGCAAGCGCATTGTCGATTGCGCTCACACCGATCGCCAACGCCCAGACTGCCAGCCAGCCGAATACCCAGCCCACTTTGGGGTTCGCCAGCCGCGACGCCCATTGGTAGGAAGACCCGCTGAGCGGAATGCGGGCTGCGAATTGCGCGTAAACCAAGGCCACCAGGATTTGCCCGCATACTGCCACGACCCACAACCAGATTCCGACTGGTCCTGCGTTGGCAAGGACGGAATCGAAGGTTCCGAAGATGCCGATTACCACGGAGATGAACGCAAACGAGATCGCGAACATCTGGAATGAGTTCAGAGTTCGCTTCAGTTCGGGTTCGATGTCGGCGCGTCGTGAGACATTGTCCGCGGTTGGGTCATCTGCCAGCGACTTTGTCACCGTGGTGACCTCGTATCTCTGAAGAGGTGTCTCGAAGACGTTCTTCGCAATCCCACGCTAACGCAGGTGGCGCGCGGGAGCCGGCCGCTTCCCCGGAATAACCTGGATAAACGTGCTTTGGGCCAGGAATATGTTGTGGGGCTTTGTTTTCACCGCATCTCGGCAACTAGCGGTTAACGCTGTCTATGCCTGCGCTCGTGGGTGGATAAAATGGCAGCCGCAGTGGCCGCGATCGTTCGATCGTTGTCCTGGGTCAGCCGGGCGAGAGCTCCGAGTGCCGATGGACCGGGAATCTCCGCAAGCGCCTGAGTAATTCGCAACCGCGTCGGTGCATCGGCGATGCTGTCGAGCGTGGTCTGCATCTGATCGACGATGGTCTCGGGTGATGGCGAGACGTCCGTCAAGATGCCTAGAACTTCGGCAGCCTCGACGTCGAGCTGGCCTGTCAAGACCATTTCGAGGAGGGCAGGGATCGCGTCGACGCTTCCCCGAGCGCCGAGAGCGAGAGCCGCGCGTGAGCGGACGGTGGTGTCGGAATCCTCGAGTGCTTGTCTCAGATGTGTGGTTGCCTCCGAGGTGTGTACGGCTGCAATTGCGGCAACGGCGCGGCGTCGGACGTCGACCTCCTGAGACCGGAGGCCGACGGCGAGATTTGTGACTCCCTGACCGGCGGCCCTGGCCAACGACCACTGGAGCGCGCCGGCGACATTGAGGTCGTCTTCCGTCAATGCAGCCTCGACCAATGCGTCGATGGGCAACGACGCATTGCCCTCCTGATTCAGGATTGCTTGTTGACGGCGGGCAGCAAACTCCGACTCGAGCGCACGCAACAGGGTGACCATTCGTAAAACGTCCTCCCACTCCGACGGTGCCGTAGCGTCGACGCGTTCGAGTTTCGTGAGCAGTTCCTGTTCGGCAGCGATGCGCTGACGCGTGTGTTTGATGAGATCACCCACCAGATCGGCGGGAGCAAAATCGGGCTCGTCCAGGGCGCGTCTGGTTTCGTCCAACGAGAGACCGAGCGTCCTCAGGCTCTCGACATGGAAGAGCCGGCGGATGTCGTCGGCTGAGTACTCGCGGTAGCCGCCGGACGTGCGGCCGGTGGGCTCCACCAGGCCCAAGGCGTCGTAGTGACGCAACATTCGCGTACTGACACCGGACTGCCGCGAGACTTCGCCGATCAACATCTTTACTCCTGTTCTCTACGTGCGCGGCCCGACGATCGCTACACGCTGCGCCAATTCCACTGCGAGGGTGAAGCCACTGTCGGGATCCAAGTAAAGCCGCTTAGTTGCAACTGCATGTGCGCGAGCCTTTGGATCAGGACTCGTCGCAGCCGCGTCGAGGATCGGTAGGACGGAATCTCCGAGACTCACCAGCGCCCGGCTGAGGCTGAGGTGCATGTCCGTGTCGCCTCGTCCGAGTTCAGTGGCCAGATCAGCCGCAAGCGCGGCCTCGTCGCCTGGTCGTACGAGTGCCACAGCCGCCCGCCAGGCGCTGCGCGCGACCTCGTCGTGGTCGTCATGCAGCAGTGCTATCACGGCAGGCCAGGACACAGGGTCCCCGATCTTGGACAGGGTGTGCAGCGCCTGGCTGCGAGCCTGGACGGAGTCGGATTCGAGCTCGCCGGTCAGTCTCGGCACTGTCACTTCGGCGGGGAATCGGCACAATGCCCAGGTAAGCATGTCGCGGACAAAGAAATCCGGTTCAACAGCGCACCGATCGACAAGGGCTTCCATCAAGCCCGGATCACCCCGGGTACCTAGAGCGAGTGCAGCCCGAAGCCGGTCCGACGAATCTGATGCAGCCAGCGCGTCGACGAGATGGGTATTCGACCCACCGTTATTGGTTGTGTTCACGACAACCACCTCCTTCGTCGACCATTTGAGTGCTTGTCACTGTGTCAAGGTCAAGCCCGTTGTCGGTAGTCGTTGATGACCGTGGTGGAAAACCTGTACGACGGTCATCTGGCTCCAGATTCGAGTTGTTCGACGGCCGGCATTCTCGGCGCGAAATGCGTGCAGAGGTCGCGTACGCACTTGAGGCAATGAATGCACCCACGTAGTCCTGCAACGGAGCGATGGAAAACTGCGCGAGCCGGTAGTGATAGTTATCGAAGCGCCGAACAGCCAATCTGCATTGATTGTCTCTCATGTGGTGGACCACAGCAGGAGCGAAGAATTGGTTGCCACGGACCAGGCGGTGCTGGTGGATCTCTTGGCGGACGGAGACGCAGACGAACTCGAGTTCACAATCGTTGGATGCTCTGTTTTTGCCGCGACGGCAATCGAGCACTACAGCGCGGGTTGACTACTGACGCTGATGGCCTCGTGCCTGGCACTCTCAACTTCGCGTGGACATTGGGGGGTATTGTCGCGAGATGGTCGCGCGGTCGCCGGTTCGCGTCGAGCACCTCGTCGACCGACGACATAGACGCTCGGAGTTCCGCTTCGAGGCAGGTTTTGGCTTTGGTCGAGGTTCGAGATGATCCTTGCGTGTCTGCCGCGCCGCTCGGTCAGTTGGGTCGATCGTTTAGTTGGGTGATTGCCGGCAAGGGGTTGCGGAGTCTAGGTTCTGCTGTCTCACTACTGAAAATTTCAGCGGTACTCGACTTGTGAGTTGCCCCGAACTTACAGTTAATCATTAGCTCCGGCCGCGGAATTTGATTTGTGACGGAAATTGAGCGGAGCTTCTGCACTGTCTGAGCGTCCAGGGCGAATCACCGATCAGAGACAGTCTCTTGCAGTGCAAATTGCCCTGATCTGTTGGGAAATGAGAGGTGCGTCCATCAACAATGGCGTGATGTCGGTTACGATTTCTCGATGTTAGTTCTCCCTCTGGTTGCCGAATCTGCTTGCCGAGGTGGATAAGGCGGAAGCGTGGATGATTTGTCTCTCTGGCTGCAAGGAATCTGTATCTGCTGGTCGAGATTCTTTAATGTCGGATGCTAAAATCGGCGTAGTGCCCAGGTATCCGTGAGGAGGTGTGCAGTGGCGTTGGAGTCTCAGTCGCATTCACTGCGCGGTGTTTACGGGATCTCGGTGATGTCGGAGCTATCCGGAGTCGGGCCTCAGACGTTGCGTTTGTACGAGCGGCGGGGATTGTTGACGCCTACTCGCACTGGTGGTGGAACGCGTCGGTACAGCGAGTCAGATTTGGAGACTTTGCGTCGTATTACCGGGTTGGTCGATGACGGGGTCAATTTGGTTGGTGTGCGGTTGATTCTTTCGCTCGAGGCGGAGAATTCGGTGCTTGCGGCGCGGATTGCTCAGTTGAGTGAATCTGCCGACAGCCTTGCTTGATTAAACACGCGATTTGCTGGAAGTCTGCGTCTGCAACGATCTTGTTTCCCTCGGACACAAGGATTTTCGTCGTTATGTCGACCGCGTCCGTGAGCGGTGGTTGTGCGGTTCGGTGAGAAGCTCCGTCGATACGCGGTCGGTGCGGGATTGAGAGAACCGCGGACCGCCCGTGTTCGGGTGAAATTCTGGCGTCGGATGCCGGTGGGGGAGCTTTTGATCGGTTGTGGCCGGAAACGCCCCACCGCGTGAGTCTGCGAGGTGGGGCGTTTCCAGACTGTGCGACCACCTACTGCGTGACATGCGAAGCCGAGCAGGTGCTCGCAGGTTGCTACAGGTGAGGCTTCAGTTGAATCTTGACTGCTCCATCCTGCTTTTTCTGAAAGATCTCGTACGCGTGCGGTGCCTGTTCCAATGGCAGTTGGTGGGTTGCGAAGGTGTCGACTCCGAGGGGGTCGTCGTCCGTCAGGAGCGGAATGATGTCGTTGACCCACTTCTTGACGTTGGCTTGGCCCATTCGCAGTTGAATCTGCTTGTCGAACAAAGTCATCAGAGGAAGTGGGTCGATCTTTCCGCCGTACACGCCGATCACCGAGATCGTTCCGCCGCGTCGGACGATGTCAATTGCCGAATACAACGCGCCTAAACGGTCGAGACCGGCGGTGCGCATCGCCGGTGCGGCAATCGCGTCGGGAAGTAGTCCGATGAATTGCTGCGCCAGCTTCGCGATTGGCGACCCGTGAGCCTCCATGCCGACAGCGTCGATCACGGAATCCGTTCCGCGGCCGTCGGTGAGAGCGCGGACGGCGTCGCCGATCTTGTCGCCGTAGTCGTCGAGGTTGAGTGTTTCAACGCCGCGCTTTTCCAGGCGTTCGAGGCGTTCGGGTACCCGGTCGATGCCGATGACTCGAAACCCTTTGTGTTGAGCAATGCGAGCGGCCATATCTCCGATCGGTCCGAGGCCGAGGATCGTCACGGAACCACCCGGTGGCACTGCGGCGTACTCAACCGATTGCCAGGCCGTCGGCAGCACGTCGGAAAGGTAGACGAAGCGTGAATCGTCAGGTCCTTCAGGTACTTTGATATGAGTGAACTGCGCTTGTGGGACCCGCAAGTACTCAGCTTGTCCGCCTGGTACCGAGCCGTAAAGTTCGGAGAATCCGAACAATGCCGCGCCGGTGCCTTGGTCACGGACCTGCGTCGTTTCGCACTGCGTGTACAAGCTGGAGTTGCACATGAAGCAGTTGCCGCATGAAATTTGGAAGGGGATGACGACACGGTCACCGACTTCGAGATCAGTGATGTCGGATCCGATCTCCTCGACAATCCCGATGGGCTCGTGACCGAGGATGTCCCCCGGGTTCATGAACGCGCCCAAGGTCTCGTACAGGTGTAGGTCGGATCCACAGATGTTTGTGGTGGTGACTTTGATGATGGCGTCGGTGGGTTCGACGATGGTGGGATCGGGAACTGTTTCGACGCTGATCTTCCGCTTACCTTGCCATGTAACTGCGCGCACGTTGATCGACCTCTTCTCGCTGGAATGTTGTCGCCGTTCGCCTGCCCTAAACGACTGAAGTGCAAACAAAATCGGCCGGGCCATCAGTGGCTCGTCACGTGCCCTGGAGTCTCCAGGGCTATGGGTTTACGTGGGGAACCATCCCCATGTACGAAGAAGAACGACAGAGAATGACTCCTCTGCAGTTACAGAACTGATCTTCCTCGGCGGTGCAGCGTGACTGCCGATTTCGGCCGCACCGGGAGCCGCTCACTGACAACTTGTCAGAGTCGGCTCCATACTCGATGCGACTTGAGCAGTGTGACCACTTGTTCAAGTACCGATACGCTGTCCTCGCCGGTCACGACGCCGTCCGCCGCAGTGAGTTCTGCGGTTTCGAGAAGTTCCGTCGCGTCATTCCATGCGCCGATGGCCTTGCCATGGCGGAACATTTCCGAGAGGAGAATGTCCAGGCGCGGGTCCGCCGGTACCCCTGCGAGTAGAAGCGCGTCGAATTCGATCGATCGTGCAGTGTCGAAGGTACGCGAGACGGGGACAACGACCGAGTCCGAGAACAATTCACCGCCGTGGGGGCCGATCACCAATGGCACCATTGCGTCGGCTGCTATAGCTGACACCGCTGCGGTGACTGCGGCGAGATCGGAGTTCTCATCGGCCACGATGCCGATCACCCGGCCGGCAACCGGCCATTGCGCGCCGACCTGCGATAGAGCAGGGCTAGGTGTCGGTGCGTCGTCGAACGGGACGGACGGCTGCGGGGCCGGGAGGCCAAGGCCGGCGGCGACCTTCGCGCACAGGTCGGGATCGATGTTGGCGATCACACCGAGGGCTCGTTCCTTAATCGTTTGTTCGTAGCACTTTCCTAGTTCAAAGGTGTATGCCTGTGCGACATGGTCTTGTTCGATGACAGTGAGACTGCTGTAAAACAGACGCGCCTGCGAGTAATGGTCGTCGAATGTGGCTGGCGCGCCGCGACGTTTCGTACCGGCCTCGAGCGCTACCGGTACTTCGACGAACGCCCCGGACTCTGCGCCGGCCATGAAGGGACAACCCCCGTCCAGTGAGTTCGGCTTGTAGGGGGCGACACCGGAATGTACTGCGCTTTGGTGCATTCCGTCGCGGAACGTGTCGTTGACCGGTGCGTGTGGGCGGTTGATCGGGATCTGACCGAAGTTGGGTCCACCCAGCCGGCTGATCTGGGTGTCCAGGTAAGAGAACAGGCGGGCCTGCAGTAGCGGGTCGTCGGTGACGTCGATACCGGGCACGAGGTGCCCTGGGTGGAAGGCGATCTGTTCGGTTTCGGCGAAGAAATTGGTCGGGTTCGCGTTGAGCGTCATCACCCCGATCGGTTGAACCGGGGCCAGTTCCTCGGGAACGAATTTGGTGGGATCGAGGAGGTCGATGCCCTCGAACATCTGCTCGGGGGTGTCGGGGAAGATTTGGATGCCCAGTTCCCATTCCGGGTACGCACCGGCTTCGATGGCGTCGGCGAGATCGCGGCGGTGGAAGTCGGGATCGAATCCGTTGATCAGTTGTGCTTCTTCCCATACCACCGAGTGCACGCCCAGGCGGGGCTTCCAGTGGAACTTCACGAGCGAGGTTTCTCCGTCGTCGTTGAGAAGTCGGAAGGTGTGAACGCCGAATCCTTCCATCATTCGATACGACCGGGGGATACCGCGGTCGGACATGTTCCAGAGGGTGTGCGCGGTGGCTTCGGTGTGGAGGGAGACGAAATCCCAGAACGTGTCGTGTGCGCTCTGGGCTTGCGGGATCTCGCGGTCGGGATGTGGTTTCGCGGCATGGATGATGTCGGGGAATTTGATTCCGTCTTGGATGAAGAAGACCGGGATGTTGTTGCCGACCAGGTCGAATGTTCCTTCGGCTGTGTAGAACTTGGTGGCGAAGCCGCGGGTGTCTCGGACTGCGTCTGCGGAGCCGCGTGAGCCGAGCACTGTGGAGAAACGGACGAATACGGGGGTTTCGACTCCTCTGCGGAGGAAGCCTGCTTTAGTCACTTTTTCAGCGGCGCCGAAGGCGCGGAACACTCCGTGGGCGCCGGCGCCGCGGGCGTGGACGACGCGCTCGGGGATCCGCTCGTGATCGAAGTGGGTGATCTTTTCCCGTAAGTGGTGGTCCTGGAGCAGAGTTGGGCCGCGTTCTCCGGCTTTGAGAGAGTGGTCTGTGTCGTAAAGGCGGGCGCCCTGTGCGGTGGTCAGATATTCGCCCTGCTGCGAGCGCGCCGACGGTGGTCCTTCGACAGCTGCGGCTGTTGCAGTGCGAAGTTGTGGGGCGCGTTGATCGTCTTTCGGGGGCAACGGAATGCGTGGCTTGACCGGTTCCTCCAGCGGCGGAGTCGCCTGGCCGGGCGCTCCGGAGATCGGAGGGCTCTTTTTAGAGATCTTTTTGGACACGATGACTCCTCGATTCTCTGTCAGAAACTTGTCAGAAATATGTGTCGTGGAGAGAGCGCGGGAGCGCACTTTGCGGTAGGGCTTTTTCCGTTCCCGATGAAGTGTCGGTACGGGGTGAACCTCGACGAATGGATCAATCGCGGAAATTTTGGCTCGCCCGCATTTCACTCCGTCAGCGATGCGTGTTGCTGTTCAGCCCAGTGGTACGGGCCAGTGATGTTTTGTGGATCAGCGAATATCGTTGGAATCCCCGAACGCTGCCTATTTCTGATCATCTCGCACGTCGGGTACGGTGCGGTAGCTTGTCCAAGAAAACCTTCCTGCGGTGCGGGTATCGCCTCTGGTCCGCTCTATCGCGAGTGTGGATCGGTTGCAGGTCCTTGTGTGGTGGCGCCGCCCTCGTCGGACCAGGTTTCGCCGCCGGAAGGATCCGATTGCACGTCCCCCGCTGCGTTTTCGCTGCTGGGATCTGTGTGGACAGTCTTGATGTCGTCGGGTGGACCCTCGCCTGTACGTGCTTGCTTGTCGGTCAAAGTACCTCCGGGGTTCATCTCGGCTCGTCGGCCGAGGGGAATCGACTATCGTTGCTGCCGTCCATGTTTCGCGCCTGGCATTCAGTTATTCGAGATGCGACGATGCTCGACGTGTCTCATGCGCGAAGTGGCTGAAGTTCACATCGGGTCCTCGTGAGTGAGAGCCCGGTAGCTTTTTGCGCCAGCTCGGTCCACTGCTGCTTTCACGACGGCGAAAACTGCTCCCTGGAGCGCCGCCGCGATCAGGACTTCTTTGCTCGATCTGTTGAGATCTTGCGGGTCGGGGGCTTTTTCGTCATGCCCGACGCGCTTCCAGATCTGTTGAAACACCGCTCCAGCGGCGATTCCACCAATCACGCTCGTTGCGAGGGAAAGCGGTTTGTACATTGCTTTGGTTATTGCGCTCATTGTGTGAATTCCTCCATTGATGTCGTTCTGTTAGAAGGAAGCGATCGCTGCGGCGCCGAGCGATGTTCTGCCATGATCGAACCCGGCAATAAGCGTTGCTGCCGTTGGAAGATGCGATGTTCGCGTTGCGTCACGGTTCCGGAGTTCTCCTCACTTATCGCCGGTAGCTATCCGGCTGAACGCCGTACAACGGCGGGTTCAGTCTTGGCGCGCTTTGTCGGCTGACTCTTGGCTGATGAGTAAGTCTTCGGTGAGGTGTGGATGGTTGTATGCGCTCAGCCGTTTCTGCAGCACTGCAGCCACGTTCGCGCCGTCGTCAGTGCTCAGTCCCGGTATCGTGAATCGGACATACGTGTTCCTCTCTTGAGATGTCGAACTGTTCGCGCGAATGTGTGCGTGCAGTTGCGGCATCATCGCCAAAGATCGTCTCTGTCTGTTCAGCCGATGCTTGCGGCCAATTCCTTCGTCACGGGGTCCCCGAACATCGGGGCGATCCGGAACTCGAGCTCCCGGTGTTCACGGTTGAACTTCCGGTGTTTGATCCCGCCGGGCCGAGCGGACTGGATGTCGATCGCTGTCATCGTCCTCCTGAAGCCAAGTGTGCAGTAGCGGCAGTATGTGCAGTTTCAGGCGCTCTAAATCTATACCAGGAGAAGTAGATAATTGGCAAGCCTGGACGGGCGAAACTGGAGGCGAAAACATGGTTTGCATCACCAGTTTTTGGGCCGTTGCCAGATGAAATGCTTGTTTATGTCGCATTTGGGGGGCGAAACCTCCCCTCCCCCTTCCGTGAAATCTGTGTCTTACGGGATAGATTTATTGCTGTCGATTGATGAGCTCCGGGTCGCAGATTGTGCCTGAAACGTCTGCAGTGACATTGGAGCGGTGCTGCTTGATGCCCTGCCGGTCGTGCAGTGCACATCGAGATTGGGGCGAGAAACGTGTTGCGCAATGGATTATCCGACAGTTTCACTGAGTAGTAAGAGTCTGCTGCGGAGCTGGCGGTGGACCCCAATCTCCACGGCGGGTTAGATGTTTCCGGCTCACCGATACAGCCGAACGTTATCTGGTGAAAAACACTCGCAATTGGGAACGTAGTCGCTGCGTAATCGCTTGCGCAGTCATAGGTTCGGCACTGATTGTCGGCGGTAGCCGAATGTCGACGCCACTCGCTGTAGTTGACACATCGACTGTGAGAGGTGAGCGGTGCCAGAGGCCGGGATTCTCCTCTGTGGCGAGTTAGTGCAGTCGGATGTGCGGTCCTTCGGAGTCGATATGGGCGATCGACAAGGCTGCGGGATCCGGCGCGGCCGCTACTGGGTGAGACGCTCGACTGTGCGGTAAGACTCGCGGCGGTTTGTTCTCGGGTGCCCGGCACCGGTGGCATTCGTCGATCGCCATATGTGGCGGGCTCACTATGTGCCGGCAGTTCGTCGGCCCGGATGATGGAGTGGGCTGGGAGTTCGAGTATTCTTCGATCCCGGTCGGGAGTCGGCGCTCCGACCTGCGCGTAGATGATTTTTATGGTGACACTGCGGGTGGAAGGAAGAATGGCAGTGGAGACATCGGAGAAGTCGGTTCTGGATGTTTATGGGCGGATTTCGCAGGTGGCGCGGACGGTGCACGGAACGCTTACCGGTGGTGTTATGTCACCGTCGGAGGTGCTCGAGGAGGTCGCCGAGGCTGCGGTGAAACTGCTCCATGGTGTCGATCATGCGGGGATCACCTTGGTGCGCCGCCATCGTCCTGAGCATTTCGAGTCGGCTGCAGCGACCGGTAGAGTGCCGACGCGGTTCGACGAATTGCAGCACGAGCACGGTGAGGGGCCGTGTTTCGATGCGATTTGGTCTCGTCAGACGGTGCGGATAGTCGACGTGATTTCGGATCCGCGGTGGCCCGCGTTTATGACTGCGGTGCGGGAGCAGACTCCGGTTCGGTCTGTGTTGTCGATCCAGCTCTATACCGATGGCGACGAACTCGGCGCGTTGAACCTGTTCTCGGACAATGTCGGCGGGTTCGACGCCGAAACGGAGGAGCAGGCGATCAATCTGGCTACCCATGCGGCCATTGCGCTTTCGAGTGCACGTCGCGGTGAGCAGTTTCGCAGTGCGCTGGCCTCACGTGATCTGATCGGCCAAGCCAAGGGCATGCTCATGGAACGTTTCGACGTCGATGCCATAGCGGCGTTTCAGATGCTTCGAACGCTCTCGCAGGAGATGAACGTGTCCGTGCTCGAGTTGGCGGAAAGGGTGGTCCTCCGCGAGGTTCCGGTTGGTAACGAGTAACGCCGAATATGGGAAGTGTTTCGCTGGGAAATGTTGTGGCAGAGCAGTTTCGCTGCTCTCTGCCTGATGGATGCGTGGCCGGCGCCCCATCAGGCAGGGAGTGCGCCTAGTTCGGCCCCGTTGGTTCGATTCTTTCAGGCCGAAATCGACGGCGTATCGGATCAACGTCTCGCCGAAGCGACACACCAAAGGCTCGTCGACGCTTTCGATTCTGCCCTCCATCACCTTGAGGCTCTCGGCAACAAGTTGTTGCCGATGTTGACTTCGGGAGTATCAGCAGCCCCGCGACGTCACTCCCAGCTGATGTCGCCGGTCTCGACAATCAAAGCTGAGCGTCGGCTGATTAGTGCATCTGATTGATCCGCGTCGCAAGAGCTGCGTTCTCGGCCTCGAGTGAGAGGATCAATCCGATTCCGACTAAGTTCACTCCGTTGGCGATCAATTCGCTAATGCGACGTAGCGTGGTCAGATCCGCTTCGCTGTAGCGGCGGGTTCCGCCATCGGTGCGCGTCGGGGTCAACAACCCTCTTCGGTCGTAGAGCCTTAAGGTCTGCGGTCCGATGCCGGACAACTCCGACATCACCGAGATCCCGTACACGCCGCGCAGTGAGGGCGGTTGACGTTCGAAAGTCACGGTGAACCTCCTCATCGTAATCGGCTGATCGTAATGGGTTGTCACGCGACCTTAACATCTGTGACCATAAAATCTATATCTATGGGTGTAGATTTGGCCCAGTCGGCACTGGCTGACCTCCAGAGTTTCCTGCATTTCAGCTGTTCAGGGCGCGCATCAGTCTTTTCGGGAAATGTCTCGCCTAAGTTGTTGCTCTTTCGGGCATGCGAATTATCTGTGTTGGCCGATGTAGATTTAAAGAACGTGGATGCCTAGACGGGCGCTCGTACATCCCTTCACCTCGCGAACGCGATGACGGCGATCGACATCCCGTTCGCTCATAGCGGCGACATTGCCTCGGGCAGTTCCACCGTGAACACGCCGGAACCCGCGCTAGGAATCGCCGCCAAGATATTCGGGCATCCCGTATCAGAAGAGTTGACCGTGGATATCGGCTGAGCGGGTGGCCGAAACAACACGCTGGCCGGTTTTTGCGGCTAACGCCATATCTCGCTGATCCTAGGCCGGGTTCGCAGGTCCAAATCTTCGCAGGTCCAAATCTCTGAGGGGTTATCGCTCGAACGTTGTTCGATGGCTTCGAGAGCGGATCGACCGTCGGGGTCTCCATAGCGTGTCCGGGCGGGTGTGTTTCCCGATTTCGCCCGACCGGACGGCAGTCTCACGGAGAAGTGCCCGTTGAATGGCAAGTGCCCGTTGAATGGCAAAGTGCCGCCTATCGGTTCAGTCCTGCCCAATGCTCCTCCGCAACAGAAGTTTTGGAACCATGAAGGCAACTCGATGCCCACACCGACATGGGCCCAGCACTGAGGTGATCGACGACGGAATCACGCTCGTTGGAATCGAACGATTACTTGCTGGAAGCCGAGAATTCGATTCTGGCCGCGATCTCTCAGCTGAGCGACACGACTGACGACCCGGCTTGAGCTGGTGCCATGACATCGGTTGATGCGGTTGATGCGGTTGCATCAGGCCGTGCCATGTCACCGAAGTCTGCGTCCGCGACAATCTTGTTACCGTCGGCTTCGAGGCGGGTGAGTGCGGAATCGAACGCGTCTACGAGCCATGGGTCTGCAGCCTCGCCGAGCAGTGTGTCCGGTATCGACTCGATGTTGGTTTGAAAGACACGAACCGTCCAGGATCCACTTGTATCGGGCTCGTCCGAGAGGCCCCGGCCGGTGTTGGTGGCCAGGACGTAGCGGTTGTATTCGAGGTCGACGCGGATGGCGTAGTCACCGGCAAGGTTGACCACGTTGGCGGGGCGATGGGTAGCGGTGGCCAAGGCGATCAGTGCGTCGTTGTACTTTTCCGAGAATTTCTTCGTAAGGGGCATGGCTGTCCTACCTGTCTAGGCGTGGCCGTTGCAATATTGCAATGGCTGATGAAGACAGTTCGTTGCCGCGGCTTGACGAGGAACTATGAGTGATCCTATCTCAGGTACACCGGATACACCCATGCTGCCAATCTTTGGGTGGTCAGAGATGCAGGTGTTCAGAGATGCGCTGTGGCGCTCAACCATGCATTCGGCTACGCCCGTGGCGACGAGTTCCTCTCTGTTGCCTGTGCATTGTGGACACCATGACCACACCGTTTACCGTCACCTACGTCGAGCATCCCGGCCCGACCGCTGACAGCGGCTTGTGGAACCACGCGAACTTCGAGCGGGAACTGTTCAAGACGCTCATGGAAAGGCCTGGCGATCCGGCCGGTCTCGCACGACGTGGAATAGACGCGGTCTGCGCCCGGCTCGGACGACAAGCAACGGGCCCGCAAAGCGCCCGAGTCCGTCCATCGGTCCTGTGAATTGCGATAACGATCTGAATTGAAGAGTTTGCCGAGCAGACTAGCGTCCAGCGCTCGAAAAGCGCTGGACCGCAACCCGCGGGGGACATCACTATTTCAGGCCGCGAGACCCGTCTGCGGAATCGTTGAGGTGCATGGCTGTAAATCTGCGCCCGTTGGATATCGGGGGTCCGGCGGCTCAGAGTGTGGCGATCACTTACGGAACGAAAAAGGTTGCGACGCCAGGGGTAATCGTTCCGGCCGCAGATAGAACCGCGACTGCGATTTGCCCGGTGCCGGTCTGCAGGGTCGCCTCGGCCGGGTATCCGTGCAGTCCGTCAGACAGTCGGGCGGTTCCGGACGTCCCGGTCGACAAGTTCAACCAGCGCACTTCCGACGAGAGCAGGCACCCCCACCGGCCTTCTTTACCTCCGGTGATCCTCAGCGTGCCCGCTTGCTCGCCGACCACGGCCACACAGCGGACCGCGGGTGCATCGAAGCTGCCATTCGGGTTCCCGTACGGCGCCGGATCGATCTGGAACGGAACGGTGACTGCAGCGGAGGCCGCGGCTACCGGCGCCAGAGCCGAACCGATCACTACGGACGAGTAGATGGCCAGTCGGCGAACGAGATTCATTACGGTGCCCTCCAGCAGGCGGGAAATTAGGTGTCGCGCCCATCCTTCACCCGGACTGCAGTCGTGGCAAGGCGAGTCCGAGCTCTCGGATTGGAGAAGTTGGGTCGCTGGGTTACTGATCTGCCAGGCTCCCGAATTGGTTTCCATCGCTTCCGAGTGTCGCGTAGGTTAGGTGATTTCCGTTGTTTACCCAGCACTACACCTTTCGTGACGAGACCCTCACCGATACGTCGTTCCAGTGGGCGCCGTGGTTGCAATGTTTGTTCTGCTCGGCCCGTACTTCGCATGGTGGCCTTTCCGTACCTGGCGCACGACACGAATCGTTGTTGTCGCCGCACCGGATTTGTTGGTTATCGTCGCGGCCAAGCTGGGATGGCTGGTGAAGCTACCCGGTGGCACGCGAGTTTTCCTCTCGCTCATCAATGTAGGCGGCCCGTGGTACCAGTTCGAGGACGGCTCGTAGCAAAACCAGGTCAATCAGAGCAGTGTTGCGCCGAAGTCGGTCAGGTCCGGCTCTCAGTTCAGTATCCGACGCAGCTGTCTCGCCTGGGCCGCGAGTTCGCCTGTTGCTGTGAATAATTCGGTCTCGTCGACGCACAGCGTGTCTGTTGCCCACACGGTGCGATGGCGCAGGCGGTGCCACGGTGAATCCGACGGTGTGGTGGGAGCAAAATGTGCGCTGAACTCGACGGTGGGAATTGCAACAGGCATCGTCAGGGTCGCAAAAAGCCCGGGCGGCAATGCGTCGAGTAGGACTGCAGAGCGCTCTGCCCCCGTGAAATCGAGATTGTCGAGCAAACGAATCCAGACATCGAACTCGGGGGAGTCGCCACCTGCAAACGGTCGGGCGGCGTTGATCGGGCGAATGTCGAGATGCTGTGAGAACGGTACGAAGTCGATCGGTATCTCGAGGCGTGGCAGAGTCGACGGGTCGTCAGAGGCCGGTGCGACTGATGAGGTCGTCCGGACTGTGTGGCTGATATCGCGCGCGAGACGAACGAGCGCGGTAGCGGAATCGGCAAGTGCGACCCGGCAACTGACGGTACGGCCGCCATGCACGTCATCGACTGTCAGGGCGGCTACGCCGGGTGGGACCGGCCGATCGAGGTGCGAGCTGACCGCGGCCGGCGAGGCGCCGGTGGCGTCGACTGCTGCTCGGATCATGCTCGCGACGACGAGGCCACCATGGATTCCGTCGAAACTCTTCCAGCTCGCCTCGAAAGTGGCGCTGTGCGATGTCGTGGTGGTGACAGTCATATCGAGGGCTCCCGTAGTTCGGCTGACATCTGACTTGTGCTTTCTATAGTCAGAACCCTAAGGTCTGACTATGGTAATTACAAGCCAGGCCCAGGTGGATATGAACCTACTGATCCACGGATCGGCGCGCTCTCGAGGATGTGATCGGTCTCGTTGATACTGATACTGACGGATATTGCTGATGGCGCAGTATCTTCGCTTTCGCGTTGGCTTCGTATGTGTCGGTCGACGCACCGCGACCTCGGCTCGGCGTCGGCAGTTGCAGATTCGAAGCAGACACTTCGCTTTACATATCTCGCGACTGTCCTGCCGATGGGCCTTGTGCTCAACAGCCTGTTCGGCTGGTCCTAGACCCGATTGCGGCGTTGGTGATCGACGTCTTCGCTGCGAAGGAATGCGTCAGGGGGAGGTCTATCAGTCGAGTACGTCGAAGGCTGACTGATACAAGGCTGACCGTGTGGACCTCGACCCCCGACGCTCGTGACCCAAAATTTCTCACAGCGACGATCAACTGCCAGGTACGCCTAGATCACGGCTCCGCCGCTCAGTACGCTGACCAGTCCGATCGCGATGAACGCCACTACGTAAAGCGGACCCCTGATGGGGTCTCCGGCACTTGCTCCCTCGTGAAGCCAATTGAGAATGTCGATGGAACCCATATGCGCACTCCTGCTCTCGTTTGGACGACCATTCACGGATTCAATCGCCCACACCATCGCCAGTGTTACTCATATCGGACAAAATCGACTCCAGTCACCCGCTGGCTCAACGTCTCTCGAACGTAGTGTGCACGTACCCGTCGAGTGTGTGGGTTGTCTCAGAGCCCGGTGAACAATGCCTGGTCGGGATCTTCTGATCCGATCACCGCGGGAGTGACCATGGGGAGATCCCCGATGACAGCGTTGTTGTCCGATACCTCGATCAGGTAACCCGGTGTGGTCCTCGAACTGTCCTGTTGCCCCCGGGCACCACCCATCGCGCCTGCTCCACCACCCATCATGGCGCCTCCTGGGCTCGTGCCGGTCACTGCACCACCAGCAGTTCCCGACGGCGCAAAGGGGGTAGGGGATTGGCTGGTCGACGAAAGGGGTTGTAGCGCTGCAATTCCTGAAGGTCCGACGATGCCACCGCCACCTGAGGAGGCTCCGAACGTTCCGCTGCCCGCGCGCGTGGTGGCTGCGGGCCCGATTGCACCACCCGCACTTCCGAGTTGGTGTGACACGCCTGCGCCCGAAGCGGCGAACGGATTTCCAGTGCCCCAGAGTTTGTCGACGCCCGAGTTCAATGCCGCTGCGGCGTGCGCTGCGCTGTTCTGCGCCGGTCCGGATGGCGTGGCGCCGGGTGCTGAACCACCGGTGGCGGACTGTAATTGTGTAGCTCCAGCGGTAGCGCCTTCAAGCAGCTGTGACGCTTGTTGGGCGAGCGGTCCAGCTGCAGCGAGTGCATCGCTGACTGGTGGTGCCGGAACCGGGATCGAACCGGCAAGGGAGTTCATCGTGGCAGTGTGTGCGAGCATTTCCGAGCGGGTCGTATTTACTGCTGCGATGGCCGCCTGCATGTGTTCTGCCGCTGCCGCGAGCAGCATGGCCTGCCCGGGCGGGGTCAACGCTATCGGCGCTGCCGCTACCACTGCCGAGGCAAATGATTGTGCGATGGTCGCCAATTGAGCGTTGCCACGCTGCACGGATTCTGCCGCTGCAGCAGTGGTTTGGGAGATTGCATTCCCACGATCGCTGAGCTCTGATCCGCTGCGTTGAGCTACCTCGTTGATCTGTGTAGCGGCCTGGTTACCTGCGCCGCTCCATGTTTGGCTCACTGAGGAAAGCCCCTGTGTGGACAGTCCGGCTGCCTTGTCGATGAGTGCACTGGCCGAACTGAGGACGTTGACCGGATCAACACCACTGAAGACCCCCGAACCGAGGCTCTGCGCAAGCTGGATCAGCGGTGTGAACAGTTGGTCCACACCGGGCAGGGACGGCAGTGAAATTCCTTGCATGATCAGATCGGCGGCGCCCTGCGGGAGTTCCGGCGTGGGCGGCGCCATGAGGAAATCAGGAATCGCCGAGTTCTCGACGGGCTCGGGCAGTTCCAGGCCGAGAACGGGTGCAAGCGCACTGCCCTGGAGAAACTCGAGAACCGTCGTAGGGTCGTCCGGAGTGCTCATGCAAGGTCCCCGTTGGTGGCAGCGGTACGTCGGAGGTCGGCGGCGCCCGCCTGGTCGGTGCCGTCGTATGTGCTCGCGGCCGCACCGGCCGTCGCAGCAGTGCCGGCATAGTACGCGGCAAGTGCCGCAACGTCTTTGGTGTGCGTCGCCTGTGCACGTGCGAAGGCTTCGAGGAACTCGAGTCCGACGGGCCCGACTGCCGGTGCTACGGCTGCGAGGTTGGCGTTCAGATCCATTACCGCGGCGTGGGCAACCTGACCGGCAGATTCTGCTGCTGTAGTGCCGTACGTGCGGATGTCGTCGGTGACGACAGAAAGCTCGCTCATCATTACCCCCGTAGTTGGTAAGCGTCTTCGCAGGACTCTAACGGAATGAATTGGTCGAGTGCATGTTCGTGTGTGCCGACACCTTTGAGAGACTGAACCCATGAAAACTGCTTCGGACGTTATTGCCCGACTTGCGTCCGATCCCACCCGTTCCGGATTGGTGATGGACTTCGACGGGGTTCTCGCTCCGATAGTCGACGATCCGGCCGCGAGCGCTCTCTTGCCGGGCGCCGCCGAGGTACTCGACGCGCTGTCACGTCATCTCGCAATGGTGGGCTTGCTTTCCGGTCGTCCCGTCTCTTTCCTTCGTGAGCGGGTGCCCGGCGAGAATTCTGTCCTCATGGGCTCGTACGGAGTCGAGACGTGGGTTGACGGGGAAATTCGAGTGTTGCCGGCCGTAGCGCAGTGGCAGCCGGCGGTTGCGGAGGCAGAGGCCGAATTGCGGCGAATGATTGATGCCGCAGGCGTCCCAGGGATTCACGTCGAGGGAAAGGGGCTTGCCGTCGCTGTGCATTGGCGGCAGGCACGCGAGAGAGTTGCCGCTGCGGCGTTCGTGGAGCATGTGGTGCGTGAGGTCGCAGCGAAGACCGGGCTGCGCCGCGAGCCGGGCAAGCTCGTCGAGGAGTTGCGCGCTCCTGTAGACGAGGACAAGGGGACGGGATTGCAGCGGGCGATCCGGGCCGCTGGCGTCGATGCGGTGGCATACGCGGGTGACGACCGGGGTGACTTGCCGGCATTTGCGGCCGTGTTGGCGCTCGGCGGCGACGCATTGGTAGTCGGCGGCGTCGACATCGCGCCGGAAGTTGCCGCAGTCGACGGGGTTGCGTTCAGTGATCCGGAAGAGTTCTTGGTGTGGATGAAGGACCTGGCGACGGTTCTCGATGCACAAATTTGATAACAAGGCCGTGATTTCCGTGCGGCGAGTCACAAAAAGTCTGTGATGGTCGTCACGTAACGGACGGATAACGATCGGTATGGTTGAAGCTCGAATCAAACCTCCGACCTGCAATTTTCTGCCGATTTCGGGCGGGCTAATGATACGGGCGTGCCAAAAAATTGCCCCGTGACCTTTCCGTGACCATCGCCTAGCGTCGTTGGCAGTCCGAAACAGCCGGACAAACACCGGCCCGCAACTGCGTGCTTCTGCCCCGCGGGTCCGGTACTCCCCAAACCTTCGCGGGGCAGGAGTGAAACAGGCGAGTCGTTCGATACGGCACACATGTGCCAGGTCCGATGTCGTCCGCGGTAGCGGAGAGGATTTACCTGATGACCAGCATTACTTTCAAGCGCGCCCTCGGCGCAGTTGCAACAGCCGGCGCAGTAGTAGCCATCCCGCTCGCGATGAGCACCGGCACCGCCTCCGCAGCCGGCCACGACTGGTCCGGAGTCGCGAACTGTGAGTCCTCCGGAAACTGGGCAGCCAACACCGGAAACGGCTTCTACGGCGGCCTGCAGTTCACGCAGAGCACGTGGGAGGCATACGGCGGATCGGGCAACGCTGCCAACGCAAGCCAGTCCGAGCAGGTCCGCGTCGCCGAGAACGTTCTCGAAGGCCAGGGCGTCGGCGCATGGCCCGTGTGCGGCCAGTACCTGACCGGCGGAACCACCGCAGCCACCTACCAGGAGGCTTCTGCACCCGTCACGGCTGAGGCCAGCGTCGAATCCGCTCCTGTTGCCACTACCGGCGGCAACTACGTGATCCAGGTCGGCGACACCTTGTCTTCGATCGCTTCAGCTCACGGCATCTCGCTCGACGCTCTTGCAGGTCAGGTCGCAAACATCAACCTGATCTTCCCCGGACAGAGCCTGTCCGTCTAACCACCCTTGTGGTTGAACACTTCTGAATGTGTCCGGAGCGATTGCGCTCCGGACACATTCGGCGTTTGTGCAGTTCGGATGTATCTAGGGTTCGATATCCGGTAGCGCGGATGCTGATGCCTCGTACTCGAGTCGGCGTTGCACCCCGGCTACTTCTCTCACCGCATTGCCGAGCAGGCTGCGCGAGAGCGGAGTGAGGTCCGCGACCACGATCTCGTCGGTGGGCATCATGCCGGCGGCAAACTGATCCGTCTGGTGACGGACTCGGATCTGCTGGAGAACCTCGAAAGACTCGATGAGCACCCGCGTGTCGTCGGCGGGGAGGAAACCGGTGTCGGAAGCAACCTTCAGGCGTTCGACGGTGGTGCTCGTACGTGCGCCTACGGACGTGCCGGCCCAGCGTGCGATATTCACGATCGGTTGCACAGCTGTGGATTTCAGGTTGACAGTACCGGTACGGCGTGTCACCACGTCCCGCAACGAATGTAGTTTTGCCTTCTCGCCCACGGCTTCTCGAAGTAGTAGTCGCATGACGGCCGGGTTGAGGCGTAACTGATCCAAGGCTTCGGGCCTCGGATCGAGGGCAGGATCTCCGGCAACAACGCGGGCGTCTGCCAGCATCGACAGCATGACGAGTGCCTGGTCCTGGTAGGGATTGGCTACCCACTTGCGTAAGGCGCGGCGCCACTGCGGGAGCGTACGTGCGAATCGTGCCTGAGTTGCGACCGCGTTCTGCGCGTCGCGAGGGAATCCACACCGGTCGAGAATCTCGTGGATCCGCTGCGCCGCATCCGCACCTTCGCGGTGCGACTCTCCGCCCCACACCAACGCGCTGTCGATGTCCGACGACGGCAGAGCCTCGCGCCGGGCCGCGCTGCCGAGTGACAGCCAGGCAAAGTCCGGGCGTTCGTCGCCGCCCACCACCAGTTCGATTGCGCGCCGAACCGTCACGTCGATCAAGACCGACAGTGTGCCGCTGATGTCGATGGGTGAGACCCGTGCGTCGACCAGGCCGGTGACCAGCTCAGGTACAGCTCGGGCCGTGGCAATAAGTTCGACGTCGGTCTTGGCAGTCGCAAGGGCGGCGCGAAGTTCGAAGCCCTGATTTGTTGCCGACGTCAGAAGGTCGCTCAGTTCGAGCACACCGAGAAGTTCGCCGGACGCCGTGACGACGGGAAGGTGGCGTAATCCGTGTTCGAGCATGTCTGTGACAGCGTCGGCTCCGAGTCGATCAGGATCCACCGTCACGGCAGACGGCGTCATCACCGTGGAGACCGGGCGAGCGCTGTCGATTCCTCCGACAACAACTCGGCTGCGCAGATCGCCCTCCGTGAAGATTCCGTAAGTGCTTGCATCTGTGGGAATTACGACGGCTCGACGCCCGGCTTCGGTCATCAGTGCAGCGGCATCGCGGATGGAGGATTCCCCGGAACACACAATTGCCGGTCCCCGCAACAGATCTCGTACCGCACGCATGGCTGGGTTCGGTACCGAGATTCGCGCGGTGTAGCCCGTCATGGCTCCATTGTCGCAGGCATGTCCGATTGATCGTCATGTCGGTCGCGGCGTCACAGGCCGCCAAGGCGTGCGAGCGCGTCGAGCGCGACGTCGGTAGTGCGCCACAGTGCGTCGATCTCCTGTTCGGTGCCGGCCTTCGTATACGGGTTCTGTAGTGCAAAACCGTTGGTCAACGTGATCGTGTTGTATCCACTGTCGGCGGCCCTGAGCAGAAGCTGGGACGGTTCGGAGTTTCCGGTCAGCCGATCGAGCCCCTCACCGACGAAGTAGAACCGCCATAGTGGGCCCAAGTCGGCGCCGTATTCGGCTTTGGTGTCGGAAACTATCGAACCGCCTTTTGTCGCGATGGAATCGACGATCTTGTAGAAATCGGGGATATCGACGGGCTGGGTGGTAGCGGTGGCCACGGTGTAGGCGAGATCGACTGTGAGGTGTGCGTTGTAGCCTGCCATGGCGACGCGCGCGGGACTGATGTCGCATTGGCGCGTCAACAAGTAATAGTTGCTCCATGCGGGATCGGTAGGAGCGCCGGTGAATTCGGCGTGGATATTGGTCAGATAGCGGCGTAATAGTTCGTAACTGACCGAATGTGCCCAGGATCTGTTGGTGAATGCGGCCGGATCGCGCTGCAGGGGCATGACTGCCTCATGCTCGACGGCATCGAGCCCGATCGAGAAGAGCCCGCGCCAATCATGATGCGATACAAGGATTGTGGTGATCTGGCGATGCCGGTCGACTGCGGACTCCAAGCGTTCGAGGCCTTCTTCGTGCAGCGTCGATACGTCGCTGAGGTACGTAATTCTTTTGACCTCGCCGGCAGTCAGTGGAGTTCCGCAGGCTATGGATAGATTCTTGCCCGGATCCGCAGCTACGGATCCGGGCAAGAGTAGAGCGAATGTGAAACTCAGTGCGATCGCTGTGGTCACGATTCGGCTCGATTTCATCGGCTCACAGTAGTTGAACCGATTCATGATTGCCGGGTTGGCAATCAGCTCAGAACTGCAGTCAGCTCAGAACTGCGTCGGCTTCGATCTCGATAAGTAGAGCGGGGTCGATCAACGAGCTGACCTCGAGGATTGTCGTAGCCGGGCGGATGTCGCCGAATACTTCACCGTGAGCGAGTGCGGCCTGCTCCCACTGCGACATGTCGCGCAGGTACATGCGGGTGCGGATGACATCGCCGAGCGAAGCGCCGGCTTCTTCGAGTGCGGCCTTGATGGTGTCGAGGGCGGCACGGGTCTGATCGTTCAGGGTTTCGCCGGGGGCGGTGGTGCCTGAAACCGCAACCTGATTGCCGATGCGGACGGCGCGGGAGTAACCGATCTTCGGTTCCCATTCGGAACCGGACGAGATGTTGATTCTGTTGGACATGGCGTTGATTCTGCCAACAACTGATCGACCGTGGTGAAGCACGGGTCGCTTCCACGGTTCATCTTGACATAGCATAGAACAAGTGTTCGACTTGGGGTTATGAGGTGGTCGGGTCAGGCATTGGATGCAGACGACGGAGCGTTGCCCGGGCTCGAGCGAGCCGGGTTGGTCCGCTCGGTGCAGACGCCTGAGTTCGAGGGCATCACGTTCCATGAAGTGCTCTGTAAGAGTGCGCTCAACAAGATGCCGGAAGCATCGACGTTGCCATTCAACTACACGGTCAATGCGTTTCGCGGTTGTTCCCATGCGTGCCGGTACTGCTTCGCGCGGCCGAGCCATGAGTACCTCGACCTCGACGCCGGCCGGGACTTTGATTCGCAAGTTGTCGTGAAGACCAACGTTGCGGCGGTTCTGCGCAAGGAATTAGCGCGAAAGTCATGGAAGCGTGAACCCGTAGCGCTGGGCACCAACACCGATCCGTATCAGCGGGCCGAAGGCCGATACCGATTGATGCCCGGCATCATTCGAGCGATGACAGAATCCGGTACGCCCTTTTCGATCCTGACGAAAGGGACTTTGCTGCGCCGAGATCTGCCGTTGCTCAAAATGGCTGCCACCCAGGTCGATGTCGGCATCGGAGTGTCGCTGGCGATCAACGATCCCGTCTTACAGAAGCAGATCGAACCTGGCACACCATCGCCGCGCGCTCGACTGGAGATGATCCGGGCAATCACCGACGCCGGATTCTCGTGCAACGTGATGGTCGCGCCGGTCATCCCGTTCCTCACAGATTCGAGCCAGCACCTCGACGAACTGTTTGCCGCACTCGCCGACGCCGGTGCCACCGGCGTGACGGTCTTTCCGATGCACCTTCGCGGCAGTACGCGCGGATGGTTCCTGAACTGGCTGGCCGAAGAGCATCCTGCGTTGATCCGCCGGTATCGCGAACTTTACGGACGCGGTGCCTACGTCACGCCGGAGTACAAGAGTTGGCTCAAGAAGCGCGTCGAACCGCTGGTGGAGCGTCATGGATTGGCGGGACCGTCGCAGCATCGTGAGCTCGAGGGTCCACGGGTTGAACGCGAATTGGTCGGTGCCGGAGCGGCATTGACGCTTTTCTGAGAACGCTGCTTGGTACGGTCAGGCATGAACACTCCGGTGGTGATCGACTGGTTACGGTTTCGGTGGTTTGTGCCGCCGAGGCTGGGAGAAACCATCCGTTGGGGATTGTCGTGGAACCCTGACAGTCCGCGGAGGTGGGCTGCGTTGGAGCCGACCTGGTCGTGTGTCGCGGAGGTTCGCCGAAGTTCGAATCCGATGGTGCGGCGGTTGACTGCAGACCCGGATATTGATGTGGTACAACAACCTTCGATCGGCGGTGCGGGCAATCTACAGTTCACGTTTAACGCTGATCTACCGATTCCGTCGCAGATCGAGGTATCCGGTGCGCTGCATCTACGTGCGGGCACGATGCGGAAGAATTCGAATGCGTCGCAGGCCTGGCAGGATTTCGACGCGGACGCCGTTGCTACAGGAGTTGTTCGTGGACTTCGACTCGTGTCCATCGTTTCGGATATGCAGCCTGATCCGCGGCAACCGCACGGTTCGCGCTGGGGGTGGGCATCGATGCAGTTCGTTTCCGGGACCGAACAGTTCTACGAGTTGGCGCACCCGCCGCAGGGACTGCGTTCCTATCAACTAACAGACCGGGAGTGGGGGCCACGCCGGGAGGATTTCTTGGTGGTCGACCTCGAGACGGATTAGATCGCGTAGCCCGGAAAATACGTTGCGCGAGGTAACGATCGTGAGTAGCGTCGGTTCAGCTTGATTCAACTGTCGAAATGGAGTTCCACCGTGCTGCCGCTCACCGAACGCGAAATTCGCGCGTCGTTCGTGAATTGTTCGAAAGGCGACGCAAAAC
Source organism: Rhodococcus sp. MS16 (assembly GCF_013277795.1). NCBI lineage: Bacteria > Bacillati > Actinomycetota > Actinomycetes > Mycobacteriales > Nocardiaceae > Rhodococcus > Rhodococcus sp. MS16. The sequence goes on from NZ_VBTM01000001.1 coordinate 442,309, forward strand.
GATTGCCGGTGCCACGGGATCTCGAGAAGCGCCCATGGGAAGACCTGGATTTCTTCGGTTGGAACGATCCGACCATGCCCGGGCGGGGATATCTGGTGATCCCGCAGGGCGACGAGTTAGTCGGCATCGCCCTCCGATACCAAACCGGCAAATCAGGTCGCGCGCAAATGTGCACCATTTGCCTTACGACGCATGGCAGCGGGGGAGTGTCACTGCTGACCGCCGCCAAGATCGGTGAGGCCGGCCGACGCGGCGACACCATTGGCACCTATATGTGTACTGACCTGGCCTGTCCGCTGTATGCGCGCAACAAGCGTCGGCCGTCGGCAGGGAACCGGTACCAGGAAAATCTCACCGAGCAGGAGAAGGCTGACCGCGTGGTTACGAACATCGCGGCGTTTGTGGCCATGTTGCGGTAGTAGATGCGTCGGAGCTAACACGGCTTGCAAACAGTGAGCACACATTTCAGCGTGCTGGAAGCCGTGTCAGCTTGACGAAACCACTGTCAGCTTCCCCGCGGAAATCGGCGAGAACGGGCGCGGACGTGGCACGATCAAACCTGTGACAAGTAGACCCGCGACCACGCAACAACTGCGCGACCTCGCGCTTCTTCGGCGTGTTCGTGACCGGATCGACCGGGAGTACGCGCAACCCCTGGACGTGGAGGCGCTTGCCCGCGGAGTGAACATGTCGGCCGGGCACCTCAGTCGCCAGTTCAGGCTGGCGTACGGCGAGCCGCCGTATTCCTATCTGATGACACGACGCATCGAGCGCGCCATGGCGCTGCTGCGTCGCGGTGATCTCAGTGTCACCGAGGTGTGTTTTGCCGTTGGCTGTTCATCGCTCGGTACCTTCAGCACTCGTTTCACCGAGTTGGTCGGCGTTCCACCGAGCGTCTATCGAGACGAGGCTGCCGGCGTGACCGAGGGCATGCCGTCCTGCGTGTCGAAACAGGTGACAAGACCGATCAGGAATCGAGAAGCGCCGGCCTCCAGCCGCAGATAGCGTGACACTCATGGACATCACCATTGCATCGAGTTTCCTTCCGCAGGACGACCCGGAGGCCGCCCTTTCCTTCTACCGCGACTTGCTCGGTTTCGAGGTCCGCCTCGACGTCGGCTACGACGGGATGCGCTGGATAACCGTCGGCCCGCCCGACCAGCCCAACACGTCGATCGTGTTGCATCCCCCGGCCGTCGATCCGGGTATCACCGACGAGGAGCGTCGCACCATCGTCGAAATGATGGCCAAGGGCACCTATGCCGGTATTCTGTTGGCCACCAAGGATCTCGACGGTACTTTCGAGCGGCTGCAGGCCGGCGACATCGACGTCGTCCAGGAGCCGACCGAGCAACCGTACGGTGTTCGGGACTGCGCCGTCCGCGACCCAGCAGGCAACTTGATCCGCATCCAAGAGCTCCGCTGAGTCAACTGAAGAGAACCGCGGCCACCCACACAGGGCGACACTGTGTGGGTGGCCCTCACCTGAGAGATGGAGACATGATGAGCACGGCTGAAATGGCGGAGCGAGAGCTACATGTTGCGGACACCCACGACCTGATCCGCGTGCAGGGCGCGCGCGTGAACAACCTCCAGGACATCAGCGTCGAAATCCCCAAGCGCAGGCTGACGGTCTTCACCGGTGTCTCGGGTTCGGGCAAGAGCTCATTGGTGTTCAGCACCATCGCCGCGGAGTCGCAGCGGATGATCAACGAGACGTACAGCGCCTTCGTTCAGGGGTTCATGCCGACTCTGGCGCGGCCGGACGTCGACGTGCTCGACGGCTTGACCACGGCGATCATCGTCGATCAGCAACGGATGGGCGTCGACCCTCGCTCGACGGTAGGTACTGCCACCGACGCCAACGCGATGCTTCGCATTCTCTTCAGTCGTCTCGGTAAGCCGCATATCGGTTCGCCCCAGGCATTTTCGTTCAATGTCGCGTCGGCCTCCGGTGCGGGTGCGCTCACCGTGGAGCGCGGTGGCCGTCAGACGAAGGAACGGCGGACCTTCAGCATCACCGGTGGAATGTGTCCGCGTTGTGAGGGGCGCGGCTCGGTCAACGATTTCGACCTGACGGCGCTGTACGACGACACCAAGTCGCTCAACGATAGTGCGATCACTGTTCCCGGCTACAGCGTGGACGGTTGGTACGGCCGGATTTATCGGGGATGCGGCTATTTCGATCCCGACAAGCCGATCAAGAAGTACACCAAGAAGGAACTGAACGACCTGCTCTACAAGGAACCGACGAAGATCAAGGTCGAAGGAATCAACCTGACGTACACAGGACTGATTCCGCAGATCCAGAAGTCGTTCCTGTCCAAGGATGTCGACGCGATGCAGCCGCACATTCGGGCGTTCGTTGAGCGGGCAATCACGTTCACCACATGCCCCGAGTGCGATGGCACACGGCTGAGTGAGGGTGCGCGATCGTCGAAGATCAAAGGCATCAACATCGCTGATGCGTGTGCGATGCAGATCAGCGATCTCGCGGAGTGGGTCGGCGGTTTGAAAGAACCGTCAGTGGCGCCCTTGTTGACGACGCTCGGTGAAACGCTCGACTCGTTCGTGGAGATCGGACTGGGCTATCTGAGCCTGGACCGGCCGTCCGGGACACTGTCCGGTGGTGAAGCTCAGCGCACCAAGATGATTCGCCATCTAGGGTCCTCGCTCACCGACATCACGTACGTGTTCGACGAACCCACGACGGGCCTTCATCCCCACGACATCGCGCGGATGAACGACCTTCTGCTGCAGTTGCGCGACAAGGGAAATACGGTGCTTGTCGTCGAGCACAAGCCGGAGACGATCGTTATCGGCGATCACATCGTCGATCTCGGCCCCGGCGCCGGCGCCGCGGGCGGAACTGTCTGCTTCGAGGGCACCGTTGACGGCTTGCGGGCCAGTGACACGGTCACGGGACGTCATTTCGACGACCGAGCTGCACTCAAAGCGAGCGTGCGAAAGTCAACGGGCGCAATGGAAATCCGTGGCGCAACCTCCCATAACTTGCAGAACGTCGACGTCGATGTGCCACTCGGTGTGCTGGTTGTGGTGACGGGCGTCGCCGGGTCCGGGAAGAGTTCGTTGATCCATGGCTCGCTCGCGAAGCGGGAGGGAGTGGTGTCGATCGATCAGGGCGCGATCCGCGGTTCGCGTCGGAGCAACCCCGCAACGTACACCGGTCTGCTCGACCCCATCCGCAAGGCGTTTGCGAAGGCCAACGGTGTGAAGCCGGCGCTGTTCAGTGCCAACTCCGAGGGTGCCTGCCCCACATGCAACGGCAACGGCGTCATCTACAGCGATCTGGCGATGATGGCCGGCGTTGCGACGGTGTGTGAGGAGTGCGAGGGGAAGCGGTTCCAGGCCGATGTCCTGGAGTACAAATTCGGAGGGAAGGACATCAGCGAGGTTCTAGCGATGTCGGCCGCCGAGGCTGAAGAGTTCTTCGGTGACGGTGAGGCTAAAACCTTGGCCGCACACAAGATTCTGGTGCGACTCGTGGATGTGGGGCTCGGCTACCTCACCATCGGCCAGCCCCTCACGACGCTGTCGGGCGGTGAACGTCAGCGCATCAAGCTTGCTACGCACCTGGCCGAAAAGGGCGGCGTGTACGTCCTCGACGAGCCGACCACAGGCCTTCACTTGGCTGACGTCGAGCAGTTGCTCGGCCTACTGGATCGACTCGTCGACTCCGGGAAGTCGGTCATCGTCATCGAGCATCACCAGGCGGTCATGGCACACGCAGACTGGATTATCGATCTTGGTCCCGGTGCCGGTCACGACGGTGGACGGATCGTGTTCGAGGGCACGCCGACCGATCTTGTCGCCGATCGCTCAACCCTGACCGGCCAGCATCTCGCGTCGTACGTAGGCGCCTGATCACGAGGAATTGACCTCTTTGTCCTGATCCACAAAATCAGGACAAAGAGGGTCTTCCGTGCCTAGGCTCGAAACAACTGGGCCGACGCACTGGGCAGGGGCCTGCTCTGGAGTTCGCATGACGACTTCACACAGCCCTTGGGCAGGGTGGGCAATCGCCGCCGCAGTAATGACGCTCGTCATCGCCGGGTGTTCATCGTCGATCGACACCACCGGACCGACCGTGCTCACGACGTCGACCATCGACAGTCGAGGGGGGATCCCGCGCGGCTATCCGACCGAAACCGACGTCACGTCGCCGTTGGTGATCTCGGCGCTCGGGCCGAATCCGATCCCTGTCACCGGGACTGACGGAATGCTGCACGTGGCCTACGAGATCGAAGTGCTGAACTTCTCACCGCGGCCCGCGACCATCACAAAGATCGAAACGCTGGCCGGGGGACCGGACGGGACCGTCGTATCGACCCTCGATCAGGGCCAAGTATCTGCGCGTTCGATTCTGGTAGGGAACTTTTCCTGGACGCCGTTCACCGAGATCCCGGTGGGGCGCACTGTGCTGATGGTGCTCGACGACGAGTACGAGAGCCCTGACGATGTTCCATCCGTAGTGACCCATCGACTGACTGCGACGTTCGGCCAAGCAACGCAGGAGGACGCTGCCAGTGCTGCGCGATATCCCGATAACGTCACGCAGTTCGGTGGAACAGTGATGACCAGCACAGACTTGCCGGTGGTTATCGGTCCTCCATTAGCCGGCGACAGTTGGGTGGTCGGGGACGGTTGCTGCGGGCTCTCGCAACATCGCGCGGGGATGATGGCGGTCGGTGGCAGGATCAACGGCACCGAGCGATTTGCCGTCGACTGGCTGAGGATGGACCCGGATGCAGTCCCGCTCAGCAGGTCTCGTGGTGACGGATCGAAAAATGAGGACTACTTCGCCTACGGCGCGCCTCTGCTGGCGGTGGCCGACGGCACCGTCGTGGCTGTCGTCTCGGGCGAGCAGGATCAAATGCCGCAACAAGTTCCGAAGGACATGCCGTTCGATCAATTGGGTGGCAACTACGTCATCATCGACATCGGCAACGGAAACTATGCGTTCTATGCCCACCTGAAACCGATGTCGGCGACTGTGAATGTAGGGGATCTGGTGACCACGGGTCAGGTGATCGGGAACCTCGGCAACTCGGGCAACACCTCAGAAGCGCATCTGCACTTCCATGTGTCACGGGCGGCGGTGCCGCTGTCCGGCGACAATGTGCCCTACGAGATCGACAGCTTCACGTTTGTCGGATCGGCAGATACCGGCGCTCTCGTCAAGGGACCGAACGAGGGTGACCGCACCGACCAGTTGCCGCTCGACGGGGCAGTCGTTAATTTTCCGCCTGTGCCCTGATTTTCAGACTTTCTCGGACATCAACCTTCCATCCGCTCGTGTCGGTCTACTGTGAGTCCATGGGGCGAAGGGGCCGACACGCTGCAGTATTGCTGTCAATCGGGACGTTTGCGCTGACCGGTTGTGTGTCCAATACAGATGATCCGAAGACCTTTGCTGCCGTGGTGACCGTCATCGGGGACGCTGAACGAGTCGATCCGGATTCCGGACAGTGCATCGTCGGAACAATCGCGGTCGCGCCGAACGACACGATATTCGTTGATGGAGGAAGCGGCGCCGCATCGACAAGGTCTGTGCTGGAAGTCGACTCCGTGGAACAGAATCCCGATGGCACCGGTACCTGCACGTATGTGGCGCGCTTCGATGCCATCCCCGCGAATCAACGCAATTACTCACTCACGGTGAGCAGTTCAGCGCCCTACGCGGGGAGTTTCACGTCACCGGAGTTCACCACGGACGAACTCGAGAAGGGCGCGACATTCCAACTTCATGCGTCGGCTCCTGAACCATGATCAGACCCGCGAGTCGGTGGCACCCGTGATGTCAGTCTGGCCACTGCCGCGGTGGGATACTGCGGATCATGAATTGGAAGAGTCCCACCGAGACAGGATGGTCTGTGCGTATCGCGGCGGACCTCTCGTCCGTCGCGATATTCGACCCTGCCGGAATAGTGCGCGCCGAACTCTTTCCAGCGCAAGGCGACGAGTTCAACGCGCATTTCGGCAGGTTGAAGCGGGAGACAATCGCCGAACGGATTGATCGCTTCGGTCCCGCACTGATCAAGGGCAAGCCAGCTACCTTGCGATTCCCGGACGGCACGGCTGTGAGTGTCTCGGACGAGAAGCGTCATGGGATGCGGCGCAGGAACAAACTCTGCGAAGTTGCGGTCGCTGGGCGCCACTACCGGTTCGAACATTCCTCAGGTCGTAAGGCAGCAGCGCGGCGCGACGGAATCGAGCTGGCTCGGTACGTGCGTGCGCGTGGACTTCGTGCAATTGAGGTGTCGCGCAAGAGTTTGTCCGCGACGGACGACATCGACGAGTGCGTGCTGACGCTGTTTCAGAAGGTCATCTTGCCGGGGCGTGAAGGTGCATTCGGCGAGATCATGTCCGCCCTCAGTATCTGAACATCTGGCGCATCGTCGGACAGTTGAGACAACTCGACGAAGCGCTTGCCTGTCCAGGCTCCGAATCCCTTCCCTGCGATAGATTTTCGGCAGCCCCGCCAGTGCTACCTTCGCTGCACCTGTTCGAGGTTGTTTCACGGAACAGGCTGTCAAGACATCCTTAGCCTAGGTGGGTGCGCACACGGAAGGCGTCCGATCAGATCCCGGCAGCGTTCGGGTCAATTTCCTTTCCCGAATCGCACCTGTGCGATAAGCTGCGCTTTGGCAGCAGTTCACAAGCATCCTGGGCTGCGGTACTGGCGCTGGCCATTCTGGCGGAACTCTCGAGCGCGTACTCCCTGACAGCGAGCGGATCGCTGCGTTCCATTACTCACTTTGACTGGCACAGGGTGTCTTGGCTTGACCAACCCTACAACAGAATCGAGTGAAATCTTATGTCCATCAACACAAGTACTATCGGCACGGAGCGTTCGATCATCGAGAACATGCTCGACCAAAGCCGTGAGGCATTGATCGAGGCCGTACGAGGCCTGTCTGAAGCTGACTCCCGCCGACGGCTCGTCGCCTCGCTGACGACACCGATCTCGTTGATCAAGCATGCCGCTGCCGCGGAACGGATCTGGTTTCAACGGATTTGGGCAGGACTCGATGAATCCGAATGTGATGTATACTCGCGTCGCGACGAGGGCACCTTCGCTGTCGCCGACGACGAGTCGCTGGCAGATGTCATTGCGGAATTCGAGCGCGCCAGCCAACGATCACGGGTGATCGTGTCCCGTTTCGACCTTGACGACAACGTGGACAACCCGCGCGAGGGAAAAGTCAGCATGCGATGGACACTGCTTGCCATGACCCAAGAGTTCGCCCGGCACGCAGGTCACGCCGATATCCTTCGTGAACAGATCGAAAAACCCATTCAGTGACAGCCGAATTCGTGATTGAGTACCGCTGCGCAACTTGCGCAGTCATCGGAGCTACTGACGGAAGTTCCGTTCTTCGCCAACCGTGCGAAGTCTGCGGCCTTACGCGCTGCAGACATACGCGTCGAGCGGTCGAAGTTCGTTATCCGAGTGTTCGTTCGAACAATGTGACGCTCAACGAGTCTGCGTCGAAATCGCGTCGACCAACCTCGCGGAACCCGCACCGCCCGTAGTAGTTACGCAGCGCGAGATTTCGCTAATCAGCAGGGATCGGCCGGCGCTGACGTCGCGGGATACACAACCTCGGGTTGGGGTCACATCCACACCATCTACCGAGACCCCACCAATGACTATGCCAACAGTGTTACGCAGCAGGATGCTTCCGGCATGGGCGGCGGGGGAGCGCCGGCCAGGTCGTTGGGCACCTCGCCGAGGCGGCTGACTCTGGGAATTGAGCGTTCGCAGGGGATCGCTCAACCCCTCGCTTCCCGGGCCTGTGTACCGCCGACCGTTATGTGAGTGTTAGCCTACGCTAACCTAAATCCTGACGTGATGGTGAGAACCCACTCACCACGCAACGGCCTCAACGAATTGGGCCATCAGGAAGACCCGAGCGCCTAACGGAGACGACGCGATGAGCATTCAGACGGACTACGACCTCGATGAGTCGAGAGACGAGGACGTCGGTCGCCATCCACAAACCGCCGCGCCGCGCCGCGGAGTTCATTGGCCGACAGTCGCGGTGTCCACGTGTGCGGCAATGGTTGTGGGGATTGCGATCCCCGGACTCGTTCTGTTTGGTATGAACCTCGGCGACCAGGAACGTCAAGTGGTCGTGACCATGGCTTCTCCGGCGGGGGCCGGCACCGCGGGCTCGACCGCCGCTGCGGCCAACGACGGCGTCACGGTGCTCGAACCTCAGGTTCCGGCTCCGGCGGCCGCCCCCGCACCTGCAGCGTCGGCCGCGGTCAGCGCCCCGGCAGCGGGCGCAGCACCTGCCTCGCCCAGCGCTCCGGCGGCGAGTGCCGCGCCGGCGGTTGCATCGGCACCCGAGGAGCCGTCGACGCCGGACGTTGCCGAACTGAACAGTCAACTCCAGCGCGGACTCAACTCGGCGACAAGTGACGCGGAGGTCGCTTCCGCGCTCGAAGGCGGCGCAGCCGGCGTACCCACCGTGCGCGCTGTGGGAAGCGCCCTGAACATCGCGGCCGGAATCTATCGCTGGGATCTCACGGACCCGGTCACGGTGACCGACGAGGTGGCGCGCGCCCAGCTCGTGACGTCGTTGCCCGGCTCTGCGCCGGGACAAGCGACCCTCAAATGGTATTGGATAGACGGGCAGTGGAAATTGAGTAACGACAGTCTTTGTTTCTTGGCGCATCGCGCTATGGCCACGTGCACCGTCCCGGGTAATCCCGGCGGACCGAATGGACACCCGCTGTGAAGCGCGCACTCTCCGCCGCATTTGTTGCCCTCGCACTTCTCCTGACCTCGTGCGGCGGGAACTCCCTCGACACTGCCGAGGGGGAAACAGTCACCGTCACCGGCAAATTCGGTGAAGCCCAGGTACCACTCGGCGCCGAGCGGGTGCTCCCGTTGTCGCCGCAGGACGCGGACATGGTGATCTCGATGGGTGTCTCACCCATTGCACTGCCCACCGATACGAACATTCTCGTCTCGACAAACGGCGTCGGGGCGTGGCCTTGGCAGGTCGATGCATTGGCCGACATGGGGTATCAGGTGTTGCCGCCGAACCCGGGCGGTGGCGTCGACGCGCTGTTGTCCGCCGGTGACAAGGAGATTCCGACACTGCTGTTCGAGGGTGACCCGCAGTCGTACGTCGAACAGATTGTGGCCCTTGATCCTGACGTCATCGTTGCCACGGGGCAATGGAGTCTCAATGAGCGTGCCTATGAGCAGCTTTCGAGCATTGCCCCGGTCGTGCATTTCGACGAACAGGCAAACGTGGAACCGTGGCAGGACTCGACGCGCAAGATCGGCAAGGCGCTCGGTAGGGAGGACGAAGCGCAGGCCGCCGTCGGATCGGCCGAAGCCGACCTGGCTGCCGTCCGCGCAGCGCACCCAGAATTCGAGGGCGTGAATTTCAACGCGGTGATCGGAGATCTGAACGGGCAGCTGTACATCCTCGCCGGTGAGGATCGCGGTATCGGAATGCTCATGAATGACTTGGGTTTCCAACTGACCGACTGGGCGCAGACAGTGCCGACCGATGCTGACGGGCGAGGAGTGATCAGCTACGAGTATGTCGCCCAACTCGACACCGACATCGCGGTTGTCATCTCACCAGCGGGGGACATCGACTACATGCGCGACAACGAGCAGTGGCGCAATCTGTCTGCAGTCCAGCGCGGTTCGGTTGTGTCGATTGCCCGCAACTCCGGAGTGCCGAATGCCCTTGGATTTCCGTCCCCGATTTCGCTGCCGTGGGGAGCGGACCGAATCACCAACGCGCTGAGTACCGCAGTATCACGCACTTCGTGAGCTGAGCGGACGTGAATCTCCAGGTGTAGACAGCGCGTCGTAGCCCCGAGTCAGGGGAGTCGTCTCGCTTGCAGTCACATCGTCGGAAGGGTTGGCAGAGCATCTGCCAGCCCTTCCGTTTTGTGGGAAGAGCGGCCAGGTTCAGCTAGATCAGATTGGCGAATTCCCTTTGGCGGAACGTTTCATTCGCAAAGTCAAATAGTCAGTGGGCGACGGAAACACATAATTTACCGAATATATTTCCGAAGTTCGATCGACCCAACGCACACCAGAAACCGACCACGTCACCAACCGTTCACTCACCTGGCAACATCTACGAGAAGGGGGTTGGTCGTCAGAACGACCCGAACCCCACGATGCCGGCGACATCATCAGGGTTGAACCGGTGAAGCATCACCGAATTGTTCTCGTTGCCGCCGACGGTGGTGACAATGCCGGCGTCATTGCGGAGCACGATGTTGACGTGCTGCCCGAAGGGGCTGGAATCGTCGTACAGAATCGTGTCGCCGGTCTTCAGTCGATAGTCCTGACCGAGCGGCACAAATGTTCCGACGGATTCGTAGTACTCCTGCAGTGTGTAGACGCCGGGGATTCGCCACGAACCGGAATTGGGGTTCGAATACGGCATGCCGATTTTGTTCATATTCCAACTGACGAAGTCAGCGCACCAGGATTCTTCGACACCTTCGGCATACGTGGTGCCGGGTGCACCGGATTCCCATTCCTTCTCGAGTGTCGCCAGTAGTTCACTCTGTGACTGACTTAGTGTGCTGCGGTCGAGGGTGGGGAAGGCGTCGAGTGTCTCGCCGGCAAGCGCGTCGTTGCTGCGCGTGACCCACCAGAATCCGCCGGCGATGACAATTGCCAGCACAGCGCAGAATCCGACCAGAACCACAAACGTGGATCTGGTCGGATTCTTGTCTGCTGACATCACGCCACAATAGCGAACAATCGGTTTCTACTCGATCGGCGCTGCCGAGCGGTCGATAGTGGTGGCCAGCGGCTTCTCCTTGACGAAGAGCAAGAGGATCACCGCTGCGACTACCAGCGGAACGAGGTACATGAAGATCGGGGCGAGCGCGTCGTTGTAGGCGCCTACGATGATTTCGCGGATTTGATCCGGCAATTTCCAGAGGATTCCCGGAGTCAACGAGTTCTCTTCACCGCCGACACCGCCGCCGCCGGCTGGCAACCGCTCCGCGAGCAGATTCGACAACCGCGATGCGAAGAGGCTGCCGACGATCGCGCTACCCAATGAGGCGCCGATCTGGCGGAAGAAGTTGTTCGACGCTGTTGCGGTGCCGACTTCGGCTGCGGGGAAGGTGTTTTGAACGATCAGGATCAGGATTTGCATGACCAGACCGAGACCGACACCCATGATCGCGATATAGATTCCGAACACGACAAGTGAGGTCGACGGAGTCAGCCTGGAAAGTAAGACCAAAGAGACGGCGACGATGGACGTGCCGACGATCGGAAAGGCTTTGTAGCGCCCGGTCTTGCTGACGATCTGCCCGGAACCGATCGAGGACACCAGCAGTCCCGCCATCATCGGAATCATCATCAGGCCGGCTTCGGTGGCGTTCTTGCCGGTCACCATCTGAATGTAGGTAGGAAGGTAGGCGAGAGCGCCGAACATTGCGATGCCGATGATCAGTCCGGCGGTGGTGGTCAGTACGAAGTTGCGCTCCGAGAACAGGTGCATGGGAATGACAGGTTCGGTTGCTCGTCGCTCGACCATGACAAAGGCAATTGCGCTGACGATGCTGCCGATGATCAGCCCGATGATGACGGCCGAATCCCAGTCGTAAGTGTTGCCGCCCCACGTCGTGAACAGGATCAAGCAGGTTGCCGAGGTTGCAACCAGGATCATGCCGGGGTAGTCGATGGACGGCTTGCCAAGCTTGGGCTTGGGTAGATGCAGGAAGGCCGACGCACTGGCTATCGCGAGCAGACCCAACGGGACGTTGATCCAGAACGCCCACCGCCAACCGATGCCTTCGGTGAACCAACCGCCCAGGAGTGGGCCCGCGACCGACGCGAGGGCAAAAACGCCGCCCATCGCGCCCATGTAGCGGCCGCGCTGCCGGGCCGGAACAACGTCGGCGATGATGGCCTGCGACAGCAGAATAAGACCGCCGCCGCCGAGTCCCTGAACTGCCCGGCCGGCGATGAGCGTGGTCATGTCGTGGGACAAACCGCCGATTACAGAACCGACGATGAAAATGCTGATCGCACCGATGAACAGCCCTTTGCGGCCGATCAGATCGCCCATTTTTCCGTAGACCGGCATCATGATCGTCGACGCCAGGATGTATGCCGTTGTCACCCACACCATGTGGTTGACGCCGTTCAGTTCGCCGACGATGGTGGGCAACGCCGTGCTGAAGATCATCTGGTCGAGGGATGCCAGAAGCATCGTGATCATCAGGCCGACGAACACCAGGATGATGGATCTTTTGTCCGACGTGGTGTCGGGTTCGTCTGCGCTTGTGGGTGCAGCTTCTCGAGTGGACATAGGGCTCCTTGGTGACGAGAGCGGTAGACGAGCTAGTGGGCGGACCGCAGGATGTGGGCCATCAACGTCAATGCGGGATCCACGAGTTCGGCTCGCGGACGATCTCTTTCGCTTTTCTGCCAGGCACGAAACACGTATCGCATCGAGGCTCCGGCGATGATCACGGTGGCGGTGGCCTCATCGGCCGCCGCCATATCGGCGGGTAGTCGACCATGGGTTGGTCGTTCGAGTAGTTCCTCCGTGAGCATCCGGGTGAGCGTGTCCTCGAGTTCGTGGAACGTGGCCAGATGCTGTTGGAGCAAGGTCGGGTGTCGCTCGAACAATTGGCGTCGGTGGACGAGGAGATCGGGTCGTTCGTCCATGATCTTCATCGCTTCGGCGAAGACGGCCAGCGCTCCGTGGAGGGGGTCGTTCGGGTGGGCGTCGAGTAGTTCCGAGATCACCTCTGTGGGCGGGACGACTATCGCGATTCCGCCGATCGCTGCGTCCTTGGTAGGGAAGTAGTTGAAGAATGTGCGCGTGGACAGATCGCAGGCTTCGCAGATTCGTTCCACAGTCACTTCGTCGTAACCCAGTTCCAGCACGAGTTCGACGGCGGTGCGTTCGATCAGTTCGCGTGTCGCAATTCGCTTACGTTCTCGAAGGCCTAGTGTTTCGCTACCCATGCCTTCAATAATTGCACAGAGTGCAAACTTTCATCGAGTGCAAAATATTTCCCAATCGCTGGTTATGAAGTGCAAAAGTCGGACAGACGGGGCGGCGGATAGGCTGATCGCGTGGAAGACACCTTGCCGCCGTGCCCTGAATGTTCCAGTGAGTTCACCTACGAGATGGGTGCGCTCATGGTGTGCCCCGAATGTGCACACGAGTGGTCGACGGAAGACTCGGCCGCCGAAGAAGATGGCGTCATCAAGGACGCCGTCGGAAACGTACTCACCGACGGTGACACCGTGACGGTCATCAAGACACTCAAGGTCAAGGGCAGCCCCACCGGAATCAAATCCGGCACGAAGGTGCGAAACATCCGTCTGGTCAAGGGGATCGGTGATCACGACATCGACTGCAAGGTCGACGGTATCGGCCCGATGCAGCTGAAGTCGAGCGTCGTCAAGAAGGTCTGACGAACCCCGTCAACTCCGGGGTGCTCCGCTCGCGATTCGGGATCGCTCGGCCATGCCGTCACTTTTCACGATCACGTACACCAGTCCCGACACAAAGGGGACGAGGAGTAGGAAACACACCCAGAGTGCGCGCATCCACCCCGATGTCTGACGGTCACGGAACAGATCGGCGCTGATCTCGAACAGCAGTACCAGGTAAGACAGCAGCGCGAGAGAGATGACGCTGAGCCAGAAGACCGTCCAGAAAGAATCCATGTCTCGCGCTCCCGGGATCAGTGGTCGGTCGAGTGGTTGGAGTTCCCACTTCGGCTGCGGAATTCGTTGACGGCAGCTTCGATGGTCGGGAAGAAATGCGTCGCGTCGAATCGGTCGCCGACGCCGAATCTGATGAGTTTGTCTTTGATCGGCCCCTTCATCTCGGCAAACGCCAGCCGGATCCCTTTGCCTTCGAGGTAGGTGTCGAGGTCGACCAACTCGTCGACTGCGGTGGTATCGAGGCCGGTAATCGGCTCTGCTGCAATGACTACCCATTCGACGGGCGCCGGCGCATCGGCGACTACGGAGCGTACGTACTCGTCGAAGATCTCACCGTTTGCGAAGAAGAGGGGAGCGTCGAAGCGCACCAGCACCAGGCCGGGAATGCGCTGTCCATCTGGATGTCGTTCGACGTCGTGAAATCCCTGTAGGTGTGCGATCTCCACGAGTTCGGTGCGATGTGGCTGCCAGACTTGCGCTACCACCGCGACAAACGACAGGCCGATCGCCACGAGAATGCCCTGGAGTACTCCGACAAGTGCAACGCCGAGGAAGGCTGCGACAGCGAGGCCGAACTCCACGGTGCTCATGCGCCACATCCGGACCATTCCACCCACGTCGATCAGCGCGCAGGCCGCGACGATGACCACGGCTGCGAGTGTTGCATCGGGTAGGTACGCGGTGAGGCCTGGGGCGACGAGGACAAAGACCAGCACGGCGAGCGCGCCGACAACACCTGCCAATTGTGTATGGGCGCCGCTTTGTTCGGCTACAGGTGTTCGTGAGCCGCTCGCCGAGATGGGGAACCCGCCGAACAGTCCACCTGCCACATTGGCGACGCCGATTGCCTTCATTTCGGTGCTGCCGTTCACGTCTTCACCGTGCCGGGCGGCAAAGGTCCGGGAGAGAACGCCGGTGTCGGCAAATGCGATCAGAGCGATACCGGCCGCAGGTCCGATCAGGTGCCCGACGTCCTGCCAGCTGACGCCTCCTACGGAGGGCAGAGGGAGACCTTCAGGGAGAGCACCGACCATTCCGATGTCATCCGTGAGGCCGGCCGCGGCGGACAAAATGATTGCGCCGACGACGGCCACCAGGACTCCGGGGACAACGGGGACCCAGAGTCGGAACGCGACGATGACAGCAAGCGACCCGATTCCGACCGCGGCAGCAACGGGGTCGATATCCCCGCCTGCCACGGACTTTCCGATCTCACCTATTTCGCCGAGCAGACCGGACGCGTCAACGGAGAACCCCAGCAGTTTGGGAATCTGACCGATAACAACGACTAGCGCAATGGCATTGAGGTAGCCGAGTCGGATGGGTTTCGAGAGCAGTTCGGTGACAAAACCGAGGCGCAGGAACCCCCCGATCAGGAGGATGAGCCCGACGAGGATGGCCAGGACGCCGGCCAGGGCAAGTGCGTTGTCTTCATCGCCGACGATCGCCAGTGGCAGGATCGCGGCGGCGATAAGTGGCGCGAGCGACGAGTCTGGCCCCAGGACAAGGATTTTCGACGGCCCGACGAGTGCGTACGCGAGGAGCGGCACGATGGTGGCGTACAGGCCGGCGTATGCCGGGAGGCCTGCAGCTTCGGCATACCCCATGCCCGCGGGTATCAGCAGGGCTGTGAGGACAAGTCCGGCGGTGATGTCCGTACGCAGCCATTCGCGGTGATACCCCCGGGCCGTTGCGATCCCAGGCAGCCGACCCAGCCCCTTTGTCCACGACATATCGCGAATCCTTCCCGTCGCAGCCACAAAGCTCAGAAATCCGTTGAATCGGTCGCCCGGAGTGGGTACGACGAGTGTGCATCATTGCGCGTGAGCGCGCTGTGGGGCTACCGCAGCGGTGGGGGAGACAATGGTGTGCGACTTCAGGAGGCGTCGGCGTCGGAATGCCTTGTCCAACTCCACGACGATCGGAATGATCAGCGACCACCCGAGGCAGGCGAGCCACTGGCTACCCGTCAATGAGGTGGTCATGAGGAGATCCTGGAGTACTCCGGCCTCGACGGCGAAGACCGTGACGACGGTCGGGATAGCCAAGATCTTGAGCGCGCCGAGCACCGGTGGAATGAGGCCGGATTCCGGATCGCGGCGCATGGTCAGGCCGGCGAAGATGGAGCCCAACGACAGCACCACAAACGCCATGGTCATGGGAATATTTGCCTCGGTGGTACTCATCTCGCCTGGGGCTAGCAGCATTGCGGCAAGTGTGACGGCAAACTGCAGGATGCCGTAAGCCAGCCACTGTATGACCGCCCGTCGGTTGGCTATCGGCGTCTTGGGGTCACGGGGTGGTTTCTTCATCAGGTCCGGCGGCGGCGGGTCGAGCATGATGACCGCAACGGGGAACAGGGTGATGAAGAAGTGCTGGAACAGCACCATCAGCGGGGTGAGCGCAACACCTTCGTTGATATTGAAGATGCTCGCGGCCAGGAAGAGCAGAACCAGCGAGAACAATTTCGACATCTGGTAGCGAATGTAGGACACGATCTTGCCGTAGATATTGCGTCCCAAGCTGATTGCGGTGATGAGGGTCCCGAAGTTGTCGTCGGTGAGCACCATCTTGCCCGCCTGTTTTGTCACTTCGCTGCCTGACCCCATGGCGACGCCGATGTCGGATTTCTTCAGTGCGGCGGCGTCGTTGACGGCATCACCCGTCATCGCGACAACCGCACCGTTTTTCTGCATGATGTCGACCAGACGCAGTTTGTCCTGCGGGGTGACGCGGCCGAAGACATGCAGGTTCGGCATTGCGTCCGACAGCTCCTCGTCGGTCATGGCCTGAAGTTCGCCGCCGCCGATCGCCCCTGGTCCCAGTCCGAGTTCGGCTCCGATCGCCGACGCGGTGATCGCGTGATCGCCGGTGATCATGCGGACATGGATGCCCGCCGTGTGGGCAGTGCGCACCGACTCGATCGCTTCCGCGCGAAGGGGATCGATGATGCCGGCCATGCCGACAAACGTGAGGTCCTCGACAAACGACATGGGGTCAGCCCCAACGGCTGATTCCTGCCCGTCGAGTCGTCGAACGGCAAACGCCAGCACCCGGAGACCCTTCTCGGACATAGCCCGGTTGGCGGCAGTCAGTTCTTCGCGGACCTCGTCGATCGGTACAGGTCGGCGGCCGGGCAGGAACGCTGCCCCGCACCGAGCCAGGACCACGTCCGGACCGCCCTTGACCAGTTCCACGAATTGGTTGCCGCCGTCCACCTGGAGATGATGGAACGTCGCCATGAACTTGTATGCCGAGTCGAAGGGAACCGTCGCGACCCGCGGGTACGTCTTTCTGGTGAGTGGGGCGTCGACGCCGATCTTTGCCGCGAGAACAACAAGCGCTGCCTCGGTGGGGTCGCCCACAACTTCGCCGGCATCGGAGACTGTGGCGTCGCTGTCCAGGCACAGACCGTAGGCGAGCAGCGTGAAGTCCGGCGGCGCCTCACCCGCGACCTGCGTGATTCTGCCGCTCTTGGCGTAACCCTCGCCCTCGACGATGTACCACCGGCCGTGGACGTACAACGACCGTACGGTCATCTGATTCATCGTCAGTGTGCCGGTCTTATCCGAGTTGATGGCGCTCGTCGCCCCGAGTGTCTCGACGTCGGTGAGGTTTTTCACGACGGCCTTCGCGTCGGCCAGTTGACGAGCTCCATACGCCAACATGGCCTGGACGAAAGTGGGAAGGCCGGTCGGGATTGCGGAAACTCCCATGGCAATACCCAGCAGGAGAAGCGTTGTCAGATCTTGGCCACGGATCACGCCGATAACCACGATGATTGTCACTGCGCCCCACGCGATGATCCCGAGCAGTTTGGTGAGCGAGTCGAGTTCGCGTTGCAACGGCGATTTGCCGGGTGCAACTGCCGACAACATCGACGCGATCTGCCCTATCTGGGTGTGCATCCCGGTTTCGGTGACCACCATGGTGGCGGTACCGCGGGTGACCGAGGTGTTCTGGAACACCAGGTTGCTTCGGTCACCCAGGGGAATGTCTGTGCTGCCCAGCGTCTTCGGATCCTTCGGGATGGGTGCGCTTTCACCGGTCAACGCTGCTTCTTGAGTTTCCAAGGTGGTGGAGGTGAGGAGGCGTCCGTCGGCGGCGACGATATCGCCCGCTTCGAGTTCGACGATATCGCCAGGCACCAACTCAGTAGCGTCGAGCTGGATCAGAGTCCCATCGCGGATTACCCGTGCTTGGGGCGTCTGCATCTTCGCCAGTGCGTCCACGCTGGCGCGGGCCTTCACCTCCTGCCGGGTGCCGAGCACGATGTTGAGTACGACGAGTACCGCAACGACGATGGCCGTGGGGATTTCGCCGATGACGATGCTGACCACAGCTACCGCGACAAGCATCAGATTCATCGGGTCCCTCAACTGCGCCAGCGCTATCGACCACATCGAGGGTGGTGGCGTCGACGCAATTTCGTTGGGCCCGTGCTGACGTCGACGGTCCACCACGTCCTCGGCACTCAGTCCCGACTCCTGATCAGAAGTCAGTGCTGCGAGGACGGATTCGGCACTCTGGGCATGCCAGGGCGTGTTCTCGGCCGGGTCTGTGTGCGCTCGATTCTGCGGCGCGGCTTCCGTGGGGCTCATGTGCCGCACGTCCTTTCCCTGGGCAGGATTTTCAGTAGGGGGTAGGAATCCAGTGCAGCGGTTGCTGGGGTGTCTTGTATCCGTCGGGGCGTTGTCGGTGTGGCAGTTTGATATCGGGATGTTCCAAAGGTTCGTACGGAATCTGACTCAGGATGTGGCTGATGATGTTGAGCCGGCCGCGCTTCTTGTCGTCGTTGACCGCGACATACCAAGGCGCCCATCCGGTGTCGGTATAGCGGAACATCTCGTCGCGGGCCCGTGAATAGTCGTACCAATGGCTGTACGACTTCAGATCGAGGCCTGACAACTTCCAGATTTTCCGCGGGTCGTCGATCCGGCTCTGCAGGCGCAGCATTTGCTGTTCCTCACTCACCTCTAGCCAGTACTTCAACAGAATTACCCCGGATTCCACAATTGCGCGTTCGACTGTCGGGATGAGCTGGAGGAATTCGTGTGCTTGCTCGTTGGTGCAGTAGCCCATGACCCGTTCGACTCCGGCACGGTTGTACCAACTGCGATCGAAGATGACGATCTCGCCGGCTGCGGGTAGATGCGGCACATACCGTTGGATGTACATCTGGGATTTTTCCCGTTCAGTCGGGGCCGGGAGGGCAACAACGCGGAAGACACGAGGGCTCACTCGCTCGGTGATCGCTTTGATCACCCCACCTTTTCCTGCAGTGTCACGGCCCTCGAACACGATGCAGACCTTGGCGCCGGACGATTTGACCCACTCCTGCAATGCAACGAGTTCTGCGTGAACAGGCTTGAGATCACGGCGGTATTCCTTGTACTTCATCGGCTTTTCTGTCACGGCTGAGGAGGGTTCCACGCCGGCAACTCGGGGAGCTTCGAGCTCAGAGTTCTTGTGTTTCTTGTGCTTCGACTTCTTTCCCACGCTCGCTCCTCGACACCCATATTCCGGACAGTGCTTCCACGCAGGACGTTCTTGATCAAACACACCCTTTGCTTGTGTATGCCCCGTGATTGGCAAAGTTATTCCTGGCTTGATCGAATCCCGAATCGTGATGCTTTCGAATCTATTTCGAGTCTTGACGGCAGCGGGCTACCGGACAGACGATTAGCCGATGACCGGCGACGAAGAGTTGCTCCAGGTCGAACAGGTGATTGCACGGCTGATCACCCGCTATCCGACCGTCTCACCCGCAGATATCGAACGAAGCGTGCGGATGATTCACGCACGATTCAAAAGAGGACGGATACGAGCATTCGTCCCGCTCCTCGTTGAAAAGGCGGCGCGAAGTGACATTGCCCGCGCTGCGTCCGAGATCGCTATGTAGTACCCGCTATGTAGTACCTCTGTCATTCATCTGTGGTACGTATTATCGGTACGAATTCTCGGTACGTATTACCAACGGAGATAATGCATTTCGGGAGATGCCGAGTGCCGGTCGGCTAACGGGCGGTTACCGGCGCAGTGGCAACAGTTGATTCACAAGTAGGACGTCATAGGTCGTGACCTGACTTCCTATCCGGAAACACCGACAGTACGGAGTTGGCGAAAATGGAAGGCTTCTGGGAGTTTTTCTGGTTCATGTTTGTCTGTCTCGCATTTGTTGCCTACTTGAGCGTGTTGTTCTCGATCATCACGGATCTGTTCCGAGATCATGAGATGTCAGGCTGGTTCAAGGCGATCTGGATCGTTTTCCTCTTTGTCGTGCCCTTCCTGTCGGCGATGATCTATGTGATCGTCCGGAATGACGGTATGACGCAGCGGTCGATTGCCGCAGCGCAAAAGCAGATGCAGGCACAGGGCGCGTACGTGCGCGAGGTCGCTGGACAATCTTCGGCTGATCAGATCACAGCCGCCAAGGGCCTTCTCGATGCCGGCGCGATCAACGAGGACGAGTTCCGGGCGCTGAAGGCAAAAACCATCATGCAGTGAAGACGTGCTGCAACAGAATCAGAATACGACGACGACGTGTGTTGTGGATGACGTGTGTTGTATTCGCAACAGAATTCGGCCTGGTTCGCTGTCCTCATTCGTCCAGGCGTCAGGTGACAACCTCTGGGGTTCTGGTTACTCTCCGCGCGCGTTCAGTTACGCCTCGATGACATCGAGCGAATCTTCGGCTGAGGGAGGTAGTTTCACCGCTACGAGTACGGGTGGCGCCGAATGGTCGCCTTCCTTCCCGAATATGACGAAGCCGCCGGCACCTTACGGTGTCCGGCGGCTTCACCACATTCAGGATCGGCGAAACGAGGAGCTGTCAGCTTGTCGCGTTCGCGGGCTGTTCTTGGCTGACTCGCCCTCGGACGAAGAAGATAGCGACGACGGCGAAGAGGACCAGCAGGATTGTGATGAACGTGGCGACGACGGTGGCGCCGCTGGCTCCAGTCACGGAGGTGTCGAGTCCGCCCGTCGAGAGGATCGTTGTGGGGTCGGTGAGGCCATGCAACACGATCGCGGCCCAGATTGTGCCCGTCACGCGCATAGTCAGATACATGCACATCCCGAAACCGAACGTGTAGACAACGGTCGCCAGAACGGTTGACGCTTCCATCCCGGAGATGAAGTTGACCGTGTGCATCAGCGCGAACAGCAGCGACGACACGACCGCGACGAAGCGTTCGCCATGGCCGGCGTCACGCAACATTTTCACCGCAATACCGCGGGTGAGGAGTTCCTCGGCAATGCCAACGCACACCCCGAGGGCAAGTAGCGAGATGATCTCGCCGGCTGACCACGCGCTCCAGTCGGTTCCGGTCAGGTGCGCTGCAATGGCGGCGGCTACGAGAATCGGGCCGATCCACATCCAGCCGCGGCCACGTATAGGTTGCGGGCCGAAAATACTGCGTAGCCAGCCCAGCTTCGCTATGAATATCAGCAGCGCGACAGCACCGATCGCGATAGGCAATGCGAGGCCGAAAATGATGCTCGAGGCGCTTGCGACTACGTTGTCGCTATCGATCTGATCGGAGAAAACGCGGGAGATCACCTGCCCAACGGCGAGGTAGAAAGCTAGATAGACGACGACTATCAACAGCAGCTTCCACAGGGTGGGGCGGCTCCAGAAACCCGACTTTTCGGGAGTTGTATTGGTCACTGACAGATCGTACGGGATCTCCAGGAATTCGCGCGTCAATCGAAATTCGCGCTGAAGCCTCTGTCGACCAGGCCGAGAAAATTGATGTAAGTACCAGATTTATTGTGCCGGATCACGATTCGTGATGGCATACCAGCATGTGGTTGGCGCCTTTCTGGAATTCGTAGTCGACCTCGACGTTACGGCCGCCGATGCCGCGAGCTCGCAGGTCGGACAGCAGCTCGACAAGTTGTGAGTACGGCTCCGCCGATCCAATCGCCACCAACGGAAAGATGCGCAGCTCACCTGAGGTGACGCGCATCAATTCGGTAATTGCGTCGAGGTGGAAGGCGTGGTCGAGGCTGTCGGCGTAGCTGAACAACAGATGGGAGCTGAGCACCAGATCGAAGCTGTCGTCAGGGGATGGCAGTGCGGGCAACCGACCTGGGATGTAGTGACTGGGGTGTTGCCGAATATGAGCTGCGAACTGTTGGGCGGCGTGCTGCCTGACATGTTGGTGTTCATCGGGATCAGCGAAGAAAGTCCACTCGTACTTTTCTGCGTGTGCGCGGACATATCGATTGCCTCGCTCCGACTCCGATGTGGCAATAGTAGCGAGATTGTCGGGGCTGTTTCCGAAATAGGCTGCATCGCATGCAGTTACGTTGCCGCCGAGGTTGCTCACCGCACTGGTGAAATCCGCGGAACCGCTGGGGCAGTCGAGGATTCGCACGGACAGATCATCGTCGGTGAGGGCGAACATCGCCCGGTATTCGGCAAGCGAACGAGAACTGATCAGCATCTTGCCGATCCCGTCGACGCGGTTGTCATTTTCAAAGGTCATGCGTGGTCCTCACAGTAGGGGGCACCTCACTGCGTCAACCGGGATAGATGTAGGCAACGATCGTCGGCCGCGCGCGAGGCGGCCGGAAATTGCACAGTTCAAGGCCGCAGTGAATGCGGCCACCAGAGCTGTACGAAAGTCGTCACCGGCCAATTACAGCACACGATCTGGTGGTGGGTTGGTTGGAGAGAACCGGCGCGCTTGCTCGACTTCTGAGCGATATACCTCGAGAATCAACACCATGGACACCGTGAAGTTCTTCGAGTGGGTCACCGAATTGTTCGAAGTACTCGGTGTTGTCGCGATGGTTTTCGGGTTTGTATTCGCCTTTGGCATTGCCGGCCGGTCGTGGTTTCGTACTCGCAACGGTAGTGCCGCGTTCAAGACTCTCCGCGAAACCCTCGGTGCCGTCATTCTTCTCGGGCTGGAGATTCTGGTTGCTGCGGATCTCGTCAAAACCGTGACATCGTCGCCGTCCCTGACGGATGCGGCAGTGCTGGGAATGATCGTCTTGATTCGAACTGTTTTGAGCCTGTCGATTCAGATTGAGATCGACGGGGTACTTCCATGGCGCAAGGCGTTGGTGTCGAGTCCCCAATTGCTGGCCCGCGCAGCACGCGGATCAGGTGGGGACGCGACGTCCGACGCCTCGCAGCCGTAGCAAGGGCCGTCGACTCCGCAGGCCCACCGAGGACTGAAAGGTCGGGCAGATGACTGCAGTACCGGTTGACAAGGTTGCGCCAGCTGACAAGGCAGTTCCTGCGCAGCACCCCACCGTTGACGAGCGGAGGGAGGATGGTCGGCAGGCTCGCCGAGATACGCCGCTTGCGATGCTGGCCGAACTTGCCGACAGCGACCGCGACCCGATTTCACTCCTGGAATCTCAGGCCGAAGCGCGGGTGCCTGAATTGGTGCCGATTCGTTACGGCCGCATGTCTGCGTCGCGTTTCTCGTTCTTTCGTGGCGCGGCCCTGGTTATGTGCGACGACCTTTCACGCAATCGCAATTCCGACATGAATACCCAACTGTGCGGAGATGCGCATCTGAGTAATTTCGGGGTCTACGCCACGCCGGAGCGCAAACTTGCATTCGATATCAACGATTTCGACGAGACTTACCCAGGTCCATTCGAATGGGACGTCAAACGCTTGGCTGCGAGTTTGGCGATAGCGGGTAAGGACAACGGCTATTCGGGTAAGGAAAGAAGGAAGATAACTGTTGGTTGTGCGGCCGAATATCGGGAAACGATGCTTCGCCAGGCGGAACTGGGAAACCTCGCGGTGTGGTATTCGCACATCGAACCAGAGGACGGCCTCGAAGAACTGAGTATTCAGATCAAGAAACGAATGCTTGAACGGGCGCGTTCCACTCTCGATAAGGCACGCCGACGGGACAGCGTTCAAGCCGCGTCGAAATTCACCGAGATTGTCGATGGCAGAAGGCGATTCATCAGTGATCCACCGTTGATCGTGCCGGTCGAGGAGCTATACGACGGGCGGGATCTCGAGGATGTCGAGGAGGTGCTCCACGGACGAATTCGTTCGTACCGCAGCACCCTTCAGTGGGATCGCCGCGTGCTGCTACAGAGCTTCGAGATGATGCACATCGCGCGCAAGGTGGTCGGCGTCGGCAGTGTCGGCACGAGAGCCTGGATGATCTTGATGAAGGGACGCGACGCCGATGATCCACTGATCCTGCAGGTGAAGCAGGCGTTGCCGTCGGTGTTGTCCGGCTATGTGAACGGCCCGATATTCCGCAATGAGGGGGAGCGGGTGGTGAATGGTCAGCGGCTGATGCAGGCCAGCAGCGATATCTTTCTCGGTTGGGAGCGAGGGCCAGGTCCGGACGAGCTCGAGCATGACTTCTACATCCGTCAACTTCGCGACGGCAAGGGCTCAGCGGTGATCGAAGGCATGAAACCCGAAGGCATGGAAGCGTACGGCCGCTTATGCGCGCGGGTTCTGGCCTATGCACACGCTCGTTCGGGCGACCGCATTGCGATTGCCGAATATCTTGGCGAGGGAACGGAATTCGATCTCGCGATCAGTGAGTTTGCAGCGGCGTACACCAAACGAAATGCTCGTGATCATGCCGCACTTATGACAGCGATCGACACGGGACGGGTGACCGCACAGACCGGAATCTGACCCGCCCAGGAATTGCTGGAGGGCCGTCAGGTTGTGCAACGCTCTCGCATCGTCGCAGCACCGGGCCCGGTGAGATCGTCGCAGTACACGCGCCGACCAGCCATGGCCATGGTGAGAGCCAAGGTCGTGCCGCTGACGAGTGGACCGTCTCCAGTCGAGAATGGCCCGTCGGTCGCTTCGACGCGAAGACCTTTGATCGTGCTGCGACTGGGCACAGTGAAGTCCCGTCGAGCGTAGAAACGAGCAACTTCGGTGAGCGTCTCGACGGCTGGAATGTACGAGAGACCGAGCGGACGCCGGATGTCCTGGGCGTGGACTACCACCTCGCCGAGCCACGCCACAGTGGGCCCTGGCGCCGAGGTTCTGCTGGTGATCACCCGTCGGAACCGATCGAGGGTCTCGTCCGGGGTCGCGCCTCGGTACTCGGCGAGGCGCCGGTCGTTGTGTAGGTCGAAGTCGAACCGTGTGCCCAGGACACTGACAAGCCAACGAAGTGCACCGACGCTCGCAGCCGCTGTGAGATGCGCGACGACGTCCTCGACAGTCCACCGCCCGCACAACGACTGCTGATTCCACTGTGCCTGATTCAGGCTCACCGAGCAGAGCGGTGCGCTCGGTTTCGACAGCAGACCACAGGGCGCTTCTCTGCATATCGCGCTTAGGCATAGACGCCGTCCAACCAGCCTTTCCAGCCTGCGCTGGCTGCTTCGCCGTCAGCGCCTGCTGCAAACAGGTGGTGTGCCACATCGACATTGCCGCCGAAGGCATTTCGGCCGTAGAACCGAAGTAGCGCGTCGTCGGTACGCAGTCCGACAAACCAGTCGTTGAGGTAGTCGACCACAGCAGTGATCGTGCCGAAGCCGGGAACGTCGAAAGTCACGGTGTCGTCGACGGCGGTGTCGGATCCGATTCCGAGTGCGCTGCGCAGAGTTGCCATCGCTGCGGGTGTGCCGGATGCTTCCGGACCTTCGGCGCTCACGTAGGTGGCGCTCTGCCCGGCGAAGTAGCGCACGTACTGGCCAAGGCTGTGGAGGTAGAAGTCTGTGTGCTTGCTTGCCCCGTCGTACTGGTTGTCCCAGTCGTCGGCAAAGACGCCGGCATGGACGTAGCGCACGACGGCCGTGCTGTTGTCGCGGGCTTCCACGAGGTATTCGAGGTGATTGAACCAGCCATCGGGGCCGTCCATGTGGATGCCGAGTTCGGTGGGCGGTTCCCAGGTAGCGATGACGGAACTGTCGGGGCGCGAGCCGTCGGCCGGAATCTCGAGAGGCGATGGGAACATCCATCCGGCAGTCTCGGCGGAGATGGCGGCCCAGATCTGCTCCGGGGTTCCGGGTACAACAACTTCGCGGCGGATTTCGAACTTCTTCGACATGGCTAGTTCTCCGATTCGGGTGAGTGTGTGGACGGTTTCAGGCTTGGGTGAAGCGCTACGACGAGGCGGTGCGGGCGGCCGTTCGCGGTGTTGCCGTCGTGGTATTTGGCAACCAGTCCGTTGACTGCCTCGCCGAGTTCGCGGGCGAAGTCCGCTCGGTCGGAGGCTGTCGCGAATGTGATGTCACTGTCGATGGCATAGGAAGCGAGGGGCTTTCCGGCGGCGGTTGCTCCGGCGATCAACTCGCCGACCTCTCGGACGACCCGCGCTGCCACCGCGACGAGCCATCGCGCCGAGAGTTGGTCTGGGAACTTCCGTGGATCCGGAGCCAGCGCGGACATCGCGGCGGGGGAGATGACGTACGACGCGGCACTTGCCTGCATGACTCGTTCGGTCATGTTTCCGCGTTTGCGTTCTTCGACGAGATGAACGAGCCCGTGTTCTTCCAGGGTTCGCAGGTGGTAGTTGACCTTTTGGCGGGTCAGTCCGACGAGGGGTGCCAGCGCAGCAGCCGACGACGGGTTCACAAGCGCGGCGAGGATTTGCTGCCGAACCGGGTCGAGTGACGCTTCCGCGGCAGCAGGTTTGTCGATGACTGCGACTTCCAACATGAGAAAACCATCCCACCGACAGAATTACTTGTCAAGACAAAATAATTTGTCGGTGGGATGGTTGTTGGGCAAGCTCTACTTGCTCAGCGCCGCGGGATTGTTCAAATCACGCGCCGAGTAGGTGTCGCAGGCAGCTACCTGGCCGGTCTTGTATCCGGCTGCAAACCACAACTGCCGCTGTTGGGATGAACCGTGAGTCCAGCCTTCGGGGTTGACCCGCCCGCTGGTCGACTGTTGGATCCGGTCATCGCCGACCGACGATGCGGCCGACAGTGCATCGCGGATATCGTTCTGCGACAGCGTCTTCAGGAATGGTTGGCCGGTCGCTTCGTCGGGGATGGTGTCGGCGTAATGTGCCCACACGCCGGCGTAGCAGTCTGCCTGCAGTTCGGTGCGCACCGCGCCTGACTCTGCGCCCTGCGGGTCGGCCTGCGCGCGGCTGATATCCCCGAGTTGATTCTGGATGTGGTGACCGAATTCATGGGCAACGACGTACTCCTGCGCCAAGGGGCCGGCGCTTGATCCGAATCGGTCGACCAGCAATTGGAAGAAGCTTGTGTCGAAGTACGCGGTCTGATCGGCCGGGCAGTAGAACGGACCGACTTCGCTGGTTGCCTGACCGCAACCCGTATTGACCGATCCGCTGAACAATCGCACTGCCGGGCGTACGTACGCCGTCCCAGTTTGTTTGATCAGTTGTTCTTCCCAGACGTCGTCGAGGCTACCGACGGTAAGTGTGACGCGGCAGTTCACGTCGTTGTTGGCATCGGTACCGGTGCAGTCGTCGACCGAACTGAGTTCGCTCGAGGAACTCGATGTTTCGGTGGACGTTCCCAGTAGCGAACCGGGATCTCCGCCGAACAGAAGGGCAAGAATGAGCACGATGATGCCACCGGCGCCGCCGCCGATTGCCACCTTGCTGCCCCGGCTACCGCCCCCGCCGCCTTGAACCTGAACGCGTCCCGCTTCACCGCGGGCCCCCTCGTTGAAGGTCATCTATGTCCGCTTTCTGCTGTCGTGAACAAGTGCTTGCCGTCACTTCTGGTGGATAGCTTCGCATGCGAGGCGGGTGCGCGTTTCCGGTCTGGGCTGTTCGCTCCGTAGGATCGCAGGCAAAGTAGTCGGTCGTCGGTTATTGAAGTTGTTCGAAAGGAATCCCGTGCTGCGCACACATCTCGCCGGTTCATTGCGACCCGAGCAGGCAGGGCAGACCGTAACGCTCACCGGTTGGGTAGCCAGGCGTCGTGATCACGGCGGAGTGATCTTCATCGATCTCCGTGATGCATCCGGTGTTTCGCAGGTAGTTTTCCGGGCAGGTGACGTCGCCGAGCAGGCGCACCGTCTGCGCGCGGAATACTGCGTTCGCGTGACCGGTGTCGTCGAGGTCCGCCCCGAGGGAAACCAGAACTTCGAGATCCCCACCGGCGCAATCGAGGTCAACGCCACCGAGCTCGAGGTGCTCAACGAGAGTGCTCCGCTGCCGTTCCAGCTCGACGATCAGGTCGGCGAGGAAGCGCGTCTGAAGTACCGCTACCTCGACCTGCGTCGTGAAGGACCCGGACACGCAATTCGCTTGCGCTCCAAGGTGAATGCCGCTGCGCGTGGCGTCCTCGCGCACCACCAGTTCGTCGAGGTCGAGACCCCGACACTCACGCGTTCCACCCCTGAAGGTGCCCGCGACTTCCTGGTTCCGGCGCGTTTGCAGCCCGGTAGCTTCTACGCTCTGCCGCAGAGCCCCCAGCTCTTCAAGCAGCTCCTCATGGTGGGTGGCATCGAGCGCTACTACCAGATCGCGCGCTGCTACCGCGATGAGGATTTCCGCGCCGATCGCCAGCCGGAGTTCACTCAGCTCGACATCGAGATGGCGTTCGTCAACCAGGACGACGTCATGCTGTTGGCCGAGGAAGTCCTGACCGCGTTGTGGAAGCTCGTCGGCCACGAGATCAAGACGCCGATCGCGCGCATGACCTACAACGAGTCGATGCGTCGTTACGGCAGCGACAAGCCCGACCTGCGTTTCGACATCGAACTCGTCGAGTGCATGAAGTTCTTCAAGGACACCACGTTCCGCGTATTCCAGGCCGAGTACGTCGGCGCTGTTGTAATGCCGGGTGGCGCAAGCCAGCCGCGTAAGCAGCTCGACGCGTGGCAGGAATGGGCCAAGCAGCGCGGCGCCAAGGGACTTGCCTACGTGCTGGTCGGCGAAGACGGAACGCTCGGCGGACCGGTTGCCAAGAACCTCACCGACGCCGAGCGCGAGGGTCTGGCCGCTCACGTCGGCGCACAGCCAGGTGACTGCATCTTCTTCGCGGCGGGTGCAACCAAGCCGATGCGCGCGCTTCTCGGTGCTGCCCGCGGCGAGATCGCCCGCAAGAAGGATCTCATCGACCCCAAGGCCTGGGCCTTCGTCTGGATCGTCGACGCTCCCATGTTCGAGCCGGCCGCCGACGCCACCGCGTCCGGTGACGTTGCTCTCGGCCACTCGGCGTGGACCGCGGTGCACCACGCGTTCACCTCGCCCAAGCCCGAGTTCTTCGACACGTTCGACACCGATCCCGGAACCGCTCTCGCCTACGCCTACGACATCGTCTGCAACGGCAACGAAATCGGCGGCGGCAGTATCCGTATCCACCGCAAGGACATTCAGGAACGAGTGTTCAAGGTGATGGGTATTTCCGAGGAAGAGGCGCAGGACAAGTTCGGCTTCCTGCTCGACGCCTTTGCCTTCGGCGCACCCCCGCACGGCGGAATCGCCTTCGGTTGGGACCGCATCACCGCGCTCCTCGCCGGCATGGATTCCATTCGTGAGGTCATCGCGTTCCCGAAGTCGGGTGGCGGTGTCGATCCGCTCACGGATGCACCTACCCCGATCACGGCGCAGCAGCGTAAGGAATCCGGCGTCGATGCGAAGCCGGAGAAGAAGGCTGACGCTGCCGGTGGCGACACCGCAGACGGCAAGTAGAACCGACCCCAGATCGCCATGCTGCACCTGAGGGTGATCTGCCCGCCCGAGCGCACCGAGGAAGTTCTCGGTGCGCTCGAGGCGGAATGCGGGGCTACCCACATTGTGGTGTCGCGTGGCATTGCCATCGATCCGCGCGGCGATGTCGTGCAGGCCGATGTTGCCCGCGAGTCTGCGAACGACGTCATAGTCGCGATGCAGGATCTCGGAATCCCCGAGCACGGCGCGGTGACGCTGGTTCCGGTGGAGACAGTGTTGTCGGCCGCGGCACGCAAAGCAGAACACGATGCACCTGGTGACGGCGCCGAGACAGTGGTCTGGGAAGAACTGTTGTCCCGGACTCGGGAGGAATCGACTCTCAATGGATTGTTTGTCGCTTTCCTGACTATCGCCTGCCTCCTGGCCGCAATCGGTGTAGTCACGGATTCACCGGTCACCATCGTCGGAGCGATGGTTGTGGGGCCGGAATTCGGCCCGCTGGCCGCGCTCTCGGTTGCCCTGGTTCGACGTGATCGAAAGCTACGTAGACGTTCGATTCTTGCGTTGGTCGTCGCGTTCCCGGTGGCGATGGGTATCACTCTGCTCGCCACCTTTGTGGTGAAGTTCTTCGACTGGATGGACGTCACCACCCTCGAATCACTGCATCAAGTCGACTTCATCTACAAAGTGGGACCGATCTCGTTTGTTGTCGCCCTCCTGGCCGGTTCTGCGGGCATGTTGGCCTTGATATCGGCGAAATCCGCCGCACTGGTCGGCGTGTTCATATCAGTGACTACAGTCCCGGCGGCCGGTTTCGCAGTAGTTGCTGCGGCTAACGGTGAATGGCGTATCGCCGGGCTGTCGTCGCTTCAGCTCGCCGTCAACATGCTGGGAATTGTCACCGCTTGCACACTCGTATTGTGGTTCAAGACCCGAGCCGATGAAGAGTTTGCTGCAGCGCTGAAAGGCATTTCAGGTTTGATCGGCGACGAGAAAGCGCGCTGACAGTAGAGAGCGAAGACGCATGATTCCAGTAACTTACGGGTAAGTTGATCAGTGATGACCGTATTACTGGCAGACCCCGTATCCGAAGTCGTGGCAGCTGCCGAGCAGTTGCTCACGCGCCGCACCGGAGCACCCGTTACCCTCGTGGATCCCACGGATCTGGGTGGCAGTGGACGCACCATCGTGCTGCGCGTTCGAGTTGCCGAAAACCCGTTTTCCCTACCTCGCACATTGGTGATCAAGCAGGTCCGTGATCCCTATCTGGGTGTCAAGAACGGCGTTACCCCGCCCGCTGAGGCAATCCACGTGTTCGATCCTGATACCGCGTTCCTGCGTGAAGCCGTGTCGTACCAATTCGCCAACGCATTGGCCAAGGACGCCCGTCCCGGCGCGGAACTGCTGGCATACGACTTGGACGCCAGGCTCCTCGTGCTCAGCGACCTCGGTGACGCCACCGCGATCAGCGTTCTTTTCCAGGACAGCGACGCAGACACCGTCACGAATACCCTGATGGCAATGGCCCAGGCAATGGGTCGCATGCACGCCGCCACCGTAGGACGTGAAGAAGATTTCACAGCCCTGCTTCGACGTGCCGAGGTTGTCCACAGTTCCGACGAAGTGGCTGATCAGGTGGCGCGCGTCATCACCGACGTGCCGTCGATGTTGGCGGACACACTGGGTGTTGTTGTCGATCCGAATATTCTCGAACAGGTTCACCACGCGCAGAATCTGTTCAGCGGTGGGCGATTCCGCGCCTTCAGTCCATCCGATCTGTGTCCGGACAACATCATCGTCAACGGCGAAGGTGTTCGATTCCTCGACTACGAGTGGGGTGGATACCGAGACGCGCTTCTCGACATCACGTACGCACTCGTGTCGTTCCCGGGATGCCTGTGCAACGTCGACCTGACCGAGGAACGCGCGTCGGCGATGGTCGACGCGTGGCGTTCGGAAGTGGTGGGCTTGTGGCCGGCGCTTGCCGACGAAGCCGAATTGGGTCGAGGTCTGGTCGAGGCTCAACTCATCTGGGTATGGCTGAGCACCTACATGTTCCTGCCGAATGATCATTCGCGGATAGCCGCAGTGCGCGAGCACCATCTGTCGATTCCGCGTTCGGATGCGTTGCTGCGCCGTTGGGCACGGTTGGCGCGATCAGCCGAACTCGCAGGCAACGTCGCTGTGCATGACCACGCGAACGAGGTTGTCGCTGCACTCCGCGCACACGCTGAGTAACGCACTCACGAACCGATAAAGCGCCCGTGCCGGAGCACGGGCGCTTTTGCATGTCGAAAGCTCAGTTGTCGGCGAGAGCGTCCGCCTCGGACAGATCCGTTGCCGCCAGCGCCGTCGCGAGATCGGGATGCCGGAAGGTAGACGTGACCTGGTCCTCGACCACCCGGAACGCCGACGCAATGGTGGCGGTCTTGCCGGGTTCTGCGGCCCACGTCGCAGTCTGCTCGACAACGACAACTCCGTGGTGGACGTACATCTTGCCGGGAACAAGCGTCAAACCGGCGTTCGACGCCCACTCGCTCAGTGCTGCTAATCCTTGCGTTGCCCCGTCGGCTCCACCCACCTCGATATCGTCGCTCGACAACTGCAGGAGCGTGTCGATGTCTTGGCTGTTGAGTGCGTCATGCCACGCGAGAACGGTGGCGATCTCAGAAGTGCTCATGGCGACACGCTATCCAATTCGGCCCGACCGTGCTTTCCAGTTGGGACTTCGACGCGTCGGTACCTTCTAGTAGCGTCGTTTTGTGAGCGATTGGCAAGCTGAAGACAGCGTGGTGGCGGATGACGGCCTGTTCGAGGCAACTCCGGAAGAATCCGAGATCGTGGATGAACCAGATGTCGTCTCGGTAGCCGAGCGCGCCTTGTCCTCGTTGCCGCCCGGTGCTCCGCTGGCTGTCCGCATGCGCCCGCGCACTCTTGGTGAGGTTGTCGGCCAGCAGCACCTACTCGGGCCCGGTGCGCCGCTGCGGCGAATGGTCGAGGGATCCGGCGCTGCATCGGTACTTCTGTACGGGCCTCCTGGTACCGGCAAGACCACACTGGCGTCGTTGATTTCCGGCGCCACCGGTCGGCGTTTCGAGGCGCTGTCTGCACTGTCGGCCGGTGTCAAAGAGGTTCGCGGTGTGATCGAACTGGCTAGGCGACGGCTCCTGAACGGCGAGCAGACCGTCCTGTTCATCGACGAGGTACACCGATTCTCGAAAACCCAGCAGGATGCGTTGTTGGCCGCCGTCGAGAATCGGATCGTCCTGTTGGTGGGCGCTACCACCGAGAATCCGTCGTTCTCCGTGGTGTCGGCGTTGCTGTCCCGTTCGCTGGTTCTGCAATTGCAGGCGCTCACCGCAGCCGATGTTCAGGAGCTTCTCGAGCGGGCAGTGATCGACGTGCGTGGGTTCGGTGGCTCAGTCACCATTGCCGACGACGCGATGGAACATCTGGTGCGGCTGGCGTCCGGTGACGCCCGCCGTGCGCTCACTGCTCTCGAGGCAGCAGCAGGCGCTGCGCTCGACACCGCTGGCGGCCAACCCGGACCCGTCGAAGTCGATCTCGCGACCGTGGAGGCCAGTGTCGACAAAGCCGCCGTTCGGTACGACCGTGACGGCGACCAGCACTACGACGTCATCAGCGCATTCATCAAGAGCATTCGAGGTTCCGACGTAGACGCGGCGCTGCATTACCTTGCGCGCATGCTGACTGCGGGGGAGGACCCGCGATTCATTGCGAGGCGACTGGTGGTTCACGCCAGCGAAGACATCGGGATGGCCGATCCGATGGCATTGCAGACGGCGATGGCTGCTGCTCAGGCCGTGCAGTTGATCGGAATGCCGGAGGCACGTCTCGCGCTTGCCCAGGCCACGATCCATCTCGCGACCGCGCCGAAATCGGGTGCCGTCATCGAAGCGCTGGGTGCGGCCATGGCCGATGTGGCTGCCGGAAAGTCAGGTCTCGTGCCGCCGCATCTACGTGACGGTCATTACAAGGGGGCTGAGAAATTGGGAAACGCGGTCGGATACAAGTACCCACACGACACCCGCGACGGCGTTCTACGGCAGCAATATCCACCGGACGAACTGGTCGGTGTCGACTATTACAAGCCGACTGGCCACGGAAATGAGCGGGAGATCGCCGATCGAGTGGGAAAATTGCGTCGAATCGTGCGGGGTTGAAGCTGTAATCGTGCGGGGTTAAAGCTGTAAGGTCCCTGCACGCTAGGCTGGACAACGACAGTTCGACGCTCATGAAGGTAAGGACCGGTTAGTGCAAACCCACGAGATCCGCAGGCGATTCCTCGACCACTTCGTCAAGGCCGGCCACACTGAGGTGCCCAGCGCGTCGCTGATTCTCGACGATCCGAACCTTCTGTTCGTCAACGCCGGCATGGTTCCCTTCGTGCCGTTCTTCCTCGGCCAGCAGACGCCGCCATACTCGCGTGCGACGTCTGTGCAGAAGTGTGTTCGCACCTTGGACATCGAAGAGGTGGGCATCACCACCCGCCACAACACGTTCTTCCAGATGGCCGGCAATTTCTCCTTCGGTGACTACTTCAAGAAGGAAGCCATCTCGCACGCCTGGGCGCTGCTGACCGGTTCGGTTGACGACGGCGGCTACGGCATCGACCCGACGCGCCTGTGGGCCACTGTCTTTCACGATGACGACGAAGCATTTGCGATCTGGCGCGACGAGGTCGGCGTGCCGGAAGAGCGCATTCAGCGCCGCGGCATGAAAGACAACTACTGGTCGATGGGCATCCCCGGACCGTGTGGGCCCTGCTCGGAAATCTTCTACGACCGCGGCGCCGAGTATGGCGTAGAGGGCGGCCCGGAAGCCGACGAGGATCGCTACATCGAGATCTGGAACCTCGTGTTCATGCAGAACGAGCGCGGCGAAGGCACCACGAAGGGTGACTACCCGATCCTCGGACCCCTGCCGAAGAAGAACATCGATACCGGCATGGGCGTCGAGCGTGTTGCCTTCCTCTTGCAGGGCGTCGAAAACGTCTACGAGACAGACCTTCTCCGTCCCGTCATCGAGAAGGCCGCTGAGCTGACCGGCAGCGTGTACGGCACCGATCACACGTCCGATGTTCGTTTCCGCGTCATCGCCGACCACGCCCGCACCGCCGCGATGCTGATTGCGGACGGCGTCAATCCCGGCAACTACGGCCGCGGCTACGTGCTACGCCGGTTGCTTCGCCGCATCGTGCGCTCGGCCAAACTGCTCGGCAGCGAGCAGCCCACCATGCGCGAGTTCATGATCGTCGTCCGCGACACCATGGCTCCGTCGTACCCGGTTCTCGAAACCGACTTCACGCGCATCGAGAATGTTGCCGTCGGTGAGGAAACAGCGTTCCTCAAGACTCTGGCATCAGGATCGGCCTTGTTCGAGAACGCTGCCGAGACGGTCAAGTCGTCCGGAAAGTCGGTCATTGCCGGCGACCAGGCATTTGCCTTGCACGACACCTACGGCTTCCCGATCGACCTGACACTCGAGATGGCGTCCGAGGCCGGTCTCACCGTCGACGAAGACGGCTTCCGCACCCTCATGGCCGAGCAGCGCAAGCGCGCCAAGGACGACGCTCAGGCTCGTAAGCACGCGCATGCCGACCTCACGGTCTACAAGGAACTGCTCGATCGCGGTCCCACCGAGTTCACCGGCTTCAACGAACTGGTCTCCGAAGCTCATGTCCTCGCGCTCATCGTCGACGGCGTTCGTGTGCCGGTCGCCAAGGCGGGGCAGTCGGTTGAGGTCATCCTTGACCGCAGCCCGCTCTACGCAGAGTCCGGTGGACAGATCGCCGACATCGGATCGCTCACGGCGCCGGGACTCGAAGCCAAGGTCAACGACGTTCAGAAGATCGCCAAGAAGGTCTGGACGCACAAGGTCACCGTCCAGAAGGGCGAGATCACCGAAGGCGACATCGTTCTCGCACATGTCGACGCCGAATGGCGTAAGGGTGCAACCCAGGGACACTCCGGTACCCACATGGTGCACGCAGCGCTGCGTCAGGTGCTCGGCCCCAACGCCGTTCAGGCCGGCTCACTCAACAAGCCCGGCTACCTCCGCTTCGACTTCTCTTGGCAGGGTGCGCTTTCCGAGTCCCAGAAGCAGGACATCGAAGTTGTCACCAACGAGGCTGTCGCGTCCAACTTCGCGGTCAACACGTTTGTGACGGACCTCGACAAGGCCAAGTCGATGGGTGCTATGGCACTCTTCGGTGAGAACTACGGCGACGAGGTTCGCGTCGTCGAAATCGGCGGCCCGTTCTCGATGGAACTCTGCGGCGGCACGCACGTCGGAAGTTCCGCTCAGATCGGTCAGGTCACTCTGCTCGGTGAGCAGTCCGTCGGCTCCGGCATCCGCCGTGTCGAGGCGTACGTCGGTTTGGATTCCTACCGTTATCTGGCCAAGGAGCGCGCGCTTCTGGCCGGACTGTCCGCATCGCTCAAGGTTCCGTCCGAAGAGGTTCCGGCTCGCGTCGAAGCGCTTGTCGAGCGTCTCAAGGTGGCCGAGAAGGAACTGGAGCAGACCAAGGCCAAGGCTGTTCTGGCTGCAGCCGGTGAGTTCGTCGACAAGGCCAAGCGCATCGGCAGTGTGCTCGTGATCGCAGAACCTGCACCCGCCGGCGTCGGAGCCAACGACCTGCGCACGCTCGTCACCGACATCAAGGGTCGCCTGGGCTCGGAGCCCGCAGTGGTCGCATTGCTCGGCGACACCGACGGCAAGGTGCCCTTCGTGGTTGCCACCAGTAAGGCTGCGCAGGCGCTCGGCGTGAAGGCAGGCGACCTCGTCGGCTCGTTCGGACCGAAGATCGGTGGTCGAGGCGGCGGAAAGCCCGACATGGCTCAGGGGTCGGGTTCCGACGCCTCCGGAATCCCGGCGGCGCTCGATGCGATCCGGGACCGGGTCGCAGAACTGGCGGGCGGCAGCTAACGGTGGCAGCGGCTGTGCAGGGTCCCGATCGCCCCGGCGTCGACGACCCTGGCCGCGGACGCCGCGTCGCGATCGATGTTGGCAGTGTCCGGATCGGGGTTGCGTCCAGCGACCCCGACGGGATTCTTGCGACACCGGTCGAGACTGTGCCTCGCTCGAAGGAACGTGGACCCGACGCGCCGGATATCCGGCGGATTATCGACATCGTGTCCGAATACGAGGCCGTGGAGGTTATCGTCGGACTGCCACAGACGCTGCGCGGCGAGCAAGGCAAAGCCGCCGGCATCGCCACTGCATTCGCAAAACGACTGCAGCGGGCCGTCGAACCGATCCCGGTGAGACTGTCCGACGAGCGACTGACGACGGTCACGGCTGCGCGCAACCTCCGCGAAAGTGGAGTCAAAGCTCGCGGTCAGCGTCCGATGATCGATCAGGCTGCGGCAGTGGAGATCCTGCAAGGCTGGCTGGACGAGCGGAGTAGAGCAGTGAAACCAGGGGAGTCGTCGGGGGACACGCCTGTGTCGGAGTCCGATCGGTGAGCGGGCGGTGGGATGAGGGCGGCTCCGGCCGGCCCACCGGTTCATTCGATTTCGACAACGACGAGACCATGGTCATGCGTGCGCTGCCACAGACCATCGAGCCGCCGCACATGTCCAGAGCTGAGGCGCGCAAACAACGCGAAGCGCAGTCCAAGCGAGCCAAGCGTGGCAAGAAGGTCGGTGTCCTCGCGCTCCTCGTCTTGGTGATCGCGGTTCTGGGCGTGGGTGCCTACGGTGCGACGTGGTACATGAACCGCACTCAAGCGGCGGCCGACTACGCCGGGCCGGGCGGGGCGCCCGTCGTGATCCAGATCCTTCCGGGTGAAACTGCCTCGGAGATCGGTGCCACGCTTGCCGAGAAGGACGTGGTTGCCAGTTCGGCGGCGTTCTACAACGCGGCCGTGAGTAACTCGGCGGAGATCCAGAAAGTTCAGCCCGGTTTCTACCAGGTACCTGTACAAAGCAGTGCAGCAGACGCTCTGGACACCCTGGTCGCTCCTGAATCTCGTGTCGGCCTGGTCGTCGTTGCCGCAGGGCGTCAACTCCACGACAGCAGTGACGCGCAGACCGGTGCTCTCAAGAAGGGCATCTACAACCTCATCGAGGAAGCCAGCTGCGTCGGATCAGCCAGTGCACAGACTTGTGTGACGGCCGACGAATTGAATACTGCGGGAGCGTCTTCCGATCTCGCTGCGTTGGGCGTTCCCTCGTGGGCGATGTCGTCCGTGCAGGGTGTGCCGGACAAAGACCGTCAACTCGAAGGCCTCATTGCGGCCAGTAGTTGGGATTTCGATCCCACCGGAACGCCGACGGAAATCCTGCGGACACTAGTCCAAGGCAGCGCCGAGAAGTACGAAAGCACCGGCATTCTGACAGCCGGATCCGGCGTCGGACTCTCGCCGTACCAACTGTTGGTCGCGGCGTCGCTGGTCGAGCGTGAGGCTCTGCCCGACGACATGTCGAAGGTCGCCCGCGTGATCGTCAACCGCTTGGCCGTAGATCAGCCGTTGCAGTTCGACTCCACTGTCAACTACTCGCTCGACACCACCGAAGTTGCGACGACGGATGATGATCGCGCGCGGGTGACGCCGTGGAACACCTACGCAATGCCGGGATTGCCCGCAACCCCGATTGCGTCACCGAGCATCGAAGCGCTTCAGGCAGTCGAATCCCCGGCCCTCGGAGACTGGCTGTACTTCGTCACCATCAACATGCAAGGCGAAACGCTCTTCACCCACAGTTACGACGAGCACCTCGCCAACATCGTTCTAGCGCAGGAAAGCGGGATTCTCGACAGTGGTCGGTAGCACCTCAACCGCACGCAAGGCAGCAGTTCTCGGCAGCCCCATTCAGCATTCGAAGTCCCCGTTGCTACATCTCGCGGCGTACGAGGCCTTGGGTCTGACCGACTGGACCTACGAGCGGATCGAATGCACGGGGGAGCAGTTGCCCGCGCTTGTCGACGGGCTCGGGCCCGAATGGGTTGGGCTGTCGGTCACGATGCCGGGCAAGATCGCAGCCCTCGAATACGCGTCGGAGCGCACCGCGCGCGCCGTTGTCATCGGGTCGGCAAACACATTGGTGCGCATCGACGGTGGATGGCGGGCTGACTGCACCGATGTGGACGGTGTCAGCGGTGCGTTGATCGCCGGCGGTGTCGGTGATCTCACCGGTGCCCCCGCCGTGGTGGTCGGGGCCGGCGGAACGGCTCGGCCGTCGCTGGTTGCCTTGGCGGATATGGGTGTTCGCAACGTGACTGTCGTCGCCCGCGATCCGGGTCGTGCATCGGGCGCCATCGAATGCGGCGCTGCGGTTGGCTTGGACATTGATCTTGTTGCCTTCGATGATCCTCGTCTCGGCGGAATCTGTGCCGATTCGGCAGTTCTGGTCAGCACCGTTCCCGCTGATGCGGCGGCACCCTTTGCCGCGGAACTGGGTAAGGCACCTTTTGTCCTCGACGCGATTTACAACCCCTGGCCGACGCCGCTGGCCTCGGCCGTCGAGGCCGCCGGTGGCACCGTGATCGGTGGCCTGGCGATGTTGCTCAATCAGGCCTTCGGGCAGGTTGAGCAGTTCACGGGTAAGCCCGCACCACGTGAGGCGATGGCTGCCGCTATCGCTTAGTGGTCCTGGTCAGAAGTTCGTCGGGGGTGGTTTCCAGGCGGTGGGGTCGGCGAGGTAGAGCACTCTTTGAGTCCGTCGAGGACGAATTTCGGTACCGCGACCTCACCGGACCGTCTTGCCCTTGGTGGTCCCGCTGTAGTGCTTGCTGCCCAACTGAACCTCGGTGTCGGAGACCGTCAGTCGCGCCCGGGTGAAGTTCATATCGCGGACTCGCAGTGCGATGGCCTCACTCCAGCGGCAGCCACAGTAGGCGAGCACCAGCACAAGGAGCCCGTGCCCGTGACGGTCTGCCTCGGTCGATAGTCGGTCTACGTCTTCGGCCGTCAGGTAGATGTGCCGATTGCAGTCCCGCGGTTATCGGTGAAGGTGGGTACCTGGTCCTCAGGCCGGGGCGATACCGAGTTCCGCACCCACGTACGACATGTCGTCGACGCCCTGGGCATTCGAGAATGCCGTGAAAGCAAGCTCGTTGGGATGTGCCACTCCAGCGACGTCGCGCAAGGTCACCATTGTCCGAACGGCCAGTTCGTGCATGGTGGGATGCGTCGTGTCCCTTCCGGTCGGCGGGCCCAGCCAGATCGGCGCGTCGACAGCCCCGTGGTGATCGGGCGTCCACTGCCACCCGAGAACGCTCATCAGCCGGTTGATTTCCTTCAGGTCCGATCTTGCAGCATCCCCGAAACCACACTCGCTGTCGATGTCACCACCGGAGTTGTAGAACTGTACGTCAACCTGGTTGTTCGATCCTTTTTGAGGGGCATCCAGGATGACATTGCCCAGCCACGGCAAAGTGGCCAGAACCCACTCGAACCGCGTGACGAACTCGTCCCACCCTGAGCACCGTGCCGGAAGGCCGGACAACGTCGGACGGTCGGAAGCGACCTCGCCCACCCGCTGTGTGGGGGTGGGGCCGAAGTCGTTGTAAGAGCTGACGCGGAGCCGGTCAGGAGTCGTACCTAATCCGTCGCGCAACACCGCGACGATTGCAGCGGCGATCTCGTATCGTTGGTCGTCGGCATTGTGGCGCCATCCCGTTCTCCACTCCCGCGCATACTCCTCGACACGCTGCCCTCGTGTTCGACGTCGTGATCGCGGCCGATATGGATTTCGACAGACTTCCACAACGGCTGGTCGCGTGGCACCCAACGACCGGACTCACGGTCACGGACCTGGGAAAACAAGGTGGTCCGCTGCGACTGGATCACCGCCCGTAATCGGGCAGCCGTCACCGGTTCATCGGGCACCGTCACCCTGATATCAAGTCCTTTGTCATCTTCTCGGAACAGGATCCGTTGCCCGGTCAACGTGTCGCGCAGTTGAAGGCTGTCGCCATCCGTCGGCGAAATCAGCGTCTCGTTTTCATCCCAGTCCGGGTACAGCACCAGTTGGATGTCCTCAAACAGACTGGTCCAAACGTCATCAGCCACAACCACTCCCCGTTTCCGAAACCTCCCGACAAACCTCCCGACAACCTACCGACACGCCCCGACACGTACGTTTCCGACGCCAACAAACCATCCGCCTCGGTAGCCGGGCGACAATCTCCAGACTGTCGAACGCACTACATTGCCGCATACCGATCGTTCGGTAACGCTTGGGGTCTGGTGACAAGAAACGGAGCGCTACAACGCCACAGCCACGCCGTTCCAATGGAGCTACACCTGCGGCCACCTGTATAGACACTTGCAGCGCCTTGAGCACGACGCCACACTCCGGGATGCCGCGTGACCCCCGACGAACTTCTGGCGATGACCACTTAGCTTTATCCACAGTGCCGCCGTAGTGCACAGCACGATTTCGTAGGCTGCGGCCGGTCGACGGTCGGCTCATGCTCAATGCCATGTGGATGTTGGTGGGGTTGGCAACTGCGGGTGCTGTTGGCGGTTTTGGTGCGCGTTTTCTTGCTGACGATTGGTTGCGCCGAAACCTGTATGCCGGGATTTCAGTCCGTTGCGGTGTGCCTGAATTGTGCGTCGCGGTGGGCTGGTTGCTTGTCGGTGTAGCGACTTCATCTGCACTACAGCTTGTTTCGGGCCTGGCGTTCGTGTGGTGGTGTGTGGCCGTGTCACTTGTCGATGTGTCTGTGCGGCGGTTGCCGAACACTTTCACTGTGCCCGCCTATGGTGTCGTTATCGTCGGCGCCTTGTTTGCGGGAACGCTCTGGGCAGCGCTGATGGGATCGGTAATGCTCTCGGGAATCCACCTTGTGCTGCACCTGATTTCGGCACGCTCCCTGGGCGCAGGTGATGTGAAGCTGGCACTTCCGCTGGGTGCGATCACGGGGTTGGGTGGTGCCCAGGTCTGGCTGCTATCCGCTTTTCTGGCTCCGGTGATCACATTAGTGGTGGCCGTTCTGCTGGCGCGGCGGTCGCAGGTCCCTCATGGGCCGTCGATGTGCGGCGCCGCGCTACTTGCCTGGACGATCGGGTGAGCGTGTTCAGCGTCCGTAGTGGTAGCGGCACGCAGCGATTCGGACCTGGTCGTCGGCGATTTTGTGTAAATCAGACGATGCTCGTCAGTGATCCGCCTCGACCAGTAACCTTGAAATCTATGTTTGAGTGGTTCGGGTTTTCCGATTCCTTCGTTACCATTCGCGCTGCTCCTCTCGTTCATTCGTGAGAGCGTCGGTGCGTGAACACCAACGAGTGGGCAGACGGCTACCGCCCGCAAGCTGAAGACAGTCCCTTCACTCTCATCGTCGAGGGCGAGGTTTTCGCCGTCACGGTGCGCGAAAATGGCAGTGAGGATTACACCTGGGAATCCGGACCGAACAAGAACTACGGGTTCGGTGGTGGCCCAGCCCAGGTGGCCGGTGTTCCGGGTTTCGATGTTCCGGATGGCGAGGTTCCGGACGCCGAGCCGTACCTGTCGACGATTGACGATCACCGCAGGTCGATCAGAAACTTCCTCGGCATGATCGACCCCGAAACCGGGTACATCGAATAACCACGCGCGGATGACGGCGATGGCCGAATGATCACTCGTTATTGTCAATCGTCGTGAGAGTGCGTGTCCGCGGTGTCTGGAAATTGACCCCTTCGCAACCCGAAACTCGCAAACGGTTCGGCGTCGGCGTTCTCAGGTGATCGTGCGATACGAGGATCTTTCGCAAACACGCTGGTTAGGGCGGCTAAGAGTCGAGGCATTCACTAATCAATGCTGGTTCATCGTGAACAGCACAAGACAGGCGGCTTATTTATTGGGATACCGGTGCAACGAAAGCCAGTGGATCACCGGGCGTGTGCGACTTCGGAGAGGATGGTGTCGTTTCGGTCGGAGGATTCGTTTGCGGCACGGTAGACGATCGACACCGCGTGGGCTGTCGCCGGACCAGCGAGTGCGATTGCCCCGAAGATCATCCAACGAATGACATCGGGGAGAGGTGGAGTGGAAGAAGCGGCTGGCGACTCGAGTAACAAGAAGTTGGCGATCGCGCCGAGTGCTCCGAGCAGTCCGAGCGCTGCCACTGATGATCGTCGAACCCACTTGTTTTCGGAGAACACCACAACAGCACCGAGTGTCAGTGCCGAGAT
This sequence comes from Rhodococcus sp. MS16, assembly GCF_013277795.1. NCBI lineage: Bacteria > Bacillati > Actinomycetota > Actinomycetes > Mycobacteriales > Nocardiaceae > Rhodococcus > Rhodococcus sp. MS16. The sequence continues at coordinate 484,739 of NZ_VBTM01000001.1, forward strand.
GACCGTCATAGCGGTGACTATCCAATACTCGGAAGGCTGTCCATCGCGGACTGCGAACGATGTGGACAAAGTCGCGGAACCGGTCAGCATCGCTGCGCCCCACAGCAGTCCGACGATCAGGATGAACTTACGCGTGGGACTAGCCTTCGATCTGGTGCAATTCTCAGACGAAACGGACGCTTCGGATGTCATGGGCAGATCTTTGCATCGGGTACCGACAGGGGCCACTGGGGTCGATGTGCTGTCGTGGACGAGCGGGGACTGAGAAGTCGCGATTGGTCAACTGTCAACGGTTTTCAGAAGGCTGACCAAAATACCGGTTATCGCAGGACATGCCAGTCGGGTCTGGGATGAAGATTGAAAAGCCTTTCGTGTCAACCGAATCGGAACGATTGACCTCATGGAATGTGGTGAGCGCCAGTCCCGTACGAACGTGGCCAACGTGGCGGTCAGTGTTCGTCGTAGTGCTCACCATGTGCGGCGTGTCGATGGCCATCGTGGACGTAGTCCGTGTGATCGCCGTGCGGAACGGCGACGTGGCCACACCCTTCGCCGTGGACGTGATCATGGCCTTCGTGGACGACGTGCTCCGACGTCTCACATTCGTCGACATGATCGCCGTGGGGACGATGTAGGTGCCCGTCGTGCGCATAATCGACATGGTCACCGTGCGGAACGGCGACGTGGCCGCACCCTTCACCATGGCTGTGTTCATGTTCCGAGTGTTGTTGATGTTCTGTTGTCATCGAAAACCCTTTCACTGGAAGAATCAGTCAGGCGATGGTGAACGCTGCCTGCCGTGTGCGATCTTTTGCCGGTGAGACACGCTTGCCGCGTTCAGGAGTTGTGTCACTTCCGGTCTCCCGACGTGGGGCAGACGGCCTTGCCGTCGCCGTTGAAATGAGGCGGCGTCGCACGGTTGCAATCTGATCTGACGGTGTCGACATTACTCCGGTGCGCCGCAGGACATGCGGAAACTGTGGAGTCGCGGGGTCCTGAATTCCCGTACAGGCGTAGCGAAGTCGCTACATCGGATGATGGTCCGGTGTAGCGACTTCGCGAAGCGCAATGATCGGTTGCGTATGCGACTTCAGCTGGGTATTCTGATATGCAACCAAAGGTTGCAGAAGAGGTGCCGGTATGGAGTACGGACAAATCGAGCGGTCAATCTACGTCGACGCCGCACCCGACGTGGTTTACGAGGTCATCAGCAGTCCTGAGCATTTGAAGGAGTGGTGGTCCGACGAGGTTGTCGACCTGGAACCGGTTCCGGGCTCTGTCGGCGAACTCGTGTGGGGAGAGCGGACCTCGCCTGACAGTCATGTTGCCCGGATCGAGGTGGTCGACGCTGCGCCACCCCGATTGTTTTCATTCCGATGGGCTCACTTGTCCGATGACGCGGTGCCCCCAATGAACAGTCTGTTGGTGACATTCGAACTCAGTCCCTCGGGAGAGGGCACGACGCTGCGTATGACGGAAACCGGGTTCCGTGAAATGGGATGGGAGGTCGCGGTTCTCGAGGAGCAGTACAACTCACACGTCGAGGGGTGGAACCGGCATCTGCCGCGGCTTGTCGAGTGCGCAGCCCGACTGGGTGCGAGCGGATGAGCCTTATCGACGACGACCTCTGGACAGCGATCGGGGACCCCACACGCCGACGAATGCTCGACTTGCTGTTGGCAAATGGGGAGGGGACGGCGACCACTCTGAGTGAACAGCTACCCGTAACCCGTCAAGCTGTCGCGAAACACCTCGGCACTCTCGACCGCGTTGGTTTGGTACATGTGACGCCCGCCGGCCGGGAGAGGCTCTACCGGGTCGATGCCGCGCAACTCGCCCGCGCCGTAGCGCAGCTGAATGCAGTCGGTTCGTCGTGGGATGCCCGGTTGCAGCGCATCAAACGGATTGCGGAAGCAATCGAACATAACAACCGGAAATGAGAAGAAGGAGGAACCCGCGATGGTCGACATTCTGCACAGGGTTGGGATCAAGTCGTCTTCTGTCGGCGATGTCTACGCAGCGTTGACGACAGTTGACGGTCTGGCCGGCTGGTGGACCAGCGATACGGACGGAGATCCGAATATCGGAGGCACGCTTCAATTCCGCTTCGGTGAAGGCCGGATTGATATGAAAGTGGTAGAACTCCAGCCCGACAAACGAGTGCTGTGGGAGGTGACCGCAGGGCCGGAAGAATGGCTCGGGACCCGCGTGGTGTGGGACCTCCGACGCGACGGCGATTTCACCGTCGTCCTCTTCGCGCATGAAGGGTGGAAGGAGCCGGTGGAGTTTCTGCACCATTGCAGCACCAAGTGGGCGCTCTTCCTGATGAGCCTGAAGTCGAAGGTCGAAACCGGCACTGGCGCACCGGATCCCCGCGACGTCAAGATCGACAACTGGAACTAGGTAGTGGAGTAGTTCCGCTCCTGCCAGGCGCGGTAGACCTCGATTGCGCCGTCGTGGGGTTGGTAGTCCATCGGTAGTCGGCGCTCAACCGGGTCCTTGGCGAATTCTCCGTAGAAGGTGCTCAGTTCGAAGTACTTGCGGTCGTCGACGTAATACGGTTCGTAGTCGGTGCGTTGCGTGAGGAATACGACCCGGTCCGGACTGCAGTAATACAGCGAACCGAGACACATCGGGCAGGGATGCGCGAGCACATAGATGGTGCACCCGGTCAGATGCTCGGTGCCCAGTGCGGTGCAGGCGGCACGGATCGCGAGGATCTCCGCGTGCGCTGTCGGGTCGTTCGTCTGGGCCACCAGGTTGGGGCTTTCGGCGAGGATCTCACCGTCGCGGGCGATGACGGTGGCGAAGGGCCGGCCGCCCTCGGCGACATTGGCATTCGCGATATCGATGGTTCGTTGAATAGGGTCCATGACAGTCCTTGTCTGACAGTGTGTTTCAGGAAGGTGTTCAGGGGCGGCGGCCTCGGGAGCAAGGCCGCCGTCACGCCGAAGCTAGAAGGGCTTGGTCGGCAGGTACTTGCCGTCGAGCGTGATGACCGCGCGCTCGCCGCCATCCGGATCGGCAACCTTCTTGATGTCGAGCTTGAAGTTGATTGCACTGATAATGCCGTCGCCGAACTGCTCGTGCACCAATGCCTTGAGGGTGGTGCCGTAGACCTGAAGCATCTCGTAGAAGCGGTAGATGGTCGGGTCGGTGGGCACGCCGCCGGGGATGGAACCGCGCAGAGGGATGGTCTGTAGCAATCGCACCGCGTCTTCGTCCAGACTGAGCTTGTCCGCGACGACCTTCGCGGCGGCGGCGGGAAGTGCATGCTGACCGAGGAGGGCTGCGGTTACAAAGGCCACACTCAGCCCCGTGTCGTCGGTCAGCTCCTGCCAGGACAGGTCTTTTCGGGCTTTGGCGTCGATGACGGCTGCGGCGAGTTCTTCGCGGGGTCCCTGGGTGAACTGTGACTGAATCATAATGATTTCCTTCTTTATTTTGGATGGGGGATCAGGCGGGGACGCCGGGCATTGTTGTCACGGCGCAGGTCTGGGGGTGTTCGACGAGCGAGACGAACCGGCGGGTGCCGCCGTCGAGGGCTTCGATCGAGCCGGTTTCGATGTCGTAGACCCAGCCGTGCAGGTTCAGTCGACCTTGTTCGAGTGCGAGAGCGACCGAGGGGTGGGTTGCGAGGTTGGTCAACTGGGCGATGACGTTCTCGTGGACCAGTGCGTTCAGTTTCTCGGCTGCCGAGCCGTGCGTGCGGGCGGCGTTGACGACCCTCGCGGAGTCTGCGTGCTGGAGCCAGTGCGCGACGGCAGGCATCTCGTCGAGGGGCTTGCCGGTGGAGATCGCCGTCATCGCGCCGCAATCGGAGTGGCCGAGGATCACGATGTCGGTGACACCGAGAACTGCGACCGCGTACTCGACGGTGGCGGATACGCCGCCCGGTTCCGGCCCGTACGACGGGACGATGTTGCCGGCGTTGCGGATGACGAACAGATCGCCGGGTTCGCGTTGGGTTACCAGTTCCGGGACCACTCGGCTGTCAGAGCAGCTGACGAATAGGGCCTGCGGGTTCTGAGTCGTCGCGAGTTCCTTGAAAAGTCCGGAGCGTTTCTGAAAGGCGTCCTTCTGGAATGTCAGAAAGCCGTTGATGATGTCGTGCATGTTGCCTCCTTGCAATGGTGATGACTCAAGGATGACCTCGATGGTCGATAGTGTCCAAGACTTGTTATTCATTACTTCGATAGACAGTGCCTATAGTTCTAGTGATGGAGCTACGTCATATCCGTTATCTGCTTGCGGTCGCCGAACATGGAAACTTCACCCGGGCGGCGGAGTCGCTGCATGTGTCGCAGCCGACTCTGTCCCAGCAGATCAAGCAGCTCGAATCCGCTCTGCGGGTGCAGTTGCTGGACCGGTCCGGGCGAACGGTACGAACCACCGACGCCGGCGAGGCTTTCCTGCATTACGCGCGGCGAGCTCTGCAGGATCTGGATGCCGCCGAGCGCGCGATCCACGATGTCCAGGACCTCAGTCGCGGCTCGCTGAGGCTGGCGACGACGCCCACCTTCGCGGCCTACCTGGTGGGTCCGTTGATGGACCGATTCACGACGCGCCACCCAGGCATTGCCGTCACCGTTCAGGAGATGACTCAGGACCGAATCGAGGCGGAGTTGGCACGCGACGGACTCGACGTCGGCATTGCGTTTGCGGACGTGCGCTCGGAGGAGATCGAGAGCGAGTCGCTGTTTGTCGAAACTCTCAGTCTCGTTGTCGGTGAAGAGCATTCGCATGCCGGTCGGTCGAAACCGCTGCCTGCGAAGACACTGGAGGATCAGGCCCTGGTGTTGCTCAGCAGTGATTTCGCGACGCGGCTTCACATCGATCGGTACTTCAAGCAGCAGGACATCACACCTCGGACGGCTATCGAGGTCAGCTCGATCGGCGCGATCGTGGAGATCGTCCGCCGCGGCAGTCTCGCGACGGTGCTGCCTGACGCGATCACCCTCGAACAACGGGGCCTGTCCTCGATTCCGCTGTCACCGGCATTGCCCCCGCGTACGGTGGCCCTGCTCCGACGGAAGGGTGCCTATCGCACGGCCGCGGGCCGGGCCTTCGCCGAAATGGCCTCGACCTGGGACCACCTAAACGGGTGGCATGGGTGAGGCTCATCTGCTTATGTGCGGACCGTCGATTCACGAGCTGTCGCTGCCTTAGGCAGTGACAGGAGCGCATTGACGCCCGGGACCATCGTCACTATTACCGAACCCAGTCGGAATGTCCGGCGAGCCTACCCAGCGGGAGTACCGGCCGGCCGATACCGTCGCCCAACATCGGAAATGTCCGATTTCTCGATTGAAAACAGGAGGTCGCTTTGTCCCGATGTTCGGTGCGACGAATTGCGGTATCCGTGGCCGTCGCGGTGACGGCGTCCGCTGCTGTATTGGCGGGAACCTCTGTCGCGGAGGCGCAGCCCACAATGTTCGACCTACTGGGAGGCGCCTCCACAGGTAGTGCGGGTAGTGCAGGCGATACAACCGACGACGCGACAACACACAGTGGCGATGCGACGTACTTTCATGCCGGTCTCGGTAGTTGCGGCGGTATGTCAGCAGATACCGACTACGTGGTTGCGATATCCGCAAGGATCTGGACCAGAGCGTTGTGCGGAAAACAAATTCTGGCCTCGAGCGGGCCGAGATCGGTAACTGTCACCATCGTAGATACCTGTCCAGGCTGCGCTGCCGGTGATCTTGATCTTTCACCAGCCGCGTTCAAGAGGTTGGGTAATCTTTCGGACGGAAGGATTCCTGTTACATGGCGGTTCATCGGCTGATCTCGTCCGTGAATCGGGCACCGACTGAGGAGGCTCACCTTTCTGGCTCCGGGACCTAGCTGCCGTTCGGGGGCGTGCTACCGGGCCCACCTGTACCTGGTGCGCCGCCACTGCCGGGTGCGCCCGCGCCACCGCCCATACCCGTAGCTTCCTGCTGGACAACACTTCCGGCGTAGTCGTTACTCGGGTCTCGGTAGATGGTGTGAACGTGGCCCCAACCTGAGGTATTCACGCCTTCGACGTCCGCGCCGGCAGATCCCTGCTGCGCGGCAAACTCGACGTAGACATCCGGTCCGGAGATCTGGAAGTAGATGCCATCGCCCTGCGTCATGTCGTACTCGGTTGCACCGGACCAGTTCACGTACGTTTCGTCGAGGCTCGCCTCGATCTTCGCGAGCGCGTCCGCAGTGGTCTCCTCGTCTGCAATGCCAACCCAGTTCGCGATCACGCCGAGCAGCAACTGCTTCTGCTCGTCCGTCAGGTCTGCACCGGAAAGCCCTGTGCCAGTCGGGTAGTCACAAGTACTGCCCGGCGCGCACACCATATTCGCTACGGTCTCGCCCTGATACAACTGAGCCCTCTGCTCATCGGACAAGCTGTCGTAGAAGGCGAACGCGCTCGTGTAGATACCATCGAACGGCTGAACCTCGTTGCCGTCGGCATCGGTGTAGACGGCGGGCTGTATGCCCAGGTGAGTCGGTGCGAACGTGATGGAGTCGGCGGAGCCGTCGAGCGTTGCGTTGATGCCGAGGTGGTGTCCGCCGAACTGAACTGCCCACGCATCCGTGTTCGACGGATCGCCGAAGAATGCGATGTAGTACTGACCGAGAGAATCTTCCGTCGACGTACTGTTCTCGTGCAGATATTCGTCGCCGCCCATGATGCCGGTGACGGTGTCGTAACCTGCCTCGCTCAGCAGTGCTTCGAGTACCTTCATGGCGGCCGCTCGTTGCTCATCGGTCAGTTCGGAGATATTGAGTCCCGCTCGATCGACGAACGTCACCGGAAAGTTCGACCACGACGTCGTTTTGGTTTCGTCGTCGTAGGCGTAGAGAACCGCCTCGCGCTGCTCGGCTGACAATGTCTGCAGAAATGCTTCGGTCGCTGCTGCGGTGTCGGTGATCGTTTCGGCTGTGGTCGTCGAGTCAGTCGAGTTCGCAGACGCGACAGTGGACGACACCGTCGACGTGGACGCCGACGTTGCCGAGTTGGTACCGGCTGTCTCGGCGGTGCACCCGCCCAGAAGCAGCCCGCCGGCGAGCAGGACGGACACGAAGGCAATGCGGCGGCGACCAGGACTGGCTGAGGAAGTACTCGGAGAGCGTCGGATCATCATGGAGCCAACAGTATTTGCGATACCTGCATGTTCACTGTGACTGCTCTCGACGTTCGCCGTGAGAAATCTGGGTGAATGCTGTCGGGGAAGTACGTGGAGTCGAAATCAGGACATACACCGCATCATCGCTCATCATTGAGGATGTGACCGGCGATCATCGCGCGAGATCGACAGCCAACCGCACGCTCGAGGTAATTCCTCCCGGTGCGGGAGCCGCCGCGATGTCTTCGGGAATCGTGTCGGTGGCCTTGCATCTGGTGGGATTCGAGGTCTTTTCGCTGGTATGGCTGGGGATTGGCGCAGCAATCTGGCTGGTTCTGGCTGTGGTGTTCGTATCGCGGTTGGTCGACAATCGCGCCCGGTGGATCGACGAGGCCGACACTCCGCCGGCTCTCACGGGAGTGGCCGCGACAACCGTGTTGGGTACTCGGGTTGTACTGCTCGACTGGGACTCGGTCGGTTATGTCGCGCTCGCGATTGCGCTGGTGGCGTGGATCGTGCTCATACCGGCGGTAATTCGACACTGGACCTCGCCAACCGTCGGCGTGCACTTTCTGCTGTGCGTAGCAACGCAGGGTTTGGCCGTACTCGGTGCGACGCTCGCGGCCACGACGACGGCGCACTGGATTGCGCTTCCGTCGGCGGCTGCGTTTGTGCTCGGCCTGGGGTTCTACGTGTCGGTGCTCGTACGGTTCTCGTTCAATCAGCTCCGAGTCGGGGCCGGTGATCACTGGGTGTTCGGCGGCGCCCTGGCAATCTCGACGCTCGCGGCCGGAAAACTCACAGCGGCAGCGCCCGTCGTGGGCTGGTCGGAAACGCTACACCTGTCGTTTCAACGATTGAGCATCGTGCTCATGATTCTCGTGCTCGGCTGTTACGGCGTGTTGTTTATATGCGAATTGATCTGGCCTCGACTGGAATACGACGTCAGACGTTGGTCGACGGCTTTCCCGATGGGGATGACGTCGGCGGCGTCGTTAACCGTTGCGGGGACGGCGTCGACCCCGTGGTTGAAGATAGTTGGCGAAATTCTGGTGTGGCCGGCAGTAGTCCTGTGCGTAGTTCTGCTGATCGCATCTGTGTGGCGATTGTGGACTGTGAGTTCACCAACCCCGACGGTGGGGGCGTGAGCCGACGGGTTCGCCCTTCCGGGCGTCGTCGCGACTGCGGTAGACGATGTACGGCCGAAACAGGTATGCGACCGGCGCGCTGAATACGTGTACCAGGCGCGTGAACGGCCACAGTGCAAACAACACCATCGCGATCGTGACGTGAATGTGGAAGTCGAGTGACGCCTGTGCCATGAGATCACCACGGGGCTGGAAGATCCAGATGGATCGGAACCACGGGGAGACCGTCGTCCGGTAGTTGGATTCTTCGCCGAACGCTCCGGATCCCAGCACTGTCGTGGCGAGACCAGCGACGATTGCGGCGATCAGTACGACGTACATCAGCTTGTCGTTCCAGGTCGTGGCCATGAACACCGGTCCCCGGGTCCGCCTGCGATACACCAGGATCCCGGCGCCGACCAAGGTTGCCAGGCCCGCGATCGAACCGAGAACGAGGGCCTGCAGGTGATAGATGTGGTCGCTTACCCCGATTGCGTCGGTCCAGGATTGCGGGATCACCAGGCCGATGACATGTCCGATGATGACCACCAGAATGCCGAAATGGAACAGGGGGCTGCCAATTCTCAACAATCGATGCTCGTACAGTTGCGACGACCGCGTTGTCCAGCCGAATTTGTCGTAGCGATAACGCCACCATGTGCCGCTCACGAAGATTGCCAACACGACGTACGGCACTATGTCCCAGTAGATTTCACCGGCAGACATCTCACGTCACTCCTTCGCGGCGGGGTGGGACGGTCAGGGTGAAGAGTGGGAGTCCGACAGATTCGGCGGGTGGCCCCGAGGCGGCGAGCTGCTGGGCGCGACGCATGTCGTTGTCGGAAGCTGGGGGCAGTGTGTTGCACACTGCCCTGAGAACTGGAGCGTACGGCGAGTCCACGTCGGTCAGTGACGATCGGATCATGTCCAATGGGACGCGATGCGCCGAAAGCAGCTTCGCGCCGGTATCCGGGTCGACGAGAGCAGCGAATTCGAGGACGACAGTCAGGTGGTCTGCCGACTCGCTTTTCGGCGGATCAACTCCGGCCGCGCGATAGGCGTCGGCGATGGCGAGGATTTCACGCCCGCGATTGCGGGTGTCACCTGCCGTCCAGTACGTGAGGTACAGCGTGCTGCGCCGTTTCAGATCGAATGTCTCGACGTACTGCGCCGCCGCTGTGAATTCCTCGCTGTCGCGAAGAAAGCGGTGAGTGAGAGTGAGTTGCTCTCGGGGAGCTGACGGGAGATGCCCGAGAATGTCCCCGACAACCGCGAGCCTTTCGCCTTGTCCACTGTCGGGGTACGCCAACAACAAACCGGCAGCGTGCCACACCAAGCGGTCCTGCCCGGCGCTGCGCCGACGTCGGCCGAAGCTGATCATTGGTTCTCGCCTCGATCAGGAAAGAGTCCGCTCGGCGAACCTTTGCCATCCCAGTTCAGAAGGTTGACCCGGGACGGGTTGGTCGAGTTGGCGGACATTTCGCCAGTGGTTTGACGCTCGCGTAGCGCGTGAAAAGTCTCGACTGCCACCGGGACCGGACCGCCACTGGCTTCGCCGAACGGGCCGGACTCGTGCATGCCGGGTCCGCCGTCGAAATCGAGCGAACACTCGGTGGCGCTCTCTTCGAGTTTGTGCCCGTCGACGGCGTAGGCGGTGGGAATGATGTACCGCTCGTCGTACTTCGCCAAGGCAAGGAGGCGATACATCTCGTACATGCTTTCCTCGGTCATTCCCACGGCCTCGGGTATATGCGGCTGCGGTTCGCGTCCTAGGTTGATGTCGCGCATGTACGACCGCATAGCAGCCAGCCGTCGCAGAACTCCGTCGATCACATCGGTGTCGCCCGCGGAGAAAAGGCCGGCGAGATATTCGATCGGAATGCGCAACGAGTCGAGAGCCCCGAAAAGATTTCCGACGTCTTCACCGTCATGACCGTCGCGGCTCACGGCGTCGACGACGGGGGACAGCGGTGGGACGTACCAGACCATCGGCATGGTGCGGAACTCCGGATGAAGCGGCAGCGCGACGCGATAGTCCTTGATCAGTGCGTGGATGGGAGATTTCTGTGCTGCTTCGATCCATTCGTCCGAGATGCCCTCTGCGCGAGCACCTTCGACGACCTCGGGATCATTCGGATCAAGTAGCACGTCGAGTTGCGCCTCGTACAGGTCTTTGTCATCCGGAACTGTCGCGGCTGCGAGAACCTTGTCCACGTCGTAGAAGATGAGGCCGATGTATCGCAGACGGCCGACGCAGGTCTCCGCGCACACCGTCGGCAAGCCCACTTCGACGCGGGGATAACAGAACGTGCATTTCTCGGCTTTACCGGTCTTGTGGTTGAAATACACCTTCTTGTACGGGCATCCGGACACGCACATGCGCCAGCCGCGGCACTTGTCCTGGTCGACGAGCACGATCCCGTCCTCGGACCGCTTGTACATCGCACCCGACGGGCAGGACGCAACACACGACGGATTGAGGCAGTGCTCGCAGATACGCGGCAGGTAGAACATGAACGTGTCTTCGAGTTGGAGTTTGACCTCCGCGCTGATCTTTTTCAGAATCGGGTCGTCGGGAACGATTTCGGGTGAGCCGGCCAGGTCGTCGTCCCAGTTGGCGGACCATTCCACCTTCATGGGTTCACCGCTGATGAGGCTTCGCGGCGCGGCTACCGGCATATGCTCCCCGAGGGGAGCCTGGGTGAGATTCTCGTAGTCGTAGGTCCAGGGTTCGTAGTAGTCCTGAATGGACGGCATCTTCGGATTCGCGAAGATGCGCGAGAGCTTCTTCAATCGGCCACCGTCACGCAGTCGAAGTCGGCCGTTCTTGTCGCGAACCCACCCGCCGTTCCACTTCTCCTGGTCCTCGTACGTGCGCGGATAACCCTGGCCCGGACGGGTTTCCACATTGTTGAACCACACGTACTCGGTACCTGATCGGTTGGTCCACGCCTGCTTACACGTCACGGAACAGGTGTGACAGCCGATGCACTTGTCGAGATTCATCACCATCGCCAGTTGCGCCATGACTCGCATCAGTACGTCACCTCCTGCGAGCGACGACGCACCACGGTTACTTCGTCGCGTTGGTTTCCGGTGGGCCCGAGATAGTTGAAGGCAAATGACGTTTGGGCATAGCCGCCGGCAAGGTGGGAAGGTTTGATCAACAGTCTGGTCAACGAATTATGGATGCCGCCACGCTTTCCCGTTGTCTCCGTGAGCGGCACGTCGATGGTGCGTTCCTGGGCGTGATAAACGAAGACCACGCCGTCCGGCATTCGATGCGACACGATCGCCCTGCACACGACGACACCGTTACGGTTGACGGCTTCGACCCAATCGTTGTCCGATACCTCGATTTTGGCGGCGTCGCCGGGGCTCATCCACATCGTCGGCCCGCCCCTCGAGAGGGAGAGCATGAACAGGTTGTCCTGGTACTCGGAGTGGATCGACCATTTCGAATGAGGCGTCAGATAGCGGACGCTGAGACCGATTCCGCCGTTGCGATCTCCGAGAGCAGGTTCGCCGAACAGGCTTGCCATGTCGAGTGGTGGGCGGTAGATCGGTAGTTGTTCGCCCAGTTCCTCGATCCAGTCGTGATCGAGGTAGAAGTGCATTCGACCGGTGAGCGTGTGGAAGGGTTTGAGCTCCTCGATGTTGACGGTGAACGGCGCGTAGCGTCGGCCACCGGTTTCGCTGCCTGACCATTCCGGACTGGTGATCACCGGGACAGGTCGAGCCTGTGTGTCCGCGAAGGTGATTCGGCGTTCCTCACTGCCCGACGCCAAATGTGTCAGTGGTCTTCCGGTTCGTTTCTCCAGTTCGGCGAACCCTTGTACTGCGAGCCTGCCGTTCGAAGTTCCGGACAGCGCGAGGATTGCCTCAGCCATCTTTTCGGCATTATCGAGTGCCGGTCTACCTGCGGCAGCACCCGAATCGAAGACCCCGTGTTTGGCGGCGAGTTCTTCCACCTCACGCTTCGGATGTGTCGTGACGCCCTTGGTGGTGAGGCCGGCCTTCTCGACCAGCGGGCCCAGTGCAGCCCACTGCTCCGCGACGGCGGGATAGTCGCGTTCGACGACGACGAGGGGACCCATCGTCTTGCCCGGGACGGGTGTCTTTCCTTGCGAGTGCCAATCTTGTTCTCTACCCGAGGCGTAGGCCATAGCGCCGGGTGTGTCGTGTTGCAGTGTTCCCATCACGACGTCCCGGCGTTTTCCGAGATGCTTTTCCGCCAGCACGCTGAATGCCTTGGCAACCGCGCCGAAAGCGTCGAAATCCGAGCGGGTTTCCCACGGCGGGTCGATAGCGGGGGAGAATGCATGAAGGAACGGATGCATGTCCGTGCTCGACAGGTCGTGTTTCTCGTACCACGTTGCCGCAGGCAGCACCACGTCGGAAAGCAAAGTTGTGGACGTCATCCGAAAGTCGATCGACATCAACAGATCGAGTTTCCCCTCGGGGATGTCGTCGGTCCACGTTATGTCATTGGGGCGCAGGTTCTCCGGCGTCGGCTCGGCCTGCAGGTTCGAATCCGTGCCGAGTAGGTGGCGAAGGAAGTATTCGTTTCCCTTGCTCGACGACCCGAGAAGATTTGCGCGCCATACGCTCAGCACTCGCGGCCAGTTCTGGGGATTGTCGGGATCGGTGACAGCGAGTTTGAGTGCACCCGAAGATAATTGGTTAGCAACGTGCTCGGCGACGTCACATTCGTGTGCATCTGCCTCGTCAGCCAGATCGAGGCTCGATCGATCGAACTGGGGATAGAAAGGTGTCCATCCCATCGACACGGCCGATGTCATCACGTCCATCGTGTGTCGGCCACTGAAATTACCTCGGCCAACGGGGCTGGAGAGTGCATCAGCTTGGTAACCGTCGTAGCGCCACTGGTCGGTGTGGACATACCAGTAGGAAGTTCCGGCCATCTGACGCGGCGGACGGAGCCAATCCGTCCCCATTGCCACTGTCGCCCAACCTGTGACGGGTCTGCATTTTTCCTGGCCGACGTAGTGCGCCCACCCGCCGCCGTTGCGTCCCATCGACCCGGTGAGCAGCAGGAGGCTGAGAACTGCTCGATAGGTGGCATCGCCGTGGAACCACTGACAAATACCCGCACCCATGATGATCATCGATCGGCCACCCGATTCGACTGCGTTGGTGGCAAATTCACGCGCTATGCGAATCACTTGCGCGGCGCTGACGCCGGTTATCGATTCCTGCCACGCGGGGGTGTATGGCTCAGCCGGGTCGTCGAAGCCGGACGGCCACTGCCCCGGCATTCCGTCGCGCTGCACCCCGTACTGGGCGAGCATCAGATCGAAGACAGTGCACACCAGTCGATCACCCACACGGCGCACCGGTACACCCCGGACCATGGTTTCGCCGTGACCATCCGGTGTGTCGAAGCGCGGAAGATGTATTTCTGCAGTTTCACCCCAATCGGTGTCGACGCTCAGAGCAGGAACGATGTCGCCGAGGTCGAGATTCCACTTTCCGACACCTTCGTCGCCGAAGCGGAAACCGAGAGAGCCGTTCGGTATAACCACCTCATCTGTGGTGCGGTCGAGCACAACCGGCTTGAACGCGGCATTTTCACTGGTCTCACCCAGATCGGCGGCGGTCAGGTTCTTGCCGGCGACAAGTCGGCCGTCGCGTTCCTCGATCGTGACGAGGAACGGAAGGTCGGTGAATTGCCGCACGTAGTCGTCGAAGAACGGCTCACGCTGCTTCACGAAGAACTCCGACAGGACGACATGGCCCATCGCCATCGCCATGGCTCCGTCGGTGCCGGCGGCGCACGGCATCCACTCGTCGGCGAACTTGGTGTTGTCCGCGTAATCGGGGCTGATAGCGACAACCTTGGTTCCGCGGTACCGAACCTCGGCCATCCAATGAGCGTCTGGGGTGCGGGTGACCGGGACGTTGGATCCCCACATCAACAGATACGACGCGTCCCACCAATCCCCGGACTCGGGCACGTCTGTCTGGTCACCGAACACTTGAGGTGACGCCACCGGGAGGTCCGCATACCAGTCGTAGAAGGACGTCATGACGCCGCCGATGAGTTCGATGAACCTCGATCCCGCCGCGAACGACACCATCGACATCGCCGGAATGGGGGAGAACCCCGCAACGCGGTCGGGCCCGTACTTCTTGATGGTGTGCACGTGTGCCGCGGCGATCATCTCGGTGGCCTCGCCCCACGTGACCCGGACCAGGCCACCTTTTCCCCTGGCCTGCTGGTACTTTCGCCGACGTTCCGGATCGGCTTGAATGTCGGCCCACGCATCTACGGGATCACCGAGTCGGGCGAGTGCCTCGCGGTACATTTCGACGAGAACACCACGTGCGTAGGGGTAGCGGACCCTCGTGGGCGAGTACGTGTACCAGGAGAACGCGGCACCGCGTGGGCAGCCGCGCGGTTCGTACTCGGGGCGGTCCGGCCCTACTGTCGGATAGTCGGTCTCCTGCGTTTCCCAGGTGATGATGCCGTCTTTGACATAAATCTTCCAAGAACACGACCCGGTGCAGTTGACCCCGTGCGTAGAGCGCACCACTTTGTCGTGGCTCCAACGATCGCGGTAGAAGATATCGCCTTCGCGGCCGCCCGTGCGGTTCACGGTGCGAAGGTCGTCCGAGAATTTCCCAGGAGTGAAGAAGCGCCCGCCGCGGAGCAGGATGTCCTCGGCGCTGCTACCGATGTGTTCGACCACTGTGCACTTCCTTCACGTCTTCTCCATTGCCACAGCGATGGAAAATCTGACGAACGAGCATGCACGTCCATAGAACCGCAAATTCGGACTCGTCGCGACGGTTCGGGCGAAATGGACAGTCACATTTCAGTGGCGTTCTTCGAGTCCAACAGCTTCCCGGAGTCGTTTGGCGGCAGTTCGGAGCTCGGGATCATCGAATGCGGATGAATCCAGCATTGCTGCCAGTGCCTCGGCGATGACGTTGAGCTTTTCTTGCGACGCTTCGCTCGCGCGGCGGCCGGCATTCTCGAGCAGCACTACCAACAGCAGTGTGAAAACACTCGCGACTGTATGAATGGCAACCTGCCAGGTCTTGAGATCCGTCCACCACGGCAAGCTGATAAACCAGGCCACCACGATGGCGACACACAGGAAGAAGAACGGTGCCTGACTGACTCGCAACTCTGCATGTTCGACGAACACGTCAAACCGCGAGCGGCGGTTACCGCCACTGCGGGTTTGAGCAGCGTCGCTGCTTCGCTCCATGACCAGAACTTTAGTCGGCGACGATTGATCGCGCGTGTGTTTACGCGTGCATGACTGCAGTGAAGGTCATGCGGTCACCGCGGTAGAGGGATCGTCTCTGTTCGATTGGAACACCGTCGATGTCGTAGGACACTCGGTTGAGGAGGAACATCGGGGTCCGCGGGTCGACGTTGAGCAGTGATACTTCTCGGGCGTCGGGCAGTACGGTCTCAATGCTGTCGACGACGCGATCGAATTGTATTCCGCGTGTGCTTAGTTCGGCGTAGAGAGAATCTCTGTAGTCGAAGGTCTCCATGAGGCCGGGGATTCTGTGGGCGGCGATGCGGGTTGTTTCCAGTCCGACTCGGACGTTGTCGGTCGTGAACACTCGCTCGAGTTGTACGACCGCGTCACCCGTTTCAATGTGCAGGAGATCCGCGAGATTGTCGTCAGCGCCGTCGACGGACCATCCGACCAGAATTCGGGTAGCGGTCATGCCCTTGTTGCGCGCGGCTTCGGTGTAGGAGCCGATAGCTAGTGGCAGAACGACTTTAGGGTCTGCGACAACGGTTGTTCGACCGCGCCGCTCGATGCGGCCGGCAACGAGCAATTCCCGCATCGCTTGACGCAGGGTTTCCCGAGACACGTCGTATCTCTCGGCGAGATCTCGTTCGGAGGGAAATGAGTCTCCTGGTGACAGGTCGTCGAGAAGTGCGTCGAGATTCTTGCGCACGATCTGATGCTTGAGCATCCGAGGTTCTGCGTCGACCACCATGCGTCAGACACTACCATTTCTTGGTCTAGACCAAGATGTCACTGTTAGTTCATTGTCAGTTCACGCAACGGATTCGCCTTGGTCTATACCAACATGCATCGTATGGGTCATGACGAATTCGACCGCGACACAAGCGCTTAGCGAAACTGCCCTAGTTGGACCTGCCATTGAACTGGTTGTGATGGACATGGCCGGCACCACCGTCGCCGACGATGGTCTCGTCATCGACGCCTTTGATGCCGCGGCCACTGCGGTGGGTCTCGCCGAGTCCGGCGAAGACCGCGACGACGCTCGCCGCTACGTCCTCGAAACGATGGGCCAGTCCAAAATCGAAGTCTTTCGAGCACTCTTCGGCGCAGAAGACCGCGCCCAAGCCGCCAATCACGCTTTCGAAGCGGCGTACGACGCGCGCATCGACGGCGGCGTGACCTCGGTACCGGGTGCCGCAGACGCCATCACACAACTCCGGGAGGCCGGCGTTGCAGTGGTGTTGACGACCGGCTTTTCGCCGGCCACGCAGCATCGAATTCTGGACGCTTTGGAGTGGCGCACTGTCGCTGATGCTTATCTGGCGCCGGGGGATTCGTTCCGAGGGCGTCCGCATCCGGATCTCGTGCTTGCTGCTGCACTGCAGTGCAGAGTCAGTGACATGGCGGCTGTCGCCGTGGTCGGTGACACCGCGAGCGATATCCGATCGGGTCGACGCGCAGGTGCGTCCGTCGTCGCCGGCGTCCGCACCGGCGCCCACCGGAGTGAGGTTCTGATCGATGCCGGCGCGACCCACATCCTCGACAGCATCACCGATCTCCCGAGCCTCGTACTTCGCTGAATTCGCTAGCCCTGAGTTCGCTCAGCCCTGAACTCGACTGATGCCTTATCTTCCCTGCCTTCACTCGACCGAACGGACCACGACATGAGTACCCGCACTCTTCGCCGCGCCAGCATTGCTGCGGCCCTTCTTTCCACCGCCGCACTTGTCGCTGCCGGTTGTTCCAGCTCAGGTGCTGAAACCACAACTGAACAGGGATTCCCGAAAACCCTGACACTGGCCGCAATTCCGGCTGAAAACTCCACCGACCTCAAATCCAGTTACGACCCGGTGATCGAACGACTGGAACGCGAGACCGGGGCGAAAGTCGAATTCGTCCAGGCATCCGATTACGCGGGCGTGGTCGAAGGTCTCATCGCCGGCAACGTCGACCTCGCGTTCTTCGGTCCCTTCGCCTATGTTGTCGCCGGTATCAACGGTGCACAGATGACACCCCTCGGGGCCGTCGTGAAGAACGAAGGAACTCCTCCCGGATACCAGTCCTACGCAATCACCCGCTCGGACAACCAGTCCGTCAACGGTCTCACCGACTATGCAGGCAAAAAGGTCTGCTTCGTCGATCCCAGTTCGACATCCGGATTTCTGTATCCCACTGCCGGACTCATCGAAGAAGGCGTGATCGCCTCCGGTTCGGAGGCAGACATCTCCGCCGCGGTCACACCCATCTACGCAGGCGGACATGACGCGTCGGCGCTCGCAGTCAAGAGCGGTGACTGCGACGCCGGTTTTGCATTCGACACGATGGTCGACAAGACCATGATCGACAACGGTGAGCTGAAGCCAGGTGAGCTCAAGACTGTCTGGAAGTCGGAGATGATCGCAGGATCGTTGTTCGCTGCCAACGACGAACTCGGTGCCGACGCGATCGCGAAGCTGAAGGCTGTATTCAGCGAAGGCATGAACGCCAAGGCCTTCCAGGCTGACGGCATCTGCTCCGACGAATGCCGCATCACCGACGAGCGCGCCTGGGGCGTCGTACCGGCACAGGACAGCGATTACGACGGCGTCCGCCACGTGTGCGAGGTCACCGGTTCGCAGAAGTGCCAAGGCTGATCATGCCCACACCCCCGAACGACATAGTCATCAGCGCACGCGACGTCACGAAGACCTTCGGTTCCACCACCGCACTCCAGAACGTCAACCTCGACGTGCACCGCAGTGAAATGCTCGTGCTGCTCGGTCTTTCGGGCTCCGGCAAGTCCACGCTGCTGCGCTGCATCAACGGACTCCATCCGATCACCTCTGGCAGCGTTACCGCGCTGGGCACCCGCATCGACTCAGCTCCGGCGCGTGACGTGCGGGAACTGCGCAAGAACATCGGATTCATCTTCCAGCATTTCAATCTCGTCGGACGCCTCAGCTGTCTCGAGAATGTTCTCGTCGGAGGTCTCGGACGACTGCGCATCCCGCGCTACGGGACGCTGACGTATCCGAAGTCGATGCGCATCGAGGCTCTCAACTGCCTCGACCGGGTTGGACTCGCAGATCTGGCCGAGCGCCGCGCCGATACCCTCTCCGGCGGACAGCAACAGCGCGTGGCTATCGCGCGCACCCTGATGCAGCGGCCGAGCATCGTGCTCGCCGACGAACCGGTGGCCTCGCTCGACCCGGAGAACGCCGGTGTTGTCATGGATCTGCTGCAGCGGGTGTGCACCGAGGAACAGCTGACCGTCGTGTGCACGCTCCATCAGGTCGACCTCGCGCTGGGCTGGGCACACCGGCTCGTCGGCCTTCGCGATGGAGAAGTAGTTCTCGATCGTCCGGCGAGCGGGCTGTTACGCGAGGATGTCATGCCGATCTATCAACGCCTCGCACCCGAGCGTGACGCGCTGTCGGTTGTGAGATCGACGTGACCACCACGCTCGGTCAACCACCACCGAAAACTGATTCCCCGCAGACAGTTACGCGAAATAGACGTTGGCTACTACCCGCGTTGAGTGTGGCTGCAGTGGTTGCGACGCTTCTGTCGGCGCAGTACATCAACTTTGCACCCGCGACACTGATCGACGGCCTCGAAGATGTTCAGCGCCTACTCGGACGCATGCTCCCGCCCCGCGTGGACGACACCGGGCGTATCGTCTCGCTCGCCTTCGACACGCTGCTGATGGCCGTGCTTGGTACTGTCCTGGCCGCGATCGCTTCCATTCCCTTGGCTTTCCTCGCTGCGCGCAATACGACTCCGCATCCGTGGGTGTACAGCGTCGCGCGGGCCGTCATCACGTTCTGTCGGGCCATGCCCGACCTACTGTTCGCAGTGCTGTTCGTCCGAGCACTGGGCATCGGTGTCCTCCCCGGGATTCTTGCGCTGGCGCTGCATTCGATCGGCATGCTCGGCAAGTTGTTTGCCGATGCCATCGAGCAAACCGACAGCGGACCGCGGGAAGCGATCCGAGCCACCGGCGCCGGATACCTGCGTGAAATGATCAATGCTGTTGTACCCCAGGTTGTTCCCGCTTGGATCGGCGCGTTCGTCTACCGCATCGACATCAACCTGCGCATGTCGGTGGTTCTCGGATTTGTCGGTGCCGGCGGAATCGGGTTTGCGCTACAAGATGCGTTGCGCGGACTGATCTACCCGCGCGCCCTGGGGATTGTGCTCGTCATTCTGGCCATCATCGCCGCGATGGAATTGGTTGCGATCGCTGTACGGCGCACGCTGCTAGTCCCGTCGATCGGTGGACCCCGACGTGATCGAGCGATGCGTATGGGTGCATCGACGCTGTTAATTGCCTCCTGCATCGCCTCGTTTGTCGTACTCGACATCGACCCCCGAGCGCTGTTGACGTGGGTTGGGCCTTCCGTGGAGGTCTTCGGGCGCATGGTGCCGCCCGATTTCTCCTCGCTCGGTGCCGAACTGCTCGACGCCACCGTCCAGACTGTCGCAATCGGCGTCGTATCCACGGCTATCGGCGTCGGACTTTCGATCCCGGTCGGAATCCTGGCTGCTGCCAATGCGACGCCGCATCCTGTGCTTTATTGGCTCGCGAGGGCGTGGATCGTCGTGGTGCGTGCCGTACCAGAACTCATTCTCGCCGTCGTATTCGTTGCAGCTGTCGGGCTTGGCCCGGTGGCGGGTACGTGCGCCCTGGCGATCGGCTCGGTGGGATTTCTGGGCAAACTTGTTGCCGACGCTGTCGAGGAGATCGACCCGGGGCCGCTCGACGCAGTGACCTCGGTGGGTGGCGGTTGGTGGAACCGAATCTTCAGTGCTGTTCTGCCACAATCTATTCCTTCGATTGTCGGATCCAGTCTGTATCTACTCGACGTCAACATCCGCACGTCGACCGTCTTGGGCATCGTTGGCGCCGGCGGCGTGGGATTCCTGCTGTTCGAGTCGATTCGCACTCTGAACTTCCAGATCGCCGGTGCGATCGTCATCGTCATTTTTGTCATCGTCTACATCGTGGAAAGGATTTCCGGATGGATCAGATCACTCCTCGTTTGACGCGGGCAGCCGTATGGACACGCGATGGCGTCGACATCCGGGAACTGGAGATTCCCGAACTGGGTCCGGGGGAGGTCCTCGTTCGTGTCAGCCTCGCCACGGTATGTGGCAGCGACCTGCACACTGTGTCCGGACGCCGCGACGCGCCGTGTCCGTCGATCCTCGGGCACGAAGCCGTCGGGCGAGTAGTCGCCATCGGTCGTGGCGTAAACCCTGAGGTTGTGGGGGAGTGCGTGCGCCCACTCGCTGTCGGTGACCGAGTCGTGTGGTCGGTGACGGTCCCGTGCCATCGCTGCCCACGCTGCGCCAAGGGTTTCACCGCCAAATGCGTGAACGTGCGCAAAGTTGGGCACGAATCAGCGCTAGGGCCATGGACATTGAGTGGGTCGTACGCCGCACATATCGTTCTGCCGAGCGGGACCGCGATCTCGCTGGTTCCCGATTCATTGCCCGACGCGGTGGCCGCACCGGCAGCGTGTGCAACCGCGACCGTGATGGCAGCGCTCGAAGCGGCGGGGGATCTCACTGACAAACGAGTACTGATCTACGGGGCTGGGATGCTTGGTGTCACGGCTGCCGCTGCTGCAACGGAGGCCGGTGCCGTAGTGCAGATGGTCGATCCGAATCCGTTGCGGCAAAGTCAATCTCATCAGTTCGGTGCCTCCGACGATGATGACCGATTACTTGCCGACATCGCAATTGACTTCTCCGGTGCCCCGGCTGCAGTGAACGCCGCCCTGCAACGCCTCGACCTCGGAGGTCGTCTTGTACTCGCCGGATCAGTCAGCCCGGGCCCTGCCGTTGCAGTGGACCCGGAGGATGTTGTTCGTCGGTGGCTGACCATCACTGGTGTGCACAATTACGAACCGCGGCATCTCGGTCAGGCAGTTGCGTTCCTCGCCGCAACGAGTGAGAAATATCCGTGGGCAACTCTCGTTGACGAACCTGTGCCGCTCGACGCAATGGAGGACGTTCTTCAGCCCCCATTGTCGCATGTCGTACTCAGATCATCGGTCGCCCCCTAGTAGGCCACAAGGTTCGTCTATCACGGAACCTTGTCGATGCAGGAGAGAAGGCTGCCGTCACCGTGTTCCGGAGCGTTCCATTCGGGAGAGGATGGTCGTAGGAACATGGAGTTGAATCGATCGGGTTCACATCACAAAGAGTGGGCGATCGCTTCCGCTTGGGCACCCAATCTGGCCAATCTCAGGTCAACGAACGGTGTGAGAGCGCCACCCATTCTGTTTGTGACGAAGGCTAGTGCCAGGCCGGTTTCCGGGTCGGCGAATGCGCCCGATCCGCCCAGTCCGTAGTGCCCGAAGGCATGTGGCGATTGATTGCGGTGGGCAACGAACGCCGAGTGATAGCCGAGTCGCCAGTTCATCCGGATTCCAAGGACGTAGTCACGTGCAATTGTCTGCACCTCACCGAGTTGTTCGAGGGTCTCTTCCCCTAGGAACCGGTTACCTCCCACGACACCTCGGTTCGCGAGTGCTGCGTACATGCGGGCGAGGGCGCGTGCACTGAAAACGCCGTTCCATCCGGGCATGACGTAATCGTGGATGGAAGGATTGTGGACCAGTTTGTCGAATCCCTCCGGCATACCTGCATCGGCGATATTTCGGAATGCCGGCATCCGTGCCAGCGTGGAGGAAGCGGTGTCCCATGGCATCTTGAAGGGGTTGATCTGGGGGAAGAGTTTCGCAATTCGATGGCGTTGATCCTCGGGTACCTGGAACCAGAACTCGTCGATTCCCAGGGGTTCCGCGATTTCGGTGCGGACAAGATCGGTGAACGATGTACCGGTTGCCCGGCTTGTAAGTTCTGCGACGAGGGAACCGAAGGTGACTGCGTGATATCCGGGCGTAGTGAGGCCTCGTCGGTCTGGTGTAGCCGACGCGAGAGCGCTGACAATGCTGTCGTGATCGAGCAGAGCCAACTGTCCCGGAACCAGGCCACGTACACGATGTAATCCGGCTTGGTGAGTCAACAGTTGCCGTACCGTGACGGCGTCCTTGCCAGCACTCGCGAACTCGGGCCAGTATTCGGCGACAGGTGTGTCGTATTCGATCATCCCGCGTTCTGCGACACGGTGCAGAACCGTACTCGCAACACCTTTTCCGGTGGAGAAGGACATGGATACTGTCTCTGGTTGCCAGCGCGTGTCACGGGTCGCCCACCCAGACCAGATGTCGACAACTGGCTCGCCGCCGAAGTAGACCGCAAGAGCGCCGCCACCGCTCGAGGGCCGCTCGAAGAGTCGGAAGAACTGCCCGGCCAGCTGACCGAAACGAGGATCGACGAGCATAACGCGTTGCCCGGAAAGCTCGGAACGCATCGGCACCGGGATCAGAGTCGGGCGGATGCTCTCGACCTCACGGGGACTTGTCATGATGTGTACTTCTCATTCGATCGGAGGTCGTTGGCTGCTACCTCGCTATGTGCAACACCGAATACAGCTGCGGGATTCCCTGTTAGCGCAGGGAGAACTGCGCGTGACCATGGCATCAGGCCTCCCAGGAGTTGCCGGAACGCACTTGACCCTGAGAATCCCGCCCCGGACATCCGGACAGGTAGGGCCGAAGAACTCTCATGGCAAGGACTTCCGGCATGTTGATCGAGAACTCGGGCCGCCTGTCAAGACGAGTAGAAAGACCCTGTGGGCCGATCGGGAAAGAGCGCACGATAGGAGAAGAGGCGTGGGGCGCTGCGAGACCGGGCGTGTTCATTGCCGAAGGGAGAATGCAGGAGGCCTCGCTGTGATGTATAACCACCATCTCAGTAGTTGGGGTTGGGATTACGCACTGATGTTCATAGGTATGGCGCTGTTTTGGAGTTTGTTGATCGTCGGAATCTTTCTGTTGATTCGTTATGTCGGACATGGATCCGCGGATCCTCCACCTGGATCCCTACCGCGCCACAGTACGGAGACGATGCTTGCCGAGCGGTTCGCACGTGGAGAGATCGACGAAGACGAGTACAAGAACCGCCTGACCGTTCTCAGGACACAATCATCTCCCTGAGTGACTCCACAGGGCGTAACGAAAGGAGTGATCGCAGTGAACGCGATGCAGATGTGTCACACCTTCATGATGTGTCTTCACAGTTTGGGCGTACTTCCGCCCATGCACATGATGCCGATGATGTGACTAGTCAATTCATATGATTTGCAATGTAATTCGAGCAGTGCAATGAATTAGCCGAACGCTGGCACGTCCCGTCTCGTAGCGGATTGAGGTCGACGTTGCCGCTCAGCGCGGAAGCAGGCGAGAAGTCCAGGGTGGTCACCGCGCGAATACTGCTGAATGTCAACACGATGCGATGCCCAGTGGCAGAAAGTACGGCGCAAGACGAACCGAGGAATAGAGCGAAATGGTCAAGCACTGGCTGGTGACGGACGCTGAAGGCAATGACATCCGAGAGCCTTACCGGACGCGGATCGCGGGGGCAGGTCGGCACCTTCCCGTCACACGGCTCACGACCGACGAATTGATGACGACAACACGGCATTCGACCCATATCGATCTCGAACGTTTGACCGGGATTCACGAGCGCCGCGTCAGTGTGGGTGATGAGGATTCCTACACCCTTGCAACCGCGGCCGCACGGGATGCCTTGGAGAAGTCGGGCCGTTCGATTGAGTCGATAGACGTAGTGATCAGCTGCAGCATCACCAAGTTTCGTGATGGTCTCACTCAATGGATTGAACCCACGATGAGCGGTGTCGTCGCGCGGGCTCTCGGAGCGAACAAGACCATGACGTTCGATCTTTCAAATGCATGCGCAGGGATGCTCACCGGTGTCATGGTGGCCAACAACTGGATACGCCAGGGTGTCGTCGAGCGGGCTTTGATCGTGAGTGGTGAATATATTTCCCAACTCGGCCGCAATGCCGCGCAGCATATCCACAACATCATGAGTAAAGAGTTGGCCTCGTTGACATTGGGCGATGCGGGCGCAGCGCTTGTCCTCGAACGGGCGCCCGCCGGTGCCGCCGGGATCCGACTTGCCGGATTCACCACCGTGGCCGATTACAGCCGTTTATGTCTCGCTTACCCGAAGGGCGGTGCTCCGGGCGCTCGCATGTTTACCAATTCGCGCGCGATTCAGAAGGCAGCCATCGCCGACACCCCGCTGCTCCTACATGAGGTACTCGACTCACTCGAGCTGTCGATACACGACATCGACCATGTGATCACTCATCAGACTTCCGCGCGGGCAATCAAGAAGGGTATGGCTCAGATGGAGGCGTCGTTCGGAGACAGTCCGCGGCATGACGCGGTCATCACAGTCGACCGATACGGGAACACAGCGTCGACAACTCACACGGTGGCGTTGGTCGAGGAACTCGAGGCCGGCCGTATCCAGCCGGGAGAGACTGTCGCGTTGATCTCCTTGGCCTCTGGGTTGGAGATCGGGGTAGTTCTAGTGGAAATCGACGGAGAACTGGTGGCGCGCTATGGGAACGATCATTGAGCAGTTGTCCCTCACCCGGGGTGGATGGCGGAGTCGGCACAGTGCACTTCACCTCGCGTCAGCGGCGGCGCGGTCCTGCCTCGACAAGGCCGGATGTCGCCCCGACGACCTCGATCTCCTCCTGAACGCAGGTCTGTATCGCGACCGAAATCTCGGTGAACCGGCCCTTGCCGCTCTCATTCAAGACGACATCGGCGCCCATCCAGAGGATCCGCACACCGGCGACCATGGAACGTTCTCCTTCGATGTCGCGAACGGTACCTGTGGCGTGTTGACCGCGCTGCAGATTGTTGACGGATTTCTTCGTTCCCGTGTGATCGAACGCGCACTCATCGTCGCCAGTGATGCCGACCCGGGGCACGGGCTCAGCGAGAGGTTTCCCTTCTCGGCAGTGGGGGGAGCGGCGTTGTGCTGCTGGACCGATGATCACTATGGGCTCGGCCAGGTGCATTGGGTGAATCGTATCGATGGAGGGGACTCGTTCCGGGCGACGGTTGGTCAGAACGACAACCGGAATGTGTTGCGTTTCCATGAGTCAAGTTCGCTCGACGAGGACTACGCTGCGGCGGGTTACGAAGCAGTCGCCACATGTCTGCAGGAGGCGAAACTGGAACTGGCAGAGGTCGATTCCGTCGTGGCCGCGCCCGCCCGCCCTGGGTTTCGGGCCGCACTGGCAGCAAAGCTGGGAATGCCGGAGTCGCGCGTCACCGTGGCTGACGACGAGCACATGCACACCGCTGCACTGATCGCAGCTTTGGAGAGGGAAGAACGCGGACGTTCGACACGTGCACGCACAGTGCTCGTCGCAGTGGGAGCGGGTGTGACCGCAGGCGCCGCCCTGTACGACGGCCCGCCGATACCTGAGGAGAAGATGGCGAGGCGACTATGGCGTCACGGAAGAATCATCGTTAAGGACCAGCGATCCGGCGTCGAGACCGCTCCCTGACACGTTCCGCAGTCGCCGCACAGCAAACGTGGAGCAATCGCTGGAGTAGTCGGCTCAGCATCTCGTCTTCGCCTTAGGCACCGTTTCGCTTGATGCGAACTGGGTACCACACGAGATGGTTTAAGGAGAGTGACATAGATTCACGTGACGTCGATCTAGTGGTGTGGACCGAATCCGAGAAACGTGAAGCGTGGTGGTGTGGGGTTATGGGAATCAATGCGGCCGTGCGGCATTGCGAGACAACAGATGTGAAGGAACTACCCGCCGGTAACCCCTCGACGGCGGCTAGCGGAACCGAGCGCCCACCGGCGTCGAGCCAAACCGTCAGCGCGGCCTGACCAGGCCGCGTCGCACGCGCCGCCCGGCAGAAACGGCGAAATCGGTTCCTCTGGAAACCGGAGAAACTGTTGTTATGAATCAGATTCACTGATTCATAACGGGATGCGTCACTGTTTGTCGCCGCAGGAGTGGATGACACGTCATGGGGCTGACGCCGGTGGGCTGGCGGGCTGGCCGGGAAATGCCGCACTGTCCGGGATCATCAGCAGCGGACGATGGGTGTGGTGGATCAGGTGGGCTAAGACAGACTCACCGGATATGCGTTCGATGATCGAAGTGATCCCTCTCCGTGGTGTTCCGATGACAATCATCACCGCGTCGCATGCGTTTGCGGTGGCTGTCAGCAGTCTCACGGGATCCTCCGGTGAGAGCTCGTAGGACCAGGGACCGCCAAACGATGCGAGTGTGGCGCATGTTCGAGCGCGTTCGGATTCGAGTGTCTCGGCGAACTCGTGTTCGTAGCGTGGCGAGTCGGGTTCGATGGGGTAGTCGGCGAGATCGATGCTGTGGACCACGTGCAGTTCAGCGTTGAGTTGCCGAGCGAAGCCGATCGCGAACGCCAGTGCAGGATGAATGCCAGGGTGTGCGTCGACTCCGACCACGAGGTGACAGCACGGCGGGCGCTGGCATACCGGTCCGTCGATATGGATCGCTTCGAGGGCTCTCCGCCCAGCGTGGAAACGACGGCGCTTGCTATAGGCAGTCATGTCATCGGCCGCTGTTGGCGATCATCACTGGACATTGGGCGGCGTGGATGACTTCACGGCAAGTGTTTCCGAGGAGCATGCCGTTGAATCCGCCGCGGCCTCGTCGGCCCACCACCACCAACTGCGCGCGCCGGGAGTACTCGATCAGGCACTTGCCCGGCTGGTCCTTGGCCAAAAGCGGACGCACTGTTACCTCGGGATACAGGTCTCGGAATTCTCGGAGATTTTCCTCGAGACGGTTTCGTTGATCGTTTTTGGTGATCGATCCAGTCGGCATCGCGGAATGTTGGGAATACCACAGCGATGGTGATGTCGGACCAGGCGTGCACTGCGAGGAGGTCGACACCGCGCAGAGATGCTTCCGCGAATGCTGCTGTGATGGCAGGTCGACTGTGCTCGGTTCCGTCGACACCCAGCAGTATCGGGCGCCGAGAGTGGTTGGCCGGGGTCTGAGTCAATCCTCTGGCAATAATGAAGGGGCACAATGAGTGAACAGCTAGCGCCGAGCTGACGATGCTGCCAACGGATTCCTTCTGCGCGTGAGATCCGACTATCGGGATCGCGGCGTCCTGCGATGCGCGGCGGAGTGCGGGAATCGTGAGGTCGGTGCGCAGTTCGCAGTGGATGTTCAGCGGATGGCCCTCGACGGCTTTTCGGGCGAGTATTGTTGCCTGCGCCAACCTCTGTTCTGCTCTGCCTTCGTGGTCGTCGAAGAAGACGTTTGGAATGCTGAACGTGGTTCCGTAGGTGGTGGGGGTGAGAAACGCGGTTATGAATAGCAGCGGGGCCTCGCGTAGCTCCGCCTCGCGTGCACCCCACCACACAGCCTCATCCGACTGTGGCGTTCCATCGATGCCTACGACAATGGGTGGATTGGTATTCACGTGATGCCTCCGACTGTCGGCGGGACTCGGTAGCGGTCGAACTTCCGGTGGGCTGCTCTTCCATCCTGAGAGGAGCGCTGTATCGACATCAGAGGAGAAAGTCATCTTCGGCGCATGTTGGTCGACGCTCTCGTCGTTCCAGGTAATGGGGGTCTGGCTCAGGGAGAGGTGATATCTGGTCTCTTGTGGGTGAGTGGCGCTTGAAGGACGTTCACCGTGTCGAAACCGTATCCTCGTGTCGACGGCACGACATTGTTCAGGTCCCTGAAGTCGTGACGCTGACGCCGAGATACCTCAACAGCTCAGGTGCATCCCCGGACCATCAGTTTGGCCACAATTCCAGTCTGGGTAGCGCCGACGCTCGACATGTGCACACACGGTGCTTGGCAGTGGCGTGTGTACCGCCGCTGATGCAGATTCTGCGACCCGCGCGAGCGCGGCCCCGCACCGTACGAGCATCCGATTCCCTAGGGGCCGCGCAGACATCGGCCAGCGACTTTTCAGAGGCCCCCTACGGTCCTTAGCCCCTATCCGGCTGACAGTGCACGGACAACGCTGGAAGTGAACCTAAACGATCGACACGCACTACGCCGAACCGACGGGGCCACCCATGGATATCATCGACCGTTCACTCAACGTCGATCGTCCACCGAACTTCATGGACTACGAAGGCGAACGGAAACGCTTTTCCTGGACCGAGATCAACCGTGAACTCGGTTGGGCCCCTGGGGGATGCAACATCGCCTACTATGCCGTCGACAGGCATGCCGACGGACCACTGCGGGACGAGACAGCCTTCCGCGTCATCGGGCCCTCGGGCGAGTCCACTGACTTGACAACGAGTGATATCAGCTTCGGTGAATTATCCAAACGGTCGAGGACCTTCACCAATGTGCTCCGGAAACTCGGGGTCGACAAAGGTGATCCGGTGTTCCTTTACATGGGACGCATTTCGGAGTTGTACACCGTGTTCTTCGGCGCACTACGCAACGGATGCATCGTTTCACCGATGTTCTCCGCATTCGGTCCGGAACCCCTCGCAACCCGTATCAGGCTCGGTGGCGCCAGGGTCCTCGTCACCACCGAACGCCTCTACCGCCAACGTGTGGAGAAGATTCGCGCAGATCTCCCGACGCTGCGCCACGTGCTGTTGATCGGTACAAGTGATACACCTACCGACCTTCCAGGAACGATCGACTTGCACACCGCGATGTCGGAAGTCGACGACGATGCAGAGATCACACCGACCACCGCTGACGACATCGCTCTGCTTCATTTCACCAGCGGAACCACGGGAACACCCAAGGGCGCCATCCATGTCCACGGCGCTGTCGCAACACATTTCGCGACCGGGCGCTACGCGCTTGATCTGCACTCGACCGACACGTACTGGTGCAGCGCCGACCCCGGCTGGGTAACCGGAACGTCGTACGGCGTCATCACCCCGCTACTGCACGGCGTCACGTCCGTCGTAGACACCGAAGAGTTCAACGCCGAGCGGTGGTACCGCATCCTTGAACAGTTGAAGGTGACGGTCTGGTACACCGCCCCCACAGCCATTCGTATGTTGATGAAATACGGATCGGATCTTGCGCGCGAATTTTCCTTCCCGACACTGAGATTCATCGCCAGTGTCGGCGAACCCCTCAACCCCGATGCAGTGCTGTGGGGCCGAGACGTACTCGGCCACCCGATTCACGACAACTGGTGGCAGACAGAAACCGGCGGAATCATGATCGCCAACACCCCAGGATTCGCCATCAAACCAGGGTCGATGGGGCGTCCGCTACCCGGTGTCGACGCCGGTATCGTCACCCGATCCGCGGACGGCACGGTCTCCGTCGTCGAAGAACCCGGCGTCGAGGGTGAACTCACCCTCCGACGTGGGTGGCCGGCCATGTTCCGCGGGTATCTACACGACGACGAACGCTACCGTAAGTGCTTTTCCGGCGAATGGTACCTGACCGGTGATCTCGCCAAACGCGATGCCGACGGCTACTTCTGGTTCGTCGGCCGCGCTGATGACGTCATCAAATCGGCAGGGCACCTTATCGGCCCGTTCGAGGTAGAAAACGTCCTCACCGAGCATCCGGCGGTTGCCGAAGCAGGAGTGATCGGAAAACCGGACGCGATCGTCGGCGAGGTTGTGAAAGCCTTCGTGGCGGTCAAGAGTGGGTGGAAGCCCGACGACGCGCTCCGTCGAGAACTGCTCGGATATGCACGAACAAAGCTCGGAGCCGCGGTCGCACCCAAAGAAATCGAATTCGTCGACGTGCTGCCCCACACACGAAGCGGCAAGATCATGCGGCGGTTGCTCAAGGCCAGAGAACTCGGGTTGCCGGAGGGTGACACATCGACGCTCGAGAGCGACGACAGTAGGTCGACGCAGACGAGCGAAGGTGAATGACTGTGAACACCTTTGCTTACGACAAGGCCTTCGCAGTCGAGCTTCTCACCGACATGCTCCGTATCAGACGACTCGAAGAAAAGGCCGCAGAACTGTACGGCGCGGGGAAGATTCGCGGGTTCCTGCACCTGTACGTCGGCGAGGAAGCTGTCGCAGTTGGCGCACTACACGCATTACTGCCAGAAGATTCGGTGGTTGCCACGTATCGCGAACACGGCCACGCACTCATCCATGGGGTGCCGATGAACGCAATCATGGCGGAAATGTTCGGAAAACGCGAGGGCTGCTCGCGAGGCAGGGGCGGCTCCATGCACCTGTTCGACGCGAAGACACATTTCTACGGTGGCAACGCTATCGTCGCCGGCGGCATCCCCCTTGCCGTAGGGCTGGCGATGGCGGACAAGATGCAGGGACGAAAGAGCATTACCGCTTGCTTTTTCGGAGAAGGAGCCATGGCCGAAGGAGCCTTCCACGAATCGATGAATCTGGCATCCCTGTGGCAACTTCCGGTGCTGTTCTGTTGTGAGAACAACTTGTACGCCATGGGTACCGCACTCGCACGGTCCGAGTCCCAGACAGATTTGTGCGTCAAGGCTGCTTCCTTCGACGTCCCGACCCTGCGGGCCGACGGAATGGATGTCATTGCGAGCCTCGAAGCCGCGCGGGCGGGCGCGGCCCATGTACGGGCAACTGGGGGGCCTCACTTCGTAGAGTTTCAGACTTACCGCTTCCGCGCGCACTCGATGTTCGATCCGGAACTGTATCGAGACAAAGCGGAAGTCGACGCGTGGAAGGCACGTGGCCCGATCCACACATTCTCAGCTCGACTGAAAGGGCTGGGCCTGTTCAGCGAGACGGAATTCCTTCGAATCGACGATGCCGTAGCAGCGGAAGTGGACGCCGCTGTCGCTTTCGCTGAAGCCGGCACCTGGGAGTCACCCGAGGACCTCCTGCGAGATGTCCTGACTCCCGCGGATGCGGCGAAGGAGATCTGATGAAGACAAGTTACCGCGAAGCGATGCGGGAGGCGATCCGCGAAGCGATGTCGGCAGATGACCGTGTCTTCCTGATGGGGGAGGACATCGGTCGTTACGGAGGCACGTACGCAGTCTCGAAAGGGCTGCTCGCCGAGTTCGGACCCGACCGTATCCGAGACGCGCCACTGTCGGAATTGGGATTCGTCGGTGTCGGGATCGGCGCGGCGATCGGTGGGATGCGGCCGATCGTCGAAATCATGACGGTCAATTTCAGCTTGCTGGCACTTGACCAGATCGTGAACACAGCAGCGTCGATACGACACATGTCCGGCGGACAATTCTCGGTGCCGGTCGTTATCCGGATGGCTACCGGTGCAGGTCGACAACTTGCGGCCCAGCACTCCCACAGTCTCGAGAATTGGTATGCCCACATCCCCGGGATTCGTGTGCTCGCTCCCGCAACGGTGACCGACGCCCGCGGCATGCTCGCCCAAGCCCTCGCGGATCCGGATCCGGTGATCATCTTCGAGCACGTCGGGCTATACAACAGTGTCGCAGATATCGACTGGCCGCAGCCCGTCGATATCGACTCCGCGAAGGTTCGTCGAGTCGGCAAGGACATCACCTTGATCAGCTACGGCGGGTCCATGCCCAAGACCTTGGCTGCAGCAGACACACTCGCCGAGGAGGGCCTTGATGCCGAGGTGCTCGACCTCCGCGTCCTACGACCACTCGATACCGAGGCAATCACATCATCTGTGAGCAAGACTCACCGAGCTGTGGTCGTCGACGAAGGTTGGCGCAGTGGAAGTCTGGCATCTGAAGTTATGACTCGCATCGTGGAGACAGCGTTCTACGAACTCGACGCGCCACCGCGTCGAGTATGCAGCGCGGAAGTTCCCGTGCCGTACCCGAAACACCTCGAGCAGGCTGCTATCCCGCAGATAGAGACGATCGTGTCCACGGCGCGGAACGTGACAGGTGATCGGTGACGTGAGGAACCCCCATGTTTGATTTCGTACTGCCTTCCCTCGGCTCCGATATGGAGGAGGGCACACTCACCGACTGGCTGGTCAAGCCGGGCGAGGAAGTCGAACGCGGTCAAGCCGTCGCAACGGTAGACACCGTGAAAGCAGCAGTGGACGTGGAAATCTGGCAGAAAGGAACGATATATCAATTGCTGATCGAACCCGGGACGACCGTGTCGGTGGGGACTGCCATGGCAACGCTCCTCGCACCAGGCGAGTCCGCTCCCGACACGGCTCCGGAGCCGAAACCATTGCAGGACAAAGCGGAACCGCAACGACGAATTCGTGTATCCCCGGTGGCGCGCCGAGAAGCTGAGAAACTCGGCATCGACATCGCCTCACTCGAGGGAACAGGACCGCTCTCGTCAGTAACACTGAACGATGTGCTCAATGCCGCGCATTCGAGGACTTCGGAACCGACCGAGGTCGTTGCCGCAGACAAGGCCAAGGAGATGCGCCGGGCAATCGCAGCATCGATGAGCCGGTCCAAGCGCGAGATACCGCACTACTACTTGACCGACCACATCCCCTTGGAAGCAGCTGCCGCTTGGCTCGAACGTGAAAACACCGGTCGCCCGGTGACTGAGCGCCTGTTGGCCGCTGTGCTGCAACTCAAGGCGGTTGCACTTGCAGCGCAACGCTTCCCCGAGATGAACGGGTTCTGGCAGGACGGCGAGTTCCGAACCCACAAGTCCGTGCACGTGGGTGTTGCGATATCTCTGCGTCAAGGAGGTCTGGTCGCCCCGGCCATTCACGACACCGCTGACAAACCCCTCCGACAACTGATGACCGAGTTGACAGACTTGGTGGCACGCGCACGTGCCGGGTCGATGCGCAGCTCCGAGATGTCGGATCCGACACTGACGGTGACGAACCTGGGCGAACGCAGCGTCGAAGCAGTCCTCGGAGTCATATACCCGCCGCAAGTGGCGCTGGTCGGATTCGGCCAGATCGCCGAGCGGCCGTGGGTTGATGACGGAAAACTGTGTGTTCACAAAGTGGTCACCTCATCGCTCGCAGCCGACCACAGAGCTTCCGACGGGCATCGCGGAGCTCAGTTCCTGACCGCAATCAGTGAACTGCTGCAACATCCGCAAGATCTGTAAAGGAGCTGAACGTGAACGCATCCGACATCGAGACGTCGGTGATCGCGGCGCTGCAAGACATCGCACCCGAAATCGACGACAGCGAACTCGTCCGCGATCAATCGCTTCGAAGTCAAGTGGACCTCGATTCGATGGACTGGCTGAATTTCCTTGTCAGACTGCACTCGAGGCTCGGAGTCGATATTCCGGAGTCCGACTATGCCGCACTAGTCACGCTGGCAAATATCACTGACTACGTTTCCACTCGCATACCGTCCTGAGATCGCATTTGTTCCCCTTCCTCGGCGAACATGTACGCTGCCTTCGCTTTCAGGGGTATCCGATGCATCTCTAGCAATGTAGGAAACCAGCGGCTCCTCTCTGCCAGTTCCCTCACTGCTGTCCTCATGACCGTTGCGACCGAGTACCCCGGTGAGGCGCTCGATTGCGGTGTGGCCGGTGATCACCGTGCGGCCCTGGTCGATCGCATCTCGCTGCCAGCGGATGGACACCGTGTGGGAATGCCCTGTCGGAAGGCGGTTCAAGTGAATACCGGCACAAAATAGTCTTGCTCGTCGGTGGGGTGTCTTATCGCTGATCGGAATGGTCATGCTGATCGCCACCGCCATACGGGGCCGGTTCTACTTCCACCAGCGCCACGACGAGTACTTCACCACTCCCGCCGAGGTATACCGGACGAAGGCCGGTGCCCTGGTCTCCCCGCAGCTCGATTGCGTACGTCCGTGTACCGCCAATCTGGCCTCGCGGTGATGATGTCGGAAGGATTCTGTTGCGCGCCTCGGCGAAGGAGTCCGGAACCGCGGTATTCGTCGGGATCGAACGCGCATGAAGTCGACAAACATCTGCCCGGTGTTGCGCACACTGTGGTTACCGACCTCAGGTTCGGACCGTTCGATATCGGGTATCGGAAGATCCGTGGAACAGGGCCCGCAGTACCTCCCGAATCCTGTCTTCTTTCCCCGCCGGCTCTCGTTCGCCGTCGCCGTCGCCGTCGCCGTCGACATCGCGATCATCGCAGTAGTTCTCGCATGGAGTCAGTGACAGGGGTAGATGTCCGGCTGGCACGGCGTAAAGGGTTACAGTGCAAAGGGATAGGTTTCGGGCCGTTCTCCTTCTATCCACAAACTTGTGCGGTCGAGCGGTTCAAGGGCCCTTGTCGTATCTACGTGCACCACCGCGTCGAATTGGTCGGACAACCTGGCATGGAAGTAGTGGCTCTGTCTTTCCGTTTCGGGACGGTAGATCACACCGATAGCACGTTCCAGACGTGCAGTCCGCAGTGCGTCGGCAGCAGGTCCGTGGTGGGTGCGTATGAGGAATGAACCTCTGCCGACCTCGTGGAAAAGTTCCTCGACGCTACTGGGCAAGGCCGCGCGGACAACTTTGCGTTCGGCCGGTCCGCCCCATTCGCCGGCGGCAGTGACAGTCCCTTCATACGTACTGAAGCCGATCAGACGACAGGTGTCAGGATATCGTTCGCGGACCAGTTGCCCGACCGTCAGCTCGCCGTGCGCTCCCACCTCGGTGGCACGGGCATCGCCGACATGCGAGTTGTGGGCCCACACCACCACACGCGACGGCGTTTCGGCCCCAATGTCGAGGTGCTTGACCAGTGCATCGAGTGTGTCGACCATGTGGCGGTCGCGCATGTTCCATGACGAGACCCTGGCTCGGAACATGGTGCGGTAGTACTCTTCTGCATCACGCACCGTGGCCGCGTTGCGCTCGGCATAGAACTGTTCGTCCTCCGGGGCGCTGCCGTCTTGGCCAACGTAGTCGATGGCATGGCACTGAAGATCTTTCAGCTGTTCGACGACCTGTGTCTCACACGATTCGCCGGCGCCGAAAGCTGCTGCGTAGCCGTAGGACTGACCGTCCTCTGTTGCTACCTGGTCGAAACAGGAATATCGATCACGAGCGCGTCGTGCTGCATCCGGATCCACGCGTTCGAGGTATTCGATCACTTCCTGGATGGATCGGTGCATGCTGTAGAGATCGAGTCCGTAGAATCCCACCTGGTGACCGTCGACTGCTGCGCTGGCCGTGTTGTGCTCGCGTAGCCAGGCAACGAAGTCGAGTACTTCCGTATTGCGCCACATCCAGGCAGGGAATCGTTCGAAGCCGCGCAGTGACTGCTCCGCCGAAGTGTCCTGCCCCTGCCCGCGAGCATATCGGTTGATTCGGTAGGCATCCGGCCAGTCGGCTTCTGCAGCGACAGCATTGAAACCCTTGTCCTCGATCAGGATTCGTGTCATCTCGGCACGTGCAGCGTAGAACTCGTGAGTGCCGTGTGAACTCTCGCCGATCAGCACTACGCGTGCATCACCGACAAGATCGAGTAGGGCGTCACGAGGGGGAACACCGTTTGGCGCGCTTTCGCTGGCAATTCGAATAATTCCCGCAGCCGAGGTGAATTCGTGAATCCTGGCGCCATCTGTGTTCCTGCCGCGGGTCGAGGTGCGCAGTAATGTGCATACTTCCTCGTCCGTCACCTGGCTGAAATCCCAGAACGAGGCGCCGACCGCGCGGAACGGAAAGGGCATGGTCGCACACACCATGTCGTCGACCATTGCGCCGAGTTCGCGGCACGTCGATTCTGGTGCCGCTGGCACCGCGACGACGATCCGCGCAGGCTCCTGTCGACGGATCGAGTCGACCGCGGCGAAGATGCTGGCGCCGGTGGCGAGACCGTCGTCGACAAGAATCACTGTCTTGCCCGCGACCTCGGGTGGCGGCCGATTCTCCCGGTACACGGCTTCGCGTCGTGCCAGTTCGCGGCCTTCCTTGACCACGACTTCGCTCAGTTGCGCCGAGGAGATGGCGAGGTCTCGGAGAAGGTCGTCGTTGAGGACCACGGACCCGCCGCTGGCGAGGGCTCCCATGGCATATTCGTCATGCCCAGGGATGCCGAGTTTGCGCACGACAAACGCATCGAGAGGAGCGTCCAGCGCTGCCGCTACTTCCCATGCCACGGGAACGCCTCCGCGTGCGAGGCCGAGGACGACGACATCCGAGTTGCCGCGGTAAACCGTCAGTAGTTCCCCGAGCATGCGACCTGCTTCTCGACGATTCCGAAAGACCTGTTCCGGTCTGCCCGCAGATGTTCTGGTGGAACTGCTCTTATTTCGACTCACTCCTCTGCCCGCCGATGCACCGGACCATATTGGTTCGCAACGATGTTCACGTTATTTCGGCTCGTGTGCGCCGGGTACGCGTATTTTTGTGGACATTGCGGGCCTGGGGCGGGTGTGTTGTCAGGTCGAGGTCGTAGGTAACTAGCTCTCCGTCATCAAGCGTGCGGAAACCGCTTCCTGCGATCTCGGAATGGTGCACGAAGACGCTAGGGCCGTCGCCGTCGGGTGCAATGAACCCGAACCCGCTCGCCTGGTTGAACCATTCGACGTGACCGTGTCTCTGTTTGGCGGAGGCAATCGCGTTCGGGTCACTGGTCATGCGATTCCCGTCGTTGAATGCGCGGTCCCATTCCTACTGCTGCAGTGGCAAGCCCAAGAAGGCACACCAGTGCTGCGACAACGGAGTTGGACCAGATCATCGCCGTGCTGGTATCGACACCGGAAACGATCCAGGGGGAGACGATCAACCAGATCCCGAGTAACGGTGCGACGAAGGTCAGGCCGTGACTGCGGCCGTATGCGGTTGCGAACGCGACCGAGAGCACTGCGATAGCCAGACCGGTGATCAGGTTCGTTACGGTCAGGGGAGTTTGGTTGTCGAAGCCGACGATCCACGCGGATGCAGCGCCGTACAGTCCGGACATCATCATCATGCCGTCGGTGATTTGGGCGGTAGGTTCCTGGGCTACCTGATCGTGGCGCTCGCGCAGTGCGACGATGTCTGGATGCGTGTGCATGGGTGCGTGGGTAGATGACATTGTGTTCATCTCCTCGGTAATGCGGTGGACAACATATCGTCCGCATCGGTTGGTTTCTTTGGTGGGTAATGGCTTTCGCCAGTGAATCCTGGCGAAGGCAGCCCGGAAGAATCCGAAGAGGACTGACTAGTGGTGAGGTTCTTTTCGTGGTTTTCAGCCTTGGCTGTTGGTTGCTGGATTCGATAATCGCGCCGGTGTGCACAGACCCAGAGTGAGGGCGCTGAGCGTAGCGATCACGAAGGCGACGGTGCTCCACGCCGCTACCGCTGCCAGTGCGAGCCAGAGCGCAACGATCAGGGAGACCACTGATTTAGGCATACCTGCTTCGATCGAGAACGGCGGACTGTACCAGCCTTGACGGACAGAGGATTGATCGTTCAGTTCTTCTTGCCGCCCTTGGCGATTGCCTTCTTGACTTCGACGTGCTTTTCCGGCGATTGTGCTTCGGAAACCGGTACCGTCACCATCAAGATGCCATCGTCGTAGGTTGCGGCGATGTCGTCTTCCTGGGCGCCAGTGGGCAAGGACATCGACCGGAAGAAGCTCCCGTAGTGGAATTCTGACCGGGTGCCCTCTTCCTGCTTCTCGGTGCGTTCTGCCTTGATTGTCAGTTGGCCGTCGCGGACGCTGATATCGACATCGTGTTCGGGGTCTACTCCGGGGAGTTCGGCGCGCAGGACGTATCGGCCCTTTTCGAGGTGTTCCTCGACGCGAATCATGTGGCCTTCGAGCGAGGACCATGCCGGCATCGCCTCGAATCTGGCCATCAAATCGGACCAGTCGGGAAGTGACGGCCACGCCGGTAGCATTGCCGGGCGGGAGCTTCTGGGGGAAAGAACGCTCATAGCTGACTCCTGTGATGGAAATGGTTGCTGATGCCTCCGATTTCACTCCTCACCGGGTGGGGTCAGTAGGGTCAACTGTCCTCGATTCGATGACGAGTGAACTTCCGAACTTGACCGGGTTGCCCGGAAGTGGTTCGCTCAGCCGAGCCCTCAGCCTCATTCTTCTAGTCTGATGTCAGCAATGATGTTGGGCTACAACGGTTTCTCTGCACCTGTGTCGAGGTTGGGCGAGAGATGTCAATGGTTGGCGATGTCTCGGCGTGCACCGATCCACGTGGCTGATGCTGACGACCGCCCAGATGGGTCACCCAGATACGCACCTGTCGTTGCCGGCTGCGGCACACATCAGTCCACCCAGATCGGTACCGTCACGTGTCTGATACGGATGAGTCACCGCACGACGAAACGTTTGTGCTGATTGGCCGAAAGTAATTGATGATGGGTCTTTCGTCATCTATTCGAATGATCCTGCGTCGAAACGTCGTTGACGACCGTATGGTCGTTGTGTCGAGATTCAACATGAGGGGGCGAGTCTTGGTGTGGATAGTGGGTCGCCGTGTCGTGTGCTCGGCGCGGATGACGCTAATACCCCTGGCCTCGGTGTGAGGTCGGGGGTATTGGCACGGGGCAGCCGGGCTGCAATGCAGCCCGGCTGCGTACCTACACCAGGTGAAGGTGAGTTCTTATGCTGGCTAGCTGCCTAACCAACGTGAGTCGGCGCTCCGAGAGCTGCCGAATCGCATCGTCGTTGCCGGCAAGCTGGGCGCGGTTCAGCAGAAACTGACAATTGTCCAGTTGGGCCTTGACGGTCGACATGCCATCACCTTCGATCACTGCGTGGAGGTACGTTCTGATACTGCCAGTGAAAAAAGCAATGTACACGGGCAGAAGTACCTACCCGGGTACCGGTATCGGTCCCGACATGACAGAAAGTAACCTCGGTGTGAGGTTGTGACCACCTCGTAGTTACCGGTATGTAAGTGGCGGACCCCAACGCGGGGCATTAAGTTCATCTTCGCGTCATCGACGTTGTCGACGGTGCCGGGCCCCGCTGATTGTGACTCCCATCCCGGTCAGCGGGGTCTGTTCTATTTTTTTCTCTGCTTCCTCGTTCGCGAGATTGGTCACCGAGACGAGAGGCAGCTAACCGCCCATTCGCTCCCGCGAAATCGGTTCCGTGTCAATGGATTTTCTCATTGGGTGCGAATCGTTATTTCCCATCGGGAACGGGGTGAGTGAATCCCGATGTGCACCCGCCGTCGAGGATGAATTCGGAGCCGGTCGAGTACGTCGCTTCGCAGACTATGAACCGCACCATCGAGGCAACCTCCCCAGGGCTTCCGCAGCGCGGGATCGGTTGCCCGGCAACGAATGAGGAACCGAACGGCGCTGTCATTGCATTGTCGATGGGTCCGGGGTGAACTGAGCAGACCCGTATGTTGTACGGGCTGAAGTCAAGCGCGGCAGTCTTCGTAAGCCCTCGAAGGCCCCACTGGCTTGCAACGTACGCTCCGAGTCCCCCGTAGCCGGTCAGAGCGGCGGTGGAGGAAATATTCACGATGGCGCCACTGTGCGATCTCATCAGTGACTGTGCAGCGCAATGCATTCCGAGCCAGGCACCGTACAGGTTGGTGTTCAGGACGTGTCTGAACTGCGTCGGATGTTGCTCTTGAATGCTGCCGGACTCGAGAATGCCTGCATTGTTGACGAGAACGGACAGGGGGCCGAATGTCGTTTCTGCTGTGTCGATGGCAGATTTCCAGCTCTCGGTTTGTGTGACGTCGAGACGTTGGAAGGCCACCTGGTTGCCCAGCTTCGCTGCGCTTTTTTCGCCTTCCGTATCAAGGAGGTCTCCGATCAGGACTCCGATACCTTCTTCCGACAGGGCTTTAGCTATAGCTGCGCCCATCCCGCGCGCGCCACCGGTGACGAGTGCACTTTTTCCCTTGACGTCGTTCACGGCGCCCTCTCAGTCGAAGTTATTGGCCTTGCTGTCGAGGTAACTGATGATCCGTTGACGAGCGAGGCGTTCGCTCAATTCGGGGAGAGCCTTCGACGATGCCCATGACAGGTCGGCAATACAGCCTTCAACGACGATGTCGATACATTCCGGGGAGATGCGTCCGGAGAACTCGGCGGCGAGGCGGTTGACAGTCAGCGATCGCTGTGAGGACCGCGATGTCTCTGGGGATGCGGACGGTTCGAAGTGTGTGGTCATTGCCAGCCCGATCAGTCTGATGTGCTCATTTGTTGTCGGATTTTCGGTTAGGATGCAACGGGGGAATGGACGATCAACAGAGGGCACCACACCGTATGCATGAGGTGCCGGCTTGTGGAACCGAGAAGCATCGAAGAAATTCCGCCGCGCCCGCGTCGTCCCACGACGACGAGTTGTGCTGATGTCGATTCGGCATTCAACTGCCGTGCAGGGCGGTCTTTGACGACGACCCGCCGAACCGCGACATCGGGGTACTTTTCTTTCCACCCGGCGAGTCGTTCAGCGAGCACGGCGTGTTCGGCGGTAGCGATCGCGTCCCAGTCGAGGGCGACACCGTTGGGGTCGGAGGTGAAGGCGGTCGTGAGATGAGAATCGCGCCAGGCATGGACTGCAACGAGATCGACTCCGTGCAGGGATGCAACTTCGAATGCTTCGGCGATGGCAGGTTCGCTGTTTTCCGTGCCGTCGACACCCACTACCACCGGACCGTCGAGCGGCGATCGGTTCGCGCCAGGAATGTGTCGAACGATCGCCACCGGACATGGAGCATGCAACACCACTGCCGCGCTTGTGGAGCCGAGAACACCTGATGCGAATTGATCAAGCCCGTGCGACCCCACGACAAGCATTGCGGCGTCGTGCGATTCGTCCAGCAGCAGTTCGACAGCATTGCCGAATCTCAAGTGCTTGACGATGGTGAGTCGTGTGGAGTCGGCTGAGTTCAGTGCCTCCGCATGGGCTTTCGAGAGCCGTTCCTCACCTTCGTAGCGTTGATCCGGGAACTCAGGTGCTTGCAGCGCTACGGCGTTTCGGAAAGTAGTTTCCGTACCGGGCATCGTGGCGACCAGGTGCAGTGGGCGTGCCCGTAGTGCGGCTTCTCGAGCAGCCCACCGAACGGCGTTCGATGCGGCGTCGGAACGGTCGACTCCGACGACAATCGGTGCGCGCATGGTCATGAGTTGCCTTCCGGTTCCAAGTGGCGTGTTCGCCGGGGTGTGTCGATAATCGACTCTGCCCAACTGCGCACCGACGCCCAATTGCGGAAGTCCCCTTCCGGAGCGTGCACCGCCCGGGATGCGAGCTTTTCGCTGAATCCGAGGACAGTGCGATCGAGTTTGCCGGAGAACGATCGGTGCTCGGCGGCGCCGGTCTTGTCAACCAGGGAGGCAAGGTCGGAGGGATCGCCGCCTGAGGGCTCGTCCG
This sequence comes from Rhodococcus sp. MS16, assembly GCF_013277795.1. Lineage (NCBI taxonomy): Bacteria > Bacillati > Actinomycetota > Actinomycetes > Mycobacteriales > Nocardiaceae > Rhodococcus > Rhodococcus sp. MS16. The sequence goes on from NZ_VBTM01000001.1 coordinate 526,266, forward strand.
GCCCGATCGGTCCGGACGAGAACAGCCAAACCTGCCGTAGCCGCAGCGCATCGGAGAAGCGATCCGCGAAGTCCTTGGCTTCTTTCATCCAGCGGCCGTAATAGACTGCACTGCCGAGGACGATCGTGTCGTAACCGGTGAGTTCATGTACTTCACCTGGGGCGACAAGATCAACGTCCACGCCGTTGCCACGGAAAGTTTCAGCGAGAACGGCGGCGATCTCAGTAGTCGAGCCGTGCCGACTAGCAGCGGTGACCAGGGCCCTCATGAATGCCTCCGTGCAAGTGGTTGGTGCCGATGCTTGAATCTGGCTGCTGCCGTAAGCCTCGCGACTCGAGGGCGGGGCCTTCAACTCGAATTGTTCCGCGGCGACTTGCCTGACGCGAGAGTCACCAGGTGCATGAAAAAGGGCCTTTGGACCATCTCACTTGTGTTCCGACGGCACGGGTTTGACGCGGGTTATCCCACTAACGTCGAGAGTGACGATCACCGTGTGATCGATGACGCCAACGCAGGAGGGCACAAGCACAATGGAATCTCGGGAGTCTGCACACTGTGTGAGCGCGATAGGTGAGATGGTGGTCATCGGCGGACCGGGTGAGGTTCGGTCGTTTCCCGTCGGTGTGTGGATGTTGACCGACGGCCGGAGAGTAGTAGCGGTCGGTGAGGGTGGCCCGATTTCGGTAGGCGTCGTCGACGGAACGCTCTTGAGTGCCGCTGTGCATGCACGGTGGCCGGGCGCCGTGGTGCTCGAGAGGCGACCGGAGGTCGGCAGCACCCCCGACCCGCGTGGGTATTCCGCGCGATACGTCGAGGTTCGGGACGACGGTTCACGCACGGACCCTGCGTTTGCAGATCTTGCGAAAGCAGGGTTTGTGGTGGGACCGGTCAACTGAGGCATGGCCACCGAACCACTCCGACATCATGGAAACCAGGAGAGAGAACATTGTGCACACACCGTTGGAGCTGACTCGATGACACGGGCTCCGGCAAGCCCTCTCGGCCGCCGAATGTCGGAGATACCGGAAGCTTTGGCGTCCCGAGATCAGTTGACCGCCCTTGTGCGTTCCCGGCAGCCAGCAGTCTTCCTGGACTTCGACGGCACACTCTCGAACATCGTGAACGACCCGGCCGCTGCCACCCTGGTCGACGGTGTCGCACACGAGCTTGCCCGGCTCGCACACTGCTGCCCGGTAGGTGTGATCAGCGGCCGCGATCTGTCAGACATACAGACTCGAGTTGGCATGACCGGGATCTGGTATGCGGGGAGTCACGGTTTCGAAGTCGTCGGACCAGGCGGACATCACTACCGGAATGACAGAGCCCTGTCGTCTGTGCCGGATCTCGAACGTGCCACGCACATGCTTCGGGACCGCCTGTCCAGCGTTCCGGGAGTTGTATTGGAGCACAAGAATTTTACTGTTGCCGTCCATTACCGAACGGTGGATATGGACATGGTCGACGAGGTGGTCGCCACGGTCCACAAAGTCGCGGATCGAGCCGGGCTCCGTGTCACCAGCGGGCGCAAGGTCGTCGAGCTTCGCCCCGACGTCGACTGGGACAAAGGCCAGACACTGGACTGGATTCTCGACCACCTCACAGACACCGGCAACGTACTGCCGATTTATATCGGTGACGACTTCACCGACGAGGATGCCTTTTCCGCGGTGGCGGACCTCGGAGTCGGTATCGTGGTGCGCCACTTCGAGGACGGCGATCGACGGTCGGCTGCCAGATTCGCGGTCGACAGCCCCGACGAGGTCTGCCACCTGTTGCAATGGCTGGCCGATCTGCTGGGAAGCCATTCGGCGACAGTGCCGGAGCCGAGTGATCCTTGGACAGTGTTCTTCGACGGGTACGACCCGAAGGCCGAGAAACTTCGAGAGGCACTCTGCACGGTAGGTAACGGTGCTGTCGCCACTCGCGGTTGCGCACCTGAATCCTCCGCAGGTGCCGGGCACTACCCGGGTACGTACGCGTCCGGCATATTCAACCGTCTCCAGGACGAAATGACCGGGAGCACCCTCGACAACGAAAGCATGGTGAACCTGCCGAACTGGTTGCCGGTGACATTCCGGATCGACGGCGGGTCGTGGTTCGACATCGACGCTGCGGAAGTGCTCGAGTTCCAGCAGTACTTTGATCTTCGCCGGGCCATTCTCACTCGCCGCTTCCGGATCCGCGACAACGCGGGTTACACCACCTCGATCGTCCAGCGAAGATTTGTTGCCATGCACCTCTCGCATGCCTGTGCCCTCGAGATGACAATTGTGGCCGAAAACTGGTCGGGCCGACTCGAGATCCGTTCGGAACTCGACGGCACGGTCGAAAACACACTGGTCGAGCGCTACCGCGGACTCAGCAGCCGTCACCTCGCACTGACGAAGGCCGCCGCACTCTCTAACGACTCGGTGCTGCTTGTGGTGCAGACCAACCAATCTCGAATACCGGTGGCGATGGCAGCCCGGAATACGGTGTGGCGTGACGGCGATCCCTTCCCAAGTCGATACCGGCTAGTCGAGGGCGGCGGCCGGATCGGGCACGACATCACCGTGGACCTCGACACGGGCTGTTCTGTCACTCTCGAGAAAATGGTGACTGTGTTCACCGGCCGTGATCACGCGGTGTCCGAGCCGGCTGACGAAGCCGAGCGCTGGCTCTCCCGGCTAGGCCGTTTCGATGTGGTGCTCGACCGTCATGTGCTGGCGCTGGTGTCTTTGTGGGACCGTATGGGCATCGACTTCGAGGGCCACGGCCACGCGCTGCGCGTCGTACGGTTCCATGTCCTTCACGTGTTGCAGTCGGTCTCACCGAACAGCGCCGACCGTGACGTAGGCGTACCGGCACGCGGACTGCATGGGGAGGCGTATCGAGGCCATATCTTCTGGGACGAGTTGTTCGTTTTTTCGGTGCTGAACCTTCGGATGCCCACGCTGACCCGATCATTGCTGCGGTATCGGTACCGCCGTTTGGGGGAGGCCCGCCGGGCGGCGAGCGAAGCCGGTCACCAGGGCGCGATGTTCCCGTGGCAGTCGGGCAGTGACGGTCGGGAGGAGAGCCAGCAATTGCATCTCAATCCGAGATCCGGTCGCTGGCACCCGGACCCAAGTCGGCGCCAGCACCATATCGGCATCGCGATCGCCTACAACGTATGGCAGTACTATCAGGTCACTGGAGATATGGAGTACCTGATCGATTGCGGTGCAGAGGTTTTGGTGGAAATTGCACGTTTCTATGCCAGCCTCACCTCCTTCGACCAGGCGCTCGGTCGTTATGTCATCCGAGGCGTCATCGGACCTGACGAGTTCCACTCCGGATACCCGAACGCCCCTTTCGGTGGGATCGACAACAACGCATATACCAATGTCATGTCGGTCTGGGTGATGCTGCGGGCACTCGACGCGCTCGACGTGGTCCCGCTTCAGATTCGCTCGGACCTGACTCAGGCGCTGGGACTGACCACGGTGGAAATCGATCGTTGGAGGGATATCACTGCCCACATGTTCGTCCCGTTTCACGATCAGGTCATCAGCCAGTTCGAGGGATATGCCGACCTTCCGGAACTGAATTGGGAAGAGTATCGCCGCCGCTACGGCGACATCCAACGCCTCGATCGAATCCTCGAGGCCGAGGGTGACGACGTCAACTGCTACAAGGCATCGAAGCAAGCCGACGTCATGATGCTGTTCTACCTGCTCTCCTCCGACGAGTTACGGTACATCCTCGACGGTTTGGGCTATGAGTTCGCCGGTGACGCCATACCGAGAACCATCGACTACTACATGGCACGCACTTCGCACGGCTCGACGCTGAGTGGCGTTGTCCATTCCTGGGTGCTGGCACGAGCAAACCGCGATCGAGCGATGGAGTTCTTCGACCTGGCGCTCAAATCCGACATCGCCGATATTCAGGGGGGAACCACCGCGGAGGGAATTCACTTAGCTGCCATGGCCGGCAGTGTCGATCTGCTGCAACGGTGTTTTACCGGGCTCGAGACGCGAGGTGACCGCCTTATCTTTTCCCCGCACTGGCCGGAGCAACTAGGCACCCTCGAGTTTCCCATTTTCTACCGGGGCCATCGACTGCGTCTGTGTATCAATAGCAAGGTAGTGCGGGTCAGCGCCGCGGCGGGGACGCAGCCACCAATCGAGGTCGAGTGCCGTGGTCAGGTCGTGCAACTTCACCCGGGCGCCACAGTCCAACTGACCTAGCGGCTGGGTCTTTTCGGCCGTCTGTTCATCGCTCATCGTGGTGTATTGCGGTCCTGGGTTGTCATGGCACGAGCACTGCGGCACCGATAGTTCTGTCTGCTGCAAGATCGACCAAGGCGCGATTGGCTTGGTCGAGAGGGTAGGCGACGGTGCTGATGTCCAGGTGATGGCGCCCGGCGAAGTCGAGGAATTCGACGGCATCGCGGCGAGTATTCGCTGTGACCGAACGTATCTCGCGTTCGTAGAACAGGTGCCTCTGATAGTTCAGAGACGGGACGTCCGAGAGGTGTATGCCGGCGATCGAGAGGATTCCACCTCGGTCCAACGCTTCGAGTGCGGTGGGAACGAGGTCACCGACCGGTGCAAAGAGGAGGGACGAATCGAGCACCGTTGGAGGGCGGTCGTACGCGCCCTGTACGGAGGTGGCACCCAGGCTGGTCGCAAGGGCACGCGCAGATTTGCTGCGTGTCATGACATGTACTTCTGCTCCTCGGGCAAGTGCTACCTGGGCGGCGATGTGGGCGCTGCCGCCGAAGCCGTAGATTCCCAGTCGACCATCCTCTGGCAGGGACGCACGGTTCAGGGCACGAAACCCGATGATTCCTGCGCAGAGTAGCGGCGCCAGTTCGACATCGGAGTATCCGGATGGCAGGGAGAGCGCGAACTCTGCTGATGCGCAGACGTATTCGGCGTATCCGCCATCGACATCCCATCCGGTGTACGTCGAATGCGGGCACAAGTTCTCTGCGCCGCGAAGGCAGTAACGGCATCGGCCGCACGTCGAATGCAGCCAGGGAATTCCGACGCGGTCACCTGGAGCGAACGACTCGACGCTGCTTCCGACCTCCTCGACCACCCCGACAATTTCGTGGCCCGGGATCACGCAGGCCCGGTGTGCCGGTAGATCACCTTCGGCGACATGGAGATCGGTGCGGCACACCCCGCACGCGAGAACTCGAACCAGAATTTCGCCGACTCCGATCGTCGGGCGCAGGGTCCGTACCTCGACCAGGGGATGGGTTCTGATCGTTCCGGGGTTGCGTGCCTGCCACGCTGTCATAGATGCCGAAGGTCGGGCGCTGTGGCTCACGTCGGTCACCGATGACTGTTGACGATCATCAGTGGACACTGTGCCTCGTGTAGAACTTCTCGGCAGGTGCTTCCGAGGAGCATTCCACTGAATCCGCCGCGCCCACGGCGACCGAGAACAATCAATTGTGCGCGTCCGGAATGGTCGATCAGATTCTTGCCTGGCTTGTCCTTGACCACAATGGTTGTCACACGTACGTCCGGGTATCGGTCACCGTATCCGGCGAGGCTTTCCGCCGTGAGCGCCTGTTCGGTGTTCTGCCGTGCCTCCCAATCGGCATCCCTGAACTTCGAGAAAACAACGTCGAGAGCCACATCCGACCAGGCGTGCACCGCGACGAGGTCGACCCCTCGCAGCGAGGCTTCCTCGAAAGCTGCAGCGATAGCGGGTTCGCTGTGCACGCTTCCGTCGACACCGACGACGACAGGACGCGTGTCGGCGTCTTGGTCCTCGTCGAAGTTTCCACGAAGGACGACCACGGGACACAGTGCGTGCACCGCCAGGGACGAGCTCACCGAACCTACCAACCCGCCCGTGAATTCACCATGACCCCGGGTTCCTACAGCCAATAATCTTGCAGTCTTGGAGATTTCACGGAGTGCAACGACAGGTGGATCGCTGGCAAGTTCGACGTCGACGTCGAGTTCATGCTCTCCCGCTGCATCGGTCGCCAGTTCGGTAGCGTCCGCCAAGCGTCTTTTCGCCGATGCCGCCTGCTCATCGAAGTAGAGAGCAGGCATGCCGATCGGAACACCGTAGTTCGAGGGGGTGAACATGGTGGTCACTACAAGCAGGGGCGCGCTGCGAAGAGCAGCGTCGCGCGCACCCCACGACACTGCCTGACGTGATTGCACCGATCCGTCGTATCCGACAACTACAGGGGGTTTGATTCTCACGGCTGATCTCCTTCGGCTCGCGGCAAGAACGACGGGACTGTTATTGAATCGTCGGCTAGTGGCAGTCCTGACAGCAGAGGAGAAAGTCATTTCCGGTGTCATTCCCTTCTGCGCGTTATCTGGTTTCCGATATCTGTGAGGCGGTGACAATCGGCACTTCTGTAGATGCCTCGGTGCTGCGACGCTTCTACTGACAGCAGTATCCGGAACCTTTGTTCGGTTGACACTGGAGGAGAAGGGGAAATGGACATCACCAGACCCGATTCGAGCGTGTTGCAGCTTGCCGTCGAGTTGGCATGTCGGGCACCCTCTTTGCACAACAGTCAGCCGTGGCGATGGGAGCACTCTGGTGGTGAGCTGAAGCTTTTCGGTGACCGCACCAGGCTACTTCCGGCAGCTGATCCCACCGGTCGACAATTGCACATCAGTTGCGGTGCCGCGCTGCACCACCTGAGTGTGGGTTTGCTTGGGTTGCGGTGGACTACTGACATTCGATACGAACGCCGAGCCATGTCCCCGGACTTGCTTGCCACGATCGGCTTCCGGCGCGATGCGCGTCCGCGCTCACATGACTTCGACATGCTGACGGCGATTCGCCGTCGTCGGACTGATCGCCGGGCCTTCGGCATCTTCGACGAAATCAACTCTCTGGTCGAGAGCGCTGTCGACCAGGCGCAGGAGTTGAACGTCAGCGTTATCGCCTTGGATGAAGCCCAGAGGGAAGGTCTTGTCGAGGCAACGCGGTCGACAGCGGCTGCTCGACGTTACGACGTGGAATATCAAACCGAGCTGCATTGGTGGGCTGGGCATTCCATGACATCAGGAGGGATCCCGGAGACGTCGCTGGTGGCAGGTTCAGGTGGGGTTCCGATCGGCCGAACCTTTCCCACGCGGCAGAATGCGCCGACCGATCCGACAGGATTCGCCGACGAGTCGACAGTGCTCGCGCTCGGTACGCCATCGGACAGTCGCATGGACTGGTTGCGCTGTGGCCACGCCCTCTCGTCAATTCTGCTCGAAGCCACGGTGCGAGGGGCAGCGACGTGTCCGTTGTCGCATGTGACCGAGGTGCCGAGAAGTCGTTCGATAATTCAACGGATGGTGCCCGAAATCGGAACACCGCAGATGCTCGTGCGTATCGGCCGGGCCCCGACCGGTACCCGCCCACAACCGACGCCGCGCCGGCCCGTGACCGACGTCTTCTCGAGTTACTGATTCGTTCACTCTGCGATGGGTAGCCGGGGAGTGTGGGTAATCGCACCTATCCACGCGGGAGAACGGACCTATCGATGATCGACGTATTTCTGGTCGACGACCACGAAGTTGTACGTCGTGGTCTTGCGGAGTTGCTCGACGACGATCCGGATCTCCGCGTCGTCGGTGAAGCGTCGAGCTACGCGCATGCGCTGGCGCGGATCCCGGCTCTTGTGCCTGATGTCGCGGTCCTCGACGTTCGCCTGCCAGACGGAAACGGGATCGAACTGTGCCGGGAACTGCTGTCGAAATTGCCCGCACTGCGGTGCTTGATACTCACCTCCTTCGAAGACGATCAGGCGATGCTGGACGCGATCCTGGCCGGAGCCAGTGGGTATGTCGTGAAAGACATCAAGGGGCTGGATCTGACCCGTGCCGTCCATGACGTCGGATCGGGAAAGTCGCTGCTCGACAACCGTGCCGCCGCGGCGCTGATGGCGAAGCTTCGGACCGATGCGGCGGAGAAGAACGGCCCCTTCGAAGAACTGACCGATCAGGAGCGCGTGTTACTGGGTCTACTGGGCGAGGGTCTGACGAACAGGCAGATTGCCGCGAGGATGTTCCTGGCGGAGAAGACCGTGAAAAACTATGTCTCGCGTTTGTTGAGCAAACTGGGTGTCGAACGTCGCACCCAAGCTGCGATTCTCGCTACGAAAATGCATGAGCATCTGCCACCGCAATGACTAACGACGAGCTGGATCACGAAAGACTGTTCGGGCATCCTCAAAACGAATGTGATGCCCGATCAGACGAACTCATTCGCGTCGACGGGTTTTTGGAAGCGTTGCTTGCAGTCTCGGCAGGACTTGATCTGGATGTAACGCTGCGTACCATCGTCAAATCCGCAATTTCCTTGGTCGACGCAAAACACGGTGCGCTCGGTGTCCTGGGTGAAGGTCACGAGTTGAAGCAATTCGTGTTCGAGGGAATCGACGAGGCGACTCGCGCGCAGATCGGGGACCTCCCGCGTGGTCGTGGTGTGCTCGGCGTGCTGATTTCGGACCCGAAACCCTTGCGTCTGGACGATCTGTCCCAGCACGAGGCGTCTGTCGGGTTCCCTCACCACCACCCCCCGATGCACAGTTTTCTCGGTGTACCCATCCAAACCAGAGGGGTGGTGTTCGGCAATCTCTATCTCACAGAGAAGACGAACGGGCAGTCCTTCACCGAGCACGACGAGATGATCGTGAAGATCCTCGCGTCGGCAGCCGGGATCGCGATCGAAAACTCACAGCTCTACGCACAGACAAACATCAAGCAACAGTGGCAATATGCGACAGGCGAGGTTGTCACGGCCTTGCTTGCAGGTGCGGATCCAGTCGCGGTTCTTCAGCTCATCACCGACAGATCTCTGTCACTCACACAATCGGATTGCGCGTTCCTGGCAGTGCCACCTGATCCGGAACTGACGTCCGCTGATCCTGTCGAATTGGTCATCACGGTCGCGAGCGGCCCTGGCACCGACTTACTCGTCGGCCACGGCATTCCGTTGGACTGCTCCACGTCAGGCCAGGCCTACCGGCTGAAGAAGCCGATCAGCACGAACTCGCTGGCATTCGATCCGGGGTTTGATGACGAACACGATTACGGTCCGGCAATCGTTCTCCCTCTACGCGATGGACAACAGGTCTCAGGAGTACTGGCTGTCCTGAAAGTTCGGGAATCCCAAGCTTACCGACCGGACGACGTGGAGAAGATGTCGGCATTTGCCGATCAAGGAGCGGTCGCGCTTCGGCTGGCCCACAATCAACGTCGGTTACGTGAGCTCGACGTACTCGCCGACCGTGATCGGATCGCGCGTGACCTCCATGATCACGTCATTCAACGCGTATTCGCCGTCGGGTTGTCGATTCAAGGCACCTTGCAACGTGCGCGGACACCGGAGGTTCAGCGCAGGCTCACGGCAACTATTGACGATTTGCAGGACATCATTCAGGACATACGTAGGACTATCTTCGATCTGCATGCATTCGGGGATGAAGTCCCCACCCTTCGCGGCCGTCTGCACAGCGTGATCGCCGAGGTTACCGCGGACACCGACTTGAAGGTCTCTTTGCAGGTGAAAGGTCCACTGACCGTAATAGGTCCGAAGGTCGCAGACCAGGTCGAAGCCGTACTGCGTGAAGGACTCAGCAATGTGGTCAAGCATGCGCAGGCGTCGTCGGCAACGGTTGCCGTCGAGGTGCTCGATGATCTGACGATGACGATAGCCGACGACGGAGTCGGGATTCCGCTGGGAATCCACAGGCGGGGACTACGCAACTTGGCTGAGCGGGCAGCTGAACTCGACGGAACATTCGATGTGCGAACGACTACCCGGTCTGGCACCACCCTGGTGTGGTCCGTTCCGCTCCCGGACAGGGGCGAATGACGATGCCCCGAATTCTGATCGAGTACGCGAGCGCCAAAGGATCCACGGAAGGAATCGCCCGAAGGATCGGAGAATGCTGTGAGAATCTGGGAGCGGACACGAAAATTGTTTCGACGGAACAAGATTCAGATCTCGGCCGGTTCGACGCTGTGATAGTGGGCAGTGCAGTACACGATCGGGACTGGTTGCCCCCGGCTCGCACGGCGGTGGATCGACTGCTCGCCGGCGAACAGGTACCACCGGTGTGGGCGTTCTCGGTGTCCACCTGGGGCGAGACATCGAGTCTTGTTGCTGACCGACTTACGCGGCGCATTCGCGCGACGGCCAGGGAGCCGAATACCGTCGCGCGACTCAGGTCAGGGTCTGACCTACGCGACCATCGACAGTTTGCCGGCGTAGTCAGACGCGGCGATTGGCCACTGTTCGGGCGATGCGTGTTTGCCCTCATGGGCGGCAAGTACGGTGACGCGCGAGATTGGTCCGACATCGAACAATGGGCCGAGGGAATCGTCACGAACCTTCGAAACGAACTCGAGAACTCGCCCTGAAGCCAGGGTGATGATCATGATGACCAACGGCCGTAGCGAGACCAGTGGCGATCGGCGCACGATCGAAAGATGCCCGCGGTGCGCTCTGCCGTGGGAAATTCCAGACGAGAGTGATCGAACATGGTGCACTACGCAAGCGCGGATGCCGAAACGATCTCGAGTGCCGTTTCATACGCATGCCTGGCCCCGTCCGTCCACAACATTCAACCGTGGTCCTGGCGATTGCGGCGCGGTGAACTCAGTCTGTACGTCGATCGTCGCCGCTCGATCCCAATCGAGGACCCAAGCGGTAGGCAACTGGTCATCAGCTGTGGCGCAGCGCTCCATCACCTGCGAGTTGCTCTGGAACACAATCTCCTCGAACCGATCGTTGCGACACTCCCGGACCGCACCGACCCGGATCTGTTGGCCTCGATCACGTTCCGGGGTCGAGCGGAACCGATAGGTTCGAGCGCAGCACTGTTCTCGACCTTGGAGCGTCGACGGACCGACAGACGCCCATTCGATCCACCTCGGGCTGGGGCGTTGACCGGTTTGGTAGTGAACGCGCGCGAATTCGAGGCGTCGATGACGGTCATCGTGCGCCGCTACGGCGCGATGCTCGACAAGGCGTCCAGGATCGCCGCGCAGGAGCACCGCAGTGATACCGCCTATTGGAACGAACTCGAGGCGTGGACTACTCCGGATGGTGCCGAGGCCGGCGTTCCTCTTGGTGCATTGCCCGATGCGCTCTCCTCACACGAGGACGTATCCGCCCGAGCATTCCCTTCCGGGCACCTGAAGATCCAACGCGGTGCACGCGATAATGCTGCGTTGGTTCTGCTCAGCACTGCATCGGATACGCCGAAAGACTGGTTGAACGCGGGACAGGCATTGTCGTCGGTATTGCTACACGCAACTGCCTCGCATCTCGCCACCTGTCCACTGACACACCTCACGGAGGTGGAGGCAAGTCGGGAGATCGTGCGCGACGTCGCATGTAGGTCGGGCGAGACATTCCAGAATCCGCAGATCATGATCCGGATCGGATTATCATCGCATTCCGCGGAGACAGCATCGGGGCAAGCGCAGTTGGGAGCTACAGAACCAGTTGTCTCGGGTAGGCGCACGGTCGAGGAGGTCCTGACCGTCGTACCGTGATTACGCACCGTCGACGGGTGAATGCCCTGATGAATTCCACACATTCACCGCGGCTTCGATGCTGACGTCGATGTCGATGTTGGTGTCGATCGAAACGGATTCAGGCCACGGATCCTGTCCGGCTTCGATAGCGGCCGCCGTTGTGGCGGTGGCGTCGGACAGCGACTCCGTGCGCATCGCAATTCGTTGTACAGCAACAGGTAACGGCGTACTGCAGCAGATTTCGATCAACGCCGACGACGTGGACAAACACAATCCCTGAGCGTTGTGTCGATACCTGGAATCTGACCATGTCGCATCCAGGATGACGGACTGTCCCATCGTCAGCTGCCGGTGCGCCCGTGCCAACATCTCGGCATAGACCGTGTCCAGCGCTGCGGGGGAGTAGAGACCTTGCCGGTACTCGTCTGCCGCGCCGGTGAGTGTGCCATCCTCCATCAGTTCGCGACGCACTCGGTCACTCGAAATGACAACAGCGCCGGTATGTTCGGCGAGACCGACCGACAGTGTTGATTTACCCGAACCTGGGAGTCCGCCGACCAGGCACAACCGCACCTCGGCACGCCGAAGGTGAGAACAGGCAAGAGTGAGGTGGCGTTCGAGCCGCGCGATGCTGCCCGTTCCACCTTGCCTCATACGCAGTGCATCGACTTTCGCGCGGACAGTCGCACGATATGCGATGTAGTGGTCGATCAGCGCCCGTGGTGGAAGATCCTGCGACAGCGCGACTATCGTGGTGAGAAACTCGTCCGCTAGATCCTCTCGCCCGAGGAATTCCAGGTCCATAGCGAGGAAACTTGCATCGTCTATCGTGTCGACGAATCTGAGTTGGTCGTCGAAGTCGAGGCAATCGAGGATTCGAGGACCGTCAGGAAGGACGAATATGTCGTCGGACAGCAGGTCGCCGTGTCCGTCAACGATATGTTCGTCGGCAATTCTCCTGTCGAACAGCACTGTTCGGCCAGACAAGAACGTCTCGGCCATTGTGTTGATCGCATCGACGCTGTCGACAGGAACGGTGCCGACACATAATTCTCGTAGTTCGGCAATGTTCGATTTCCACCGTGCGCCGACACTCTCCGCTGTCGCTTGCGCGTCTATCCACGCGCCTCGGATAGCTCGGCGGTGGAAATCGGCTATCAGGGAAGCGATACGGTGCACTTCGCCCGCAGCGTCCTGACCTGAGGTGATCATCGATGACAGTCGCCGGTCCTCAGGCATCCGGGCCATCACCAGTATCGGCTCTCTCGTTGCGTCGAGCGGATCGTTGAGGTGTGTTACGCCCAGATACACGTCCGGGCTCATCCTGCGGTTGAGTTCGAGTTCGCGGAGCAGCGCCGTCTGTCGTTGCATAGGTGTTCCGAAATCCAGGTAGGCGGTCGATAGCGCTTTTTTGATCTTGTACGCGCGCTCACGGACAAGAAGGACCACACCTGTAGTCGTCTCGTGTACATCGATGTACGAGTCCCGCGTATCCACCTGAATTTGCTCCTCGAATTGCCGAGACAGTGTCGGTTCGCTACCCCTCTTGCCTTCAAGTGTGTTCGGAAGCCGGGGCGGTTGTCACGGGGTCTTGCGGTGATCGAACCAGGCATTACGGCACTACCGGATATTCGATCGGCCAAGCCACGCTGGAATCATGCCGGTGATTCGAGACCTGCTCGCGCGTTTGCTGTCCAACGCAGAGACGGTTCTATTGGTCGTAACAGTCACGACGTTGACTGCTGGCGCTCTCGCCTGGGTATTCGACAGTCGTCCGTCAGCGGAGGCATTGTGGGCAGCGGGGGCGATCGTGGCCGTGATCCCCGCAGCGTGGTGGGTCATCGATGCGCTACGCCGAGGTCGAGTGGGCGTGGACGTCATCGCCGTCCTTTCCCTCCTCGGAACGCTGTGGATCGACGAATATCTCGCCGGCGCGTTGATCGCGGTCATGTTGGCGACCGGTCGCACGCTCGACGCCGCAGCCAACCGCAGAGCGACGCGGGATCTGCGTTCTCTTCGCGACCACGTACCGGGCACTGCGCAACGCGAGCATGACGGACAACTCGAGACAGTGAAACTCGACGAGATCGGTCCCGGAGATCTGATATTGGTCGGGCCTGGCAGCGTGGTGCCCACCGACGGTTGGATTGTCGGCGAGCCGGCACTGCTGGACGAATCTGCACTGACCGGCGAGGCCAACGTCGTGGAAAGACCTGTGAGCGACGCCGTGCGGAGCGGTGCGGTCAATGCCGGTGGGGCCTGCCGCATCGAGGCAAGTCGCGATGCGCAATCGAGCACCTACGCAGGAATCGTTCGGTTGGCGCAGGACGCGGCAGCCGAGAGCGCACCGGTTGTGCGACTGGCCGATCGGGTAGCGGGTTGGTTTCTTCCGGCCACGTTGATCATTTCCGGTTCCGCGTGGGCCATCAGTGATTCCTTCCCTCGGGCTGTCGCCGTGCTGGTTGTCGCAACGCCGTGCCCGTTGTTGTTGGCCGCTCCCGTGGCCATTGTCTCCGGACTTTCGCGCGCTTCGCGCATCGGCGTGATCGTCAGGTCGGGTGGAGCGCTCGAGAAGCTCGGAAGCGCCCACACCCTCGTGATCGACAAGACAGGTACTCTGACCAGCGGACGGCCGACACAATCAGATGTTGTATGTGGTGATAGCTACGACAGTGCGACGCTCCTTCGATTGGCGGCATCTGCCGATCAGGTATCGTCACACATTCTGGCGGAAGCGATCGTTCGCAGTGCCCGCTCACGTGGATTATCGCTGAGCACACCAGAAATGGTGACTGAGCGACCCGGCTATGGTGTTGTTGCGACGGTCGACGGCCGAATTGTCACTGTGGGGAGAATTGACGGGACTGTCGATCGTCCCGGTTGGGTTGCCGGAGTGGAGAATCGTGCGCGTCTGGACGGCGCCGTGATTGCCTGGGTGAGTGTCGACGGCACTCTCAGTGGCGCAATTCTCCTGCTCGACCCGATACGGACGGACGCGCCGTGGACGATACGACGACTGCGCTCAGCCGGGATACGCAAGATTGTCATGCTGACGGGTGACCGACCAGAACCCGCAGTCGAGGTCGGATCTGCATTGGGGCTCGATTGCGTTCATGCAGAACAAGAACCGGACGACAAAGTCGCACGTGTCCGCGAAGAGTCGGCCCAGGCGGTGACGTTGATGGTCGGTGACGGAATCAACGACGCACCGGCCTTGGCGGCAGCATCGGTCGGAATTGCGATGGGCGCGCGCGGCGCGACAGCGTCGTCGGAGGCGGCCGACGTGGTTCTGACAACCGATCGACTCTCCCGCGTTGCCGACGCTATGGACATTGCCCGTCGATCCCGCCGAATCGCGTTACAGAGCGCGATACTCGGGACAACGCTGTCGCTTGTCGCGATGATCTTTGCTGCCTTCGGATTCCTGATTCCCGCAGTCGGTGCCTTGTTGCAGGAGTTGATCGATGTTGCCGTGATACTCAACGCGTTACGTGCACTGAACGGCGGGAGATCGACGGTTCCGGTGCTCGATCCGAGGTTGTTGATGATGCTCCGAGGATTTTCCTCGGAGCATCGAGAGATGCGAGATGGACTGGAAGTAATCCGTGTCACCGCAGAGGCGGTGGTGAGTGGAGATCGTACGTCCGCTTTGCGTCGACTGCACGAAACCGACAGCTTTCTCCAAGACATGATTCTTCCCCACGAGCGTTCCGAGGGCGCGAATCTCTACCCGATGCTGGAGCGTTCGATTGGTGGCGCGGATTCGATCGCGACAATGGCGGGTGCGCACGCCGAAATCGAGCGGCTCAGTCGAAGGTTGGGCTATCACGTCAGAACCGCCGACCTCAATGGTGCGGTGAAAGCGGATCAGGTACAGGACCTCCTTGCCTGCCTGTACGGGCTGTATGCCGTACTGAGGCTGCACTTCCGCCAAGAGGAACAAAGCTATTTCGTTCTTGCCGACGAGCCGGAAACGGAGGATGAGGATGCGCGTGGTTGATTTCGTTGCGGAGGTTTTCAGTTTCACGCCTGCTGCTGAAATTTGTTCTTCCACTCTGTGTCCCACATCCGATCGTTGTGCCAACCGATCATTGTTCGTGCTGCGGAAATCATCATGCACATCGCGAAAACGGTCGCACCGTACAACACGATCGCAGCGGCCACTCCGTCTACGGCCGCAATCGACGTTTCTGGTGGTGGTTGAACCTGGTTGCCGTTGCCGTTCGTCCAGACCTTGATCGTGTCACCGGCATGCGCACCGAAGTGTGCAATCACCGGTTCGGTGCGAGAGTTTCCGTTCATCGTCCACGTCACGACTTTCCTCGCGGCACCGGCAACTGTTGTCTCCGAACCTATCGGGTTTGCTGGAATCTCGGGAGTCGATGGAACCGATGGAGAGGTGTTTGCGACTGTTCCGTTCCACTGTCGGTAGGTGTTGTACTGCTGTTCGATTCGGGCTCGGCCGGATGTGTAGACGGAAGTCCCGATTGCCGCCGAGACAGGTATTCCGAGAGCGCCGATTGCGCATACGGCGATAATCAGAGAGGACAGGAGTCGGTCCGAGGGGCGCATCAGCCGGTTCGAGGACCACGGCACCTGATTCCACCAGCGACTGGGCCGAGTGATCGAGCGAATCAGATAGCTGCGCATGGTGTCCGCCTTCCGGAGCGGCATGAGTTGACGGGCTACGTCACGAACGGATGGTGTTGAGGGCGTTGTCGTCGAAGATTGTTTCGTTGACGGTGTTTTCATTCGACCCGCGGCTGGACAGCTCTTCGGCAGAAGTAGTTTCCCGTTGGAGGAACGACCCCAGTTCGCCGATTGCGCTCATCAGCGGCGCGGGGAATACGACGGTGGTGTTCTTCTCGACACCGAGTTCGGCAAGGGTCTGCAAATTACGCAGTTGGAGTGCCAACGGGTGGGCCATCATGGTGTCCGACGCTTCGCCGAGTCCGGCGGCGGCACGCGCTTCACCTTCGGCTGCAATGATCTTCGCTCTCTTCTCCCGTTCGGCCTCAGCTTCGCGAGCCATCGCTCGCTTCATGCTCTCGGGCAGCTGAATGTCCTTGAGCTCTACCAGCGTTACCTCGACACCCCAGTCCAGCGTGGTTGTGTCGAGTATCTGACGAATGCTGGTGTTGATCACCGCTGTCTCGGACAAGACTTCGTCGAGAGAGTGTTGACCTACTACGTTGCGAAGAGTGGTTTGGGCGATCTGGTTGATGGCGGAACTGACATTTTCGATAGTGACCACTGATTTCTCGGCATCGATGACGCGGTAGTAGGCAACTGCCGCAATGTCGACGCTTACATTGTCACGGGTGATGATTCCCTGCGATTGGATCGGCATCGTGACGATCCGCATGGAGACCTTGGTCATCCGGTCGATCGCGGGAATGATGAGCGTGAGGCCGGGATTGCGCACCGCGATGATCCTTCCGAGCCGGAAGTGAACACCGCGCTCGTACTGGGTGACCACTCGCACTGCCATTGCGAAAAGCAGAAATGTGACGACGATGACGATGATGACGACGACGATCGTTGCGTTCATGGTGATTCCTGATTCTGTGCAGAACGGACTCGAACTGCCCAGTCCTGCTGGAGGCCAGGACGTGAGGGACGTGTTCCGTTTACCGTCCAGCCTCGCGCCCATCTGACCGTCGTCTACATGGTCGAATGTCACTAGTTGTATGGCCTGCGACCTCGATTCCGATCTGGCAGGTCGTGAGCCACGATTTGACGACCGATGACCCTGGTATTGCGCTCGTGTACGGAGAAACCTCGAACCGAGTAACTGTTCGCGGAATTTCGATCCGTGTGGGAGGTGCGTGTGTCCGAAACGGTCATCGATTCGGAATCGGATGCGGTGAATCCGCGTGAATCCGTCGAACGGATGTTTCGCGATCTGAGGTCAGGTCGGCAGGGCCTCTCGTCCAGGGAGGCGGAGCGTCGAGCTATTGTCCACGGACCGAACGAACTCCAGCGTCGGCGCGGGCGTGAGTGGCCAGGTCAGGTGCTTCGGCAGTTGACTCATCCGCTCGCGCTGCTTCTGTGGATGGCTGCGGCGCTCGCGGTTGTCAGTGGCGCCACCCCGTTAGGCGTGGCAATCGTCTTCGTGATTCTGGTCAATGCGGTCTTCGCGTTCGTCCAGGAATTACACGCCGAGCAAGCAGTGGAGGCGCTCTCTGCATTCCTTCCTTCTCAGGCGACAGTGTTGCGGGACCGGGTCGAGACAGTCGTTGACGCGCGGGCCCTCGTTCCGGGCGATGTCGTCGTTCTCTACGAGGGGGGGCGGGTATCGGCAGATGCACGGTTGGTGTCCGGCTCCGTCCAGGTCGATCTGTCGGCACTGACCGGAGAGTCCGTTCCCGTCTCCATTTCCGCTGATTCAGGTGGCGGCGCAGGTCCTCTTGTGGCGGCTCGGGACATCGCTTTCAGTGGGACGGACGTGTTGGGCGGCAAGGCAATCGGATTGGTCTTTGCCACCGGCATGCGCACGGAGATCGGACGAATCGCGGCTCTGTCGGAACGGGTAGGGCGGGACGAAAGCCCGCTCGAGAAGCAAGTAAAGAAGGTGGCGTGGCTGATTGCCTGCGTGGCCGTCGTGATGGGTGCGGCGTTCATACCGCTCGGGAGTCTGATTGCGGGACTGTCCTGGGGGGATTCGGTGAACTTTGCAATCGGGCTCCTTGTAGCCAACGTTCCGGAAGGGCTTCTGCCGACCATCACGCTGGCTTTGGCTGTCGGAGTGCGCACTCTCGCCAGGAAGGGTGCTCTGGTCAAACGGATTTCGGCGGTGGAGACGCTCGGTTCCACGAGTGTGATCTGCACCGACAAGACCGGGACACTGACTGTCAACCGTATGCGCACGATCAAGATATGGACACCGGGCGGAGTTCTCGCTTTCGACGGCAACAGTCAACCTCAGCCTGCCGAGTCCCTGGCGCGCCGGATGGCACACGCCGTCACATCCTGTTGCTCTGCCGAACTACGCGACGACACTCCGACCGGAGAGAACACGAGCACCGGGGATCCCACGGAGTTGGCGATGTTGCGCGCATCGGTTCTGATCGGCGAGCCCGTATCCGCGGCGCCGAAAGGCCATGACGCCACCTTCCCGTTCGATCCCGAACTACGCCGGATGTCGACGGTGGATCGAGTCGACGATCGGTTCGAGATCTACGCGAAGGGCGCGCCGGAGGAAATCCTGTCCCTGTGCACGCGCATCGCGGAACCCGAAGGGGCCCAGCGCAACATTTCGCGCGAAGATCGCTCCGACCTTGCTGCGCTGGTGCATGATTGGGCGGGTGAGGGTCTGAGACTGATCGCGGTGGCAGAACGCTCGGTTGGCGTTGCCGACGGAGAACTATTCGATCGTGGCGAGGCCGAACGAGAGATGACGTTGCTCGGCATCGCCGCGATGATCGATCCGCCACGGCCCGAAGTCGAGGACGCTGTAGCGAAATGCCATTCGGCCGGAATTCGAATCATCGTGGTGACAGGCGATCACGGCCTGACCGCCCGCGGAATTGCCGAAAGTGTGGGCATCGGGCACAGAGGTTTGCAGGTGGTGACCGGAGCTGAACTCGAAGAGATGTCGGAGAAGGACCTCGACGCGCTCCTCTACACCGAAAACGAGATCATCTTCGCCCGCAGTTCGCCCGAGGAGAAGCTGCGGATAACGGACGCTCTACGCGCCGGTGGATATGTGGTCGCGATGACCGGCGACGGCGTCAACGACGCTCCGGCACTGCGAAGGTCGGATATCGGGGTCGCAATGGGCAGATCCGGCACCGATGTCGCCCGGGAAGCAGCGACGATGGTGCTCACCGACGACAATTTCGCCACCATCGTCGAAGCCGTCCAAGCAGGGCGCAGGGTCTACGACAACGTCCGGAAATTCATCGTCTACATTTTTGCGCACGCCACACCGGAAGTGGTGCCCTTTCTCGTCTACGCGCTGTCCGGAGGGCAGATTCCGCTTCCTCTGACAGTGATGCAAATACTGGCGATCGACTTGGGTACCGAGACGTTGCCGGCGTTGGCACTGGGCCGCGAACAAGAAGAACCCGGACTGATGGACAGGGCGCCGCGAAAAGCCTCGCAAAATGTCGTGGACAAAGCGATGCTGATTCGGTCGTGGGGATTGCTCGGTGGGGTCTCGGCAGCGGCAGTCATGGGCCTGTTCATGGCAACTCTCCTATCAGGAGGGTGGACTTTCGGGGCGGACGTGTCGACTGGCTCGCTCGAGCACACCTGGAAGCTGGCCACGACAATGAGTTTTCTCGGGATCGTGTCCTGTCAGATCGGCACGGCGATGGCATCACGCACCGAGCATGCGTCTCTGCAGCAGATCGGACTGTTCTCGAATAGGTTGTTGCTGTGGGGAATTGCGTTCGAAGTGGCATTCGCCGCCATTGTGGTGACGGTACCGCCATTGCAGCGAGTATTCGGAACAGTGACACCAGAGTGGTACCAGGTTCTGTGGCTACTGCCGTTGCCGATCCTGGTGTGGGGGTGTGACGAGATATGGAGGTGGACGCGGCGGCGCCGATCCGGGCAGGCGTAGCCGAAGCTACGGTCCACTCTCGGTTGTGTCGTCGGGTTCTCGTACGCTCGACTCCTGGGCGCTCACGAGGATTCTCAGTTCACTCTCCAAAAACGTTGGTAAAAGATCGATTTCGGGGACAGAATCGTAGTCGGCTGTGATGCCGAACGCGAATTGGCCGCTGTAGCTCAGTAGCGCGAATCCGAGCCGCAAGCGCACGGCGATCGGCACGAAAGGGTAGATGCTGACTATCTCTCGACCCATCAGGCGGCATTTCCTTGTAGGTCCAGGGACGTCGGTGACAACGGTGACGATGCTTTGCTGAGGAACCCGCGCCGCAAGTCGCACGAACCATGCAGACGATACGAACGGGACATACTGGGCGAGCGTCGTGACAAAGTGACCACTGCGAGATTCCCCTCCTCGCTTGTACCGTGAGAGTCTCTCGTGAATCACCTGCAGTCGGTCGACAGGATCGGGTACGTCCACGGGTAGAAACGGGAGAAGAAGAGAAACCTCGTTGTGCGGCGATACATCGCCGTCGGGTGTTCGAACCGACACCGGCACGAGGCAACGCACTGAGTGCCCGTCGGGGTCCTCGTTGCGGTGCAGAAGAAGTGAACGAAGAGCACCAGTCACACAAGCCAGTGCCACGTCGTTGACGGTTACGTCGAACGTCGAACAAATTGCCTTCACGTCCTGCATCCGAAGGTTGGCCGTGGCGTACCTCCGCTGACTACCGATCGGCCCGATCAGCGTCGTTCGCCGGCTCGGGGTCAGCACATCGCCGAGAAGGTGTGCAAAACCCGCGGCTCTCCGCAGTAGCTGGCGAGACACACGGACAGGTGCGCCCAGCGCGGCGGTCGAAACACCGATGAACGTGCTGTACAGGGACGCCGATTTCTCCGATCCGGGACCGCTCGTGCTCGTGGTGTTGTCACCAACCGGTACGGATTCCGGCGGCGAGTCGAACAGTACGTCGAACAAGCGAGCGCCACTGACCCCGTCCACCAGCGAATGGTGCGCTTTCGTCAGTACTGCCCACCGATCTGCTTCGAGGCCTTCGATCAGCCAGCACTGCCAGAGTGGGCGATCTCGATCCAGCCGCTCGGACATGATCCACGCCACTGTTGCGGCAACGTCTTGCAGTCGCCCGGGCGAGGGCACTGCGATCCTCATAACATGGCGCGCCGGATCGAAGTTCGGATCCGCCGTCCACGTCGGGGCCGCCAGATCGACGGGAACTGTATGGAGACAGTCCGTGCCGTGTGGGATGAATCGTATCCGTGAGCTCAATCGCTCGAGAAACTCGCGATCGGTCGGTACGGGGCCTTCGGCTATCACCAATGCCCCGATGGCGAGACTCGCGTGGGAATCCGAATCCTCGACTTCGAGAAACCCGGCATCGAGTGGAGTTAACTTGTCCGACATTACCTTTCACCTTCCTCACGCGTGCTGAACGAATCGGCTCAGGAAGTCAGGTGAATAGGCTCATGCGTGATGCCCACGAGATCCGCTCTGGTGGCTTCGATCAATTGTCGCGACAGGTCGGCAAGAGCGCGCGAGGCTGCGAGTTCGTCACCGATTTCGGGTACGTCGAGGTCGGACGGGTTGCAGCGCGCGAATCCCGCGCCGGCGAAGTGCGTGTCGTCCTGTGAATGCAGTCGCGCGATCGCGCGAGTGCGGTTACCGTTTGCTGATGTGTGCTCGTCGATGGTGATGTCCACCGACCAGTGTTTTTCGTTCATGGAACGACTCCTCTGCATTCACGTGTCGCTGGTCGCACCGATGACACGTGACCGCGACCTCGCGACCCTTTCGCCGTTGTTGCTGCGACTGACACATGTTGTCTCCGTGACGGAATGGTGTGGTTCGCGGTACGGGCACTTTTTCATTGTCCTGGGGTGAACGACCTGTGGAATAGAGGCGAAGTGCCGTATTCGACGGCGAAAGTCCGTGATCTGTTCGACGAAGGGATCTTCGCAGGGTTGACGATCTCTTCGATGATCGCGGATACAACTACGGTGACGGACGCCGCAACGGGGGGTGAAAGTCCGATGCCGAAACCGATGTCTTGTGCCTCGACTGTATAGATCGCCACGCGGCGTGGTTTTCGGTCGAGTGCAGCCCCCAATGCCAGCGCTTCGACGATGCCCAGTCCATGTGAGCTGGTGCAGTGTCCGCAGTGTTCGTTCGGCCATCTCGTGAATCGACGTATCCTTCCCGGTTGCCGTGAACTATCGACAGCGTGTGTCTGGAGATACGAGTCGACAAATACCGCCAACTCCGAGCCGGACCAGGTATCGATCAGCGTGGAAGCCTCGCCGTTCGTGGCCACTACACGGGCGCCGGCAGGGTGCAGGTGCCGTATCGCTTGCGCTACGGCAAGTCCGACGCCGTCGTCGCGGCGAAAGTCGTTGCCGATCCCGATCACCGTGACGGTCATGCGCGGTCGATCGTCAGATCGAGGAAATGGGTGGCACACGAGATGCAGGGGTCGTAGTTCCGGATGGTTTTCTCGCACAGCTGTGCCAACTCGGTGTCTGTCAACATCAGATTCGCGGCGAGGGTCTTGCGGAGGTCGTCTTCGATGGCTGCCTGATTTTGTGAGGTGGGCGGAATGATGGTGGCGCGCAGGATCCGGCCTTCTGGATCGAGTTGATAGCTGTGGTACAGCACGCCCCGCGGTGCTTCGCTGACGCCGTACCCGGTCGCGGCATGGGGCGAGACGTCGACGTACGGTTGATCCGGTCGTTGGTACTCGCGTATCAGTCGTAACGCCTCGTCTACCGCAAATACGGTTTCTACCGCGCGCACCACAATGCTCTGAAAAGGGTTGCGGCACACTGCTCCCAAGCCTGCTTCGGTGGCCGCTTGACGTGCGGTATCCGATAGTTCGGCGGAGTTGAGACTGTATCGCGCCAACGGCCCCGTGAGATAGGCGTGGCCGTCGAAGTATGCGTGCAGCGCCGTCGAATGAGGAACCTGGCGTTCCTCGACATGAGCGCAGAACTCTGACGGCGCGAAAATCGATCCGGATGCGGTTGTCAATGAACCATTTTCGATCGGATACTGGCCAGTGTGCGTAAGTGCGAGCAGATCGTAATCGATCTCGGCATCGGGGAACTCGAAGTGCGACACCCACCGCAGCGTCGCGAGAGCGTCGTCGAGTGCCGTGCGCAATTGATCGGCGAGAGGCCCGAGTTCGCTGAGCGTCGGCGCTCGATAAAAGCCGCCGAGGCGCACATTGACCGGGTGAATCGATCGACCACCGATCAGGTCGAGTATCGCGTTTCCTGCTTTCTTCAAGGCCAGGCCACGTTCGACGTCTGGACGCGCGATGCGGGCGAGTTCGACGGCATCGCTCACGTTCAGGAAGTCAGGAGCATGGAGCAGGTAGATGTGCAGAGTGTGGCTGGCGATCCACTCGCCGCAATAGAGGAGTCGGCGCAGATCGAGAATCGGTTGGTCGAGGTCGGCATCGCAGGCCTGCTCGATCGCGTTGCATGCGCTGACTTGATAAGCAACAGGACAGATTCCACAAATCCTGGAGGTGATGTCGGGAGGTTCGCGGAAATCGCGGCCACGGAGAAACGACTCGAAGAACCGTGGGGGTTCGTAGATGTTCAACTCAGCGGCCTCGACACGGCCATCTCGGACCGTGAAGGACAGGCGGCCTTCCCCTTCCACACGTGCAAGGGAACCCAGCGTCACCCGGGTGGTATTCCGGGCGCTGTCATTGTCCATCTCGCCTGATCCCGTCGAACTCGGGGGAGGAGACGTTGAAGGTCGAGAAGACCCGCTCGATGCCCTCGTCGGTCATCCCGCAGATGCGCAGCCACCCGGACATGGCAGTCAAGTTCGGATCGGACGACGGACCGAAACATCCGTAGCACCCCCTCGACTGCGCGGGGCACAGCGCGCCGCAGCCGGAATGGGTGACCGGCCCCAGACACGGTGTGCCGTCGGAGACCATGACGCAGGTAAGACCGCGTCGTTTGCACTCGACGCAAACACTGGTGTCCGGGATATTGGGCTTGCGTCTGGCCAAATACGACGAGATCACCTCGAGTAGTTGTCGACGATCGATAGGACAGCCCCGCAATTCGAAATCGACCGGCACATGGGCGGCGATCGGTGTGGAGGTGGCGAGAGTACCGATGTATTCGGGGCTCGCATACACAACGGACATGAACTCGGTGATGTCCGCAAAGTTCCGCAGGGCCTGTATCCCACCAGAAGTCGCGCAGGCCCCGATCGTCACCAAATATTCGGAGTTGTCCCGGATTCGGTGAATACGTTCGACATCGGCAGCGGTGGTGATCGACCCCTCGACCAGCGAGAGGTCATAGGGCCCCACTTCCACCGCACTCGACATCTCGAGGAAGTGCGAAATGTGAACTGTCTCGGCCAAAGGGAGCAATTCGTCTTCACAATCGAGCAGCGTCAACTGGCATCCATCGCAGGACGCGAACTTCCAGACCGCCATAGTCGGGGTGCTCATCACAACTCCTTCACTACGAGAAGCGGCCCGGCTACGGAATAGTCGACCACCGGACCGTCACGACAGAGTAGAAGTTCGCCGAGTTGGCAATGCCCACAAAGCCCGGCCCCGCACTGCATGTTCCGCTCGAGTGAAACCCGAATATTCTGCGGTGCAATCCCTTTACCGATCATGGTGCGAGCCGACATCCGCATCATCGGCTCAGGCCCGCACAGAAGAACCGTCGTGGATTCGGGTTCGAGAACACCTCTTCCGAGTGACTGCGTGACAAAGCCGACATGCCCGCGCCAGGCAGGATCGGCCACGTCGACGGATAACTCGACGTCCACCACGTTTCCCCTACTCCAGGTATCGAGATCCGCGCGGTACAACAGATCGGATGGTCGGCGAGCGCCGACATGGAGGACGATACGACGAAATCGACCGCAAGCCAGTGCCTCCAGGACCGCCGAACGCACTGCCGCCAAGCCGACCCCACCGGCGACGACAATAAGATCATCCTTCGCAGACTCCAGATCCCATCCAGCTCCGAAAGGCCCTCGTATTCCGACGACATCACCGACACACGCTTCGCGCAGTGCGCGACTGACAGCCCCGACAGCCCGAACAGTATGGACCACAGTGTGATCGGTACGAGTGGGGTCTCCACTGATCGACAAGGGAATCTCACCCACCGCCCGCGCATAGACCATCATGAACTGTCCGGAACAGAACCCGGGGAACTCATGCTCGGGTGCGGCCAGGGTCAGGGTCGAAGTATCGCTGTTCTCGTCGTGGCGAGAAATGACTCGGCAGGCGGTTGGCACGAGTGCATCGCGTCGGGGAGCCATGCCCCGCTCGCTCGACGGCTTACCGAACATGCTCGCGTGCATAGACATCGAGCAGGCGTGCGCGCGTCGCCTGCATTCGGTGGAGGAGTGTGTCCGCGAGGATCGAGTACACTGCCCGTCCGAGCGCAGGATCGCTTTCGGCGACCGCTTGCAGCATCGTGGCATCGATCTCGACTGCTGTCACGGGTGTGAGCGCAGTCGCTGTCCACTGCCATTGTCGAGGTGGTTGGAACCAGGAAACGCCTAACACTTCGCCGACGGACAGCGTTTCGACAGTTTCGTCGCCGCGTCCGGGAATCGTTGTGGTGAGGGCAATTCGGCCTGACTGAAGTAACCAGCACCTGTCAGCGTGGCCGCTCTCGTGAAACAGCACGGTACCTTGCGTGAACTGCACTTCGTGAGAGATGGCAGCGAGTTCATGACGTTGATCGTCGGCCAGATCTTCGATTTCTCTCGGACAGTGCTCGCGGGTGTGATCGTTCATGAGTGACCACCGGTATTGCTGTCGGGTTCCACATTCAAGGCACCAGTCAGGCGAGCCGCTTCTGCCGTGATGTCGATTCCCACCGGACACCAGTCGATGCATCGACCGCACCCGACGCATCCGGACGAACCGAATTGGTCGTGCCAGGTGCCGAGTTTATGAGAAATCCACTGGCGATAACGGCTTTCGCCGCTGGTCCGTACTATGCCGCCGTGCAGTTGTGAATAGTCCAGGTCGAAACACGACGACCAGTGCTGCCAACGTTCTACATGGTCACCTGTGAGGTCGGAGACATCCTCGGAGGTGGTGCAAAAGCATGTCGGACAGACCATTGTGCAGTTTCCGCACGTCAAGCACCGCGAGGCGACGTCCTCCCAGACATCGGCGTCCCGAGCGTCGCGGAGCATGCCGCGAAGGTCGATGTCGGGCATTTCGCGGCCCATGTGGTGTGCCGCGTCGGCGACAGCTCGTGCGGCCTCGGTAGTTTCCCGGTCAGTGGCTTGTCTGCTTCGGACGAGTGCGAGTATCCGTGCTCCTTCTTCGGTGCCGACCCGTGTAATGAATCTGTGGCCGTCGTCGTCGATTCTTTCGGTCAGAGACAAGTCGTACGCGCTTCTGGCTTCGGGGCCGGTATTCATCGACGCACAGAAACAGACCCCGCCGGGTTCGGTGCAGTTGGCGGCGATGACGAACAGATTCTCGACAAGACCGGTACTCGAACGTCCGCCGGCGGCCAGGACCGTCTCGAGTATTCCGATCGCTGCAAGGTCACACGCGCGTACGCCGAGAAAGGCATATTTCACCGGCGCGGTTGCCGGCGCGTGGAACATACCGTCCTGGGATTGGCTCCACAGTTGTTGACGCGCTGGATGAAGATACTGTTTCCACGATTGCGGCCCGGCAGAGTGACCGAAGACGGCGGCATCTGCCCGCCGACGCAATCGATATCGACCAGGACCGGTCTCTACACCCCAGCCCACCGGCAATTGGTCACCGGATACGAGCGTATCGAGAACGATGGCGCTGTCGCGGATCGTGGGGCCGATGACACGGTAACCCCCGGCGGACAATACTGTGATCAGGTCGTCGAGCCCGCGTCGGTCTATGACGACGTGATCGCGAGTGACGTCGGTCGGTGATCTGGTGCCGGTCATGGGTCCTCCTTGCGGGCGACATCCGTATTTCTCCACAATCCAGTGTTCGCGGGGTGACTGTCGGCGGGTAGTGGGCGAAGGACGGTATTCGATGACAAAAGTCTCTGCCCACTACAGGCAATGCCACGGTTCAATCGGGAGGTATCCCTCCAGCCGAATCAGGTGATGAGCGATGGCCGCGACGGGCAGCGGAATCGACACGACAACAGTTCGGTGCCTCGGCGCAGATGACGCCGGTGCGGTGCAGCGATTACATGCGCGTCTCGACCAGCACGATTCGTACATGCGATGGTTCGGGCCTCAACCGAAACAACTCACCGCCTTTTCCGATCAGTTGTGCGAGTGCAACAAGTGGCGATGCGCCATCGGGGCGTTCATCGGCGACGAATTGGTTGGGGTCGGCAACTTCGTCATGTTGGACGGGGTGACACCGCCGACGGTGGAGTTCGCCCTCGTAGTCGCGCAGGATGAGCGGCTGCACGGAATCGGTACCTCACTCTTGGATGGACTCGAAGATGAGGCATACCGACACGGTGCGCGGCGCATGGTGGCCGAGGTGATGGGGGAGAACGCACCCATGCTTCAAGTCATCCGGGAACGAGGCTGGGCACATTCACTCCGTCGTGACGGATCCACACTTCATCTAGAGGTGATACTTCATGTCGCAGAATAGCTCGCGTGTCGTGACGGTGACGATGAATCCTGCGCTCGATATCTCCACCAGCGCACCTGCAGTGCATGCCACGGATAAGATGCGCTGCGCAGCCCCTCGCCGCGACCCCGGGGGAGGTGGACTGAATGTGGCTCGAGTTCTGCATGCGCTCGGGGAGGACGCGACAGCGCTCCTTCCCTCGGGCGGGCACTGTGGGCAGGCGGTTCAGGATCTACTGACTGGTGAGCAGGTGCGGTTCTCTGCGGTGCCGATCACCGGTTCTACCCGCGAGAGCTTTACCGTTGACGACCTGTCGACAGGTTTCCAGTACCGTTTCGTGCTGCCCGGCCCGACCGTTGCCTATGCAGAGGTGGAGTCGTGCCTCGAGCGTGTGCGCGACTTCGCAACCGATTCCCGCTTTGTCGTCGTGAGCGGAAGCCTGCCTCCAGGGGTAGACGCCGATTTCTGTCAGCGTCTTTCCGATCTGCTGGCCGACACACCGACCCTGCTGGTCGTAGACACCTCCGGCGTCGCGTTGCGGGCCTTGCAGCGGGGCGTCTACCTCGTCAAGCCGAGTGTTCGAGAGCTCCGTGATTGGGTTGATCTGCCTCTCGAGTCTCGGGCGGAACAAGCAGCGGCGGCGAGAAGCATTGTTGAACAGGGAGTGTCCGAGGTGGTGGTTGTCTCGCTGGGGGCGGAGGGAGCTCTGGTGATTACGGCTGATGTATCCGAGTATGTTCCCTCGGTGGATGTGGCGTCGATCAGTGGAGTCGGTGCAGGTGACAGCATGGTTGCGGGCATCGTGTATTCACTCGTGCATGATCGTTCGCTGATCGAAGCCGTGCAGTTCGGTGTTGCGGCGGGTGCAGCGATGCTGCAGACGCCAGGAACTGCGCCGTGCAGACCTGCGGATGTCGAGCGGTATTACACGCGGATATGTGAACTATCAGGTCTAAGAGTATTTCCGTCCTGATCGGGGGCATTGCACCCTGCCGGCGGCACAGCCGTTCAACCACTACCCACCGGCTGAAAATCTTATGCTTACGGACGATTCTTGTCGGCCGGGATTTCGTGGGCACGAGCCTGACCGAGAAGTATTCGACGCTCGGCCACCGCAATTGCTCGACGAGTCGCATCGGCTGCATCGGGAGTCACAGAGACAGACGTGATTCCTTGTCTCACTAGATGTTCCGCCAATGCAGGATCGGTGGACACAGCTTGGCCGCAGAGGGAGGTCGTCAAACCTGCGGCGGTGGCGCGTTCGATGATCGTGTCGATGGTCTCGAGTACTGCAGGATCCATGGTATCGAAGAGGTCCTTGCAGATTTCCGAATCCCGGTCTACGCCCAGCACCAATTGTGTGAGGTCATTGGTGCCGATGGATATTCCGTCGATGCCCATTGCTGCGTAACGCGGTATCCAATACGCCACCGAGGGTATCTCGGCCATGACCCATCGCAGCATACGACGATCCGCCCCGAGAGGATGCGCGTCCAACTGCGCGAGGCATTTGGACAGTTCCCACCCAGTTCGAACAAACGGAATCATGAGATGAACGTTCGGGTGGCGCTTACGGGTTTCGGTGATGACATCGAGATCGAGTGCAAACAATTCGGGTTCACGGATGTAGCGGAAACATCCGCGGTAGCCGATCATCGGGTTGTCTTCGTGTGGTTCGACCTCGCCACCTTCGAGGTTCGCAAATTCGTTGGTACGGAGATCGATGGCGCGATAGACAACGGGTCGTGCACCGAATGCGGCTGCGATCCGCGAGAGAGCCGAAGACATTGCGGTTACGTACTTCTCGTGTAGGCCACGCGCAATCATCGTGCGGGGATGCAGTCCTTCGAGGGCGTCCATGATCAGAAACTCTGCCCGGAGCAGGCCGACACCGTCGACATCTGTGGCGGCTACTCGCTCCGCAGCCTCCGGTGTTGCCAGGTTGACGTAGACGGATGTCGCCGTTGTCGGTCCGCGGTGCGGCACGGCGGAAGGTGCGATCTGGGTTGTGGGTGCGCTCGTCGTTGCGGCCGCTGCAGTATCTGCCGCGCGGACCGTTCCCGCGGTTCCGTCGACAGTGATCAACATTCCGTCGGTAAGATCTGATGTTGCCGTGCGTGTTCCGACGACGACCGGCCGACCGAGTTCGCGGCCGACAATGGCGGCGTGGCACGTGATGCCCCCGCCATCGGTGACAATTGCGGCAGCGCGCCGGAGAACAGGCAGCCAGTCCGGTCGGGTCATCGGTGCCACAAGAATTTCGCCGTCGAGGAGATTGCGACCGTCGGCCACCGAACGCAGGACCCGTGCCCGGCCGGTGGCTGTGCCCGGTCCGGCTCCCAGTCCGTGGGCCAGGATCTGTGCGCTCGACATATCTGCCTGTGTGTCAGGTGGTTTCGCTTCTGTATGCTGCCCCAGCGTGGTGATCGGGCGTGTTTGGACCAGCCACAGTTGCTGCCCGCTGTAGGCGAATTCGAGGTCCTGCGGTCGCTGATAGTGATCTTCTACGGCTGCCGCAAGAACCGCGAGCCGGTGGATCTGATCTTCGGTGAGGATCTGTTGTTCACGTTGCAGCAGAGGAATTTCCGACGATCGTTCAGTCCCCTCCGATAGCGCAATCGCGAAGGATTGCGAGCCGATATGCACATCGAGCACGGAAAAGTCCGGTTTTGACACCACATACGTATCTGGTTCCACCTGCCCGCCCACGACTACTTCGCCCAGGCCGGTAGCAGCTTCGATCACGATGCGATCTCTCGCGCCGGTGCGTGGATCGGCGGTGAACACGACGCCGGACTGTTCAGCATCGACCATGTGTTGGACAACAACTGCCAACGACGGCTCTTCGGTTACCCCTTGGAGACTGCGGTACGTCAATGCTCGATCCGACCACAGAGATGCCCAACACTTTCGGACCGCGTGGATCAGATTCCTGTCGCCGGACACGTTCGTGAAGCTATCGTGAATACCGGCGTACGACGTGTCGGCCGCGTCTTCGGCCGGCGCTGACGAACGGACGGCGACGCGTGTCGTCGAAGGGCCGAGGACACGATAAGCGTCGATAATCTCCGCGCGCATCGCATCGGGGAGGACTGCCGAGCAGATCGCGTCTTTGGTGCTGTCAACGTGTGGCAGAGGCCCCGTTTTCAGCAGTTCTCGAAACCCGGAAGCTTCCATTGCGTCGAGATAACCTGCAGTGTTGATTACAAATGCCGGGGGAACCGGGAATTTCGACCGCATCAGTTCGCCGAGGTTGGCGGCCTTGCCGCCGATAGTGGGAGCATCGCCGGGGCCGACCGCATCGATCGGTACAACCCACCTGTGTGTGGCGACTGGATGCGTGGCGGCTGAACGGCTCGTCTTCATGGGCTCTCCCGATCGGAGGGGGGCCGCTCACCTGATCGCGGCCGACAGTGTTCAGCGAACTCTGGTGCGTGTCGGGTCGACAGAGGCGGAAGTCACTGCACTCGATGTCGATTACCAGTACACGCGCGGTGCCCAGGTCCCTTCCGCTCGAAATGGGATTCCGTCACGCTGGATACATCAGTCCTTCGACGTCTGCTGCCTTACCGGGCAGCCAAAGGAGATCGTCATGCTCGCACGGCACATCATGAGTAGTCCGGTGACGACGATCGATCAGGCGGCGAGTACGGACCAATGCCTGCAAGTAATTTCTCGGTCAGGGTTTTCGGTGCTTCCGGTGATCGACGAACACAAGCACCTTGTCGGGATCGTCTCCGAGGGTGACCTTCTCCGGAGTAGGTTTCACGGTGCGTCGCAGGAAGATCGGGTCGTGTCCGCCGACGAATCCGTCGCTGACGTGATGACCAAGCCGGTCATTGCGATGACCGCAGACGCTGAGATCAACGCCCTCGCCTCGGCCATGCTCCGGTCCGGACTGCGTGCGGTGCCGATTGTGCAGGAGGGCGATGTCATCGGAATAGTGACGCGCCAGGACCTGATCGGCCTCTTGGCGCTTGATCCTGATCGCATCGTCGACGAAGTGCGGCATCGACTCGACCTCTACGGCGGCCCGGATCTGTGGGCAGTGGGGTTTGTCGACGGAACACTTACTGTCAGTGGTATTTCCGAGGACGATCCGCAGCGAGGAGTCGTCATCGCACTTGCATCGTCGGTTCCTGGAGTAGACGAGATACGACTACAACCCTGAACAGCAACAGATGTGATGACGGGTGACGAGAACTGGATCGAGTAGCAATGAATGCAGCGTGCGCACGATCGATGACGCAGACGGACCTGATGTCGTGGCGGATGGAAAAGGATCCAATTCTTCGCTCGACCATCGTCTCGATTGTTTTGCTGGACAGAAGTCCTGACCAAGATCGAATGATCGAAGTCATGCATCGCGCCATCGATGTGGTGCCGATGTTCAGATGCCGAGCGGTTCCGAGCTCGATTCCCTGGATTCCACCTCGGTGGGTAGACGATCTTGACTTCGATCTCAGCTGGCATTTGCGTCGGTTGACCGTGCGGGAGCCAGGAACCTGGAAAGAGGTTCTCGACTTCGCACGCACAGCTGGGATGGCCGCATTCGACAAGGATCGTCCGCTGTGGGAGTTCACAGTGCTCGACGGACTCGCTGACGGCGGCGCGGCACTGGTGGTCAAGGTCCATCACTCTCTCACCGACGGGGTCGGGGGAATGCAACTGACACGTGAAATCACAGACGAGACAAGAGAAGGGGAATCGCGCCGATCCGCGCGGGAGACTGTGACATCTATTGATCATCCGACCGGTGCCAATGCCGTAGCGATCTCACTGGGGACGGCGTTTGGGTCTGCCGTTCGGCAGGGTGCACGTGCATTGCGGCATCCTGCCGATACCGGCCGCGGCGCCGCACGAATCATCGGTTCGGCACTGCGTATGACACGACCGGCGACTACCACATTGTCACCGGTGATGACTGCGCGTAGTACGCGTCGAAGTTTCGGTGTGGTCGAGTTTCCGGTCGCGGCGCTTGCGGCAGCCGCGACTGCCACGGAGTGCTCGATCAACGATGCATTCTTGGCTGCTGTTCTCCTCGGAATGGCGGAGTACCACTGCCGCCATGGCGCTGTGCCGCCGGATCTGATGGTGACCTTGCCGATCAGTCTGCGTACCGATCGAGATCCACTGGGCGGCAACCGAATATCATTGGCGCGATTTGCGCTACCACTCGATATTGCGAGTCCGGATCAGCTGATGCGCCGAGTCCGCGACGTTGTCGAAAGCTGGCGAAATGAACCTGCAATTCCGCTCTCTCCGCACTTGGCTGCGATGCTGAATATTCTGCCGGTTGCGGTGACCGGCGACATGCTCAAACACATGGATTTTGTTGCCTCGAACGTCGTAGGTTCCTCGACAGCTCTGTATCTTGCGGGCGCGGCGATTACCAGGCAATTTGCGTTCAGTCCCACTCTCGGCTCGGCATTCAACGTGACGTTGATGTCGTACTGCGACCATGCGTGTATCGGGATCAACGCGGATGCTGGTGCGACTCCTGATCTGTCGGTGCTGATGGCGGCACTTTCCGATGGTTTTCGCGCGGTGCTGGCTCTGTGTCCGCGGGGAATTGACGCTGCAGTGACGGTTTCATGCTGATCAGCGGGAACCATGAGCAGCATGCCTTCGAATTGTGTACCG
This sequence comes from Rhodococcus sp. MS16, assembly GCF_013277795.1. Taxonomy (NCBI): domain Bacteria; kingdom Bacillati; phylum Actinomycetota; class Actinomycetes; order Mycobacteriales; family Nocardiaceae; genus Rhodococcus; species Rhodococcus sp. MS16. Next base: position 559,573 of record NZ_VBTM01000001.1, read on the forward strand.
GAGATTCTCGGAGCGTGGGTGAATAGTTCAAGGCCAGGTACCGACTGGGAGTTGTGGGGGCCTGCCACCCAAGCGGAGGGAAAAGTAACGTCCACTCCCGAGCGTGTAACTCGGGATCATTTCGACCAGGAGGACGGCGACTTTCCATGAACACCTACCCAGCAGGCAGCTGCACGAGCGAGGTCCCGACAACGGAGGTTGCGTCACCCTTCGCCGTTGGTGAAACTCATGATCACTGCGGTGCCAACCTGATTGCAGGGCCTTTGGCGGGACGGAGCAGTGCAAACACGTTGAAGTTTCGGCCCAGTGTATTAGGCCATCCGCGAAGAATGTCGCAGGTTCAGCGTGTTTAGTGGCGTGGTGCGCCGGCGCGCGAGTTTGGTGTGCGGGGCTGTCGGTGTCTAGGGTATTACCGATTGTCTCGGCAGTGACGACCCCTTCACCAGAATGGAGCCGGAGCGCACGATAGCTCCGTGCGTCGGCACGGCTACGCCTTGAAGCGCCACAGCCGATCAACGGTCGCTGCCCCCGACCGACAGCTAACCCCGCTCCGGCAACGGAATCTATGGCTTTCGCTCTTGGACCAGCCGCCACCATACTGCGTCGGTCGGACTCATGGCGCCTTCCGGCATGGCCTTTCCTGCCGACAGCGTGTCCGCGAGGACGTTGTCACGAAATGCGCCTGGCAGCACACGATAGCGAATCGAATCGAGAGAGCATACCAATGCGAGAATCCACCACAACGTGCACGCGTATTCTCGAGCGGACCTTTCTCCATCCCACTGATAGAATCCGCGGTACCGGTTTTCTTCATCAGCACTCAGCCACAGTTTCGAGACAAATCCGGGAAAGCCAACGAAAAGCGGTGTGTTGAAAAGGCTTTCGGCCCGAAACAGAGCGTGTGCACGGCCATGAATACCCCGCAGTCGGAAGGTTACGACGAGGACAACCGGGTCGACAGGGGGCGGTCCCTTCACGATGGTTTCCCGGTAGACGATTCCAGTTGTGCCGTCCGCGAAAGTCATTTCTTGCCCTATGTGCTCTGTCGGTTGACAGATGCGGCGCTGGGCGACGAGGTTCACAGTCCGTGCAACGCAGCCGAGGAGACGTAATACCGCGACTCGCAAAGGTGGGGGCCGTAATGCGGACCCGTCCTCATAATCATGGATAGATTTGTGCTGCATTGAATTTCGTGTATTCATGGCTTCTTTCGTCGAATGGCGCGGTGTTCATGTGTCAGGCTCGTAACCAGTTTCTGCGTTGGATGAGGGGTCCCTGCTTTTACCCTTTCGTGGTCTTGGTGGCAGAGCCAGGGCCGAAGGTCATCGTTCGGCTCCTATCCCATTCCGCCTGACAGCTGTCATCTGGTGCAGGATCGACCAAAAGTCACACAATTTCGTAACCGTGGTCGGGATCAGTTGGTGGCGGCACCATCTTTGTGATCGAAGATGCGTCTAGACGTTGCGCCATGTTGCCGCCCCCTCCCACGGTGCGGCTTCGAAATGAGTGGCACCATTCGGGTTCGGGATGGAGAGCAGACTTTTCACGTGCAGAGTGACCTTCAGATCTATGTGACGCTCGCCCAGGCGACGCGTGGTACACACGCCGAATCTCCATGGTCCGGCAACAATCAAAGTCGGTGAGCTGAGGTTATCTGGGTGAGCACAGCATCCCGTCTTCCATAGAGGTCATAGCAGTCTGTCGAGGTGGAACGGGTTCAACCAGTCCCGGTCTCATGTGCCCGCACTCGCTGGGCCAACTGGCGACGGAATGGCAGTTTCGTGTCCTCGGCCTGTCAGGTAAGGCACCGTTGGGTGTCTGAGAGTCTGCTCTAACAGCGGTGTGCCGAGTCGAGGGCCTCCGGCCGCTGGTGAGAACACACGCACGTGGTTCCATCTACGGTGACGCTTGCGCGCGGGCCCGTTCGAATTTCTGTCGGAAAGAGAACCCTGTCCCGCTGTCAATCGGTTGAACTGGCAAACTGTTCGACTGCCTCGAGCGCCTCGCAGCCGTAGACGACAGAGGGCCCTCCGCCCATCATCACTGCGATACCGATGGTCTCCATGACCTCGGCACGAGAAGCTTCCGCTTTCAGTGCATCATGCACGTGGTATGCGATGCATCCATCGCAGTGCGCGGCGATCCCGATCGCCAAGGCCATTAATTCCTTGGTTTTCCTCGGCAAGGCCCCGTCTGCGGTACTTGCCATGTGCAGCGAGCCGAAAGCGCCCATCGCCGCCGGCGCTTCGCGTCCAAGTTGACCCATCAGCGTCCGTAGACGCTCATACATTTCTGGATAGTTAGCCACAGCTCCTCCTTCGAGCGGCCTCACCTTTCGATCCTACGGCGCATTGTGCGTCTGCTGGGCGGTGATAATTCCGTGGCAGCGGCGAGAGACGGTTCGTCATCTGTTTTCGCATAATTTCTACCGACTGTGGTGATGATCGGAAGCAGTACGACACAGTTCTTCTCGAGCGCCGGACCAGCAGTTCGGACTAAATTTGCTCACGCCGGACCGTCAGCCCTCTCAATCCGTACGGTCAGCGCACGTATTTCTCTCTCGCGGTGCGAAGAAACCCGGCGGAACCCAACGATTCCGAGGAGCGGCAGTACCTACCGATGCGATGATCACTGAGGTGCGCGTGCGGTAGACGAATCGGGTCAGGCCACCTACCCCCGTAATCCCTACACACGCCCGGGGATCGTGACCAGAGCCAACACCATTGACAAACCAAGTAGGTTGTACGCCAATCGAATCGATCGGCCAGGGGCGGCGAGGGGTGCGAAGACGGTGCTGGCCAGACCTGCAGCGAGGGTGAGGATCATCAGCGTTTTGACGTAGTTGTCGCCGTATCAGCGGGGTCAGGGCGGCGAATGCAGGTGGATAGGGCACCGCGCCCATCGCGATACCGGCGATCTCCCACCCCGCGAAGAAGATCGGGAGCGCGAGAGCCGTCGCGATGATCACCAGCGTGGGCGCCGCGAGGACGGAACCGGCGGTCACGACCCAGCGGGGCCCGTGGCGATCGAGGACTCTGCACCGACGAGTGAACGACTTCTTCACCTAATCAGTACGTCCATCCATATACCCCCGGGGGTACTTGACATACCCCAGGGGGTATATGGCATCCTGTGTGCATACCATCGTCCAGATTCAGGAAAGGTTGTTCGATGATCCTCGAGCAGTACTACATCGAGTGCCTCTCGCATGCGTCGTACCTGATTGGCGACGAGAGCACAGGCCGTGCCATCGTGGTTGATCCGCGGCGCGACATCACCGAATACCTCGAGGACGCAAGCCGCCATGACCTGACTATCGAAGGGATCGTCAACACGCACTTTCACGCGGACTTCGTCTCCGGCCACCTCGAGTTGCTCGAGGCGACCGGCGCGTGGATCGGTTTCGGCGAAATCGCGGACACCGACTACCCGATCCGCCGACTTCGCCATGGCGAACACCTGACACTGGGGGAGGTGGACATCGAGATCCTTTCCACTCCCGGCCACACGTGGGAGTCGATCAGCCTGCTGGTGCGCGAGAATCGAGATGCAACGCCGTCCGCTGTGCTGACCGGGGATTCGCTGTTCATCGGCGATGTCGGCCGCCCCGACCTGGCTAATCTCGGCGACGGCACCAGTACCGACCTGGCTCGGGCGATGTACCGCACCGTCCACCAGACACTGCTGGCGTTGCCCGATTCGGTGACCGTGATGCCGGCCCACGGCGCAGGATCGTCCTGCGGCAAGAACCTCTCCGCCGAGTTGACCTCCACCATCGGCGAGCAGCGCCGCACGAACCCGTCGGTGCAGCCGATGAGTGAAGATACGTTCGTTGCTCTGATCACCGACGGTCAGCCTGCGGTGCCGGGGTACTTTTCTACCGATGTGGCCCTGAACAAATCGAATCGCGCTCTCCTCGAACAAGATCGGCGCATCGCCGAGCTGACACCGGAGGAGCTCCGGACAGAAATGGCCAACGGAACTCGCGTTCTCGACGCCCGCACCCCGGACGACTTCGCTGGCGGGCATCTGCGCGGCTCGATCAATGTCGGATTCGACGGCAGGTTCGCCGAAACCGGTGGCATGGTCGCCGATATCGGCGAGCGCATCGTACTCATCACCTATCCGGGTGAGGAACAGATTGCGGCGATGCGTTTGGCGCGCATCGGATCCGACAACGCACTCGGCTACCTCACTGTCGACGCCGATGGCATCTTTCCGAACTCGCTCACAGACCTTGTCCGTACCGCGCCGCGTACTGCTGCGGTCGAGCTGGAGGGGCTCCTGGATTCGGATGCGGTGACCTTGATCGACATCCGAAATCCCGGCGAGCGCGACTTCGGGGTCATCGACGGTGCCCGGTCGATTCCGCTCGCCCAGCTCCGCTCCCAGCTCGCGGACCTGCCACGTAACAAGCCCATCGTCGTGCACTGCGCCGGCGGCTGGCGCTCGTCCGTCGCCGCGTCACTGTTGCGGGCCGATGGCATCGAGAACGTTAGCGACCTGGTCGGCGGATACTCGGCCTGGGTCGACCGGTCGTTCGAATAGTGCCTAATCACGAAAACTCTCGTGCCCATACGTGGCACAACGTCTGACAAGGAGATTCCAGATGTGTTACCCCACGACATGTTCTTCCTGCTCCAAGACCACCTGGGCAGGATGCGGCCAGCACTCCGATCAGGTCATGGCAGGTGTCCCGAAAGCGCGGCGCTGCACCTGCACCCCTGCTCCTGACTCGGGGTCCGGGTTCTTCCGATCCCTTTTCGGCCGCTGACCGGCGCACCGGATACTGCTGCGCACGCCCCTCCCATTCACCGCATCTTCAGGAGTTAACCAATGACCGGCAAATCTACTGTCGAGGAAGGCGTTACGTCGGCCTCTCGATCCTCCGGCGGAGCGCTCGGGCGTATGGGCGCGGCCATGGCAGGCAATGCGAAATGGGTATTCGGCGTCTGGCTGATCGTCCTCGTCGCCCTCGGCGCCGCCGCACCATCAGTGTTCAGCTCACTCGCGGGCGCCGGATGGCAAGCCAACGGGTCGGAATCGGTCCAGGTCCGCGAACTGGCACAGGAACACTTCGGCGGTAACTCCTCCGCCGCGGTCCAGGTCGTGGTCCATTCCGGCGACCGCACCGTCGACAGTCCCGAAGTGCAGCAAACGCTCACTGCGGTCGCGGATGTCTTCGCCGGGGACACCCGTTTCGGTGCCATCATCGCACCGCAACCGGGAATGTCCATCAGCCCGGACGGGCACACAGGAATTCTCATCGCGGGCGCGAACGCGTCCACCGACGAGATGGTCAAGGCAGTGGACGATCTCAAGGGGGAGTTGACCGCTCTGTCCGGAGACGGCATCGAGGTCTACCCGACCGGCGCTTCGGCACTGTGGAGTGATTTCAACAAAGCCAACCACGACGCGATGATTCAGGCCGAACTGTTCTCCTGGCCTGTCACCCTCGCGATCATGGTGCTCGCGTTCGGGTCCCTCGTCGCCGCAGGGCTCCCGTTGCTGTTGACCCTGGCCGGACTCGTCGCCTCGGCAGGTGGCCTGGTCCTACTCAACCAGGTCACTCCGATATCGGTGTGGGCGATGAACTTCGCGATGATGTTCGCTCTCGCTCTCGGTATCGACTACGCCTTGTTTATCGTCGCCCGCTTCCGTGACGCGATCGCGCACGCCTCCTCCAAGCAGGCAGCTGTGGCGGAAACCATGGACACGGCGGGCAAAGCCGTTGTCCTGTCTGGTATCACAGTGCTGGTCAGTTTGTCGGCCGTGCTTCTCGTTCCGGCCCCTGCGGTGCGGACGATGGCGATCGGCATCATGCTCGCCGTCTTCTTCGTTCTGCTGGCCTCGATGACGCTTCTTCCGGCGACTCTGGGCGCGCTGGGTGGCAAAGTCAACGCCGGCTCGCTTCCCTACGCGAAGCGGCAAGAGCATCGTTCTCCGCGGTTCGCAGCCTGGGGTGAGCTGTTGCATCGTCACCCGTGGCCGTTCGCTATCGGTTCTGTCCTGGTGCTGATCGCGTTGTCGATCCCGGTCCTCGGTCTCAAGGTTGCGATGCCTTCCATTGAAGTCGTCCCCGCCGACGCCCCGGTGCGCCAAGGTTACGAACTCGTCCAGGCCCAGATGGGTGAGGGTGCGCCCGGGATGGTGCAGATCATCGCTCCCGCCGCCGAAGCCTCGCAGACGGCGCAGGCTGCTGCTGGGGCCGACGGCATCGCTATGGTCACGCCGCCGCAACCCGCCCCGGACGGTAGTGACTATGTGATGCTGCAGGCCATGCCGGCCGTCGACCCGTCGGATGCACAGATGGGCACTATCCTCGACACCTTGCGTGCGGACCTCCCCTCCGGCGCGCTCGTGGGCGGCGCGCCGGCGGAGAACCTCGATCTGCAGCAAGCGCTGAACGACTACTTCCCGCTGATCGTCGGCATCATCTTGGTGCTCGGGTTCGTGTTGCTGCTGGTGGCTCTGCAAGCGCCACTGATCGCCATCCTGGGCACCGTGGTCAGCCTGCTCTCCACCGCAGCCGCATTCGGCGTTGCGAAGTTGATCTTCCAGGACGGGCACGGTGCATCCCTGCTCGGATTCACCCCGCAAGGCTTTCTCGATGGCTGGGGGCCGGTGTTCTTCTTCGCGATGATCTTCGCGATCGCCATGGACTACACCGTGTTCCTCCTCGCCACGGCGAAAGAACACTACGAACGGTCCGGGGACCCTAAGGTCGCACACGTCGCCGGCTTGGCGCATTCCGGACGAGTGATTTTCGCCGCCGCCGCGGTGATGGTGGCCGTGTTCTTCACTTTCGCGCTCGCTGACCCGTTACCGCCGAAGGAGATGGGCATCATTCTCGGTGTCGCAGTCCTACTCGACGCGGTCCTGATCCGCCTCATCCTGTTGCCGGTGCTACTGCGGTTGACCGGACATGCCGCGTGGTGGTCCCCGGCGTGGTTGCGGAAAGTGCTGCCCGACATCAGTTTTTCGCACTGACGGAGTTGGCCGACAGCCACGGCGGTTCGGCAGGTATGTGACGGACAGACCTGCCGAACCACGAGCTATAAATACCCCTAGGGGTATAATTTAGTTTAGCGATTCATCTTCGAAAGGAATTCCCATGGTCGGCGACGACGACAGCATCGCATTGGTACTCAACCGGCTCCGCCGCGCTCACGGCCAACTCGCCGGGGTGATCTCGATGATCGAACAGGGCCGCGACTGCAAAGACGTCGTCACTCAGCTCGCCGCGGTCTCGCGGGCCCTGGACCGGGCGGGCTTCAAGATTGTCGCTACCGGCCTGCGCGAATGCATGACCGGCGATACCGAGAACGGTAAGGAGCCGATGACCGAAGCCCAACTGGAAAAGCTTTTCCTCGCGCTCGCTTGACCCGCGGGTATCGCGGAACAACGAATCGGAAAGGAAGACACAGATCATGACAGCTCTCCCTCGGCATCACGGCTGGACTATCGAACGGATCGTTCCCCTGCTGGGCGGGGTGGTCGTCTTACTCAGTGTGGCCTTGACACTCGCCTTCTCCACCTGGTGGCTCATTCTCACTGCATTCGTCGCTGCGAATCTCCTGCTCTACAGCGCAGTGGGGTGGTGCCCGATGAGCCTGATACTCCAACGCCTCGGTATCCCACGACTCGGCACCCGCTGACCGATCCCAGACCCTGGATCCCCGAAAAGGACGTAGATCATGCAACTCGCACTCACGGCCACCCTGAACACCACCTTCGACGACGCCGTCGAACGAACCCGCACCGCATTGGCGGAGCAAGGTTTCGGGATACTCGCCGAGATCGACATGAAAGCGACTCTCAAGGCCAAGCTCGACGAAGACATCGAGGATTATCTCATCCTCGGCGCCTGCAATCCGCCGTTGGCGCATCGAGCCGTCGACGTCATGCGGCAGATCGGACTACTGTTGCCGTGCAACGTCGTCGTGCGCGCCGACCGCACCGCCGAGAACAGCGTCATCGTCGATGCGATGAACCCCGCCCTCATGGCCGAGGTGACCGGCGAGCCGGCACTGGGGGCCATCGCCGACGAAGCGGCCACCAGACTGCAAGCTGCGCTCGATTCACTTACCACGCAACCACACTGACTCGTGACAATGCGGCAGATCCTCGACCGCCGATGAACGGAAACGGATTCCGATGACCCTCGCAATCGCACTTGCGGCCGGCGCTGTCATCGGCATCCTTCTCGGACTCCTCGGCGGTGGCGGTTCCATCCTCGCCGTACCGGTCCTGGTGTTCGCCCTCGGCCTCGACATCGACCAGGCGATCCCGATCTCACTGATCGTGGTCGGTGTCGCCTCTGCCGTCGGAGCCATCCCGAAAGTTCGTGCCCACCTGGTGCAGTGGCGACTGGCCGCCGTGTTCGCCGCTGCAGGTATCCCCGCAACCTTCATTGGTAGTGCCCTCGGGCGACTGCTCCCGCAGTCCGTCGTGATGACCGGGTTCGCCGCGGTCATGATCGTTGCCGGTGCTCGTATGCTCGCCGACCGCGGCAATGCCGGGACCGCCTGCAGCGTAGGTGATTCCGGTATCAATTGGCGTCGCTGCGCACCTCGTGCGATCCCAGCCGGATTCGCTGTCGGTGTGCTGACCGGGCTCTTCGGCGTCGGCGGCGGATTCCTCATCATCCCCGCCCTTGTCCTGATGTTGGGAATAGACATGCAGATCGCGATCGGAACCTCGCTTCTGATCATCGTCGCGAACTCCGCCGCCGGCTTGATCTCACATCTCGGTAGCGGCGTCGCCATCGATCCGGCCATCACGATCAGTTTCAGCGGAGCTGCGATCGTTGCCTCCTTGGTCGCCGGAAGGTTCGGCAACCGCGTCAACACCGGATCACTCCAGCGCTGGTTCGCGTACCTGGTATTCGCCGTTGCCGCCTACATTCTGTTCGATACTCTCGCGCTGAGCCGCTGACATACGGCACCAGAAATCGTGTGGGGTTGCCGGTGGATCAGGCCATGTCAGCAGTTTCGCGAGTACGGCCTCCCGGTGCACCGGGGCGCGCAGATGAGGCGCCATATGATCGTGAGAGCCTGGACAAGCAAGGTGTCGGAGGATCTTGTCATGGGCACGCTGCGCGAAAGGCCAGAGTCGCGTCGCCCCGATGGCGTGATAGCGGGCGGTTCGCCCGGCGAGATCGGGACCGAATTCTTCGTCAGCTCAGTCGATCTGAGCCGCGTGTGTGAAGTTTTTCGCGCTGATCCACATCTCACCGCCGGCCTCGGTGGTCGTCTTGCCCTGTTCCATCACCAGCAGGGGCCCGATCTCGGCGTTCTTACGTGTCAGCTCGAGAGCGCACGATTGCAGCAGCTCTTGCCGGTATGCACGGTCGGTCTTACCCTGTGCGAGGGCCGAGTCTGCGTTCCGGACGGCCTGATCCAGCTCCTCCTCGGTCGTGATTGGAATACGCCCGATCTCCTCGAGCGTGGCGGGATTGATCGATACGAGCTCGTTCATCGTCTGTTGTCTCATCGTCGTGACTCTCGTCGTGTGCCAGTGGCTCAGTGTCCGAGCCACTGCGGCGGGCGCTTCTCGAAGAATGCGCTGATGCCCTCCTTCATGTCGTCCGATTCGAGGAAGACCTCGATCGCTCGTTCGGTGGCCTGCCATCCGAGTGCGTCCTCGTCGACGGTCAGGGTGCGTAGCGCACGCAGACTCTCACGTACCGACATCGGGGACGAGAGGCAGATGTCTTCGGCGAGCGCCATGGCTTGATCGAGCGCGCATCCCGCGTCGGCCACCTCGTTGACCAGTCCGAGTTGGTAGGCCCGGTCCGAGTCCAGTGTGCGACCCGAGATAAGTAGTTCTCGCGCGATGTTCGGTGGCAATGCCCGCGCGGCCCGAAAGAGGGCGCCCGATGTCGCGACGAGTCCGCGACGGGTCTCGGGGAGTCCGAAACTCGCTGTACGGGAAGCGATGAGCGCATCGCAGGCAAGTGCGATTTCGAATCCTCCGCCGAGGGCCGGTCCCTCGACGGCGGCGATCAGAGGGGTGCTCCGCTGCCGTCGGATAATCCCGTACTCGCCACCGCGTTCGGTTCTCAGGTCGGCGCGCTCGCTCAGGTCGGTGCCTGCACTGAAGATCGTCGTTGTCCCTGTGATGATTCCGGCCCACAGAGCCGGATCGTCGTCGAGTCGGTTGAGGGCCTCGTCGATTCCCTCTGCCATGGTGCGGTCGATCGCGTTGCGTTTGTTCTCCCGATCGAGGCGGATGAGCAGGATCCTGCCGTGCTGTTCTTGGATTACGCTCATGCGCCTACAACCTCCGCGACGGTCGCGCGAGCCCAGCGGTAGTCCGCCTTTCCGGCGGGAGAGCGCACGATGGCGGGAACGACGACGATCGAACGCGGGATTTTGTACCCGGCGATCGAGGCCCGGCAATGTTCGGCGATCTCATCGGTGTCGATATCCTCGAAGTCCTCGCGAAGTTGCACCACAGCCGAGACTTGTTCGCCGAAAAGCGCGTTCGGTGTGCCGGCGACGACGGCATCCATCACGGCGTGATGACTCTTGATGGCAGCCTCGACCTCTTCGGGGAACACCTTCTCACCGCCGGTGTTGATACACACCGAGCCGCGGCCGAGCAGCACGATCGAGCCGTCCGGTTCGACCCGGCCCATGTCGCCGAGGATCGACATCCGTACCCCGTCGACCACGGGGAAGGTCTCTGCGGTCTTCTCCGGCTCGTTGAAGTACCCGAGTGGTACGTGTCCAACACGGGCAATGTATCCGAGCATGTCGGAGCCGGGCTCGATCGGACGCAGTTCTTCATCCACGACCAGCATGTTGGGGTTACCCACGACACGCATGTTGCCGTCCGCGTCGATCTCGAGTGTGCCGTCCACCCCGGATTCCGATGCTCCGAATCCGTCGCGCAAGAACAAGTTCGGCATCAGTTCGAGAAGCTGGTTCTTCGAGCTGCGTGACCACAGTGCACCGCCGGAGCTGACAAGTGTCAGCGAGGTGAGGTCGTAGTCGGAGCCGTGGCGGGCTATCGCATCGGTGAACGGACGTGCCATCGCGTCACCGACGACCGTGACGCAGGAAAGCTGCTCGTCCTGAATGAGACGGAGCGCTTCGACTGGTTCGAAGCTGCGCATCAGAACCTGCTTTGCGCCGCTGAAGAAGCCGCTGAACACCGAGTACACCGCGGCGCCGTGCATGAGCGGTGCCGGGAGCAGAAACGCCATGGGGTGGGAGTTGGCTGCGACAGCGTCGGCGAGGTCGGCGGTGTTGGTGAAGGCGGCACCTCCGTGGTTTCCACCCGCGAGTGCGGCCATGAAGAAGTCCACGTGTCGCCACACCACTCCCTTCGGCATTCCGGTTGTGCCCCCGGTGTAAATGACGAATCTGTCGTCATCGCTGCGTGGGCCGAAATCCCGGTCCGCCGATTGGGTCCGCATCGCGTCGTCGAAGTCATTGAGAGGCAAGGATATCGACGTCGGATCATCCACGGATCCGAATACCAGTACGTCCTTGATGCCAGGGCAGGCGGGGAGGGCGCCGGCGATGATCGGAACGAACTCGCCGTCGACGATCAACGAGACGATCTGAGAGTTGTTGTAGAGGTACGTCAGCTCGTCTTCGGTGTACCGGTAGTTGATGTTGACCGGCACCGCACGAATCTTGAGGCATGCCAGCAGGGCCTCGACGAACTGGGTGCTGTTGCGCATGTGGATGCCGACATGTTCACCCACCTGGACACCTCGCTGAGCGAGGTGGTGGGCGAGCAGGTTCGCCCGTTGGTCGAGCTGGGAGAACGTACGACGCTCATCGCCGCAGACCAGGGCGGTGCGGTCGGGAAGTTTGTCGACAACGGCTTCGAAGAGGTCTGCAAGGTTCAACGACATGTGAGGGGTCCTTCTCGAGTGGAACGAAGACTGGGGCAGCGACGGGCCGTCGACTCAGGACACCCAGTCGGCGACCGTTCCGATGTCCACCCGATCGGTGCGGAAGCCGTTGGCGGGGTGGGATTCGTCGGCATAGCCGAACGAGATCGAGCACACCACCTTTCGGTTAGAGGGAAGGTCGAAGAAATTGCGCAGGTAAGGCGCGCTCCCGGCGAGAGCAGCCTGCGGAACAGCGGCCAGACCGAGGCTGTGCGCGGAGAGCAAGAACGTGTTGACGTACAACCCGCAGTCGATCGCGCCGTAAACGCCGAGTGCCTCGTCGGTGGTGATGACCGCGACGTGGGGCGCACCGAACAGATCGAAGTTCTTCATGGTCTGCTCAGACGAGGCCTTCCGGTCATCCGCCGCGATGCCCACGCTCGAATACAACTGCGTCGCGCACTCCTTACGGCGCGTGCCGTACACGTCGCGGTACTCGGCCGGGAAAGGGAAATCCGGTGCCTGCGGAGACGACCGAACATACTCGGCGAGTCCCTTCCGGAAGCGCTCGGTGCCTTGCCCTTCGGTGATCGAAACCTGCCAGGGCTGCGTGTTGCACCAGGAGGGAGTGCGCTGTGCCATCTCGAGGATCTGCTCGATCGTCTCACGCGTAACGGGGTCCGGTTGGAACGCGCGACAGCTGCTGCGCGTCTCGAGTATGGACCGCAGATCAGTGTGGACAGGTAAGGCGGGTACTTCGGTCACGGGGACACTCCTGTAAATGGCCGGAAGATAGGGAATCCGGAGATGGGGCGGTAGTCATATCTTGGTTCTGGGCTGCAGTGGATCATCCGAATTAACACCGGTGACCACCGCGAGTCAAAAGCATTGTCCACAAGCGCATTACGGCAGATGTATGCCATGTGCGGGCCCGGATCGGGCGTTATGTTCCTCAGCGCGCGAAACTCGGATGGTCTCGAAAGCTGCGAAGTCCCGAGAATGCAATGACCAGCCGAGGTGGCGACGATTCGCTCTTGGCTCGTCGCGATGCGAAGTCGCAGTTCCCTGCCGGGTTACCGCGAGATGCCGGTGGGCTTGCTTCCTATGATCGAAATGCGTTCCATCACACGGCGCGCGGGGTAGTAGTCGCTCGACGCGTAGTGCTGGCACGTCCGGTTGTCCCAGAAAGCGATGGTATTCGGCTTCCACCGCAACCGAACCTGCAACTCAGGGCGCATCAGGTGACGGTACAGCAGGCGCAGGAGTTCGTTTGATTCCTGCTCTGATACACCCAGAATTCGTTGTGTGAATGCAACATTGACAAAAAGTACGCGCCGACCGGTTTCCGGGATCACTCGCACAACGGGGTGGTGCACCGGTGGGAAGCTCGGTCGGAGCTTGTCGATCGCTTCCTGTGGCATCCCGGACCCGAACGAGGTGATCCAGTCGTGTTCGGCTTCGAGGTGATCGATCCGGGCCTTGATGTCGCCGGGAAGCAAGTCGTATGCCGCGCCGGTGTCGGCCCAGAGTGTGTCGCCGCCGACAGTGGGGATCTCGATGGCACGTAAAACTGCTGCGAACGAGGGGAATTCGTGCCATGTGACGTCGTTGTGCCAGATGTTCTCGGCGCCGACGGCGGCTGCGTCCTTGGCGAGGGTGGCGACGTCGACGTCGCTTTGTCCTGGTTGGGTGTACTGGTAGAACGGGTGCTGTTCGAGGTCTCCCCATGCTTCGGCAAAGGCACGGTGGTCCGCGCGTTCGATGTCCTGGTCCCGGAAGAACAGGACTTTCCATTCGAGCAGTGCGCGGCGCAGTTCCGCCATGACCTCGTCCGACAGATTTCCGCCCAGTCGTATTCCGGAGATTTCGGCACCGATGGTCGGTGTCTGTGGTTCTAGTGAGAACACTTCGTAGGGAGGAGTTTCCACATTCTCTGCGGTTCGCGGGGCGATGATCGGTCCGAAGTATGCGAGGGGATCGGTCGGTGTGGGTGCTGCAGTAGCGGGAAGTGCATATGTCATGAGGATGCTCCTGAGGATTTGGTTGTCATCGAGGTCGGTGCCTCGAGCATGGCCACGCAGGTATCGACGAGATCGCAGACGATCGCCGTACTCTCTGCGGGAGTGCGATCGCTTCCTTCGTGTGCCGCGAGCACTGTCATGTTGTGCATGACGATGCCATCGGTGCGCCAGATCGCGATCGGGTTCGGTGCCGGACAGAGTTCGATCAGCAACTGCCGGACGTGCTTGTAGCTTTCTGCTCTCAGGTGCTTCTCAATCATGTCAGCGAGAGCGGGATTGAACAGGGCTTGGACAAGGAACCGCGCGTAGCGACTACCGGAGCGACCGAGAGTTTCGGCTGCCAACGGCCGGACAAGGGCCTCGACGGCTTGTCGGGTAGTAGGCGGCGTGCCCAGTCGCGTTATCTCGTCGAGCTTTTCTTGTCGACGCGTATCAACGGGGGACATCCGAGCTTCGACAAGGGCTTCGATGAGACCCTCCCGGGAACCGAAATGGTATTTCGCTGCAGATTTGTTCGATTGGTTCGCTGTGAGTTGGACGTCCTTGAGAGTCAGTGCGTGCAAGCCACGTTCGGCGACGATGTGTTCGGCCGCTTCGATCATCGCCAGTCGAGACGTGGTCTGCGTCATACCCACACATTAAGGTTGCAACCTTAATGTGTCAAGACTCTCTGGTGGCTGTGTCATCAGGGAAGGAACCTTCAATTTTTCACGCTCTGTGCTTCACACTGATTGTCCGAGAGGCGTTGATACATAACGTTCAGTGCCGGAATGCCATTCGTGTTGGATCCCGGAGGGCTTCTCCGAAGTCGTCGATACCGAAGACCTGACTGAGCAGTATCGGAAAATCTTGCCGGATACAAGGTTCCGCAAACAATCGTTTTCATTCCGCACATCCGACGTTCCCCCGCAGGCGATCACAGTGCGATCCTCTCCCTCGGCATGCGCACATGACATTTTTCGACTGCTCGGCGCATTCGGGTGGTCTGCATTCGTGAACCGGCTACGCGAATCCCTGAAAGAAAGGGGGTTTTGCTTCGGGTTCAAATTTTCCAATGATGTTTGGGAATAGTTGATTTGAGAATGGTGATGATTTCCGGGTGCGTCAGCGCCCGCGTTTGTGCAGAGCACGGGCTGCCCGACTGTCTGTCGATGTAGGGATATCGGCCGAGGGCCGTTATTGCTCCGGGATGCTTCCGGGCCGCTGCGTTAGATTCGTCATGAGTTAATTGCGAATGCGAGAGAACGGCTGATGGGTTCGGGGATTGCTCGGTGTTCAATGCGCATCAAATGCCCTATGACCTCCCATGAGGGGCCGGAACGCGTATTTATCGCCGCGTGCAGGCTAAACGACATCGCTATTTCGGCGACACCGGGCGAGCCTTAGGGACGAAGCCTTCACGCGTTGACGTCCGAAGGATCGGTACATGAGACGATCCGCCAATGACGAAACATCACAGGGCTGAGGTTAAGCGCGGTGAGGCGCGCAGAACCGACAGCCCGATTGCAAACGTGGCTAGTCATTGCACTGTACATTTTCACTGCGTTTGCGGTTATCTGCGTCACATGTACGGCAAGAGCCGCCCGACGTGAGTGTGAAGGGGCAGGTCACAATTGCGTTGCGGGAGACTTTCATTCGCGTCTCGCGGGATCAAAGTCCAGTACGTCGGTGCGTTGCGTGTCAAGGTCCTAGCATGTGGTGGATTGCCGAAATTATCGTCGGGTGGACCGCAGTGGGTGCCTGCGTTGCGATCTGGCTAGGTCGCGCCATCAACAATGCGGAGATGCAGGAACCGTACCGCTTCTCGCGCTGAGCATTACCGGCGGCGCGAGGCGGAAGTTTCCGCGCCGCACCGGGAGCGCTCGGCAGTTAGCGCAACTGGTTCGCTGTGCGCGCAGCGGCGCGTCGGCCGCCACGAGTTGTGGCCGGTCTTCTCCGGCCACTATATGACACGTCTCGATGATGGCCCGGGAGCGATGGCGGGGTGACGCCATCGTCGAAACCTCACCGCCGATGACGTCTCACACGATCGCAGCGGTACGACGTTGCTGCGAAAAACGCCATCGCCCGTGGGCGTACTAAAGCCTCGTCCACCGAAATCCGAAGCTTCGCTGCAAACATCCCGACGCGATATGAATGCTCCACGCCAGAGCTGACTGTTCGATGGGGAGAAGCGCATGCGTGCACTGTGCAGAGTGCGTGGTGGTTAGAATGGCACGCCGGTGTCAGTAAGCGATCAGAGGGGTCGCGACCTCAAACCCTCGTTGTGACTGAGAAGAGCAGGCGTTTTGTGGTGCGATCGAAATCGGCGGTGGCGCACTCGGACTGTCGGCAGGACGGTCGGCCGGCAATCGAGGCGTCGGGGGTGTCCCTATTGTTTCGTCAAGCATTGTTTTCGTCAAGCGGAAGTCACGGCGGGTGATCGATAGGGTTCGTGAGCATGGCGTAGAGGACATCGCAGCGGCGACTGGCGAGGCAGATGAGGGCGGCGCCCAAGCTTTTTTCCTTCGGCTCGCTTTCGGCAGTAGTAGGTGCGACTGGCGGTGTCGTGCAGTGCGGCGAACGCTGAAAGGAACAGGGCGCGTTTGAGTTTGCGATTACCTGATCGGGCGGGGTGTTCCCTGTGGATCGAAGTCCCCGAGCAGTGGGTCGCGGGTGCGATCCCGGCGTAGGCGGCGAGGTGAGCGGTGGAGGCGAATGCTGAATCATCGCCGACTTGAGCAAGATTCGTGCGCCGGCCGAAGACCCCGATGCCCGGCGTGGAGATCAACCGGGAAAGAGTGTGGTCTTCTGGCATCCTCTCCACGTCCTCGCTGATTGATTTGCGTTGCTGAAGAATCGCTTTCAGCGAATCAGCACGTTTTGGGACCACGATCTCGGCAGCTGTCGTTCCTGGAACAGCAACGGGCTGCGCCTCGAGTGCGGCGTGGAGGTCGGCGACCTACCGGGTGCCCATGCGCGGTGCAATTTTGGTGGCATTGATTGTCCTGCAGGAGGGTTGAGCGTTGCTGCGAGGTGTGCAACGTCGGCGCCGATACCGCTTAAGTCAGTGTGGGAGAAATCGGACGTCAGTGCCGTCGCAAGAGGAGAGCCGCCGCCGACCACCGTGGAGTCGGTTGATGCGCCGGGTGTCTTTACTCAGAACGGTTCCGAACGCTCCAAGAACGCCGTTGTGGCTTTTGTCGATGGAGCATCTTTCTGGACTCCCACTTCCCCTGGCGAGCATTCCCTGATGGCGTACCAGACTTCGGCAGGAGGGCCGATCGAAACGGTGACGGTAAACCCGGGTGTGCTGCTCGGGCCCGGTTGTATCTCGCACCCTGACGGAAATCGCGGTGTGAGCCCACGGGTGCGTCTCGACGGTCGACATATACAACCATTTGGTTGTATGTTTGTGGTGTGAACGGAGACGACGAGGATCGCGCGGACGCACTGTTCCGTGCGCTTTCGGACCGGACGCGGCGCGACATTATGCGCCGTGTGCTGGCCGGGGAGCACTCGGTTTCTGCGCTCGCTGCGAAGTACGACATGAGCTTCGCTGCCGTGCAGAAGCATGTCGCTGTGCTGGAGAAAGCCGGCCTCATCACCAAGCGACGCACCGGTCGAGAGCATCTCGCCAGCGGCGACGTGACGGCGTTGCGGTCGGTGGCGGCCATGCTCACCGAACTGGAGCAAGCGTGGCGCGGCCGCATCGGACGTATTGACGAACTCATCGCATTCGACTCGCCCAAGGAGGGCTGAACCATGCCTGTTACCGATGTCCAGCAGGACGTAGACACCCGAACATTGACCATCGTCGCGGAATTCGCCGCGCCGGTGGAACGTATCTGGCAGGTCTACGCCGACCCACGCCAGTTGGAGAAGGTTTGGGGCCCACCGACTTACCCGGCGACCGTGGTGGAGCACAACCTCACTCCCGGGGGTCGCACGACCTACTATATGACCGGCCCGGATGGTGAGAAATTTGCAGGCTACTGGGAGATTACGGCCACCGACGAACCGACGAGCTTCTCGTTCGACGACGGCTTTGCCGACGAGGATTTCAACAAGAATCCCGAGTTGCCGGTTTCGAAGAACGTCTTCACTTTCACCGAGCACGACGGTGGCACGCGCGCGACTTACGTCAGCACCTACGAGTCCGCCGAGGCGTTGCAGCAGGTGCTTGACATGGGTGTCGTTGAAGGCGCCTCGTCGGCGATCAACCAGATCGACGATCTGGTCGCTTCCTGAGCGGCGACAGTGTTACCGGATTTCGTCGAAGTCTGGGAGTGACCAGGATTTGTCGAAGAAGGGCTCGGTGGCCGCGTACATGCGGAAGTAGACGAACCAGCCGTCCTCGGCAACCGTCTTCATCCAGTTGTTGTCGGCTGTTTCGGGTGCCGACGGACCGATGTAGAGGTCGATGCTGCCATCTTCGTTGAAGTCCAACATCTCGTCCCGGCTGTCCAGGCTGACACTGCGAATGTCATTGCCGCCGTTCTCATACGGCCGACGTGTGTTCTCGCTGTAGAGAGTGAGAGACCAGAACTGTGCGACGGGTACGTCGGCGGGCACGTGCAGGCGATAGGTCCGGTCGGCGCGCACCAGGCGACCCTCGCTGTCCCGCTTCGAGGTCAGGTAGACCTGCCCGACACCGGGAGTTGGGTGAACCATGCCCTTGGTGGTCGTGACTGCCTCGTAGAACAGAGTGGCGCGCTGATCGAGTTGCAGAATTGTGTCGGTCTCCTGTTCGATCTCGAAGTCGATGAGTTTGTACCAGCTCGTACCTGCCCAGTAGGGGGTCGTGTGCCGCGGGTTGACCTGCATGGTGCGGACCAGCAACTCGCCGAGCGCGGCGCCCTCGAGGAGAAGCCGCTGCTGGCGCTCATCAGGTGCAAACGATTCGCCTTTGACGATACCCAGGGGCTCGAGCATCGCCATCAGGGCTTTGTCGACTTCTCGGACAGGTTCTTCACCCAATACCGTCGCGAGGTCGTCCCAATAGCCGAGGCCGCGCGATGGTGTTGCGCTCCATTCGGTATCGACCCCTTCGATGAAGTTCACGGGTGTGGGCGCGGAACCGATCCGCGCGAGAGCGAGGCCTCGTTTTGACGAGGCCATCACGTCCGCGTCCTGGGTTAGCACCCGGAACGCAATAAAGATATTGACTGTCGCCGAACGTGCCACATATCTACCGGAGTCCTCGAACGGTGCGGCATCGTCGTTCGGGCCGAGGATGACGTAGCCGCCACCCTTGCCTTGGTCAGGCCCGGTCAGGCCGAGATCGACCACTGGTCGCTGCCAGAAGTCCAGGACGCCGCCCGCGGTTGGGCCGGCGGGGTAGTCGATGAGAACCGGTCCGTCAGCGAGAGTGCTGAAATTGATGATGTACGGCGTGGTGAGGTTTGCGGTGACGATGCCTCGCTTCTCCCGTAAAGTCTCGTACACGACGAAGTCGCCGAAGTTGTTGGCGCCAAACGTTTTTGCTGCGCGGTCGCGCCAGGTGACGAACCCGACGAGCGGAAGCGCCCACAGATAGGCCTGGGCGGCGCGCTGTACATCTAGTTGGTCGAAGAGTAATTCGGCGGACGCGTCGGTCGGGAATGTGTGCTCGAGTTCGATTGTGCCGAACGAGGTATTGATGACCTCGTCACCGGTCAACCGTGCATCGCGAAGGGTGGACATACTCCGTACCTTTCGTCCCAGGTCTCGATCCGGGCAAATACGACGGATCGTCGTGGGGACGCTACCTGTAGGAAGCCGCTGACATGGTCGATCAGCCAGTGCTGCGCCGGATCGTTTGCCGATCGTCACATATGACCGCCGGTGGCACTCGATGAGCGCCACCGGCGTCCTGCGAATTAGGCCTGCGGCTTGATCACGTTCGCGTTGAGGTACTTCGTGGAGATGCGATCGGCATCCAGATCGGTGCCCCAGATGCTCTTGTCGTTGGCGATGAGGTACTTGGGGTCGCACTTGAACTCGCCGGCTTTCGCCGGGAAAACCTGTGAGTATTCGGCGCCCTTCAGCGCTGTCATGAGGCCGCAGGTGGCCGGCATGTTCTTGCCCGGATCGGTAACAGCGTGCAATCCGCCGCCGTCCCAGTCGTGGATCGACGACAGTTCGTTGACCATGCACTGGCGCGTCAGGTCGCTGCCGCACTCATCCGCCGCGGTGGCCCAGAGCAGGAACGACGATGCAGCCTGCATACCGAGGAGTGCCGTCTTGCCGCCACCTGCGGATACCAGGTCGGAGTACTGCTTCACAGCCGGAACCTTGTCGGCATTCTCGAGCATCTGGAAAATCATGTCCGCGTTCAGGTTGTCGAGCAGTCCGGTGTCCTTGTTCCAGGCCGAAACAGCCTCGCCGTACCAGGTGGCCTCACCGAAGAAGATCGGGTCCATACCGACCTGATCGAGAGACTTGACGAAGTTCAGCTCGGCCGGGCTGGCCGAACGCGAGGTCCAGATACCCTTGACGCCACATTCCTTGAACTTCTCGGCAAACGGCACGTAGCTGGATTCGCCCTCGTAGTTCAGGGTCACGCCGCAGTCCTTGAGCTTGAAGCCCGCAGCCGCGGCCATCGCGCGTGTCTTGGTGGTGGAGTTGATGATTGCCGGCATCGTGCTGTTGACGACGTCGAAGTCGTTCAGCAGGTCCGGGTGCATCTCGGCCATCTGGAACCATGCTGCCGCATTGGAGTAGTCGACGGGCATCGGCACACCCTGGAATGACATCGGACCATTGGTTGCGTCCGGTGACACCGTGAATCCGGGAACGGCAACCATGTTGCAGGCCACGCGGGTCTGCTCTGCGGTCTGGTCCATCGCGAATCCGTGACCGACCAACATGAACTGGCTGGCGCAGGCTTCCTGCATGACCGAGTTGGCCTGCGTCATCGCCGCGTCGTAGTCGGTGCCGACAACCTTGCGGCCGTTGATGCCGCCCTGATCGTTGCACCACGAGATGAGCGCGCTGACGGCGTCACTCATCTCCTTGTTGAGGCCTGGCGACTTCACGTAGCCGCGGTCGTCGCCGAAGCCGATCTTGATCTCGGTGTCGCTGACACCCTGATCCGTCGCGCCCTTCGCATCTCCGTCGCCGCACGGCGAATCCAGGGTTCCGAACTTGGCATCGGAACTCTTCGACGCCGCGTCCGCTGTCGCAACGGATGCACCGTTCGACGTCGCTGACGGGTCGTCACCACGAGCACCGGAACAGGCGGACACCAGAGCGGCGGTGGCGGCAATCGCCACAACCAGCTTCGTGGTCTTGTTGGGCTTCACTTCGAGGTTCTCCTTTTGCAGACGGCACAGCAGTTCACAGGCGGCACTGCCTGGGCAGTTGCACTGAGAGCCGTAGATAATCAGCGATCGGACAATGCCGAATGCGACTTCCCGATGGGTGAGATACGAAAGTGAAGTGCGACACAGAGCGATGGCTTTTGTGGCTCTGGTCATGCTTTTTCGGCCTGTTTCAGCCTCGAACCGTCGTGCGGGTCCCTGAACCCGGTCTTGGATGACGGGATCATTCAATACCGGTCACCGCGCCCTCGGATTTCCCAGGGGCGCGGTGGTGGATTACATGCCCGAGCCGCCCGAGAGCATCGCGATCGTCAGGAGGATGCCGCCGACAATTCCCGAGAATGCGCCATCGCTGTTGAGTAGCCATTCGTTCAGAGATCCCATGGAGTGCCTCTCGTAGTTTGTCCAGTTGTCGAGCCGAGCCTATCGGCGGATCGTGTCCGACATGTCGCTTTCTGTTGATATCGGGATGTGAGGTGCTTCGATGTGGGACAAGAGAACTCGAGGCTTATCGGATGGCCTCCATTGTCTGTTTGAAGATGCCCAGGCCGTGTTCCATTGCGGCGCCCATCGCAGTGGCGAGGTCATCCGGTTGTACGTCATGGATCCACACGAATCGGCTGCGCCCGTCGCTGTGGGGGAAGACTTGCATCGACGCGTTGTCGTGTGTCGGCGCCATGGTGCCACCGATGACGGAGTAGGCGAGTCGGCGCGATGGGTCGTCGAGAGCGACGAGCCGTTCACGCGCGACGGTTCCGTCCGAGAAAGTGGCGATTCTGATTTCGGGCTCTTCGAGTTTGCTGTTGATCACGAATCCCGGCGCCATCCGAACGGGCCCGTCAGCGAAGTCGCTGATAACGCCCCACACGTCCGCAGGGTCCGCATCGATAACGATCTCTTTCTGCACAGAGGCCATTTTTTGCTCTTTTCTGTAGAGGGCGCCCTGGTCGCTTCTGGAAACCACGTTACGAGGCAGCTAGGACAACTACTGACCTAATTGTCGGCTGTGCTTAGTTGGTCGAGGAGCTTGTCCAAGAACTCGTGTTCTTCGACGACGAGGTCATCGTCGAGTTGGGCTCGGATCCAGCTGTTGGGGAAACTGCTTCGGTGCAGTAAGTGAGAGCCGCGTCCCCGCGGGGACGTTCCGGGACCGTGCCTTTACGTTTACGTTCGAGGTGTCGTGGTGGATGGGGCTGGCACCCGATCTTCGTGGCGACCTGTCGGAGGTGCCTTCAACCCTTCAACTGCGTTCGAGGAGACTTGGAGGACGTCACACACTCAACGCCCCTTCCGGTGTGACATCGAGCAATCGGGCAGAGGTCGAAGGACCACTGTCACAACCACAGTCCGCGACGTGGAAAGATAGTCGTCGTGCTGCGTTGGATAACTGCTGGAGAATCCCATGGTCCCGCCCTCGTCGCGATGCTCGAGGGCATGGTTGCGGGGGTCGAAGTGACCTCTGAGGCCATCTCGTCCGAACTTGCCCGTCGTCGACTCGGCTATGGCCGTGGCGCGCGGATGAAGTTCGAGGCTGACAAGGTCACCATCATCGGTGGTGTCCGCCACGGCTTTACGCTCGGTGGCCCCGTTGCCATCGAAATCGGCAACACCGAGTGGCCGAAGTGGGAAACCATCATGTCCGCCGACCCGGTCGATCCGGATCTGCTCGCCGATCAGGCCCGTAATGCACCGTTGACGCGTCCGCGTCCCGGCCACGCCGATTACAGCGGCATGCTCAAGTACGGCTTCAATGACGCCCGTCCCATTCTCGAGCGTGCGAGTGCTCGTGAGACCGCTGCCCGTGTTGCTGCCGGAACCGTGGCTCGCTCTTTCCTGCGTCAGGTGTTCGGCGTCGAGGTTGTCTCGCACGTCATCTCCATCGGTGCATCCGAGCCCTATGTCGGACCGGTTCCTGAGGGCAAGGATCTGGACGCGATCGACGCGAGCCCGGTCCGCGCTTTCGACAAGGCCGCCGAAGAGTCGATGATCGCCGAAATCGAAGCGGCTAAGAAGGATGGCGACACCCTCGGTGGCGTCGTCGAGGTTGTCATTCACGGCCTGCCTGTCGGTATCGGAACGTTTGTCAGCGGCGCCGAGCGTCTCGACGCGCGACTTGCTGCTGCCCTCATGGGAATTCAGGCCATCAAGGGTGTCGAGGTTGGCGACGGTTTCGAGACCGCGCGTCGCCGCGGCAGCGAAGCTCACGACGAAATCCGCCCCGGCCCGGACGGCATTGTCCGTTCCACCAACCGTGCAGGCGGTATCGAAGGCGGCATGACCAACGGCGAGGCACTGCGGGTTCGCGCCGCGATGAAGCCGATCTCAACGGTGCCGCGCGCATTGGCGACGGTCGACATGGAAAGCGGTGAAGAGGCAGTTGCCATCCATCAGCGCAGTGACGTCTGCGCGGTTCCGGCTGCCGGTGTTGTTGCGGAATCCATGGTTGCGCTTGTTGTCGCTCAAGCCGCACTCGAAAAGTTCGGCGGTGATTCCATTGCCGAGACCACAGCGAACTACCGGCGCTACGCCGACGGTATCGCAGCCCGACCGCCTCGCTGAGAGCGTCCACGCGGAAGGTCCTGCCACGATGAAACCGAAAGCTGTACTTATCGGGCCACCCGGGGCCGGTAAGTCGACCATCGGCCGTCGTATCGCGCAGGCGTTGGAACTCGACCTGGTTGACACTGACGCCGAGATCGAAAAGACGACCGGACGGACGATTCCCGACATCTTCACGCACGACGGCGAGCCACGCTTTCGTGAGATCGAGGAAGATGTGGTTCGGGAAGCGTTGGCCAGCACGGACGGCATTGTCTCGCTCGGTGGCGGTGCGATCTTGTCGGAGCGCACGCGCGCATTGCTCGACGGTCACACCGTGATCTATCTCGAGATCAGTGTTGCCGAAGGGCTGCGCCGGACAGGTGCCAACAATCACCGACCGCTTCTGGCGGGCGGCGATCCCAAGGTGAAATATCAGGAATTGATGCGGCGTCGGCGTCCGTTGTACCGGCGCGCTGCCACCATCCGGATACGCACCGACGGTCGGAGTCCGTCGCGCGTCGTCGCGCAGTTGGTATCCAAACTTGAAGACAAATGATCAACCGGAGCGGAGCAGTGGAGCAGTGACCGAACCCGTAGTTGTAGAGGTGAAGACCGCAAGTCCTTACCCGGTTGTGATCGGGCGCGGTCTGCTCGGCGACATCGTCGCCGAGTTGGAGGGCACGCGGACCGTCGCGATTTTCCATCAGCCACCGCTCGCGGAAACCGCTGAGGCCGTGCGCGGCGCATTGGCGGAGAAGGGAATCGACGCGCATCGCATCGAGATCCCGGACGCCGAGGACGGCAAGGATCTGGCTGTGGCCGGCTTCTGCTGGGACGTGTTGGGACGTATCGGCCTGACCCGCAGCGACGCGATCATGAGCCTCGGCGGCGGCGCCGCGACAGACCTCACCGGTTTTGTGGCAGCAACATGGATGCGCGGCGTCAAGGTTGTGCACGTTCCGACCACATTGCTTGCGATGGTCGACGCGGCAGTGGGCGGCAAGACGGGCATCAACACCGAAGCCGGCAAGAACCTCGTCGGTGCGTTCCACGAACCGGGCGCGGTGTTCATCGATCTCGCGACTCTCGAGACGGTGCCGCATAACGAGATCGTCGCCGGTTTGGCAGAGGTCATCAAGACGGGCTTCATTTCCGACCCTGTCATCCTGGACCTGATCGAGGCAGACCCGAAGGCTGCACTGGATCCGTCGGGAACTGTTCTGCCCGAACTGATTCGACGTTCCGTCGAGGTCAAGGCCAAGGTTGTCGCAGCCGATCTTCGCGAGTCGGATCTGCGCGAAATCCTCAATTACGGACACACTCTGGCGCACGCGATCGAGCGTCGTGAGCAGTACAAGTGGCGTCACGGCGCCGCAGTGTCGGTAGGCCTGGTGTTCGCCGCTGAACTGGGTCGCTTGGCCGGGCGCCTCGACGACGCGACAGCCGATCGCCACAAGTCGATCCTCGAATTGGTGGGGCTCCCGACGTCGTACGACGACGATGCTTTTTCTCAGTTGCTCGCCGGAATGCAGACCGACAAGAAGAACCGTGCCGGACTGCTGCGGTTCGTTGTTCTCGACGGCTTGGCCAAGCCCGGCAGGCTCGAAGGCCCGGATCCGTCGCTGCTGGTTGCGGCGTACTCGGCTATTGCCCGCCCGCCCAGGGCATCCGGCGGAACGGTTCGCCTGTGAAAATCAACGTCGTCAACGGACCGAATCTCGGCCGCCTCGGTAAGCGTCAGCCGGAGGTGTACGGCGCGACCACGCACGACGATCTGGTCGAACTGTGTGTCGCGACCGGTAAGGAATTGGGCGTCGAGGTGGTTGTTCGTCAGAGCGATCACGAAGGCGACCTGCTCGGCTGGATTCACGACGCGGCGGATGCCGGCGAACCGGTAATTCTCAACGCCGGCGGATTGACTCATACCTCTGTCGTATTGCGTGATGCGTGCGTCGAGCTCACCGCCGGTCTGGTCGAGGTTCACATCTCGAATGTTCATGCGCGCGAGGAGTTTCGGCACAATTCTCTCCTCAGTCCTATCGCGGCCGGCGTGATCGTCGGATTGGGTGTTGCCGGATACCCACTGGCGATCAGGTTCCTCGCCGAGCGCGGTTGAAGTACGTAGACACAAGAAACCCACACACGACTGAGGGCTCCGAGGATGATTTCCTCGGAGCCCTCAGTCGTGGACGCTACTGTTCGCGCTTGCCCAGGTCGATGGCGGGAAAGACGGTTGTGTCGGCGTCGGATTCCTCGACCGTCATGGCAGCGCCGCTGTACGCGTGCTGGGTTGTGGGGGAGTCGTAGCCCTCGCTGACGGGGACAGGTTCATGGTGGCGCTCATGCGACGGAGTTTGCGGGGCCGTGCCGTGCTTGCGCTGCTCACGGCTCGTGAAGAACCGGCCGACGGTAACGGCGACCATCGCGGGAACGAAGATGAGCAGAATCGTGAAGGCCGCACCGGCGGTGATTTCGAAGAACAGACCCTGTTGGGTCAGTTCGAGGGCCGGGACGAGGCTCAGGAGCCAGCTGGCTGCGCCGGCGACGAAGCCACCGACAACGGCGGCTTTGAGCCACAGCATCAGGAGGTCTGCACCGTCGTCCGGCTCGGGGAACTGGCGACGATCACGGATCCCGTCGATTCCGCCCCAGATCGCAGCAAGTGCGATGACGATGAACAGGGAGAGCCATCGCAGGGTGGAGCCCTGGAGTGGCCACTGAGCGATCGCCATACCGAGCAATGCGCGAAACACAACATGTATCAGGGCCATGCCGAGGCCACGTACTAACCACGCGTTCATACCTACAGCCTAACTAGAACAGATTCCACTTGTGGCCTAACCCACAATTATTGCTGTAACCGCGCGTTTCGGATTGAGAGGGAGACCGCGACGAGCGGGTAGGTTCGAGTCATGTCAGTTGATCATCGGTCCCGCCGCGATGCCCTCCGTACGCTTCTGGTTGAGCGCGAACTCGACGCGATTCTCGTCACAGACCTTCTGAACATCCGCTACCTCACGGGGTTCACCGGATCGAACGCCGCGCTGGTGGTGAGCGCTCGAGATGCTGATGGCGACGAGGATGCGACAGTAATCTGCACGGACGGTCGTTACGTCACGCAAGTTGCCGAGCAGGTGCCGGATCTACGGGCCGAAATCGATCGTTCGAGCGCAGCGCATCTGATCGGAACCTTCTCGGGCGACGTCCTGGCTTTCGAGGCGCACGTCGCGACGTTTGCCGAGCACCGATCCTGGACGGAGTCGGCGCCGTCCGTCCGGTTCGAACCGGTGAGCGGGCTTGTCGAGAAACTACGGATGGTCAAGGACGAGCACGAGATCGGATTGTTGCGTGCCGCGTGTGCGGCGGCCGATGATGCGTTGGCGCAGTTGATCACTCGCGGGGGACTGCGGCCGGGTCGCACCGAACGCGAGGTGGGCCGCGAACTGGAAAACCTCATGTTCGAGAGCGGCGCCGACGGAATCTCCTTCGAGACGATCGTGGCAGCCGGATCGAACTCCGCGATTCCGCATCACCGACCCACCGGTGCGGTATTGGCGTCTGGCGACTTCGTGAAATTGGACTTCGGCGCCCAGGTCGGCGGGTATCACTCCGATATGACTCGCACCTACGTGCTGGAGACTGTTTCCGATTGGCAACGGGACGTCTACGAACTGGTTGCCAAGTCCCAAGCGGCCGGCTGCGCGGCCCTGGTTCCCGGTGCAGAATGTGCCGCCGTCGACGCTGCGGCACGCTCGGTGATCGACGACGCAGGGTACGGCGAGTTGTTCCTGCACGGCCTCGGACACGGTGTGGGGCTGGAAATCCACGAAGCTCCCGGAATCGGGAAGCTCGGCACCGGTACACTTCTTTCCGGCGCGGCGGTGACCGTCGAGCCGGGCGTGTACTTCTCCGGGCGCGGAGGCGTACGGATCGAGGACACGCTCGTTGTTCGTGAGCAGGGGCCAGAGCTGCTCACACTGACCGCAAAAGACCTTACCGTCATCTGAGACGGTTTCCCGACCCCCTAGGAGACGCGAAGCAAGTGGCTTCCACCAGTGATTTCAAGAACGGTCTGGTTCTGCAGATCGAAGGCCAGCTGTGGACGATTATCGAGTTCCAGCATGTCAAGCCCGGCAAGGGCCCTGCCTTCGTGCGTACCAAGCTCAAGAACGTGCTCTCGGGCAAGGTAGTGGACAAGACGTTCAACGCCGGTGTGAAGGTCGAGACCGCCACGGTCGACCGCCGCGACATGACCTACCTGTACCACGACGGTAGCGACTACATCTTCATGGACGGCGACACCTACGACCAGATTCCGATCAGCGAAACTGTCGTCGGCGAGCAGTCGCGTTTCCTTCTCGAGAACATGGCCGTTCAGGTTGCGACTCACGAGGACGTCCCGCTTTTCGTCGAGCTCCCGGTCACGGTCGAGCTTGTCGTTCAGCACACCGATCCGGGCCTGCAGGGCGACCGCTCCACCGGTGGCACCAAGCCTGCCACCCTCGAGACCGGTGCCGAGATCAACGTGCCGCTGTTCATCAACACCGGTGACAAGCTCAAGGTCGATTCGCGTGACGGTAACTACCTCGGGCGTGTGAATTCCTAAAGTGTCCGGCACTCATAAGAAACTCGGTGCGCGCCACAAGGCGCGCAAGCGTGCTGTCGACTTCCTTTTCGAAGCCGAGGCACGTGACCTCGACCCGGTAGAACTGGCGTCGGAGCGTTCCGATCTGTCCGTCAAGGACGACGCAGTAGCTCCCGTTGCCCCGTACACGGTCACCTTGGTGTCCGGAGTTGCGGAGAACCTCGACCGGATCGATCAGGTCATCTCGTCGCACCTGCAGGACTGGACGCTCGAGCGTCTGCCCGCAGTCGACCGCGCGATTCTGCGTATTGCCGTGTGGGAGCTCTTCCACGCGACGGACGTCCCGCCGGTTGTTGCCGTGGACGAGGCCGTCGAATTGGCAAAGCAGTTGTCGACGGACGACTCGCCCGGATTCGTCAACGGAATCCTCGGCCAGGTTGTCCTCGTAGCTCCGCAGGTTCGTTCGGCCGCTGCGGCGACTTCGCAGCGCGCGCAGGACACCGATTCGGGTACCGAGTAGCTCTACCGTTCCGCGTATTTCAGTACTACCGCCCGCCGTGCGAGCTTAGGTTGTGTGTCTGCACACAACCCGTCATGACGACGGCTCGCGCGGCGGGTTTCAGGTCTGTCGGCTGATAGGGTGGGGAACCGTCAGACATCCTTTAACGATCCGTCCAGTGAGGCGGAGAAGGAGGTCGCTGTATGAGCGTGCCCGAAGGGTCTCGCCCATCCGATCTTGCAGGTCCAGATACAACGCAGGCCAGTGACGCCGAGACCCGCGAATTGCTGTCCGCCCAGGATGTGGGCCGGACCGTCGCGCGAATCGCGCACGAGATCATCGAGAAAACGGCACTCGACGGACCAGAAGGTACTGCGCCCCGCGTCGTCCTCATCGGTATTCCCACCAGGGGCACCACCATCGCGACACGTCTTCGCGACAAGATCGAAGAATTCTCCGGTGTGCGTACACCCATCGGATCTCTCGACATCACGCTCTACCGTGACGATCTCCGCACCAAGCCGCACCGCCCCCTCGAACGGACCTCCGTTCCCGAAGGTGGCGTCGACAACGCGTTGGTCGTACTCGTCGACGACGTCCTGTTCTCCGGCCGTACCGTCCGCTCCGCCTTGGACGCTCTTCGTGACCTGGGACGCCCGCGTGCGGTGCAGCTTGCCGTACTGGTCGACCGCGGCCACCGCGAACTCCCGCTGCGCGCCGATTACGTCGGCAAGAACGTTCCCACCGCGAGGTCCGAGGACGTCAAGGTACTCCTTCAGGAACACGACGGCCGGGACGCTGTGGTCATTTCCGGAGGTAAGAGCGCGTGAAGCACCTTCTCTCCATCGCAGACCTCAACCGAGAGTCCGCGATCGAACTTCTCGACGAGGCCGAACGCTTCGAGCAGGCACTCCTGGGCCGTGAAGTTCACAAGCTCCCGACACTTCGTGGCCGCACAGTGATGACGGTGTTCTTCGAGAACTCCACCCGCACCCGGGTGTCCTTCGAGGTGGCCGGTAAGTGGATGAGCGCCGACGTCATCAACGTCAGTGCATCCAGCTCGTCGGTGTCGAAGGGTGAATCGCTGCGCGATACCGCGATGACACTGCGTGCTGCCGGCGCCGACGCTCTGATCGTTCGTCACCCCGCGTCGGGCGCAGCTCATCAGATCGCCCAGTGGACCGGCACCGCATCGGACGGTGGCCCCGCGGTCATCAACGCCGGCGACGGCACTCACGAACATCCCACGCAGGCGTTGCTCGACGCTCTGACCTTGCGTCAGCGTCTTGGCGACATCGAGGGCAAGCGGATCGCCATTGTCGGCGACATCCTGCACAGTCGTGTCGCGCGTTCGAACGCGTTGCTTCTGTCGATGCTCGGCGCCGAGGTTGTCCTCGTTGCCCCGCCGACGCTGCTGCCGATCGGCGCACACACGTGGCCGGTCACCGTCTCGCATTCACTCGACGCGGAACTGCCCGGACTCGATGCAGTCCTGATGCTGCGGGTCCAGGCCGAACGCATGAACGGCGGATTCTTCCCGTCGCAGCGCGAGTACTCGATCAATTACGGCCTGTCCGAGAAGCGTCTCGGAATGCTGGCCGATCACGCGGTGGTCCTGCACCCCGGCCCGATGCTGCGCGGCATGGAAATTGCCTCGGCTGTCGCAGATTCCCCCAAAGCTGCTGTGCTGCAGCAGGTTACCAATGGTGTGCACATGCGCATGGCTGTCTTGTTCCGGCTTCTGGTCGGTTCAGAGGACGGTGCGATGTGACAAGCAATCAGAACGGAGAATCACCGGTGAGTGTCCTGCTCCGCGGCGTACTGATCTACGGAGAAGGGGAAGCCGTCGACGTCCGTGTCGGCGACGGAGTCATTCTCGAGATCGGCGTGAACCTGGATCCGGCCACCGCATCCGAGGTGATCGACGGCAGTGGTCAGATCCTGCTTCCCGGATTTGTCGACCTGCACACGCATCTGCGTGAACCCGGTCGTGAAGACACGGAAACCATCGAAACAGGTTCTGCGGCAGCCGCTCTGGGTGGATACACCGCAGTCTTCGCGATGGCGAACACCAGCCCTGTCGCCGATTCCGTGGTCATCACCGATCACGTGTGGCGACGTGGCCAGGAAGTCGGCCTCGTCGACGTCCATCCCGTCGGAGCTGTCACTGTCGGCCTCGAAGGCAAGCAGCTCGCCGAGATGGCAACCATGGCCGCCGGTGTCGGCAAGGTCAAGATGTTCTCCGACGACGGTCATTGCGTCGACAACCCGCTGATCATGCGCCGCGCGCTCGAATACTCCAGCTCGCTGGGCGTTCTCATCGCGCAGCACGCCGAAGAGCCGCGTCTGACGGTCGGTGCAGTTGCACACGAGGGCCCGACGGCCGCTCGCCTCGGATTGGCCGGCTGGCCACGCGCCGCGGAAGAGTCCATCGTTGCCCGCGACGCACTCCTTGCCCGTGATGCCGGCGCCCGGGTCCACATCTGCCACGCGTCGACAGCGGGAACCGTCGAACTCGTCAAGTGGGCTCGCGGACAGGGTATTTCGATCACTGCCGAGGTCACCCCACACCACCTGCTGCTCGACGATTCGCGTCTCGAGACGTACGACGCCATCAACAAGGTCAACCCGCCACTTCGTGAGGCCAGCGATGTTGCTGCCCTGCGCAAGGGCCTGGCCGAGGGCATCATCGACTGCGTGGCCACCGATCACGCTCCGCACGCCGAGCAGGACAAGTGCTGCGAGTTCGCCGCTGCGCGCCCCGGCATGCTCGGCCTCGAGACGGCGCTCTCGATCATCGTGCAAACGATGGTGGAGCCCGGACTGCTCGACTGGCGCGGCGTTGCTCGCGTCATGAGTGAGCGTCCCGCAGCGATTGTCGGCCTCGACGATCAGGGCCGCCCCATCGAGGTGGGGGAGCCGGCCAACCTGACGTTGATCGATCCCTCCGCAGAATGGACCGTGCACGGCAAGGCACTGGCGAGTGTCGCGAGTAACACTCCGTATGAGTCGATGACATTGCCTGCTCGGGTCACGACCACACTGTTACGTGGCCGCGTTACTGCACACGACGGATCGCCGCGGCTGCTGAGCAGCAAGGAGTAGGCGTCATGGAGATGGAAAGAGTTCTGTGGATTGTCGGTCTGGTGGTCTTCTGGGCCGCGATGATCGGTTTGATGTTCATCGGCTGGCGTGGCCGCGCCCGACGACAGAAAGACAAGATCGGCGAGCTGCCCACGGTGCCGGCGACGTTGGGTGAATTGCTGGTCATGCCGACCACCGGCTTGTACGTCGGTAGCACCATCGCGCCCAGCTGGCAGGACCGCATTGCGGTCGGAGATCTCGGATTCCGGGCGACCTGCGAGATCAGTCGCTACTCCAACGGCATCCTGGTCGAGCGTGACGGGGCGTCCGCTATCTGGATCCCCGAGAAGTCGATCCGCGCGATCCGCACCGAGAGCGGTCTCGCAGGCAAGGTCATGAGCAAGGACGGGGTCCTGGTCATCCGCTGGGAGTTGCCGAGCGGAACCGAGATCGACACGGGCGTGCGCGGCGACGACAAAATGGTGTACCCGGACTGGGTCAAGCCGGTTACTGCTTCGAACAAGACGAACAACAATGAAGACGCAAGCTCTGGCGACATCGAGCAGAACGGAAAGAACGCATGAGCGGCTTTGACAGCAGCCCCGCAGTACTGGTCCTCGAAGACGGACGGGTGTTCCGCGGAACCACCTTCGGCGCGGTTGGACAGACGCTGGGCGAAGCGGTGTTCAGCACCGGCATGACCGGCTACCAGGAAACGCTCACCGATCCCAGCTACCACCGCCAGATCGTGGTCTCCACTGCGCCGCAGATCGGCAACACCGGCTGGAACGACGAGGACGACGAGTCCGTCGGACCGACCGGGGACAGCGCCGGCGCGAAGATCTGGGTTGCCGGATACGTCGTTCGTGACCCCTCTCGGGTGACCTCGAGCTGGCGCGCGACGGGTTCGCTGCAGGCCAAGCTCGAAGAGCAGTCGATTGTCGGCATCGCCGGTATCGACACGCGCGCCCTGGTTCGCCACCTGCGTACTCGCGGTTCGATGAAGGCCGGAATCTTCTCCGGTGAGGCCATCGCCGCCGACGACGAGTTGGTCCGACGGGTCCAGGATCAGCCCACCATGCTCGGCGCCGATCTTGCCGGTGAGGTCAGCACCACCAGCGGCTACATCGTCGAGCCGAAGGGCGGCGAGGCGCTGTACACGGTTGCCGCCATCGACCTCGGTATCAAGACGAACACCCCGCGCATGTTCGCCGAGCGCGGCATTCGCGTGCACGTACTACCGTCCAACGCGAGCCTCGAGCAGATCCTCGACCTCAAGGCCGACGGTGTGTTCCTCTCCAACGGCCCGGGCGACCCGGCCACCGCCGACGGCGCAGTGCACCTGACGAAAGAGGTCATCGGACAGGGCTTGCCGCTGTTCGGTATCTGCTTCGGCAACCAGATCCTGGGCCGCGCCCTCGGCCTGAGCACGTACAAGATGAAGTTCGGCCACCGCGGCATCAACATCCCGGTGATCGAGCATCAGACGGGTCGCATCGCGATCACCGCTCAGAACCACGGCTTCGCACTCGAAGGTGAAGCCGGCCAGGAATTCGACACCCCGTTCGGTCGCGCCGTGGTAAGCCACACCTGCGCCAATGACGGAGCCGTCGAAGGTGTTCGCCTGCTCGACGATTCGGCCTTCTCGGTGCAGTACCACCCGGAAGCCGCAGCCGGCCCGCACGACGCCGCGTATCTCTTCGACCGCTTCACCAGCCTGCTCTCCGCACGGAAAGAAACCGGAGTCAAGAACTAATGCCACGCCGTACAGATCTCAAGCACATCCTGGTAATCGGCTCCGGTCCGATCGTCATCGGTCAGGCCTGCGAGTTCGACTACTCGGGCACCCAGGCTTGCCGCGTCCTCCAGGAGGAGGGCCTGCGCGTCAGCCTGGTCAACTCCAACCCGGCCACCATCATGACGGACCCCGAGTTCGCTGACGCTACCTACGTCGAGCCGATCACGGCCGAGTTCCTCGAGAAGGTCATCGCCAAGGAAGCGTTGCAGGGCAACAAGATCGACGCCGTCCTTGCGACGCTCGGCGGTCAGACCGCTCTCAACGCCGCTGTGGCGCTGCACGAGCAGGGCATCCTCGAGAAGTACGACGTCGAGCTGATCGGTGCCGATTTCGACGCCATCCAGCGCGGCGAGGATCGCCAGAAGTTCAAGGACATCGTTGCCAAGGTCGGCGGCGAATCCGCGAAGTCGGCTGTTTGCTACACGATGGACGAAGTACACGCCACGGTTGCCGAACTCGGCTACCCGGTTGTCGTACGCCCTTCCTTCACCATGGGCGGCCTCGGTTCCGGTATGGCGTACAACGTCGACGATCTCAACCGGATCGCCGGCGGCGGTCTGGCTGCATCGCCGACCGCCAACGTCCTGATCGAGGAATCCATCCTCGGTTGGAAGGAATACGAACTCGAACTCATGCGTGACAGTCGCGACAACGTCGTGATCGTCTGCTCCATCGAGAACGTCGACCCGGTTGGTGTCCACACCGGCGACAGCGTCACGGTCGCCCCGGCGATGACGCTGACCGACCGCGAGTACCAGGCAATGCGCGACCTCTCCATCGACATCCTGCGTGAGGTGGGCGTCGACACCGGCGGCTGCAACATCCAGTTCGCGATGGACCCGGCCGACGGCCGCCTGGTTGTCATCGAGATGAACCCGCGCGTCTCCCGCTCGTCGGCACTGGCATCGAAAGCGACCGGGTACCCGATCGCGAAGATGGCCGCCAAGCTGGCCATCGGATACACGCTCGACGAGATCGTCAACGACATCACCAAGGAAACGCCGGCCTGCTTCGAGCCGACGCTCGACTACGTCGTCGTCAAGGCTCCTCGCTTTGCGTTCGAGAAGTTCCCCGGCGCCGACGGAACTCTGACCACCACGATGAAGTCGGTGGGTGAGGCAATGAGCATCGGCCGCAACTTCACCGAGGCATTCGGCAAGGTCATGCGCTCGCTCGAGACCAAGCGTGCGGGTTACTGGACGGGCCCCGAGGTTGAAACCGAGAGCCTCGAAGCTCTGCTTGCCGATATCAGCGTTCCGCAGGACGGCCGGATGTACGGCATCGAGAAGGCATTTGCCCTCGGCGCCACCATCGAGCAGCTCTTCGACGCCACGAAGATCGACCCGTGGTTCCTCGATCAGTTCCAGCAGATCCACGAACTCGGCGAAAAGCTGCGCGTTGCAGAAACTTTCGATGAAATTGCGTTGCGTCAGGCCAAGTACCACGGTCTTTCGGATCGTCAGATCGCGGCCCTGCGCCCCGAACTCGGCGGCGAGGACGGTGTTCGCGCTCTGCGTGACGAGCTCGGTGTCCGCCCGGTCTACAAGACCGTCGACACGTGCGCCGCAGAGTTCGAAGCCAAGACGCCGTACCACTACTCGACGTACGAACTCGACCCCAACGCCGAGTCCGAGGTCGCCCCGCAGACCGAGCGTCCCAAGGTCCTGATCCTCGGATCAGGCCCCAACCGCATCGGTCAGGGCATCGAGTTCGACTACTCGTGTGTCCACGCTGCGCAGACTCTGTCCGAGGCCGGCTACGAGACCGTCATGGTCAACTGCAACCCCGAGACCGTCTCGACGGACTACGACACCGCTGATCGCCTGTACTTCGAGCCGCTCACGTTCGAGGACGTGTTCGAGGTCTACCGCGCTGAAGCACAGTCGGGCACCGTTGCCGGCGTCATCGTCCAGCTCGGTGGCCAGACCCCGCTCGGGTTGGCCAAGCGCCTCGAAGCTGCGGGCGTTCCGATCGTCGGAACCAGCCCCGCAGCCATCGACCTCGCCGAGGATCGCGGTGAGTTCGGTCGAGTGCTGACCGAAGCCGGTTTGCCCGCACCGAAGTTCGGTACAGCCACCACGTTCGACGGCGCCCGCGACATCGCGGCAGGCATCGGCTACCCGGTCCTGGTGCGTCCGTCGTACGTGCTCGGTGGACGCGGCATGGAGATCGTGTACGACGAGGCTTCACTCGCCAACTACATCTCCCGGGCCACGGAAATCTCCGACGACCGCCCCGTGCTGGTCGACCGCTTCCTCGAAGATGCGGTCGAGATCGACGTCGACGCTCTCTGCGACGGCACCGAGGTGTACCTCGCGGGCGTCATGGAGCACATCGAGGAAGCCGGCATCCACTCCGGTGACTCGGCATGTGCGCTGCCGCCCATCACGCTGGGCCGTGCAGACCTCGAGAACGTTCGCCGCTCCACCGAGGCTCTGGCCAAGGGAATCGGCGTCAAGGGCCTACTCAACGTGCAGTACGCACTCAAGGACGACATCCTCTACGTCCTCGAGGCGAACCCGCGCGCCAGCCGCACCGTCCCGTTCGTCTCCAAGGCGACGGCTGTGCAGTTGGCCAAGGCCTGTGCTCGCGTCATGCTCGGCGAATCGATCGCCGAACTGCGGGTCAGCGGAATCCTGCCTGCAGAGGGCGACGGCGGAAACACCCCGGCCGGCGCACCGATCGCGGTCAAGGAAGCAGTACTGCCGTTCAACCGGTTCCGCCGCGCCGACGGAACCGGAGTCGACACCCTGCTGAGCCCGGAAATGAAGTCCACCGGCGAGGTCATGGGCATCGACTTCGACTTCGGCACTGCCTTCGCCAAGTCGCAGACCGCTGCCTACGGATCGCTGCCCACCGAAGGCGCCGTGTTCGTCTCGGTTGCCAACAAGGACAAGCGTTCGCTGATCTTCCCGGTCAAGCGTCTTGCGGACCTGGGCTTCACGATCCTCGCGACAGACGGAACCGCAGAGGTCTTGCGCCGCAACGGTATCGAGTGCACCAACGTGTACAAGCAGTCCGGTGAAGAGGTGCCTGAGGGTGCTGTGACCATCGTCGACCAGATCCGCAGCGGTGAGGTCGCCATGATCATCAACACCCCGTACGGCAACTCCGGCCCACGCGTCGACGGCTACGAGATCCGCAGTGCCGCTGTGGCGTCGAACATTCCGTGCATCACGACAGTGCAGGGCGCTTCGGCTGCCGTTCAGGGCATCGAAGCTGTTCTGCGCGGCGACATCGGCGTTCACTCCTTGCAGGAACTGCACGCCGGACTGCGTCAACCGTCCGCACAGTCGTGACCCTCAGTTGGGGTCAGCGCCTTCGGTCCGCGACTGCGGACCGGGGGCGGCTGTGTGTGGGCATCGACCCGCATCCAGCTCTTCTCGACGCGTGGGGCTTGCCCCGCTCCGCTGACGGCTTGGCGAAGTTCGCGGACATCTGCGTCGAAGCGTTCACCGGTGAAGTTGCACTCGTGAAGCCGCAGGTTGCTTTTTTCGAGGCGTACGGCAGCGCAGGATTCGCCGTGCTCGAACGCACGATCGCGGCTCTTCGCGACGCCGGGACGCTCGTCGTGGCTGACGCCAAGCGCGGCGACATCGGTTCCACCATGGATGCGTATGCACAGGCGTGGCTCGGTGAATCGCCGCTGACCTCGGATTCGGTGACGGTGTCGCCGTACCTCGGGTTCGGCGCCTTGGCTCCGGCCTTGGACCTTGCTCGCGAGAACGCGCGCGGAATCTTCGTGCTCGCGCGCACGTCCAACCCCGAGGGCGGCGGATTGCAGCAATCCTCCGCCGGTGGTGTGTCGGTGGCGCAGTCGATCGTCGACGACGCCGTTGCCGCCAACGCAGACGGCCGTGACACTGTCGGACTGGTTGTAGGCGCTACTCGCGATCACGGCTTGGACCTGACCGACTTCAACGGTCCGATCCTGGCTCCGGGACTCGGCGCTCAAGGTGCGACGGCCGCCGATCTGGCCGAGATCTTTGCCGGTTCGACGGAGTTGCTCCTGCCGAACTCGTCGCGCGGTGTTCTCAAGTACGGACCGTCTATCTCGGCGCTCCGCGAGGCCGCCAGGCGTGATCGGGACGAGATCGAAGCAGCGTTGGCGAACTGATCCGTGAGCGATCACGACGTATCCAGTGGTGTCGGATCGCGGTGGTACCGTCCTGCGGTGAGTGGATTGGACGGATTGTGGACGCGTCGCTGGTGGCGCGTCGGGGTGCTTGTTGTGGTGTGTGGGTTGTTGGCCACCTCGTTTCAGGCTCTGACCGGTGTACACGGCGACGACCTCGCGGTGTACCGGACGGCCGGGCAGGCCGTCTTGGATGGCACAAACCTCTACGACGGCTCGTTCAACGCCCGATTGCCGTTCACGTATCCACCGTTTGCCGCCGTCGTTGCCGTCCCGGTGGCGATCGGCACCTGGGGTTTCATGCAGTGGACGTGGAGTTTCATCAGTCTTCTGATGCTGGCCGCGATCATCGTACTGAGCTACCGGGGAGTGCCGCTCACACGTAAGCGACCGCTGTCGGTCTATGTGGGATTCCTGATTCTGTGGACGATTGCGTCGCCGATTTCGGATCACCTCGGGTACGGGCAGGTTGGACTGTTTCTGACGTTCCTGTGCCTGATCGACGTCCTCGCGCGGCCGAAGTGGCTGCCCGAGGGCGTCTTGGTCGGCATAGCCGGAGCTGTCAAACTCGTGCCCATCGTCTACCTCGGCTACTACGTCATCACCGGGAAGTGGAAGGCCTTTGCGGGCGGCGTTGCGGGTTTTGCGGGAGCAACCGCCGTAGGTTTCGCGATACTGCCACGAGCGAGCCTCGACTACTTCGGTGACATCGCATCGCTGTCGGGACGCGTCGCCGTGGGAGACCCGGCGGTCTTCGGAAATCAGTCGCTCCGTGGAATGGCGCTGCGGGTGCTTCCCGACGCCATGGTGGGGCCTGTGTGGCTGGCTGCGTGTGTTGTTCTTGCCGGGCTGGGGATTCTTGCGACTCGGCGTGTACAGCGCTTACGCGGGGATCTGGCGGCGTTTACCGTGGTCGCGCTGCTTGCCGCTGTAGTGACACCTATCGCGTGGACCCATCATTTCGTGTGGCTGGTGCCGGCCGTTGGCGTGCTCTTGACGCCGCCGCGGGGGAGGAGCACGATTCCCGCCTGGTCGTTGGCCGCCGTTGCGCTGACTGCAGCAGTGGTGCTGTTCCGGTTGCCGCGCGTCGGCGCAGACCTCGACGTCCCGGTTGTCGGCTTTGTCTTGGAGAATTCTTTACTCTGGGTTGCGTTTGCTGTCCTCGTGGCGTTGGTCGTACCGGGTGCGGACCGAAATGCCGGTGCCGACGCGAGCGCCGGCGATCCGAAATCTTCGCTTTCTGCGTGAGTTTCGCTCGCGACACGCGCAAACGCGTCGAATTGCGTCGAAAAATTTGACTGTGGCACCGGGCACGTTTGGTGGCGGTGCGGCCGACGCCTGGGGCAACCTTGGGTGCTATTCGGTAGTTTTACCGAAAATCCCTGTGTTACAATAGTTTTCGCAATCATATTAACGTCCATGTTGTTTTGTTTCGGTCGAGATAGCGCTGTCGTGCACATCGATTTCGAGATACGTTTCAGAGCGCATAACCCACCGTGATCTGCACCGGACCGCGGGGGGTGGGTTAGCAATTCGCGCCAGGCGTGAGTACGGTCGCTATCGCTGCTGGTTATCCAGTGGAATAGACAAAATTTGCACACGACGAGACGGAGGAACCGTGGCCCTTCCCCAGTTGACTGATGAGCAGCGCGCTGCTGCTTTGGAGAAGGCAGCTGCTGCCCGCAAGGCCAGGGCTGAGCTCAAGGAGCGCCTGAAGCGTGGCGGCACCGACCTTAAAGAGGTCCTCAAGGACGCCGAAGACAACGAAATCTTGGGCAAGATGAAGGTTTCTGCACTGCTCGAGGCTTTGCCGAAGGTGGGCAAGGTCAAGGCTCAGGAGATCATGACCGAGCTGGAGATCGCTCCGACCCGTCGCATCCGCGGCCTCGGTGATCGTCAGCGTCGGGCTCTGCTCACCAAGTTCGACTTCGAGGTCTGAGTCGAACCGTGAGAAAAACTGGCGCAACAGTAGTGATGAGCGCTGCGAAAACAGTTTCTTATGAGTGCTGAGGCTGTGTCAGAGAGCAAGACTGCAGTGCGGAGGGGTCGGCTGGTTGTACTAGCCGGCCCCTCGGCTGTCGGTAAGTCGAGTGTGGTCCGCGAACTGAGGACTCGGTTGCCCGAGTTGATGTTCAGCGTGTCGGCAACGACCCGCGATCCTCGCCCGGGTGAGGTGGACGGCAAGGACTACCGCTTCACCACTCGCGACGAGTTTCAGCGGATGATCGATTCCGGTGAGCTCCTCGAATGGGCCGACATTCACGGCGGACTGCAGCGATCGGGCACACCAGCGGCTCCCGTCGAAGAAGCTCTCGAAGCAGGACGACCCGTACTGGTCGAGGTCGATCTGGCCGGAGCCCGTGCGGTACGCAAGGCAAAACCCGAAGCTCTCCTGGTGTTCATGGCTCCGCCGAGTTGGGACGTTCTCGTCCAGCGACTCACCGGGCGAGGCACCGAATCCGACGAGGTGGTCGCGAGGCGCTTGGAGACGGCGCGAGTCGAATTGGCCGCCCAGGACGAGTTCGACACGGTCATCGTGAACGAGGATGTAAGCCGGGCTTGCGATGAGTTGGTATCCTTGTTGGTTGGGAACTGATTTTCATCCATCCAGGTGCATAAAATCGATTCATGTAGGCCTTCATTCAAGATCTAATTCAGGAGACACAAGAGTGAGCAGCACTTCAGCCGCGTCCGCCGCAAGCCAGGGCGCTCTGCCTGCCTACGACACTCCGCTCGGCATCACCAACCCGCCGATCGACGAGTTGCTCGAACGCACCTCCTCGAAGTACGCCCTGGTCATCTACTCGGCCAAGCGTGCTCGCCAGATCAACGATTACTACAACCAGCTCGGTGACGGCATCCTCGAGTACGTCGGCCCCCTCGTCGAGCCGGGCCTGCAGGAAAAGCCGCTTTCCATCGCGCTGCGCGAAATCCACGCTGATCTGCTCGAGCACACCGAAGGCGAGTGAGCACGTCGTCTGCCGCTCCCGAATCGGTTTCGGGCACCGGGGGAGTAGCGGAAACTTCCGGTACGGCGCGTAAACGCATCGTTGTGGGTGTCGGCGGGGGTATCGCGGCGTACAAAGCGTGCGCGATCATCCGCAGCTTCACCGAGAGTGGTCACCACGTTCGCGTGATTCCCACCGAGTCCGCACTGGAATTTGTCGGCAGAGCAACCTTCGAGGCGCTCTCCGGCAATCCGGTGCACACCGGTGTCTTCGCCGATGTACCGCAGGTGCCGCATGTCCGACTCGGGCAGGAAGCGGACCTTGTTGTCATCGCGCCGGCTACGGCCGATCTGATGGCACGTGCCGTCATGGGCCGAGCTGACGATCTGTTGACCGCAACATTGTTGACCGCTCGTTGTCCCGTCGTCTTCGCTCCGGCGATGCACACCGAAATGTGGGAACACCCCGCAACGGTGTCCAACGTCGCGACCCTGCGTTCGCGCGGAGTCCACGTGATCGAACCGGCATCAGGACGATTGACCGGCAAGGACACCGGTGCTGGTCGCTTGCCCGAACCCGAAGAGATCGTGGGCCTCGCGTCGTTGCTCCTCGAGCGCAGCGACGCTTTGCCTCGTGACCTCGAAGGTCGTCGAGTCCTGGTCACCGCCGGTGGTACCCGCGAACCGCTCGATCCGGTTCGTTTCCTCGGCAACCGCAGTTCGGGCAAGCAGGGGTACGCCCTGGCTCGCCTGGCCGCGCAGCGAGGTGCACAGGTCACGCTGATCGCCGGATACACGGCCGATCTAGCGGATCCAGCAGCTGTCGACGTCGTCCACATCAAGACCGCCGAAGATCTTCGATTGGCCGTCGAGAAGCATGCCCCCGGGCAGGACGGCATCATCATGGCCGCTGCCGTCGCCGATTTCCGGCCCACCACGGTGGAGGGAAGCAAGATCAAGAAGGGTGCAAACGAACCCGACTCGATCCCCCTGACGCGCAACGCGGACATCCTTGCCGGCCTCGTCGAATCGCGTCGGGCCGGTGACCTTGCCGCGGACACCGTCATCGTCGGATTTGCGGCTGAGACCGGTGACGCACACGGTGACGTCCTGAGTTACGCCCGTTCGAAACTTGCTCGTAAGGGCTGCGATCTCCTTGTGGTCAACGCAGTCGGCGAGGGCAAGGCATTCGAAGTTGATCACAACGACGGTTGGCTTCTCGGCTCCGACGGATCCGAGGCGGCACTGGAACACGGTTCGAAAGCGTTGATGGCCAGCCGCGTGCTGGATGCGCTCATTACGTTATTCCCGTAGAGGGGTGAGGGGCTTCTCACCCGTTTCGGGTGAGCGTAAGGGTGTTGCGCCGAGCGTTCAACGGATATCGTCGGCGCAGCTACACCCTGAATAAGCGACAAAACGGCCACCACACGGTGGTCGTGTTATTTCAATAAGCTGTAGTCATGAACTCAAGGCGTCGAGAGGGAGATCTGTGAGCAAGTCCGGCAGTCGGCTATTCACCAGCGAGTCCGTCACCGAGGGGCACCCGGACAAGATCTGTGACGCGATCAGCGACTCCATCCTCGACGCGATCCTCGCGCAGGATCCGCGTGCCCGCGTCGCCGTGGAGACACTCGTCACCACTGGCCAGGTTCACGTCGCCGGTGAGGTCACGACCACGGCATACGCCGACATCCCCAAGATCGTCCGCGACACCGTTCTCGAGATCGGTTACGACAGCTCCGCCAAGGGCTTCGACGGCAACTCGTGCGGTGTCAACGTCGCGATCGGTGCGCAGTCCCCGGAAATTGCTCAGGGCGTTGATCATTCGCACGAAGCTCGGGTCAACGGAACTCTCGACGACGAAATCGACCGTCAGGGCGCCGGCGATCAGGGCCTGATGTTCGGCTACGCCACTACTGATACGCCGGAACTGATGCCGCTTCCCATCGCGATGGCTCATCGCTTGTCGCGTCGTCTGACCGAGGTTCGCAAGAGCGGCGTCTTGCCATACCTGCGTCCGGACGGCAAGACTCAGGTCACCATCGAGTACGACGGTGACAAGCCGGTTCGTCTCGACACCGTCGTCATCTCCACCCAGCACGCCGCAGACATCGACCTCGACAACCTGCTGACCCCTGACCTTCGCGAGAAGGTGCTCAACTCGGTGCTCGCAGACATCAATGTCATTGATCTGGACACCTCCGACGTGCGTCTGCTCGTCAACCCGACGGGCAAGTTCGTGCTCGGTGGCCCGATGGGTGACGCCGGCCTGACCGGACGCAAGATCATTGTCGACACCTACGGCGGAATGGCTCGCCACGGCGGCGGCGCATTCTCCGGCAAGGATCCGTCAAAGGTCGACCGCAGTGCGGCATACGCAATGCGCTGGGTTGCAAAGAACGCCGTTGCGGCCGGCCTCGCCGATCGCATCGAAGTTCAGGTTGCCTACGCGATCGGCAAGGCTGCTCCCGTCGGCTTGTTCGTCGAGACGTTCGGTACCGAGAAGACCGACCCGGCTCGGATCCAGCAGGCCATCACAGAGGTATTCGACTTGCGGCCCGGAGCGATCATCCGCGATCTCGATCTGCTTCGTCCGATCTACGCACAGACTGCGGCGTACGGTCACTTCGGACGCACCGACATCGATCTCCCGTGGGAGAGCACGGATCGTGCGGACAAGCTGCGCAGCGCAGCAGGTCTCTGATAACTGACGTACAGACGGGGCGCGGGTGGGCGCGGAAAGAGTAGCGGCAGAGGTTGATCCGGTTGCCCGGGTGCTCCCGATGCTCCCGCTCGCCCACCTCGACCGAGAGTTCGACTACCTCGTTCCCCGTGAACTCGAAGCGGATGCGCAACCTGGTGTACGGGTGCGCATCCGCTTTGCTGGTCGTCTGGTCGACGGTTTCATCGTCTCCCGCGAGGCGACCAGCGATCATCAGGGCAAATTCGGGTGGCTCGAACGTGTCATTTCGGCCGAGCGAGTTCTCACCGTCGAGATAGCGCAACTGGTCGACCGCGTTGCCGAACGCTATGCAGGCACCCGGGCCGACGTGCTTCGACTAGCCGTTCCGCCGCGTCACGCCAAGGTGGAAGGCGAGCCGTGGGAACCGAGCGGCGAGATCGCCGCGCCTACGTTGGACGAACGAGGCTGGCACCTCTATCAGTACGGCGACGCGTTTGTCACCGCTGTCCGCGAACTGCGTGCTCCGCGAGCGGTGTGGCAGGCATTGCCCGGTGAGGATTGGCCGTTGCGGTTGGCGGAACTCGCCGGTTCGGTGGCGTCGGCAGGCAAGAGTGCGGTCATCGTCGTTCCGGATCAGCGCGATCTCGATCGAGTTCTTGCCGCCTGCGAGAAAGTATCCGGACCTGAAGCGGTAGTAGGACTTTCAGCGGGACTTGGCCCGGCTATGCGCTATCGGCGGTGGCTTGCGGCGCTTCGCGGAAGTTCCCGCATCGTCGTCGGCACCCGAAGCTCCGTTTTTGCCCCCACGCCGGACACCGGCCTTGTTGTCGTGTGGGACGACGGCGACGACAACCTGTCCGAGCCCCGCTCGCCCTACCCGCACGCCCGTGAATCCGCGGTATTGCGCGCGCATGTGGCCGGGTGCGCCGTGGTGATCGGCGGTTTCTCCCGAACTGCGGAGTCTCAGGTGCTCGTCGATTCGGGGTGGGCCCACGATTTGGTCGCCGCTCGGGATGTGGTCAGGCACTGCTCACCCAAGATCACCGCATTGGCGGATAGTGATCACGCGTTGGCCCGCGACCCCGGTGCGAGGGCAGCACGGTTGCCGGCGATCGCTTTTGCCGCGGCCAGGCGAGCATTGGCCGACGGCCGTGGCGTGTTGGTGCAGGTGCCGCGTCGCGGGTACGTTCCGACACTCGCGTGCGG
This sequence comes from Rhodococcus sp. MS16, assembly GCF_013277795.1. Classification (NCBI taxonomy): domain Bacteria; kingdom Bacillati; phylum Actinomycetota; class Actinomycetes; order Mycobacteriales; family Nocardiaceae; genus Rhodococcus; species Rhodococcus sp. MS16. Next base: position 604,206 of record NZ_VBTM01000001.1, read on the forward strand.
GAAGTGCCGGGCACCGGCGCGGTGCCGTCGTTGCAACGGACCGTTGGCGTTGCCATCTGCGGCAGGTCCCGACGGTGCCGGAATTCCCGAGTGCCGCTGGTGCGGCGTCGCCGACGCGGCCTACCGATGCCATGCGTGTGGAGCCAAGGCGTTGCGTGCCGTTGTGGTCGGGGCGGGCCGAACAGCTGAGGAACTCGGTCGCGCGTTCCCCGGGGTGAAGGTTGTGCTGTCCGGTGGCGGCGATGTGGTCAAGGAAGTTGCGCAGGGCCCGGCGCTGGTGGTCTCGACCGTCGGCGCAGAACCTGTGATGACCGGGGGCTATGGTGCTGCTTTGTTGCTCGACGGGTGGGCATTGCTCGGGCGCGCAGATCTTCGCGCCGAGGAAGAGACTCTGCGGCGCTGGATGTCTGCCGCCGCCTTGGTGATTCCACTGTCCGACGGTGGCGAGGTAGTAGTGGTCGCGGATTCGGGAATCCCGACAGTTCAGGCTTTGGTCCGGTGGGATCCGGTTGGGCACGCCCGCAGTCAGTTCGACGAACGCGACGAGGTCGGCTTTCCGCCTGCCGTCCATCTGGCGGCCATCGACGGTGGTAGCGCCGCGATTACTGAACTGGTCGCTTCTGCCGATCTGCCTGCGAGCGCGGTTCTCCTCGGTCCTGTGGAATTGCCTGCGGGGGAGAGGCTTCCGTATTCCGGTGAGGACGAGGCGGGCGTAGCTCCCGAGCGTCTGCTGATTCGAGTGCCGCGCAAGGACGGCCGGGCACTGGCTGACGCTCTAGCTCATGCTCGCGCAGCCCGGAGCGCCCGAAAATCCTCCGGACCTGTGCGTATTCAGATTGACCCGCGTCGAATCGGCTGAGAAATTTCTTGGTGGCCTGGCGCTTTGCATGATTGCGGATGTGTGCTGCCTATACTGACCACTGTCTGACGAGGGAATACCGGTGAGAATCCGGAACTGACGCGCAACGGCGATGGGATTTCCCACGAGTCCGAATACTCGTCCGGCACCACATCGAGGATGGCGATTGCCACATGTCGGGCTCCGCGACCGAGCCCCTGATCGAAGGACGACTTTCCGTGCCCACCGCACCACTGACGCGCGCACTCACTGCCGCGACCGGATTGCTCTGCACCACCGCACTACTGACCGGGTGCTCCAGCGCTACTGCGCCGGACGCCGCGACCCCGACTACCGTTGCTGCTGATGCAGCGGGCCCTACAAGTTACCCGTTGACACTCGAAAATTGTGGTGTGTCAGTGACATTCGATTCGGCGCCGCAACGAGCTGTGTCGCTGTACCAGAGTGCGACGGAGATTTTGCTCTCGCTCGGTCTCGGCGACCGGATGGTAGGCACCTCCACCTGGTTCGATCCTGTTCTCGCTCCTCTCGCGGCCCAGAACGACCTGGTGCCGAGACTGGCCGACAATGACGCATCGCTCGAAGTGGTACTCGACACCGAACCCGATCTGGTGACGTCGGCGAGCGCCCACACCTTCACCTCCGCCGTTGTCGCGGAACGCTCCCGATTCGCGGAACTGGGAATTCCCACGTATCAGTCGCCGTCTGTCTGTACCGATGCCGTCGTGGAGGGGGAGAACGTCTCGCGTACCGCGACTCTGACCATCGACACGCTGTACCGGGAGATTCGTGAGCTTGCGGCGATCTTCGACGTGCAGGATCGTGGCGCCGAGTTGATTGCCGAACTGCAGTCGCGGCTATCGGAAGCGGCGGCCGGTGTTGCCGGTTCGGGAAGAACGCTCGCTTTCTGGTTCTCCGGACTCGAGGCTCCGTACATGGCCGGATGTTGTTCGGCCCCAGGTCTTCTTGCCGACGAGGCAGGCGCCGTCAACGTATTTGCGGATCTGTCCGACGACTGGCCGGAAGTGAGTTGGGAGGCGGTAGCCGACCGCGACCCGGATGTGTTGGTGCTCGGTGACCTTCACCGTCGGCGAGTAGACGGTGATTCGTTGGAAACAAAAATCGCCTTTCTCGAATCGAATCCGGTGACCGCGCAGATGACTGCCGTGCGGAACCGCAACTACGTCACATTGTCCGGGGCCGAGATGGATCCAGGGATCCGCGAGATCGACGCACTGGAAAAGCTCGCAGACGGACTGCGCTCGACGGTGGGCTGATACTGCTCGAGACATTGCACCTTTACTGCTCGAGACATTGCACCTTCGATCTGTGCGATATATCGTCGAACTATCAGCGATATCGGCGAAGGGTAGCAACAATGGACAGGCATTTTCCCGACGGCGACCGTGGGCGCGGGCATCGTCGAGGGCGGTTCGGGCCCGACGGCGGACCTGGCCCAGGGTTCGGTCCCGGCGCGCACTTCGGACGTGGGCGCGGACGCGGCGGGCGCGGGCGTCGAGGTGACGTTCGCGCGGCTGTTCTGCTCCTCATTGCCGAAGAACCGATGCACGGCTACGAACTGATTCAACAGATCGTCGAACGCAGTGGCGGAGTGTGGAAGCCGAGTCCGGGATCGATCTACCCCGCACTGTCGCAACTCGAAGACGAAGGCCTCGTGATCATCGACAAGGTCGCCGGACGGAAGACTGCAAAACTCACCGAGGAAGGTGCCGCGTACGTCGAGCAGCACCGGGCGGATCTCGGTGCACCGTGGGACGAGGTTCGCGACAGCGTCGGCGCTCCAGAGCAGGATCTGCGTGAGCTGATCGGGCAACTGATGGGTGCTGCCGGTCAGGTCGCCGCAGTGGGTACACCGGCGCAGGTCAAGGCCGCTGCCGATGTTCTGATCGAAGCGCGTCGAGCGTTGTATCGCGTTCTTGCCGACGACGGGTCCACCGATACCGACAGTTGAGTGCGGCACTCGTGTTGGTGTGTCCGGTCACTATCGCCGGCGAAGCATGAACTACCTTGGGTAGCAATATAATCACTTCGATAATCAGGAGAGTTCATGAGTGTCCACGACTTTGCCGTCAAGGCTGCCGACGGATCCACCGAGGATCTGAGCCAGTACAAGGGCAACCTTCTGTTGGTCGTCAACGTGGCAAGCAAGTGTGGATTCACACCGCAGTACGAAGGCCTCGATGCCCTGTACCGGGAGAACAAGGACCGCGGCCTTCGGGTCATCGGATTCCCGAGCAATCAGTTCGGAGATCAGGAGCCTGGCCAGGACGCTGAGATCCAGGAGTTCTGCAGCACGACCTACAACGTCACCTTCCCGGTGTACGCAAAGATCGAGGTCAACGGAGACAACGCGGACCCGCTGTACGAGCACCTCCGCAGCGAGGCACCCGGTGAATTCGGGCCCGAAATCGGATTCCTGTTCGAGCACGTCAGCAAGACGCGCCCCGAGGCGATCGGTACCGACGAAGTGAAGTGGAACTTCACGAAGTTCCTCGTCGATCGTGACGGAGCGGTAGTTCGCCGGTTCGAGTCGACGGTCACCCCCGAGCAGATCGCCGAGGAAATTTCGGAGCTGCTGTAATTTCCGGGCTGCTGTAAGCAGGACTATCAACTGAATATTCAGTCGTAATCCCGGGAGTCCCCTGCGTGGTCTCCCGGGATTGCTGTCTTAAGCGTCGGACCTGTTGATTTCGATTGCACAACGCAGCACAACGTGCCAAAGTTCGTCGAGATCGACGTCGGCGATTGCGAAACCTTTTGCGGTGGAATGGTGGTCTTGCCCGATCAATCCGGCTAGTTCGGCGAAACCCGGGTGCTGACGTACAACCTCGTATTGGTTCCAGGTTCCGTAGGCCATGAGTTGGCCGGTTTTGTTGATCCACAATTGGATGGGTGCGTACCGGAGTCCATAGGGGTGGCTCGCAACGTCATGTCACCTCACAAAATTTGACAGATAGTCTGTTGAAAAAATTTCGATAGAGACAGCTCACATCCAAGACCTTAGAAGAAATAAGCAGCTACCCTGGCTAATGAGACTAGGGAGAATCGCATGGACGAACGTGCCGACCGGCTGCGGGAAGACGTGGCGCTGTTCAGTCGAAGGATTCGGACGAAGAGTTCCGGGCATTTGTTGACGCCAACCCAACTGCAGGCGCTGGCACATCTGGATCGGGTGGGCGCGATGAGTGCGCGTGCGCTTGCCGATTTGGAGCGGGTAGTGCCGCAAACAATCGCCCGGACTGTGCTTCTCCTCGAGGAGAAGGGGATGGTGACGCGCACCGTCGATCCACATGATGCTCGCGCGAGTTTGATCTCGATCACGGACATCGGCCGCAGGACCTTGGACGTGGACCGCGCCGCCCGTAGTGAATGGCTTACGTCCGTGCTGACGGAGGAGTTCACTGACGTCGAACGTGAGTTGCTTTATCTCGCAGGACGTTTGCTGCGGCGTGCGGCTGAGTCGACCGATACAACACCGGCGCAGGAGTCAGTGATGCGCGCATGACTGCCGTCGAGGACCAGGCAGATACCAAGGCCTTGCCTGTTCCGTTCCGGGTGAGTGGTGCGGCAGCGACCGGCAGCATTCTGCAACCGCTGAATTCGTCGATGATTGCCGTGGCAATTGTTGGTATCGCCGCTCAGTTCGGGTCGAACGGCGGCGTTTCCTGGATCATCTCCGCGATGTACATCACGACCGCTGTTGGTGCCCCCATGATGGGTCGGCTCGGTGCATTGCTGGGCGCTCGCCGGGTATTTCTCGGAGGCTTAGCCCTGGTCGCCATCGGATCGTGCGTCGGGATGCTTGCCCCGAATGTCGGTTGGTTGATCGGTGCGTACGTGATCCTCGGATTCGGCATTTCAGCCCACATGCCCAACGCGATGACCATGGTCCGCAGCTACTCCGAGCGCTACGGGCGCCAGCCGCGTACGGCGATTGCAACGTTGGTCGTCTGCAGTCAGTCCGTTGCGGCTCTTGGTCCCACTGTCGGTGGTCTCCTTGTGGGGGCTTTCGGGTGGCAATCGATCCTGTGGGTGAATCTTCCCGTCGTCGTGCTTAGTGCTGTTGTGGTTATGCGTGCTGACGTGGGCTTTGCCGGCGGTGGGCGAGTGTCGGTTCGGGAAGCGCTCCATGCTCTCGATGTGGTCGGAATCGGATTGTTCCTCGTGACGATTACGTCGACGATGGTGCTGCTGGTTTCGTTGCCGGGGAACCCGACGTGGTGGCTGCTTCCCGTTGCGGTGACGGGACTCGGTCTCTTTGTCTGGTGGGAGCACCGCGCTCCGGAGCCGTTTCTGGATGTCGAGGCCCTGGCACGTAATCGCGCGCTCAGTGCCACTCTGGGTCGGACATTGCTCACGTACACGTGCTTCTACTGCGTCTTTTTCGGAATTCCACAATGGCTGCAGTACGCGCGGGGGATGAGCCCGATCGAGGCCGGCTTGACGATGCTGCCCGTCGCGGGGGTCAGCGTGGTGGCCACCATGATCGGGTCTCGCACATACCGGCGGTACGGCGCCCGTCGCACTCTGTTTGTCGGTACGTGTGCGCTGCTGGTCGGCGGGGTGTTGATCGCTTCGGTCGAAAGCTCGACTGCACCGGTCTTGGTGCTTCTCCTTGTTGCCGCAGTACTTGGTATACCGAACGGTTTCAACAACATCGGCAATCAAAGCCTGATCAATGCGGTGACAACCGTGGACGAAGTTGGTGCGGCTATCGGCGTTTACCGCACAGTCGCGTTCATCGGCGCGAATCTTGCGGTTGTGGTGTTGCAGGTAACGGCCGGTCATCAGATCGACGACGCTGGTCTGCACCGGACTGGATGGTTCATCGCAGTTTCAGGATTGGTCCTTCTTGTCGGGATCATGTTCTCGCGCAACATGGGACCGGCCCGCGCTGTCGATTCCCCGAGTTCGTCTGCCTGATCTCACTGTCGATCAGCTCGCTGCGGCGCGTCGCAGATCTTCGCACGTGCTCCGGTAAATCTGTGCCAGATCAGCCTCGGCGCCGTTGTCCAGGCGTTCTGCCCAGGTATCGACCGCGATACGTGTTGTCATCGCGGCACTTTCGACGAGTAGTCGAGCGTAAGGGCGGGCATTCTCGCCGCCGAGTTTGATGGCAACTCGGTCCGTCAGTTGGATCAGTGCCATGGATTCTGTGGCAAATGACGATGCGCACAGATGGGGGTCGGATGCGAGGAGGCGCCGAACTCGCAGTATTCGATCTCGCCTGTCAGGCGAGGCCTCCAGTCTCTCGATGATGTTCCCGTAGATTTCCTGCATCCCTGTCAGAGTCACGTCGTCGGCAGGGATCGCATCGAGCCATTCGACGATTTCCGTCTCGAACTCGACCTCGACGCTGAGGGCCGAGTCTTCCTTGGTGGCGAAGCATCGAAAAAACGTGCTGGGCGAGACTCCGGCGCGGCGCGCGATTTCGTCAACCGTCGTCGCCGACGAGCCGTGGAGTTCGAAAAGTTCCAGAGCGGCCCGGGATATCTCGAGGCGAGTTTCCTGGCGGCGGCGTTCCCGCAGGTCGGGAGCGCGTTTTGCCGCGGGGACCTTGATGCTGTCGTGTGTGGTCATCCGCAGTCCTCCATGCGGCTCAACTTACCAGCCGAAATCAACTTGACAGTGACTCTCAAGATGATTGATATTGTCAGTTAAATAAGTTGATTTGTCTTCTAAGACCAGAGAGTTCTCAGTAGCGCATGCATATTCAAGAGACGGAAGCCCAACCGGAATCGGTTGACCTCGACCGCGGTAGCAAATTGTTGATCACCGTGCTGGTCGTCGCAGCATTCGTGATGATCCTCAACGAGACGATCATGAGCGTGGCACTGCCACGTTTGATGGTGGACCTGGACATCACCGCCAGCACAGCACAGTGGCTGACCACTGGATTCATGCTGACCATGGCCGTCGTGATTCCGACGACGGGCTACCTGTTCCAGCGATTCACTCTTCGGCAAGTATTCGCAGCAGCGATGACGCTCTTCAGCGTCGGCACGCTCCTCGCGGCGTCCGCACCCGGATTCGAACTTCTTCTGGCGGGTCGAGTGATCCAAGCCGGTGGTACCGCCATCATGCTTCCACTCCTCATGACCACGGTCCTGCGTGTTGTTCCCGCCCATAAGCGCGGCGCCATGATGGGCGTCATCTCCATCGTGATCGCCGTCGCTCCGGCGATCGGTCCGACACTCTCCGGTGTGATCCTGCGATCGCTGGACTGGCGCTGGATGTTCTGGCTTGTGTTGCCGATCGCCCTGGTTGCGTTTGCCATCGGCTCCGCGTTGGTCAAGAACCTCACCACTACCGGCGCAGCACCGTTCGACGGGTTGTCGGTTGTATTGTCCGCGTTGGCATTCGGTGGCATCGTCTACGGACTCGGTAGTCTCGGACATTCCGCCGAGGGATCCGGCGTGCCGGTGTGGGTACCGCTGGTTGTCGGTGTCGTGGCGCTGGTCGTGTTTGTTCTGCGTCAGTTGTCGCGGCAAGAGGACGGGCGCGCCCTCCTGGACATGCGGCCATTCCTCACGCCGACGTTCAGCATCGGATTGGCCATGTTGGCGATCAGCATGATGGCCCTGTTCGGTGCGCTGATTCTGCTGCCGTTGTACCTGCAGAATGTGCTCGGCCTCGACACGTTGAAGACCGGTTTGTTGCTTCTCCCCGGTGGTTTGCTCATGGGCATCCTGGCACCGTTCGTCGGTCGGGTCTTCGACCGCGTCGGTCCGCGCCCGCTGGTCATCCCCGGTGTCGTCGTGGTCAGCGCCGCGTTGTGGCTGATGACGCTCCTCGACACAGAGACCGGCTTGCCGATGGTTGTCGGCATCCATTCGATGCTGATGGTGGGTCTGGCATTGGTGATGACTCCGCTGATGACGTCGTCGCTCGGATCGGTCCCGTCGGAGTTGTATTCCCACGGCAGCGCGATATTCAATACCGGCCAGCAGCTGGCCGGTGCGGCGGGAACCGCGCTGTTCATCACAATTATGTCGAACACAGCCGCCTCCCAACTCGCCGATGGTGCGACTGACGTCGCTGCTCAGCAATCGGGTATCCACACAGCATTCATGTGGGGTGGCGTCATATCCCTGATCGCGGTGGCAGGCTCGTTCTTCATCCGGAAGCCGGCAGTGACCAGCTAGGGATGCGTGTTCGTCTGCACTTATGATTGGCCTTGGTGTGGATCGGGATCGGGGCGGGAGTGCTGAACTATGTCGGGTAGAACAAGAATTGCAGGATTGGTGTTGGCTAGCGCCTGTCTGGTAGCGCTACCAAGTGTTGCCGGCGCGCAGTCCGGGGCGAGCGTTCCCACACACGTCGGACCGGCACAGATAAGCCGTCACGCGGCAACCGCATATGCAGAGACTCACCCCGATTCGGCTCCGGCCGGGTCCAATAATTTCGACTGCAGGCCTACGGCCGAGCATCCACGTCCGGTGTTGCTTGCACATGGCACGGACACTCAGGCGTACACCGACTGGGCCGCTGTGGCGCCGGCGCTCGCTGCCGACGGCTATTGCGTTTTTGTTCTCAACTACGGCGGGGATCCTGAGGAAGATACCTTCGGTGTCGGCGACATCGTCTCGAGCGCAAGCGAATTCAGTGCCTTTGTCGATCAGGTGAGATCGAGGACGGGCGCTGATCGCGTCGACGTCATCGGGTACTCGCAGGGCGCCACGGTAACTCGGTACTACACCAACAAACTTGGTGGTTCGCAGTTTGTCGACCACTGGATCGGGCTGGCCTCGCCGACGTACGGCGGTGTGATGTTCGGGCTCGTGCCACTCGTTCGGGCAATACCCGGCGGCGAAGAATTTGTCGAGGACACTTTCTCGGTTGCCGTGCGCGAGCAGATGGAGGGATCGGATCTGCTGCGCAGTCTCAACAACGGCGGCGACACCGTGCCAGGGGTGCGGTACACCACCATCGGCTCGCAGGTCGACGAAGTGATCCAACCGTCAGGCAACATCGCGTTGCGGGACTCAGGCGCCGAGAACATCGTCCTGCAGGACCTTTGCCCGCAGAACCTGACCGGGCACTTCCGGATGCCGTACGACCCCTACGTGATCGACATCATCCGCACCTCGCTCGATCCCGATGCCGAGCGGCACGCACCGTGTACGGCCGTCCCGCTCGGCACCGATATTCCGCAAGTGGTGATCGACGCCAACTCTTGACGTCGCCTGCGACAGGCTTCGCTTACTCGGCGAGTTTGGCCGCTGCCTGCGCCCACAGGAAGAACTTGTTGGTGCCCAGATCGCGGACCGTTTTGATATTGAATGCGGCCTTCAAATGCTCGGCGTCCGAATCACTTACGCCGTTCAGGGCCGCTACCGGAGCGTCGGCCAAGTCTTCGACGGATTTTCCTGCGTACGCCTTGTCGAACTTGCTGTCGATCCCTGCCATCGAAGTTCCTCCGTGTGGTCGGTGCATGTTCTTCTTGCCGCGCGACGCCCGGTGGCGACGCCAGAAACAGTCAATACCGTCGGTCGGTGAATCTGCAGCGTTCTGATCAAAGAATTTGCTGAGAATTGCGCGTGACATGGCGCGCGGTACAAGCTGGGCTCAGCACTCCCTAGACTGAGGGTTCCATTCGTACAAAATCCGGGAGCGCTTTCGTGACTTGCAGTCCACCACGTTCGAGCGGCCAGCGAGCTGATCACAGTCTCTGCAGCCCTGAGAATAGGGAGGGCTGACATGCGCGTTGTATTCGCCGGAACGCCGGAACCTGCCGTCCCGTCCTTGCGTCGACTCATCGAGTCGGCCAATCACGAGGTCGTTGCCGTGGTGACGCGTCCTGACGCCGTCGCCGGTCGCGGACGGAAAGTCACCCGGTCACCCATCGGCATGCTCGCGGACGAACACGGCATTCCGGTGTTGACTCCCGCCAAGGCGTCAGATCCCGAATTTGCGGCCGAGCTGAAAAGCTACGAGCCGGACTGTGCGCCTGTTGTCGCTTACGGAAATCTGTTGCCGCAGAACGTACTCGACATCCCGAAGTTCGGTTGGGTGAATCTGCACTTCTCGCTGCTTCCCGCGTGGCGTGGTGCTGCGCCGGTGCAGGCAGCGATCAGCGCCGGTGACGAGGTCACCGGTGCCAGCGCCTTCCGCCTCGAAGCGGGCATGGACACCGGACCGGTGTACGGCGTGATGACCGAACGCATCCGCGACACGGACACTGCCGGCGATCTCCTAGGGCGACTGGCCGAAGGTGGCGCCGGCCTGCTCGAATCAGTGCTCGACGGAATCGAAGCCGGTGCAATCACGGCGGTTCCTCAATCCGACGACGGCGTCTCGTACGCGCCGAAGGTGACCGTCGACGCGGCCCGGGTGCGCTGGGATCGTCCCGCTGCGGCAGTTGACCGCCACATTCGGGCGGTCACGCCTGCGCCGGGCGCGTGGACGATGATCGGTGACCTGCGGGTCAAGCTCGGACCGGTCACCGTGACTGACGACGTACTGGCAGTCGGCGAGATCGCAGTACGCAAGGACGGTCTGTACATCGGTACCGCTACGACGGCGGTGCGACTTGGGCAGATACAGCCCCCGGGCAAGAAATTGATGTCGGCAGGGGACTGGGCACGCGGTGCCCGACTCGACGCGGAGGTACGAGCAGCATGACCGAATCACGACGACCAGCCCGCCAGGCCCAAGGCCCCGGCGACAAGCGGAACGGGTCGCGAAACAACAAGCCGAAGCAGGCCAAGCGGCCAGATCCGACGGCTGGACTCGATCAGCCGCGTCTCGCAGCCCTCGACGTGCTGCGCGCGGTCCGTGAGCGCGACGCTTACGCAAACTTGGTTCTGCCCGGATTGCTACGCGATCGCAAACTCGACTCCCGTGATGCTGCCTTGGCAACAGAACTGGCGTACGGCGCTGCCCGCGCGCAGGGGTTGCTCGACGCTGTGATCGTGCACGCGTCGGGTCGTCCGATCGAGGAAATCGACGGCAACCTTCTCGACGTGCTGCGGTTGGGTTCTTACCAACTGCTGCGCACGCGCGTTGCGCCGCACGCTGCCGTCGCAACGTCTGTCGACCTCGCGCGCGCTGAATCCGGCCAGGGGCGAGCAGGATTCGTCAACGCGGTACTGCGCCGGGTGTCCGAACGCACTCAGGACGAGTGGGTGGAACTGCTGGCGCCGAAGGACCCGATCGGGCACCTCGCGTTCGAGCACGCGCACCCGGTGTGGATCGCACAGGTCTTCGCCGATTCGCTCGGCGCTGCGGCCGGTGAACTCGAAGACGTCCTGATTGCCGACGACGCCCGCCCCGCCGTGCACCTCGTTGCGCGGCCCGGCGAAATCTCGGCCGAAGAGCTGGCGCTGGTCACCGGCGGCGAGATCGGCCCGTACTCGCCGTACGCCGTGCATCTGGACGGCGGCGATCCTGGCCAGCTCGATGCGGTGCGTCAGGGCTTGGCCGGCGTGCAGGACGAAGGCAGCCAGCTGGTTGCCCGCGCCCTGACTCTCGCACCGCTCGACGGTGACGACGGTGGCCGCTGGCTCGATCTCTGCGCTGGTCCCGGCGGCAAAGCAGCGCTTCTCGGAGCACTGGCAGGAATCGACGGTGGGCGCCTCGACGCCGTCGAACCCGTCGCCCACCGCGCGGAACTGATCCGCAAGACCACCCGTGAGCTACCCGTCGACGTACACGTGGCGGACGGCCGCGAGTCCGGCCTCGAACCCGGCTACGACCGCATCCTCGTCGACGCGCCGTGCACCGGACTGGGCGCGTTGCGTCGGCGTCCGGAAGCGCGGTGGCGTCGCCAACCGTCGGATGTCGCCCCGCTGGTGAAGTTGCAGCGTGAATTGCTCGCCGCGGCAATCGAATTGGTGCGTCCCGGTGGTGTGGTGCTGTACTCCACGTGCTCGCCGCACTTGTCGGAAACGCTGGCCGTTGTTGCCGATGCGGTCCGCCGTCATGGCGTCGTCGAACTCGACACCAAGGAGCTGGTGCCCGGTGTGCCGGACGTCGGCGACGGCAATTCGGTTCAATTGTGGCCGCACCGCCATGGCACGGATGCAATGTTCATGGCGGCATTGCGTAAACCACTGGCGTAGGTAGCTGTGCGCCGTTTCGGTAGCGGGACCGACCAAAACGGCGCACAGGGGTGGGGAGGTGACTTCCGGCCCCCGGAGTCGTATGGTTCCCTCCATGGTTACGTGGGAACAGGTTGTCGTACTCGCTTCGGCGCTTCCGTCAGTGGAGGAATCGACGTCGTACAACACCCCAGCACTCAAGGTGGCAGGCAAGACATTTGCGCGCTTGCGAACCGAAGCCGAGGGCGCATTGGTCGTGATGTGTGGTCTGGACGAGAAAGAGGCGCTGCTCGCCAGTGGGGAAGCGCCGTTCTTCACGACGGATCACTACCACGGGCACGGTTCGATCCTGGTGCACCTCGAACTGATCGAGGAGGATCAGTTGGCGGAAATGCTCGAGGACGCATGGCGGATCAAGGCTCCGTCGAAGGTGCGCAAGCTTCGCGCCGCAGTCAAGCACTGACAGATTTTCGACCGCACCGACGGGCGTGCACAGGGGCGCAGACGCCACGGCTAAACTCGGGCACGTGGCTTCCCCGATGATTGCACCGTCCATTCTGTCCGCCGATTTTGCACGCCTCGCCGACGAAGCGGCCGCCGTTGCCGGTTCTGATTGGCTTCACGTCGACGTGATGGACGCGCATTTCGTTCCGAATCTGACACTGGGTCTTCCGGTGGTCGAAAGCCTGCTCAAGGCAACGGATATTCCGCTCGACTGCCATCTGATGATCGACAACCCCGAGCGCTGGGCGCCGCCGTATGCCGAGGCCGGTGCATACAACGTCACGTTCCACGCCGAAGCCACCGATGATCCGCGTTCGGTTGCCCGCGACATTCGCGCTGCCGGTTCCAAAGCAGGTCTGAGCATCAAGCCCGGAACCGACATCGAGCCTTACCTCGAAATCCTCAAAGATTTCGACACGTTGCTGATCATGAGCGTCGAGCCAGGCTTCGGTGGGCAGTCCTTCATGCCGCAGGTCCTCGAGAAGGCCCGCACGATTCGTAAGCTCGTCGACTCGGGCGAGCTGAAACTGCTTGTCGAGATCGACGGCGGCATCAACGCGGACACGATCGAACAGGCCGCAGAAGCGGGCATCGATTGCTTTGTCGCCGGTAGCGCCGTGTACGGCGCGAGTGACCCCGGAGAAGCTGTGCGCAAGCTTCGTGCGCAGGCCGCATCCGCGTCGCCGCACCTGACGCTGTCGGTCTGAGAACACCGACATGGCAAAGGCTGTTCCGGTGTCGAGTTCTGATCTCGACGCCGCAATGCAGATCGCGTTGACTGCTGCTGATTCCGCACGCGGGTTCACCAGCCCCAACCCGCCCGTGGGCGCCGTCATTCTGGGCGCCGACGGAACCATTGCGGGCGTGGGCATGACTCAGCCCCCAGGTGGTCCGCATGCGGAGATCGTGGCTCTTACCGAAGCCGGCCGGGCAGCGCGCGGCGGCACGGCGGTGGTCACGCTCGAACCTTGCAACCATCAGGGGCGGACCGGGCCGTGTTCACAGGCGTTGATCGACGCCGGTGTGGCGGCCGTGGTTTATGCCGTCGGCGACCCCAATCCTGAAGCGTCCGGTGGTGCGGCGACGCTGATGCGCGCCGGAATCTCGGTCACGTCCGGACTACGAGCAGCCGAGGTCGAAGCGGGTCCGCTGCGCGCCTGGCTGCACAAGCAGCGCACCGGCCGTCCGCACATCACGTGGAAGTACGCGGCGAGCCTCGACGGCCGCAGCGCTGCCGAAGACGGCACGAGTCAATGGATCACGGGTCCGGCTGCTCGAGCACGCGTACATGCCCAGCGGGCGCAGGTCGACGCAATCGTGGTGGGTACCGGCACGGTCTTTGCAGACGATCCCTGGTTGACCGCGCGTCAGCCGACGGGGGACCTCGCGGCCCATCAGCCGGTGCGCGTGGTAGTCGGGAAGCGTGAAATACCTTCGACTGCAAGGATTCTCGACGACGCGGCTCCGACGCTGATCTTGAATACGGAGAGTATCGACGAGGTTGTCGAGGCGCTCACCGAATATACGGACGTGCTGCTCGAAGGCGGACCACGCCTGGCGGGTGCATTCCTGGCCGCAGGGTATGTCGACGTCATCGAGGCGTACATCGCTCCGATCCTGCTCGGCGGGGGAGCGTCGGCGCTGGTCGACGCGGGAGTACACACCATCGCCGACGCCCGCCGGTTCCACTTGGAGTCCGCGGTAACGATCGGCCCCGATATTTTGTTGAGTCTGGTTCCGGAGAATTCCGCTCCGGGGAACGAGGAGTAGGCAAGCGTGTTCACTGGAATTGTTGAAGAACTCGGCGAAGTTGTCGCCAAGGAAGAACTGGTCGACGCCGCACGCTTCACGGTGCGCGGACCGTTGGTCACCTCCGACGCCGGTCACGGCGATTCGATCGCGGTGAACGGCGTCTGCCTCACGGTTGTCGACGTACTCGACGACGGTTCCTTCACTGCAGACGTCATGCAGGAGACGCTGAACCGTTCGAGCCTCGCGAGCCTGGCAGTCGGCAGCCGCGTCAATCTCGAGCGCGCAGCAGCACTCAACAGCCGTCTCGGCGGACATCTCGTGCAGGGCCACGTCGACGGTACCGGCCACGTCATCTCCCGTTCGCCGTCCGAGAACTGGGAGATCGTGCGAATTTCGCTGCCCGAGTCCATCTCGCGGTACGTCGTGGAAAAGGGGTCGATCACCGTCGACGGTGTGTCCCTGACGGTGTCGGCGCTGGGAGGTGAGCGTGGGTTCGAGTACTTCGAGATCTCGCTGATCCCGACGACGTTGGAGTTGACGACACTCGGAACCGCGACGATCGGCACACCGGTCAATCTCGAGGTCGACGTGATCGCGAAATACGTCGAACGGTTGCACGCGGCCGGTAGGTAGGACCGCCTCGATCGGGTCTTGACGGACGGTCGTAGGGTTGGTAACAGGGTTGGTCAGTAGGCTTGGCCAGTAGGGTTGTCGGTGCATCCACATCGGATGTACTCGTTGTTTTCGATGATGACTAGTAGTCAAGACTTTGGAGTGCGAGCACGTGACCAGGTTCGACAGTATCGAGCGCGCAGTAGCAGATATCGCTGCAGGTAAAGCTGTTGTCGTTGTGGACGACGAGGATCGTGAGAACGAGGGCGACCTGATCTTCGCCGCAGAGAAAGCCACTCCTGAACTGGTGGCGTTCATGGTTCGGTACACGTCCGGTTATCTCTGTGTTCCGCTCGACGGAAACGACTGCGACCGTCTGGGCCTGCCCCCGATGTATGCGACCAATCAGGACAAGCACGGCACTGCATACACGGTGACCGTCGACGCCCGTGAGGGAATCGGCACCGGCATCTCGGCGTCGGATCGCGCTGCGACCATGCGCCTGTTGGCTGATCCCAACTCCGGGGCCAACGATTTCACCCGTCCCGGCCACGTCGTACCGCTGCGCGCGAAGGAAGGCGGAGTTCTCCGTCGTCCCGGACATACCGAAGCCGCAGTCGATTTGGCTCGCATGGCTGATCTTCGTCCCGCCGGTGTCATCTGCGAAATCGTCAGTCAGAAGGACGAAGGCGCAATGGCTCAGACGGACGAGCTGCGCGTGTTCGCCGACGAGCACAACCTGGCGTTGATCTCGATTGCCGATCTCATCGCGTGGCGTCGTAAGCATGAAAAGCACGTCGTCCGCATTGCCGAAGCCCGTATCCCGACGCGTCACGGTGAGTTCACCGCAGTCGGCTACACCAGCATCTACGACGAGGTCGAACACGTTGCGCTGGTGCGCGGCGACATCGCCGGCCCCGACGGTGACGGCAGCGATGTTCTCGTGCGCGTCCACTCAGAGTGCCTGACCGGTGACGTGTTCGGCTCACTGCGCTGCGATTGTGGTCCGCAGCTCGATGCCGCGCTGGACATGGTGGCGCAGGAAGGCCGCGGCGTCGTTCTGTACATGCGCGGACACGAGGGTCGCGGAATCGGCCTTATGCACAAGCTGCAGGCGTACCAGTTGCAGGACGCCGGCTCAGACACTGTCGACGCCAATCTCGAACTCGGGCTCCCCGCTGACGCCCGTGACTACGGCATCGGCGCGCAGATCCTCGTAGATCTGGGTATCTCGTCGATGCGTCTGCTGACCAACAACCCGGCCAAGCGTGTCGGCCTGGACGGTTACGGACTGCAGATCACCGACCGGGTTCCGATGCCGCTGCGCGCCAACGCCGAGAACCTCACGTACCTGCGCACCAAACGCGACCGGATGGGCCACGATTTGATCGGCCTCGACGAGTACGAAGCTGCTCAGGAAGCCGTCAAGCAGGACGGTGCGGTATGAGCGGTGAGGGACAGCCCCAGCTGGCTATCGCCGAAGCGAAGGACTTGAAACTGGCGATCGTTGCGGGGCAGTGGCATGCGACGATCTCCGAAGCGCTGATCGCGGGTGCTCAGCGGGTGGCCGCAGAGGCGCAGATCAAAGATGTGACGTTGATCCGCGTCGCCGGCGCCATCGAACTGCCCGTCGTTGCACAGGCGTTGGCCAAGACGCACGATGCCGTTGTTGCGCTCGGTGTGGTCATTCGCGGTGGTACACCGCATTTCGAGTACGTCTGTGACGCGGTGACAGCTGGTCTGACGCGGGTCTCCCTCGACGAGAGCACACCGGTCGGCAACGGAGTCCTGACCACCGATACCGAACAGCAGGCCCTGGATCGTTCCGGTTTGCCCGGTAGTGTCGAGGACAAGGGTGCGCAGGCCTGTGCCGCAGCATTGGACACGGCGGTCACCTTGCGCCACCTACGACAGCCATGGACTGAGGATTCGTTTCGATGAGCACACCTGACGACAACTGGGAACTGATCGCGAAACCGCGCAAGTCGACGCGATACGCGATCGGGGTTGCGGCTCTCCTGGTCATCGTCCACGTCACTCTGGCAGTCTCGCTGCGAAGCGGATCGACAGGCGTGTACTTCCGCGCGGCCGATCAGCTTGCCATGGCCACCATCGGCTGTGTTCTCGCCGGTGGTGTTCTGCTGCTCACCCGACCTCGGGTGCGAGCGGGTCAACGGGGTATCGCGGTTCGCAACATTCTCGGCGAGAAGATCGTCGAGTGGGATCTGTTCGAAGGCCTGTCGTTCCCTGACGGTGCCGCGTGGGCCAGGATCGAACTGCCGGACGACGAGTACATGCCGGTCATGGCGATCCAGTCCAACGACCGCGAATACGCGGTGGACGCCGTCGTGAAGCTGCGCGAAATCGCTGACCGCTACGCCCCGGCAGCACACGAAAGCAACTGACGTTCGCCAGGCCGATTCGTCGGACACCACCTGCGTGTTTCCGAATCGGTCGGTGGCGACGACTAACGTGGAACTGTGCCGGATCCTTCGACTTATCGCCCCGCCACCGGAACAATCCCGGTGGCGCCTGGCGTCTACAAATTTCGTGATCCGCATGGTCGGGTCATCTACGTCGGCAAGGCCAAGAGCCTTCGTTCGCGTCTGAACTCGTACTTCGCGGACGTCACGACGCTTCATCCCCGCACCAGGCAGATGGTGACCACGGCCGGCAGTGTCGAGTGGACGGTCGTCAGCACCGAAGTCGAAGCGCTACAACTCGAATACAACTGGATCAAGGAATTCGATCCGCGGTTCAATGTTCGCTATCGCGACGACAAGACGTATCCCGTTCTTGCGGTCACGCTGAACGAAGAGTTTCCGCGGCTGTTCGTCTACCGCGGTCCACGGCGCAAGGGTGTCAGGTACTTCGGTCCGTACTCGCACGCGTGGGCCATCCGAGAAACACTCGACCTATTACTTCGGGTGTTCCCGGCCCGTACGTGTTCGGCCGGAGTGTTCAAGCGCCACAACCAGATCGGCAGACCGTGTCTGCTCGGGTACATCGACAAGTGTTCTGCGCCGTGTGTGGGCCGTGTCAGCCCCGAGGAACACCGGCAGATCGTCGAGGACTTCTGCGACTTCCTCGCCGGGCGCACAGACAAGTTGGTGCGTGACCTCGAGAAGAAAATGCAGCAGGCGTCCGATGACCTCGATTTCGAGACCGCGGCGCGACTACGCGACGATATCGGAGCCCTCCGCAAGGCGCTCGAAAAACAAGCCGTAGTGCTCGGCGACGGCACCGATGCCGACCTCGTCGCGTTTGCGACCGATGACCTCGAGGCCGCGGTCCAGGTATTCCACGTGCGCGGCGGTCGGGTGCGGGGTCAACGCGGCTGGGTAGTGGAGAAGGCCGGTGACGCCATCGACTGGGCAGCTCTCGACGCAGACTCCGACCTCCCCATTCTGGTCGAGCAGTTCCTGACCCAGTTCTACGGCGAGCAGGCATCCCTCGAACCGGGGAGCGACCCGGAATCGGGTTCGAGCGCCGTTCCTCGCGAGGTGCTGGTTCCGGTACTCCCTCCCAACGCCGCCGAGATCCAGGTGTGGCTCAGCACCCTTCGCGGTTCTCAGGTTCAGCTGCGAGTTCCGCAGCGCGGCGACAAGAAGGATCTCGCCGAAACCGTGCAGCGCAACGCGAAAGAAGCTCTGGCGCAACACAAACTCAAGCGAGCGGGAGATTTCACGTCACGATCGGCCGCGCTTCAAGGTATCCAGGAAGCCCTCGATTTGGACTCGGCGCCGCTGCGGATCGAGTGTGTCGACATCAGTCACGTTCAGGGCACCGACGTCGTTGCCTCGCTCGTGGTGTTCGAAGACGGCTTGCCCCGCAAATCCGATTACCGCCATTACGCGATCAAGGAAGCCGCAGGCGACGGGCACTCGGACGACGTCGCGAGCATCGCCGAGATCACGCGTCGACGGTTCCTCCGACACAACCGTGACCTCGGAATCCTGGCCAATTCGGCCGCAGGTATGGACGCGGACGGCGGCGACCTGGCGCCGGAAGCGGCGATCGATCCTCAGACCGGTCGACCACGACGCTTTGCCTATCCGCCCAATCTGTTTGTGGTTGACGGTGGTGCGCCGCAGGTCAATGCCGCCGCCGCCGTGCTCGACGAGCTCGGTGTCACCGACGTAGCCGTCGTCGGACTCGCGAAACGACTCGAAGAAGTGTGGGTGCCTAACGAGGAGGATCCGGTGATCCTGCCTCGGACCAGTGAATCGCTGTACTTGCTGCAACGAATCCGCGACGAAGCGCACCGCTTTGCCATCACGTTCCACCGCAGCAAGCGTTCGCGGCGAATGACGGCGTCGGTGCTCGATTCGGTCAAGGGACTGGGGGAGACCCGGCGAACCGCGCTCGTGTCCCATTTTGGTTCCGTGGCAAAACTCAAGACCGCGACCGTCGAGGAAATCATGGAGGTCCCCGGCATCGGTGCCGCTACGGCGCGGGCCGTACTCGACGCGTTGGGCGGCGAACCTGCGCAGACCGTCAACCGAGCGGAAGCGCTCCCGGGCGGGGTAGGGGATGATAAACAGGACGTGGAGTTCGAAATGTCGGATCAGCTGGTTCGGCAGTTACCGGACTCCGTGTCGAGCGAACCATCCATATCGACGACGGGGCAGAGTGCCGAGTGACCACAGACAGCGCAAACGACAGCCGAACCATGGACTTTCTCTTGGTCACGGGATTGTCCGGCGCCGGACTGAGTACTGCAGCCAAGGTTCTCGAAGACCTCGGCTGGTATGTAGCGGACAACCTACCGCCCGAATTGATCTCGCGAATGGTCGGATTGAGCCTGACGTCTGATCCACCGGTTGACCGACTTGCCGTGGTGATCGACGTGCGGTCTCGACTGTTCACCGGTGATCTCGGCTCGGTCCTCATGGAATTGGAAGCCGCGCCGATCCACACGCGTGTCCTCTATCTGGAGGCGTCCGACGACGTTCTGATCAGGCGGTTCGAGCAGGTTCGCCGTAGCCACCCGCTTCAGAACGAGGGCGTCGATGGCACACTCGCAGAAGGTATCGCCGCGGAGCGTCGGCAGTTGGCCGTGGTCAAGGCTGCCGCCGACTTGGTGATCGACACGTCTGCGCTCAAGGCACATCAATTGCGGCAGAAGATCGAAACGGCTTTCGGGGTCGAGGCGAACCGAACCATGAAGGTCACCGTGCAGTCGTTCGGGTTCAAATACGGTTTGCCCATCGACGCGGATCTCGTGTGCGACGTGCGTTTCCTGCCCAATCCGCATTGGATTCCCGAACTCCGCGATCACACCGGCCAGGAGGCCGGCGTTCGCGATTACGTCCTGTCTCAGGACGGCGCCGAAGACTACCTCGACACCTATCTGCATCTGCTCGACCTGACGATCGCCGGATATCGTCGAGAAGGAAAGCGCTACATGACAATTGCTGTGGGTTGCACCGGTGGGAAACATCGAAGTGTGGCCATGTCCGAGGCTCTTGCACGCAAGTTGGGCAGTGAGGCCGACATCGCGGTCAGCATCGTGCACCGAGATCTGGGCCGCGAATGAGCGGTTCGACGGGGCAGGATCTTCGGGGACCCGCGGTCGTCGCTCTCGGTGGTGGTCACGGACTGTTTGCGACGCTGCAAGCTGTTCGCCGACTCACCTTCGACGTGACTGCCGTGGTCACTGTCGCAGACGACGGCGGCTCGTCCGGTCGCTTGCGCGCCGAACTCGGTGTGATCCCGCCTGGTGACCTTCGGATGGCGCTGGCGGCGTTGGCTGCCGACGAACCCGATGTCAGGGACTGGACGCGCACCATCCAGCACCGTTTCGGTGGTGTCGGCGCGTTGGCCGGGCATTCGGTGGGCAACCTGATTCTGGCCGGCCTCACCGAGGTGCTCGGCGACCCGGTTCAGGCGCTCGACGAGATGGCGCGACTGTTGCGGGTGCGCGGGCGGGTGCTGCCCATGTCGCCGATCGCGCTCGACATCGAAGCCGACGTTCAGGGTTTGGAAGAAGACCCTCGCGTCAGCCGGTGTATCCGCGGTCAGGTTGCAGTGGCGACCACGCCGGGAAAGGTGCGACGCGTGCGGCTGTTGCCGGCAAATCCGCCCGCGAGTCCCGACGCGGTGGCTGCCATCGGACGAGCTGACCTCGTGGTGCTCGGACCTGGCTCGTGGTTTTCCAGTGTCATCCCACACGTGCTCGTCCCGGAATTGGTCGATGCTCTCTCGTCCACCGAAGCCCGAAAGGTGCTCGTTCTCAATCTTGCTCCGGAACCTGGGGAGACGGCCGGATTCTCGGCAGAGCGTCACCTGCACGTACTCTCCCAGCATGTGCCCGATTTCCGGGTTGACTACGTCGTCGTCGATTCTGCGTCGGTTCCGCCGGGACGGGAACGTGAACATCTGGCGCGGGCAGCGCAACAATTTCACGCCGAAGTCCGATATGCGGACGTCGCCGATACCGCGGCGGGTTCGGCGCATATCCACGATCCGGTGAAACTCGCCGAGGCCCTCGCCCAACTGACCGGGCGGACAGGCACTCTCGAACCGGCCAATGGGGCCGGCACCGATCATCCAACAGCAGAACAGAGGGAGAACACTTCGTGGCAATGACAGCGGAGGTCAAGGACGAACTGAGCCGGTTAGTGGTGACTCAGGTCAGCTGCCGAAAGGCTGAGGTCTCCGCACTGCTCCGATTTGCCGGCGGACTCCACATCGTCGGTGGCCGGGTTGTCGTCGAGGCCGAGGTGGATCTGGGATCCACCGCGCGTCGGCTACGCCGCGAGATCTTCGATCTCTTCACCTACAGCGCCGACGTTCACGTGTTGAGCGCGGGTGGGCTGCGAAAATCAGCCCGCTACATCGTGCGCGTTGCCAAGGAAGGCGAAGCCCTCGCACGCCAGACCGGGCTGCTCGATCTGCGTGGCCGGCCGGTCCGCGGCCTGCCGGCTCAGGTTGTCGGCGGAAGCGTCGGTGACGCCGAAGCAGCTTGGCGCGGAGCATTTCTCGCACACGGTTCCCTGACCGAACCAGGCCGGTCCTCGGCGCTCGAAGTGAGCTGCCCCGGGCCCGAAGCGGCACTCGCGCTGGTCGGTGCTGCTCGCCGTCTGGGGATCTCGGCGAAGGCCCGCGAAGTGCGTGGAACGGATCGCGTCGTGATCCGCGACGGTGAGGCGATCGGTGACCTCCTGACCCGGATGGGCGCTCAGGACACTCGCCTCGTCTGGGAAGAGCGTCGGATGCGCCGCGAAGTGCGGGCAACGGCCAACCGGCTCGCGAACTTCGACGACGCCAACCTGCGACGCTCGGCTCGGGCTGCCGTGGCGGCCGCCGCGCGTGTCGAGCGGGCCCTGGAAATCCTCGGTGAGGATGTTCCGGATCATTTGGCTGCCGCAGGTGCCCTGCGCGTCGAACATCGCCAGGCGTCGCTCGAGGAGTTGGGACAGCTCGCTGACCCGCCGATGACGAAGGACGCTGTCGCGGGGCGTATCCGGCGTCTGCTGTCGATGGCCGATCGCAAGGCGAAGGAAACCGGCATTCCGGACACTGAATCCGCAGTCAACTCGGAGCTACTCGAAGAGGGATGATGGTCCCTCGCCGGCGGGGTCTTCAGGGTGGGCTGCGCACTCTGGAGCCAAGCACATTAGGGTAAGGGTCACATCGACCGATGAACCCCACGTCCGCGTCGTGCACACACGGATTCGGAACTGCGTGGGTCAAGTTGCACACCAGAATCATGGTCAAAGGAGCGAATTGTGACTGTCCGGGTTGGCGTAAACGGTTTCGGCCGTATCGGACGTAACTTCTTCAGGGCGGTGGATGCGCAGAAGGCGCTCGGAACCACCGATATCGAGATCGTGGCAGTCAACGACCTGACTGACAACGCGACGCTCGCTCACCTGCTGAAGTACGACTCCATCCTCGGCCGCTTGCCGTACGACGTGTCGCTCGACGGTGACGACACGATCGTCGTCGGCGATCAGCGCATCAAGGCCCTCGCACACCGCGGCCCGTTGAACGAGCTTCCCTGGGGCGAGCTGGGCGTCGACGTCGTCGTCGAGTCCACCGGCATCTTCACCGACGCAGCAAAGGCCAAGGGACACCTCGAAGCCGGCGCGAAGAAGGTCATCATCTCGGCTCCGGCCAAGGGTGAAGACATCACCATCGTCATGGGCGTCAACGACGACAAGTACGACGGCAGCCAGAACATCATCTCCAACGCCTCGTGCACCACCAACTGCCTCGGCCCCATCGCCAAGGTCCTCGATGACGAGTTCGGCATCGTCAAGGGTCTGATGACCACGATCCACGCGTACACGCAGGATCAGAACCTTCAGGATGCGCCGCACAGCGACCTCCGTCGCGCCCGCGCAGCCGCTCTCAACATCGTTCCGACCGGCACAGGCGCTGCCAAGGCAATCGGCCTGGTTCTCCCGCAGCTGCTCGGCAAGCTCGACGGTTACGCACTGCGCGTGCCGATCCCCACGGGTTCGGTCACCGACCTCACCGCGAACCTGAAGAAGTCGGCTACCGCTGACGAGATCAACGCCGCGATGAAGGCTGCAGCCGAGGGCCCCCTCAAGGGCATCCTCAAGTACACCGACGCACCGATCGTCTCGTCGGACATCGTCACCGACCCGCACTCGTCGATCTTCGACTCGGGTCTGACGAAGGTCATCGACGACCAGGTCAAGATCGTTTCCTGGTACGACAACGAGTGGGGCTACTCCAACCGCCTCGCCGACCTCATCGGCCTCGTCGCCAAGTCACTCTGAGCGGAGTTTCGATAACAGTGGCAGTTCAGACGCTGAAGGATCTGCTGGACGCTGGGGTCGAGGGGCGCACCGTACTGGTGCGTTCCGACCTCAACGTCCCGTTGGATGGCGGAGAAATCACGGACCCGGGCCGCATCGTCGCGTCCGCTCCCACCTTGCGGGCACTTGCCGAGGGTGGAGCGAAGGTCATCGTGACCGCGCACCTCGGGCGCCCCGACGGTCAGCCCGATCCCAAGTTCTCCCTCGCACCGGTTGCCGCGAAGTTGGCCGAAATCCTCGGTCGCAACGTGCAACTCGCCGGTGACGTCGTGGGACAGGACGCGCTGGCTCGTTCCGAAGGACTCACCGACGGTGACGTCCTGATGCTCGAGAACATCCGTTTCGACCCTCGCGAGACCAGCAAGGACGAAGCCGAGCGGGTCAAGCTCGCCAAAGCTCTCGTCGAGCTGGTCGGTGATGACGGCGCATTCGTCTCCGACGGATTCGGTGTTGTTCACCGCAAGCAGGCGTCGGTCTTCGACGTCGCGAAGCTGCTCCCGCACTACGCGGGTTACCTCGTCGGCGCCGAGGTCGAGGTGCTCGCCAAGCTCACGCAGGACGCGGCGCGTCCGTACGCAGTGGTGCTCGGTGGCTCCAAGGTCTCGGACAAGCTGGCCGTCATCGAGGCACTGGCACCCAAGGTCGACACACTGGTGATCGGCGGCGGAATGTTCTACACGTTCCTCGCGGCTCAGGGTGTGTCCGTTGGCAATTCGCTCTGCGAAGAGTCCATGATCGAGACCTGCAAGAGCCTCCTCGACCGGTACGCGGACGTCATCCACATCCCTCAGGATGTTGTTGTCGCGGACTCCTTCTCGGCTGATGCCGAGTCGAAGATCGTTCCGTTCGACAAGATTCCCGACGGCTGGATGGGTCTGGACATCGGACCGGAGTCGGTCAAGCGCTTTGCCGCGATCCTGACCGGAGCCAAGACGGTGTTCTGGAACGGCCCGATGGGCGTGTTCGAGTTCCCGAAGTTCGAAGCCGGCACCCGCGGTGTTGCGGAGGCAATCGTCGAAGCAACCGCCAAGGGCGCGTTCAGCGTCGTCGGCGGCGGCGACTCTGCTGCGGCTGTCCGCCAGCTCGGAATCCCGGACGAAGGCTTCTCGCACATTTCCACCGGCGGCGGCGCTTCCCTCGAATACCTCGAGGGTAAAGAGCTTCCCGGCATCGCAGTACTGGAAGGCTGATCCGACATGGCACGTAAGCCGTTGATCGCCGGCAACTGGAAGATGAATCTGAACCACCTCGAGGCTATCGCCCTGGTGCAGAAGATCGCGTTCTCCTTGCCTGCGAAGTACTTCGACAAAGTGGACGTCACGGTTATCCCGCCGTTCACCGACATCCGTAGCGTCCAGACGCTGATCGAGGGCGACAAGCTCCTGCTCACGTACGGCGCGCAGGACGTCTCCGCTCAGGACAGCGGTGCATTCACCGGCGAGATCAGCGGCTCCATGCTGGCCAAGCTCGGATGCACCTACGTCGTGGTCGGACACTCGGAGCGTCGCACCCTGCACGGTGAGACCAACGAGCTTGTCCTCGCCAAGACCAAGGCTGCCTTGAAGAACGACCTCACACCGATTGTGTGCATCGGTGAGGGCCTCGAGATTCGCGAAGCAGGCAACCACGTCGCCTACAACGTGGAGCAGCTCAAGGGTTCTCTGGCCGGCTTGAGCGCGGAGGAGATCTCCAAGATCGTCATCGCGTACGAGCCTGTCTGGGCAATCGGCACCGGTCGAGTCGCTTCTGCTGAGGACGCTCAGGAAGTGTGCGCAGCGGTTCGCGGCACGGTCGCCGAACTCGCCGACGCTGACGTGGCTGCAGGCGTACGAGTCCTGTACGGCGGCAGCGTCAGCTCCAAGAATGTCGGAGAGATCGTCGGCCAGGCCGACGTCGACGGCGCTCTTGTCGGCGGCGCGTCACTCAAGGCGGACGAGTTTGCCACGTTGTCTGCGATTGCAGCGGGCGGGCCACTGCCTAGCTAGCATGTGATCTGAAAAGAACAGTGGGCGCGTAACCGAAATGGTTACGCGCCCACTGTTTTTGCATTCTCAGGCAACCAGTTTTGAGCCGAGTGCGTCGATGGTGTCGGCGGTGAGGCCGAGTCCGTCGTGCAGATAGTTCTCAATTGACGAGTAGCTGGCGCCCACCTGCTCGAAGGCTGCACCGAGGTAACTCTCCTCGACGGTCAACATGACACGAACCACGTCGGCCCGACCGATCGCAGCCGTTTGAGCAATACGCTCGGCAGCCGCGTCGACGTAAGCCGCGGAGTAGGTGTTGGTGAGCAGATAATCGTCGACGATGGTCTCCTGCGGAACCCCTGCGAGAGTCTGCAGCAACGCTGCTGCCCAACCCGTGCGATCCTTTCCGGCGGTGCAATGGAACAACTGGGGTCCCGGTGTTGTCGCGAGCGCGGTAAGCAATTGGGAGAACCCGGCGCGGGTCGCGTCGTCGGTCACAAAACTGCGATTGAGTTCGCGCATGAAATCCTGCGCAGAGTCGACGGTGCGGATTGCCAGAGCCGAGTTCTGAATTGTTCCCGGAAGGATCGGGATGTGTGTGTACTTGGCTGCCGAGAGAATGGTGTCCGGGGTTTCCGAAGCCTCGGCCTCGGAGCGAACGTCGTAGACGGCGGTCAGGCCCAACGATTCGACAACAGCCAGATCCGCCCCGGTGGGGATGAGGACGTTGGCACGGTAGAAGACACCGCGCCGCATGGTGGTCCCGCTTGATGTCGAGTATCCGTTTCCGGCGACATCTCGGAAGTTGTGGACGGAAGCGAGACGCGGAGTGCTCTCGTGTGTTGTGGGACCAGTGGTGTCGGTGTGCATCAGAACAAGCCTTCCGAAGGTAACGTCGCGTCACTTCGAAACTAGCGGGCCGGAAACTCGGCGTTGTGATCGGTACCACCGAACGAGACAACCTGTCGCACGGGTATGTGGTCGGGTTAGCTGTGATCGCCTGTATGGTGTTATCGGTTGTAGTTGTCCCTATTGGATTGGTGGCCGTAGACAGACATGGAACTGTTCTTGGATATCCTGCTGGTCATCACCAGCTTGCTCTTGATTCTGCTGGTGCTGCTGCATCGGGCCAAGGGCGGCGGGCTGTCGAGCCTGTTCGGCGGCGGTGTCCAGTCCAGCCTGTCCGGATCGACAGTGGTCGAGAAGAACCTCGACAGATTGACTGTTTTCACCGCTCTGATCTGGGTCATTTCGATCGTCGGCATCGGCCTGGAGATCAAGTTCGCCTGATCGCCTCCCATCACGTATTTCACACAGAACCCCGCCATCGAGCGGGGTTCTGCGTTTCCGTTGATAATTGAACGATGACCGAATTCGTCTCGAATCAGCATCGTGAAACACCACGCGAGGCCACCGAGCCACTGCGTGAGGACATTCGGCTTCTCGGCGGGATCCTGGGGCAGATTGTTCGCGAACAGGCCGGCGACACCGTATTCGATCTTGTTGAACGCGCCCGGGTGGAATCGTTCCGAGTACGCCGTTCCGAAATTGACCGCGCCGAACTGGTGTCGTTGTTCGCTGGAGTCAGCACCGCCGACGCTATCCCGGTGATCCGTGCGTTCAGCCACTTCGCCTTGCTCGCCAACCTGGCCGAAGACATCCACCGTGAGCGTCGGCGCGCCATTCACATCAATGCCGGCGAACCACCGCGTGACAGCACACTGGCCGCTACCTACCGCAAACTCGACGGTGCGGACATCAACTCCGCGACTGTCGAAGATGCACTGCGCGGCGCCCTTGTCTCACCGGTCATCACAGCTCATCCGACGGAAACGCGTCGACGGACAGTCTTCGAGACACAGTCTCGCATCACCGAATTGATGCGCTACCGCGAACGCACGGCGTTGAGCGTCGGGGAAACCGCGGACGTCGACCTGGACTTGCGTCGGCAGATTCTTACTCTTTGGCAGACCGCGCTGATCCGGCTCTCGCGTCTACGAATCCAGGACGAGATCGAAGTCGGATTGCGTTACTACGACGCAGCCCTGTTCGAAGTCATTCCCAAAATCAACGCCGAAGTGCGCAAGGCGCTTCGAAGCCGGTGGCCCGACGCAGACCTCCTGCGTGAGCCGATCTTGCGTCCGGGTTCCTGGATCGGCGGTGACCGCGACGGAAACCCCTATGTGACGGGGGAGATCGTGCATCGCGCGACGACCCGAGCGGCGGCCACGGCAATCGAGCATCACCTCGCCGAACTCGAACATCTAGAGCGCGAGCTGTCGATGTCGGCGCGGTTGGTCACGGTGACACCGGAATTGGATCTTCTGGCATCGACCTCGGGTGACGATTCGGTGTTCCGGGCGGACGAACCCTACCGTCGCGCAATCCGAGGAATCCGTGGACGCCTCACCGCCACAGGACTTTCCATCTTGGGGGAGATGCCCGCGCACGGCGGCGACTCCGGGCTGGAGGCATACCGCGAACCCGCGCAACTTCAGCACGATCTAGCTGTCATCGACACGTCACTGCGCCGCAACGGTGACGCGGTGATAGCCGATGATCGCCTCGAACGTTTGCGAGAAGCCGTGGAGGTGTTCGGGTTTCACCTCTCGGGTCTGGACATGCGGCAGAACTCCGAAGTTCATGAGAGCGTCGTTGCCGAGTTGTTGGCCTGGTCGGGTGTTCACCCGGACTATGCGTCGTTGTCGGAATCGGAAAAAGTGGACCTGCTCTCGGCGGAACTGACCACCCGTCGGCCGTTGACGTCGCCGGATGCGGAGTTCTCCGAACTGACGACCAAGGAACTGGCGATCATGCACGCCGGTGCCAAGGCAGTTCGAGTTCTGGGCGCCGGTGCTGTTCCCAACTACATCATCAGCATGTGCAGCTCCGTGAGCGACATGCTCGAGGCCGCGGTCCTGCTCAAGGAGGTGGGAGTTCTCGATCCGGGTGTTGGTGGTGAGCCGTCATGCCCCATCGGCATTGTTCCGCTGTTCGAGACGATCGAGGACTTGCAGGGCGGCGCGGCAACATTGCTTGCCACGCTCGACATTCCGATTTACCGAGCCATCGTGACGTCCCGGGGCAACAGCCAGGAAGTGATGCTCGGGTACTCCGATTCCAACAAGGACGGTGGCTACCTGGCTGCCAATTGGGCGCTGTACCGCGCAGAACTCGATCTGGTCGACGCCGCACGGAAGAGTGGAATCCGGTTGCGGCTCTTCCACGGTCGCGGCGGAACCGTCGGGCGTGGTGGTGGACCCAGCTACGAGGCAATTCTTGCGCAACCTCCCGGAGCTGTCGAAGGTTCGCTGAGGATCACCGAGCAGGGTGAGGTGATCGCAGCGAAATACGCCGAGCCGCGGTTGGCTCATCGCAACCTCGAGACGCTCATCGCTGCGACGTTGGAGTCGACGTTGCTCGACGTCGAAGGGCTCGGAAGCGACGCCGAGGCGGCGTACACCGTTCTGGATGAGCTTGCTGCCCTGGCGCGTACCGCGTACAGCGAATTGGTCCATGACACACCGGGATTCGTCCAGTACTTCGAGGCGTCGACGCCGGTTGCAGAAATCGGGGCACTCAACATCGGTAGCCGACCCGCCTCGCGTAAGCAGACCAAGGCGATCTCCGATCTGCGTGCGATTCCGTGGGTGTTGTCCTGGAGTCAGTCACGTGTCATGCTGCCAGGCTGGTACGGCACAGGCGCGGCATTCGAACGATGGATCGACGGCAAACCGGAGCGTTTGGCGACGCTGACGCGTTTGTACGAGAAGTGGCCGTTCTTCCGGACGGTGCTCTCGAACATGGCGATGGTGATGTCGAAATCCGACATGGGCTTGGCGGCCCGCTACGCGGAATTGGTTCCCGACGTAGAACTGCGTGATCGAGTCTTCGGCATGATCACCGACGAGCATGCGCGAACCGTTCGGATGTACAAGGAGATCACCGGCTACGACGATTTGTTTGCTGATAATTCAGGCCTGGAACGTTCCGTCCACAACCGTTTCCCGTATCTCGAACCGCTCAATCACTTGCAGGTCGAGTTGATCAGGCGATATCGATCAGGTGACGAGAGTGACCAGGTCCGGCGCGGTATTCAGCTGACGATGAACGGCCTGGCTACGGCGCTGCGGAACAGCGGCTAAATAGCGGTCATTTTGCCCACGCCGGGAGCCTCCGGTGCAGTCGGTCGGCGTGACCATGTCATGCCGACCGACCAGAAATCCAAATTGTCTCATTTGACAATTGGACGACCGTTCATGTGGTAGACATCACATCGCCTGACGTAATCGGGAACGGCAGACGCAAGCGGCTAAAGTCCTCAATTCGGGCACCGCGGCGGGTTTCTCATTCCCTGACGCGTCGAGCCGCCGGCCATCGCGCCGCGCGACACTCTTGTCTCGAGGAGGCTTGTCTACGATGTCCACTGCGCTGTTGAATACCTCGGGGCCGCTGATGCTCGGAGGCGAACCCGCCTCCACTGCGGTCCGCGACTTCGTCCCGCTGGCGGCCGAACTTGTGAAGAACTTCTCCCGCGCCAACGCAACCTTCAAAACCCTCAACCTGGAATCCGTTCAGGAGGATTTGGTTGCGGTGACCGCGCAGGGGTTGCAACTGGCGATCCAACTCATGGACCATAGGAAGCTGCCGACCGACCGCGACCTGGACAGTATTCACACCCTGACCGTCCGGCAGGCCCGCCAGGGTGTCCCGCTCAGTGCCATCCTTGCCGTAACAGACGAGGCCATCAGCGTCATTCGGAACCTTATCCTCAGCAGAGCGGGCGTCGAGGACTCTGCCAAC
Organism: Rhodococcus sp. MS16; assembly: GCF_013277795.1. Classification (NCBI taxonomy): domain Bacteria; kingdom Bacillati; phylum Actinomycetota; class Actinomycetes; order Mycobacteriales; family Nocardiaceae; genus Rhodococcus; species Rhodococcus sp. MS16. The sequence continues at coordinate 634,555 of NZ_VBTM01000001.1, forward strand.
CTCAAGGAGCTCAACCACCTCCTGTTCACAGTCGCGCAGCGCCTTCATTCATTCATCTCGGTCAGCTATCTGGCGGCGATCCCTGCCGGCGCCCAGCTCGAGGGGAGCTCCGCCGGCGCCCTCGTCAAAGCCATGTTGGACGGAGACGATCCCACTGATCTTGCGTTGCAGTTGGGTATCGAGCTCGCACCCCGCTATCTCGTCCTGCGGCTCCTCGTGAACCTACCGAAACCCCGGCCGGGGGCCAGGGACGGCGCGCATCAGCGCCTGCAGGCATACCGTGATCTCGCCGCGGCACAAGCCAAGGTTGCTGCCCACTTCGGAGCCAAGTTGCTCGAAGCCCCGGCGCCGCAACGCGGCCTGGTCCTCATCGAGGGCACACCACACTGGGGGTTGGTGTGCCAAGTCGTGCGTCAGGCGACGGCCAAGATCGGGGTGCAGATCACGGCAGTCGGCGAGAATGCCGCACTCGAGGATCTCCCAGCGGCCCAGGCGACCACCCGCGAGTTGGTCCACCTCGTCCGGAGGCTCGGGCTGCCGGCGCAGTCATACCGGATGGAGGACCTCGCGCTCGAGTATCAATTGACCCGGACCGGCCCGGCGCGCGACAGCCTGATCGGCCTACTCAGGCCGCTCGACAGCAACCCTGAACTGTTGCAGACGCTGTCCGTGCACTTGTCGAACGACCAGCACCGGCAGCGCACCGCGTCAGCGTTGGGCCTGCACACGAACACCGTCGACAACCGGATCAAGCGCATTGCACACCTCACCGGATTGGACCCGACTTTGCCCTCTGAGCTGCTTAAACTGCGTGCGGCGATGATCGCACTGACCTTTGTCAGCACCGACGTGGACATCCGTCCAGTGAAATTGTGAAACCTCACATAACTCACTGGTAACAACCCGCTTTTGATGGCTGGACCCCACTTTTCAGTAGACAACCGGGATATAAAAATGTGGCGCGAATCACCGCGCAGACCAGTAACGAAAAAGGGGAAAGACATGATCAACGGCCAGGAAAACGCCCTCCTCGGTGCCTTCTTCGACACGATCCTGCAGCTGTTCAACGCAGGCAGCACCGGAACTGGCTCGACGAACGGCGGCGGCGTCGCCTAGGGACGCATTTCGTGCCCCTGTGCGAGATCCTTCGCACAGGGGCACGTTTCTCGCCCCCACGATCTGAGGGGGTGACCACACCGCCACCCCGCTTAGGCCAGGAGTAATACATGATCGCCTCACCAACGACCGGCGCTTTGGCCGTCGTCATGAACACCGTCCTGCAGATGTTCAACGCGGGCAGCAGCTTTCTCTTCACCAACAACGCTCCGCTCCCCGGCGGCGGCGAAGATCCCACGACGCCCGTGCCCTGATCGCTCCACCCGCTCGCACCGTAACGTCGCAGACAGGAATCATCGTGATCAACTCGCCGTACACCCAGGGCAGCCTGGTCATCGACTTCGGCTCTCTTGCCAGCGCACTCGGTTTCGGAAGTGCCGGCCCGATCGTCTCGTTCGGCAGTGCCGGAAGCATTGAATTCAGTAGTGTCGGCGGACTTTGACAGACCTCACTGTCTCCCACGCACATTCGTATCCACCCGCGAAACAGAAAGCAGGTCTTCCTGTGCCTACAATTCCGCTCACCGGTGACCCCGTCGTGATCAACATAATTGTCCAGCTTTTCAGCGCAGGCAGCAGCAATGCGCTCGCACTGGGCGGTGTCGGGAGCAGCGGTCTCGGTAGCACCGGGCTCGGCAGCTTCGACTCAGCGAGCATGGGCAGCGCCGCATAGCAGCCATCGTTCTGCGTGAACTGCTCCCCGAATCTCGGACTGACAAGTTCAGTTCTGACATTCGGGGAGCAGTTCAGTTCGAGTAGTCTCGCAGCGTGAAAACGAACCCGACTGCAATCGCGGCACCTGCCAAGACGTACACCGCAATCCGCAACCATGTCGGACCGACAAAACTGACGGTAATCGCCGCAGCCAGAGCCACGATGATCATCACGACGCCGTAAGCCGGTGTGCGTTCCGGATGTGCCGCGTGTCGATGCTGCGAATTCTCCACTACTTCACTGTGCGCCACCGGGGTTGGCAGATGCAATGGTGCGCGGTTTGTCAGCGTGAATACAACTGTGTTTCGAGACCTGGGTTCGCGTGGACGGATTTGAGCCGGGCGAGGTCGGCGGACACGACAAGCGTGTCCATCTCGTCGATCCCGGTTGCGCCGCACCAGGTTTGGTCCGCGGGCCACCAAAAGTTCGGGGTGCGCGTCCGTGTGGCGCGGTGTGCGGGGGGCCGGGCTGTCGTGACTACCTGGTAGTTCCACCCCTGCAGGCCATCCGAGACGCGAGCACAACCGCGGATCGGTTCGTCGAGGAACTCGCCCCACCCGTCCCAGAACAGTCCCGATTGCACGTCGTCGAAGTGGTCGTAGACGACATCGATCAGCTCTGGCGGCAGTGACCCCATTTCCGGTTCAGTGTCGAAGATGCCCTCGATTGTCGCGCACGGATCCGGGCGTCCGACACTATTGGGAAACCACGCTCCGACGATCTCGGAAAACTGCGTCCCGACAATCATCTCTGCGCCCACGGCAGTGGCGACCTGAGACCATGTCACCGCTCGAGGCTCGCCGTCGTAATGGATATAGGCCGGGTGCAGGATCCGCAGAACATGCGGGTAACGGTCGGCTAACCAGTGACCAGTCGGTCCTGCGTCGGGGTACGGGTAGGGCGCGAGCCATGTCGCGCTATCGGGCAACGAATCGCCGATCCAACCCAGGCGTGGGGGCATACTGCGATTCTCCATGCGTCGTTGCGGCGCTGCGTGAGTGCGATCAGGAGCAGACTTGTTGGAAAGTTGTGGCGCCCGGTCGTAATAGATAGCGCTTCTCTCTCCCGTCAGCCTCGAAAACAGCTGCGGTTTCGGTTAACCGGGTCATAGTGCCCTTCTGGTACGGGTCGTCCCAACCGGAGGGCGAGTTGTTTCGCCGAGCATCAGTGTTGACCGCTTCCCAGTATTCGCCGGCGAACTTGGCTTCTCGCGCACCGCAGTGGGTGTACATCTTGTAGCTGTAGGCGGTGCCGATTTCAACCTTCTCCGGTGATGGTTCGGACGGAGCGCCGCATCCAGCCAGGCCCGTTGTGAACAGCGCCGCTATGCTCAGCAACTTTGCTACCGAAAGCCTTGTCATACATCGACATTAGCTTTTGGGACTTTAGCTTTTGGTACGTTGATTGATCGCCGCGAGTCAGTGCCAGGTGTTCCACCACTCCGCATTCGACCATTCCACAAGGGGAACCAGCCATGGCGTCCAGATCTTCCAACTGGTACCGAGTCCGTAAGGCGGAATCGGGATCATCACGGCACCTCCTGAACCCAGCGCTGATGGTCTGGTTTATTCACACTACGCGGACGAGTGCTGTGCGACGATCGGCTGATGGCCGAGCGATGGTACGAAAATGAACGGCTCGACCGGTGGTACTTCACAGTGGTGTCGGTCTGGCTGGTCGTCATGATCGGCCCTTCGTATATCGGCGCGGTGACATCGTCGACATCGTCGCCTTCGGGCTGGGATTGGGTGAGTTTCGGTATCTGGCTGGTAGCTGTTGTCGCGTCGACCGTCTTTGCAATTCGATCCTGGCGGAACCGAAACAGACCCACTCAGAGCAGTGTTGGCAGCCCAGATGAGGGTAAGTGAGCGATGCGGATGGAAACGGGCTTCACACTTTGAGATGTAACGGGTGATACATTCTCCAGTGTGAATTCCGAGTCATCCGTGAGTTGGCGGATAATCCTGATCAAGATTGCTGCCGAGCCGACGCGCCACCGTGTTGCCGTGTGGCGAGAACTGCGCAAAGTGGGTGCGTTGTCGATCGGGCAAGGCACCTGGGCTGTGCCCAACGTTCCGGCATTCGCGGCAGGCGTCGACCGTGCGAAAGAACTTGTCGACCGCGCGTCCGGTGAAATTGTCTTCCTCAACGCAACGGGTGCGAGCGAGGAAGACAACTCGCGATTCGCCGCGATGTTCACCGCGGCCCGCGAGGAAGACTGGACCGAATTCCTGTCGGACTGTGCGAAATACGAGGCCGAGCTCGACAAGGAGATCCGGATCCAGAAATTTACACTCGCAGAACTCGAGGAAGAAGAGCAGAGCCTGGACAGGCTTCGTCGCTGGCATCGAGACTTGAAGGCGCGCGACGTATTCGGCGCGAGGAATGCGGAAAGCGCAACGGCGGCGCTCCAGCAGTGCACCCTGCGGTTCGAGGACTACTCGGAGCGAGTGATCAACGCACTGCACTCTCCTGAAGGCATTGACGACGGTGATCTCACATGAGTGACAACAAAGCCCAGGTCGAAGGCGCGCGATGGCAGATGTGGCCGCTGTACGCGGCCGGGTTCACGACTGCATTCGGAGCCCATGCCGTTGCGGCGAACCTCGTGTTCGATCTCGACGATCTGGCGAATTCGCTGCTCTATCTCGGTCTACTGCTGGCCCTGTACGACGGCGCCGAAGTCCTGCTCAAACCTGTGTTCGGCACGCTGGCAGATCGGATCGGCGCAAAGCCGGTTCTGCTCGGCGGGCTCGTCGCGTTTGCCGCAGCATCGTTTCTGTTTGTTGTTGTCGCGGATACGGATTGGTTGTGGTTGGCGCGGCTCGGCCAAGGTGCGGCAGCATCGGCATTCTCGCCGGCAGCTAGTTCTTCGGTTGCTCGATTGACCCGAAAAGGTAAGCACGGCAGTGCCTTCGGAACTTACGGGTTCTACAAAAGTCTGGGCTATACCCTCGGCCCGTTGCTGGGCGGTGTGATCGTGTGGATCGGTGGTCTCACACTTCTGTTTGCAGTCATGGCCGTCCTCGCGCTGGTTGTCGCGATCTGGGCCAAGGTCGTGGTACCTGCGCTTCCGCCGCTACCTCGGGCCAGGCAAACCGTGGTTGATTTGGCTCGTCGCCTGAGTGATCGTCAGTTCCTCGGTCCCACCGCAGCTCTTGCGGCGTCGACTGCCGCACTGTCGGTCGGTGTGGGGTTTCTCCCAGTTGCCGGCGTTGATGCGGGCCTTGGACCGATAGCAACAGGTGCGGCCGTGTCAGTACTGGCGTTGTGTGCGGCATTTGCTCAACCGCGAGCAGGGCGAGCACTCGACGCGGGAAAAATCACCGTCGAGCGAGGTGTGGCATGGGGATTGGTTGTCACCGCCGCCGGTCTGGCGCTTGCCATGATTCCGGGGCTGGTCGGGATTCTCACTGCGGCAGTTGCTGTCGGCATCGGCACCGGCATCATCACGCCCCTCGGCTTTGCCGCACTTGCTGCATCGACGCCCGAGGAGCGCATGGGTCAAACCATGGGTGCAGCCGAACTGGGACGTGAACTCGGTGACGCGGGCGGCCCGCTGATCGTCGCAGGCGTGGCAGCCGTCGCGACACTGACGGCGGGCTTCGGGGTACTTGCCGTAATAACACTGTTGATCGGCGCAGATTCCGCGCGTCAGCGCAACGTCCGTTCATGACGCCGTCGATGCTCCGTGGCTCGGTTGCCGGGAACGTCAGGTTGAAACGCCGCTCGTAATCTCGAGGCTCTAAGTGGTGGCCTGCGCTCTGATCAGTTGCGCGAGCGTCGATGACGTAATGCACAGAACTAGCGCGGAGATCACGACCAACCAGAGCCCCCATCCCACTGACGGTCCAATGATCTTTCCGGCGATCTCGGTACCGCGTTGGAGTATGCAGGCGGCGTTGCCGACGGCAACGATCAAGACTGCGATTCCCGCCAAGGGGCCAATGCAGTGGTTCTTCACCTGCGGTGTGACGCCCCTCGAAAGAAGCGGAGTCAATGCGAAAGCCGCACCGATCCCGAGGATCAGGGTGATCACGCCGCATTCGCCGATACCGGAACTACCCAGCGCGAGGAACGACGTCCACGGACCGATGCTGCCGATGATGATGCCGACACACGAGAGCGCTGCTGCGATCAGATTCGGCCTGAAATGAGCAGGCATCGGCATCTGAGGTACCCGGGGTGAAATCCCGAACGGCTGCTGCTCATACGGCTGACTTACCCGAATAGTCACTGGGTGGACCGACTCTCTCTAACAACGTTGTTGCTCATGTCTAGCTTCTTCGGAGTCTAGGGACCGCCCTCTGTGTTGTGACCGATTCGACAATATTCAATTGAACGTGAGTGCAGACCTGGCCCGGACTGTCAGCCCAAAGCAACGGGAAGCAAGCCTCGCGGAGTCTCCTGAACTATCTGGTTGAGCGCCGTGTCCAGCGTCGGAAATGTGAACTCGAAGCCGGTATCGGCGAGCACGCCCGGGTCCACCCAGCGGCTCTTGAGCACTAACTCGGCTTCGGTGCGTATTACGCGTGCGCCCAACTTCAGCATCCAGCCGGGCGTCGGCAACCCGCGCGCTCGACCCAGGGATGCACGCACCTCACGCATCAACACGTCGTTGGTCACCGCAACGGGCGAGGCGACATTGACCGGACCGGAGATGGCCTGGTGCTCGTAGACGTGGGTGATGGAACGAACTAAGTCATCGACGTGAACCCAACTGAACATCTGCCGACCGTCGCCCATTCTTCCGCCGAAGCCGACGCGGGCCAGATTGATGAACGGATTAATCGCCCCGCCGCCGGCGCCGAGCACGATCGACATCCGAAGCGCCACCTTGCGAACGGTTGTCAGTGCCTCGAACAGCTCTTGCTCCCAAGCTCGCGCGACAGCCACCGAGAATCCTGTTCCCAGCTCGCCGGTCCTCTCGTTCATCGGCCGATCACGAGCGTCCCGATAGATTGTGCCGGTGCTGGCATTTATCCAGAGTGATGGCGGCTGTGGTGTGCGGGCCAGTGCGCGACCAAGCTGCGCCGTGGTTTCCACCCGTGAGGAAAAGATCTCATCGGCGTTGCGCTTGTTGTAGCGGCAGCTCACCGAGCGTCCGGCGAGATTGACAACCAGATCCGCTCCATCCAGAACGTCGACGACGCCTTGTCTGTCGGACCAAGTGGCATCACTCGAGTCGCTCCGCCCGATCGTCCGAACATTGATCCCACTGGCTTCGAGCGAGCGACGAAGGTACTGCCCGATATAGCCCGACGCTCCGCAAATGACGACGTAATTCATGGTGCTCATCGCACGGTCTCCTCGTCTCGCGCAGTGACTTTGGCCATCAATTTCGTGACGTCACCGACCAAGCTCCTGGCCACTGGTAGGCGGGCGAGTTTGACGGTTTTCGCGACCACTGGGGCGAGACCGTCGACCAATGCACGCGTACGTGCTTGTCCGGGCGACGAATCGGTGACCCAGTGCAGAGTCACACCCATATAGGTGAGCCACAGAAGTGTGGGGAGCTGTTTCTCCAATGAGGGCGGTGTCCGCTGGTGGGAGGCAGTCAGAGCCTCGCGCATCAGATCGATCGCCATTGCTCGGGCATCGGTGGACTCGACCGAAAACGGGCTGGATCGCGAGGTGGTAGGTAACGCACTTTGCAGGAATGTTCCGCCGAAGTCGTGATAGGGCGTCATGACATCGAGTCCGGAGTGCAGAACTGTCTTCAGGTTCTCCGTGAGTGAGCCGCCCTGGCGCAACAGTGGAAGTGCCCGATCGCGGTGATCGCGCTGGACGACCAGATACAGCTCATGGACAAGTTCGTCCTTGCTGGCGAAGTAGTAGTAGGCATTTCCGAGAGAGACGCCTGCCTCGCTTGCGATCCGGCGCATGGTTGTCGACTGGAAGCCCTCGTCGCGGAAGAGTCGCAAGGCGGTATCCACAAGCTTTTCCCGCGTCTCAGTTCCGCGACTACTCATGACGTCTCCTAGTTTTGAACGTGTTCAAAACTGAGTCTACGCGCCATAGTTGAACGTGTTCAATTAGAGGTGTGAGGCTACTGTGAGTGCGCGAAATCCAGGGCTTCCTTGATCCAGGCGTTGAACTCCACGGTTGAACTGGTGCCAGTGCGATCGACCTCGACCCACCCTTTGCTCATCGGCTTTCCGCGCATGTCAGGCCAGTGTGCGCCCTTGTGTAGCAGCAGTTCGTCGACGCGTTCCGGCGCGCAGCGGATCAAGAGGTTGCCGTGAGAGTTCGCTGCGACCGCCAATTGTCCGTTGACCATGTAACTCAGGCCGCCGAACATCTTCACCTCGCTGACGTCGTCCTCGCTCACGAGTGCATCGCGGATCCGGTCTGCCAGTGCTTTGTCGTATGTCATGTGACCATCCCTCGATGTCGATATCGCGTACCCGGTACGGATATGTCTCACAAGCGTGACATGCGACGACCGATAAGCGTTACGAATGCGCAGGCTGTGGGGCGGTGAAGAACTCGACGAGTGAGAACGGAGCGCGGTCGCCAAGGCAGAGTCCCAGGATCACGTCTGCGTCCGCAGCTTCCGATTGGCTGCGGGAGAACATCGCCGCTTCGTAGTCGGCAAGTGCCTCTTCGAGATTGTCAGGATGCGCTGCAATCGCCTTCCCGAGTTCGGCGCCGTCGTACATTGCCAAGTTTGCTCCCTCGCCGGACGGCGCCATCAGGTGCGCCGCGTCACCGAGGAGCGTCACCCCCGGAACGTGGTCCCACTGGTGATCACTTGGGAGAGCGTGGATCGGACGCGAGATCAGCGCGGTTTCGCCCGCGGTGATGAGCGCGGTGAGTTCTGGTGCCCACCCGTCGAATTCGGCCGCGACTCGAGCAATCGATGTGGCGGTGTCGGTGAAATCGATGCTCGCAATCCACTCGGCGGGCCGGTTCAGTTGAACGTACGTGTGAATGACGCCGCCGGACTCGCGGTGCGCGGTGATTCCCTTACCTGGGGCGAGCGCATACAGAGCGCCGCTGCCGACTATGTCGGCTGTCGCGGGGTGTCGCTCGTCAACATCGTGCAGGTATGTCTCGATGAATACGGTGCCCACGTACTCGGGTGCGGCGTCGGAGAGCAGAGGTCGAATCTTCGACCACGCGCCGTCGGCGCCCACGAGAAGGCCGGTAGTGACGGTTGTGCCGTCGTCGAAGGTGAGTTCGTGCCGGCCGTCGCCGAGGGAAACGGCACTGGACACTTTCCGTCCCCACTCAATGGTTCCGTCAGGTAGTGAGTCGAGCAGGATCTGGCGAAGATCCCCGCGAAGCACCTCGGGGCGTCCACCGGTGCCGTCGTCCGGTTCGTCGAGCAGCACCGTGCCGTGTTGGTCGAGTATCCGTGAAGCCGCGCCACCTTCGTGGATGATCGCGCGGAACTGGTCGGTGAGACCGGCCGCTGCGAGCGCAAGTTGTCCGTTGTTTTCGTGGATGTCGAGCTGGCCTCCCTGCGTGCGGGCTTCTTTGGAGGGTTCCGACTCGTAGATCGTTGCAGCGATGCCGTGAACGTGGAGGACACGCGCGAGGGTGAGGCCGCCGAGGCCGGCTCCGATGATCGTGACTGGAGTTGTCATGGTTTTAATTCCTTTCAATGAGATTGGAACGTTGTTCCATTGTCGATCTTGGAACAGTGTTCCAGATATGTCAAGATGGACAGATGGACACAAAGTCGCAGCGGAACGAACGACGCACGGATGCACTGTCGAAAGAGCGAATCGTCGAGGCCGCGATCGAGATCCTCGACACCGAGGGCGAGGGCGCGCTGACATTTCGCGCGTTGGCGTCTCGCCTGGCAACCGGAAGTGGCGCAATCTACTGGCACGTTGCAAACAAGAACGAACTGCTTGCAGCGACGACCACCGACGTCATCACACGTGTTATGACCGGCGTCGTCCCAGGGGCGACGCCGCGGGAAACCATCCGCACTACTGTTCTCGATGTCTTCGACGCAATCGACGCGCACCCGTGGGTCGGCACCCAGCTCTCTCGTGAGCCGTGGCAGTCCGCGGTGCTGCAGATATTCGAAGGCGTTGGCCGGCAACTCCAAGAACTCGGAGTTCCCGAATCCGCGCAGTTCGACTGCGCTTCCGCACTCGTGAACTATGTCCTCGGCCTGGCCGGACAGTATGCCGCAGGGGCCCGCCTTCACGCACGCGAGACGGATCGATCGGCCTTCCTCGCGACAATCACCTCAGGGTGGGAACAACTCGACTCAGCCGAGTACCCGTTCTTACGTCAGGTGGCACCGCAGTTGCGTGATCACGACGACCGCGACCAATTTCTTGCCGGCATCGATCTCATCCTGGCCGGAATCGCGACTGTCCGATAGACGGCCTAACGCCTTGGTTGCCACTGACTGTTCCGGTGGGCTGAACCGTCGATACCACCACTGCCGCAGGGGTATTGTGCATCCGCGCGGTTGATCAACCGCGCGGATGCACAATTCGCGCGCGGATGTTGGAAGCCTTCGGAAGGCCGGGTTAGTGTCTGGCCGCGAGCAATTCGGTAATCCTCGCGACGAGGTCGAGCGGGATCGGCTTGTTCAACGGAAACTTCGCCGTCGCTTTGGCTGATCGATACGGGTCGATTGCCTTCTCGAATTCGGCGTCGCCCTCGGGGAGTGGATACATCGAAATGTGGTGTTTCCATCCGGCAAAATGCACCAGGCTTTTGCCGTCGACCGTGATGGTCGGCATTTGGTAGCTGATGGTTTCGCCGACGCCGGGGACTGCTTCGTGGATGGTCTGACGGACGCTCTCGAGCACCGGTTGCACATCGATCGGGAAGGACGCGATGTACTGGTCGATCGTCTCGGGGCTTTCTGTGGTCACGTGTCGAACATATCGTCATCGAGCGTTGTCGACTGTGCATTCGACAATCGATTGAGCAGTACGGTGCATTCATGCGGTATTCACGGGAATTGCTGGGCGTTGCGGCCGTCGCCTTGTTAGTGGGATGTGGTGCGCCGAGCAACAACGCGGACGACGTTGCGCCACCGACGTCGCGGGTGAATGTGCCCGGCCTGGTGGAGCCAACGTGCCTGGCCGGTAACCTTCTCGGATTCTCGGACTTGCCGCAGGCAGCAGCACCGGTTCCAGAACCGCGGCCGATCCCGGCTGATTTTGTGCCCGTCCGAGTGGTCACTTGTGAGGGTGACTGGAGCGCTGGCGTCGTAGAGCACTCAGTGTCGTGGGTCGAGGAACGACGTGAGGGCAATATGGACGCCGTTATTGCAGGCTACCGGCTTCCGTCCGATGCACCGCCGGAAATCCGCACCTGCTTTGTGGACCAGCCGACGCCTCCGATTGTGTGGCTCGTAGACGATCAAGGCCTGGGACTGCTTGCTCCGGACCTGCCGACAAATGAGTGTGGCGCGTTTAAGTGGGAGGCGATCACTGCCATCCAGGAGCTACCGGTCACTGAACGGATTGTCCACCTCATCCCAGTTTCGCCGACGGTCGAAGCTCGGTTCATCAAACCGGAGTGATGGGTCAGGCCCCCGATCTACCCACGCGTTCTGAAATGAGACCATTAGGTATGGCGAATCTGGAACCTTGGGAAATCTCGAGATTGACTACCCACCTTCGTGCATATTTGGTCAACGCGAAGCGCTTTGTTCAAGGGTGGTCATTGCGTGAGGTCGAGGACAAGCGCGACGACCATCGTGCCGTCGATTAGTCCGGCTTCGGCTGCCAGAAGTTGGGCCTCGAACCATCTATGTCGGCGAACCCGTACTCTGCTCCGAGTTCACCCGAACTGACAGATCGCTGATTCCATCGGGCACGATTCGGATCAGCGGCAAGGGCGGCCACTGCGCGTCCGACAAATCTCGGCGACTCGGAACGAGCAAAATCAGGTGGCGCAGTCGGCCCATCCCGATTCGGCAGTAGTGCGTCGCGCCAATTCGATTCTGTGACACCAAAATTATCGAGCATCATCTCCGATCGCAGGAAACCCGGAGTAATGGCAACGGCGGAACATCCGAACGGGCCAAGTTCATGGCCCTGCGAATATGCGAGCCTGTTCACCGACACTTTTGCCAAGTCGTAGAACACTGAGATGCGATAGTTCGAGGCGTTGTATTCGGTAGTGCCATCGGTTATTTCGACAACCAGTCCACCTGGCCGATCGATCATGAGCGGCAGCAGATGATGCGACGTGGTGATGTGGGTGTCGATCGCCAGGCGCAAGATGTGAAAGCCTTTGTCCAGATCGTGTTCCCATACCGGAGTGTTCCACTCCGCCGGTCCACCCTTGAGTAACTCTGCGCCCCAGATGTCGTTGACCAAGATGTCGATATGTCCGTAGTCGGTGCGTAGTTGCTCAGCGAGATCAGCAACTCGAGTGCTCTTGAGGTGATCGACGGCAATCGGTACTCCGACGCCACCCAATTCGGTGACCAGAGCGGCGGTCTCCTCGATGGTTTCGCTCCGCGGGTAGTCCGACTGAAGGATGCCGGTGGACGTGCTCCGTCCAGTGCAGATAACCGTGGCGCCCGCCTCGCCTAATGCTGCGGCGATTCCGCGTCCAGCGCCCCGCGTTGCCCCGGCAACAACAGCTACTCGCCCGCGTAGGGCATCAGGTTTAGGTGTCCACGCCATTGTCCGATTCTGCTCGCCGGCGCTGCCACGTTTCAAGGCCTCGAAACACAGGAGGAACCGAAAGCGCTCTGGGCGCGTCAAAATTCATGAGTGCTCAAGAACATGGACCGGGGGGAACATGAATCGTTGTGTCGGGCAGAGTGCCGAGTGGAGAAACGGTGTCACGCCGATGAGTTCGGTTGTGGCACGAAGAAATTCGAGCAGGCTAGCAATTGTGCGTAGCAGCCGTCGTGGGGGAGTGGCCACAGAAGTTCCACCGGCACGGGAGTCGCCCGAAGACGACTCCCGGCCGGAGTGAATCTGAGATCAGGGCAACTGCGAGGCAGCGTCCGAATCGAGGAACCACCGGGTGGCAACCAATCCTGTGGCGCCGGCACATGGCCAGTCGACCGCTGCAGCGCCGCCAACGGCAGCAGCAACAGCTTCAGCCTTTGCTGCGCCGGAAATGAGCAGCCACACTTCCTTCGCGCGCTGAACGGCGGGCAAAGTCAGAGTGATGCGGACCGGCGGGGGCTTGGGGGAGTCCGTCACCGCGACCACAAAACGAGACTCTTCACGAACCGCGTCGGTGTGCGGGAACAGAGAGTTGATGTGTCCTTCGCCGCCCATGCCAAGCAGGTGCACGTCGAATGTGGGGACCTGCTTGCCGTGCGCCTGCGCGCCCAGCAACTGCTCGTAGGCTGTTGCCGCGCCGTCTGGATCGCCTTCGTAGATGCCGTCGGACGCAGCCATCGGATGTACCCGATCCGGATCGACCGGAACATGATCGAGTAGCGCCTCGCGCGCTTGAACCTCGTTACGCTCCGGATCGCCGGCCGGGAGGAAACGCTCGTCGCCCCAGTACAGGTCGATCTGCGCCCAGTCGATATCACCAGGAGTTTTGCGCAACTTTTCGAGCAGTGCGATGCCGGTTCCGCCGCCGGTCAGAACGATGGACGCAACGCCGCGAGTCTTCTGAGCCTCGACGATGGTGTCTACCAAACGTGCGGCGGCCGCATCGACCAACTGGCCCGCGTCCGAAAACTTTTCTACGACAACATCACTCATATGTCACCTTCTCGAGGCCGGCCAGTGCCTCTTCGTAGATTTCGTCAGGATCGAGTCGACGTAGTTCCTCGGCGAGGCAATCGCGTGTCTCCCGGCGACCAAGGGACACAAGTGCATCCGGCTGACCCGTCCGGATCAGCGTTGCAGTTGTGCCCTCCTGCGGGCGGCTGATGGAGATGCTGCGCGTCTCGAGCTTCAACTCGACATTCAGTGCGCCGGTGCGGCGGTATACCGGAACTCCGGTCTTCGCAGCCAACCAGCCAGCCAGAATGTCCAGTGCGGGTTCGGTTTTCAGGCCGGACACCACAGCAGATGTGACGTTTTCGTGTGGCGGCAGATCGAGTGCCGACGCCAGCAGCGCGCGCCAGTACGTGACGCGGCTCCACGCCAGATCGGTGTCTCCGGCGGTGTACGACGCGAGTCGCCCCTTGATAGTCGCCGTCGGATCAGGTGCGCCGGTGGCGTCGGTGATACGACGGACGGCGAGCTTGCCCACCGGATCCTTGGCCGGAATCGCGGGAGCCTCGAGCGGCCACCACGCGACTACCGGTGTGTCCGGGAGCAGGAACGGGATGACAACACTGCTCTCGTGATCCGCCAGCGGACCGTAGAGACGTAGCACCACAACTTCCGAGGCGCCGGCGTCGCCGCCGACGCGGATCTGAGCGTCGAGGCGTGGTTCGCTTTGCTCGTCGCCGCGCAGCAGCACGATGACGCGACACGGGTGCTCGCGGCTTGCTTCGTTGGCTGCCTCGATCGCTTCTTCGGCGTTGCCGGTGTCGCGGGTGCAGACAACAAGAGTCAACACACGACCCAACGTGACAGCGCCGCCGGTCTTGCGTACCTCGACCAGTTTCTTGCTGACCTGGACCGTGGTGGTTGACGGCAAATCGAGAATCACTAGGGTCGCCTCCATTCGCGTCCGGTGCGGTTCAACATTTCGTCGGCAGATTCCGGTCCCCAGGTACCGGCCTCGTACGGGTCCGGTTTGCCGCCGGCAGCCCAATGCTCGAGGACGGGATCGAGGATCTCCCAAGACAATTCGACTTCGGCATTCACCGGGAACAGCGACGGCTCGCCGAGCAGGACATCGAGGATGAGTCGCTCGTAGGCTTCGGGTGAAGACTCGGTGAAGGCCTGGCCGTACGAGAAGTCCATGTTGACGTCGCGTACTTCCATGCTCGATCCCGGAACCTTCGACCCGAAGCGCATGGTCACGCCTTCATCGGGCTGCACCCGGATGACCAATGCGTTCTGGCCGAGATCGTCGGTCATGGTCTTGTCGAACGGTAGGTGAGGCGCACGCTTGAAGACCACGGCGATCTCCGTGACCCGGCGACCCAGACGCTTACCGGTGCGCAGGTAGAACGGCACACCCGCCCAACGTCGAGTGTCGACCTCGAGCGTGATGGCCGCATACGTCTCGGTGATGGAATCAGCCGCGAAGCCGTCCTCTTCGAGAAGCCCGACAACCGGGAGACCACCCTGCCAGCCGCCCGTGTACTGGCCACGGGCCGTGGTCTCGTCGAGAGGTTCGGCGAGCCTGGTGGCGGAGAGGACCTTGATCTTCTCGGCTTGCAGGTTGAGCGGCTCGAAGCTGATGGGCTCTTCCATCGCGGTGAACGCCAGCAGTTGCAGCAGGTGGTTCTGGATGACGTCGCGAGCGGCGCCGATCCCGTCGTAATATCCGGCGCGGCCACCGAGACCGATGTCCTCGGCCATCGTGATCTGAACGTGGTCGACGTAGTGCGCGTTCCAGATCGGATCGAACAGCTGGTTCGCGAAACGCAGAGCCAGGATGTTCTGAACCGTTTCCTTGCCGAGGTAGTGGTCGATACGGAAGACCGTGTCCTCGGGGAACACCTTGTTGACCACAGCGTTCAGTTCACGAGCACTTTCGAGATCGTGACCGAACGGCTTCTCGATGACAACGCGTCGCCACTGGCCTTCTTCTGCCTGGGCAAGCCCGGACGACGACAACTGCTCGAGAACCTGCGGGAAATCATCCGGCGGGATCGCGAGGTAGAAGCCGTGATTTCCACCGATTCCCCGCTCGGTGTCGAGTGTGGCCAAAGTGTCGGCCAGGTTCGTGAAGCCCTCGGAATCGTCGAAGTTGCCCTTGACGAATCGGATGCCGTCCGCCAGCCGCTCCCACACGCTCTGCCGGAACTTGGTGCGAGCACCGTCCTTGACCGCGTCCAGAACTACCTGTGCGAAGTCTGCGTCAGTCCAGTCGCGCCGGGCGAACCCGACCAGAGCGAATCCGGGCGGCAGCAGCCCTCGGTTGGCTAGGTCGTAGATGGCCGGCATCAGCTTGCGCCGCGCCAAGTCACCGGTGACCCCGAAAATCACCAGGGCACAAGGCCCGGCAATATGCGGAAGACGTTTGTCCGTGCTGTCTCTGAGGGGGTTGACCCAATCTGATGCCGCCGCGGAATCGCTCACAGGCTCAGCTCTTCTGGGTTGCTGCGCGGAGCTGCTCGGCAGTCGCGTCGAGCAACTCGTTCCACGACACCTCGAACTTGTCGACACCCTCGGTCTCGAGGACATTGAACACGTCCGCGAGATCGATGCCGACGGCTGCGAGCTGATCGAACACTGCCTGCGACTCCTGGGCGGTGCCCGAGACGGTGTCGCCCGTGATCTCACCGTGGTCGGCAAGTGCGTCGAGCGTCTTCTCCGGCATGGTGTTGACCGTGTTGGGTGCAACCAACTCCGTGACGTAGAGCGTGTCCGGGTAGTCAGGGTTCTTCACGCCCGTCGACGCCCACAGCGGACGCTGGGCCTTGGCGCCGTCAGCCAGGAGTCCCTGGAAGCGCGGCTGCACCTCGAAGACCTGCTGGTATGCGTTGTATGCCAGACGAGCATTTGCGAGTGCAGCCTTGCCGCGAAGCTCGAGAGCCTCCGGCGTGCCGATCGCCGTGAGGCGGTTGTCGATCTCGGAATCCACGCGGGAAACGAAGAACGACGCCACCGACTCGATGGACGAGATGTCGCGGCCCGCAGCCTTCGCGGTCTCCAGACCGTCGAGGTATGCACCCATGACGGCTTCGTAGCGCTCGACCGAGAAAATCAAAGTGACGTTGACGCTGATGCCTTCACCGATCACCTTAGCGATGGCGGGAATGCCGGCCAGCGTCGCGGGGATCTTGATGAGGACGTTCGGGCGATCGACGATCTTATGCAGTTCGATGGCCTGCGCGACAGTCGCGTCGGTGTCGTGTGCCAGGCGAGGATCAACCTCGATGGACACGCGGCCGTCGACGCCGTTCGACGCCTCGAACTGCGGAGCCAGGATGTCGCACGCTGCGCGTACGTCGTCGGTGGTGACCGCCGTGATGGTGGCGTCGACATCGGCGCCGCGCTGGGCCAACTCGCGGACCTGCGCGTCGTAGTCCGAACCCTTGGACAGGGCTGCCTGGAAGATCGACGGGTTGGTGGTGACACCCACGATGGACTTGGTGTCGATCAGGTTCTGCAGGTTTCCGGACTGGATGCGATCTCGCGAAAGATCGTCAAGCCAGATGGAAACGCCTGCGGCGGACAGCTTTTCGGTGTTCACATTCTGTGTCATCGAGATCATCCCTTCACAGCGGCGAGGGAGCGCTGCGCGGCTTCGACAGTCGCGTCGGCGGTGATGCCGAACTCCCGGAACAAAGTCTTGTAATCGGCGGAAGCGCCGTAATGCTCGAGCGAGACGGCCTGGCCGGCGTCGCCGAGAATGCGCCACCACGGCATTGCGATACCGGCTTCGACGGATACGCGGGCACGCACGGCCGGAGGAATGACCTCGTCGCGGTATGCCTGATCCTGCTCGAGGAACCAGTCGAGGCACGGAACCGACACAACACGCGTTGCGACGCCCTGAGCTTCGAGGGTTTCGCGAGCCTCGGTGGCGAGGTGCAGTTCGGAACCGGTGGCCAGCAGAATGACCTCGGGAGCACCGTTGGCGGCATCGGCGAGCACGTATGCACCGCGCTTGACGCCCTCGGCTGCCTTCTCCTTGGTGCCTTCGAGAACCGGCACATCCTGGCGGGTGAGTGCCAGAGCGGTCGGGCCCGTCTTGTGCTCGAGGGCTGCCTGCCAGGCAAACGACGTCTCGTTGGCGTCACCCGGACGGACAACGGACAGGTTCGGGATGGCGCGCAGAGCAGCAAGGTGCTCGACCGGCTGGTGCGTCGGGCCGTCTTCGCCAAGTCCGATGGAGTCGTGGGTCCACACGTACGTGACGGCCGTCTTCATGAGAGCGGCGAGTCGAACAGCCGGACGCATGTAGTCGGAGAACACCATGAACGTTCCGCCATAGGGGCGGGTCGGGCCGTGCAGCGCGATGCCGTTGAGAATCGAGCCCATCGCGTGCTCACGGATACCGAAGTGGAGCGTGCGGCCGTAAGGCTTTGCGTTCCAGTCGTTGGTGGAGATGGAGTACGGACCGAAGGAGTCTGCACCCTTGATGGTGGTGTTGTTGCTGCCGGCGAGGTCGGCCGAGCCGCCCCACAGCTCGGGCAGGATCGGGCCGAGTGCGTTAAGCGCTGAACCGGAAGCCTTACGAGTTGCGACGCCCTTGGCATCGGGTTCGTACGTCGGGAGCGCGTCGGCCCAGCCGGCGGGGAATTCACCGGCGAACAAGCGGTCGAACAGTTCCTTGCGCTCGGACTCACGCGACGCCCAAGCGTCGAACTCGACCTGCCACGCCTTGTGCGCGTCGGCTCCGCGGGAGACGACCTCACGGGCGTGAGCCAATGCGTCGGCATCGACGTCGAACGACTTGGCCGGATCGAAGCCGAGAGCTTCCTTGACCGCTGCAACTTCGTCGGCACCGAGAGCGGAGCCGTGAACGTCTCCGGTGTTCATCTTCTTCGGAGCGGGGAAACCGATGATCGTGCGAAGAAGAATGATCGACGGGCGATCGACGACGGCCTTGGCCGCAGCGACTGCGTCGAGAATGCCGGAGACGTTTTCGCCACCCTCGACATGCTGAACGTGCCAGCCGTATGCCTCGTAGCGCTTGCCGACGTCTTCGCCGAGAGCGATCGTAGTGTCGTGCTCGATGGAGATCTTGTTGTCGTCGTAGAAGACGATGAGGTTGCCCAGTTCCTGGACACCCGCAAGCGACGACGCCTCGGACGTGACGCCTTCCTCGATGTCACCGTCGGACGCGATCACGTAGATGTGATGGTCGAAGGGGGAGGAGCCGACCGGGGTTTCCGGATCGAACAATCCACGCTCACGACGAGCAGCCATTGCCATGCCGACTGCGGACGCGAGGCCCTGGCCCAGCGGACCCGTCGTCATCTCGACGCCGACAGTGTGACCGAACTCCGGGTGACCCGGTGTGAGGGCGCCCCACGTGCGGAGAGCTTCGAGGTCTGCCAGTTCGAGGCCGTAACCCGAGAGGTAGAGCTGCGTGTACAGCGTCAGAGAAGAGTGGCCACAGGAGAGGACGAAGCGGTCGCGCCCGACCCATTCCGCATCCGACGGATCGTGGCGCATGACACGCTGGAACAAGGTATATGCCAACGGCGCCAAGCTCATTGCGGTTCCGGGGTGGCCGTTGCCGACCTTCTGAACCGCATCGGCGGCGAGCACGCGGGCGGTATCGACAGCCTTCGTGTCCAGGTCGGTCCAGTCCGAGGGGTGGACTGGCTGTGTGAGGACGTGGATCTCGTCTGTGATCGACACTGGCAGATGTCTCCTGACATTGTGTACGTGGATTGCGAGGGAGAGGTGTCCCTCCGCTGCGTCACCTAGCCTAATGGTCCTGGCTGTCCGGGTCGATTCGGTTCCACGATGACCGCGGTCTACCATCGTCCGTAGTAGCAAATGCGATAGTCCAGAGAAGTGTCAGCAGTGTGTCGTGAAGAGATAGTGCGGTAACGCGTGGTGCAAGGAGAGAACGTGCGGACAGGGCAACAGCCGAGCGGACATGGCTTCGGCAGCCCCGGAGCAGCCCCGCGGGCGACCAATCAGAACACCGTTCTGGGTCGCGCAATGGGGAAGGTTCTGGCTTACATCGCGCTCACGAAGCCGCGAGTCATCGAATTGCTCCTGGTGGCAACAATTCCGGCGATGCTCATGGCTGATCGCGGAAATGTCGACCTGTGGTTGGTGCTGAGCACCTTGTTCGGTGGATGGATGGGCGCCGCGAGCGCGAACTCCCTCAACTGCGTCGTCGACGCGGATATCGACAAGGTCATGAAGCGCACTGCCAAGCGCCCGCTGGCCCGAGAAGCCGTCCCGACGCGCAACGCGCTGGTCTTCGGTCTTGCGCTCGGACTGGCGTCGTTCGCGTGGCTGTGGTGGCGCGCCAACCTGCTGGCCGGTGTCCTTGTTGTCATCACCATCGCGTTCTACGTCCTGATCTACACCATGGTGCTCAAGCGTCGTACGTGGCAGAACGTCGTCTGGGGCGGCGCCGCAGGCTGCATGCCCGTCTTGGTCGGTTGGGCCGCTGTTACCGGTTCGCTCAGCTGGGAACCGTTTGTTCTGTTCCTGATCATCTTCTTCTGGACGCCGCCCCACACGTGGGCTCTCGCGATGCGTTACAAAGAGGACTACAAGGCTGCCGGCGTCCCGATGCTCCCGGTCATCGCCACCGAAGAGCACGTCACCAAGCAGATCCTGTTCTACAGCTGGGCAATGGTTGTCACCAGCCTGATCCTCGTTCCCGCAGCCGGTCTCGTCTACGCGATCGTTGCTCTGCTGGCCGGTGCCTGGTTCTTGCTCCTCGCTCACCAGCTGTACCGCGGAGTCCGCGGCGGCGCAGAGGTCAAGCCCCTCAAGCTGTTCTTGCAGTCCAACAACTACCTGTCCGTGCTGTTCGTGGGCCTGGCCATCGACTCGGTGCTGGGACTGCAGACGATCAGCGAAATGTTCAGCTGACCGCCTGCAGTCGCGAACCTACGGAATCAGCACGATCGATCCCGTAGTTGCCCGGCCTTCCAGATCACGATGAGCCTGGGCAGCATCTGCCAGCGCGTACTGCGCACCCACCCGAATCTTCAAGGTGCCCGCAGCGATGGCGTCGAAGACGTCACCGGCCCGCCACCGCAACTCCTCCGGCGTACGAATGTAATGAGCCAACGTCGGCCGTGTCAGGAACAGTGAACCCGAGCTGTTCAGCCGCTGCGGATCAACCGGCGGCACAGCGCCACTGGCAGCCCCGAACAACGCGACGGTCCCGCGGATTCGTACCGACGCCAGGCTTGCATCGAACGTCGTTGCACCCACCCCGTCGTAGGCCACCGCGACACCTTCACCGCCGGTCAACTCACGTACCCGGGCCGCAATGTCGTCCTCGTATCGCAAAACCTCCGACGCACCGGCCTCGCGGGACAGTTGCTCTTTGGCATCTGACGACACCGTTGTGATGACCTTGGCGCCGAGACTCACTGCCATCTGCGTGAGGATCAATCCGACGCCGCCGGCACCGGCGTGCACAAGCACCGTGTCACCCGGCTGGATCGGGTACGTGGACTTGGAGAGGTAATGCGCGGTCATGCCTTGCAGGAGTGCTGACGCGGCAACCGGCGCAGGGACACCGTCGGGAACTTTTACTGCAACAGTGGACGCGACAGCCACCTTTTCGGCGTAGCTTGCGGTTGCTGCCGCCCATGCCACCCGCTCGCCGACAGTGAACTCCGTTACCTCGGAGCCGACTGCCTCGACGATCCCGGTTCCCTCGTCGCCGGGGATGTAGGGGAGATCCCGTGCATACATGCCCATTCGGAAGTACGTGTCGATGAAGTTGATGCCGATGGCTTCGGTGCGGACAAGGAGATCGTGTGCACCGATCGTGGGCTCGGGTTGTTCGGACAGCGTGAGAACGTCTGGTCCGCCGGTCTCGGAAACATAGATGGCTCGCATCTTGTCTGTTCTACACCTGAGGTCGCGTCAACTCAGGCCATGCCTCATGTTGCGGCCGGACTACCGACCAGTATTGTCGAGCTATGAGCACCGATACCGAGAAGTCGGACGCCACACCGTCCGCGACCGCGCCGGAACTTCCGAAGTCGACGGTCAAAGCGATCACCAAGTTCGTCGCCGAACATGGCGGCACCGCAAGCGCCGTCATTCAGCCCGTCGGCGTTGTTGGAGTGCGCATCACTCTCGTGGGTGCCGACGGCATTCTCGGCGACCAGGTGGTCAAGGATCTTGCTACGGCAAATGCCGTCGTCGCGTCCTTCGACAACGTCACCGTTGCCGAGTGGGAACGTGAACTGACCAGCATCGTCACGCCGGCCGACGGCCACTTCAAGAAGATGGCCGGGTGGGTTGCCCACCAGACGCGCTTCCCGAAGGCCCGCAACGGCGCCTGAACAACCTGATTGCGGCGAATTCCGGCAGCTGATGGCAGGAACTTCGCCGCAATTGGTCTATCTAGTTGGTTTCGTCAAGTCGGAAACTGGCAGCTTCGAGCGCAAGCCGCCGCACTTCGACTAGAGCTCGCTCGTAGATCACCGTCCCGATGAGCATGGTCTCGACGGCAGCGGTGCGATCCGGCATGGATCGAGCGTAGTGAACTTCGGCTTCGGCTGTTCTCTCGACGAAGTCTGCGGAGTTGTCGAAATCCGATACCGCTGCCGGGAAGCCGAACCGGCGCAGAGTCGCGACGAGTTCCGCGAGTCGGTACGGCGCCGGAGCGTCATCCTCGATTTTCCAATTCCTGTGCCTCAGCCACACCTGCACCTCGTCGTACGCCGCCAGGACATCGGCGGACAGGTCGCCGGTCGGAATTTCGTCGAGTCCGTGCATCACCGCCCCGAATGCATCGTGCATCGGGGTTGTCTCGTCTTCCATCGCAGCCAACGTGGCTCGAACTTTCGATATCGACAGACCTCCGATATCGATCAGGGAACGAATCAGTCGTAGGCGCCTCACGTGGTAGTCGCCGTAGTCGGCCTGATTGGTGGCTGATTGTTGACCGCTGGTGAGCAGGCCCTCACGCAGGTAGTACTTGATCGAAGCGATTGATACGCCGCTTCGGGCGCTGAGTTCGGAGATCCTCACAGATTTGCCCTTGACTTCACGTTCGGATAGTAGCACTATCCATTATAGATAGTGCCACTATCCGTATCGAGGCAACATCAAACTGCGATGGAAGGGTTCTCATGAATCGACATCAAGTGCAGAACGGCCGATATACCGCGGCCATCGACGACCAGTTCGTGGTGTTCATCATCGGCATGAGGTTCAACAAGCTCTGGAAGATCCACAAGTGGATCGGCGCGTTTGTTGCGATGCCTCGAATGCTTCGAGAACTGCAGCGATCGCCGGACAAGGGGATGCTCGGGGCACGAATGTCCTGGGGTGGGCGCACGATTACCGTGATCCAGTACTGGCGAAGCTTCGACGACCTCGAAGCGTTCGCGAAGAACCCGAACGATCCACATTTGCCGGCTTGGAGGGCATTCAACCGGCGCGTCGGCAAGAGCGGCGATGTGGGCGTCTATCACGAGACATACCGCGTCGGAAGCGGGCAGCACGAATCGGTCTACGTGAACATGCCCGTCATGGGGTTGGCTGAGGCCACTACGTCCGTGCCAGTGGGGAAGCGACGCGACACCGCAAGGGAGCGGATGGTTCGCTGACCGCCAGGTGGTTTCAGGCCGCTACTGCGGATGCTGCCGGAACGTCTTGTCTGACCTTTCCGGCTGCCCACACCGCCGCCGTTGCTGCCGTGCACAGACCGGCACCCGCGACATGCAGGATCACGAGGATCTGCGGTACATCGGTGAAGTACTGAACAACGCCGATCAGCGCCTGAGCAACAATCAGGACCAGCAGAACATGCAGGCGTTTCTTCACGGCAGCGGATGTTCCGACCGCATAAAGGCCGAACGTCAAACCGACGACCAAGGCCAGATAGCCGACCAGTAGTTGTGAATGCAGATGAACCAGGGTGACGATCTCGACTTCGAGGCGGGGAACCGTCCGGTCAAGACTCTTGTCGCCGGCATGCGGGCCGGCACCCGTCACGAGCGTTCCCGCGACCAGAACTCCGGCAAGAGCCACACCACTCAGTGCCGCGAGCCAGCGCAGCGGCTTCGGCATCACGATCAGTGTGGTCGCGTCATCAGGTTCGGCGATCTTCGCGTACATAACCGTGGCGATCCACACCATCAGCATCGACGCAACCAGGTGAATAGCAACCGTCCACCACAGCAACCCCGTGAGGACGGTAATTCCCCCGATGATCGCCTGAATGACCGTGCCGAGCGGAATCATCCACGCGTACACCAGAACCTCGCGGCGACGACGCGCACGCGTCACGGCCAGGACGATCGCAGCCGCGACAATCACAACCACAAAGGTCAGCAGCCGGTTTCCGAACTCCACAACCTGATGGATGATCGCGACCTCACCATGGCCGACCGGAACAAAACTGCCCGGGAAGCACTGCGGCCAGGTCGGGCAACCCAGCCCCGACGCAGTCACACGCACAACCGCACCTGTGACAGCAATACCGCCCTGGGTCAAGATCACGATGAACGCGATGATCTTCTGCGTCTTCAGCGAGGGGAGAGGCAGGCGATCCACCAAGCTCAAAAATCCGGCATACACACGATTCACCACGCCAACGATGGTAGTTCCCCAACAACTACAGCGTGTCGTTGGGGCAGCCCGCCCTACTGCAGAAGACTGTCGGCACCCCTCACTACGATTCTCCGAGTGACGCATTACGACGAACTCGACATGTTCGGTGGCCTCGACGCCTCCACCCTCCCGCTCCGCCAGCAGCAGATTCTCGCCACAATCCGGGACTGGGTGACCACAAACGGATCCACGCCGAGCACCCGGCAAATCGGGGACGCGGTAGGTCTGCGGTCGACGTCGACGGTATCCAAACACCTCAAGAGCCTCGAGGAAAAGGGATTCCTCCGCCGGGGCACGGCGATGGCTCGGCAACTGGACGTCCGACCCTTCCTGGTCGGAATCAAGGGAGGTTCGTCGAACAACAGTGTCGAGGTGCCGGTGGTCGGCGATATCGCGGCCGGTGCACCGATTCTCGCGGAAGAACACACTGACGAGGTATTGGAACTACCGCGCGAACTCGTCGGCTCCGGAACGGTGTTCGGGCTTCGGGTGCGCGGCGAGTCGATGGTGGACGCCGCGATCTGCGACGGCGATGTTGTTGTGGTGCGCCGCCAGGACGAGGCCCATTCGGGCGAGATAGTGGCTGCGATGATCGACGGTGAGGCCACGGTGAAGGTGCTCCGACGCCGAAACGGCCACGTGTACCTCGAGCCCCGCAACTCGGCCTACCAGGTCATGGACGGCGACCACGCAACCATATTGGGCAAAGTTGTTTCGGTGATGCGGAGGATCTGAGGATCTCGATCATCGCCGACCTGTGACAGTCGAGGAGCAGGTCGAATCGCCGGTCTCTCAGTGACTATGACAGTGGAATGATCGCTGCCGCCAGTACGGCGGGTGGAGGCAGCTTCAGGTGTGTAGTGACAGGTCCGAGACCGATCTCTGGCCACTCTGCGATGAGGGGTAGATCCTCTGTGTCAGGCAATGGCGTCAGCTCAAATAGGTACTCGCGCTGCTGTATCTCGGAGTTCTCGTATCCCTGTCCATCTCTGTGCCGAATGGGTTGAAGCACCGAGTCCTCGAGAGCTCTCAACCGCAATGGTCTCCCATGCGTCTCGCCGGGTCGGCGTCGGCCGGTTTCAGGATCGGTGATCGCCGGCGCTGTGTATTGACGTAGTAGCGCGTCAGCGTGAACGCCTTTGGCGACCACGACAACTGCGAGTTCGAGCCCCGATGTGTAGGCCACAATCGACCGTAGCCCCACAGTCACGCCTTCCACTTGGGCCAACAGCTTCGGACCGTGTGCGATTGCACCCAACTCTTTGGCGTCGGGCGGCATGAATCTCTGATACCAGACCATGATCTGAGCCTGGCACACGAACAGATGCATGTGCAGTGATTGCCCACCGGCCCGACGCGTTCGCATCCCAGCGGTTTCATACTGCTGTCAAAGCCGACGCGCTCAATCCTGCTGATGTGAATGGGATAGGTATCGAGCGCGGCGGGGGTCCTCGGTGTCCTGAGTCAGTACGCGCGAACGCGCACAATTCCGGAAATCGTTCCCTGGAAGTACTCGCCGGACGCGGTGATGAGGGCCGACATCTGCAGGGTGTCGTGCACCACGGTGGCGGGCATCGTGGTGGACCCGATCTGCGTTCCGTCCTTCGAGTCGATGACGGCAAAGGAGTAACCGTCGAGTGGCGTCGTGTCGGCTGAGCCGTCGCGCGTCACTGTGTAGATGTTGTCGTCAGCCGTGGATAGATGCGGGACTGCGGAGCTTCGAATCGTGTTGTCCCACACAACATGACAGCCAACCGGATCGATGTCGACCCGAGTCATTCCGCCGTTGAATGGTGCGGTGGCTGGAACCGCAGGACCGGCGCCTTCCGGTGTGGTCGGATACGGATACCCGTAGGTGCCGGCTACGTAGACGGAGTGGCCGATCGCAATGGGGGAGTTCTCGCTGCCGCTCGGTGAGCCGTCCTTGCCGGCTGCGGTCAGGACGGGTTGGGAGCACACTTCGGCACCCGTATCTGACCGATAGACCCGGACGCTGACGGTCGGGTGAGCGTTGTCGACGATCGTGACAAAATCACTGCCCGTCGACGGCCCGAAGTACGTGGGTGTCGATCCTGTTCCCCAACTCAACTGGCCAGGGTTCCTCGCGGGGCCGCGGTCGTAAGGCTGACGCCAATCGACGGCGATATCGTCGCCCTTGCGGCTCAGTTGGTACAGCGCATGAGTGGTGGCGACGGCCGTTCCCGTGGGCGAGGTGGAAATACTGTTCTGAACCTGTTCGCCTTCGGGGAGGTCGATGGTGTGAGCGATTCGATCGGTGCCGACAACGCCGACGGTGCCGTGGCCGGTCGCGAACCAGACATTGCCGGTCCAGTCCGGTGCCAGTCCGGTGACATTGTCGTCGGCTGCGACGGCGCCAGAGAGGTCGATAACGTCGGAGAGTTCCAGACGCCAGGTTCCGTCGGGGTTCTGAGCATGCGCGATGCGAACGAGTTGGCGATTGCCGTCGACGGCAACCAGTCGGTTCTCGTGGTCGAGGTATGCGTAGACGCCACCGAGCAGGCTGCCCTTCGCCAGGGGCAACTGCGCGACGGATCGGCCGAACGGTGACGCCTCGGCCTTGGGATCGATGAGGTGAATGGTCGGGATCTGACCGAGCATCGTGGTGCACAGAGAGACGATCAGGCCGTCGGAACCTTGCAAGATTGTCGGGCACGCCGACATCAGAGGAAACGCGGTGACCTCGTGAGGTTCGATGCCCGGCCCGGGGAGGGGAGTGACGTCGGACGAACCGGCGTCGCCGTGCATCGTTGCTGTGCCGACCGGACCGAGGTAGGGATTGGCCGGTGCCAGCGGGCCCGCAGTCGGCAACGACGCGGTTGACGGAACGGCAGCAAGTAGCATCAGCGCACTGGTTGCGCCGGCTATCCGGAGTGCCTTCCGCGAAATGCTCACGTGAATTTGAACCACCGTGCGGCGCAGGCTCCGCCGATCACAGCCCAGACGAGCAGCACGACGATCGAGAACCAGTCCATCGAGGACGCGAGGGCCGAGTCGAGTGCATGGGCCAAGGCGCCGGACGGAACCAGGCGTACCAAGGTGTGCAGGGCGTCGGGGATGTCTTCGCTGATCAGTCCGACACTGCCGATACCTGCCATCACAAACCACAGGACATTGGCAAGTGCCAGAACGATTTCCGCACGCAATGTGCCGCCGAGGAGCAGTCCGAGTGCGGTGAAGGTAACGGTTCCCAGCGCGATGACCACCGCGCCGATCGCCAGTTCCGTCGGCGTCGGGCGCCAACCAAGCGCCAGGGAGATCAGGCCGAGTATGACCGATTGCAATGCCACGACGATGATGACGGCTGCGCTCTTGCCGGCGATGATTCCCCACCGCGGAAGTGGTGTAGCGCCAAGACGTTTGAGTGCGCCGTATCGGCGGTCGAAGCCCACTGCGATTGCCTGCCCGGTGAATCCGGTGGACATCACCGCCACCATCATGACGCCGGGCAATACTTTGCTGACCCTTGAATCGCCCAGATCGCCCAGGGGCAGGAGGGACAGTCCGATCAGCAGCGTGATGGGAATCAGCATCGTCAGCAGTAACTGCTCGCCGTTGCGCAGCAACAACGTCAATTCGAGCTTGGTCTGAGCCGCCATCATCTTCGCCGCAGAGTTGGGGCGAGGATCGGGGGAGAACGTACCGGGCTCGAAGCGATTGTCAGCCAACCGTCGGTCCCGGGCGCTGTTCGCCGAAGCATTGTTCTGGCTATTCGACACGGCTTTGTTCACGACCTTGTTTCCCGTCATCCCCGCAGATCACGACCCGTCAATTCGAGGAAGACGTCTTCCAAACTACGTTGATCGACGCGAATGTCATTGATCAGGACATTTTGTTCGGCGCACCATGTTGCCACCGTTGCCACCGTCGACGGTTCGATCGAGCCTTCGATCAAGTATGTCCCCGGATTGGCTTCGCTCACTCGGAATTCCCCGGCGAGGGACAGTGCAAGTGAATCGACACTCAGTCCGGACATCGTGGTCAGTCGCAATTGACCCTCGGCTCCCTTGCTGGTGACTTCGGCGGGAGTGCCCGATGCGACGATGCGGCCGTGGTCGATGATGACCAGTTCGTCGGCCAGTGCTTCAGCTTCGTCCATGAGGTGAGTGGTCAGGAGAATGCTGACACCGTCGCGGCGCAATGCATCGATCAACTCCCATACGAGGAGACGGGCCTGGGCGTCGAGGCCTGCGGTCGGTTCGTCGAGGAAGACAAGTTCCGGTCGGCTTACCAGTGCACAGGCCAACGACAGGCGTTGTTGCTGGCCACCGGACAACCGTCGATACGGAGTTCGCCGGGCGTCGGTCAATCCGAGCTTGGACAGAAGCCAGGTGGGATCGAGAGGATCAGCGGAGTACGAGGCCACGAGGTCGAGCATTTCGCCGGCTTTGGAGCCGGGGTACGCGCCGCCGCCTTGGAGCATGACGCCGATCCGCGAACGAACTTCACCGGAATCGGCGATCGGGTCCAGTCCGAGTACTCGGACCGTTCCGGAATCAGGGGTGACAAAGCCTTCACACATCTCGACCGTAGTGGTCTTACCAGCGCCGTTGGGGCCGAGAAGGGCAACGACCTGCGCGGTTTCAACGGTGAGATCGATACCGTCCACGGCACGAACACCGTCAAACGATTTGACGACGCCTTCTATCCGCACGGCAGGCGTCGACGATCTTGTTGCACTCGAGGTCACGGAGAATCAGCGTAAGCCCCGGCAGAGTTGCCTTCGTCCACTGGTCTGGTTTTCGTGATTTCCGCTACTGGTTTCTCGCTACGCCAGGGCAGGGAATTCCGGGTGAGGTAGATCAACGCAAAAGCGGTGATGATCGTCGCGACGACCGCTTGGACGATCATGAACGGCAGGTATTCGGCGCCGTTCGACATGAGCATGACGCTCACGATCGACGTGAACACCACGGCAGGGACGCGGAATATCGGAGCGGTTGCCCAGGCTGCGAGCGGGAGTATCGCCCAGAGCAGGTACCACGGTTGCACAACCGGGAAGAGCAGCACGATCGCGCCGAGGGCAATGCCGAGCCCGCCGACGGGATGGAGGCGTCCCATGTAGACGGAGACCATCATTCTGGCCGTGATCAGCACTGCGACCAGATATGCGATCGGGCGGGTGATGGTGAGAATCGCCGTCGTGTGGTCGCCGAGTCCGAGAAGCACTCCGGCCAATCCGGTGCCGACGCCAAGGAGCGTCGGTATCGACATCCAGCTTCGCACGGCTGTCGCGGTGTTGAGCGTGTTGATCCAACCCATACCCAAGCCACTGGCGACGCTGATGACGCCGATCACGACAACGGTCACGCCGGCGAGCAGCAGCGCCGCCGAGAAGAAGGACTTCCAGGTTCCGCCCCACCGGCGGGCCAACGCCATTCCGACAAAACCGAGTGCAAGCAGGGACGGGATCTTTACGGTCGCCGATAACGCGATCAGGCCGGAACCGGCTATCAACAGAGCAAGCGAGCGACCTCGGATCGGGCCGGCGCCTTCGACCGCGCGCAGCGCCACCTCGATTCCGGCGAGCATGAGGCCGAGCATCAGGGCCTCGTTGTGAATGCCGGCAACCAGATGGAACAGCAGGAGGGGATTGGCGGCGCCGAGCCAGAGGGAACTGACCGCAGAGACACCGCACCGCTTTGCCAGTCGGGGCAGGGCCCACACGATCAACGCAACGCCGACCAGAACGAGCAGGCGATGAAGGAAGATTCCGGCAACGATGTTGTCGCCGGTCAGCGAACTGATGCCGCGTCCAAGCCACAGAAAGAACGGTCCGTACGGTGCCGGGGTGTCACGCCAGATCGTCGGAACAGTTCTGGTGAGCACGTGATCGACGCCGAGCGCGGCTTTGGGGCCGATGAGATACGGATCGAGTCCGCGGGCCGCGATCTCACTCTGCGCCAGGTACGAATACACATCGCGACTGAACATCGGCGGTGCGACGGTCAGCGGCAAAATCCACAGCAACAGCGTGCGGTCCAGTTGTGATCTGCTCATGCGGCGCGGCGCGCCGGCGCGAGTTCGCAGATCACCGACGGCAAATCGGCCCAACATGAGCCACGCCAGGACAACCAGAACGGTTCCGGTCATAGTCATCGTCAACGAGACAGTCGGCATTCGTCCGGGGAGACTCAGCACCCGTAGTCCGGCCGTCGGATTCTGGAGTACAGGCTGCGCACCCGCACCGAGTGCGCCAACCGCCATCAACACGGTGCCTGTCGCGCCGAAACGCCTGATTCCGCGAAGCTGAGCGGTCTCCTTCTCGTTCAGACCGGGGCGCTCGTCCTCGTCGCCGTGCAGCGTCGCCATCACGGATTGCCGGGGCTTGGATCCGAACGGCCGGACACCGAGGGTGGAGAGGACAAGTTGTTTCGGCTTGTCCAGCAGGATCGCGCGGGTCGACTGCGCGGTCGTCTTCTGCGTGGGGGTCTGCGGCACCCAGGAAGCCTAGCGGCTCGTGCGCAGGGCTCGGACAACTGTGAACAATGCGGGCAGTCCGCCTATTCCCGAATGTAATGCAGGTTGCCCTTAGTAGACCTGCGAAAAGAATTCCGTCACACTTGTGTTGTGAAAAGAAATGCGACTCGCACTCAAAGCAAGGAAGCTGCAGGTCAGTCCACTGCAGCTGCCTCGCAGGGTCCTGTCGTAATGCCGGTAGCGGTGGGTGTCGAAGGCCAGACTCGGGCAGCGGTGGTCAAACTGCTCCTCGAAGAAGGGCCCATTACAGCCTCCGAAATCGGCACGCGACTCGGTTTGAGTGCGGCCGGTGTCAGGCGTCACCTGGACGCGTTGATCGAGTCCGGTGAAGCCCGCGCCGCATCCGCGTCGTCGCTCCGTCAGCGTGGACGCGGGCGTCCCGCCAAGCAATTTCAGATCACCGCCACAGGACGTGGGCGTCTCGGTCACGCGTACGACGATCTTGCCGGCGCGGCAATGCGCCAACTCCGCGAAATCGGTGGAGACGCCGCGATCGAGGAATTCGCCAAGCGGCGGGTGCAGGCAATTGTGGGAGATGTCGAACCGGCAGATCCCGCCGACCTCGGCGCCGTTGCGGAGACGGCAGATGCCATTGCTGACGCTTTCAGCGCCGTCGGATTTGCCGCGTCGACCAGGCCGGTGGGTAACGGCGTGCAGATCTGCCAGCACCACTGCCCGGTTTCCCATGTGGCAGAGGAGTTTCCGGAACTGTGTGACGCGGAACAGGAAGCGTTCCGGCAACTGCTCGGCACGCACGTTCAGCGTTTGGCCACCATCGCGAACGGTGACTGCGCCTGCACGACACACGTTCCCCTCGTATCGAACGGGAGTAGATGAAACCTCCCGATCCGCTAGTTCCCAAAGTTTTTCGCTAGTTCTTCACAGTCAGAAATGTTCCTCGCGTCGAATTCAGCCCTCGTCGCTGCGGAGCAGCCGTCAAGTAACAAGACTCCGGAAGGAGCTCGCATGACCGTCACATCAGACCAGGCGACTACCACTGCAGCTGCAGGCACCGAGCCGCTATCGCAGGAAGAGGCCATCGCGTCCCTCGGTCACTACGGCTACGGCTGGTCCGATTCCGACGTAGCCGGAGCCAGCGCACAGCGCGGACTCTCCGAGGCTGTCGTGCGGGATATTTCCGCGAAGAAGAGCGAGCCGGAATGGATGCTCGACATCCGCCTCAAGGCTCTGCGCACCTTCGACAAGAAGCCGATGCCGAACTGGGGCAGCGACCTCGAAGGTATCCACTTCGACAACATCAAGTACTTCGTCCGGTCCAGCGAGAAGCAGGCCGAGTCGTGGGAAGACCTGCCCGAGGACATCAAGAACACGTACGACAAGCTCGGCATCCCCGAGGCGGAGAAGCAGCGCCTCGTTGCCGGTGTTGCCGCTCAGTACGAGTCCGAGGTCGTCTACCACTCGATCCGTGAGGATCTCGAGCAGCAGGGCGTCATCTTCCTCGACACCGACACCGGTCTCAAGCAGCACCCGGAGCTGTTCAAGGAGTACTTCGGATCGGTCATCCCGGCCGGCGACAACAAATTCTCCGCGCTGAACACCGCGGTGTGGTCCGGTGGCTCGTTCATCTACGTTCCGCCGGGAGTCCACGTGGACATCCCGCTGCAGGCGTACTTCCGCATCAACACCGAGAACATGGGTCAGTTCGAGCGCACCCTGATCATCGTCGACGAGAATGCCTCCGTGCACTACGTCGAAGGTTGCACCGCGCCGATCTACAAGTCCGATTCACTGCACTCGGCAGTTGTCGAGATCATCGTGAAGAAGGGCGGCCACTGCCGCTACACAACCATCCAGAACTGGTCCAACAACGTCTACAACCTGGTCACCAAGCGCACCAAGGTCGAAGCCGGCGGATCCATGGAGTGGATCGACGGCAACATCGGTTCCAAGGTCACCATGAAGTACCCGGCCGTATGGCTGATGGGCGAGTACGCCCGCGGTGAAGTTCTCTCCGTCGCATTCTCGGGCGAGGGACAGCACCAGGACACCGGCGCCAAGATGCTCCACTTGGCTCCGCACACGTCGTCCACCATCATCAGCAAGTCCGTCGCCCGTGGCGGTGGACGCGCGTCGTACCGCGGTCTTGTGCAGGTCAACAAGGGTGCCCACGGTTCCAAGTCGACCGTCAAGTGTGACGCTCTGCTGGTCGACCAGATCAGCCGCAGCGACACTTACCCGTACGTCGACATCCGCGAGGACGACGTCACGATGGGCCACGAGGCCACTGTTTCCAAGGTCAGCGACGATCAGCTCTTCTACCTGATGAGCCGTGGTCTGACCGAGGACGAGGCCATGGCCACCATCGTCCGTGGATTCGTCGAGCCCATCGCGAAGGAACTCCCGATGGAGTACGCGCTCGAGCTCAACCGCCTTATCGAACTTCAGATGGAAGGGGCTGTGGGTTAGTGACCACGCCAGAGACCGGTGTCATCGGAGCTGTAGTCGGGGAGAACCCGACCGCTCCTGTAAAGGGTGCAGCCACAGGCTCACCCATCACGAACAAGGGTGAGCAGTTCTCCTCGTTCGACGTCAATGCATTCGAGGTTCCCGGCGGACGTGACGAGATCTGGCGGTTCACCCCGCTGCGTCGCCTGCGCGGATTGCACGACGGCAGTGCTGTTGCCAACGCTCAGATCACGGTCGACGTCGAGGCCGGTAGCGATGTCACCGTCGAGACTGTCGGCCGCGACGACGAGCGCCTCGGCAAGGCCGGCGTCCCTGCCGATCGCATTGCAGCGCAGGCATACTCGAGCTTCGAGTCAGCGACGGTCGTCTCGATCGGAGCTGAGGTCGAGGTCGAGAAGCCCGTCGTCGTCACGATGACAGGCGCAGGCGCCGACACAGTTGCCTACGGCCACACCCAGATTCGTCTGGCACAGTTCGCCAAGGCAACCGTTGTCCTCGATCAGCGCGGCAGCGGAACGTTTGCGGAGAACGTCGAATTCGTTCTCGGCGACAGTGCGCACCTGACCGTCGTCGCAGTTCAGGATTGGGCCGAGGATGCCGTGCACGTCACGTCGCATCACGCTCGCCTCAGCCGCGATGCAGTTCTTCGCCACACGGCGATCAGCCTTGGCGGCGACCTCGTTCGTCTCTCGGCAACGGTGAAGTACGACGGACCAGGCGGCGACGCCGAACTGCTCGGTGTGTACTTCGCTGACGACGGACAGCACTTGGAACAGCGTCTGCTCGTGGATCACAGCCAGCCCAACTGCAAGTCCAACGTGGTCTACAAGGGCGCACTGCAGGGCGATCCGAATTCGAGCAAGCCCGATGCGCACACCGTGTGGATCGGCGACGTTCTGATTCGTGCAGCAGCCGAGGGAACCGACACCTTCGAACTCAACCGCAACCTCGTCCTCACCGATGGTGCACGCGCCGACTCGGTGCCGAACCTCGAGATCGAGACCGGCGAGATCGTCGGAGCCGGACACGCCAGCGCTACAGGTCGTTTCGACGACGAGCAGTTGTTCTACCTGCGCGCCCGCGGCATCCCGGAGGATCAGGCACGCCGCCTGGTCGTGCGTGGGTTCTTCCACGAGATCATCAACAAGATCGCTGTTCCCGAGGTGCGCGATCGCCTCGAAGCCGCAGTCGAAGCCGAACTCGCAGCAGTCGGTTCCTGACCGCCCCGATACTTCTCATCTTGAAGGAATTTCATGTCTACCAGTGACAACAGCACCACACCGGCCACCTCGGTCCTCGAGGTTCGTGACCTGCACGTCGAGGTTGCCAACAGCGACGCCAACGCCGAACCCATCCAGATCCTCAAAGGTGTCGACCTGACGGTCCGCTCCGGCGAGACGCACGCGATCATGGGCCCCAACGGCTCGGGCAAGTCGACGCTGTCGTACGCCATCGCAGGTCACCCCAAGTACCAGGTCACTTCCGGTTCCATCACCCTCAACGGTGAGAACGTCCTCGAGATGAGCGTCGACGAGCGCGCTCGCGCCGGACTGTTCCTGGCGATGCAGTACCCCGTCGAGGTTCCCGGTGTCTCCATGTCCAACTTCCTGCGCACCGCCGCTACCGCAGTGCGCGGCGAGGCCCCCAAGCTTCGCCACTGGGTCAAGGAAGTCAAGGAAGCACTCAACGAGCTCGAGATCGATCCCGCGTTCATCGAGCGTTCCGTGAACGAAGGTTTCTCCGGTGGCGAGAAGAAGCGCCACGAGATCCTTCAGCTGGGCATGCTCAAGCCGAAGATCGCGATCCTCGACGAGACCGACTCCGGTCTCGACGTCGACGCGCTGCGCACCGTCTCCGAGGGCGTCAACCGCTACAAGGAGCGCGAGAACGGTGGCGTTCTGCTGATCACGCACTACACGCGCATCCTGCGCTACATCGCTCCCGATTTCGTTCACGTCTTTGTCGGTGGCCGCATCGTCGAGTCCGGCGGACCGGAATTGGCCGATGAGCTCGAGACCAACGGCTACGTTCGTTTCACAGCGGACGCTTCAGCAACCCAGGGAGCATAAGCGCGATGACCACCTCGGTGCGCGAGCTCGACGTCACCAGGATTCGGGAAGATTTCCCTATCCTGGGACGTACGGTGCGCGACGGAAAACCTTTGGTGTACTTGGATTCCGGTGCCACGTCGCAACGGCCACTCCAGGTGCTCGACGCCGAGCGGGAATTTCTCACCACGTGCAACGCAGCGGTGCACCGGGGTGCTCATCAGCTGGCCGAAGAGGCTACCGACGCCTACGAGGACGCGCGAGCTTTGATCGCGGAGTTCGTCGGGGCTGATTCCGACGAACTCGTCTTCACCAAGAACGCCACCGAAGCGCTGAACCTGGTGACGTACGTTCTCGGTGACGACCGCTTCGATCGGCACGTCGGTCCCGGCGACGAGATCGTCATCACCGAACTCGAGCATCACGCCAATCTTGTTCCGTGGCAGGAACTTGCGCGGCGTACCGGCGCTACGTTGAAGTGGTACGCGGTCACGGACGACGGCCGGATCGATCTCGATTCGCTCGAATTGACCGATGCCGTCAAGGTTGTTGCCTTCACTCATCAGTCCAACGTGACAGGCGCGATCGCGCCTGTCGAGGAATTGGTTCGGCGGGCCCGAGCGGTCGGCGCTCTGGTGGTTCTCGATGCGTGCCAGTCGGTTCCGCACATGGCAGTCGACTTCCATGCACTCGATGTCGACTACGCGGCATTCTCGGGTCACAAGATGCTCGGCCCCACCGGTATCGGTGTTCTGTACGGCAAGGCCGACCGGTTGGCAGCGATGCCTCCGTTCATCACGGGCGGATCGATGATCGAAACCGTCACGATGGAGGCCAGCACGTATGCGCCGGCGCCGCAGCGGTTCGAGGCAGGAACGCAGATGGTCTCGCAGGTTATCGGTCTCGGTGCTGCGGTGCGCTATCTCAGCGATGTCGGTATGGATGCGATTGCCGCACACGAGCATGCGCTGATCGAAGCCGCACTCGCGAAGCTTTCGGCAATCGACGGCCTACGCATCGTGGGTCCGCAGACCGCTGAAAACCGCGGCGGCGCAATCTCGTTTGTCGTCGACGGCATCCATGCCCACGATCTCGGTCAGATTCTCGACGACGAGGGTGTAGCCATCCGCGTCGGACACCATTGCGCCTGGCCACTGCACCGCCGCCTCGGGGTCGCGGCTACGGCCCGTGCGTCGTTTGCCCTGTACAACACCGCTGAGGAAATCGACGTGCTGGTTGCGGCGATCAAGCGTGCCCAGGAATTTTTCGGTGTTGCAGGGGAGTTGAACTGAATCATGCGTATGGAGCAGATGTATCAGGAAGTGATCCTCGATCACTACAAACATCCGCACGGCCGCGGTCTTCGTGAGCCGTTCGGCGCCGAGGTTCATCACGTCAACCCGACCTGTGGCGACGAAGTAACACTGCGCGTGCACATCGCGGACGACGACACCGTCGCTGACGTGTCGTACGACGGTCAGGGCTGTTCGATCAGCCAGGCGTCGACGTCGGTGCTCAACGACCTTGTCATCGGCATGAAGGTCACGGATGCGCTCGAGACCGTGGCAGCTTTCAACGAGATGGTCAGCAGTCGCGGCAAGATCGAGGGCGACGAAGACGTTCTCGGTGACGGCATTGCCTTTGTGGGAGTTTCGAAGTACCCGGCACGTGTGAAGTGCGCGTTGCTCGGATGGATGGCGTTCAAGGATGCAGTTGTCCAGATTGTTGACGGTGGTGCCGTGAATGCTCGAGACAACAGCAGTGATTTGGTCGACACGACTAGAGGACAGGGATCATGACCGAGACACAAGCAACACAGGAGTCCGAGGCCACCGCTCCGGTGAACCCCAATCCCGATTCCACTGCGGAATTCGGTGGCGCGCAGGGTTCCGGAACACTGCCCTCACCGGAACGACTCGACGAACTCGAAGAAGCCATGCGCGACGTTGTCGACCCCGAACTGGGAATCAATGTCGTCGACCTCGGTCTTGTGTACGGGATCTTCGAGGACGACGGCGTTGTCACGATCGACATGACGCTGACGTCGGCGGCGTGCCCGCTGACCGATGTGATCGAGGATCAGGCTCGCGGCGCGTTGGTTCGCAGCGAC
The DNA here is from genome assembly GCF_013277795.1 of Rhodococcus sp. MS16. Classification (NCBI taxonomy): domain Bacteria; kingdom Bacillati; phylum Actinomycetota; class Actinomycetes; order Mycobacteriales; family Nocardiaceae; genus Rhodococcus; species Rhodococcus sp. MS16. The sequence goes on from NZ_VBTM01000001.1 coordinate 671,729, forward strand.
CTGTGTACCGACATGAAGATCAACTGGGTGTGGCTGCCGCCGTGGGGCCCGGACAAGATCACCGAAGACGGACGCGAACAGCTTCGAGCTTTGGGTTTCACAGTCTGATCCACTGATGCTTTTCCCCTCTGACGCCGGTACCTGACCAAGGTGCCGGCGTTAGGCGTTATGTCCGGTAACGGAGTTATGTGTTCGCGCGATATTTACCAGCGAAGGCATTTTGCCGTTTTCGTACCGAACATCCCAAGGGAGATCCGCGTGAAAGGCAGTTCCGATAGACACCGTGCTCTCGGAACCTCGCGCGATCGCCGGTCGTCTCGTCAGGGTCAACTCACGGTTCTTTCGCCGCAGCAGCAGGAACTTCTCGAGGCGCAGCATTCTCGGCCCGACGTTCCACTGACGGTCAGCCACTACGTGGACGTCGCAGGAAAACTGGACGTCGACACCCTGAAAGCTGCTAGTTCACTCGCCAGCCGTGAATTCGGATGCCGATCACTGCTACCGGCGCAGGGTGTTGTCATGAGTCATGGTGGCAAGCGGGGCGCGAATTCGTTCGACGTGGTAGATCTTCGAACCGAATCGGATCCACACACCGTGGCCCGGAACTGGATGCAGCGCGAATCGGCTCGGCCGATGGACCCGTCGACCGAGCAACTGGCACAGTGGGCCATTCTCGTTCTGGGTGACGAGCACTGCTTGTGGTACGCCCGAGTGCATCGCATCGCGCTCGATGTTGCCGGCTGCCGGTCGATGATGATTCGAGCGGCCGAGATCTACACCGCGGCCGTGCGGAACACGGCTCCGGATTCGCCATATTCGCCTCGTACGGCAGTCGACACCGAGGTCGGCTACCGTGTGTCGAAACGCTGGATCCAGGATCAGAAGTATTGGGACGCAACGCTTGCGGGTGCGCCGACCCGAATGTCGCTGGCGGCTGAAACCGCGACGGCTGTGGCATTGCCCAACGTCCGAACCGGAACTGTGCCGCGACATGTCATTGCCTCTCTCGAAGGCATCGCCGAAGCGGAGAGCGTGAGCCTGTCCACGGTGCTCATTGCGACATTTGCCGTGTATCTCGGGCGCATGACGGGTTCTCGTGATGTAGTTCTTCGAATTCCGACGCCGGCGCCGACGTCGTCGATTGCGCGGGTGGCCGGTGCAAGCGCGTCGAATATCGTGCCGTTGCGCGTCATGCTCGATCCGCACTGCCGAATTGGTGAATTGGTGCGGGCAGTCAAAGTCGAATTGGTGGGTGCGATTCGGCACCGCCGCTACCGCGACCAGCAACCGCTTCGCGCACCGGTTCTGGCATTGAATCTGTTTCCATCTGGAATCACGCTTGGCGACGCGCGGGGTGTGCTGCATCTCGAGTCTGCGGGCCCCGTCGAAGATTTGGAGGTTACGCTCCAGTCGCACTCCGAAACGAGCGGCATTCAGGTCGATTTTGCAGCGCATCCTGATCTGTATTCGGAGGAAATCCTCACCGAGCACCATCGCAGTTTTTGTGAACTTCTTGCCTTGATCGGTTCCAGCGACGCGGCGACCCTCGTGGCGGATGTCGATCCGCGAGCTGACACGACACCGGATTCAGCTGGGTTGCAGGCCCGTAACTTGGAGTATTGGCGTGAGGCGTTGTCGACACCCGCCCCGACGTTGGGTTTGCTTCCTATGCTCGCCGGTGAGCGTTCCTCGGCGCCGGTCGTCATCTCCCCACAGCTGTATCGACGGCTCGAATCGCTGGCAGCATCGATGTGCACCAGCATGTTCGTGTTGTATCACGCGGCCGTCGCAGGATTGCTGCGTCGACGAGGTTCATCCTCGGAGGTCTCGATCGGGGTGCCGCTTCGAGGGTATGGTGCGCCGCACCCGGACAACTTTGCCTCGATGTACGCCCATCACGTCGTACTTCGTTTGACCATCGACACCGCGGAGAGTTTGACCCGGTTGATCGAGCGGACCGACGATGCAGTTGTCGACGCGCTGATCCACGCGGATATCCGGTTGTCCGCGGTGGCGGCTGCGCTGGGCGAGCGTCGTTCACTCGACTACGGTCCGCTGTTCAGGACACTGGTATTTGCGCAATCGCCGATGGATACGCATCCACGGTTCCGGGCCGTGATGGGCGGGGTGCCAGTCGGATTCGAACTTGCCGACATGCCAGAACTGTACATCTCGCTACCGAGTCAGACGGGTAGTTCCCGAGCTGTCGGCTACGTGAACTGCATTGCTCCGCCGACAGAGGCCCGTGATCTTGCATTCCGGTTTCAGCGGATACTTCGCGCCATGGTCGATGATTCTCGCCTGACGCTCGAGGCCGTGGATCTGGCGCACAAAGACCTGTGACGTTTGGTGCCCTATGGTGAGGGTATCTGACCCGCCAGTTTGTTTACCGCGGGACTTTTCGCCATTATATGCAGGACGATAGTCCTGTTTTGCCGCATTTGTGATCCGCTCTCATATATCTGTGTGGTAACGCCGCGACGGATAGTCACGATGAGATCTCAAGTGGGCAATTTGTCAGCTTTCGGCATTTGCTCCTTTCTTGGCTCGGCCTATTGACTGGTGCGTTTTTGCTCGTGTGTCACGACTATTTCGTTCAAGGGAGATCCGTGTGGAAGGTAGCCCCAATCGAGGAAGAATGTCCGACACTTTCCCGCTGTCCCCTTCACAACTTTCCTTACTTGTCGCGCAACAGCTGAGGCCCGAAATTCCGGTCACCATTGCGCAGTACGTCGATGTGGACGGACCGTTGGACATTGCCGTACTGACCGCGGCGAGTAAGCAAACCGGACGTGAGATCGGATCGGGGTATCTCCGATTGGTCGAGGTGGACGGCACGCCACGGCAATGGCTCGACGTGAACCTGGATGACCGGCTGGACGTGGTGGACCTGCGCGGAGAGTCGGATCCTGAAGCGGCAGCCCAGGATTGGATGCACCGCGAACACACCACCCCCATGGATCCCTTCGTCGATCGTCTGGTGCGGATGGCAGTTCTCGTGCTTGCGGAGGACCGTTACTACTGGTACAGCCGCATTCATCACGTGGCTCTCGACGGGTTCGGCGCGATGTCGATGATGAATCGCACAGCCGAGATCTACACCGCATCCGTTCGGAACGAACCGGTTCCCGACCAGGAAACAGCGTCGCTCCCCGCTCTGGTCCAGTCCGAATCCGACTACCTGGGTTCGACGCGATGGAACCGCGATCGGGAGTACTGGAACACGAAGATGGCTGATCAGCCGTCCGGAACGTCACTTGCACGCAATACGGCGCCAGCGCAGTCGTGGGCCCGGATCCGATCGGCAACTGTGCCTGCGGCGCTGCGAAACACCATCGCAATCGTCGCGGACGCTCATGACGTCACAACCGCGTCAGTAGTGATCGGAGCCTTGGCCGCGTTCCTGGCCCGCACGATCGGCACCAGAGATGTGGTCTTGAGTCTGCCCGTGTCCGGACGCACGACAAAGGCTGCCAGACGGTCCGGCGGAATGATGTCGAACGTTGTACCGCTGCGGGCGACGATCGACCCGAACTACTGCGTCGGTGACGTGCTCCGCGAGGTGAAACTGGAACTCACCGGCGCGTTGCGTCATCAGAAGTATCGGCACGAGGATCTGCGACGAGATCTCAACGCGGGTACTGGGGCTATGGCCGATGGTCGAGGATTTCACGGACCACTGATCAATCTGATGCTGTTTCATTCCGGCATTACTCTTGGCGCCGCCGCCGGTGAACTCCGGGTGATCTCGACGGGCCCGGTGGAGGATCTGTCGGTCAACGTCTACCAGCCGTCCACCACCGACATCCAGATCGATTTTGCGGCCAACCCGGATCTTTATACCGACGAGACCCTCACCGCCCACCATTGTGGGTTCCTCGATTTCCTCGAATTGTTCTGCGCCGCTGGTCCTGATACCCGATTGTCGGATATAGATTTTCACGGGGCGCGGAGCTGGGTCGACAATGTTCGCCATTCGCAAAATATCGAATACTGGGCGCGGAAACTTTCGACACCTGCAGAAGAACTGGGGCTGCCGGTGTCGGCGGACGGGATTCGCTCTCAGGCGCCCGTCGCGATCGAATCCGATGTGTTCCAGTGTCTCGAGTCGATGGCCGCAGCGACGGATACGAGTGTGTTCGTGCTGCTGCAGTCCGCGATGGTTGGCCTGCTACGACGCCACGGCTCGGCCGAAGAAGTGTCAATCGGGGTATCGGTGCGTGGATACGGTTCGCCGAGTCCCGACGATTTTGTATCGATGTTCGCCAATCAATTGGTCCTGAGAACCGAAGCGTCGACCTCCGCGACGCTCGCGGAATTGGTCGAGATCGTGGATGGTGTCACTGTCGAATCATTCGATCGTGCGGACACCCTTCTGACATCGGTGACCGCAGCCCTCGGGGACGGTCGCACAGTGGAGAACGGACCTTTGTTCCGGGCGATGCTCTGTTTCGACGAAGCACTCGACGCGCACCCAAGGTTTCCCGGACTGATAGTAGGGGTGCCCATCGGGTCCGACATCGCCACCGACCCGGACCTTGTTGTCTCGCTGACGGTCCCGGCTGGCAATGACGGCAGCGGCGACCGGACTGTCACCGGGGTTGTGGACTGGCTCGGTTCGAAGCGAGCTGCCGAGGATCTCGCAGACCGCTTCAACCGAATCCTGACCGCGCTGGTGACGACACCTCGCTTGGCTTTGGGGGCTGTTGCGCTACTGCGAGCCGACGAGCGAGGTGCGCTCGTACGGCCGGTGCGGCCGCCAACTCCGGTTCGTACACTGACCGACGTCCTTGCCGGTCAAGTCCGCAACCTGCCACACGCTGTCGCGGTGGTGTGCGGCAGCGAGCGGATGTCGTACCGAGTACTGGACGAGCGATCGAACCGGTTGGCCCGCAAGCTGATCCAGGAGGGTGTTCGTTCCGAATCGCTTGTCGGCATCATGCTGACGAAATCGCTCGACATGATCGTTGCCGTGACAGCCGTGTTGAAGGCCGGCGGTGCTTATCTTCCACTCGATCGTGCGCACCCGGCTGATCGGGTGAGATTTGTGATCGACGACGCGAAGCCGGTGTGCATTATCTCCGATTCCGAAATTCCGAATGTGGTGGTGGTCGGGGTCGAATCCGCCGAATTCTCCGCCGACGCTCTCGGCGACCACTCGGGTTTTCACAGCGCCGACAACCTGGCCTACGTCATCTACACGTCGGGCTCGACCGGGAGGCCGAAAGGAGTCCCCGTAACTCATGCAGCGGTGATGCGACTGTTCGAGAACACAAGTCGTGATTTCGGGTTCGACCACACCGATGTGTGGACGATGTTCCACTCGTTTGCCTTCGACTTCTCGGTGTGGGAATTGTGGGGAGCGCTGCTGAACGGCGGAACGCTGGTACTTGTCGACCACGACCTTTCGCGTGATCCCGATGCCTTCCGTGCCCTTGTCGCCGAAGAAGGCGTCACCGTGCTGAATCAGACACCGTCGGCGTTCTACCAGTACATCGAGGCGGACACGCGTGCAGTGTCTCCGACTGCGCTCCGGTACGTGATCTTCGGCGGTGAAGCACTGGACCTGCGTCGCCTCGGGCGCTGGTACGACAATCACAGCGACTCGGCCCCGACTCTTGTCAACATGTACGGGATCACCGAAACGACGGTGCACGTCACTCGTCTCGAACTGGGCAGTGCACACGCACGCTCAGCGGCCGGCAGCCAGATCGGTGACGCGATCGACGGGCTTCGGGTCTACCTGCTCGACGACCATCTCTCACCCGTCCCAGTGGGTGTTGCGGGGGAGATCTACGTTGCCGGCGGCCAGGTCGCTCGCGGTTACCTCGGGCGTCCGGACCTGACTGCGTGCAGGTTTGTCGCCGACCCGTTCAACGCCGGCGGAGGGCGGCTGTACCGATCCGGAGACCGGGCTCACTGGGTTGAACCCGGCCGGCTCGAGTATCTCGGTCGCGGTGACGCTCAAGTCAAGATTCGTGGTTTCCGGATAGAACTCGGTGAGATCGACGCCGTAATCCTCGCTGCGCCTGGAGTAAACGACGCCGTGACGGTGGTGGCACCCACACCGGCCGGTGATGTTCTGGTCACGTATGTGACCACAGCCGACGCCGTCGACGACCAGGCGTTGCGAATGCATGCTGCTGGAATGCTCCCGTCGTACATGGTTCCCGACGCGTTCATGGTGATCGACGCAATTCCCTTGACCACCAACGGAAAACTTGACCGACGCAGCCTGCCGTCACCGATCCTGGGTTCCCAGGCTGCGTTCCGGTCACCGACTACTGCGACCGAAATTGCGGTTGCCGCTGTTCTTGCCGACATTCTTGGCAGTGGCCCACTCGGGCTCGACGACAACTTCTTCCATCTCGGCGGAAACTCATTGGCCGCGACGACGGTGGTTGCCCGGGTGGCCGAGGCAACGGGCGTGCGAATGCCCTTGCGGGCGTTGTTCGACCACCCGACTGTTTCCGGAATTGCCGCGAGCGTAGAACACGCAACTCAGACTCCGGACAGCGGTGCCCTGCGGGTTGAACCACGTCCGCAGACGCTACCGCTCGCGCCCGCACAACAGCGACTGTGGTTCCTGGGGCGAGTGGCGCCGGAGTCCGGTGCGTACAACATTCCGTTTGCGATATCGCTGCGGGGCAATGTCGACACTGCAGCGCTGCAGCAAGCCCTGATCGATGTCGTCACTCGGCACGAATCGCTGCGCACCGTGTTCCCTCAACGCGCCGACCAGGCAGTTCAGGAGATTCTTGATCCCGGTGACAGTTTCGAGGCGCTGGAATCCATCGGCGTCGAACGGCGCTTGCTCGACGACCGGATCTTCGAATTTGCTTCGGCCGGTTTTGATCTGGTGCGTGAATCTTCGGTGCGGTTCCTGCTGATCCAGGTTGCCGATACCGACGAATATGTCCTGGTGGTTGTCCTGCATCACATGGTGGCGGACGGTTGGTCACTTGCTCCGCTGGCCGCCGATCTCACCGGCGCCTACGCCGCTCGGGTCACCGGCCACGCTCCGATGTGGGAACCGCTAACCGTCCAGTACGCCGACTACGCCCTGTGGCATCGTCAGCACCTTGGCGAAGTCGCCGACCCGAATTCGCTTGCATCCGAACAGATTGCGTTCTGGACTCGCCAACTCGCAGACGCACCCGAACAACTTGATCTGCCGATCGATCGTCCTCGCCCGATCGCGCCGTCGCTGCGCGGTTCGCACGTGGACTTCAGGATTGATGCGCCCGTCCATCAGAAACTGACGGCTCTGGCCGCAGACCACGGCGCCACGCCGTTCATCGCTCTGCATGCGTGCTTTGCTCTGCTACTGGCCAAGTACAGCGGTACGGACGACATCGTCGTCGGAACGCCGGTCGCGGGTCGAGGGGACAGGTCTCTGGATCCGATCGTCGGCATGTTCGTCAACACACTCGCTCTGCGGACGGTCATCGATCGCGGCATGACATTTCACGCATACCTCGAACTGGTCAGAAGTATCGACCTCGACGCTTTCGACAACGCAGACGTGCCATTCGACGTTGTGGTGGACGCACTGGAAATCGATCGTTCGTCGTCGCACAATCCGGTGTTCCAGGTGGCAATCACCTCGCGGATTGCGACCACCCACACGGGAGAGATCGCCGGGATCTCGATGGCGGCTCGTGCGGTCGATACCGGCCTGACCAAGTTCGATCTCGAATTGACGATCGCCGAACGACACGAAGCCGAGATCGAGGGGATTGCGCGACCAGACGGAATCGATGCCACCCTCACCTATTCCACCGACCTGTTCGACACCTCGACGATCGAAGCGATGGCCGAGAACTTCATGACGCTCGTGAAGTCCGCCGTTACCGACCCGGCAACTCGGGTTGGCGATCTTCATACGCTTCATGCCGGTGAAAGCGCCGCCGTACTGCCACGACGCGGTCAGGCAGGGTTGCCCGATGCGACGCTAGCGCAGATTATCGGCGGCACGGCAGAGGCATATCCCGACCGGATTGCTGTCGACGACGGTGAGCGCGCACTGTCGTACCGCGAGCTTGACAGTGAATCCAATCGGATCGCTCGATACCTCATGGACCTGGGCGTCTGCGGCGAGGTACCGGTAGCGCTGGCAGTTGCGCGGTCGGTCGACTCGGTTCTTGCAGTGTGGGCAGTCGCCAAATCCGGTGGAGTCTTCGTTCCCGTCGACCCGCGGTACCCGGAAGATCGGGTGGCGCACATGCTCGAGGATTCCGAAGCGCGGATCGGCATCAGATCAGTCGACGCTGCCGCAGGTGGCAGCGTTGCCGCGTGGATCGACTTTCGCGACCCAGACATCGCGGCGGAGGTCGCGGCGTATCCGGACTCTCCGATCGGCCATGACGAGCACTCCACATCGACCACACCAGCGTCTGCTGCGTACATCATCTACACGTCCGGATCGACCGGTGTGCCGAAAGGCACCGTCGTGACGCACTCCGGCCTGGCCAATCTTGCGCGGGAACAGCAGGATCGATATCGGATCACCGAGAATTCCCGGACCCTACATTTTGCGTCACCGAGCTTCGACGGTGCCGTACTCGAACTTCTGCTCGCGGGGTCCACCGGCGCGACGATGGTGATCGCGCCGGCCGACATCTACGGCGGCGAGGCGCTTGGGAAGTTCCTTCGAACGAGCGCGGTGACCCATGCCTTCGTCACACCCGCAGCACTCGCGACGGTAGATCCCGCCGGTATCTCCGAACTTGAATGTGTTGTTGTCGGCGGCGACGTCTGCACACCGGAACTCGTCGAGAGTTGGGGCCGGGGACGCCGGCTGCACAACGGGTACGGGCCCACCGAAACCACGGTGATGGTGGCGATCAGCGACCAGATCGAACCCGGTGAGTCGATCACCATCGGCGGACCCATCCGCGGTGTCGACGCCGTTGTCCTGGACTCGCGGCTGCAACCGGTGCCGGTCGGCGGTGTCGGCGAGCTGTACATCGGTGGACCGGGGCTGGCTCGCGGCTACCATCGACGTGCCGGATTGACATCGGATCGTTTTGTCGCACATCCGTATTCGCCCGACGGTGCACGGATGTACCGAACCGGAGACCTCGTTCGTTGGACCAAGGACCTCACACTTCGCTACGTGGGGCGCAGCGACCATCAACTCAAGATCCGCGGATTCCGCATCGAACTCGGTGAGATCGACGCCGCGTTGATGGAATCTCCGCTTGTACAGTTCGCAACAACAATCGCCGTCGAATCCTCCGTGGGGACCGCACTGGCGTCGTACGTGCTGTTCAGTGACGAGAACCGCGACGGCGAGAACCGCGACACCGAGGCTCTGTTCGGGTTGCTCGGAGAAACCCTGCCCCGCTACATGATTCCGTCGTCCATCACCGCCATCGACGCCATACCGCTGACGCCGGTAGGAAAGCTGGACCGCCGGGCGCTACCCACGCCGCTCGCGCGTGAAATCCTCGGTACCGGGCGCGCGCCGGAGCCGGGTCTGGAGCAGGCAGTAGCGGATGTCTTTGCAGCGCTTCTGGATGTGACCGCCGTGCGAGCAAGCGACAGTTTCTTCGATCTCGGTGGCAACTCGCTGATCGCCACGCAGGTCACCGCACGATTGACCGCCGCGACGGGTATCGCGGTAGAGGTGCGGTCGATTTTCGAGAACCCCACCGTCGAAGGTCTGGCACTGCGTCTCGCTTCGTGCGTCGCAGCCTCGGACGATCGCCCGGCTCTCACGGCCGTTGTCCGCCCTGATCGCGTGCCGCTTTCGGCCGCGCAACAGCGACTGTGGTTCGTCAACCGGTTCGATCCGGCGTCGCCGGCTTACAACATTCCGTTCTCGATTCGGATTACCGGAAACGTGTCGGTTGACGCCCTCGAAGCGGCATTGTCCGATGTCATCGCACGTCACGAAGCACTGAGAACCGTCTATGTCGATGACGCTGACGGTCCCGTTCAGATCATTCGCGCGCGGGCCGACGTGAATTTTGCGGTGGAGCAGTGCACCGGTAATGCCGACACCACGGTGGACGAGTTCACAGGTCGAGGTTTCGACCTGAGTGCGGACCTTCCGCTACGGGCGCTGCTGGTACGCGAAGGCCCGGACGTGCATCGTCTGGTGGTGGTTATCCACCACATTGCCTTCGACGGTTGGTCGTTGACCCCGTTTGCTGCGGATTTCGTTGCTGCGTATTCGGCTCGCGCAGTGGGGGACTCACCGGTATTTATGCCGCTGGACGTGCAGTACGCCGATTACGCGCTGTGGCAGCACACCGTTCTCGGTGATGCACACGATCCGGAAAGCGTGGCTTCTCGTGAGCTGAAATTCTGGACGGCGGCAATGGCCGACGCGCCGGACGAATTGCGCCTACCCAAGGATCGTCCACGAGGATCCGAGTCCACCACCGCGGTCGGTTCCGTCCCGGTCATCCTCGACTGCGATGCAGGCAGGCGCATCGGCGTTCTGGCCCGTGACACCGGAACAACGCAGTTCATGGTCCTGCACGCGATGTTTGCACTTGTTCTTGCACGCCTCGGCGCGACCGACGACGTGGTGATCGGAACACCGGTTGCCGGCCGTGGACGCCCCGAACTCGATGCGCTGATCGGAATGTTCGTCAACTCCTTGCCGCTGCGCACAGCGGTTGATCACCGGGCGCCGTTCACGGACCTGCTCGACGCCGTACGCGAGAGCGACCTCGCCGCATTCGAACACGCCGATCTGCCCTTCGACGTGCTGGTGGACGCACTCGACCTCGACCGGTCGACGCCGCGTCATCCGGTGTTCCAGGTCATGCTGTCGTACCACCAGAATATTGTGTCTCCGCAGGTGAGTGTGCATGGCGTCCATCTTCACGCGGAGCCACTCGAACCTGCGACAGCGAAATTCGATCTCGAACTGACGCTCGTGGCGGGTGATTCCGAGAACCCGGAGATCACCGGCTCCCTGCGTTTCGCGCACGCTTTGTTCGACGAGGACACAGCAGCGCGGATTGCCGCGCGGTTCGAGTCGGTAGCGCGGGCCGTAATCGCCGATCCGAGTACCACGATCGCCGATATCGAACTGCTCACCGCCGACGAGCGGGCGTCGCTGATGCCGGTTCGCGGACCGGCCTGGGTCGGATCGCGCACCTTGGCGGACATCTTCACCCGGACGGCAACGGAGGCCGGACATTCGGTTGCGCTCCGATCGGGAAATGTGACCCTGCGCTACCGTGAACTCTATTCCCGCGCGTCAGCGGTCGCGCATCGGTTGACCACGGAGGGAATCGGCGCCGAAGACATTGTGGCGATTGCGATTCCGCGTTCCGTCGACTCGATTGTTTCGCTGTGGGCCGTGGCATTGACCGGTGCGGCGTTTGTTCCCGTCGATCCGCGATATCCGGCGGATCGAATCCTGCACATGCTCACCGATTCCGGAGCATCACGCGGATTGACGACAACATCTGTGCTCGAGTCGCTTCCACGATCCGTGCCGTGGTTGACAATGGATGAGATTGTCGCTGATTCGCGCGAACTGGTGGTACCAGCAGCACCTATCCGAGCCGACAACCTTGCATACATCATCTACACGTCGGGCTCGACGGGTAAACCCAAGGGCGTCAGCGTCACTCACCGCGGACTGAGTGCGCTAGCCGCAGAACAAACGCAGCGATACGGCATCTCTGCCTCCTCGCGGACCCTTCATTTTTCGTCACCGAGCTTCGACGCTTCTATCCTCGAACTACTGCTTGCCATCGATACCGGCGCCACGATGGTGATTGCCTCGCCCGATGTGTACGGCGGTGAAGATCTGGCCGAGCTCATCGCCCGTGAAGGCGTCACGCACGCCTTCATCACACCAGCAGCGCTTGCCTCGGTCGATCCCGCCGGACTTGACGTGCTCCAATCGATCGTTGTCGGCGGCGAAGCATGCCCGCCCGAACTGGTGCAGCGATGGGCGCCGGGCCGTCGGTTGTTCAACGGCTACGGCCCCACTGAAACCACGGTCATGGTGTGCATCAGCGACGCGTTGGCAGTGGGGGAGCCAGTCACCATCGGCGGACCGGTCCGCGGGGTGTCGGCTGTCGTTCTCGACGGATCCGGAAACCCGGTTCCGGTCGGTGTGACGGGTGAGCTCTACATCGCCGGTCTCGGACTGGCCCGCGGATACCACGATCAGCCTGCGCTGACCGCATCGCGATTTGTGGCGGCGCCATTCGGTCCCAGTGGAACTCGTATGTACCGGACCGGTGACCTGGTGCGGTGGACTGCCGGCGGAACCATCGACTACGTCGGGCGGTCCGATCATCAGGTGAAAGTTCGTGGGTTCCGCATCGAACTCGGCGAAATCGATTCGGTTCTCAGCAGCCATCCCGGCGTCGAATTTGCCGTCACGGTGGGTGTGGACGGCCCGGCCGGCGAGACGATATTGGCGTCGTACGTGGTGCTGTCGACGGAAACAGTTGCGGTGGAGAAGCTTCTGAGCCATGCGCGCCGGTCCCTGCCGGCATTCATGGTGCCATCGGCGATCACTCCGATCGGCCACGTTCCACTCACCCCCGTCGGAAAGCTGGACCGCGCCGCACTACCGGCCCCGGTGCTTGGCACGATCGAGCGAACGATGGCGCCCCTGGTCACGGCAACCGAACTGGTGGTCGCCGACGCGTTCGGAGAACTGCTCGGTACCGAGGACATCGGCGCCCTGGGCAATTTCTTCGACCTCGGCGGCAACTCACTGCTCGCGACCAGGCTGGTTGCGCGTCTCGGCGAATCACTGGGCCGCCACGTTCCGGTCCGCATGCTGTTCGAACACCCAGACATCCGAGACCTCGCAGCTGCGCTGGATTCAACGGCTTCGGTCTGGGGGCTGCCGCCGATCACTGTCAGCAAGCGCCCCGAACGAATTCCACTGTCGTACGCGCAATCACGCATCTGGTTCCTCAACCAACTCGATCCGGCCTCACCCGCGTACAACGTTCCGGCGGCAATCTCACTCGACGGCAGCCTCGACGTGCCGGCTCTCGAAGCTGCGGTGCTCGATGTGATCGAGCGTCACGAGATCTTGCGAACGGTGTTCCCCGACTCGGATACCGGGCCGCATCAGGTGGTGCAGAGCAACGTCACCGCGGTGGAATTCGAGACGGAAGGCGCCCGTGGGGCGGTGTCGATTGCCGCCGAATTTGCTTCTCGCGGCTTCGACGTCACCTCCGAAGCACCCATCCGCGCACTACTGATGGAGACCGCACCGGATCGCCACACTCTTGTCATCGTCGTGCACCACATCGCCGCTGACGGATGGTCCGTCGCGCCCTTGATGAGGGACGTGCTCACCGCCTACATTGCACGATGCTCCGGACATGCTCCGCACTTCACACCCCTCGACGTGCACTACGCCGACTTCGCCCTGTGGCAACGCCAGGCTCTCGGCGGCGCGGACGACCCCGATAGTGTGCTCGGCGCACAGGCGTCGTACTGGCGGGAAACCTTGCGCGGGGCACCAGAGTTGATCGATCTCCCCGTTGATCGGCCGCGCCCGCTCACTCAATCGCTGGCTGGTGCGCACGTCACCGTCACGCTGCCGTCGCACATTCGCACCGCAGTGGAAGCCCTTGCCGGATCTAACGCAGCGACACCGTTCATGGTGTTGCACGCGGCGTACGCCGTGCTGCTGTCTCGCGTGAGTCGCAGCAGCGACGTCGTGATCGGCTCGCCGGTCGCCGGACGTGGCCACCGAGTTCTCGACGATCTGGTCGGAATGTTCGTCAACACGGTCGGACTGCGCACGATTGTCGATCCCGCTGTGACCTTCGTCGACGTACTACGCACGGTTCGCGCCGTTGACCTGGATGCATTTGCCCACACGGACATTCCTTTCGAACAGGTTGTGGAGGTTGTTGCGCCGACGCGTACAACCGACCGTCATCCGTTGTTCCAGACGATGTTCTCCTTCCACGCCGCTCATCAGGTGGCGTGGAAACTGCCCGGACTGAGCGTCCGCGCGGAGGAGATCACGCCCGACGTCGCGAAGTTCGATCTGCAATTCACGGTCGTGGAACAGACAGCGCAAGAGGGCGCCGGGTACACCGCGTCCCTGACCTATGCAACGGATCTGTTCGACGCAGATACCGCTGCGTCGTTTGCAACGATGTTGGAGACGCTTGTCGCCGAGGTGACTGCCGATCCGACCGTCGTAGTCGGCGACGTGGACCTCCTCGGACCGAATGAGTCCAGTGCTGTGCGCGGTGACGTAGCAGGCGACCCCGCGACGTTGCCGCAGCTTCTTGCCCGAGCTGCGTCCGATCCGTTGGCTTTGGCATTGATCGACGCGGCGGGATCCGACGCTCTGACGTACGGCGAACTCGATCGCCGGTCCGACGCTCTGTGCCGCGTGCTGGTAGCGAGTGGCGCTGCCCCGGAAATGATTGTCGCGATTGCACTTCCGCGCTCCGTCGACTACGTGATCGCAGTGTGGGCTGTAGCCAAGACCGGCGCGGCGTTCCTGCCGGTAGATCCGGCGTATCCGGCCGAACGCATCGAACACATGCTTCGCGACAGCGGGGCCGTTCTCGGACTGACAGCCGGCAGTTATGTCGCCGACCTGCCGGACACATCGCGGTGGGTGACACTCGAGTCGCTCGAACTTACCGTCGGCGGCGCAGACGTGAGTCCGGTGTCGGTCGAGCTCGATCACCTGGCCTACCTGATCTACACGTCCGGTTCCACCGGAAAACCGAAGGGCGTGTTGGTCACCCACGCGGGACTGTCAGCTTTTGCGGAGGAACAACGCGAGCGATTCGGCGTGAGCGCTGATTCCCGCACCCTGAGTTTTGCGTCTCCCAGCTTCGACGCGTCGATTCTCGAACTGCTGCTTGCCGTCGGCGCAGGCGCAACCATGGTGATTGCACCCGCGACGGTGTACGGCGGCGCCGAACTGCGAGATGTGATGCAGCGCTGCGCCGTCACGCACGCGTTTGTCACCCCCGCAGCCCTGGCGACGGTTGATCCCAGCGGACTCGATCAGCTCGACGTAGTGATCGTCGGCGGCGATACGTGCTCAGCCGAGCTCGTAGCCCAGTGGGCCCCACGGCGACGGATGTTCAACGCCTACGGTCCGACCGAGGCCACGGTCGCGGTCACGATCAGCGACGAGTTGAGCGTCGGGGATCCGGTGTCGATCGGTGGCCCGATCCGGGGCGTCGCCGCGCGTGTTCTCGATTCGCGCCTGCACTCGGTACCCGGGCGACTCGTCGGGGAGTTGTACGTCAACGGGGCCGGACTTGCGCGGGGGTATCTCGGTAGTCCCGCGTTGACGGCAACACGGTTTGTTGCCGACCCGCACGGCCAGGCAGGTGCGCGGATGTACCGCACCGGCGATCTGGTGCGCAGCGACCGCGACGGTTCGTTGAACTACCTCGGACGCGGCGACCACCAGGTCAAGGTGCGTGGGTTCCGTATCGAGCTGGGAGAAATCGACACGGTCGTGGCGTCGGAACCGTCGGTCCGTGCAGCCGTCGCGGCCGTCGTTGGGGCCGGCAGCGATTCCAGGATCGTGGCGTACGTAGTCCCTGCCGTCGGCGGAAGTATCGATTCGGCAATGTTGCGCCGCCATGCCGCTCGCTTGTTGCCGACGCATATGGTGCCGTCCGCCTTCGTGACGATCGACTCGATCCCGACGTCGCCGGCAGGCAAGGTCGATCGCTCCGCGCTCCCGACTCCCACGTGGGACGACGACGGCGGCCGCAGGCCGGAGGGTTCCGCGGAGATCGCTCTGTGCGCGGCATTCGCCGACGTACTCGAACTCGACGTCGACATGGTCCACGCAGATTCGAGCTTCTTCGATCTCGGCGGAAACTCGCTGATGGCAACACGTCTGGTAGCTGCGATCGAGGTGAGGACCGGGAGCGCAGTTCCCGTTGGGTGGTTGTTCTCGGATCCGACGCCGGAGGCGCTGGCCCGCAAGCTTGCCGACGCCGACTCGGCCGAGTCGGATGCATCAGCACTGTCCGAGTCGGATGCATCAGCACTGTCGGTTCTGCTGCCTATCCGAACCTCAGGGGAAGCCGAACCGCTGTTCTGCGTCCATCCCGCGATCGGCTTGGCCTGGTGCTACGGCGGGTTGGCTCAGTACGTCGATCCAGCCCGACCGTTGTACGGCCTGCAGTCGCCGATCCTCACGGACCCGGAATTCCGGGCAGAGATGATCGAAGATTTTGCGGCGCGATATGTCGCGGAGATCCGCCGAGTCCAGCCGCACGGTCCATATCACCTACTCGGATGGTCGATCGGGGGACTGATCGCGCACGCTGCTGCCGTGCAGCTGCAGGCATTGGGGGAGAGCGTTGCCGAACTGGTCCTGTTGGACAGTTTCGTGCTCGAGGATCCGTCAATGGACGGAGCGCAACCCACACTCGCGGAATTGGTCGCGGGGCTGGGGATAGCGGTCCCTGATGCGGTGGAGTTGACTCCCGCGGCTGCGGAAGTGTTACTCCGTCGCAGTATCGGGGATCATCCGTTGGCCTCCAGCAACACGATCGAGCGACTGTACGACGAGTACTGCGCCGGGGCGCACCTTGCACATCGGTATCGCCCCGGCAGATTCGTCGGTGATCTGCTGTTCTTCTCGGCACACACGGACACCTTCGACCCACTGCGCACTGCGTCGGCGTGGCGACCGTTCATAACCGGCGTGATCGTGGACCGTCCGGTCCCCACCTCACACGCGGACATGTTCACCGACGTCGGGCTGGCGGCGATCGGGCCCGCGGTGAAACTGGCCGTTGCGTCGGGTGGTGATCGAAGCACCGACGTCGACGCTGAACTCGATGCCTTGATCGACGAACAGGACATTCGGCGGTAGGTGCTCAGGCGCGCTTGCGGGTCTTGGTCTTCGACGCGTTGGATTTTGCCTCGTCGACGCTTCGTTGCAGTGCTGCCACCAGATCGACGACGTCGGCGTCCTCGCCGCCTTGTTCGACCTCGGCTGCGGGGATGACCTTCTTGCCGCCGCTCTCGATCATGTTCTCGAGCAGTTCGCGAAGCTGAAGCTGATAGTCGTCGGTGAATTCGGTCGGGTCGAAATCGCCCGCCATGCTGTCTACCAGTGTCTGCGCCATCTTGAGTTCCTTCGGCTTCGGCTTCTCCGCGCCGTCGAGCGAGGGGAACTCGGCAGCGCGAACCTCGTCCGGCCACAGCAGGGTCTGAATTACCAGGACGCCGTCCCTGGCGCGCAACGCCGCCAGACGCGTTTTCTGCCGGAGTGTGAAGTGGACAAGCGCAGTGCGATCGCTCTCCGTGAGCACCGTCGAGAGAAGGACGTATGCCTTCGGTGACGCGGAGTCCGGTTCGAGGAAGTAACTCTTCTCGAAAAGGATGGGGTCGATCTGCTCGTTCGCGACAAACTCGAGCACCGGAATTTCATGCTTTTCCGCAGCCGGCAGCTTCGTGAAATCCTCGTCGGTCAGGACAACGCGCGTCCCGTCTTCGGCGTCGTATGCCTTGTCGATATCGGCAAATTGCACAGTGTTTCCGCACTCCGAGCACACGCGGTTGTATTTGATCCGGCCGCCGTCCTTGGCGTGGACCTGGTGGAACTTGATGTCGTGATCTTCTGTTGCGGAGTACACCTTGACCGGAACATTGACCAGACCGAACGCTATCGAGCCTTTCCAAATCGATCGCATGGTTCCCATGATGGTCGCTGCAACGCAATTGCGCGAGAGAAAACAATGGGTGCGATGTCGAATTGTTGTTCGCGATCACCGCGTCGGCGGGTCAGGACGACGCGATGCGCAGCACCAAGGCGGCAACGGCGAGGAGGCCGAGCATCGCGGGAGGCACGATGTTCTGGTCGCCCGATCGCAGGTGAGCGGCGACGGCGCCGATGAAATACAGGATCAGTCCGATGGCGGCGGCGATGCCGATCACGGGGACAACAAGCCCGACCAATAGGCCGACGATGCCGACGAGCTTGATGACGCCGAGTCCGGGAATCCATTCTTCGGGAACGCCCAATCCGGTCAGGGTGTCGACCAGTTTTTCTTCGCGCGTGATGTCGAGATAGGCAGATCCGGCGAGAGTGGCAGTCAGAATCACGGCAACAACGGCATAAAGAATGAACAAGGAAACTCCAGTGATCGGTGAGGCGATATGTAGTGACGCTATCAACGACCGTTACTTGGACAGCCGTCATTGCGACCTCAACGCTGAAAGCGGCGCGCCCATCAATGTTCGCCTCACCCGCCACGGTGAGGCGGCGAATAGTGACGTCATGACCTTCGCCGTCGCGACCGTATCGCGGCGATCCGACAGATAGGCCTGTTGCTGTTCGACGGGCAGCGCAAAAAACGTCGCAAAGAACGTTTCGACGTCACCGGCTTCGAGAGTGAGAAGTGCGCTCAGGCCTACTCGCCGCAGTGCTGCGACAGCTCGAGCCGCTCGCGGCCACAGTGCGTGCTGAGGGTCGTCGCCGCGGGCAATCGCGGATGCAACAGCGTCTGCTTCGTTCAGGGCCGTGGCGACGCTGTACCCGGTGCCGGGATGCATCAGTCCGCCGCGTGCGCCGAATCGGAAGGGATCACCGCGCCGACGCGGTGGCGATTCCACAGCGAACCGGACACGTTCGACGGGGGCGTCTTCCGCAACGGTGACGCCGCGATTGCCGAGCCGAATGTGCAGTCGCCGTTTCAGCTCGCCGAGCGGTAGGGGCGGTCGACCTACAAGGCACGTCTCCTCGAGGAGCGTCCGGTTGGCGTCGAGGGGGACGGCGTAGAGGAACGACGGCTCTGCGGTTTCCGCGGTGCCGTTGTCTCGTCGCCAGTCCATGAACCAGGCTGCGTTGCCGTCGAGTGCGGGCTCCGCGGCGGCACGATCGAGCACGATTCCGAAGGCGGTTTGCTGTGCCGTTCGGGGAGTCGGGGTTGTTCCACGGGCATCGACCACGACCTGTGCGCCGATACGGGTCCCGTCAGCGCAGATGAGGGAGTGGGTAGTCACATGAGTGACTCTCTCTGCTATGACCTGCGTAGATCCGGTCGACAGTATTGATTGCAGTATAGATGTATTCAATACGCAGTAAGTGCGACCGAGCGTTGTGGGTCGCTGCGCCCACGCTGACGGGCGACCGATACGACTGGAAATGGCCGCGTCCGGCAACCACGCCGGAAGCTCGTCGAGCCAGGCCGCATACGTTGCCGTCCACGCTCGCGTGGGGTGCGGATCGATCAAAATGACCGACAGATTGTGGGCGACGCATCTCGTCGCCAGCGCCCGCCCGGCCGGCCCGCCGCCCACGATGACGACGTCTGCGGCGGTTGTTCGGGTTGTCATCCCCCGAGGATTCCATCTACATCGCAGATCTCCCACTGTTAGCGGATTCACACGCCGCTGGTCGGAGATGGCCCCAGCTCACGGTAAAATTGGAAGTTCTTGTGTCTGCCGTCAGGACACGTTTGCCCGTAGTTGTCTTTAGTTCTGAGGAGTTCTGCTTGATTACCGCCACTGACCTCGAAGTTCGTGCCGGTGTCCGCACCCTTCTCACGGCGCCCGGTCCGTCCTTGCGAATTCAGCCCGGTGATCGCATCGGATTGGTCGGTCGTAACGGTGCAGGCAAGACCACCACACTGCGTCTCCTCGCCGGTGAGGGCGAGCCGTACGCGGGCAAGGTCGTCCGGACCGGCGACCTCGGCTACCTGCCGCAGGACCCCAAGGAGGGCGACCTGAGCGTGCTCGCCAAGGATCGTGTCCTCTCGGCCCGTGGCCTCGACACGATGCTCCGTGACATGGAGAAGCAGCAGATTCTCATGGGCGAGGTTCTCGACCAGGAATCACAGGACAAGGCAGTCAAGAAGTACGGTCAGCTCGAAGACCGCTTCTCCTCCCTGGGCGGCTACGAAGCCGAGAGTGAAGCTGCACGCATCACCAGCAGCCTCGGCCTCGAAGATCGCATCCTCGGCCAGCCACTGAGCACGCTGTCCGGTGGTCAGCGTCGACGCGTCGAGTTGGCTCGAATTCTCTTTGCCGCGTCCGACGGCAGCGGGGCACGCTCGGACACGACTCTGCTCCTCGACGAGCCCACCAACCACCTCGACGCGGACTCCATCACGTGGCTGCGCGGATTCCTCCAGAACCACGAGGGTGGCCTTGTGGTCATCAGTCACGATGTGGATCTGCTCAACGACGTCGTCAACCGCGTGTGGTTCCTCGACGCCGTGCGCAGTGAAGCCGACATCTACAACATGAACTGGAAGAAGTACCTCGACGCCCGTGCAACCGACGAGCAGCGTCGACGCCGCGAGCGCGCCAACGCCGAGAAGAAGGCCGGCGCTCTGCGCATCCAGGCAGCCAAGATGGGCGCCAAGGCAACCAAGGCTGTTGCCGCTCAGAACATGGCAAAGCGCGCAGACAAGTTGATGGCCAACCTCGATGCCGAGCGCGTGTCCGACAAGGTCGCGAAGATCCGTTTCCCCGAGCCCGCAGCATGCGGCAAGACTCCGCTCATGGGCAAGAACCTCACCAAGGTGTACGGCTCACTCGAAATCTTCACCGGCGTCGACCTGGCGATCGACCGCGGATCCCGCGTTGTCATCCTCGGACTCAACGGTGCAGGCAAGACGACCCTGCTGCGCATCCTCGCGAACGCCGAGAAAGCCGATGCCGGTGAGCTGATCGCGGGTCACGGACTCAAGATCGGTTACTTCGCGCAGGAGCACGACACCCTCGACGACAACGATTCGGTGTGGGAGAACATCCGTCACGCCGCTCCGGACACGGGGGAGCAGGAACTGCGTTCGCTCCTGGGTGCATTCATGTTCACGGGCCCGCAGCTCGAACAGCCGGCAGGCACACTCTCCGGTGGTGAGAAGACCCGTCTGGCACTGGCCGGCCTCGTGTCGTCCGCTGCAAACGTCCTGCTGCTCGACGAGCCCACCAACAACCTCGACCCGATCTCCCGTGAGCAGGTCCTGGACGCGCTTCGCAGCTACACCGGCGCCGTTGTCCTGGTGACTCACGATCCGGGTGCGGCTGAGGCTCTCAACCCCGAGCGCGTCATCCTTCTGCCCGACGGCAACGAGGATCACTGGTCGCAGGAATACCTCGAGCTGATTCAGCTGGCGTAACCGCCTGTGCGCCTTTCTGGTAGCTCCCACTACCGAAAAGGCGCACAGGGGCGCAGTCCCTCAGTCCTGTCGACGCACCGATTCCTCGACCAGATCGAGGACCGCCGACAGATTGTTGCCGGCGTGGCCCGACGCGATTCGGGCCACCAGACCGTCCATCACCAGATCGAGATAGCCGATCAGTACGTCGGTGGGTACGTCGTCACGCAACCGCCCGGCAGATTTCTGGAAGGCCAGACGAGCGCTGGTCGCCTCGGTGAGTTCCGCCGACCGCTGTGACCATTTGGCACGGAAATCCGCATCGGTCCGCAGTCGCCGGGCAATTTCCAAGCGTGTGCCAAGCCAATCGAATTGGTCGGGCTGAGCGAGCATGTCGCGCATCACCTGCACAAGGCCCTCTTCGGCGACGACGTCGGCCATGCGGCTCGCGTCCTCGCTCGCCAACGCGAGGAAAAGTCCGTCCTTGTCCTTGAAGTGATGAAAGATCGCGCCTCGGGACAACCCGGTGACATCTTCCAGTCTTCTGACTGTGGCGCCGTCGTAGCCGTATTCCGCAAAGCAGCGGCGGGCACCGTCAAGGATCTGACTGCGCCGTGCCGCGAGATGGTCTTCACTGACCTTGGGCACGTTCTTGTCCTCGTCTCGCGCATCTCCACGATGCCGACTCTTTGTTCGGAGTTGGCACCACCCGTGAACCGATACCAAACGCACACGGCGGACTCAGCAAGGTCGCTGAGTCCGCCGTGCGGAAAAGGCAGGCTGGCGAACTAGCCTCGGATCATGTTGCGGAGCACGTACTGCAAGATGCCACCGTTGCGGTAGTAATCCGCTTCACCGGGGGTATCGATGCGTACGACTGCGTCGAACACGACCTTCTCGCCGTTCTCGCGCGTTGCCGTGACCTTCATGGTCTTCGGGGTGACGCCCTCGTTGAGCTTCTCGACGCCTTCGATGTCGAAGGTCTCGGTGCCGTCGAGCTTGAGCGACCCTGCGGACTCGCCGACCGGGAACTGCAGCGGGACAACGCCCATGCCGATGAGGTTGGAGCGGTGGATGCGCTCGAACGACTCGGTGATGACGGCCTTGACGCCGAGCAGGCTCGTGCCCTTGGCGGCCCAGTCACGCGAGGATCCGGAGCCGTACTCCTTGCCGCCCAGGACGACCAGCGGGATGCCGGCTGCCTGGTAGTTCTGCGACGCGTCGTAGATGAATGCCTGCGGTGCGCCTTCCTGCGTGAAGTCGCGCGTGTATCCACCCGAGACGTCATCAAGAAGCTGGTTACGCAGACGGATGTTCGCGAACGTTCCGCGAATCATGACCTCGTGGTTACCGCGACGCGATCCGAGCGAGTTGTAATCTGCACGCTCGACGCCATGGGAGTCGAGGTACTGCGCGGCGGGGGTGCCGACCTTGATCGGACCTGCCGGGCTGATGTGGTCAGTGGTGACCGAGTCGCCGAGCAGTGCGAGGACGCGAGCGCCCTTGATGTCCTTGACCGGAGCCGGATCCATCGTCATACCGTCGAAGTAGGGTGGCTTCCGCACGTAGGTGGAGTTCGCGTCCCACTCGAAGGTGTCGCCCTTCGGTGTTTCGAGGTTCTGCCAGCGGCTGTCGCCCGCAAAGATGGTTGCGTACGACTTGCGGAACATGTCCTGGTCGATCGAGGACTTGATCGTCTCTTCGATTTCCTGCGTGGACGGCCAGATGTCCTTGAGGTAGACGGGGTTTCCGTCGGTGTCGTTACCGAGCGAGTCGGTCTCGAAGTCGAAGTCCATGGTTCCGGCGAGGCCGTAGGCAATCACGAGCGGCGGGGAAGCCAAGTAGTTCATCTTGACGTCGGGGGAGATGCGACCCTCGAAGTTACGGTTACCCGAGAGCACCGCGGTGACCGAGAGATCGTTGTCGTTGATGGCCTTCGAGACTGCCTCGGGCAGCGGTCCGGTGTTACCGATGCACGTGGTGCAGCCGTAACCGCCGAGGTAGTAGCCGAGCTTCTCGAGGTACGGCCACAGGCCGGCCTTCTCGTAGTAGTCGGTGACGACCTGCGAACCGGGCGCCATGTTGGTCTTGACCCACGGCTTGGTGGCAAGGCCCTTTTCGACGGCGTTGCGTGCGAGCAGTGCAGCGCCGAGCATGACCGACGGGTTGGACGTGTTGGTGCAGGACGTGATGCCGGCAACAACCACGGCGCCGTGGTCCAGAACGAATTCACCGGCGTCGGACTTGACGACTACCGGCTTGCTCGGACGGCCATGCGCACCGTTCGCAGCCGAGAGAACGTCGACCGCTCCGTCGTCAGCGAACGAGAGCACTGCGGGATCGGAAGCGGGGAAGGACTCTTCGACGGCCTCGTCGAGCTGCGTGTGCTCGGTCGGCTGGTTGTCTTCCACGTAGTTGTGGATGTCCTTGCGGAACGCAGGCTTGGAGTCCGACAACAGGATTCGGTCCTGCGGGCGCTTCGGGCCGGCGATCGAGGGAACAACGGTTCCCAGATCGAGCTCGATGTACTCGGAGAAGACGGGCTCCTGGTCCGGGTTGTGCCACAGGCCCTGTTCCTTGGCGTACGACTCGACGAGAGCGAGCTGCTCGTCGCTGCGGCCGGTGAGGCGCAGGTAGTCGATCGTTTCGCTGTCGATCGGGAAGATCGCTGCGGTGGAACCGAATTCGGGGCTCATGTTGCCAAGGGTTGCGCGGTTCGCGAGCGGAACCTCGGCGACACCCTTGCCGTAGAACTCGACGAACTTGCCGACGACGCCGTGCTTACGGAGCATCTCGGTTGCGGTGAGCACGACGTCGGTTGCGGTGACGCCTGGCTTGATCTCACCCGAGAGCTTGAAGCCGACAACGCGGGGGATGAGCATGGAGACGGGCTGACCGAGCATTGCTGCCTCGGCCTCGATGCCGCCGACGCCCCAGCCGAGCACGCCGAGGCCGTTGACCATCGTGGTGTGCGAGTCGGTGCCGACACAGGTGTCGGGGTATGCCTGTCCGTTACGGGACATGACGGTGGGTGCCAGGTACTCGATGTTGACCTGGTGAACGATTCCCATTCCCGGGGGGACGACCTTGAAGTCGTCGAATGCGCCCTGACCCCAACGGAGGAACTGGTAACGCTCGCCGTTGCGCTCGTATTCGAGGTCGACGTTGCGCTCGAGAGCGTCGGCCTGGCCGAAGACGTCGAGGATGACCGAGTGGTCGATGACCATGTCGGCGGGGGAGAGCGGGTTGACCTTGTTCGGGTCGCCACCGAGGGTGGTGACAGCCTCACGCATGGTGGCGAGGTCGACGATGCAAGGAACGCCGGTGAAGTCCTGCATGATCACGCGGGCAGGCGTGAACTGGATTTCGATGCTCGGCTCAGCTGAGGGATCCCAGCTTGCGATGGCGCGGATGTGATCCGCGGTGATGTTGGCACCGTCTTCGGTGCGGAGAAGGTTCTCGGCGAGAACCTTCAAGGAATAAGGCAATTTCTCGGTGCCGGGGACGGCCGAGAGGCGGAAGATCTCGTAAGAGTTCTCACCGACCTCGAGGGTTCCCTTTGCTCCGAACGAATCAATACTGGTGCTCACGTCTGCTCCACTCGTCTATGAGGGTCGCCACCGACGGGGCTGTGTCGGCAGCTGAAGCGAGGTACTTACAACTCGGCGTATCCGGTGACAGCTCACGCCAATCGCACAGTTCACGTGAGAACTGTCCGAACATCGGAGCTGAAGTGGACTCGGTCGAGGCGAGGTACCTCTCGGTCTGAAGTCTAACAGTACGCTTGTCCTGTGAGACTTCGGGGCAACTTGACCGAAACAATCTTCACGCAGTCTCAGGACCTGCGCAACGCAGGGTTGACTGGGTGAGCTGACCCACAACGGATTGTGCGGAGTGTCGAAGACTCGCGGGCTTCGCACTCAACCTCAAGTAGGGTGCATTCAGGCCCGTCGCGGTCAGACCGCCCGATAACGACCTCGGATTCATTCGCACACTCGCGTGTGAACGAGCACCGAACTGCACCCGGATGAGAGATGTCTGCTCCTACACATTTGGTCTTCACGCCCTTGCATGCGAGCGGTCCGCTGCACGCCGCACTACCTCTGCATGCCGCAGTCCCATCGGACGTCGATGTCGACGACGTGGTTGCCGACGTTGCGCAGAATGGGGTTTCCGCACCGGCTGCCGATGTCCCTGCACTGGTGAATGTCGTCGCCGACGCACGTGAGCGCGGGATCGATTTGAGCGTGATCGTTCTCGACGCCAATCCTTCCCGCGACACCGACCTTCGGGATCTGGCGACGACGGTCGGCGAATCCGAGGGCGGCACGATCTTGGTGATGAGTCCGGACTGGATGGGCAGTTCCAGCGATTCGATCAGTCGAGTACAGCTCGAGACCGCGCAGGATCGCTCGTTCGGGGACAGTTCTGCTGCGATCGCCGATCGCTTTTCCCATGAGATTGTCCAACCGGGTCCGCCGTGGGCCTTGTACACGGTCCTGTTGGTGGCGATTGTGGCGATCGCGGCGGCAATTACTTTTGCCGTCAAATGGCGTCGGAGCCCCGAACCCGCGGTCACCGAGCAGGTGAGCGAACCTTCGGAACTGGCCGTCGGACACGCCGGATCTGCTTAGTCCAGCGCGCACGTTCCTGAATTTCGACTAGCAGGTATTCACCAGCATTTGTGGTGAGTACCTGCTTTTTCGTCTGGATACAGCAATCCACCTGGTGAAATACCCGATGTGTTATTTGGGGCTAAAGTTTCCAAAGTTCTCTCAAGTGTCGTACGGTACAACTGGCACTTTTTGGGGAAGAAGTGTCGCAGAAAGATGGCTGTTGTTCGACGGACTACGCGCGACGCCACCCGAAACCGGGCGGCGCCGAGCGTTGCCCCCGAACGGCGGGTTAGCGACAAGCGGTAGCTACTTCGCTGCATCTTGTTGGTGGCGCCACGTGGCGTCATAGCTTCCTGCGCATTCCCTCCCCGCACGGATCGGCGACCCAGCGGGCCCGTGGCGTACACGCGAGGGAGAGTTATTTGTGAGCCAAGTAACACGAGGCGGATTCGGCCGTCGTAAACCTTCCCGAGCGTCGTCCCGCCTGGCACAGCTGGTAATCGGTGCGGGCATCGTCACTGCCCTGGTTGTCGGAAACCCGGGTGTCGGAGCGTCGGTCCCGCCGCCTCCGCCCAATCCCAGTGACTCCGAAATCGCGTCCGCAGATTCGCAGGTTTCATCGAGTGTCAGCACGGTCAGCGCCCTCATCAACCAGGTTGCCGCGGCAAATGAGCAGTTGTCCGCACTCGACAACGAAGTTGCCGTCAAACGCGAAGACGTCAACAAGACACTCGTCGACCTGCAGAACGCTCGAGGCGCCGCCGATGCCGCAGCCCAAGCCGTCGGCATCACCAAACAAGCACTTCGGGACGCCGGCGCACAGATCGACGTGGCGCAGAGCGATTTCGACAAGTACGCCCGATCGAGTTACGTCCAAGGCACCAATACCGCGTCCATCTCGTCGTTCCTCGACGCCAAGGGCCCGGGCGACGTCCTCGATCGAGCGCAGGTCCTCAAACTTCTCTCGAACACCCAACGCGCCGTGCTCGACGGTTTGCAGCGCGCTCGGACCGAACAGGCGAACAAGGACTCGGCGACCAGGCAAGCCAAGCTCGACGCCGACGCGGCCGCCGAAATTGCCGCCAATCTTCAGGCACTTGCCGAGCAGGCCATCGCGATCGCCCGCAACGCACTCGACCAGCAGGTAGCCAAGAAGGCGTCCATCGAATCGGAGCGCAATTCCGCGCAAGCCCAACTCGATGCGGCGCGCAACGCTGTTGCCGGTTTGCAGGGGCAGCGCCAGGCATACGCGACGTGGGACGAACAGCGAAAGGCCGAAGAAGCTCATCAGGCCGCACTCGAAGCGGCTGCCAAGCAAGCGGCTGAGGAAGCCGCCGCCAGGGCTGCCGCCGATCAGGCCGCCAAGGACCGTGCCGCTGCGTTGGCTGCTGCTCAGCGCCCTCACACTGCCGTCGAAGATCCGACGCCGACAGTCATCCCCGATGACGACGACGAGACATCGACGGACACGAGCACCGATTCGGATTCCGACACTCCGGTGGTAACACCGAAGCCCACAACTCCGAAACCGGCAACTCCCA
Organism: Rhodococcus sp. MS16; assembly: GCF_013277795.1. NCBI lineage: Bacteria > Bacillati > Actinomycetota > Actinomycetes > Mycobacteriales > Nocardiaceae > Rhodococcus > Rhodococcus sp. MS16. The sequence goes on from NZ_VBTM01000001.1 coordinate 698,948, forward strand.
AGCCGACAGTGCCTTCGGTGTCCGGAAGCGCCGCAATCGAATCCGTCATCGACCGCGGTATGTCGCAGATCGGCATCCAGTACGCCTGGGGCGGCGGCGACGAGAACGGGCCGACCCGCGGTATTCGCGACGGCGGAGTCGCGGACAGCTACGGCGACTTCAACAAGATCGGGTTCGACTGCTCAGGTCTGATGATCTACGCGTTTGCCGGAATCGGTATCTCGTTGCCGCATTACACCGGCTACCAGTACACCGCGGGCAAGCAGGTTCCGTCGTCCGAGATGAAACGCGGCGACATGATCTTCTACGGTCCGAACGCGAGTCAGCATGTGGCGCTGTACCTCGGTGACGGGCAGATGCTCGAAGCACCGCAGTCCGGATCCAGTGTGAAAGTTTCCCCCGTTCGCTGGGGTGGAATGACACCGTACGCCGTGCGGCTGGTGTCCTGAACTCGCGAGAAGGCTGAACCCGTTCATGCTTCGATGCCCGGTTCGTTGCATGTGTTGACGTGGTGTTGCGGCATCACGAGCAACTACCTGGAATAGTTGGCGGGGAACACGTTACTGTCGGAACTTTTCTAGGTGAAAGCGATGGATTCTTGGTGACCTCACGTGAAGATTCGATCGGATCGGTCGACGTAGACAAGGCGAGTGGAAATTCCGACGGGGTAGCTCCGTCGCTCGCCACCGACGTCCAGACACTGGAACGAGCGATCTACGAGGTCAAACGAGTCATCGTCGGCCAGGATCGACTGGTCGAGCGGATACTCGTCGGGCTACTGGCCAAGGGACACGTCCTGCTCGAGGGTGTTCCCGGTGTCGCGAAGACGCTGGCCGTCGAAACCTTTGCGAAGGTGGTCGGCGGATCGTTCTCCCGTGTGCAGTTCACCCCCGACCTCGTACCCACCGACTTGATCGGTACGCGTATCTACCGACAGGGACGCGAAGAGTTCGACACCGAACTGGGACCAGTGGTCGCGAACTTCGTCCTGGCCGACGAGATCAACCGTGCACCGGCAAAGGTGCAGTCTGCGTTGCTCGAAGTCATGGCCGAGCGCCACGTCTCCATCGGTGGCAAGCGTTACCACATGCCGGACCCGTTCCTGGTCATGGCGACGCAGAACCCGATCGAGAACGAGGGCGTGTATCCCCTCCCGGAAGCGCAGCGTGACCGCTTCCTGTTCAAGATCCTGGTCGATTACCCGACCGTCGAAGAAGAACGCGAAATCGTGTACCGGATGGGCGTCGCCGCGCCGGAACCCCACCAGATTCTCGGTCCCGAAGAGTTGGTTCGACTCCAGCGCGTCGCGAGCACCGTCTTCGTCCACCATGCGCTGGTCGATTACGTGGTTCGGGTCATCGCGGCCACCCGTACGCCGAGGGAATTCGGCCTCGACGACGTTGCCGGCTGGATCGCCTACGGTGCGTCGCCGCGTGCAACACTCGGCATCATTGCAGCCTCCCGAGCGCTCGCCCTCGTGCGTGGCCGCGATTACGTTGTCCCGCAGGACGTCGTCGAGGTCATCCCGGACGTGTTGCGCCACCGGCTCGTGTTGTCGTACGACGCACTCGCCGACGAGGTCACTCCGGACGCCGTCATCACGAGGGTCCTGCAGACGGTCGGTCTGCCTCAGATCGCCGCGCGCCCGGTGCCCACTGTCGCGGGACCACAACCGGTACCGGGACAGCCGGTAGGCCAGCCGATGCAGCAACCTCAGCAGGGCGCACCGCAGTTCAATCCCGCGGGAAACGGCGCGCAGTTCATGAGCCCTGATCCGATGAGTCGCCCGCAGTGACGGAAAGTCACCTTCCCGGTCATGCCGGTGCACCGCCGTCATTCGAGTCCGGTGAACTTCGTGACCCACGACTGACCGCTGCGTTGCGAACACTGGAGTTGACGGTCCGCCGCCGGCTCGACGGGGTGTTGCACGGTGATCATCTCGGACTCATCCCCGGTCCCGGTTCCGAACCCGGCGAGGCTCGCGAGTATCAGCCCGGTGACGATGTGCGACAGATGGATTGGTCCGTCACCGCTCGTACGACGCACCCACATGTGCGGCAGTCGGTAGCCGATCGCGAACTCGAGACGTGGTTGGTGATCGACCTGTCCGCGAGCCTCGATTTCGGTACCGCAGGTTGTGAGAAGCGCGATTTGGTTGTGGCAGCCGCTGCTGCGGTGACGCACCTGACCAGTTCGGGCGGCAATCGCGTCGGCGCAATCATTTCCACCGGCGCGCAGATGACACGGATTCCGGCCAGGGGAGGCCGCGTCCACGCTCAGGCGATGCTTCGTAAGATCGCGACCACCCCCCATGCGCCGGACGGTGTACGCGGAGATCTGGTGGGCGCAATCGAGGCGCTCCGACGCCCACAGCGTCGGCGCGGCTTGGCCGTCGTGATCAGTGACTTCCTGGGCCCGACGGATTGGGAACGTCCGTTGCGCGCCATTGCCGGTCGTCATGACGTGCTCGGGATCGAAGTGGTGGATCCGCGCGACCTCGAACTGCCCGATGTCGGTGACGTCGTGCTGCATGACCCGGAATCCGGTCGCACGCGCGAGTTCTCGACCACTCCGCAGTTGCGCGCGGATTTTGCGCGCGCGGCCGCTGAGCATCGCGTCGAGGTTCAGCAGGCATTGCGCCGGTGTGGGGCACCGCTCATGTCACTGCATACCGATCGTGACTGGATCGCCGACGTGGTTCGATTCATCTCGGCACGCCGTCACAGCTTCGGTGTCGGCGCCGGAACTGGGGGCGTTCGTTCGTGAGTCTTTCTCAATTCACTGCGCCGTGGTGGCTGCTGTTCCTGGTTGTCATCGCCGCATTGGTAGCCGGTTACGTCTATGTGCAGAAGCAGCGTCAGAGACATACGTTGCGGTTCACCAACTTCGATCTCCTCGAGAAGGTGGCGCCGTCACGACCGGGCCGGTGGCGTCACGTTTCCGCCATTCTGATGGTGATCTCGTTGGTGTTCTTCACGGTAGCGTTGGCCGGTCCCACAGCGGACAAGAAGGTTCCGCGGAACCGGGCAACCGTCATCCTGGTGATCGACGTGTCGCTGTCGATGCAGGCCACCGATGTGGAACCGACACGTCTCGCGGCCGCTCAAGAGGCGGCCAAATCGTTTGCCGACGGTTTGACTCCTGGAATCAACCTGGGACTGGTCGCGTTTGCCGGAACTGCTTCGGTGTTGGTGTCTCCCACGACAAATCGCGACGCGACCAAAGTTGCCATCGACAATCTCAAGCTCAGCGAGCGGACCGCGACCGGCGAAGCGATCTTCACGTCACTGCAGTCGATCGACACGTTGTCCGCCGTTCTCGGCGGGAGTGATCAGGCTCCGCCCGCACGGATCGTCTTGCTCTCCGACGGTAAGCAGACGGTCCCCGACAATTCGGATGACCCGCGCGGCGGATTCACCGCAGCACGTCAGGCCAAAGACAAAGGTGTTCCGATCTCGACGATTTCGTTCGGCACGACATACGGTCGGGTCGAAATCGAGGGTGATCGCATTCCGGTTCCTGTTGACGACGCGTCGCTGAAGGAAATCGCGAATCTGTCCGGGGGAAGTTTTTTCACCGCATCCAGCCTCGAAGAGTTGCGTGCGGTGTACGACACGCTGGAAGAGCAGATCGGATTCGAGACCACCCGTGGCGATGCAAGCAAGCCGTGGCTGATTCTCGGAGTTCTGTTTGCCACCGCAGGTTTGACCGTTGCCTTGGTCACTCGCCAACGGCTGCCATGACCCTGCACCATTTTCGTTTGTCCGACTACTGCCGGAACTCGGCCCTGGAATTGATAGGTTGATCGCCATGTCTACCCCTTCCACCCCAGTGGTGTCAGAACGGACCGTCACCACTCCACGCTCGGTTTTGGTTACCGGCGGTAACCGCGGTATCGGCCTGGCTGTCGCGCAGCGTTTGGCCGCAGACGGACACAAGGTCGCCGTCACACACCGCGGCAGCGGTGCACCCGAAGGCCTTTTCGGTGTTGTCTGCGACGTCACCGACTCCGAGTCGATCGATCGCGCGTTCAAAGAGGTCGAGGCACATCAGGGCCCCGTCGAGGTCATCGTCGCCAACGCCGGTGTCACCGACGACACCCTGATCATGCGCATGTCGGAAGATCAGTTCACCAGTGTCATCGACGCAAACCTGACGGGTACGTTCCGGGTTGCAAAGCGGGCGACGCGATCGATGCTGCGAGCGCGTTTCGGACGCTTCATCTTCCTCGGATCGGTTGTGGGGCTTGCCGGTGGCCCCGGGCAGGTCAACTACGCGGCCTCCAAGGCGGGCATCGTCGGTATCGCCCGGTCCTTGACCCGTGAACTGGGCTCCCGTTCGATCACGGCGAACGTGGTCGCCCCCGGCTTCATCGAGACCGACATGACCGCAGCGCTGGGCGACGACGTGAAAGACAAGGCCACCGAACACATTCCGCTTCAGCGCACCGGCAAGCCGGAAGATGTTGCGGCAGTGGTGAGTTTCCTGGCCTCCGACGATTCGGCGTACGTGTCCGGCGCCGTCATTCCGGTTGACGGTGGACTGGGTATGGGGCACTAGTCCCCGCTTCCACACTTTCCTTTCACTTCGTACGTCTCACTTCAGGAGGACAACTCATGGGCGGTTTGCTCGAGGGTAAGACCATTCTCGTTACCGGCATCATCACCGATTCGTCCATCGCATTCCATGTGGCGAAGGTTGCGCAGGAGCAGGGCGCCAAGGTCTTGATCACGGGTTTTGATCGTTTGCGTCTGATCGACCGCATTGCCCAGCGTCTACCGCAGCCGGTGCCGCCGGCCATCTCCCTCGACGTCCAGAACCCGGAAGATCTGGCCACCTTGGCCGATCGTGTCCGCGAGTTGGCTCCGGAGGGCATCGACGGCGTTGTCCACTCCATCGGCTTTGCCCCGCGCTCGTGCCTGGGCAGCCCGTTCATGGACGCGCCGTGGAGTGACGTTGCCGTTGCTCTCGAGGTGTCCGCCTACTCGTACAGTGCCCTCGCAAAGGCGCTGTTGCCGGTTCTGAACGACAAGGGTTCCATCGTCGGTATGGACTTCGATCCGTCGCGTGCGATGCCGTTCTACAACTGGATGGGTGTCTCCAAGGCGACCCTCGAGGCTGTGAATCGGTACGTCGCCAAAGAGGTCGGCGTTCGTGGCATCCGCTCCAATCTTGTTGCGTCGGGCCCGATCAAGACGCTCGCAGCCAAGGCAATTGCCGGCGACAGCACCGGCCCGGGTGCCGAGTTGGACAAGCTCAACACCGGCTGGGACAGTGCGGCGCCCATCGGCTGGGACGTCGAAGATCGTGAAACCGTTGCGAAGACGGTCTGCACCGTTCTCTCGGATTGGTTGCCGGGCACAACTGCGTCGATCATTTACGTCGACGGCGGTTTCCACGCAATGGTGGGTTAGTAGTTTGAATCCGGTTCGCCTTTGCCTGCTCGACGAGCTACGTCCAGGTGAGGGCGAACACGGGGGACCTCAAAGCGGAGGACCTTGGTGATGGAACCAGTCGACGACGTGGCGGTCGGTGACTGGATCAAACCACGGTTGTCGGGTGCGCTGACGGCAGTTGTACCTTCGGGTTTCGACGCGTACGTGCGAGTTCTCCATCCGGTCGACGTCGTCGGCACTCACGTGGTCCGCTGGCGTGATGTTGCCGCCGTAACCGGTCGGCGGGTTCATCCGCTTGTGCAATGGTGGCGTTTGATCGACGCCACTGATTCCGTGAATCCGCGCAGCGAGCTCTGGGACGGCGGTGAGCCGGATATCGGTTCACTCGATCCGCCCGACAATCAGCGTCTTGTCGATCTTCTTGCGGGCCATACGAATTCACCGGACGATGCGTACTTCGCGGTGTGGGAGGGCAATGGCTTCTTTCATGCCGGAGCTACGGCGATCTACAGTGCCGGAAAGAAACAATCTCGCCCCGCACCCGTTGTTTCGCTCGCCCGGGAACTGATCTCCGGACCGCGGCTGCGGCACCCCGGACGGGACTATGTTGTGCTGTCAGGATCCCTTCGTGAAGCGTCGACTATCCCCGACCTGATCGGTGCAAAACCCTGGACGCCGTCAGCAAATCTCGTGTGGCCGCAGGACCATTCGTGGTGCATTGCTACAGAGGTCGATTTTGATTCGACTCTCGTGGGGTGCAGTCGGGCCGCCGCGAAAGAGATCCTGGCATGCCCTGACCTCGAATCGTTCCCGATCAACCCGAACGATTCGTTGCAGTACGACGCTGACTTGGTAAATACCTGAGACCTCCGGTATCTGATGGAGAGTCGCGTTCACTCTTGACGAGAGTGGCGTGCATCACGCACACTTCCCCAGGGAACCGGACATTCGGTCAGGACGTCGGTAGGTGGGATGGATACGGTCGAGTATCGCCGACGCCCGATACACAGGGGGTTGCGCAGAGATGAAACCGCTGAGCGCTCGTCGAACGGTCAGGTCCGCGATTGTTGCCGCGGCGGCCGTACTGCTACTTCCAGTGGTCGGCGCCGCAGCGGCGCCGGAATCCAGTCCAGGTACGGTGTACGAATCCCATGCCGTCGGCAGCGATGCGGTCGAGCGCGCGAGTTGTAACGAGGATTCTCAGCCGGAAACCGGATTGCAGGGTGATGTACCAGCTGAAGACCGTAACAGCGGACGCAGTCGAACGGGCTACAGCTGCAACATCTCTCGGTTGGGTGGGTACGAAGGCCGTGGCGGCGGAATCACCTCAACCAGTTTCGAGAACTGCGCGTATGTCGGCAGCTTCTTCCCCGGAAATCTCCTCGGACCCGCACAAGGCGTGCAGGTTATCGATGCCTCCGACCCGGCAAACCCGAAACTCACTGCAACGCTGACCGAACCTGCCATGCTCGCGGGAACGTGGGAGAGCCTCAAGGTCAACACGCAGCGAAAACTCTTGGTGGGAACGGGAGTTCCCCTGTTGACCGGCGTTGGCATGATGTCGGTATACGACATCTCCGATTGCGCTCATCCGAAACTGCTCAATCCGGGACCGGGAACGAATCTGGGGATGCTCCTTCCCATTACATCGCATGAGGGCGGGTTCTCCCCGGACGGCAATACCTACTGGTCCTCCGGTACCGCGCCCGGCATTGTGAGCGCTGTCGACCTCACCGACCCCTCCACCCCGAAGGTGGTGTGGCAGGACCTGATCGGTCTCTCGACCCACGGAATCGGCGTCAGCGACGACGGGAATCAGCTGTACCTGTCGAACAATATGGGCGGCATCCACGTACTCGACGTCAGTGCGGTGCAGCGACGTGACCCCAATCCTCAGGTTCGCCAACTCTCTCAGCTTTCGTGGACCGACGGATGGGCGACGCAGCACAGTATTCCGGTGAACTACGACGGCGCACCGTATCTGTTCACCGTCGACGAGGGCGGTTCGGGCGGCGTCAAACTCATCGACGTCTCCGACGCAGCCCGACCGGAGATCGCCAACTCGATCAAGCTCGAAATCAACCTTCCCGAGAATCAGGACTCCTCGCTCGCGTCAGCGTCCGGCGGTTCGGCCTTTGCTTACGAATCGCACTACTGCGCAGCGGACCGCCCGGACAATCCCACGGCTCTCGCGTGTGGGTGGATATCGTCCGGGATCAGGGTTTTTGATGTCCGCGACCCGTTCGACGTCCGGGAAATCGCTTACTACAACCCGCCGGCGAAGACGGGGGACAATCTTGCGCTGACAAACTCACCGCATGCATTGGCGTCGATCTTGGGCGTTCCGATATTGAGCGCGCCCGCGATCGGCCAGTCGATTCTCAGTGGTCAATTCGACCCGAACCAAGCACTCAGCGCGCGAAGCGGGATGCTCACTCAAGGCGACATCTCCACGGACTGGTGCTTCTCGGCGCCGGAGTGGCGCGGCAGCAAGCTGTGGGTGACGTGCGCGGACAACGGGTTCATGGCGTTGCAACTGGATCCCGACGTCTACTCGCCACCGGCTGATCAGCACTCGACCGTCGGTTCATGACGACGACGCGGGTAGTGCGCGTCGCAGCGTTCGGTTGCCTTGCGGTGATGCTGGTTGTGCTCGGTGCGGCGCTGCGGCCGCTGATGTTCACGGAGCAGGCTGCGCCTGCAGAGATATTGAGCGACAACGAAATCGGGTTTGTTCACGATATGGTCGCACACCACCAGCAGGCCCTGTTCATCGCCCAGCGACTGAACACGAATGTCGATCCAGCGGTGAGTAGGCTTGCGCAACAGATCGACGATTCGCAGCGGACCGAGATCGGGATGATGCTCGGTTGGCTGCGACTCGTGAACGTGACCCCGGGTAGTCGCACTCCGATGGAATGGATGCACACCGCGTCGAATTCGACAGACCTTGCCGCGCACCATGGCGTTGTGACATCAGAGGCAACTCGCGGTCAGGCGTCGATGCCGGGGATGGCAACCATGGCCGAACTCGACTCTCTCACCTCAGCTACGGGGGTTGATGCGGAAGTGTCGTTCCTGCAGTTGATGGAGCGTCATCACCGTGGCGGGATCGTCATGGCCCAGGCGGCCGACGAACTTCTGGCCGACGGTCCGGTCAAACAATCCGCCCGCGACATGATCAGCACCCAGAGTCAGGAATCCGGACTGATGGCCCTCATGCTCGCACAGCGAGGTGTTCAACCGGTCGGGTAGACGAGCCCTGGATACCACAATGAACAGCGTTCATTCTTCTGGTACGTTCAGCTCCGAGAGCGGCCGTCACCCGTACGTGCCGGTGCACAGTCGAAGGAGTTGCATCGATGCGAATCGGCATCAGTACACCGGTCGTGAGCGTCATCCCAGGCCGAACGGCGGATTGGGAACTGGACGCGGGGATCGAGGAAATCGCAGAGATTGCGCAGCATGCCGATCGGTGCGGCTTCCATTTCGTCACCTGTAGCGAACACATCGGTATGCCCTCCGACGTATGGTCGCCTCAGCTGCCCAATGGGCGCGGAACGCGCTATTGGGATCCTCTGGCAACCTTGTCGTATCTGGCGGGAAAGACCGAGCGCCTACGCCTTGTGACGAACATCCTTGTCCTCGGCTATCACCATCCCCTCGAGATCGCCAAGCGATACGGGACTCTGGACCGGATGAGCGGCGGGCGCGTGGTTCTGGGCTTGGGCGTAGGGACCGTCGAGGCGGAATTCAAGGCACTGGGTGTGCCATTCGAAGGACGAGGCCCGCGCGCAGATGACGCGATGCGCGCGCTACGCGCATCGCTGTCACAGCTCGAACCGGAGTATCACGGCGAGTTCTACGATTTCGACGGATTGATCATCGATCCCCACGCGATCCAACCGCGCGTGCCGCTCTGGGTCGGTGGGCACAGCAAGCGCGCGTTGCGGCGGGCTGTGACGCTCGGTGACGGGTGGATGCCCGGCGCACCGGACATGGAGACCCTCCGAACAATGTTGGCAGGATTTCCGGAGCGTCCCGCGGGCTTCGAGGTTATCTGCGGTGCGGACTCTCTGGACCCGGCCGCGCACCCTGATCAGGTAGAAGAGACGCTTGCCGAGATGGACGAAGCAGGCGTCACAATGGTCCCGTTCCGCCCAGTTCATCGATCACTGGCGCACTATCTCGAACAGCTCGATGCAATGGCTGCATTGGAGAACTTCACGCCGCTGTGATCCTGCGGAGTTCTCGAAGAGAAAGCCCGCGGCGCTTCACCCGGTCGGGATGAGGCGGGAGAGTGCACCCGTGGTCGACGATGGGATCACGAATCACCTCCCGGACGAAGGGCGCCACATGTCGTATCTCGGGGCTACATGAGCGCAGTTCTGGGTCGCATACGTGCTCTGCTGCCGCGCGAGCGAATGACCCGAGCCGATGTGATCGCGGGTCTTCCCGGTGCGATCGGTAGCGTGCCTGACGGTATGGCCTCGGGTGTGCTCGCCGGAGTGAGTCCGCTGCACGGTCTTTATGCGAGCATGGCCGGCCGGGTATTCGGAGGATTGTCCACCAGTACCCGTCTGATGGTGGTCACCACCACGAGTGCCTCAGCACTGGCGGCGGGGTCGGCTCTGACGGATATCCCCGATGAGGACCGATCTGCGGCTCTGGTGATGCTTACCCTCGTCGCCGGTGGCGTGATGATCGTGGCCGCCGTCTTGCGGCTGGGGAGATACACGCGCTTCGTCTCACATTCCGTGATGACCGCATTTCTGCTCGGGGTTGCGGCCAACATCGCGTTCGGTCAGATCCCGGCGCTGTTGGGGGTCGACGCGGAAGGCGGGTTTGCGCTCGCGAAGGCAGTGAATGTGTTGACGCACCCGGGGGAGATCGACTGGCGGTCCGCGGTGGTGGGCGTCAGTGCCCTGATACTCATGTGGGCATTGGGACAGACCCGGTTGCGGTTGTACGCATCGTTGGTTGCGCTGCTCGTGCCGACCGTTCTTGTGGTGGCGTTGGGTTGGGATTCCGTGAGCCGCGTTTCCGACATCGCGACTATCCCCACTGGATTCCCGATCCCGGGTCTTCCCGATCTGACCGTGCTGAGCCCCGCCCTGCTCAGTGGCGCGCTGACGGTGGCGGTCATTGTGCTGGTCCAAGGTGCCGGAGTGGCCGAATCCGCCCCAAATCCGGACGGCTCACGCTCGTCCGCCAATCGAGACTTCACCGCGCAAGGTGTCGGCAACGTCGCTGCATCCTTGCTCCGCGGGATGCCAGTCGGAGGATCGGTGGGGCAGACTGCGCTCAATCGCACAGCGGGTGCCCGTACCCGTTGGGCAGCGATCTGGTCGGGTTTGTGGCTGGTTGTCCTGCTCGCAGCCTTCGCGGGACTGGTCGGGCAAGTGCCCATGCCAACCCTCGCAGCTGTCCTGATTGTGGCAGCTGCCGGGTCCCTGGATCCGGCCAAGCTGTCGGCCATCTGGAGCAGCGGATATACCTCCCGGGTCGTGTTCGGTACAACGCTGATGGCGACGCTGTTGCTGCCGGTCACAGCCGCGGTGGGAATCGGGGTCGCGCTCTCACTGATCCTGCAGCTGAACCAGGAAGCCATCGACCTCAAGGTGGTCCGCCTGCGGGTGGACGGCAACCAACTGGTCGAGGCGAGCGCACCGAAACAACTCTCCGACAACGAGATCGTGATACTCGACGTGTACGGCAGCCTGTTCTACGCGGGAGCGCGCACGCTTGCGGCGCATCTGCCGGATCCCGCCGGTGCGAGGTCGCCGGTGGTGATCCTGCGGCTGAGGGGGCGCACGACGGTGAGCGCAACGTTCTTCACCATCGTCGCGGATTATGCTCGTCGACTCGACGCGGTTGGCGGTCAGCTGCACCTCAGTGGGATCGACCCGCGCATTCGCGACTACTGGACCGACGAACTCCTCGCCGCGCATGGGGTGAGCATCGAGTTCCACCCTGCCACCGCAACTATCGGCGAATCGACCCTCGCCGCGTATGCCGAGGCGAGAGTTCGGACGCACGACGGCGACAATCCGCCACGCGAAACGCCTTGTTAGTTCTACTGCAGTTAGTTCTACTACAACAGTGCGTACCCGGGTTTTGTCTGGCGATCGGCATCGCGCAAGATTGAAGGCATGACTGTTGGTGTGGACGACAAGTTCGATGCTCTTCTCGTGTTGTCGTTCGGCGGTCCCGAAAAACCCGAGGACGTTCGACCCTTTCTCGAAAACGTCACGCGGGGAAGGGGAGTTCCACCTGAGCGTCTTGATGCGGTCGTTGAGCACTACATGCACTTCGGTGGTGTCTCGCCGATCAATGCACTCAATCGAGATTTGATCGAGCGAGTCCGGGGTGAACTGGCAACGGCGGGGCTGGATCTTCCGATCTACTTCGGAAACCGCAACTGGCACCCCATGGTCGAGGACACTGTGGCACAGATGCGCGACGACGGTATCCGCAACGCGGCTGTCTTTGCCACGTCGGCGTGGGGCGGGTACTCGGGGTGCCGTCAGTACCACGAGGACATCGTCCGTGCTCGTGAAGCGGTCGGTGACGGCGCACCGACATTGACCAAACTTCGTCAGTATTACGACCATCCTCTGGTCATCGGCGCGTTTGCCGACGGAATCCGGGCGGCGCGCGCGGCTCTGCCCGAGGCGACTCGCGACGACGCTCGGCTGGTGTTCACGGCGCATTCGGTACCGATCGCCGCCGACAGAAATGCCGGACCGCCCGAGTTTGGCGGCAACCTGTACAGCCGTCAGGTCGCTGAAGCCTCGCGCCTGGTTGCCGGCGCTGTGGGCGTCGATGGTTTTGATCTTGTGTGGCAGTCACGATCCGGCCCGCCGCAGGTGCCGTGGCTCGACCCTGACATCTGCGATCATCTGGATATGTTGTCCACCAATGATGTTCGCGCGGTGATCGTATGTCCTGTCGGTTTTGTCTCCGACCACCTCGAAGTGGTGTGGGATCTCGACACCGAGGCCAGGGACAAAGCCGCAGAACTCGGAATGGATTTTGTGCGGGCGGCGACGCCAGGCCAGGACCCGCGTTTTGCGCAATTGGTACCGACGCTCATTTCCGAACGTCTGGCCGGTGAGCCGCCGCTCCGCCTCGGGGTCGAGCCGTTGCTCGGCTCGACCACCAACGGCGTTTCCTGCGCGGTCAACTGTTGTGCCGCAGTGCAGCGGCCTAAGCGCTGAGCGCTTCGAGCTATGCGTTGGGCTGCTTCAGCTTTCCGCACGGGCCTGGCACCGTCGACGTACTTCGTGAGGTCAGCAGGGCGGCGACGATCGCCTGGTCTTCGGCACTCAGCGACGGATCGATGTAGTTGAGCGACGGCGCACCTAGTTCACGGACGCGTCCGGCAAGCGTTGCGACAAACGACACCTTCTCTTCGTCGCCCCGGTTTGCTTCGTGGATCTGGAGGACGGATACCGGAAACTTGCGCAGTGTGACCGGCAGGAAACGAGCGGCCAGAACATGGTCGACGTTGAATCCGGCCCACACTCCCTGGTTTGCTTCCACGCACTCGGCGTCGGAGTGCGCTGCACTCTCGCCGATGTACTTGCGCGGCGGGACCAACTTCTTAGGGGCAAGCTCGGACGCGCCCTGCTGCAGGACCGGATAGTCGCCGTCTGTGTACATCCACGGCTGGTTTGCCATCGTGATGAGTCGGCCGGCATCCAAATCGGGTAGGTACCGGGACTTGAGGAGGAAGGCCACGCTGTCGACCGAGATGCCCAACAGTTCGGCGGCCTTCTGACGACTCATGGCGAAGGTCGGCGTGTTCTTCGGGGCGATCTGGATCAGGTTGACCATGTGAACTCCTGTAGATGTTCAGTTGTTGCGGCGTGTCGGTACAGCTGACATGACTATTCGGCGATTATCAACCTCTAGCTCATTTTCGCAGCCTATGTGAGTGTGATGTCACCAACCGAGCTCTCGTAAACGGGGATCTCCGATGCCGAAGTGATGACCGATCTCGTGAATCACTGTGCGTCGTACCTGCTCGACAACCTCGTCTTCGGTGGAGCAGATCGAGCAGATCGATCGACGGTAGATGGTGATGCGGTCGGGAAGTACACCGGCGTAGGTGGTTGTTCGCTTCGTGAGCGGAATTCCCTGGTACAAACCGAGCAGTCCGGGTGGGCCACCTTCGAGTTGAACGGTCACCGCAACATTGGCCATTTCGCGACCGAGTTTGGGCGGCAAGGTGTCCAAGGCGCGTTTGACCATGTCCTCGAACTGGGCGTCGTCGACGTCGATCATCTGACTATTGTGCGGGAATCGCGCACCTGGGGGTGTGTCCATCTGGAAACAGTGCAGCGTGCGGCTATGTTGGTGGAGTGGCCGATGATCTGTACCAGCGTTACGAATTCACGTTTATCGTTCCCTTGCTGACGCTCTCGCAGGAACAGATGCTCGCCAAGTCCCTGGGTGGACGGGTGGAGGAGCGAAAAGGTCTGCAGTTGTTGACTCTCGCCGCGGAAGGCATGCGGGCGGCGACGACCGCGATCACTCTTGTCGACCAACTTGCCGGCTCCGGTGTGCGACCCGAGCGGACTCATCCGGATCTGGTGTCCCGGCAGGACATCGCAGATCGTGCGGGTGTCACGCGGCAAGCCGTCGGGCAGTGGGTGCGCGGAGTTCGGCAAGCGTCGACGCCCTTCCCCGTTCCCTACAACTCGGTGGCGGGTGGCATCTGGTTCTGGGGAGATGTTCTGGCGTGGTTGCGTCGTCAGGGATACGGGCAGGACACAGGCTTGCGGTACCCGACGCTAGATGAGCACATTCGAATCGACCGGCATATTGCGATCAACCACAAAACTCCCTGACGTCAGCTCCAGCAAACTGTTTGCTTGATAGTAGCTGTTGAAACAAACCGACTGTAGGTATATGGTCCCCAAGTACCTAATTCAACCTATCGGTGCGTTGGTCGTGCTTGGGGGAGCCTGGTCTACGCCGTTGATACCCGACTATGCAAGCAGGGGAATTCATGGTTTCGACCCCCAGGGCGATCTCGTCAGCTGTGTCGCTGACGGTTGCCTCGAATGACGTGATGTCACCACCAGCAACATCTAGGCAACGTAGCGGTTGGGTGAGCGGGCAGCGATTGCGCACTGTCGCTGCTGGCCTGTTTGCCCGAAACCAGCCAAGCGAGTCGCCGACGCCGACGCCGACGCGCACGGTGCTACTTCTTGTCACCTCGGACAACGGGCTGTCGCAGCGGGCGGCGCTGGTGTTGCGCGAGGCCGGCCATCGAGTGCGGACGGCAGTGGTGTCGGACGCGGAGTCGGCGCTCGTGGCCACTGCACCTGACGACTTCGATCTCATCATCTGCCCGTATCTGAAAGTTTATATACCGGAAGAGATTTGGCGAAGATGGACGACGATCATCATCCATCCCGGACCGCCAGGGGATCGAGGTCCCTCTTCGCTGGACTGGGCGATCGCGGATGGCGAGAGCACCTGGGGCGTCACCGCATTACAAGCTCGCGAGGAACTCGACGGTGGACCGGTGTGGGCGTGGCGAACCTTCGACCTGTGCGCCGGTGCCCCCAAATCTGCGGTCTACAACGATGCGGTTACCGCCGCAGCGGTGGAGTGCATCCAGGAAGTAGTCGACAAGTTCGGAACTCCGGATTTTGTGCCGCTTACCTCGGAATCGGTACCGCGGCCGGTAGCGTCCGCGACGACGCGGCCGGTCATGAAACAAGCAGATCGCGCATTCTCGTGGTCACAGGACGCACCGAGCATCATGCGCGCGATCAATGCGGCGGACGGTTTTCCCGGTGTGAACACCGAATTGGGACTCGACCGTGTATTTGTCTACGACGCACACCTCGACGCTCATGTCGACGCCGACCCCGGCACCATTCTCGAGTATCACCACGAGGCAATCCGTGTTGCCACCGGCGCCGGGACCGTCTGGATCGGCCAAGCGCGCCCTGAAGGTCCGGCAGGTTTCAAGCTCCCGGCGACAGCCGTGGTTCGCCCAGGCACCTTTGTTCCGCAGGTGCAAGACAGTCGCTACCCGGGTATCGACTACCACCGGGACGGCGATATCGGCTACCTCTCCTTCCGTTGCTACAACGGCGCGATGAGCACCGCGCAGTGCCGACGGTTAGCCGACCGTCTGCGCTGGGCCATCGAACTTGATACCAAGGTTCTGGTGTTGACCGGTGATTACGGCGGATTCAGCAACGGTATTCACCTCAATGTGATCGAGGCCGCCGCCGATCAGGCCGGCGAAGCGTGGTCGAACATCAAGGCCATCAACGCGGTCGCGAACCAGATCGTCAATTGTGTGGACCAGGTGCTCGTTGCCGCCTTCACCGGAAATGCCGGAGCCGGCGGCGTCATGCTCCCGCTCGGCGCCGACGTCGTCGCAGCCAGGGACGGTGTAGTTCTCAATCCGCACTACGCCACGATGGGATTGTTCGGCTCAGAATTGCACACGTACACGCTTCCCGCCCGGGTTGGTGACTACCAGGCTCGGCGGCTGCTTTCGGAGTGTCAACCCATCAGCATCGGCCAGGCTCGACAGATCGGACTTGTTGATGCCATCGGGCCTCGCGATCCGATGCTTTTCGAGTCGTGGCTGAACAAGATCGCAACAGACCTTCTCGTCGGGGATCGGCGGAAAGCGATGCTCGAGAAGAAACGATCGCGGCTCGCACTCGATCCGGTCGCGCCGTACGAACAGCGGGAACTCGAGGAAATGAAGAGCGACATGTTCGGTGATCGCAACGGGTTCGCTGAGAATCGTCGAAAATTCGTTCGCAAGTTGTGATCGGTGACTGTCGCTGTCTAGTTTTCGCCCGCCGGGTGGTGTGAGGAGGCACTCGCCACCGCTGCTGTTCGGGCGGATCGCACCGCGGCCCACAGCGGCCGCAACAAGGATTCTCGGGCATGGACAGCGGAGATGCTGGGTGGTTGGTTGGTCGAATCATGCTCGGCCACAGTCAAAATAGCGGCAACCTGATCGGCGCTGTCGAGGACTCGCAGCGCCCGAGGTGCAAGGGAATCGGGGTAGCGGTGATGCGCCAGGTCGGAGAGTGCATCGGCAATTGCTGCCCGGGCATCGTCACCCGGCGTGCCGGTGGGGACGGTCTGAAGCGACAGCAGTGCCGCGGCGGCGTCGCGAACGGCCTCGCGCATCGAATATTCGGCTTCTCCGAGACCGACATACTCGGCCGGCCCCGTCACGGTCGGCACGGAGTACACCGTCCAGCGCAGAACGTCGGGACCTTCATGCACGGGAACGAGTCCGATTCCCGCAGATCCCGCAGCGCCGACCAGAACACCTTCACCGGCGCCCAACGCGGCTGCGGCGAACCCGGTACCGGCAGGCAGACCGCGCACATCACCCGGGGCAGGTAGCGCCAATCGTAAGTCGGTCGGTGAGATGTTCCCGGCGCGTCGCAGCACGCGGAGCAACATCGGCGCGCCACCGTCGGTGATACCCGGCCAGTCGAGTCCGAGGGCCGACGCGGTATCCGCGTCGGCGGCACCGATCAAATGCATCGGTGCCCACGCCACGAGCGCATCGATGACGTCGTCCGGGGCGCTGTCGCCGGCGAGCCATGATGCTGCCCACACGGTGAGCGTTGCGCTGGGAGAACTCATGACAGAAGAGTTTAGTTCGGCGTGGCAACCTGTGCCCCTTGGGCGTTGTCACCTAGCGTTATCCGGCGTGAGCGGTGGAAACGGATACGGTGACATCTTCGCGGGCCATGCCCGCACCCAGAAACGTCAAGTGCCCCAGGTGGCGGCCGAGCGCGACCTCGTCGTCGAGGATGCGGCAACGGGATTCTGCGGCGCGGTCGTCGGATTCGAGCGCACGTACGACGGTGATTTTGTTCGGCTCGAGGACGGCCGTTCGCAGAAGCGACTGTTTGCGATGCGTGAGGCTGCATTCCTCATCGACGGCGCACCCGTGACGTTGGTGCGACCGGCACCTAAGGCTACGTCTGCCAAGTCGGCGAGGTCCGCGTCGGGATCGACCCGTGTTGAAGGATTACGCGCTCGCACAGCACTTCCCAGCCGGATCTGGGTGGAGGGTGTCCACGACGCAGCCCTGGTGGAACGGGTGTGGGGACACGACCTGCGCGTCGAAGGTGTAGTTGTCGAACACCTCGAGGGCTTGGACAACCTGGGGGAGCGACTTGCGGAGTTCGGCCCAGGTCCCGGGCGACGAGTCGGTGTTCTTGTCGATCACCTGGTTACCGGCTCGAAGGAAACGCAACTGACGCAGGGCCTCGGCCCGAACGTGTTGGTGACGGGCCATCCGTACATCGACGTCTGGGAAGCGGTCCGGCCCAAGTCCGTCGGAATTGCTGCCTGGCCGAAGATTCCGCGCGGCGAGGATTGGAAGACGGGGATTTGCCGGGAACTCGGCTGGGGGACACCTCAGGAAGGGTGGCGGCGTGTGTACAACGCGGTGGAGAGCTTCCGCGATCTGGAAGCTCCGCTGATCGGAGCCGTCGAACAGCTTGTCGATTTTGTCACCGAGCCGAACCTGACGTAGGCGCGGCGCAGATCACACTCTCTGGTTAGATGGTGTTGTGGCTGCACTTCTTTGGCTTGTCGGGGCACTTGTGCTCGCCGGCGCGGAAGCACTGGCAGGAGATTTCTTTCTGCTGATGCTCGCCGGTGGGGCGCTTGCTACTGCCGGTGTCAGTTCGGTCACCGATTTTCCCGTGTGGGTCGACGCCGTCATGTTCGGCGTGTTCTCGGGAGTGCTCATTCTCGGTGTTCGGCCTTTCCTGTTGCGACGCTTCGGGACTCCGCCGCCCACTCCGATGGGAATTCAAGCGCTCGAAGGTAAACGTGCCGTCGTTCTCGAAGAGGTCGGCGAGCATGCCGGCCAGGTCAAGCTGGACGGTCAGATATGGACAGCTCGCCCGCTCGACAGCGCTGACGTGTATCCAGCGGGGACAACGGTGACGGTGATGGAAATCAACGGGGCAACAGCAGTTGTCTGGAGGGGACCGTAAAAACATGGCAGCACTTATAGTTCTTGGTGTCTTGGTGCTTTTCGTGATCTTGGTGGTTGCGAAATCGGTAGCACTGGTACCGCAGGCAGAAGCCGCGGTCATCGAGCGACTCGGTCGGTACTCGAAAACAGTGTCGGGTCAGCTCACATTTCTGATCCCCTTCGCGGATCGGGTGCGAGCGAAGGTAGATCTGCGCGAACGCGTTGTGTCCTTCCCGCCGCAACCGGTGATCACGCAGGACAACCTGACGTTGTCCATCGACACCGTGGTGTATTTCCAGGTCACCAATCCGCAAGCGGCGGTGTACGAGATCAGCAACTACATTGCCGCGGTCGAGCAGTTGACCACGACGACTCTGCGTAACGTCGTCGGCGGTATGACGCTGGAAGAGACGCTGACCTCGCGTGACTCCATCAACGGTCAGTTGCGTGGTGTGCTCGACGAAGCAACCGGCCGCTGGGGCCTGCGGGTCGCACGAGTGGAACTCAAGAGCATCGATCCGCCGCCGTCGATTCAGGAGTCGATGGAAAAGCAGATGAAGGCCGACCGCGAGAAGCGCGCCATGATTCTCACGGCTGAGGGGCACCGCGAAGCTGCGATCAAGACGGCAGAGGGTGCGAAGCAGAGTCAGATCCTGTCAGCTGAAGGCAACAAGCAGGCGTCCGTTCTCAACGCCGAGGGTGAGCGTCAGTCGCAAATCCTTCGCGCGCAGGGTGATCGCGCTGCCAAGTATTTGCAGGCGCAAGGTGAAGCCAAGGCCATCGAGAAGGTCTTTGCCGCCATCAAGTCGGGTAAGCCGACGCCGGAACTGCTTGCGTACCAATACCTTCAGACGTTGCCTCAGATGGCGCAGGGTGACGCGAACAAAGTGTGGCTGGTGCCGAGCGATTTCGGCGACGCACTCAAGGGCTTCGCAAAAACACTGGGTGCACCAGGCGATGACGGCGTGTTCCGGTACGAACCGCCCGCGGCGGAAGAGAACCTGCCCAGCCCGGAGGACGATTCCGACGAGGTAGCCGAATGGTTCGAGACAAAGTCCGACCCGGCTATCGCCGAAGCAGTTCGCGCTGCGGAAATCGCGGCCCGGACACCGGTAGAGGATCCTGCGGCAGCGGTTCGCGCACAGCGCGAAAGCGCCCCGCAGTTCACCGACCCGGCGCTGCCGGCGCCAGGTGAAAGCCAATGGTCCGGACAGTTCCAGCAGGAGCCGGAACCTGGAGAATTCCAGCAGAAGTACCCGTACCAGGACCAACCGCCGGAGGGCGGACCGCGTCACTAGCCGCCCGGCGGCGGACCGCGTCACCAACGTTTGAACAATTTCGAAAAGCGCTGATCACTGGAACTACGTGATCAGCGCTTTTCCTGTTCCGCAGACAGCAATCGCCCAAAGGACGCTGGCGAAGGTTCCGATGATGAACTGTTCCGAGGCATGGGGTTCACGCAGTTCGGGATACCGGGCCAATCCCTTGACTGCCAACACGATTGCGATACCTTCCGGCCACCCAGCCAGAATGGACACTGCGACGGCGATGCGCTCGAGGACTCCGATGACGCGGCCACCGCGCAATGGACCAGCGTTGGGTGCGGGGCTGCCGTCCGGTTGCCGTCTCGCAACCTTGAACGTGGCCAAAACCACGGGAGCACCCGCCGTGGCCGAAGCCAGGACACACAGGACAAGTGTCGCTCCGAGCGCAAATCCCGTGACCGGTGTGGTCCGACTGGCGGCCAGCGCCGCAACCCCGAGGGCGGGTAGAGCCACGGTGGCAGATACCCATTCGGGAACCTGGACGTGGCCGCCGCTCAGTTTTGGCAGCGCAGCCGTGACCAGCGGTGCTGCGGCTGCAACTGCGAGCGCGATCAGTGCCAGAACAACCATGTAATGCGCCCCTGTCAGTGTGTGGTGCGAGCAGTGTAGGTCTGGGCTCGGACAAGTAGCCGCTGGGAGAGTCGTCGGCCGGCAAGTTCGGCTTGCCAGCCGGCGGTGAGCAG
The DNA here is from genome assembly GCF_013277795.1 of Rhodococcus sp. MS16. Lineage (NCBI taxonomy): Bacteria > Bacillati > Actinomycetota > Actinomycetes > Mycobacteriales > Nocardiaceae > Rhodococcus > Rhodococcus sp. MS16. Next base: position 719,352 of record NZ_VBTM01000001.1, read on the forward strand.
GCGTTTCGACATGGCCTGCTTGGTGATTCCGAGCCGCTCGGCGGCGGCGGCCTGGGTGAGGCCGTCGTCCATCAATGCGATAGCCGCACGTCCGTCAGGTGTTTGCCGAAGCACGATCGTGCCAAGCATGGTCAGGGCGCCGTCGATGTCCGCGGCAAGTTCGGCGAGGTCGCCGTCGGCTGGGGCCTGCTCGACGGAGATACGCGCGGGGGCTTTCTTGGCACGTTCGACGGCGATGCGTGCCGCTTCGAATGCCGGACCACGCCCGGCGCGAGTCTGGGCGGGAAGTGGTTCTTCGACGGGGCCGATTCCGATTCCGACACTCCAGTATTCGCGTCGCAGTAGTTCGAGCGCCAGGTGGACCAGGAGTTGGGGATCGTCGGTGACTGCTTGAATCTCGTCGCCTGCTGTCCGTTCGAACCCTCGAACGAGGGGAGCGGACGCGAGATCCCGAAGGACTTCCTCGACACGGTCGACATCGCGGCGACTACTGCGCTGGTCGACTGTCAGTACGAACATGAGTCAACATTAAGAGGTTGATTTCTCTATGTCAATCTTTAGAAGTTGACTTCTCACTATCAACCTCCAGGGTTTGACCCGTCAGAGCTTGGCCATCGGACGGTTGGTGCAGTTCCACAGATGTCTTGCGAGCGTCGAACAGCAATCCGCCGATGCCGATGGCAATGCAGATTCCTGACAGCACAAGCAAGCGAGGGTCGGCTTCGCCGGACAGGGCATCGCCGAGTACGACGATTCCGATCGTGCCGGGCAAAATTCCCACCACTGTGGCGATCACGTAGGGCACCAGGCGGATCGACGAAATGCCGCAGCAGTAGTTCACCACTGAAAACGGGACGAACGCGATCAAGCGCAGGGACCCAACGGCCAGCCATCCGCGTTTCTCGATCCGCTCGTCCACTCGCCTGATTGTCGGACTCGATATCCGTTGCCAGACCACCTCTCGGCCGATGGCGCGGACGAGATACAGAGCCAGGATGGCACTGACCGTGGTTGCCGCGACGGTGAGAGCGATACCTGTCGCCGATCCGAACAGCACGCCGGCGCTGAGGGTGAACACCGTCCGAGGAAAGGGCGCGACGGTAACCAGGGAATGAACAAGAAAGAACACGAGCGGAAACATCGGTCCGATGGAATCCGCCCACTCCCGGACCTGAGAAACCGACGGGTGCGGCGCAAGGAGTGCCGCCACGAAGAGTGCGAGCACCAGCAGGACAATCGCGATCAATCTTCGGTCCAACAGGCGCCCCATCACAGGGCACAAGGTTACCGGTGCGCGTGAGGAATCCCGACGTATGCGGCCCAGTCGTCCGGAAACCGGGTGCCCCTACCAGCGTGATGTGATGAAAACCACTACCCTTCGGGTAGGGGTGACGTGGGAGGTCCCGCCCAGTGAAACCAACTCGCCGGTAACTCGTAAACGCGCTGAACAATCGCTAGGTAAGGATCGGGGCTGCGCGCCAATCCTTGCCGTACCAGCCGGTAGGCAAGTTGTCGGGCGGCCTTAGCAGACCCCTTCGCCGCGAACGTGACGTGATCCTCACGATAAGCACGTCCGAAGGCGGGTTAGCATCACAGCCATAACGAGCAATTCGATGAACAGTTCCGATAACAGGTATAACGCTTACGCACAACGAGAGGCAGCGGACACAGTGTCATTAGCTTCAGAAGCCGAGGCTGTCGAGCAGGCATATGCGGAGTGGCAACGCTCCGTCGCCGGAGTGCTCGCCAAGTCCCGTCGAGTCGACGCCGCAGAACTAGGCCCCGAGCCGCAGAAACTGCTCGAAACCGTCACATACGACGGCGTCACTGTCGCACCGCTCTACAGCCCACGCGACGAGCGCCCCGAGCAGACCCTGCCCGGTAGCTTCCCGTACGTCCGCGGAGTCGACGCTCATCGCGACGTCAATGCAGGCTGGTTGGTTTCGGCTCAGTTCGGAACCGCTTCCGCCGCAGACACCAACCGGACCATCCTCGACGCACTCGAGAACGGTGTCAGTGCGATCTGGCTCAAAGCCGGACTCGGTGGCGTCTCCGTCGCCGATCTGAACGCGGTACTCGAGGGCGTGCTCCTCGATCTCGCTCCGCTCACACTCGATGCCGGCGCCGACGCAAGCGCCGCCGCCCGCGCGATCCTGGCACTGCTCGATGCCCGCGCGGAAGCCGGTGACGGAGTCAGCGATCGCGCAAGCATCCGCATCAACCTCGGCACGGCACCGCTGACGAGTTCCTTCTCCGGCGCAGCCGACGTCGAGCTGACAGAAGCAGTCGAGCTAGCTGTCGCCGCTGACGCTCGCGCCGAATCGGTGCGGGCCATCACCGTCGACGGCACGGCATTCCACAATGCCGGCGCCGGTGACGCCGAGGAGCTCGGAGCGGCTGTCGCAGCCGGTCTCGAATACCTCCGCGCGCTCACCGCAGACGGCGATCTGACCATCGGTGCTGCGTTGGCGCAGTTGGCTTTCCGTTACGCAGCCACCGACGATCAGTTCCAGACCATCGCGAAGTTCCGCGCCGCACGTCTCGTGTGGGCCCGCATCGCTCAGGTCTGCGGCGCATCCGACTTCGGCGGCGCACCACAGCACGCTGTCACGTCCGCCGCGATGATGGCTCAGCGTGATCCCTGGGTGAACATGCTGCGCACCACCCTCGCCGCATTCGGCGCCGGTGTCGGTGGAGCAGACGCGGTGACGGTTCTTCCGTTCGACGTCGCCCTGGCCGACGGCACCCTTGGTGTCAGCAAGTCCTTCTCCTCACGCATCGCGCGCAACACGCAGTTGCTTCTCCTCGAGGAGTCGCACCTGGGCCGCGTGCTCGATCCGTCGGCGGGCTCCTGGTATGTCGAAGACCTGACACAGCAGATTGCCGCGACTGCCTGGGAGTTCTTCCAGGAAATCGAAGCAGCCGGCGGATATCTGGCCGCACTCGAAGCGGGAATAGTCTCCGATCACATCGCCGCTACCAAGGCCAAGCGTGACTCCGACATCGCACACCGCAAGACCACGGTCACCGGTGTCAACGAGTTCCCGAACCTCGGCGAAACACCGCTTTCCGCCGAAGCCGTCGAGCCCGGCCAGTCCGTCGCCCGGTACGCGGCTGCGTTCGAAGCGCTTCGTGACCGCTCGGACGCATTCCTCGCTGCCGGCGGCGCCCGCCCGACTGCGCTGCTCGCGCCGCTGGGCTCGGTTGCAGAACACAACGTGCGCACCACGTTTGCGTCGAACCTTCTCGCTTCGGGCGGTATCGACGCAGTCAACCCCGGCCCGCTCGAGGTAGGCGCAGAAGCCATCTCCGCTGCGGTCAAGGCATCCGGCGCCACCGTCGCCGTGCTGTGTGGCACGGACAAGCGTTACGGCGAGAGCGCCGCAGCGGCCGTCGCAGAATTGCGCGCTGCCGGTATCACCAAGGTGCTGCTGGCCGGCCCGGAAAAGGCCGTCGGCGATGCCGCGGGCGATTCGCGTCCGGACGGATTCCTCACAGCCCGCATCGACGCAGTATCGGCTCTGACCGAACTGCTCGACTTCATCGAGACGGGAAGCTCCAAGTGACGACACGAGAGGTCAAGCACGTGATCGGCAGTTTCGCCGAGGTCCCACTCGAGGACCCGCAGTCTCCGGCACCCACACCACCGTCGGTCGAGCAGACACAGGCCCTCATCGAAGAGGGTGCCACCGCCAACAACTACGCCGCTGAGCAGGTTGTCTGGTCCACGCCGGAGGGTATCGACGTCAAGCCGGTGTACACCGGCGCAGACCGCGCGGCCGCCGCCGAGTCCGGTTACCCGCTCGACAGCTTCCCGGGTGCTGCACCGTTCCTGCGTGGTCCGTACCCGACCATGTACGTGAACCAGCCGTGGACCATTCGCCAGTACGCCGGCTTCTCTACTGCCGCCGAGTCCAATGCGTTCTACCGTCGCAACCTCGCGGCCGGTCAGAAGGGCCTGTCGGTCGCGTTCGACCTCGCGACCCACCGCGGCTACGACTCCGATCACCCCCGCGTTGCCGGTGACGTCGGAATGGCCGGTGTCGCAATCGATTCCATCCTCGACATGCGTCAGCTCTTCGACGGTATCGACCTCTCACAGGTGTCGGTCTCGATGACGATGAACGGCGCTGTGCTGCCGATTCTCGCGCTGTACGTCGCTGCGGCAGGCGAGCAGGGTGTCACTCCGGACAAACTGGCCGGAACGATCCAGAACGACATCCTCAAAGAGTTCATGGTTCGCAACACCTACATCTATCCGCCCAAGCCCTCGATGCGGATCATCTCGGACATCTTTGCGTACTCGAGTGCGGAAATGCCGAAGTACAACTCCATCTCCATCTCGGGTTACCACATCCAGGAAGCCGGAGCGACGGCCGATCTGGAACTGGCATACACCCTCGCTGACGGCGTCGAGTACATTCGCGCCGGCCTCGACGCCGGTATGGACATCGACAAGTTCGCACCGCGCTTGTCCTTCTTCTGGGCCATCGGCATGAACTTCTTCATGGAGGTCGCCAAGCTCCGGGCCGGACGCCTCCTGTGGGCCGAGCTTGTTGCCAAGTTCGATCCCAAGAGCGCCAAGTCGCTCTCGCTGCGTACCCACTCGCAGACCTCGGGCTGGTCGCTGACCGCGCAGGACGTCTTCAACAACGTTCCGCGTACCTGCGTCGAGGCTATGGCTGCCACTCAGGGCCACACCCAGTCGCTGCACACCAACGCACTCGACGAGGCCATCGCACTGCCGACGGACTTCTCCGCGCGTATCGCCCGCAACACCCAGTTGCTGCTGCAGCAGGAGTCCGGAACGGTTCGGCCCATCGATCCGTGGGGTGGCTCGTACTACGTCGAGTGGCTCACCAACGAGCTCGCCAACCGGGCACGTAAGCACATCGAAGAGGTCGAGGAAGCCGGCGGAATGGCTCAGGCCATCAACGAAGGCATCCCGAAGCTGCGCATCGAGGAAGCTGCTGCTCGCACCCAGGCGCGCATCGACTCCGGTCGGCAGCCGCTCGTCGGCGTCAACAAGTACGTTCCCGACGAGGTCGACACCATCGAAGTTCTCAAGGTCGAGAACTCCAAGGTGCGCAAGGAACAGCTCGAGAAGCTGGTTCGTCTTCGCGCGGAACGTGATCCGGAAGCCGTCGAGGCCGCACTCGCGAACCTCACCCGCGCTGCCGCATCCACCGAAGGCGGCATGGAGAACAATCTCCTCGCCCTCGCAGTTGTTGCCGCTCGCGCTATGGCTACCGTCGGCGAGATTTCCGATGCCCTCGAGAAGGTGTACGGACGCCACCAGGCCGAGATCCGCACCATCAGTGGTGTGTACCGAGACGAGGCAGGATCGGTGAGCAACATCAGCAAGGCAATGGAACTGGTCGAGAAGTTCGCCGAGGACGAGGGACGTCGTCCCCGCATCCTCGTTGCGAAGATGGGCCAGGACGGTCACGACCGTGGCCAGAAGGTCATCTCCACGGCCTTCGCGGACATCGGATTCGACGTTGACGTCGGACCGCTGTTCCAGACCCCCGAAGAGGTCGCCAATCAGGCGGCCGACAACGACGTCCACGTAGTCGGTGTGTCGTCGTTGGCAGCCGGTCACCTCACCTTGGTGCCGGCGCTGCGGGAAGCGCTGGCTGCGGCCGGTCGTCCCGACATCATGATCGTGGTCGGCGGAGTCATCCCGCCCGGCGACTTCGACGAACTCTACGAAGCCGGCGCTGCTGCCATCTTCCCGCCCGGAACCGTCATCGCCGACGCTGCCAGCGGATTGCTGGAGAAGCTGGCCGTCCAACTGGGCCACGATCGCAGCTGAGAAGGGGTTGACTGAAGATGGCACAGCCCATCGACACGCCGACGCCGGCTGCTAGGCCATCTGTTGATTCCCTTGCCGAGGCCGTGCGCGCAAATCAGCGCGCCGGCCTCGCCCGGGCGATCACCCTCGTCGAATCCACACGCGACGATCACCGGGCGCTCGCGCAGCAACTACTGCTGAAGTTGCTGCCCGAAGCCGGGGGAGCGCACCGCATCGGCATCACCGGCGTTCCCGGCGTCGGCAAGTCGACGTTCATCGACGCGCTCGGAATGTACTTGCTGGGCAAGGGACATCGGGTTGCGGTGTTGGCGGTCGATCCGTCGTCCACCCGCACCGGCGGCTCGATTCTCGGCGACAAGACGCGCATGGCTCGGCTTACCGTCGAACCGAACGCGTACATCCGGCCATCACCGACGTCCGGCACGCTCGGGGGTGTTGCCAAGGCAACCCGCGAGACCATCGTGCTTCTCGAAGCTGCTGGTTTCGACGTCATCCTGGTGGAGACAGTGGGTGTCGGGCAGTCCGAAGTCACTGTTGCCAACATGGTGGACTGCTTCACGTTCCTGACCCTCGCTCGTACCGGAGATCAGTTGCAGGGCATCAAGAAGGGTGTTCTGGAACTCGCAGATCTGGTCGCGGTCAACAAGGCCGATGGCAAGCATGAGCGCGAGGCGCAGGGCGCTGCCCGCGAACTTGCGGGAGCGCTTCGTCTGATCTACCCGCACGACGCTATCTGGAAGCCGCCCGTCATCACGATGAGCGGTCTCGAAGGTCTTGGCCTGGACGAGTTCTGGGGAACTGTCACGAAGCACCGTGAGGTGTTGACCGAGGCGGGTCAGTTCGAGGAGAAGCGTCGGAAGCAACAGGTCGACTGGACCTGGACGATGGTGAACGACCAACTGCTGCGCCGACTTTCGGCCAATGAGAGCGTTCGCGCGATCCGTGCCGATGTCGAACGAAGCGTACGCGAAGGATCGTTGACTGCGGCGTTGGCTGCTCAGCGGATTCTGGACGCATTCGACGGAAGCGACAAGTAGCACTAGAAGTCAGGCACGGTCGTTGCGACTCCTCATTTTCGAGGAGGTGCAACGACCGTGCTGTTTCTGCAGGTGCGGTGCACAACAGAGTCCGTGAGACGACCGATGTCGAACGTCAGAGGAGCTGTAATGCATGTGCCTTCGCCAGTGCCTCGTCGCGATTGTGTGCGTCGAGTTTCTTGTACAGGGAACGCAATTGCGACTTGATCGTGTTGGCGGAGACATGAAGTTGCCTGGACATCGAAACGGTGGTCATGCCGAGGGCAAGTAGTGCGAGGACCCGTTGTTCTCCACCGGTCAGGATGACAATGTGCACGGACTTCGGAAACGATTCCGGGGTAAAGACTTTCGTAAATTTCTCGAGTGCCTTCGATTGCGTGGATGCGGCCGCTTCCAGCTTCTCGATATCTTCGGCGGCGATGGTCGAGAAGGGGCGCAACAGTCCGGTCTGGTCTGCGATAGCGCAGGCGTAGGACCACGCCTCGATTGCACGATGATGCTCACCGAGTTCCGAATGTGCAACTGCTTGAACCAGAAGGGATTCCATCTGTGCGCGCGGGTACGGCTCGCCCTTCCACTGGTACTGATTGCACAGGATGATCGCCGATTTGTTCTGGCCCATACGCTGTCGGACGCGTGCGACCGACACCAGGGTCCACGGGTTGCTTCCAGGATCGGCGATGCCCTCTGCAAGTGACGCGGCCTGGTTTCCTTCGCCGAGGGCTAGAAGTAGATCGATCTCGGTGGACAGCATCAGTGGCTCGGCAATGGACGTCGGATTGCACTGCGCGGAGTGGGCAGCGACTGTTCTGCGCAGCAACGACAACGCTGAGAACGCGTCACTGTTGCTGAGGGCGAACTGACTGCGGGCGTAGACGGTGAACGCCCAGAATTCGTCCGCATAGAGTGCATCGTTCTCGGTGGGGTGCCCAAGTTCGGTCAGTGCCCGTTCGGCATCTTCGAAATCGAGTGAATCGAGGGACACCAAGGCGCCGGCCGTTAATCCGGCAACCTTGACCTGGGATTGCATCTTGATCTCGACGTTTCGATGTTGGTTTTCGAAATCCAACCATTGCCGTGCGCGGCGCAGTTCACCGACTACCGCCCAGTTCAGCGCCGCTGTGCCGGCGGCGCTTCGCGCGATGTAGTCGATGCGCTGCGATTTCCCGCTCCAGTAGGCCATTCGCGCTAGGCCTGTCGATTCGGCAAGTCGGCCGTTCAGTTGAAAGGTGATTGCCCATTGCGCTCGCATGGTGGAAAGTCGATCGCTGATGTCGTGCCGATCGGTCTCGGTGATGTAGCGGCTCAGTTCGATCAGACGCACGGTGACATCTGCAGCGCGATCGTATTCGCCGACGTGCATGAGCATCAGAGCCTGGATGCAACCGATGGTGAGAGCTGACACGGCATCGGCACTCGCCCCGAGTTCGCGTAACTCATCAGCCGAATCGGGGAGTGAGGTCCCGAAGGTCACCTGCTCGTCGGGATGTTGCAGGTACAGATTGCGTGCGGCCCGGAAGCTCGAGTGCTTGTCGGTGGACTCGGGCGGAATCTGCTGGAAGGCAGAGCGAACCAACTCGAGATTGTCCGCGATCATCGTGGCCCAGTGCTTGTCGAGAATGTCGACTGCAAGCGGCCAGTCCTGTGCCTCGACTGCATAATCGAGCGCAGACGCGTGTTGTCCGGCATCGAGTTGAGCGCGCGATAGGTATGACAGACGAGCGGCCGGATCACTTCCCCCGGAGGGTTGGGACGTCAGGATGGATTGTCGGATCGCCGGTGCCAGTCTCCAGGTTTCCACGACCTCGGTGTCGACATACGAGAGAACCCCGGCAGCTTCGAGCGCAATGAGTCGATCGCGAATGTGCTGAGAGGATTCGCAAGATTCGAGCAAATGCATGACGGTATCAACGGTGAGCTCACGGGCTGCTGCCGTAGCGACGACAAGATCGTAGTGTCCGACCAGGTGCGCCTCGGCCGCGATAGATTCCTGGGTGTAGTGCTGGATTACTCGTCGCAGGTTATGCCGGAGAAGGTGTTCGCGTCCGACCTGAGTTGGAAGGTTTTTGAGTACCGAAATCGAACGGCGTACCAAAACTGGCAACCCGCCGGTCATTGAGTAAATATGTTCGATTTCGCCGGGAACGATATGTGCACCGGAACCTTCGAGAACGCTCGTCGTATCCTCGAGCGTGTAGAGAAGGTCGTGCGCGCTGATCGATTCCTGATCGAGATCGAGCAAATGAGGTTCGGGGAACACGGTGCGACCCGTCAAGGTCACAACGAGATTGACGCATCGGCAATACTTGACGAGGTCGGCGAGGCTTTCGTCCAACTTGCCATCCACTTTGTCCGGCCTGATCAATACAAGAATGACCGGGCGCGAGTTGTCGCGGAGCATCCGAACTATCGCGGTGAATGGGTCTTGCTCTTGCTCGATCACAGGATTCGGAAAGACAATTCCGGCGCTGACGAACCTTTGCAGCGCGTGTGCCCAGTATTCACGGGCCGTCATGGATGGAGCGGGCTCAGGGATCCAGACGGAAATGCGCTCAGTCGCGCGAATGGTGCGCAACCACGAGGCGACCAGGGTGGATTTCCCGTAACCGATCGGTGCGCGAATAATGGTCAGCGCGGCATATTTATCGAGTTTCGTGAATTGCGGCTGGTGCGAAATCGACTCGGGGTGGGCACGCCGGTCAGGAATTGACGACCAATTGTGGCGGTCCTTACCGATCACCAGAGCGGACTCCTTATATCGGCAGCTTTCGCGCCATGTGAACGGTTTGTCGTCTACTACCGTTTGTTCACAAGGATCCTAGCCGGTGTTAATCGGGTGAACGAGGGATATTCCGACTTCGTCGTCTTTCTTCGTTGAATGCCGGTTCGTAGACGGGATCGCTCTTCGGCAGCTGAACTTATCGCTTCTCGGGCGCGACCGTCGGCTCCGTGATTTCTTTCTCGACGGCCAGTTCGATACCGGCGAACTCGCCTTGGGCTTCGGCTGCGGTGAGCTTGGACCGCTGCCACGCGTAGACCAGCAACGCGGCCCAGGCGCCGATGATTGCGACGTATCCGAGCACCGTCACAGCGCCGGTGATGTCGAAGGACTTGAACAGTTTCTGCGTATTGGTCAGCACGATCACACCGCCGACGGCAGTGCCGAGCAAGGTGGCGGGAACTCTACTGACCAGCCAGGCGGCGGCTGGAGCTGCGATGATTCCGCCGAGTGCCAGGCCGGCGACAACCAGGAGATTGCCGGCAGATTCGCGGCCAAGCCCGACGAGGAAGCCCAACGACGCTGCTGATGCGACCAGGAACTCCGACGCGCTGACCGAACCGATCACGGTGCGCGGAGCAGTTTTGCCACGCGAGAGCAGGGTGCTGGTGGTGATAGGGCCCCAACCGCCGCCGCCGGAGGCGTCGATGAATCCTCCGAACAGACCGAGCGGGGATAGGAACCGAGCAGTGTGCGGTGTACTGCGAGCATGGGCGGTCGCGGGTGGGCGGACCGAGAAACGCAGCGCGACATAGACACCGATCGCGAGGAGGATTGTCGCCGTAATGGGGACCGCTGCTTCGGTAGACAGGCCGGACAAAACCGTCGCACCGGCAAATGCGCCTATTGCACCCGGAACACCGAGCTTGGCGACCAACTTCCAGTCGATGTTCTGGAACTTCCAGTGCGACAGACCCGAAGCCAAGGTAGTTCCGACCTCGGCAAGGTGCACAGCGGCACTGGCCTGGGCAGGCCCGAGCCCGCCGATCATCAGCAGGGTGGTTGCGGTGACACCGAACGCCATTCCGAGTGCGCCGTCGACAAGTTGAGCGCCGGCACCGACAAGTGTGAACAACAGCAGGTTGAACATGAGAAGACAGACTCCGAGCGAAGAAGCGACAAAGTCAGGGGTGCAGGCAGCGAGAAATCGCCGCTCAGCAACACGCCTGATCGAAGCATGCGCTACGACGAGTGGGCCAGAACGCCATCAATCCGAGCGCGAATGCCGGCGAGGCATCGGAGCTGGATATCTGCACGGTGGGGTCCTTTTATCTCGTTTGTGGGTTCTGTTCCTAGCGAGCATAACCGTTGACAGCGAATTTCAACCCACGGCGCGAGCGAACCGTCCCACCCGTTGGACAAGTTCATCGAAGAACTTCACCGGATCAGTGCTGATGGCGATGTCCGCATTGGGGTCACGTTTCCAGTGTCCGACCCAGTCGGCGACGGTGGTTCCGATCAGAAGTGGGCTCTCGGTTTCGACATCCACGGTTGCCGGCCTCAGTGTGGCCATCGTCGGGTCCAGGGCAATCGCAGCGGCAAACGGGTCGTGCATGTGGGCGAGGAATCCCTGGTCGTACTCCCGATGAAACTCCATGTAGAACCGGATGGCGTCGGACAGGTGCCGGATGACGCTGTTGGACGCGGCGCTGCGGACGTCCGGTCCGTCGTCCGGGGAAATGATCTCGGCCGGGGTGCTCCCAGCCGCTTCGGCAAGCCGACGGACGTGTTCCGGGAACATCTCGATCGACTCGGTGACATTGAGTCCACAAATGATCGGACGCCGGTGCGCCGGGACACCGGAAAACGCGTCGAACACTTCCTTGGCTGCGTGTGGGTCGACGGAGACGTTCCACTCGGCGGTAGGCGTGGTGTTTCCCGGGTAGTTGAACGATCCGCCCATCACGACCAATCGATTCAGCAGACGTGGGAGGTCGGGCTCGATCCGGATCGCGAGGGCAAGGTTCGTCAGCGGACCGGTCACCAGACCTGTGATCTGACCGGGATATTCACGAACCAGGTCCACCCACAATTCGGTGGCGGTACGTACCGACAACTCTCGCCCGGAATCGGGGAGTACCGCATGACCGATACCTTGCGGTCCGTGGGTTTCCTCGGTGGTCCGTAGCGGGATCACCAGGGGCACGGCGGCGCCCAGGGCAACCTCGATGTCGGGGGCTCCGCACAGCTCGAGCCAATTGAGATTGTTTGCCGCGACCTGTTCCACGGGGACGTTTCCGGCGGTGCTCGCGATCCCGAGAATCTCGGCTTCGGGGCTGGCCAGCAGATACAGCAGGGCCAGCGAGTCGTCGATGCCCGTGTCGACGTCGACAATCAGCTTGTGTCGGCTATTCATCGGTCGCAGCCACCGTGGTAGGCGCGTTCAGGACAGGGAAGTTCACGGACCGCGCGATGAAGCATTTCGCGTGAGCGGGGCCGTGTAGAGCCTCAGCCTTGTCGACCATCGATGTGTCGGACACCAAAACCGTTGGATGCAAGGTTACTTCGATGAACTGGCCGTCACCATCCGCCTCCTCGATCATCGTGCCGACCGGCTGATCTGTGTAGTCGAGCACAACGACTCCGGCAGCGGCGGCCAGTCCGAGATACCAGAGCATGTGGCATTGAGCGAGCGATGCGACCAGCAGTTCTTCGGGGTTCCACCGCTCCGGGTCGCCACGAAAAGCGGGATCGGAACTGCCGAGGAGTTCGGGTTTGCCCGCGGCTGATACGGAATGGTCCCGCGAATAGGCTTGTGAACTGGATGTTCCGGTTCCCAGATCGCCTGTCCATTGCAGATCCAGGGTGTACGTATGCGACTTCACATGTCCATCTTGCCCTGTATGCGTCACTATCTCAGCGCGCCCACGCGGCAACGTCGTTGCCCCACTTCTGTGCTGGTCGCGGATAGTCGTCGAACTCGGCCAGCGCCGGCCGCGCGGTGGTGACTTCACCATGACTGACAACAACATCTGGCCCTGGCGCCTCGGGCGGCCCGGGTTGCAGGGTTCGGCCCGGAGCATCGAGCAGTCGGACCCCGGTCCGAGCTAGTGCCACGTCGACATCGCGACCGAGCCCGTCCTGTCTTCGCAAGGTCAGCGCGTCCACGACGGCGGCCGCGAGGAAGTATCCGGTTGCGTGGTCGAGCGCTTGGGCCGGGAGCGCACCAGGCTTGTCGCCACCTTCGAGGAACGAGATCCCCGAGGCGGCTTGCACGATGGAGTCGAATCCGCGTCGATCTGCCCACGGTCCGTCCCAGCCCCACGCACTGACCCGTCCGTGAATCAGGTGCGCGGGGAGTTCGTGCCCGATGAGTGCCTCGAGGGCGCCTGGCCGGTACCCGGTCACCAGCACGTCGGCGGTTTCGAGAAGTCCGCGGAAATGTGCGGAGCCTTCTGTGCTCTTCAGGTCGAGAAGTGCCGAACGCTTTCCGTGCCCCGTATCCAGGTGCTGCCATTCGATTTCCGGCATGCCTGGGGGATCCAGGCGCAGGACGTCGGCGCCGAGTAGAGCCAGCGCGCGTGTTGCGACAGGTCCGGCAATGACGCGGGTGAGGTCCAGAACACGCAATCGGGGCGAATGCGTGGGTGATCCTTCGGTGTCCCGGACTCGGATGGATACGAGCGGCGCCGACCGCGCTGTGGCGTACTGCTCGCTCAGACGCCATTCGTTCTCGGTACGGACACGGACAGCGATAGCCCCGGCGTCTGCGGCGCGCTGTTCGATCTCGATGGCGTCGATCGCGGATATCCGTTGCACTACATCGTCTTTGGTTGCGCTGGAACCCAGTTCGAGGATGGACAGTAGTCGGTCGCGGTGGTGCGGGTAGTTGCCGTGGGTGCGCACCCAGCCGTCGCGGGCGGCAAAGAAGCCCGAGTACGCCGAGAACGCGTCGACGGGTTGTCCGCCTATCCGCAGGAGTCGGTCACTGGAGAAGGACGCGGCGATGCGTTCGGGATCGAGTGTCCATGGCGTGCGATCAACCAGTGGCGAGCGGTCTATCGCCGACGCAAAAGCGGCCACTGATCCGGCGGCGAGGTCGAACACCGGTAGGTGCGCCGAGAGGTAACCCCCGGACTCGGGACAGGTGATCGAGGAGTGGACGTGCGCTCCGACATCGCGCTGGTATTCGTCCAGATAGAACCCGTAACCGTGCTCCATTCGATGCCTTTCGGGAGGTCAGCGACCGAGCAGGTCCCGGCACCGTTCGGCCAGCGTAGCGCGCAGCGGGGCGGCCCTCTCCGCCAACTGCTGTTGCTGCCGCACGTATTCGGCACGGCCAGCCGGTGTTTCGATGGCGATGGGGGAGTATCCGTAGTCGCGCAGATCGTATGGACTGGCGCGCATGTCGAGTTCACGCGCCAGGAGTGCGTGCTCGAAGCAGGCCATCACCAGATCGGAATCGACGAGCGGCAGAAGTTTGAAGCTCCATTTGTAGAGATCCATCCCGGCGTGCAGGCATCCGGGCTGCTCGTAGTCGATCTGCGTGTCGCGAATCAGGTTGAGCGCATTCTTCGGAGCCGCGTCCGGAGTGAAGAAGCGGAACGCGTCGTAGTGAGTGCATTTGAGGGGCAAGGATTCCACTACGGCGTCGGTACCCGCGAATCCCAGTCGCAGGGGAACAGACTGATGGCGGATCGCTTCCTCGCCGCCCCGGTACACCATTGCCCACTCGTGCAAACCGAAGCAACCGAGCACAGCGGGGCGCGAAGAGGTCTGGTTCAACAGATTCCAGACGAATTCGACCGTGGGCAGTCGACGCTCGAGCACGGATCGATCGACGCTCGCGCAACCGGATTCGTCGACGCGATACCCCGAGAACTCTGCGTACTCGGATCCGGCCTCCAGCGCTACGCCGTATCCGGGGTGCCAGCGTCGAAGCTGCGCGGGCTTGAAGTTGTAGTACGTGAACAGGAAATCATGCACCGGGTGAGAAATACCGGCACTGCGACGCGCCCGGTGCGGCCCGACAAGCTGCTCCACTTTTTCGAAGTGCAGAGCTTGCCGAGCCGTCCACTCGCTATGTGCGAGCGCGAGTGTTTCCACCGAACGTGTCATGGATCAGTTGTTCCGTTGTCCCGGAACAGCATCGGTTCCGCGGTGAGTGCCGTCGCGGACGGTGCCGACGTACTCCTCGAGGAGGTCTTCCAATGCCACGATGCCGATGACAATGCCGTCGGCATCGGTGACGGCACCGAGGTGGGAGCTGGCGCGGCGCAGGCCTGCCAACGCTTCGGCGAGCGGCGTGCTGAGCGGAACGACGGGCAACGGACGGATATCCGACGTGGGTACGACGGTATCCGGCCCGGCAGCTTCGTCGAGAACCTCGTCGAGCACGTCCTTGAGGTGCACGTATCCGGCCAGAGTGCCGTCGGCAGCTCGGACGGGGTAGCGCGAGTAGCCCGTTTCGATGACGGCCCGCTCGATGTCGCCCAGCGTGGTGCCGGTCGGGGTGAGCGGGATGGTCCGCACCTTGTCGAGAGTGATCAGCACTTCCGACACCGTGCGATCGGTCGATTCGAGGGCCTGCTTCAACCGGCGGTGTTCTTCGGCGTCGATAAGCCCTTCGGATCGGGATTCACCGATCATCGCGGACAACTCCACCGCCGAGACGGTGACATCGAGTTCGTCCTTCGGTTCGACTCGCAACAGACGCAGAATCCCGTTAGCGCAGATGTTGTAGAACGCGATGATCGGGCGCGCGATCTTGATGAACGCCAGGTGGATCGGCACGAGAAGCATCGCGGTCTTCTCCGGACCAGCCAGCGCGATGTTCTTGGGCACCATCTCACCGAGCAGGATGTGCAGCACAACCACCAACGACAGTGCGATCGCAAACGAAATCGGATGCAGCAATCCGTCAGGCAGACCGGCCGCTTCCATCGGCACCTCGAGGAGATGCGCGATGGCGGGTTCGGCGACCTTACCGAGAAGGATCGAACAGATCGTGATGCCGAGCTGCGCCGCGGCGAGCATGAGCGACAGATTCTCGCCGGCCTTGATGACGGTGAGTGCCCGCTTCTTGCCCTGGGCGACCAACGCTTCGAGTCGGTCACGGCGAGCAGAAATCAGCGCGAATTCCGCGCCGACGAAAAACGCGTTGCCTGCCAGCAGTACAACGGTGAGGAGAACGCCGAGAAGGTTATTCATCGTCGGACTCCTTTGTGCGCTCTGCTGCTGATTCGGGTTCGACATCACCGGGGACCGGAGTGATGGTCACGCGGTCGATACGACGGCCGTCCATCGAGGTGACTCGCGCAATCCACTTGCCGCGGTGATCGCCGGACGCGTCGACGTCGGGCAATGCCACTTCGTCGCCCTCGTCGGGGATGCGTCCCAATTCGGTGAGCACCAGGCCGCCGAGGGTGTCGTAATCGCCTTCGGGTGCGGTGTACCCGGTAGCTGAGGTGACTTCGTCGATGCGCAGGAGCCCGGAGCAGGACCATCCGTCGCCGACGCGCTGGACGTCGAGTTCAGGTTCGTCGTGCTCGTCGCGCACGTCGCCCACGATTTCCTCGATGAGGTCTTCCATGGTGACGATGCCGGCGGTTCCGCCGTATTCGTCGACCACGAGTGCGACCTGCATTCCGTCCGAGCGGATGCGTTCCATGACGGCGTCACCGTCGAGGCTCGACGGGACAACCGGCACGCGCTGCGCGAGGCTGTCGACTCGCGTCGTGCGTCGTCGCTCGGCGGGAACCGTGAACGCGTGTTTGATGTGGACAACTCCGACGGTGTCGTCGAGGTCGCCGCGAACAACGGGGAACCGTGAGTACCCGGTACGGGACGCCGTCACGATGAGATCGGCGACTGTATCCGACAACTCGAGTGATTCGATCTTCACACGCGGTGTCATGAGTTCTTCCGCTGTGCGGTCACCGAACTGCAACGACCGGTTGACCAGAAGCGCAGTGCCCGCGTCGATGGAACCACGCTGCGCCGACGTGCGCACCAGCGAGCCGAGCTCCTGCGGGGAACGTGCCGAGCGCAGTTCCTCGGCAGGCTCTATGCCCAGGCGCCTGACGATCCAGTTGGCGGTTCCGTTGAGACCGTTGATCGCCCACTTGAAGACCAGCGAGAAACCGGCTTGCAAACCGGCTGTGGCGCGGGCTGTCGGCATCGGCTTGGAAATCGCCAGGTTCTTGGGGACAAGCTCACCGAAAATCATCGAGAACGAGGTTGCGATAACCAGGGCGAGGATCAATGACGTTGTGGACGCTGCTGATTCGCTCAGCCCGACGGCCTTCGTGACCGGGGTGATGAACCGGGCGAGAACAGGCTCGGCCAGGTAACCGGTGATGAGTGTGGTGATCGTGATGCCGAGCTGCGCACCGGACAACTGAAACGAGAGCGTCTTGTGTGCGTGCTGGACCTGACGCGAACGGAGGTCGCCGTCACGAGCAGCTTCGTCGACGGTGCTGCGCTCGAGCGCGGTAAGTGAGAATTCTGCCGCCACGAAGAGGGCGGTGCCTGCGGTCAGTGCGATGAAGCCGAGCAGGCTGAGAATGGTGAATGCGATGTCCATCGATCATCGCCACCCAAGTGGAGAGCGAAGTGCGCCGGGTTTGTCTCCCGGCTCGCTAGAGGAGCCCTCCGAACCAGCGGAATCAGATGATTCCTCGGATATGACGACGGGTGTTGCGCCGGGTAAGTGTGTGGGTGCCTCGGGCACCGGGTTCCTCTCGTCGGGCCGATGACTTCTCGGCTTTAGCGGGCTCGGTCGGGTTGCCGATTGGCACCCGACCGAGTTTCATTTGTTGTTTCCACGTTCGATGATACCGGCGAGTGCCCGGGCTTTGGGAGCCGAGCACCCGCCGTTCGTCACAATTACCGATTCACCAGCCGGCAGGAAGTGGCCGTCCCTCGGCAAATCCGGCTGCAGACTGCACACCGAGGACTGCCTTGTCGTGCAGTTCCTCGAGTGAGCGCGCCCCGGCATACGTGCAGGTACTGCGGACACCGGAACAGATCTGGTCGATCAGATCCTCGACGCCGGGACGCTCGGGATCAAGTCGCATCCGTGAACTCGAGATGCCTTCCTCGAACAAACCCTTGCGGGCGCGATCAAAAGCCGTCTCGGTGGCGGTGCGCGCAGCAACGGCGCGCTTGGACGCCATACCGAAGCTCTCCTTGTACGCGTTGCCGGCCTGATCGACCTTGAGATCGCCCGGCGACTCGTACGTGCCGGCGAACCACGAGCCGATCATGACATTCGACGCGCCCGCAGCCAGAGCCAGCGCTACATCGCGCGGATGGCGCACTCCACCGTCAGCCCACACGTGTTTGCCCAATTCGCGTGCTGCCGCGGCGCATTCGGCAACAGCCGAGAACTGCGGTCGTCCGACGCCGGTCATCATGCGTGTTGTGCACATCGCGCCTGGTCCGACACCGACCTTGACGATGTCGGCGCCCGCGGCGATGAGATCACGGGTGCCCTGCGCGGAGACCACGTTTCCGGCCACCAGCGGCACACCGAGATCCAGAGCTTTGAGCGTGGTCAGTGCGTCGATCATGCGCTGCTGATGCCCGTGGGCGGTATCGACGACGATGACGTCGGCGCCGGCGTCGACCAGCGCTTTGGCCTTGGCACCCACATCGCCGTTGACGCCGACCGCCGCGGCAACGCGCAGCGCGCCGTTGGCATCCACGGCGGGGTCGTAGATCCCGGCACGAATTGCACCGGTACGAGTCAGGACTCCGGCGAGTGTGCCGTCGTCGTTGACGATGACGGCAAGCGGATCGTGCTTGGTTTCGAGTAGTTCGAACACCTCACGCGTTGTTGCGGTGACCGGTGCTGTGACGAAGTCGGTGATCGCGACGGTACGAAGGCGAGTGAACCTGTCGACGTCCGCGCAGGCAGCCTCGGTGACCACGCCGAGCGGCTTGCCGTCCTCGACGACGACAACCGCGCCGTGCGCCCGTTTGGGCAGCAAGGCCAACGCGTCGGAGACAGCGTCCTCGGGGCTCAGGGTCACCGGAGTGTCGGCGACGAGATGACGGCTCTTCACGAACGCCACCGTTTCGGCGACCGCTTCGGTGGGGATGTCCTGCGGGATGATGACCAACCCGCCGCGCCTGGCGACAGTTTCGGCCATTCGGCGACCGGCGACTGCGGTCATGTTGGCGACAACAACCGGAATGGTGGTTCCCGAGCCGTCGGCCGACGCCAGATCGACGTCGAACCGGGACGTCACGTCAGTCCGGTTGGGGACGAGGAAGACATCGTCGTAGGTCAGGTCGTATGGGGGGCGTTGCCCTTCGAGGAACTGCACGTTTCACGAGCTTACCGGCGACGGCGCAGTTACGCCGATTGTTTCGCGTCCTTGCGACCGCGAGAGCGCGATGGTGGTGACGATCATGACGGCCACCGCGCAACCGATGACGAGAATCCCGAGGCCCTCGACTCGTAGTCGCTCGTCGAGAACCGTCATACCGAGGAACACTGCCGCGATCGGTTCGCCGATGGTCAACGCCGGCAACGACGCAGACAAGGGACCCACCTGGAATGCTCGTTGCTGCACATACACGCCGATAGCACCCGACGCGATGAGCGCCCAGGTCTGCCACGCGCTCACTACGCCGACAAAACCGTGCTCCAGAAGCTCGGTCACGTATTTCGTGAACGCGACGGCTATACCGAAGTAGATGCCCGCTGCGGCTCCGAGAAGCAGTGCGCGCCAACCGGCATCGAGTTTGGACAAGCCGCCGATGGTGGCAACGACGGCCACTCCGACCGTGATCGCCAGCGGCACCGCCCAGTCCGACCACGGAGCATTACTGTCGCCTTCGGTGGGATCACCGACCACCAGGAAGACGGCCAGGGCAATGGCAAGCATGACCGCAAACGTCCAGGCCGTCCGAGTGATCCGGATTCCGGAGAACTTTGCCGAAAGCGGCAGCGCAAACAACAAGGACGACACGATCAACGGCTGCACCACCAACACCGAACCGAGTGCCAGCGCGAGGGCCTGCATGACGTAACCGCCGCCGTCGCCGATCAGGCCGGCCCACCACCGGGGACTGCGGATCAACGACGCCACCAGCGCGCCGCCCTCAGGCACCGACGACGCGGCCCGCTGTTGAGCTACCGACGCGCACGCGAAGAGCAGTGCGGCAGCGAGTGCGCAGATGATCGAGATCAGTGGAAGATCGCCCATAGATCTCAGTGTGCGCGTTTGCCTCCGGCTTTTCCGGCAGACGGGCGACCCGAATTCGGTGTACCTGTTCCGCGGCGCGGCGTGAGCCCCTTGGACGCGAGGCGCTCCGAACGTGTGGGGACGGGAGTGCCGTCGGCGCGAATCTTCTTCACCGTCTTGGGATCGGTGACCCGGCGCGACGCAACAGCGCGCTTGTCACCGTCCTTCTTCATCCGGCCGCCGGCAGCTGTGCGGCCAGCAGTGTCGTGTTCCTGGCGCCCACGCTTGGCCGTGTGTGTGACCTCGACGGTCGTATCGGGAGCTGCGACGGGGATTCCCGTCGGTTCCATGGCTCCGGTGATGCGGGTGAGTTCCAGGTCGTCTGGACGGACCCGAACGCTGTGAACCTTCACGCCGGCCGCCTTGGTCAGCTTCTCGACCCCCGCGCGTTCCTCGTCGGTCACGATCGTCACGACAACACCCGATTCACCTGCGCGGGCCGTACGACCGGCGCGGTGCAGGTAATCCTTGGCCTCGGCGGGCGGATCGACATGGACAACCAGCGTCACGTCGTCGACATGGATGCCGCGGGCGGCGACGTCGGTAGCCACCAGGACCGGCGTCGTGCCGTCGGAGAACGACGCGAGGGTCTTGGTCCGGTTGTTCTGCGTCTTTCCGCCGTGCAGGGCTCCGGCGGACACGCCGATCAAATGCAGTTGCTGCGCAAGACGATCCACGCCGTGCTTCGTCTTGACGAACATGATGGTTCGTCCCGCACGCGAAGCGATATGTGCGACAACGGATCTCTTGTCCACCTGGTCCACGAACAGCAGGTGATGTTCCATGGTGGAGACCGTCGCAACCGGGGGAGCGGTGGCGTGCGATGCCGGGTTGCGCAGGTAGCCTGCGACCAAATCGTCGACCTTGCCGTCCAACGTTGCCGAAAAGAGAAGGCGTTGACCATCTTTCGGAGTCGCGTCGAGAATCTTGGCAACCTCGTCGATGAAGCCCATGTCTGCCATGTGGTCCGCTTCGTCGATCGTGGTGATCACAACGTCGTCGAGGATCACCGACTTCTGCTCGAGTAGATCGAGCAACCGCCCAGGCGTGGCGATCAGCAGATCGACCCCGCGAGCCAGAATGTCGGCCTGACGCTTGATCGGGACGCCGCCCACTGCGCTCGCTACCCGCAAGCCGACCTCGGTGGCCGCGTCGTCGAGCGCTTTGTGAATCTGAATTGCCAGTTCGCGGGTGGGAGCGAGCACCAATCCGCGGGGGCGATTCCGTTTACTTGCGCCGCCCTTGAGGCGCACCAGCATCGGAAGCCCGAAAGCCAAAGTCTTGCCGGAACCTGTCGCGCCACGCCCCAGAACGTCGCGGCCTGCCAGCACATCGGGAATCGTGGCAGCCTGGATGGGGAACGGAGCATCAATCCCGTGTCGGCGCAGTGCGTGCACCATCACAGCGGGGATTCCGAGGTCGATGAACGAGCGCCCTTCGGTTGATGTGGGCGAGTCGATCGTCGATTTCGGCATTTGTCCAGGCTACCGGGTATCGGTAGACGCAGGTGACCGCGTCTACCGATACCGGGTGTGAATCAGGCCTCGATTTCGCTGCGGTCGCCGCTCCACAACGTGTGGAACTTGCCGGGCTTGTCGATGCGCTCGTAGGTGTGAGCTCCGAAGAAGTCACGCTGACCCTGAGTCAACGCAGCCGGGAGACGCTCCGCGCGCAGTCCGTCGTAGTACGACAGCGATGACGCGAACGCCGGCACCGGGATGCCGAGCATCGTCGCGGTGGCGACAACACGACGCCAGCTGTCGATTCCTGCTTCGATGGCTTCACGGAAGTACGGAGCGAGAATCAAGCTCGGCAGCGACGGATCAGCGTCGAACGCGTCCTTGATGCGGTTGAGGAATTGCGCGCGGATGATGCAACCACCGCGCCAGATCGTTGCCAGATCCGCAGGCTTGACGTCCCAGTTGTACTCGGCGCTACCGGCCGCGATCTGGTCGAAGCCCTGCGCATATGCCACGATCTTCGAGGCGTACAGCGCTGCCTGGATGTCCGCGGCGAACTGCTCGGCATCGGCAGGCTTGTCACCGAGCGAACCCGAAGCCAAGCCCTGAGCCTGAGCTGCGGCGCGCTGCGTGCGGCTACCGGAGAGCGCGCGAGCGAACACGGCCTCGGCGATACCGGTAACCGGTACACCGAGATCCAGAGCGGACTTGACCGTCCAGCGGCCCGTGCCCTTCTGCTCGGCAGCGTCGACGATGACGTCGACCAGCGGCTTACCCGTCTCGGCGTCGACCTGACGCAGAACCTCGGCTGTGATCTCGATCAGGTACGACTCGAGCGTGCCCTTGTTCCACTCGGTGAAGACGTCGGCGACCTGGCCGGCGTCGTAACCCAGAGCGTCACGGAAGAGGTTGTACGCCTCGCCGATGAGCTGCATGTCGGCGTACTCGATGCCGTTGTGCACCATCTTGACGAAGTGGCCGCTGCCGTCCGGACCGATGTGTGTGCAGCACGGGGTGCCGTCGACGTGAGCGGAGATCGACTCGAGAAGCGGGCCGAGAGCCTCGTAGGACTCCTTCGGGCCGCCGGGCATGATCGACGGACCGTTGAGTGCGCCTTCTTCGCCACCGGAGATACCAGCGCCGACGAAGTGCAGACCGCGGGCGCGGATCGCTGCTTCACGACGGATTGTGTCCGTGTACAGCGAGTTGCCGCCGTCGATGATGATGTCGCCCGGCTCCATCGCATTGGCGAGCTCTTCGATCACAGCGTCGGTCGGCGCGCCGGCCTTGACCATGATCAGCACGCGACGCGGCTTCTGCAGCGCGGCAACAAATTCCTCGACAGTCTCGGTGCGCACGAAGTCGCCCTCGGAACCATGGTCGGCGATCAACGCATCGGTCTTCGCGATGCTGCGGTTGTGCAAGGCAACGGTGTGACCGTGGCGGGCGAAATTGCGGGCAATATTCGAACCCATGACGGCCAGTCCGGTGACGCCGATCTGTGCCCGGGGTGATTCGGTGCTAGTGGTTGACATGCTTACAGCTTTCCCTCTCGGTCCGCGGCTGTGAAATCCTGCGCCTGGCGCAGCCGAAAAACTGTGCGGCCGCGACGCGCGTGAACATCAGACCGTGCATACAAAACACGGATGCAGATCACTTTATTGCAGTGACCTGCATCCGTCTCGATACAGCTTCCGGCGTGGCCGGAGTGTGATCAATATTCAGTTGGTGAGCCGCAGCTCAGCGAGCGTATTACCGCTGATCGCGCTTCGGTCCGTCGAAGCCGTCGTAGCTACGACGGTCGGTGCGGCTGCGGAATCCGCCGCCACTGGTCGAGCTTGCGCGGTCGCTGCTGTCGCGGTTGCCCTGGTATCCACCCGTCGAGCGGTTGCCCTGGTAGCCGGTGGAGGGGCGGCTGTCGCGGTCTCCGTAGGACGGGCGGCTGTCGCGGTTGCCCTGGTACCCGCCGCGGCTTTCGCCGTCACGGTTGCCCTGGTATCCACCCGACGAGCGATTTCCCTGGTAGCCGGTGGAGGGGCGGCTGTCGCGGTCTCCGTAGGACGGGCGGCTGTCGCGGTTGCCCTGGTAGCCGCCGGAGGAGCGGTTGCCCTGGTATCCGCCGCGGTCGCTGCTGTCGCGGTTGCCCTGGTATCCACCGGAAGAACGATCACCCTGGTAGCCGCCCGAGGAGCGGTTGCCCTGGTACCCGCCACGGCTTTCGCCGTCACGGTTGCCCTGGTATCCACCCGAGGAACGATCACCCTGGTAGCCGCCCGAGGAGCGGTTGCCCTGGTACCCGCCACGGCTTTCGCCGTCACGGTTGCCCTGGTATCCACCCGACGAGCGATTTCCCTGGTAACCACCGGAAGAGCGGTTGCCCTGGTAGCCACCACCTTCACGGTTGCCCTGGTAACCGCGTGAACCACCGCGGTCGCCGAAGGAGCGCTCGCCACGAGAAGAGCTCTCGCGCAACGGTTCTCCGGTGGGCTTCTTGGCTCCGGTGATGCGAGCGAGCTCGGCGGAACCCGGGGTGACGGGAACAGCTGCGGCGTTGACGCCCGCCATTCCGGTCAGGCGCTTGAACTGACGCTTCTGGTTCGGCAGAACGATCGCAACGACAGTTCCCTTCTCACCGGCGCGAGCCGTACGGCCTGCGCGGTGAAGGTAATCCTTGTGATCGGCCGGGGGGTCGACATGAACGACGAGGTCGATGCCGTCGACGTGGATGCCGCGCGCTGCGACGTCAGTGGCAACAAGGACGGGAGTGCGGCCGTTCTTGAAACGCTCGAGGACGCGGGTGCGCTGGTTCTGTGCTTTGCCGCCGTGCAGTGACTCCGCGGCGATTCCGACTGCGCGGAGGCGATCGGTGATGCCTTCGCAACCGAGCTTGGTGCGGGCGAACATGATGGTGCGTCCGTCACGGGCGCCGATCTCAGCGAGAACAGCGTCCTTCTGTCCACGATCGACGAGGAGTACGTAGTGCTCCATCGTGTCGACGCTCGCGCGGCCGTCTTCGGTGGAGTGGGTGACGTGGTTGGCCAGGAACTGACGAACCAGCGACTGGACCTCACGGTCGAGGGTTGCGGAGAACAGCAGACGCTGTCCGTCGGCAGGGGTCTCACCGAGGATCGAGCGAACCTCGGGCAGGAAGCCCATGTCCGCCATCTGATCGGCTTCGTCGAGTGCGGTGATTTCCACCGAGTCGAGGATGCAGGTGCCCTGGCGCAGGTGATCGCCCAGACGACCCGGCGTAGCCACGAGGACGTCGACGCCGCGGCGGAGCTGATCGACCTGCTTGGCGAACGGAGTACCACCGACGGCGGGACGGACCGTGAGTCCGAGAGCACCGGCGTAGGAGTTCAGGGAGTCGACCACCTGGAATGCAAGTTCACGGGTCGGGACCAGCACGAGTGCGCGAGGACGCTTCGCGGCCGGACGATCTTCGTGGCGTGACAGGCGGGTCAGCATCGGCAGACCGAAGGCCAGGGTCTTGCCCGATCCGGTCTGTGCGCGGCCCAGAACGTTGGTGCCGGCAAGCGCGTCCGGGATGGACTGAGCCTGGATGGGCGACGGGCTGGTGATGGAGTTGCGGGCCAGGGCGGCAACAAGCTGCTCGGGCAGGCCGATTTCGGCAAAAGTGATGGTGGGCTCAGCTGAGACGGCCTCGGTGGCGGCTTTGTCTTCAGCGGCGGGTGTTACTACGACATCTTCTGCGATGTTCTCAGAAGACGACATTTGGACAGCGTTGGTCACGCGGAAACCTCTCCGGACTACGGGCACGTCGCGGAGCGGAAGAAGTCATGCTTGAACACACGACACAGTTCGCAAAGGGACGAGCCAGGGCACATGTCACCTGGCAATCCGAACGCATACTGCGGGGAATTGGGCTGTGTGCCGTTAAATGTTGATGAACCACGATGGTGGCCGGGCTCTACTGTACGCCACTCGCTGCCGGGAAGTCAGGTAACCCCGCGTGTGACCTGTACTACTACAGCGCGTTCTGCTGGTCAAGACCTTAGTACGCGTTGAGAAGTAAGCGAAGTTCGGTGAGCCACGGCACTGCGACGGCGACCGTGGGGACAACCAGAATCGTGATGGCGGCAAGGTAGGCACATACCGCAACACGGGGATCGGCAGCGTCTGTCGAGAGTCGCTGGACGCGGATCAACGTCGACGGACCGCCGGCTGCCATGGCGCCACGCGGTGCGGTCGAACCTGCACACGCGACCAGTGCCCGGGCTAGGGGAGTCGGGCCCGTGACGCGAACCGCGGAATCATCGGCCAGCAATTCGACCAGCAATTGGACGGATCCGAGGGCGGACTTGCTACGAACGAACCGGGGGAACGCATGGTTGACCGCGGTGAATGCTTCGAGAACCAGATCGTGACGCGCGCGCAGGTGTGAACGCTCGTGCGTGAGAATTGCCTTGACCTCGGCATGATCGAGGTTTTGCAACGTTCCTTGGCTCAGGACCACCCGCTGACGTATTCCGGGCAGGCAGTACGCGATGGGTTCTTCGACATCGAGAACGCGCAGGTCCGGGGTGCGCTCCACCGCGGCGGGCATGGCGCAGTCGTCGAGTAGATCCACGAGGATGCGGTGGCGTGCGCGTCGCCGCCGAGTTCGTACACCCACTTGCAGGATCGAAAAAATCAGTTTCGCGCCGATGAGCAAGGTGAGCGCAAATACCACGACGTACAGAATCCACAGTGGCAAACCAAGAGCGTCGATCTCAGCGGTCGGCGCAGTGGTCGGTCGTCCGTCCGGTCCTGGAACCAGGAGCTGACTGGCAATGGCCAAGCCCGAGCTGAAAGCTGACAACACCGCGGCAAGCGCGATGGCCTGCCACAGGACGAGAGCCGCACGCGGCGCCCGGTACGGCCACGTGGAGCGGCTCAGGAGTGCTGGTACCGGACCCGCTAGCAACAACGCGAGGATTCCGAAAACCAGTGCAGTGGTGGCGTTCATGACCTAGTCATCATGCACGAAGAAATCAGTTAGGCCTAGAAAATCTACGGCCGCACATCTTTTTTCGCGGATTCGCGCACCTCGAGAGCGGCAAGTGCTTCGCGCAGAGCGTCAGCCTCGTCGGCATTGACCTGGCCGACGAAGTGAACCAGGGCTGCCGCTCGACCGTCTGACTCCGGCGCTTGAGCCAGAGCGTCGACCATCAGGCTCGCGACCAACTCTTCACGCTTGTTCACCGGGAGGTAGCGATGTGCGCGATCGTCACGTTGCTGAATCACCAGGTGCTTCTTCGCGAGTCGTTGCAGGACGGTCATGACCGTCGTGTACGCCAGTTCGCGATGTGTTGCGAGTGCTTCATGTACCTGTCGCACAGTTTGGGGTTCGGTTGTAGACCACAAATGATCCATGACCGCGCGTTCGAGTTCACCTAGACCTGCCATTCTTCGATTCTACGGACTTCCACGACGAAATACGTACTACTGGTAGTAGTAAGGGCGGATCAATCAGTGTGGTATTGGACATAGTGAGCTGTAGGACAGATAACGTGGATGGAGACCGTGGCCACGTCAGAGCAGAGTCGATCAGTAGAAAGTAGTCGCGCGCAGATGAAGATCGACAGTTCCTCGGAGTCCACGCCTCTCTCGACCCGACTGTCGGCGTACGGGGGTAAAGCCCGGGAGCTTGTTCGTTTCGGAATTCGGGATGCCCCGATGACGACGTCGATCGTGGTCATCACGTGGGTTCTGGGTGCGGCGACGGGAAGCCTTGTGCATGGGCCGTCGAGATCGCTGGCTCACCAGATTGCCGTCGGAATGGGTTCGCTGCAACACGGGCGACTATGGACACCACTGACATCAGCGCTGTGGGAGGGGAACCTTCTGCGGTACATCGGCGCGACCGTGCTGTTGCTCGTTGTCGCCGCACCCCTCGAACGACGCATGGGCACGGTGAAACTCGCGATCGCGGCGGTCACAACGCAGATACTGGGCGTGATCCTCGGGCTGGGGTGGGCGTCGCTTGCCAAGGTAGTCGACGCCAGCTGGGGGTTTCGCCTCCACTCGGGAGCCGCGGTGGGCGCCAGCGCCTGGGTCGTGGGGGCTCTGATGGTCGCCACCGCGAACATGGGAACGCTGTGGCGTCGACGCATCCGCGTAGGCGTTCTCGCTCTCACCATCACGCTCGCGTTGTTCAGTGGGCAACTTCAGGACGTCATCCGCCTCTTCGCCGGTGTGGTCGGGTTGGTGATCGGTGCTTGGATCGTCGGTAGGTCAGCGCGCGGTGACCGGATCGTCGGGACTCAGCGGGAAGGCCGCGTGCTGGTGGCCATAGTTGTCGCGGCGAGTGCGATCGGGCCGATGATCGCGGCACTCTCCCCGGAGGCAGTGGGACCCTTGGCTGTTCTCCGCGATCTGTTCCGCGGTGTTCCCTGGACAGTGGCCGAGGTCCGCGACCTGTGTGCCGAGTCGTCGACCGACCCGGATTGCCGACGAGGATTGTTGGAACTGCGCCTGTCCGGGATCGGGCCGACGTTGCTCTCGCTCATGCCCTCGATCTTCGTGCTCGTGCTCAGCGACGGTTTGCGGCGCGGCCGGCGCTTCGCCTGGATCGCCACCGTGTGCGCGCAGGTGATCCTTTTGATTCTCTCGATCGGGAACTTCGTCATCCGGTTCGTCGACGCCGCCGACAGCGAGAGCTTGTTCTACGGCATCGGTGACCCCAACGTGTATCGGACGTTGGTGCCGTTCCTCACCCCACTGTTCGTCCTGATCATGTTGATCCTCACGCGGCGATATTTCGACGTGTCCGCTCCGGCCGGAACCTATCGGAAACTGGCAGTGTCACTCTCAGCGCTACTCGCCGGTCTGATCGTGGTGTATGTGGGCGGGGGAATGGTTGCACGCCACGGGTTCGACCGCGAACCGAGCGTCGCGTTACTTCTGGCTGATTTTCCGCAACGGTTGGTGCCGCCTGTCTATCTGCAACTGGTTGATCCGCGGCTTCTGCCCGTCGACATCGAAGCGACTCTGTTGTTCGAATGGACAGGAGTGGTGTTCTGGGTGGCCGCATCGATTCTCGTGTTCGTGACGTTCCGCAAACCCGTCGACGCACTTGATCCGCGGGACGCCGCGCGCGCCCGAGCGATGCTGATCGCCGGAACCGGAAGCCCGCTGTCGTGGATGACGACGTGGACGGGAAATACCTTCTGGTTTTCGTCGGACGGCTCGAGTTACGTTGCCTACCGCGTTATTTCCGGGGTGGCTCTTACTACCGGCGACCCGGTGGGGCCACCCGGTCACCTGCGAGACACCATCGGCGAATTTGCAGAATTCGCCACGGAAAACGGCTGGATCCCGTGCTTCTACTCGGTCACCGACGACGTTCGAGCGATTACGGATTCGATGGGGTGGAGCGGCCTGCAGGTTGCCGAGGAAACGATTCTCGATCTGGGCGAGATCGCGTTCACCGGTAAACGATTTCAGGACATTCGAACGGCGTTGAACCGGGCGAAGAAGTCCGGCATCACGGCCGAATGGATCAACTATCCGCACGCCGCGATCGCCGTCAAGGATCAGATTGTCGCGATTTCCGAGGAATGGGTCGCAGACAAGGGAATGCCGGAAATGGGTTTTACGCTCGGCGGACTCAATGAAATCGACGACGACAACGTGCGATGCCTGATCGCGATCGACGAGGAACGCACGGTCCACGGTGTCACATCATGGCTGCCCGTGTACCGGGACGGCCGAATCGTGGGCTGGACTCTCGACTTCATGCGGCGCCGTTCCGAGGGTTTCAGGCCGACCATGGAGTTCCTGATCGCGTCGGCTGCCCTGAGTTTGGAATCCGAAGGAGTCGAATTCCTGAGTCTCTCGGGCGCCCCGCTGGCGAAGGTCGCGACGGATGACGGCTCGGATTCGGTTGAGCTGGAAGCGATGACATTGTCCGGCGTGATGGACAACGTGCTCGAATTCTTGGGGCGCACCCTCGAACCCGTGTACGGTTTCCGCTCGCTGCTGGCCTTCAAATCGAAGTTCCAGCCGCGATATGTGCCCATGCACATGGTGTTCGCCGATCCTGCCGCGCTGCCGAGTATCGGCAACGCAGTAGGGCGGGCGTACCTGCCTACCGTGTCGCTCGGTCAGGGAGTGAAGTTGGTGCGGACGATTATCGGTCGATGAGTGAATGCCGTCAGGAAGGCTGTGCGGCCGGCCCGCCGACGGTACCGAAAACATGTCGAGTTCCGATGGGCACGATCAGCGGGCGATCCGAGACCGGGTCGTCGATGACAGCGGCTTCGAGACCGAACACCTCGAGGAGCAGTTCCGCAGAGATGATGTCTTTCGGAACTCCCGAGGCGACGATAGCGCCGTCCCGCATCACGATCAAATGGTCGCTGTAGCGCACCGCGAGATTGAGATCGTGCAGGATCATGACCACAGTGCGGCCCATCTCCTCGTGCAATTGATCAACGAGGTCGAGAACCTCCATGGAGTGCGCAAGATCCAGGTAGGTCGTTGGCTCGTCGAGCAGAAGGATATCTGTGCCCTGCGCCAGCGCCATCGAGATCCACGCCCGCTGCCGCTGACCGCCGGACAGCTGATCGACCGGACGATCTGCAAGATCTGATACTCCGGTCAACTCGAGCGCCTGAGCTACTTCGCCTTCGTCGTCTGCCGACCATTGACGGATCCACGACTGGTGGGGATGGCGGCCACGCGCAACCAGATCGGCGACGGTCAACCCTTCGGGAGCGACTGGAGTTTGCGGCAACATGCCAAGGACTCGTGCGACGTCCTTGGTCTTCATCGAGCTGATTGCCTTGCCGTCCAACACAACCGACCCACTCTTGGGCTTGAGCAGTCGTCCCAGAGCACGCAAGAGCGTCGACTTACCGCAGCCGTTCGGTCCGATGACCGTCGTGATCACGCCGGTCGGGATTTCGAGATCAAGACCGTCGACGATGATGCGATCCCCGTAACCCAGGGTGAGATCCTTTGCGACGAGACGTGCGGGGGCGTCGACGGACTGGGACAACGTGGTCATGCTGTGACCTTCCGATTGTTACGAACCAAGAGGTAGAGCAGGAACGGTCCGCCGAGCGCTGATGTCACGATGCCGACCGGCAATTCGACGGGAAGAACCGTGCGGGCGATCACGTCACTGCCGACAACAAGCACAGCGCCGGTGAGCGCGGACGCGACGATCGGGGGGCCGGCAGATCGCACCAAGCGCATCGCTACCTGCGGAGCAGCCAGGGCGACAAAGCCGACAGGCCCGGCAGCGGCGGTGGCGATCGCAGCCAATGCGACGGACGAGAGCAGGAGCTTGGCCTGTGACGACTGAAGGCGCACGCCCAGTGACGTCGCGTTGTCCTCGCCCAATCGCAGTGCGCCCATGGTGAACGACGCGATCACGGCGTATCCACCGACAACTACCACCGCGACGGCAACCGGCCACATCTGGTTCCAGGTCGCTCCGTTCAGCGAGCCGTTCAGCCATACCTGGGCCCGGGACGCATCGTTGATATCGGCTGAAATCAGGAGCCACCCGGTAGTTGCCACCAACATCGCGTTGACGCCGATGCCGATCAGGATCAGACGGAATCCTTCGACGCCTTTGCGCCATGCCAGCGTGTAGATGACCACGGCGGTCAGTAGCCCGCCCGCCAGCGCTGCCAGCGGAATGCCGAGTGTCGCAAGCAGACCCACAAACGATCCGCCACCACCGAGAACGATCAGTGCGACAGCGGCCGCGCTGGAACCGGCGGTGATACCCAGGATGTCCGGACTCGCGAGTGAATTGCGGGCGATGGTCTGCGTGATCGCGCCCGCGATGCCGAGTGCCATACCGATGAACAGAGCTGTCAGCGACCGGGGCAAGCGGAGATCGAAGACGATGAGGTTCTGGGTTTTTGTGCCGCCACCGAACAGAACTGAAATCACGTCAGGGATGGAGATCGGGTAGTCGCCGCGTCCGACGCTCAGGCAGATCAGCACGAACAGTGCGGCAGTCAGTGCAACGCACACCGACACCGCCAGCGGGCGATACACCATCGAAAACGAACCGACACGAATCGCTTTGCGGGAGGGAACAGTTCGGGGGAGCGCACCAGGTTCACCCCGGAGAACCTTGCCTTGTGTGATGGTCACAGACTTGCCAACTTCCTGCGCCGTACGAGAGCGATGAAGAACGGCGCACCGAAGATCGCCAGAATGATTCCGACCTGAAGTTCACCCGGACGGACGACAACGCGTCCGATGATGTCGGCGGTGATCAACATGATCGCGCCGAGCAGACCCGCGTACGGGACGAGCCAGCGGTAATCAGGGCCGGTGATGGCCCGGGCAACGTGTGGCACGACGAGGCCGATGAAGGCGATAGGTCCGCAGGCAGCGGTGGCGGCGCCGGTCAGCAAGGTGATCGCGACAATGCCGAGAGTGCGACTGAAGACGATGTTGGTTCCGAGCGCTTTGGCTACGTCGTCGCCGAGACTGAGGACGTTGAGTCCTGGCGTGCTCGCGAGAGCAATGACGAGACCGACGACCAGGAAGGGAAGCACCTGCCATAACACGTCGAATCCGCGTCCGGACACCGAGCCGACCACCCAGAATCGGTACGCGTCGAGGCTTGCCTGGTCGAGGATGATCACCGCATTGGTCATGGCCTGGAGGAAGAACGCGACAGCGGCCCCGGCGAGAGCCAGGCTGAGCGGACTGGAACCTCCGTTGCCGATGGATGACAAGCCGAATACGACAACACTCGCGATGAACGAACCAGCGAATGCAAACCACATGTACTGACTCGGTGCGGTGAACCCGAACAGGTAGATCGACATGACAACCAAGAACGCAGCGCCGGCATTGAGGCCGAGGAGGCCGGCGTCGGCAAGGGGATTTCGGGTGTGCCCCTGAATGAGTGCACCGACGATTCCCAGCGCGATGCCGACAACCAAGCCCAGGATTGTTCGCGGCGCGCGCAGAGTTCGCACGATGATGTCGGTCTGCGACCCGTCGGAGTTGAAGATTGCATGGAAGATCTCGGCAAAAGTGAGCGGACGCGCTCCGACCGCGATGCTGGCAAGCATGACCAACACCAGAAGGACGGTCAGAACTGCAAGACCGATGAGACGACGCCTGCGGGTGGCTGATACCGAGTTGTCGCGCTCGAGTTCGGCGAACCCCTCGTCGCGAGCGGTGCTTTCGCGGACAACGTCGATTCCGGATCGGTTGATCGGGCGCAAGAGTGCGCGTCTGACGCCAATGGGCTGCTTGGTCTGTGCATCCCGGGTGATCAGGCCGACCCAACCTTTTCCGGACGTTCGTCCATTCGTGCCCTCACGGAATCCGAAGTTCCAGATGAGAAGCCCGATAGCGATGGCGATTGCTGTCCCGCCGAACACTGCGCGATCAGCTTCACCGCCGCCGTTGTCGTCCTGCAAGGACTGGACTATGTACCAGCCGATCACGAGAGGGAGCGCGATGATTGCGACGTCGAACAGTCCGGCAAGGATGCGCAATCGGACGGGCGCCGGTCCTCGGGGTACGACACGTCGTCCGTAGTTCTCGCTGGGCCCGCGCGGATGTTCGCTCCCGGGCGTGTCGGTCATGGTCACTGGTGGATCGAACTCCTGGTCTTGGCTCGCAGGGATTTCAGATCTTAGGTTACGGAACCCTATCCCCGGGAACCTCGCGCGGGTTGGTTTCCGGACCGAATATGCGTGCCGAGGCTCACAGATCTTTACTCTTGAATTATGGTGAGGCTAACCTATGTTGAGTGTGTAAGACCCCTACGGCCGATTGGAGTGCATGGTGACCATGACCCTCACCACCGAGCATGTGCAGATTCGTGACTTGGATTTCCGGACTGACGCATTCAGCCGCACCTGCACACGCTTACGGGGGCTCAACCCCGATTACCCGCGCGTGTATGCAGTTGCTGCCATGGCTGGTGAGGGCAAACGCCGATGGTGGAAACTGAGTACCGGTCTGCACAGTGAACGAGTCGAACAGCTGTATTTGCGATCTCTCCAGGATCTCGACAATCCGGAGGCCGCGGCAATCCAGGTTGCGACGTCCTTGATCCACGCCGTTGTCGGCAGGGTAACCGCTTCCATCGTGGCGGAGGGCTCGGCGTGGGATCCCGGTCTCGAGAACCTCTGGATACATATGGACAGCGACAGTGGTATCGACTGGGCAGGCGTGGTTGACGAAACGCTGCGCGTGGCGCCGGGCGGTACCGAGTACGGCCGGGATGGCGTTGTCGGCATGCCCTGTGAGGAAGCGCTTTTCGTCTGGACCGCGCACAGGTGCCTTGGAGCCCTGCATGCAGTGCTCGCCGCTGTGTCTCGTTGCGCGCCGATAGATCCCTATCGATTCTGGGGTTTGGTCGGCGAAGCCATCCTGGGAGCAACTGCGTACGTCCCGATTCTCGCGGGTGGCGGCGAAACGGCAGCGCAGCGCCGAGGTCAGGGACTGCTCGACGCATTTGTCGGCGCCGGAGTGCCG
This sequence comes from Rhodococcus sp. MS16, assembly GCF_013277795.1. Taxonomy (NCBI): domain Bacteria; kingdom Bacillati; phylum Actinomycetota; class Actinomycetes; order Mycobacteriales; family Nocardiaceae; genus Rhodococcus; species Rhodococcus sp. MS16. The sequence goes on from NZ_VBTM01000001.1 coordinate 753,113, forward strand.
GTGCGGTCTCGTCGGAAGATCGCAGCGCGCCCCCGTTGGAATCAATTTGACGAAACGCTTGCTTAATTAGGTAAACCTTGCCTATGATTGAGCAATGCAAAGCGGGGAGAACAACCCGCCGAGTTCAAGAAACTGCCGGACCGCGCCGGAGTCCTGAGGGCTGCAGAGACTCCCGGTCCTTCCCATGGCGGGTTCCGCATCGTCATGATGCGGAACCCGCCTGTTCGTCTTTACGGACCTGAATCGTCGCTCGAGTTACGGCTGGTGTAGGCAAGTAGTCAGCGGCCGCCGCACCGGCGCCACGGGAAACACAGATGGAGAAGGCATGTCCGACACAGCTGACATCGCAGACATGAAGAGCTTGCTGGGAACCGGTTTCGACGCCACCATCGGGCTGGAATACACCGACGTGACACCAGATCGAGTTCGCGCTCAGTGGACGGTCAAGCCGACGCTTCACCAGCCGGCCGGTATCCAGCACGGCGGCGTGTACTGCTCCGTAGTGGAATCATTGGCCAGCATCGGCGGCACGGTGTGGCTGGGGGAGCGCGGACACGTTGTCGGCGTCAACAACAACACCGATTTCCTGCGCGCGACACGCGAAGGGACGCTGACCGCGGAGGCCAACCCGATTCATCGCGGTCGTACATCCCAGTTGTGGGAGGTGCGCATCACCGATGAGCAAGGTCGACTGGTGTCCAAGGGGCAAGTACGCCTTGCGAACATCACGGACACCTCAGCGATCGGCAACTGACGACGGCGAGGCCTGAGAACAACAAACGGCGGTGGAATCAGATTCCACCGCCGTTTTCCGTGTCAATCGAGAGGCTCAGCCGGCAGCCTGTTCAGGTTTGCCTTTTCCGCTCTCGACCGCCGCCTTGGATTTGTTGTGTTTCTCCAACTCGCCCATGGCATTTCGCGCGAACACCTGCTGCTCGGTCGACGCCATCTGAGCACGGCCACGGCCGAAGAACGTCACCGTCCACGACAGGATCGTGGACACACGTGAGCGGAAACCGACCAGATACAACAGGTGGATGGCCAACCACGCCACCCAGCCGATGAAACCGCTGATTTCGAGCTTGCCCACCTTTGCCACCGCGCTGAATCGCGAAATGGTGGCCATACTTCCCTTGTCGAAGTACTTGAACGGAACGCGAGTAGTGGGTGCCTGTCCGTCGATCTCGGCTTTGATCTGCTTGGCAGCGTACTTGCCGCCCTGCATCGCAACCTGCGCCAAGCCCGGCAATTTGTCCAGCGACATCATGTCGCCGACAACAAACACGTTGGGATGACCCGGCAGCGACAGATCCGGGTTGACCATGACCCGACCGGCGCGGTCTGTCTCGCCGCCGCTCTGCTCTGCCAGCTGCTTGCCGAGAGGGCTCGCCTGAACACCGGCCGACCACACTTTGCACTGCGACTCGATGCGGCGCAGTGTGCCGTCCTTCTCCTTGATGATCAGTCCGTCGTTGTCGACGTCAGTGACCATGGCATCCAACTGAATCTCGACACCGAGGCCCTCGAGCGTTTCTGCGGCCTTGCGGCTCAGCTTGCCGCCGTAGACCGGAAGCACAGCGGGCGCACCGTCAAGGAGAACTACCCGAGCCTCACGGGGATCGATCTTCCGGAATGCGCCATCGAGGGTGCGACGCGACAATTCCGCGATCTGACCCGCGAGCTCAACACCCGTCGGGCCTGCGCCGACAACAACAAACGTGAGCAGGCGTGCGCGCTCGGCGGGATCGTCCGACAGTTCTGCCTGCTCGAACGCGCCCAGGATACGACCGCGAAGCTCGAGCGCGTCATCGATTGTTTTCATACCTGGCGCGAATTCGGCAAAGTGATCGTTTCCGAAGTACGACTGTCCGGCGCCCGCAGCGACGATCAAACTGTCGAACGGCGTCACGGTAACCCGTTCCAACAGCCGTGAAGTTACGGTCTTCTTCTCCAAGTCGATCGTCTCGACCTCACCGAGCAGTACCTGCGCATTTTTCTGCTTGCGGAGTACTAATCGGGTTGCCGGCGCGATATCGCCGACGGACAGAATTCCCGTGGCTACCTGGTAGAGAAGGGGTTGGAAAAGATGATGGGTGGTGCGCGCAATCATCGTGATTTCGGCATCGGCTTTTTTGAGAGCCTGTGTGCCGAACAATCCACCGAAGCCGGAACCGATCACCACGACGCGGTGGCGGTGCGATTCAACCGACTGGATGCTCATTCCGTGCTCCTCGAGTTGTAGACGACGGTTCTACGGTAGTCCCACCTACGCTGAGGTTCTCTGCGAGTCCGCAAGATGTCCGACTCTTCCGGAATCGATCAAGAATCGATCAAGTGAAGTGTCCCCAGCGTCCTACTTGCCGCATCGGACAAGTAGGAACGGCTGGATGATCGCGCCGAGCGCGAGAGCGCCGGTTTACTGCCGAATCGACAGGATGAACAGGGCGATACAACCGCCTACGAAAACCAAGATCGACAACGCGACAGACGCGTACCCGACGCCCACACCAATTGCTGCCAAGTCCATGTGTTGACCCTCTCCTTTTAATGCCAAAAGTTGGCTCGCTCACATCACGGTACTGATGTGCCGTGGATTCGTCGGCATAACCCCGTCTTGGCGCGCCGGAGCGCACTGTGAATTACGGGTTCCGGCTACGGTCCGATTGGAAGCGCGGATCGCGACGGGCCAGCTATCGCATTGGTCGGTCAGTTATCTCTGATGGTTTGCCAGCGGCGTTGCCGAAAGTATGCAGTTCTTACAGATGTGAGTGCCGTGGCGGTCCGGTGTACCGAACGCATGATTCTTGTCGCGACGCGGTAAGCGCTTCGACTGTTTGGCTGAGCTGACGCCCCTCTTGGTCCACAGGGGAAACGGCATCGTGCCTGAAACAGCGTATCTACAAGGGTGATTCGCGATGATGAGCTTCTGCCCGAACGTTCAATCGGCGTCCAGGGAATCCCCATTCGCAGAATCGGACAATTACGACATAGGGAGAATTGAGGATTGGTTCGGTAATCGAACGAAACCCGCAGAGGGATTAGAAAAGATTGCTGAATTCGACCAAAATCAGCGTTTTGGGTCGGTTTGTTCGCTAGATGGATGCTAGCTTTGTCGCAAACAGGTCGATTGAGCGTGAATGAATGGATTCGGGAGGACACCCGTGGGTGGCGATGCTTTTCAGACTGTTCCGGTAGATCGACGGAAATTTGTGAAAACTGTGCTTGCAGCTTCTGCGGTCACAGTTCCGGTAGTGACGTCCATCAGCCTGGGTGGTGCCGCACCGGCATTTGCATCGGGAGACACACCGAACTTGTCGGGTCTGCCGAATCGTGGTCAGCAAGGACAGAACGGCCAAGGCGGTCAAGGCAGCCAGCCGGGTCAGGGCGACAGCGGATCCGGTCAGCCCGGCAGTTCCGGGTCTTCGGGATCTTCGGGTAGCTCTGGTTCTTCGGGGTCGTCGGGTTCGTCAGGTAGTTCCGGATCTTCCGGCTCATCGGGATCCAGTTCGGGTAGCTCGGGATCATCGGGGAGTTCCTCGGGTTCGGGCGGCACAACAACCACCACGGTGCCGACGGAACCCACCATCCCGGCGGGACCCACCAACCCCACCGAGCCAACAGCTCCGACTGACCCGACCGAACCTACAATCCCGACAGTACCCACAAATCCCACCGAGCCGACCTGATCCTTGTCGATTACGAGGGGCTACCCACACGATGAGTGAGTTCGATGCCGCGCTGCACCGCGCTCTGAAAAAACTTCAGAGCGCGGGCACCGTGAAGGTGAAGGAGACACCGCCTCACGGGAAACCAGTGGATCTGACGATTGCAATTGCGACGTATGACGATTTCGATGGCGCGTATTTCACGATCCACTCGATATTGACTCACCATCGTGAAGTCCTCGATCGAGTCGAGTTCGTGTTGTTGGACAATTTCCCCGAGGGGTTGCCGGCACCGATGCTCGAATCCTTCGCGAAGTACGTGGACCGGTTCCGCTATATACCGTTCACGGAGGTACGTTCGACTGCCGTTCGGGATGTGCTGTTCCGCAAGGCAACTGGAAAGTACGTCTTGGTGCTCGATTCCCACGTGATCCTGTCTCCTGGGTCATTGGAGTCGCTGCTGGACTATTTCGACGCGCATCCTGAAACAGCTGATCTGATCCAGGGTCCGATGCTGTCGCAGGACTCGTCACACATCGCGGCCACACACATGGAGCCGGTCTGGCGGCGAGGGATGTTCGGCGCCTGGGGTGTCGATCCGCGGGCGAAGGAAAACCCCGACGTTCCATTCGAGATCCCCATGCAAGGTTTGGGGTCGTTTGCGTGTCGACGTGAGGCGTGGCCCGGACTGAACTCGCACTTCACCGGGTTTGGTGGTGAAGAGGGCTATATTCACGAAAAATTCCGGATCAACGGCGGGAAGGTGGTGTGCTTGCCGTCATTCGGCTGGTTGCACCGATTCGAACGCCCGGCCGGGGTGCCGTATCGCATCAACTGGGACGATCGGATTCACAATTACCTCCTCGGTTGGCAGGAGATCGGTTGGGATGTCGAGTCGGTACACCGTCAGTTCTCCAAACATCTGGGTAACTCGTACCCGAGCATTCGTGAGCGCGCCGAGCGGAGCGTGCAGAAGCCTGAGCTGATCTTCGGTGGTCTGCTCGTCCTGAGTGACGATCGCCGCGTCGCGCCATGGCGGTCGTGCCTAGCCGAGGCCGAGTCGGTCGATGTGGCAGTGCACCGAGTGGTGCCCGCGGAAGACACCGAGGATCCGTGGCGACCGGCGGGTGCGTTTGTCGCAGGAATCGACAAGGCGATTCTGTTGGGCTGGAAGTCCGTGGTCTTCCTGTCGGAACACAACGTCATCGACGGTGCGCTGCCCTACAAACTTCGAAACGTCATGATCGATCTCGCCGAAGACGTCAATTGTGCAGTCATCCACGGGGCCGAAAACGACGTGTCCGGTGCAGTGTTGATCGTGCGCAGTAGTGCCTACGAGCGTTTGCGTGACCGCCTGTCCGACTACATCACCCGCATGGGTGAGGGTGAGTTCTCCTTGCCGGTTTGGCTCGTCTCTGAGGGGGCGAGCGTTGTAACGCTGAAACGCGATCTGGCACGCCGCCGGGCACTCTCCGGGGATGACCCTGCGGCCACCATGGGAGTGGCCCTGGTAAATCTCGATACGGACCGGGAAAGCTGGTCGCACTCGTGGCGGAAGTTCAATCGACTCGCGAACACCGCTGGGGTAGAGAGAATTTCGGCGTGCGAGGACCGCGCGAACCCGGCAATCGGATTTGCGGTCTCCTGGCGTCGTGCCATCACACGGGCAGCAGAGAAAGAATGGGGTTCGGTTCTCGTCGCGGCCGACAATCTCGATCTGCTCGATGTGTCGTCGTCGATACTCGACTCAGCACGCAGTGAACTCGACAATCTCGAGTGGGACGTGGTGCATCTCGGCCATGATCCGAAGTCACAGGACGGAACCCTTTTTGGTGATTCGTCATTGATTCGAGTCAGCGCGGAAAACCGCGGGGTGCATGCGGTACTTGTGAATTCTCGTGCGTACGAGACGCTACTTGTCGCCATTCCCGATCCTGAATCGCAATCCGCCGATTTTGCGCAGTGGGCTGGTCGATATCGTTCCCTCGCTGAGTTTGTAGTGGATGCCGGCGCGTCGGGCATACTGACCTGCTTGTCGTTGTCGCCAGGTATCGCCACCAACCGGACCTTGCTCCGTTCAGGCGCACTCGAATCCGAATACTCACGACGCTTCACTCTCTGATTGCACAACACATCCGCGGGAGGCTCCCTTGACCGAATTGCTCGTAGACACCCGGCCGCAGCGCGCACACAGCGTGGAAAGCAATGATCTCGCTGACGGAGTTGTTCTCTACGACAGCTCCAGCGAGGTAGCACATCACCTCAATCCCGTTGCGACCTTGGTCTGGGAACTGTGCGACGGGCGGACTGTCGGCGACATAGTCGACGCTGTCGCCGAAGTCCTCGAAATCCCCACTGCTGAAGCGCAATCCGTGGTAGTTGAAACGTACGGACAGCTGAACACGTCACGGTTGTTGGTGTGAGGTCCTAGGTGACAGCTGGCGGTGCGGAGAACATCCGTTCGCAGTACCTATGGGTCGACGCACACGTCACGGGCACCGCGGTTCCCGAAGTTCGCGTCGTCGAACACAAGGTTGCCAGCCCGTGGTCTGCGAACCACCGGGTAGACGCGCACGTTGTGCCCAGCGAATCGGTGCCAGGGCGATGGGATGCGACCATCCGCTCCACAATCGATGCGACCCGTGAAAACCTGGTCGGACTCGACGGTCTGCAGGCCGCCGAGAGTATCTATCGCACCGTGCACCGCGATGTCATGACCGCGGCTCGCATCGACCAGTGGACGCGGTTGCACGCTGCTCTGGTGGATTGTGGCGGCGTGCGGGTGGCGATTGCCGGGCACTCGGGGGCAGGGAAGACCACGCTTTCGTTGGCGCTCGCCCTGCGGGGCGCACAGCTTCACGCGGACGAGGGCGTCTTCATCCGAGGTGAAGAAGCTGTCGGTCTACCGCGCCGCGTCCACGTCAAGGCGGGCACGTTCGATGTATTGCCGGAGATCAGCAGCCGCGAGCTGCTGCATCTGCCGTATGAACCCCCGGTGTGGGCACTTGACCCGACATCATTGCCCACGCCACCTGACGTTGTGGCCGGGTTGCGGGGGATCGATGTGCTGTTGATCCTCGAGGGGTGGAGCGACACGACGCGTGTTGAGCCAATGCCCACCGCCGTAGCTTTGCAATCGCTGGCCGAACAATCCGCACTGTGGTCAGACAATCACCGGCTGACGCTCCGAAACATCGCAGCGCTGTTGTCGAATACGGCGTGCTTCAGTTTGACCCGCCAGCACCTGGATTCCGGGATCGCGGCCGTCGAGGAATTGGTGGCGTCGTGCGTGACACGCAGTATCTGATCGCGATGCTCGACGCCGAGGACGGCGCTGAGGTCATCCGTTCATGTAGTGATGACGACTGGCCGCGTCTTATCGACGTTGCCGCGCGGCACAAGGCGCTACCGCTACTCGCCGCGGCCGCTGTCGACGCTGAGTTCGCCTCGATTCTGTCTCCGAGTTTTGCAACGATGCTGGCAACATCGACCGCCGACGTATCCAGCCCACAATTGACACTGAGCCTGGTGCATCATCGCAATACGCTGCGAATCGCCGATCTGGAATCTCAGCGGGCTGAACTTCAGGAGATGCTGCGCGACAAGGGGTTTCCCACTGTTGCACTCAAAGGCGCGGCGTTACTCGAACGCAACATCTGGCCCAATCCCGCGGCGCGGCGGATGACCGACATAGATCTGCTTGTCGTGGACCTTGCTCACGCGGTCCCCGCCAACGACGCGATCATCGACCACGGATACCGCATGGTGCGCTCCGACGAGGTGTCCGCAGATTCCATCGATCACGACGACCATCAGGAACCAGCGCTGCTTCGAGACGATCGACATGGTTCCGTCGAAATCCACTCACACCTTCTGCCGCGCTTTGCCCGACACGCGCTCACCCGAGAGCGTGCGGTGCAGAACATCGTGTCGTCGGCCGGCGCGAAACTCGCGCTTGACGATGTGGCCCTGCACGTTATCTCCCATGCCCGCCTTGCCGACCGGGCATTGGTACGCGCTGATCTAGCGCTGAACAGTATTTTCGACGTCGGATATCTACTTGCTCATGATCCGTCGATCGGCCACGCATTGGTGAACCGCCCGATGGCGCGCGACGTTCGCCGGGCCGTGAACGTGCAGTTGGCAGCCGTGGAATCAGTCTTCGACACAAGCGTTGTCGGCGTAACTGCGTCGGCACGTCTGTGGTGGCGATGGACGCTGTGGTTGGCGGATCACCCGCGCATGCACTCGCTCTACCGGGATCTGGTCATGGTTCCGCTGTTCCTCGATCGTGATCGACTCTCGATCAGGGCAGGACAGGAGCTGCGCGGAATTTCGCTGGCACGCGCCCGACTGACGTATTTCACCCGCCGCGCGCGGACCGCACTCGGTGACGCGCAGCGCACCTCCGCGCATGCTTAAGGAAGTTCTCTACTTGCTTTCTCAGCTTTCTCGTTGATCATGTACGGCAGCTCCGCTGGACCTGCGTTCAGAAGGACTCGAAACCGACCGCCTTTGAGTTACTGGTGGGTGCGCCGGTAACGGACAGAGGACTGCCGCGCGATACCCCCGGTATGACACGAGCGCGGGTTCTGACTGTCGTCGCCACCGTTGTCCTGGCACTGTTCCTCGGCGGTGGGTTCGCTGCCGCCTCGCCGGGTGGACCGGACCCGTACTGGTGGATGGGTCCGCAGGTCCGGCCGTGGCTCGAGCCGATCTTCGTCGGTCTGGCCAACTGGTTCTTCAACCTGCCGCTGGTGCCGTACCTGTCGTAGCCGCCACGGCGCTCCCATCGCCACCTGATGCGTGCAGCAGCTTCGCATTCAGTGGCGGAACACTTCGTGTTGAACTACCCCGCTATGAGGTGAATGTCCGTTATCTTCCTCGGTAATGGTTGCAATCTCGTGGCTGCTCCGCCTCGCGTGCACGGAAGCTGTCACCACGAAAAGGAGTACATCTGTGAATGGTATCGAAACGCCCGCTCGTTGGTCCCGGACCACCTCGGTGCTTGGTGCCGGCGCACTTGCTGTCGCGATCACCCTCGGCAGTGCAGTTGGTACCGCGTCAGCAGATAGTCCGGTCACCGACTTCGGCAGCGTCTCGTTTTCGGTGACCAACACTGCCGACAACACCGTCTACGACATCAACGCCGTCCTCAACCTACCTGCGGGCACCCTCCCGATAGGGATGATGATCCCGCCGATCGGTGCGCGCGCCTCGGCCCCTCAAGCGGTCAACGACTCCTTTGGCGACTCCTTTGTGGGCACCTCGTTGGACTTCGTTCTGGGTTTCGTTCTGGCTGCGGGTAATTTCTCCTTAACGCCCAGCAACTTCGGATCACCTGGGAGTTCAGGGTGGTGAGCCAGTCCCGACTCACGAATGGGGCCGGTCACCCTTAAGAAGAGCCCCTCTCGACGTCAGCCGAGGATATGGAAGATCAGTCGACCACCGGGGCCTCGAGGTGTCGATGGTTCCAGTGTCATCGAGCAGGAACAGGCGCGTCAGGCGTTGCAGGTGCTGCGCGGTGTCGAACCCGACGTGGGGGAGACGCTTGAACTCAAGGTTGCGGGCACTGCGGAGTCGCTACATTTGCCACGTGCAGCATTCGAGTTGATCCGGGATGTGTTGGCGAATATGGCTGCCGGGCAGGGTGTCACGGTCGTCCCGGCGCATGCCGAGTTGACCACGCAGCAGGCCGCCGAGATGCTCAATGTCTCTCGCCCACATGTGATCAAGCTGCTCGACGAACGACAGATCGAGTATCGGTTGGTCGGGCGTCATCGCCGGATCCTCGAATCGTCGCTGATTGCCTATCGGCGGTCTCAGCTTGGCGCCGCGCGCAGTGCCGCCGACGAGTTGGCAGCTCACACGGAAGAGCTCGGGCTGTACTGACGTGACCTTCACCGTGTTGTACGACGCAAACGTGTTGTACCCCAATGTTCTACGAGATGTGTTGATACGGCTCGCGCAGACCGGGCTTGTTCATGCCCGTTGGACAGACCGCATTCTCGACGAAGCTTTCGGGAACTTGGCGCAGGACCGTCCGGACATCCCGATCGCGAAACTGGACAAGTTGCGTGAGTTGATGAATGTCGCGGTTCCGGATTGTCTGATCACTGGTTACGAAAACTCATCCCCGCCCTGACGCTGCCTGATGTCAATGATCGGCATGTGTTTGCCGCAGCGATCCGAGCGGGAGCCCAGGTCATTGTCACCGCGAATCTGCGGGACTTTCCGGAATCCGAACTCGCCCAATTCGGCGTCGAGGCCAAGCATCCGGACGAGTTCGTGATGGATTTGTTCAACCTCGACGGGGTGCGGGTTCATCAGGCGGTCAGTGCGACTGCAGCGGGATGGCGAAATCCTCCGGGGACGCCAGCGGATGTGTGCGACCGTCTTGTGGCAGCGGGTCTTCCGATTTCGGCAGCAGCGCTGCGGCGCTGAACAGAAGCTTCGGTTGCTACCTCCACGCTAGTGCTCAAGCCTTCGACGGTCGGCCTCGATTTGGCCTTGTTGTTTGCCGAAATTCGAACTGATTAGTTTGTGTACAACGCTAGACATGCAGTCATTTGCCTGCATATCATGTGTCCATGGCGTCATCTACCGACCTGGTTTTCAAAGCACTGGCTGATCCAACGCGCAGGTTCCTTCTCGACTGCCTGCGCGAAAACAATGGTCAGACGCTGGGGGAGTTATGTGAGCGCGTGACGATGACACGTCAGTCTGCAACCCAACACCTGGCCGTGCTCGAGGCGGCAAATCTGGTGAGCTACGTGCGCCATGGTCGAGAGAAGCGTCATTATCTCAATCCTGTTCCACTCGAGGAGATTCGCGAACGATGGATTGACACTTTCGAACACTCGCGACTTCAGGCGCTGAGTGCAATCAAACGACATGCGGAGGCAGAAATGACCGTCAAGCCCACCTACAAATACGTCACCTACATCGAGAGCACACCGGAAGCGGTGTGGCGAGCACTCACCGACGCTGACCTCACGGCGGTGTATTGGGGGCACCAGAACGTCTCCGACTGGAATGTCGGATCCTCGTGGGAGCACCGCCGCGCCGATGGTTCCGGTATCGCTGATGTCGTGGGCACTGTCATCGAAAGTGAAGCGCCGAGCCGGCTGGTTACATCATGGGCGTCTCCTGACAATCCCAGCGAGGACACTACCTCCCGGGTGACGTACACAATCGAACCGTACGGCTCGATTGTTCGCCTCACCGTAGTGCACGAAAACCTTGCTGACGAGGAAGCGCACAGCAGTATTTCCCGGGGCTGGCCGGCAATTCTGTCCAACCTCAAGTCGCTGCTCGAGACCGGGCACGTACTGCCTGACACGCCCTGGGAGATGCCGGCCAACTGAAGGGTAGTCGGGCCGGTTCACGGGGAAGGGGAGGAACTCGTGGACCGGGCGCCGGCAAGCCTGGGGGAGTGATTGAGGTAGTGTCGTGCAGCGCTCAGGGGGGAGTGGCAGTCGGCCCAATTTCCGAGAAAACCCATGTGATAGTGCGGTTTTCGATCGCGGTTGGCTGATCGAACAGGACAGCTCGCTAAAAAATTGGCGTCTTGTCGTTGATTTCTTTATTCCGATTGCCTTATATCGGACGGTGACGGAACCACGTGATTTCCCGAATGTATGTGGTCAATAACGTGCACAACAACACAACACAAGTCCACGCGCACCTCACCAACCCACAAAAAAGTCGGGCACAACGCACAGACAACAGGGTTCGACCTGTCACGATTTCGCATGTTTGACGAACCCTTGTGCGTAAACATCGGCTGCGATGGAATTGAGGAAGCTGGATCCGGGGGAGAGCGCGTCTAGCGGCGCGAATTATTCCGAACCGAGGAACGATTGTGGACAAGAATTGCGACAATCCGAGCCACCCGGCAGATTCGTTTCCTGACGTCAGGTGGAGCCACGACAGGCCGATACTGCGTAAACCCGTCACCGTCTTCGCGTCGAGCAAGGTCGGATCGTGGCTCATTCGTACTGCAACACCGTTGGATCGGTGGATTTTGCAGCGCAGTAAGAGTCGGTACACGATCCTCGGGCCGCTCGGATTGCCGCTTCTGCTGTTGACGACAGTCGGCCGAAAGACCGGGCAACCTCGCACAACTCCGCTGACATACGTCCGCGAAAACGGTCAACTGTTTGTCGTGGGAAGCAACTTCGGGCAGGACCATCACCCGGCCTGGTCGAACAACCTGCTGGTCAACACCCATCCCACCGTCACCATTGGCGGTGTGGATGTACCGGTGGAAGCGACACCTCTGTTAGGCGCGGAGAAAGAGCGCACCTTCGAAAGGTTCGTTGCAATCGGTGAGGCCTGTGCGAGATATCGAGATCGTACGGACCGCGATCTGCGAATATTCTGTCTTGTTCTACGGTGAAAGAGCACAAGCACTGACTGACTAGCGCCCCAGTGCGGAGCACAGTGCGGCGTTCAGCTCTTGTGCCGGCACCATCGGAAGTGCGTGGTGTGTCGCCGAAGCGAGAATCGGAGTCTTCGCGTGGGGGAGCGATGCACGTATCAAAGCCGCAACTCGGCTGCTGTCATGAACTTTGCTTCGTCCCGCCAGGATGACCGTGGTGTCGACGGAAAACCCCGCCAACTTCTTCGTGCCGGGGCGCTTCGGCACAATCGTCTTCGATTTTGGAAAGTGTGCTGCCCCAAGAGTGAGGAGTGACATCCAGTCCTCATCCAGCGATGCACCACCGGTTTCCCATTCGATGAACGTCCGTTCCCGTTTTTCGTTCGGGCGCAAAAGAATTGGTAGTGCATGCACCAGGTATTGCATCCTCATGCCGGCAAAGCAGGAATTGGGGTCGATCAATATGAGCCGACTCACTCTGTCGGGATTGTGTAGCGCGTAGTCCAACGCGATCATGGCACCGTACGAGTGGCCGATGATGCTGGGGGAGTCGAGGTCTAGCCCGTCTATGACGCTCTTCAGCCAGTCACGCAGGTCATCGACAGTCTTCATCGGTTTGCCGTGGGCGGTGCTGCGTCCGACATCTCCCATCAGATCCACTGCATAGACTCTGTTCTGTCCGCTGAGCGCAGTCACATTGCCAAACCACACGGTCGATGTTGCTCCACCTCCTGGTAAAAGAACGACCGGAGGGCCTGATTCAGGGCCGCATACATTGACATGAGTTGTGCCGTAATCGGATTCGATCTCAACAGTAGTTGTGTCGTCCGGCCAGGTGGACAGTACCGAATCGTAGGCAGCGTAGAAGGCCGCACCGCTATCGGTTGCCGCGAACTGATCGATCGATGATGCAGGCATTGAGAACTCCATCCTCATTTATCTCGATAGTCGAGATAATAGACAATGGAACTAATCGCGTCGAGCGGAGGAGTGGAAGTGACCGATACGAATAAGTCGACTACCAGCGGTCACGAGATGGTGCACCTACTGCGGGCGTTGGTCGTGCAGCTGGATCTGTTCGGTGCGAACTTCGCAGCGCAGCATCAACTTCACTCCACAGATGTGCGCGCGCTGATCAGCCTTCTTGACGCTGAACGCGCGGGACAACCAGCCACGCCGGGATGGCTGGGTCAGCAACTGGGTTTGAACTCCGCGTCGGTAACAGCATTGATCGACCGTATGGAACAACGCGGCCTGGTGGTTCGAGAACGAGACATGAGTGACCGTCGACGCGTGATCATCGATGTCACCGATAGCGCCAAGAATCTGGGGTGGTCATTTTTCGGACCGCTGATCGGCCAGGCCACCGACGTCTTGGAATCCTTTTCGCCGACGCAATTGACGACGATAGGCGAGTTCTTGACGAAAATGAGTGCCGCGGTCGAGGTCACCCGAGGATCGCAGGCACCAGCCGATTAGACTGGCGCCCAGAGATTTTCAGAGTTCGGGCGCCAGGCGGTCATGTTGCCGTCGACGGTGATAAAACTGGTGTTCAGCCAGAATGTGGTATCGGGATTCCAGCCCGCAAGTACGGTGGCACCTGAGCGGGCGGACAGAGGAATCGTGATACCCGGAGTGGTGAGATACCCGATCATGCTCAGGTGAACTGCGTCGTAGTCGTTGACTACCTTGCTCCAATCCGGAATGAACCAGTCGTGATACTCGCCCGTGGTGTCGTACCAAACGGAACGACGCGATGCCGGTACAGCGAGGGGATAGGTGTCGACGAGGTGAGCCCAGTCCGCAGGACTCGAGATCTCGTACACCCGAGGTGTTCTGTGGACGCTTACCGGCCACACGTGAGCGAAACTCCATCCTGGGCTGTCCTCAACGAGCATCAACTCGATAGCTCCGAGGACGTCCCGGGCGCGAGTGGTGTCGTAAGCCCCGTTCGCGGCTGGGATCGACCACCATTCACCGCCGATCTGCCTGTCAGGATCCGCTTTCAGATACTCGACGAACGTCGCTTCATAGTCCAGCGTGTGCGCTCGCCACTGCTCCAGCCCGTCCTCGAACTGCCGGATGCACAGGGGCGTCACGTCTGGGTCATCGGTACGTTCGTATTTCTGAACCATTCGTTGGTTGACGAGGTCGACGGGCTCGGCCCACCACTGGGTATGCGGTGACGCCAGGACTGCATGCGCGATGGGTCGGAGAAGCTCGACAACCTGGGGGACAACCAACACGATGTCCTCTTCATCCGGCGGCTGCCAGTAGCGTGCAAAATCCACGGCATAGGCGAACCGGTCGAGAATTTCGATTTCGGACAGTGCGGCAACGGCTCCGAAGTCCACGTTAGCGAGGACATCAACAACGTCGCCGAGTGTGGAGTGCAGACCGTAACGCGACGCCAACTCGTGCGTGCTGCAGGCATTTCCGATATTTGCTATTTGCGCAGAAGAACCGACCACGAGGCGAGCCCAGCATCATCGAGACCGTATCCATGTACCAAAGCTAGTCGCCTGTAACCGCGTAGTCGTGCACTGAAGGTCCGGCGCGGCGTAGTTCACAACACGGTTAACTTCTATCGCGGGGCGCACGCTCCGGATGGTGCGACGTTTGTTTCGTATGGGCCGGGTGCCTCGATGGCTGCTTGAATTGGCGCCGTGCCGGCACTTGCTCAGGGCGCAGAGCCCAGAGCATCAACTCAGGAATGGGCTCGCGCGATATTCGAAGATCAACCGGCCGGCGATTCTGTCAGCGGGATTCTCCTGGACAGTCCGCTACAACATCCGTCGTTGCTGCGTCGACTCCAGGTCGAGATGTGGAAACGAGCGTGTCAGAACCGTCGTGCTCGATCTGCGTCTGATCCATGGGGGAAGGTTCTTCAGGTACTCACTACTTGACATAATGTAGATTATCGGCAAACTACCGACCTGCGGATATGTGCCGGATGGCCTGAATAAACCCAATCTCTCGTGATGCCCGTCTGTGCCTATACGTACACGCACTCATCCCGTCGGTGTCCGCCCGCCCGCTGGCAGCGGCCCTGTGGAATCGGTCGCCGACTCAGATCTGCCGGCGCCGCCACGCCCCGTACCCACGGGCCCATGGCAACCAACGCCGTCTGGCCCAGACCTAGACATACTGACGGGCCTGGGCGGGATTCCGGCTAGTAGTCGGCAGCTGCCTGGGTTCGCGTCCCCCAGCTCAATACGTCACTGTGACATATTGAGCTTTTCTGGTGGTGATCAGAAAGCTCTAAGAAATTCGATAACCGACTAAACTTGTCGGCATGCCCGAATTTCCGCTCACGAGTTCGCGAGGCCTACGTCCTCAGTGAACCCCATACGTGAAGTGGTCGAACGCTGGCTTGCTATGCCTGACCAGTTTGATCGATTTACCCGTTTGCTTCGTGGCAACGGATTCCTCAAAACCGCACGAATACTTATCGGCCTCATGGTCTTTTCCATGGGAGTCACTGTTGTGGGAAAACGACTGGGAACGGCATCCGATCAAGTAAGCAGCATTCCGCTTGATTTGATGATCGGTGTACTCGCGCTGATAGGCGGATTGGCATACCCGGTATTCACGACTACCAGAAACCGTTCGCTTCAATTTGTCATCGCGAGCAATGTGTCGATCGCCATTATCGTGCTCACCGAAGCGGATCTTGATCAGCGACTTCTCGGATCACTCGTGTTCGGGCTGATGGGCACGTATATCGCTTTCTTCCACAACATGCGTGCTCACCTGGTTCACCTGCTGTTTTCGATCACAATCGTCGTCGCAGCATGCTGCGGTGTTTTCACCGAAGAACCGACGACATTCTTCGATACCTTTGGGCGAATTCTCTTTGCGGTGAGCGTCATCAGCGTTGTTCCGTTCCTGACGCAGATTGCATTGATCCTTCTGAGTAACGACGCCCAAGGGTCGGAGCTCGATCCCCTGACAGATCTTCTCAATCGCCGCGGTCTTGCTCGTCGTACAGCGGAGCTGATTCGATCCAAGTCCGGCATCAGCCAGTCACTATTGGTGGTTGTCATCGACATCGACAATTTCAAGCAATTCAACGACACTTTCGGACATGATGTCGGTGATCGCGTCATCATTCGAACGGCAAATCGATTGACCGCGTGGGCGCGAGCAGATGCGGCAATTGCCAGAGTCGGCGGTGACGAATTCATCGTGGTTCAGATCATGCCGCTCTCTGATGTCGGTGATCTGATCTCGCGAATCCACCCCGCAATGAATACACCGGTTGTCGAACCACGATCGACTACAAGTATCGGGATCGCGATCCACAATGGCAGCTGGCTGGATTCGGAGGCCGAGGAAGCCGGAATCGACGCGCTTCATCGTCTCGCCGATTCCGCGATGTACGAGAGCAAACGACTGGGCGGAAATCACGTCCACACAATCGTGATGACGTCGCCGTAGCCGTCAACCCTCGAACAACCTAGTCCTCGATGATGTGAATCGCAGCTTCCTCCGCAGAGGCGGCCGCTCCGTCAACACCGACGTCCTCGGCTACCAAGTTGCTTTCCTCGTCCTCGTATCGCCCTTCGTCCTCGGCAACAAGGCGTCCCGCACGGCGTGTGCCCACTTCACGGTCCGGTGGGAATTCCGCTTCGCGGACAGCGTCTTCCGCGTCACCTTGCTCGAATAACGGATCTCCCAGCTTGGCCGCAGGGTCGGGTTCTTCCTCGGCAAGACGCTCGTCGAGGGTCTCCCCCGTTTCCGAATCGCCGAGGGCATAGGGACGCTCAGGCGGCGAAATCCCTTCGTCGAGGATGTCGTCAACGCCTCGGTCGATCAGAGTGTCTTCTGGTTGCAGTTGGTCGTCTGGATCGAGGCTGTAGTTACCTTCGGCTGCTGCGCCGGTATCGTCCGCATCATTCATGACTTCACGATGCCACCGCGAGCGAGATTTGGCCACGGAACGCTCATGTCAGCAGTTACTCGGTGCCGGTCGGCCGGCAAATCGGTCTTGCAGATAGTCGACCGCGGCCGGCAGCCCGATGGCTCCCACGGTCAGGTGATCCAGATTGGGGCCCAACACGCTTTGGATGGTCGCGCCTGCTGCGCAGTATCGGGCCATGGTTGCCACGACGGAGTCGACCGGAATGAGATTGTCTGTGGCGCTGTGCCATTCGTATATCGGTGCCGTCGGAACTCCGGGATAGAGTTCCACGCTGTTGTCGTTCATGACGCTGATGGCGTCGGGGTTGTCCAGCATCGATGTCGACAGCGCTACGTCGAGGGCGCTTCGCCCGGCTCCGGTGATGAGGAGTTGGGTTGTGCAGGCGTTGGTCAAGTCTGTAGCCAGAGCATGTCCTAGACCGTTGAGTTGGCTGGTCAGTGGCAGTTCGGTCGGGTATTCGCGTTCGAGACCCAGTGCGGCTGCAAATGCGAGACCGAATGCCGGGTGAGGATCGCGGCCTAGGGCGTTTGCCATCTTGGTGATATTCATGGGTACACCGCCTTCGGCAACGCCGACGATGTTGATTTCAGGGGCATATGTCGGTGCAAGCGCTGCGGCCCACGCTGTTGCCATACCGCCGCCCGAGTATCCCGCGATTCCGACGGGACTGGATGTGAGCCCAAGTTCGGGCAACTTCTGCACCGCGCGGATTCCGTCGAGAGTGATCTGTCCGCCGAGTCGCGCGGCGCCGTACGCGCTGGTGGGACCCAGATGGTCAGGAAGCGCAACTGCCCAGCCGCGTTGAAGGGCGATGTTCAGTGCTACGGCTTCACGGTAGGTGCTCCTGGGGTCAGAGCTGTAGAGCGCTCGTGACGGTGCGCATTCAGTGCCCAGTGCGTTGACGATGTGTTGATACGACAACAGCGGGCCGTCTGGTGTGTGGTTGGGAGGGATTATGACGGTGGTGACGGCGACGATCGGATTGTTTGCCGAGTTCAGCGATCTGAAGTTCACCTGCCAGACTGCGGATCCTGGGAAGGTTAAGAGGTCAGGGGCTCGTCGGACGGAGATGGGTGTGCCGACGGGACCGGTTGCGGCTTCGGTTTGTGAGTAGAACGGATCTGGATCCAGAGAGGCCGGCGCAGCGGACGCTGTTATTGGTGTCGTGGAGAGCGCAAGCACTGTGAGCGCCGTCGCCAGCATCGGTCCAGCAAGCATCCGTCGAGTCCTGAATTTCAATTGTTTCCCCTCTACCTGTTTGTCGAGCAGGCACAAACTCCCCCGTAGGTGCCACTTTGCACCTTAGTGCGTAGTAGTACCCAGCGGCTACCAGTTTCATGCATCGTCTTAGATGAGATGCTCTCGCAACGCTGCCGCTATGTATGCGGACGGCACTGCATCGATCATCTGGTTGTGTGCGCAGTCAACGGTGTCGGCTGCGATCGCACCGCCCACATATGCGCGCCACTCGTCGACACTATGACCGTTTTCACTAGATTGTCCGGCTATGAAAAATGCGATGTCGCCACCGAAGTACGGCGGACGGTGAGCATTCACCAGTGCGACCGAGTGGGAATAGCCGTCGCTGATCCGGGCGAGGTGATCGGCCTCGATACCGGTGCCGGGCCCGAGTGTTCGCTCGAGGAGGTCGACAGCGTCTTCGAACGTCGCGACGTTTGTCTCCCCCGGCGGCAATCCGAGTCCTGCGACCAATTCGGCGACGGAGAGGTCGACAGGTTGATCGTTGTCCGCGGATGGGTAGCTGTCGAGGATCGCAACAGTGGAGACGTCCGCGTGTCGCTTCTCGAGTTCGTGTGCCACCGCGTGGGCGATGACGCCGCCAAGTGACCACCCGACCAGATGGATGGGCCCGCTGGGTGCAAGTGATTGGACGCGGTCTGCATAGTTCTGAGCGAGTTCGGTGAGGGTGCTGAAGCTGGGTCCTCCGCTCAGGGATGGCAGTTGGAGGCCGTAGAGAGGGCGATCCGGGTCCACATGCGCAGCGAATCCTGCGTATCCCCAGGCCAACCCGATGCCGGGATGGATGAAGAACAGCGGAGGTTTGGTGCCGCCTGCGCGCAGAGTGACAACCGGAGCGAGGAAGGCGGACGTGTCGGCGGGTTGATTCGCCTGGTCTGCGGCTCGGGCAACGCCTGCGGGTGTGGGGTCGAGGAAAAGTGCTTGCAGGCGGACGCGTCGGCCGATTCGTTCGTCGAGTTCGGCAGTGATCCTCGTTGCGACGATGGAGTTGCCGCCGAGGTCGAAGAAGTTGTCGTCGATACCGACGCGGTCGACGCCGAGGACGGATGCAAAGACCTCGGTCACAACTTCCTCGGTGTGGGTTGTGGGCGGTGCGTACGGCACGTTGCGGTTCTCGAAATCGGGTGTCGGGAGTGCGCGGCGATCGAGTTTGCCGACCGGCGTCATCGGGATCTTGTCGACGACGATGATTGCCGCGGGAACCATGTGTGCGGGAAGTCTGGACGAGAGATGATGCCGCAGTTCGGCTTCCGCGATGGTGTGTCCGTCGACGGGCTGAACATACGCCGCGAGCATGGTGTCGCCGGACGGTGTTTCCTGGCCGAGGGTTGCGGCGAAGGACACGGACGGGTGTGACGTGAGAACGGAGTCGATCTCCCCCAGTTCGATGCGGAATCCGCGCACCTTGACTTGGAAGTCGCTTCGTCCCATGTATTCGAGGGCGTGATCGGCATTCCAGCGAACCAGATCGCCCGTGCGGTACATCCGTTGGCCTGGTTCGCCGTACGGGTCCGCGACAAAGCGGTCGGAAGTAAGTCCGGGGCGGCGGTGGTAGCCACGCGCGAGACCTGGGCCGGTGACGTAGAGCTCACCGATGACGCCGACGGGGACGGGCCGCAGGTGAGTGTCGAGTACCAGTCCGGCAAAACCGATGGCGGGGCGACCGATGTTGATGTTCTTCCCCGGCCGCATGGGCGTGCTGACGGCGGCTTGGATGGTGGATTCGGTGGGTCCGTAACCGTTGAACATCCGCCGGTCGCGTCCCCAGGTGTCGACGAGTTCGGTGGGGCACGCTTCGCCGCCGACTGCGAGTACTTGCAGCTCCGGTAGTGCCGAGCTTTCGATCGAGCTCAGCGCGGTAGGCGTGATGAAAGCATGCGAGACGTGTTCGCCCGAGAAGATCTCGGCAAGTTCGGATCCGCCGAATACGGCCGGCGGGATGATGACGAGGCACGCGGCGCTGCCGAACGCCATCATCAGTTCGAAGACCGACGCGTCGAAGCTCGGGGATGCGAGGTGCGCGATGCGCGAGTTGGTCTGCACGTTGAAGCGTTGGTGCTCTTCTGCGTTGAGGTTGGACAGGCCGAGGTGTGTGACGATGACGCCCTTCGGTTTTCCGGTCGATCCAGAGGTGTAGATGAGATACGCGGGGTGCCCGAGGCGCAGGGGCATGGTGCGCTCGGCATCGGTGAATCGGGCGGGACTCCGAGATGTGAGTTCGCGGGTGGTCTGTTCGGAGTCGACGACTATCCAGTCGATGTTCGGGGGCAGCTTCGCGTGCTGTGCTGCGACGGTCAATCCGAGGACCGCCTGAGAATCGTCGAGCATGTGGGTAATGCGCTCGTGCGGGTAGTTCGGGTCGACGGGCAGGTAGGCTGCGCCGGTCTTGGCGACGGCCCAGATCGCGACAACTTCCGAGGCT
Organism: Rhodococcus sp. MS16; assembly: GCF_013277795.1. Lineage (NCBI taxonomy): Bacteria > Bacillati > Actinomycetota > Actinomycetes > Mycobacteriales > Nocardiaceae > Rhodococcus > Rhodococcus sp. MS16. The sequence continues at coordinate 773,767 of NZ_VBTM01000001.1, forward strand.
GATCGTGGCAGCGCGAGTGCAACGTAATCTTCCGGACCGATTCCCCGGGCGCGGAGCACTCGTGCCAGACGATTGGCTTCGGTGTCGAGTTCTCGGTAGGTCATGGTGCGTTCCTGGCTGGAGACTGCCGGTGCGTCGGGGTTCAGTGCGGCAGCGGTCTCGAGGATCTCGGGCCAGGTGCGCGGTCGGGTCGCGTCGGCGCCCAATGCGGGGACAAGTGATTCGGTCTCGTCGGCGCCGAGGATGTTGATGTCGGCGACGTGGATGTCGGTGCTGCTGACCACGGTGTCGAGGATCAGTTGGAGCCTCTGCGCCAACGCGTGAATTGTGGCGGGTTCGAAGAGGTCTACGGCAAAGATGAAGGCCGCGGACATTCCATCAGGTTGTCCGGCTGCGTCGAAGGATTCGTTGACGACCAGTTCGAGGTCTTCCTTTGCGGTCTTGGATTCTGTTCCGAGTGCTTCGACGGTGAGTCCGGGTAGTTCGAGCGCCACCGTCTCGTTGTTCTGCAGTTCGAGTGCGACTTGGAACAGTGGTGAGTACGACGTGGACCGGGTGGGATTGACAACGTCGACGAGCCGTTCGAATGGCAGATCCGAGTGATGGTAGGCGGCGAGATCGGTGTCGCGGATGCCGTCGAGGAGTTCGGTGAACGTCTGATCTTGGTTCACGGGGGTGCGCAGGACGAGTGTGTTGACGAACATTCCGACGAGGTTCTCGAGCTCGTCTTTTCCTCGTCCGGCGATGGGTGTGCCGATGCTGACTTCGTCAGCTCCGGAGAGTTTTGCCAGGAGCACGGCAAGCGCGCCGTGTAGTGCCATGAACATCGTGACGCCTTGTTCACGAGTCATCGCGGTGAGTGCACGGTGGGTGTCCGCGTTGATCTTGAAGTCGAAGCGGTCACCGTGGAAAGTCTGTTGGAGCGGCCGGGGGTGGTCGGCTGGTAGCGCGATGACGTCGTCGAGCCCGGCGAGTTGTGCGTCCCAGTACGCGATTTGGCTGCTGATGATCGATTCGGGATCGGATTCGGAGCCGAGGACGTGTTGTTGCCACAGTGTGAAGTCGACGTACTGGACCGGTAGCGGCTCCCAGGCCGGTGCGATGCCGGCTGTTCGGGACAGGTAGGCGGTCATGACGTCGCGTGCGAGTGGAGCCATGGATGCCCCGTCCGCGCAGATGTGGTGGACCACAACGAACAGGACGTGTTCGGCCTCGTCGGTTGTGGTGTCGATCGTGAACAGCGTGACGCGCAGCGGAAGTTCGTTGGCTACGTCGAACCCTTCCTGAGCGAGCTCGCTGATGCGACTGAAGAGATCGTCGGGTCCGACCGTTGCCGTAGCGACGGCGGGTAGGGCGTCGGCGATGTCGAGCACCTTCTGGAACGGTTCGCCGTTCGCGGTCGGGAAGACGGTTCGTAGGCTTTCGTGGCGTCCGACGACGTCGACGATTGCGGCTTTCATGGCGTGGGTATCGAGGTCGCCGGTCAATCGCACGGCAAACGGAATGTTGTACGCGGCTGAGCTGGTGTCGAATTGATTGAGGAACCACATCCGCTTCTGGGCAAGCGAGAGCGGAATGTTGCCGGTCCGTTCGAACGGAACGAGTGGGACGTGGATGCTGGTCGACGGTCCCTCTTCCCGCTGCGAGGAGATCAGTACTGCCAGCTGCGCGGTGGTGGGTGATTCGAAGATCGTCCGCACGCCGAGGTCGAGTTCGAGGGCGGTATTCAGCCTGGATACCACGCGGGTGGCGATCAGCGAGTTGCCGCCGAGGTCGAAGAAGTTGTCGTTGACGCCAACTTTGTCCAGGTCGAGGATGTCGGCGAACACTGCTGCGATCTGGCGTTCGAGTGGTGTCCGGGCTGCCAGGAATTCCGTGGACGGCGCGGTGAAGTCCGGAGCGGGTAGTGCGCTGCGGTCGATCTTTCCCACGGCGTTGCGTGGTAGTTCGTCGACGATGGTGATGCTGGTCGGCACCATGTGGGTGGGCAGACGTCCGGACAGGTGCGCGACGATGGCGGCGGGGCTGAGATCGGATCCTTCGGAAACGGTGAGGTACGACGCGAGGACGGTCGCTCCCCCTGGTCCTTCGACGCCGAGGGTGACGGAGTTGGTGACACCGTCGATAGAGGTTATCTGGGTGTCGATTTCGCCGAGTTCGATGCGGAAACCGCGGACTTTGATCTGGAAGTCGCTGCGACCGACGTATTCGATGGTGTGGTCGGCGCGCCAGCGCACGATGTCGCCGGTGCGGTACATCCGCTCCCCTGGCTTGCCGTAGGGGTTGGCCACAAACCGTTCGCTGGTCAACCCGGTGCGCTGGTGGTAGCCGCGGGCGAGACCGACGCCGGCGATGTACAGCTCACCATGCGCGCCGACAGGTACGGGTTGGAGACGGCTGTCGAGGACGATTTCGCTGACGCCTCGGATGGGGCCGCCGATGGTGATGGGTGCGCCGACGGTCATGGGTTCGCTGATGTCGGCCATGACGGTGGTTTCGGTAGGTCCGTACGCGTTGGCGAGTTCACGCCCAGGGGCCCATTGCGTGACGAGGTGCGGTGGGCAGACCTCTCCCCCGACAACAACGTGCCGGAATTCGTCGAGTCCTTCGGCGTTGACGGTGGCAAGGGCGGCCGTGGTGATGAAGGCGTGTGTGACGTGTTCGGTTTTGATGAGCTCGGCAAGTTCGCTGCCCCCGTAGATATCGGTGGGCACCAGCACCATCGTGGCCCCCACACCGAATGCCTGGAGGTATTCGAAGATCGCGCCGTCGAAGCTGGGCGTCGCGAAATGCAATGTGCGCGAAGTGTGGTCGGCATGGAAGCGTCGTTGTTGGTCGAGCGCGAAGCTGTCCAGGCCGGAATGGGTGACGACGACGCCTTTCGGTTTCCCGGTGGAACCCGAGGTGTAGACGATGTAGGCGGCGTTGTTCAGGTCGATTGCACCCAGTCGTTCGTCCTGGCTGATCGGGAGTGTGCAGGCGAGGGAGACGTCCCGGATGAAGGGTTCTTCGTCGAGGACGAGCCACGGCGCCGCAGGTGGGAGTGAGTCGACGGACTCGCTGACAGTGAGGCCGAGCAGGACGTTCGAATCGGTGAGCATGTGTTCGATGCGGTCGGCTGGGTAGTTGGGGTCGACGGGAACAAATACTGCTCCGGTTTTGGTGACGGCCCATACTGCGAGCACCGATTCGATCGAGCGGGCAATGCCGATCGCGACGGCGGTTTCGGGGCCGGCGCCGCGCTTGATGAGTTCGCGGGCCAACTGGTTGGATTTGCGGTCCAGTTCCAGGTAAGTGAGTGCGCGTTCGCCGGCCGAGAGTGCGATGTGTTCGGGGAACGTTGCGGCGGCGTCGGCAAATATCTCGGGGAGTGTTCGAGTGGATCGCCCGGGGGCGCCGAAGACGGGGACCAGGTCGCGGCTCTCGAATTCGGTGAGGATGTGCATCGAGGACAGTGGTTCGTCCGGCGTCGCCGCGATGCGTTCGATCGCGATGAGTATGCGTTCGGCGATGATCTCGGTGTCACGCTCGGTGAACTGGCTGGGCTGGTATTCCATCTTGATGTGGAGGGCTCGGTCTTCGGAGGCGACCACTGCCAGGGGGTAGTGGGCGGAGTCACGTCCGTCGATTCCCAGGACATGCATGCCGGCGATATCGGTACCGGCGGACAGTCCGGCGCGATCGACCGGGTAGGACTCGAAGACCGTCAAGGTATCGAAGGAGGCGGCAGGGCCCACCGCTGCGGATATGTCGGTGAGTCCGACGTAGTGGTGATCGAGCATGTCAGCTTGCTCGCCCTGGATGCGAACGCACAACTCGGACAGTGATTCTCGTGCGTTCAGTTGAACGCGTACGGGCACCGTGTTGATGAAGAGGCCCACCATGGACTCGACGCCCGACACTTCGGGTGGGCGCCCGGAGACGGTTCCACCGAATACGATGTCGTCGCGGCCGAGCAACTCCCCCAGCACAATTCCCCACGCGGCCTGGACAACGGTTGCCATGGTCAGTCCGTGCGAGCGGACAAAGGTGCGGAGAACATCGGTGCGTTCGGGCGAGAGACTGACCGAGCACACCTCACTTGTCTGCTCGGGGTCGTCGGTGGACGCGCCCAACAGCGTTGGTGTGTCGATCCCCTGCAGAGCGCCTCGCCAGGCTTCGAGCGATGTGTTGCTGTTGCGGGTGGTCAGCCAGGCGAGATAGTCACGGTAGTGCGGTGCGCGGGGCAGGATCTCGGGGTCACCGTCGGTGGCGTACAGCGTGAGCAGGTCGCGCAGCACGAGGGGCGTCGACCATCCGTCGAGCAGGATGTGGTGGTTGGTGATGACAAGTCGGGCCGAGTCGTCACTGATGCGGACGAGCATGAACCTGATCAGCGGTGCTGTTTCCATATCGAAACGCTGCGAGCGGTCGGCCTCGAGGAGACGTGTCCACTCCGCTTCGATCTCGGAAGGCCGGAGATGGGACAGGTCCGCATCGGTCCAGTCCGCCGTCACGTCGGATCGGATGATCTGCAACGCGCGCCCGCCGGGCGCTGCGATGAATCCGGCTCGCAGGCTGGGATGACGGTCGAGCAATGCCGCTGCGGCGCGTTGCATCCGCGCGTGATCGATGCGGCCGCCGAGTTCGAGAGTCAACTGCACCATGTACGGATCGATGCCGGTGTCGTCGAACTGTGCGTGGAAAAGCAGCCCAGATTGCAGCGGTGAGAGGGACCAGACGTCCGTCAGGTCGGGGAATCGTGTGGTCAGGTGTTCGATCGCAGGCTGATCGAGAGTGACGAGGTCGACGTCCGACGGTGTGAGTTGCCGGGTGTGCGTCTGCTCGACGTAGTTGCTGAGCGCGGTCAGGGCGCGGGTCCACAGTTCAGCTAGCTCCGACGCGTCGGTAGCGGTGAGGATTCCTCTCGGGAACGCCCAGGTGCTGCGCAGGACCAGGCCGTTGCTGCTGTCCGTGGCCACGGTGTTGATGTCGAGCACCGACGCAGCCGGGAGTTGTCCGTTGTGTGGTTCGTCGAGGGTTACTCCCGGCACTGGCAACCACGGAACTTCCTCGCTGCCGGTCTCGGTACCACCGAGTCGTCCGAGGTAGTTGAACGAGATCTGCGGCGCCGGGAGTTCATGCAGTGATCGGGCGTCGTCGAGGTACTTGGCCATTCCGAACCCGATGCCGTTGTCCGGTACGGCGAGCAGCGTTTCCTTCACCGATTTCACTGCCGACGCGATGGCGTCGCCGCCGGAGAGAGCGTCGATGACGGAGATGCCGGCGAGGTCGAGTCGTACCGGGAAGATGGTGGTGAACCAGCCGACGGTTCGGGACAGGTCGGCTCCCGGTACAGCGGCTTCCTCACGTCCGTGGCCTTCGAGATTGATCAGGACATCGGTGCCGCGCTTGCCGTGCGAGTGACGCCACCCGGTCACGGCCAGCGCCAGTGCTGCGAGCAGGCCGTCGTTCACCGAGCCGCCGAACAGGTGCGGAACGGCGGTGAGAATGTTGTCGGTGACCGCGGAGTCGATGTCGACGGTGATCTTTTCCACGGTCGAACCGAGGTCGACGGCCGGGTCGAGTGCCCGGTTTCCCAGCAGTGCGTCGCGGCCGGCGCTGGCTTCCCAGCGCGTGAGTTCTGCGCGGCGCGCGGGTGCCTGTTCGGCGAGGCCGGTTGCCCACCGGCGCATCGACGTCCCACCTGCGGGCAGCGTGACCGGAGTGCGAGCTTCGGCAGCGCCGTACGCGGTCGCAAGATCGGGGACGAGTAGACGCCACGACACACCGTCGACGGCGAGGTGGTGAATCACCAGGAGTAGCCGGCCACGGGCGCTGGCTCCGACAGGATCGAGCCACACCGCTGCGATCATCTTTCCGTTCTCGGGATCAAGGCGACTCGACGCGTATGCCATTGCTTCTTCGGCGGTGCGGCGGAACTGCGGCCCCTGATCTGCACTGATCTCCAGGCGGTGCAGTACATCTGATGCGCGTACCGTTCCGGGTTCGGCGACGATCAGGCTGCGTGTGCCGGTGTCGAGGCGGCTTCGCAGCACATCGTGATGGTCGAGCAGGGATTGCAGGGCGTCATCGAGTGCACGGGCAATGGTGTGACGAGGCAGAGAGAGCAGCGCGCTCTGGCTGTAGCTGCGGATCAGTTCGAGATCACCACCACTGCGCTCGAGGAGCCATGTCATGATCGGCGTGAGCGGCATTGTTCCGACTGCGCCGCCGGGTAGTTCCTCCAGTGCGGGTGCGGTTTCGACGGGTTCGCTGCGGACCACCTGCGCGAGTCCGGCCACGGTTTTTGCCTCGAACACGTCGCGCGGAGTGAAGGCCAGTCCGGCGTCCTTGGCCCGCGAGACCAATTGGATCGACATGATCGAATCGCCGCCGAGGCCGAAGAAGGAATCGTCGATGCCGACCGATGGTAGGCCGAGAACGTCGGCGAACAGATCGGCGAGCATGGATTCTGTTGTGGTGGAAGGGCTTCGGTTAGACGTCGGCCCCAGAGTGAGCACGGTGAAATCGGGGGCCGGGAGATGTCCCCGATCAAGTTTCCCGTTGACGGTCAGCGGAAGCTCGTCCAGGACCACTATCACCGTCGGCACCATGTACGACGCCAATTCGGCGGACACGGAGACGGTCACTGCCTCGGAATCGATGCTCGCTCCAGCTTCGGGCACAACGTATCCGACGATTCTCGAGCTGCCACTGTCGCTGCGGACGATGGCAACGGATTGCGCGACGCCGGGGCAGCGGAGCATGGCGGCTTCGATCTCACCGAGTTCGATGCGGAAACCACGCACCTTCACCTGGAAATCGCTGCGTCCCACATACTCCAGCTGCCCCGCGTCGTTCCACTTCGCAAGGTCCCCACTTCGATACATTCGATCCCCCGAGCCACCGAAAGGGTCGGGTAGGAACCGCGTAGAGGTCAATGCGGGCTTGCCGAGATACCCGCGGGTGATCTGGTCACCGGATACATACATTTCTCCGACGACGCCGGGCGGTACCAGGCGTAGTCGCTGGTCCAGGACGTAGACGTTCATTCCCGGTAGTCCGCGGCCGATGATGCTGGCGGAGCCGCGATGCGCGTCGTCGCGGGTCAGGGCGATGCGACTGACATGGACCGTGGTCTCGGTGATGCCGTACATGTTGATCAGTGCAGGTGTTGTGGGTCTGCGGTCGAACCACTTTCGTAGTTGACCGAGGTCGAGTGCTTCTCCACCGAAAATGACGTAGCGCAGTGCGAGGTCTGGTTCGCCGGGTGCTGGGTGATGACCGCGGTCGGCTTCTGCGAGTTGGTAGAACGCGGTGGGTGTCTGGTTGAGGACGGTGACGCCTTCGCGGCGCAACAATTCGTCGAACATGTCGGGTGAGCGGGTTGTGTAGTAGTCGACCACAACGAGGCGGCCACCGTGCAGGAGCGGGCCCCACAGTTCCCAGACGGAGAAGTCGAAGGCGTAGGAGTGGAACATCGTCCACACGTCGGTGTGGTCGAAGCCGAATGTCGGGGACGCGTTGTCCATGAGGGTGAGGACGTTGCGGTGTGAGACGAGCACGCCCTTGGGCTGTCCGGTCGATCCGGAGGTGTAGATGATGTAGGCGATCGAGTCGCCGCGCAGTGGAGCCAGGCGGTCCGCGTCGGTGATCCGGGACGGCGCAAGATGCTCGAGACGCAGGTCTCTTTCCGGCGTCCCGAGTTCGATCACCGGGAGGCTGTAACCGTCCGTGAGGCCGTCGGGCAACATCCGCCGGAATTCGTCGGACGTGATCAGGGCGCCGGGTTGTGCGTCGGCGACGAGGAATCGGATGCGCTCTTCCGGGTAGGTGACGTCGATGGGCAGGTACGCGCCACCCGCTTTGATCACGGCAAGAAGCGCAACCACCAACTCGGTGGTGCGGGGCAGCGCGACGGCGACGACGGATTCCGGTCCTATCCCCTGGGCGATCAGCAGCCTGGCGAGTCGATTCGCGCGGCCGTCGAGTTCGGCATAAGTGAGTGACGTGGTGCCGTCACCGACCGCAGTGGCGTTGGGATGCGCCGCGACGCTCGCGTAGAAGCGATCTGCGATGGTGTCGTCTGCGGTGAGCGACGCATATCCTGCGGTGTTCCATTCGGTCAGCGCTGTGCGGCGCTCGATGTCGTCGAGGATGTCGAGGTCGCCGAGCCTGGTTGTCGGCTCCTGTGCGGCGGCGGTGAGCAGTTCGACAAACCGGCGAGCATAGGTTTCCATGAGATCGGCATCGAAAAGATCTGTGGCATAGATGAACTCGGCGTCGATGCCGTCAGGAGCGCCGTGTTCCCCGTACCGTTCCGTGACCGACAGTTGCAGATCGAATTTGGCGACAGGGAGTTCGATGTCCACTCCGGACACACTCAGTCCGGGAAGTTCGAGTGTCGGCACCACGTTGTTGCGGAATTCGAGGAGGATCTGGAACAGCGGAGTGTGCGATGTGGAGCGCTCGGGGTCCAGTGTGTCGACCAGACGCTCGAACGGTAGGTCACCGTGCTGGAACGCACCGAGGTCGATCTCGCGCACCTGATCGAGCAGGTCGGCGAAGGTGGAGTCGAGTGAGAGCGGTGTGCGCAGGACCAGGGTGTTCACGAACATGCCGATGAGGTGATCGAGTTCGGCTTCACCGCGTCCGGCGATGGGTGTTCCGATCACGATGTCGCTCTGGCCGGATAGTCGGGCAGCAAGTGCGGCGTAAGCGCTGTGCAGGACCATGAACATGGTGACGCCGCGCTGGCGGGCTACATCGGAGAGGAGTCGGTGGGTGCTCGCCGGAATCTCGAACGCCGCCACGGCGCCTTGCATCGACTGCTTTGCCGGACGGGGATGCGAGGTGGGCAGATTGATGGGGTCGGGCAGATCCGCCAGTTGGTGTGTCCAGTAGTCGAGTTGACGGGAGATCTCCGAGTCCGCGTCCTCCTCCGAACCGAGGTTCGCCTGCTGCCACAGCGTGAAGTCCGCGTACTGGACGGGTAGTTCGGCCCAGGTCGGCGCGCTGCCGGTGCTACGTGCGGCGTAGGCGGTGGCAACATCGAGCGCGAGGGGGCTCATGGAGAACCCGTCGGCGATGATGTGGTGAGCCACGACCACAAGAACGTGGCGATCCGGGGCGATCTCGAGCAGTGTGCTGCGAATCGGGACTGCGCGCGAGACGTCGAAGCCCGCTGATCCGAATTCGAGGATGCGGTTGATCAGATTCTGCTCGGCGACGGGTTCCGGTTCCAGATTCAGTGGGACGTCATCGACGGGGACGATGCGTTGCGTCGGTGTTCCGGCGGTGGCGGGGAACATCGTCCGCAAGCTTTCGTGGCGGTCAAGGACGTCGTCGAAAGCGCGGGTCAGCGCGTCGTGGTCGAGTTCTCCGGTCAAGGTGACGGCAAGTGGGATGTTGTATGCCGGTGAGCTGATGTCGAATTGGTTGAGGAACCACATGCGCTTCTGCGCGACGGATACCGGGATGGGTTCAGGGCGCTCGATCGGGGTGAGTGGCACTCGCGCGGTGAGGTCGCGGCCGGCGTTCTGGGCGGCGTGTGCCAGTGCCCGTACCGTCGGGGCGTCGAACAGGGTCCGGACGCCGATGTCGCAGCCCAGCGCGGCGTTCACCCGTGCGACGACGCGGGTCGCGGTGAGCGAGTTTCCGCCGGCGTCGAAGAAGTGTGTGTCGAGGCCGATCGGTCCCGATTCGAGGACTTCGTCGAATGCTGCGGCAATCAGTCGTTCGAACTCGGTGGTCGGGGCCGTGAATTCTCCGCCCGCGGTGTCGAACTGCGGTTCCGGTAGGGCCGCCCGGTCGACTTTTCCGGTGCCGGTCAGTGGGATGTCGTGCAGGATGACAACACTGGCGGGGACCATATGAGCGGGCAGGTGCTCACGTGCGTGTGCGAGCACGTCGGCGACGGTCACCGCAGCATCGCTGTCGATCAGGACGTACGACGCGAGTGCCTGTTGATCGGCCGGTCCGTGAACGGCGAGGGTGACGGCAAATTCGACGCCAGGCAATGCGGCGAGGGCGGTGTCGATCTCTCCGAGTTCGATGCGGAATCCGCGGATCTTGACCTGGAAGTCACTGCGGCCGAGGTATTCGACGGTACGGTCGGCGCGCCAGCGTACGACGTCGCCGGTGCGGTACATCCGCTCCCCTGGTTCCCCGTAGGGGTCGGCGACAAAGCGCTCGCCGGTCAGCCCGGCACGCTGGTGATAGCCGCGCGCCAGTCCGGCGCCGGCGATGTACAACTCACCGGGCACTCCAACGGACACCGGCTGGAGGCGTCGGTCGAGGACCAGTTCGCGCACGCCTCGGATCGGTCCGCCCAGGACGACGGTGCCGTCGGCCGGTATGGGGTCGCTGATGTTGGCGCCGATGGTGGTTTCGGTGGGCCCGTACAGGTTGTGGAAGGAGCGCCCAGGTGCCCAGGTGTGCAGCAGTTCCGGTGGGCACGCTTCACCGCCGACGATCACGCACGTCAACGCGTCGATGCCGCTCGGATCCACTGAGGTGAGCATGGCCGGGGTGATGAATCCGTGGGTGACCGCCTCATCGCGCAGGACTGCGGCGAGTTCCTCGCCGCCGTACACGGTGGTCGGCGCGATCACCATGGTGGCACCGTTGGGGAACGCGAGGAGGTATTCGAGAACGGAGGCGTCGAAACTGGGCGAGGACAATGCCAAGGTGCGGGACTGCTCGTCTATCCCGAAACGCTCACGTTCCTCGTCGGCGAAGTTCTCGAGGCCGGAGTGCGTGACAAGTACGCCTTTGGGTTGTCCGGTCGATCCCGAGGTGTAGATGACGTACGCCGCGTTGCCCAAGCGCGTGGGGGTAACACTGCGGCCCGATGCCAAGGTGGCCAGACGCGCTTGCGTTTCGGGTGAATCCAGTTCGATCCATCCGATAGCGGCGGGTAGGTCACCGGAGTGCTCGGTGGTGGTGATCCCGATGTGTGCGGCGGAGTCGGCGAGCATGAACTCGATTCGCTCACGTGGATAGCGCGGATCAACCGGAACAAAGGCGGCGCCGGCCTTCGTGATCGCCCACATCGCGACGACGGATTCGACGGACCTGCTGACGCCGATCGCGATCCGATCCTCAGCCGCGACACCATCGGCGATGAGCATCCGGGCAAGGCGATCGGATGCGTCGTCCAGTTCGCGGTAGGTGACCTGGCGCGTGCCGGCGGTCAGTGCGATCCGATCCGGGAAACGGGCTGCGGCGTCGGTGAACAGTTCGGCAAGAGTGCGATTCGACCCGCCCGGCGTCCCGTACGCCGGAACCAGTTCGCGCATTTCCTGCTCGGGCATCAGGGACAGGTGAGCCAGCGGCAAGTCGGGATGCGCGGCAATGAGTTCGAGGGTCCGCATCAACCGGTCGGCTACCGCGTCGACGTCCCGATCGGCGAGTGCACCCGGGAAGTACTCGAACTTGAGCTTGAACATGCCGCCGTCGGTGGACGCGATGACGGCCAACGGGTAGTGCGCGGCGTCCTGCGCGTCATGCACGTCGAGTACGTGCATTCCGGCGATGTCTATTCCGGCGGACAACCCGGTGCGATCGACCGGGTACGACTCGAAGACGGTCAATGTGTCGAACGTGGCTGCGCTGCCCACTGCGGCCGAGATGTCCGGTAGACCGACATGATGGTGGTCGAGCAGCGCAGTTTGCTCACTCTGCACGCGAATGCACAACTCGGCCAGGGACTCTCGTGCGTCGAGTCGCACCCGGATGGGAACGGTGTTGATGAACAACCCCATCATCGATTCGATACCGTGCACCTCGTGTGGACGCCCGGACACCGTGCCGCCGAAGATCACGTCGTCGCGGCCGAGCAACTCGCTCAACACGAGTCCCCAGCCCACCTGGATCAGTGATGCCATGGTCAGTCCGCGGGATCGAAGGAATCCGCGCAGGGCTTCGGTTCGGGCGACATCGAGTTCGAGGAACCTGTCACGCGATGTGGTGGTCAGTTCTTCGGCCGTGTGGGCGTGAGTGACCAAGGTCGGTTCGTCCATCCCGGCCAGGGCATGCGACCAGGCTGTCAAAGCCGACTCGGTGTCACGGTGTGAGAGCCATTCGAGATAGTCACGGTACGGATGGACGCGTGAGAGGGCACTTTGGTCGGAGTCCGTCGCGTACAGCGTCAGCAGATCCCGCAGCAGCAACGGCATGGACCAGCCGTCGAGGAGGATGTGATGGTTGGTCAGAATGAGTCGGTAGGTTGTCTCCCCCGTACGTAGGAGCAGGAAACGCAGTAACGGCGCGGTGGCCATGTCGAACCCGCGGACGCGATCTGCTCGGAGCAGTTCGTAGAATTCCGTGTCCTGCTCGCTGGGCGGCAGCGGGGAGATGTCGATCTCGGTCCACGGCACAACCGCATTCGCGTGGACGATCTGCACGGAGTTGCCGGCCTCGTCGGTGACAAACGAGGTGCGGAGGTTGTCGTGCCGATCGAGCAGTGCCTGCGCGGAGCGATGGAGACGCGCAGGTTCGACGCTCTCGAGGTCGAGGGTCAATTGCACCGTGTACGCGTCGACGGTGTGTTCGGCGTACCGCGCGTGGAAGAGCAAGCCGGCTTGCAGGGGTGAGAGTGACCAGATGTCGGCCAGATCGGGAATCTGGTCCTCGAAGCGGTCGATAGCGCTCTGATCGAGTTCCACCAGCGGGAGATCCGACGGGGTGAACCCTCCGCGTTCGGAATTCTCGGCGTGAGCGGCCAGTGCGGTGAGCGCCGATACCCACAAGTCCGCGATCTCGCGGACATCGCCGTCTGACAGGACGCCGGACGGGTACGCCCACGTAGCCGACAACTGTGGTCGCCCGTCGATGTCGGTGGCGACGGCATTGACGTCCAGGACAGCCGCGAGCGGCATGTCGGATCCCCGCGCGGATGCTTCCAGATCGACGTCCGAGGCCAACGCCCAGTCGCCGTCGTGAGGGGATTCGGAGCCGCCGAATCGGCCCAGGTAGTTGAAGGAAATCTGAGGCGAGGCCGGTCCCGAGAGTTGTTGCTGCCCGACATCGTCGAGATAGCGGAGCAGTCCGTATCCGATGCCGCTGTCGGGAATTGCGTGAAGAAGTTCCTTGACCGATTTGAGAAGCGGTCCGGCATTTCCCTGCCCGGACAGCAGTGCGGCGGTATCGACTGCCGATAGATCCACCCGCACCGGGAACACGGTGGTGAACCAGCCGAGCGTGTGCAGTACATCGGCACCGGGGACAACGTGCGCTTCGCGGCCGTGTCCCTCCAACGAGACCAGCACGTCGTCGGCCCGAACTCCGCGAGACGATCGCCACTGCGTCACCGCCAGCGCCAGCGCAGCGAGCAGTCCGTCGTTGACCGAGCCCGAATACAGCGCGGGCAAGGCGGTCAGTACGGTCTCGGACACGTCCACCGGAACCTCGACTGCCACGCGCGCCAACGCCCGGCCGGTATCGAGGTGCGGGTCCAGCGGCCGCGATCCGATTTGCGGGTCCGCTCCGGCCAGCATGGAACGCCACAGGTCTATCTCGCTGCGACGGGTCGGTGCGATCTCGGCGAGAGCGGTTGCCCAGCGCCGCAGGGACGTCTCACCGGGAGTCGACGTCGAGGCGGGGGTGAGTCCGGCGTCGAGTTGATGGAAGGCTGCCGCGAGTTCGGGCACCAGCACCCGCCAGGAGACACCGTCCACTGCAAGATGGTGAATGACCAGGAGCAAGCGTCCGGCGCCGGTGGGGCCGGACAACCAGGTGACCTTGATCATCGACGCGTTTCGTGGATCCAACGCGTCGCGGGCGTCGTCGAGGGCGGTGACGATCGCCTCGTCGAACTCCGACGTTCCCGGTTCGGCGTCCACCTGAACGCGTCGGCACACGTGTGCCGCGTCGATGCTCCCGATTTCACCGACGACCAGCGCCCGGTGCGGTTGCAGTTCGAGTCGAGCGCGCAGCGTGCCGTAGCGGTCGAGAACGACTTGTACTGCGGCAGTGAGCTGTTCGATGCGTTGCAGAGCGGTAGGGGCGTTGAGCAGAGTGGATTGCGAGAACGAGTCGAGTCCTGCCGTGTTCTCGGTAAATCGATCGAGCCACCAGTGCGCAACCGGCAGGAGCGGCATCGAACCCACTCCCCCTCCCGGCAGTTCCTCCAGCACGAGCGGTGTGGCGTCTTCGGCGAGCTCGATCACTGCCGCCAGCGCGGAGACGGTCTTGGCTTCGAACACCTCACGCGGCGAGAACACGATGCCGCTCGTGCGAGCGCGAGCCACCAGTTGGATCGACATGATCGAATCGCCGCCGAGTGAGAAGAACGAATCGTCCACGCCTACCGAATCCAGCCCGAGAACGTCGGCGAACAATGCGGCGAGAGCCGTCTCGAGTTCGGTTTCCGCTGCTCGCGAATGCGTTCGGGCGGCAGCGAAGTCCGGGACCGGGAGTGCGCGGCGATCAAGCTTTCCGTTGGACGTGCGCGGCAATTCGTCCAGGACGACAACCGTCGACGGCACCATGTGCGGGGCCAGTTGGGTGCTGACCACCGCGATGACGTCATCCGGACTCAGAAGCGAGACGTCGGTATCCGAGGCAACGACATATCCGACGATCCGTGCCGGTCCGCCGTCACGTTCGACCGTGGTCGCGACAGCTTGAGCCACACCAGGGCACCCTGTGAGTGCCGTTTCGATCTCGCCGAGTTCGATGCGGAAGCCGCGGATCTTGACCTGGAAGTCGCTGCGACCGAGGTACTCGAGTTCGCCCTCACCGTTCCAGCGGACCAGGTCACCGGTCCGGTACATCCGGCTGCCTGGGGCTCCGGCGGGATCGGCGACAAAGCGTTCGGCTGTGACGGCGGTTCGGTTCCGGTACCCGCGGGCCACACCGTCGCCGTTGACGTACAGCTCGCCGGCCACACCGATCGGCACGGGGTGTAGTCGCGCGTCGAGGACGGATGCGGTGATCCCGAGCGACGGCCGTCCGATACTGACGCGCCGCGACGGCGTCAGCGGTTCGGTGATGCTCGCGACGACGGTCGATTCGGTCGGTCCGTACGCGTTGATCATGATCCGCCCCGGGCGCGCCCAGGCCGCTACCAGTTCGGGCGGGCAGACGTCGCCGCCGGTCCCGACAGCCTCGAGTTCGCCCAGGACGCTTCCGTCGACGGTTGCCAGAGCGGCGGGTGTGATGAAGGCGTGAGTGACGTGCTCGTCGCGCAGCAGAGCCGTGAGTTCGTCGCCGCCCAGAATCGAGGGCGGCGCGATCACCATTGTTGCGCCCGCGGACACCGCGAGCAGCAGTTCGAGGACCGAGGCGTCGAAGCTGGGCGAGCTGAAATGCAGAGTCCGCGAGTGTGCATCGACCCCGAATGTGATGCGTTCCTGCTCGGCGAGTGCTGCCAGGCCCCGGTGGGTGACCATGACGCCCTTGGGCAGTCCGGTCGAGCCGGACGTGTAGATGACGTAGGCAACGTGGTCGAGGGATCGGGGCGCGCGGAGTTCGGAATCGCGGATCGGTTCGTCCGATGCGGCAGCGCATTCTGCGCGGACCTCCATCGTGTCGAGAACAACCGTGCTCACGTCCTCCGGAATGGTGTGTGTGTCGGTCGTGGTGGTCACGACTACACACGCGCCGGAATCGGTGATCATGTGCTTGATCCGGTCTGCCGGATACGACGGGTCGACGGGAACAAACGCTGCACCGGTTCGAGCGACCGCCCAGATCGCGAGCACGGACGTCGCCGATCGCGGCAAGGCAAGTGCCACGACGCTCTCCGGTCCTGCTCCGTGCGAGATCAGCACTCGTGCAAGTTGATTGGCGTGCCGATCGGCAGCTTCGTAGGCGATCTCGATTCCCTCGAAGGCCAGAGCGATCGAATCGCTACGGTAGTTCGCCGAGATCAAGTCCGGCAGAAGCGCGGGTTCGGGAAGTGCTCGCGTGTCGGCGGCGCGCACCTCGGCGCTACCGAGCAAGTCGATGTCGCCAACGGGCGCATGTGGATCCCGGGTGACGGCGTCGGTGATTCGGAGCAGGTACTCGGAAAAGCGCTCGATGGTGGCGCTGTCGAACAATGCGCTCGCGTAGGTGAATCCGGCCTCGATCCCCGCCGGTTCGCCGTGCTCGTCGAACTTCTCGGCGAGCGTCAACTGGAGATCGAAGTTGGACACCACTGTTTCGAGGTCGAGAATGTCCACGTCCAGGCCGTCGAGAGTCAATGCCGGCCGCTCGGTGTTCTTGAACTCGAGCATCGCCTGGAACAGTGGAGAGTGCGACGTCGACCGCTGCGGCGCCAGGGCATCCACGACGCGCTCGAACGGGATGTCCGCGTTGTCGAAGGCGTCCAGGTCGACACTGCGGACCTGCCCGAGAGCGTCGGCAAAGGAACGAGCGGGGTCGAACCCGGTGCGCAGGACCAGTGTTCCCACGAACATGCCGACCATCGGGTCGAGCAGCGCGTTACCTCGGCCGGCAATCGGTGAACCGATTGCGATGTCGTCCATCCCGGACAGTCGTCCCAGCAACAACGCATATGCCGCGTGCATCGCCATGAAGAGGCTGCTGCGAGAATTCTGCGCGGTGGCAAGCAACCGTCGATGCACGTCCGCGTCGATCTCGAACCGTACAACGGCGCCGGACAGATCCTGAACGCGCGGACGGGGTCGATCCGTCGGCAGTTGCAGTACTTCGGGGAGCCCTTCGAGTCGGTGTGTCCAGTAGTCGAGCTGGCGGGACAGTTCGCTTCCACTCTCGGTGACGTCGCCGAGAACGCTCTGCTGCCACAACGCAACATCTGCGTACTGGATCGGCAGCGGTGCCCAATTCGGTATGAAGCCGCGAGTGCGCGCGGAATACGCGGTCATCACGTCGATTGCCAGCGGCGCCATCGAGAAACCGTCCGCGCAGATGTGATGCACGACCACAACGAGGACATGTTCGTCGGTCGAAACCTGGATCAGTTCCGCCCGGATCGGCGGTGCGGCGGTGACGTCGAATCCTGCCGTGGCCACGTCGTTGATCCGGCTGCGGAGCTCTTCGGGCGCGCAGCGGAGCAGTGGTAGCGACGGCAACGCATCGCCTGCCGGAACGACGATCTGAGCGGGAACACCGTCCACCATCGGGAACGACGTGCGCAGCGATTCGTGCCGATCGAGTACGTCGCCGAGTGCATTCTGCAGGGCACCGTGATCGAGGTCGCCGCGCATCCGGATCGCGATGGCCACGTTGTACGCCGACGAGCTGATGTCGAACTGGTTGACGAACCACATCCGCTTCTGGGCCAGCGACAACGGGATTCGGTCCGGACGCGCCTGCGGTTCCAGTGGAAGCGTTGTCGCTGCGCGCGCCGCGCTCTCGCAGTTTGTTGCCAAGCCTTCGACTGTGGGCTCGTCGAAGATACTGCGAATCGACAGGCTCACCCCCAGCGCGTCGTTGATACGGGCAATCGCGCGGGCCGCGATGAGGCTGTTGCCGCCGATGTCGAAGAAGTTGTCGTCGACGCTGATCTCGTCGGTACCGAGAAGATCAGCGAGGATGTCTGCGATGGTCTGTTCGAGCGGCGTCCGTGGTGCGACATATGCACGCGTGCTCGTAAAGGTGGGATCCGGCAACGCCGTTCGATCGAGTTTTCCGGTGGAACCGAGCGGAAAAGCGTCCATCGTGATGATCGACGACGGCACCATGTACGCCGGAAGTTCGTCCCGAAGCACCTGCCGAATCCGATCCGGGTCGAGAGCAGCCCCCTTGTCGCCGATCGCGTATCCGACTAGAGAATCGCCGAGCGCGTCGTCGTGATGAACACGGGCAGCTGCCTGCGCTACCCCCGGGGTGCGCAGTATCGCCGATTCGATCTCCGGCAACTCGATCCGCAAACCACGAATCTTGACCTGGAAATCTATCCGGCCGATGTAGTCGAGTTGACCGTCCACCCGCCACCGCACGATGTCGCCTGTGCGATACATGCGGGCGGCCCCGGTTCGGCTGTACGGATCGGCCACAAAGCGGTCGGCAGTGAGCTCGCTCCTGCCGAAATATCCGCGCGCCAACTGGACGCCGGCGAGGTACAACTCGCCGTGAACGCCGACCGGAACCGGGTGCAGGCGCGAGTCGAGCACGTAGACCTGGGTGTTCCAGACCGGTGACCCGATCGGAACCGACGTTCCCGGGCCGGGCAGGTATTCGGACGCGGTGACGTCCACAGCTGCCTCTGTGGGGCCGTACAGATTGTGCAAGGCGCCGTCACTCACGCGGGTCAGGGCCATCGCCGTGGCTGGAGGCAGTGCTTCGCCGCTACTGAACACGTGGCGCAGAGTTGCGCAGTCGCCGCGCGATGCGACGGCAACAAACTCGGCGAGCATGGACGGAACGAAGTGGGCCACGGTGACCCGCGATTCGGCGATCAACGTCGAGAGATAGGTCGGGTCGCGGTGACCGTCCGGCGCCGCGATCACCAACTCCGCACCGGTCTGCAGGGGCCAGAACAGTTCCCAGACCGAGACGTCGAAAGTGATCGGCGTTTTCTGCACCACGACATCCGACGGTTCCAGCGGGTAGGCGCCTTGCATCCACTTCAGCCGGTTGACTATCGAACGATGCGATACCGCAACACCTTTCGGGCGACCGGTGGAGCCGGACGTGAAGAGGACGTAAGCGATGTTGTCCGGGTGGAGCGGAGCAATCCGGTCGGCATCGGTGACCGGAGGGGTCGGCGAAGCCTCGAGGTCGACATCGAGGATGTCGATATCCGTCGGGAGGTGCCCGTGATGTCCATTGCTTCCGAGGACACACACCGGTGATGCCACGGACAACACGTACCGGATTCGTTCCTCGGGATGGTCCGGATCCACCGGGACGTATGCGCCGCCGCTGCGGATCACCGCATGGATCGCCACCAACAGTTCCAGCGAGCGCGGCAGCGCCACCGCCACGCGCTGATCAGGCCCGACGCCGCGGGCGATCAACGTCCGAGCCAGTGAGTTCACCTGATTGTCGAACTGTTCGTAGGTCAGAGCGGCGTCACCGAAGCGCAGAGCGACGGCTTGGGGACTCCGCTCGGCCTGGGCGCGTGTCAGATCGTCCAGGGTCAGTGCCTCGAGCGGTCGCGACGTCGCGTTCCACCGCTCGAGGACCAACGTGCGCTCGCCTACTGCGCACAGGTCGATGTCTCCGACGACGGAATCCGGCTTCTGAGTCGCTGTGTCGAGAAGAGAGACAAACCGATCTGCCAATCCGGACATGGTGTCGGAGTCGAACAGATCACTTGCGTAGTTCAATCTCCCCTCCAGGTGATCACCGCGCTCGGTGACAATGACCTGGAGATCGAATTTTGCTGCGCCGGTGTCTAATTCGTCCACCGAGACGGTCAGGGACGGCAGAGCAACCTCGGTGGGCGTTGCACCCTCCATGACAAGCATGACCTGGAACAGCGGCGAGTCACCGCTCAGAGCGTCCACCAGCACGTCGTAGGGAACGTCGCTGTGCCGCAGTGCTGCCACATCGGTGGCGCGCGTGCGGGATACGACGGTTTCGAAACTCGCGGCCGCGTCGATGACGGTGCGCAGGGCCAACGTGTTGACGAACATGCCGACGACGTCGTCGAGCGCACGCTCACTTCGCCCCGCTACGGGTGTGCCGATGACGATGTCGTTCCCGCCGCACTCCCGAGCGAGGAGGACCGCCAACGCTGCATGCACCACCATGAACACGCTGGCATCGTGCTCGGCAGCGATAGCCGCAACACGGCGATAGGTCGGTGCATCGACCGTGAAGTTCACGTCGTGGGCGCGCAGGAATCCACGCGCCGGGCGCGGATGATCCATCGGAAGTTCCGGAAGGTCGTCGCGGGCAGCGAGTTCCCCGCGCCAGAAATTCAACTGCGAGCCGAGTATCGAATCGGGTGTTGCCGCATCACCGACCACACGGCGTTGCCACTCGCTGAAATCGCCGTACTGCACCTCGAGCGGCAACCACGCCGGAACCCGTCCGGACTCCCGGGCCGAGTACGCCACCATGACGTCGCGGGCCAACGGTGTCATCGACAGACCGTCGGCGGCGATGTGGTGCACCACCAGAACCAGCACGTGGTCGTGTTCGGAGGCTTCGAGCAACACTGCACGCACCGGGGGCGCCGACGTGACGTCGAACCCCAGCCGCGCCAGCTCTTCGGCTCGGGCACGCATCGCGCCGGCGGAAGTCGTCTCGACGGTCAGTTCCGGATTCACATCGGCGACGTCGAGCACCTTCTGCACCGGACCCCACGCAGTGGCCGGGAACACCGTGCGTAGGGACTCGTGGCGGATCAGGACATCCCGCAGGGCTGTCGACAATGCCGCCACATTCAGAGGACCCGTCAAGTGGACGGCGATCGGAATGTTGTACGCCGGCGACGCCGGGTCGAGTTGGTTGATCAGCCACATGCGTTGCTGCGCCAGTGATGCCGGAATCGGTTCGGGACGCTCGATCCTCGTCAACGGCGGGAGGAGGGTCTCGCGTGAATCCGAGGAGTCCGCGCGCGCAGCCAATCCGGACACGGTCGGCGCCTCGAACAGATCGAGCACGCTCAGGGACGTGCCGAGCGCACCGTTCACCCGCGCCACCACCCGCGTGGCAATCAGCGAGTCGCCGCCGAGGTCGAAGAAGCTGTCGTTGGTGCCGGCGCGGGCGATGCCGAGAAGATCGCAGTACACAGCCGAGACGCGCTTTTCGGTAGAGCTTTCCGGTGCGCGGTACTCGCCGATCCCCGACGCCTCGTCGATTGCCGGCAAGGCGTTGCGGTCGATCTTCCCGGCGGGTGTCAGGGGAATCGCGTCCAGCACCACGATGCGTGAGGGCACCATGTGCGGTGCCAGCGATGCCGCAGCATGCGCCGTCACCTCCGGCACTTCGATACGCATCCCCGGCGCTGCCGTGACGTACGACGCCAGCATTGTCTGTCCGCTGCTGCCGCTCACCCCGACAGTCACCACGTCGTCGAGGCTCGAATGCTGACGCAGCACTTCGTCGATCTCGCCGAGTTCGATCCGGAATCCGCGGACTTTGATCTGGAAGTCACTGCGGCCGAGGTATTCCAACTCACCGTCGGCAGTCCAACGAACCAGATCACCCGTCCGGTACATCCGCTCGCCGGCTTCCCCGTTCGGGGCAGCGACAAAACGTTGAGCCGTCGTGGCGCCCTGTCCGTGGTAGCCGCGGGCCAGGCCGACACCACTGACGTACAACTCGCCGGCCACCCCGATCGGCACGGGGTGCAACCGTGCGTCGAGCACCATCGCCGACGCTCCCCGCACGGGTCGACCGATCGTGACCGGAACGTCGCTGCGCAGCGGACCGGCCATGGTGGCGACAACAGTCGTCTCGGTCGGTCCGTACGCGTTGAACATCAACCGGTGCCCGGACCATTGCTCGACAAGCGACGACGAGCACGCGTCACCGCCCGTGGCGATCACACGCAGCAGGGGCAAGTGGTCCGGATCAACAGTCGCGAGGGCAGCCGGGGTGATGAATGCGTGCGTCACTTTGCCCGCGCGCAGGACCTCCGCCAGTTCTTCACCGCCGTAGACCGTGGGCGGTGCGATCACCATCGTCGCCGCGGCTCCGAACGCAAGCAGGAGTTCGAGAACGGACGCGTCGAAACTGGGGGAAGAAAAGTGCAGGGTCCGTGCGTCGGGGCTGGTACCGAAACGGATTCGTAGTTCCTCGGCAAAACTGCTCACACCGCGATGCGTGACCACAACGCCCTTGGGCACGCCGGTCGAACCCGAGGTGTAGATCAGATAGGCCGGATCGTCGAGTCGCAGCGGCCTCAGCAGATCGGCGTCGGTGATAGCTGCGCTCGAACGGTGCTCCAGGTCGCCGAGCACCAGCCAGTCGACAGTGTCCCCCAATCCGCCCCGGACATCACTGGTGCAGATCCCGAGTGTCGCCCCGGAGTCGGTCAGCATGTGCGTGATCCGGTCGGACGGATAGTGCGGGTCGACGGGAAGGAATGCGCCACCGGCCTTCGCCACAGCCCAGGTAGCGATCACCGATTCTCGTGAACGTGCCAGTGCGAGCGCAACATACGTCCCCGGGCCGACTCCGCGCGCAATCAACTCTCGCGCCAGCGCATTCGACTGGGCATCGAGGTCTCGGTACGTCAGTGCCTGATCGCCCACGACTACCGCGTCGGCGTCCGGATTCACTTGTGCAGCGGTGCACAGAATGTGCGCGAGAGTGCGAGGGGACGCCGCTGCGGGACCGGGAACTGCGCGGAGCGATTCCCCTTCGGCCTCGTCGAGTATCGGCAGATCACCCACTGCCATGCCGGGAGATTCCAGCGCCCGGCCCAATGCCCGCAGCACTCGCGTGAGCACCTGCTGCGCGGAGCGCTCGTCGAGGACATCCTGGTCGTAGGCGGCGTCCAACGTCAACGTTCCCGCGTCGTCGACCACACCGATGGAAAGGTCTGCGCCCTCGATTGTGCGGTTGGTAGGACCGTCGGTCAGGACGACATGCAGTCCGGCGGTGTCCACTACGCCCTGGCTGTAGTCGCGGACCGTAACATCATGGTCTGCAACATCATTCAATACATCGGCGCACGAATGCGCTTGATCGACTGCGCTGCGGAGCGGCACTACGGGTGCGCCCGGCGCAAATCGAGCACCGATCACGATGTCGTCGGTGTTTGTCAGCCGAGACAGCACGATGGCCAGGGCGCCGTGAACCAGACTGAACACGTCTGTGCCCGCTGCCCGCATGCGCTGGTGCAACTCGGGTGCGATCGGGGTGCGCAGAGTTCCGATCTCCTCGCGGTGATCCGAGGTGCGTGGACGATCAAGCACCACCGACGCGCCTTCGGGGGCGTCCGTCATCTCCCTGGCCCAGAACTGCTCGAGCTCACGAGCCCGCGCGCGCTCCCTACCGATCTCAGCCGTCCTGCGATGTACGTGATCCAGCGGTGTGCCGGGACCAACCGCGATCAACTCACGAATCAACTCCGCAAAATCTGCGTGGTGCTCTTCGAGTTCGGTGCGCTCGTAACGATCCGGATTGGCGCGGAACTCGATCAGCGTCTTGACGGGACTACCGCTCTGATAGATGTTGACCAGCAGGTCTTCCACCGGACCCGACGTCACGATGTGGTACTCGCCGACCATCGGGCCCAAGGTGATTTCCTGACGGAAGAGCATCACGTTCATCATCGGCCCGGACAGTCGCTGATCCTCCATCGACAGTCCGGCATCCCGGCGAATGTCTTCGAGGCTGCACCGCTGATGCCGAAGCGCGCCGAGTAGCTCGAGCTGCACTCGCCCCACCAAATCATCGACAGTGTCACCCGGGAGCACCTCGATATGCAGCGGAGCCACGTTGACCAACATGCCGCCCGAGCGCTGCAACGGCGCTGTGGTGCGAGCCGAGACCGGCAAGTTGATCAACACGTCCCGATAACCGGTACGACGCGATAGGTAGCAGGCCAACGCCGAAATCAGCACAGCCGCCGGCGTTGCACCCGAACGTGCACTCCACTCGTCCAGAGCTGCGACGGACGTTTCCGACAGCGCATCCGTCACAATCCGAGAATGCGCGCGAGGTGGTGCTTCCCGGCCCGTGAGTGTCGATCCGTGATCCACGCCCGCGATGCGCTCGGCCCAGTACTGCCGATCAGCATCGAATCGACTCGACGCCCGATACGCCTGGTCCAATTCCGACAGCTTCACCACATCGAGCGCCTTGTTGGGCGCGGGCTCACGCCCCTCGAGTTCTGAGGTGTAGAGCGCCGCTATGCGGTTGACGATGGTCATGCCGCTGTATCCGTCGAGCGCTACGTGGTGAATTCGCGTGTACCACAGGTAATCTCGATCCCCCGTTTGCAGGATCGTCATTTCGACCAGACGGTCTCGCGTCAAATCGAGCGGTGTTGCGTGATCGTTGTCCATCCACTCCGCAGCAGCTTCGCGCGGATCGTCACATTCTCGAAAGTCGAAGTAGTCGATCTCCGCGCCGATTGTGGGGTCGACGATCTGGCACGGCTCGCCATCCGGGTACATCAACCGCAGGAACGGTGATTCGAACTCGTGCGCCGCCGCCACCGCAGACCGCGACAACAAGCCGATGTCCAGGTCGCCGTGTATCTCGATGTACTGCGCGATGAAATACGGAACCGCCGGGTGTAACTGCTGCGCAAACCACATGCTCCGCTGCACCGCGGACAACGGAAACGCCCCGGCAGGCAGAGTTCGCGACTGCTCATCCCGATTGTCGGTACCCATCACAACCACCCCCGCATGCTTCGCCGGGAGTGGCGATCGAAAGGTGTGGTTCGGGGATTGAAGAAGTACATCGCACCGCCTCGATATCGAGAGTGGAAACCATGAACGACCCTGTTCGAGCCACCGCACATCGCGTCGATCGCGATTAATGGGTCGGCTCGGAGTTCGAACCTCCCCGAAGGTCCGAACTGAAGGATTGAAGTTGTGTCGCCTCGTGCGCCCACTGCATATTCACGGCGGCGCGCACACAGCTACAAAGTGATTGCCCAGACGGGGAGGATCGAAACACCTCGTCGATCGAAAGAAATCAGGCGTTCATCGAAAACGTTCGGCCTCGCGTGCGAGCACCGTCAGCTGCTCACACAAGGCGAGTAGCTCGGTAGTATCGGCGCCCTCAGCGACAGCAGTGGCAACGTCTTCAGCAGCGCAACGAACTTCGAACATTCGGTCCACCAACTCGACGGCCTCGGTGGCCGTCAGGATGACCGCGTCCGCGGGAACGCTGGTGCCCTTCACCGCATTACGCTGCTCGTACGCACGCTGGCGGCACGACTGGCAGCAGTACCGGCGGCGACGGCCGACGCCGACTGCCGCTACGCCACGACCGCACCACGCGCAAGGACTACCGGCGCTTCTGGGGCGCGTGCTCGAGGTCATGAGATGACACTTTACTCGAGATTCAGACGCCCTCGATGTCCGCTCGGATGCGAGCGCGCGGGACCCGGTAAGATGGGGAGGTTGCGTCTTCTCGCCACACGGGAACCAATCCGGTGCTCGTGGCGTTGTAGATGAGTGTGAGCGTCTACTCCCCAACACCGGGCGCCCACCAGCGGTGACGAACGAAGAGAGGACACCACCATGGCAGATCGCGTACTTCGAGGTAGCCGACTCGGAGCAGTGAGCTACGAGACCGACCGTGACCATGACCTCGCCCCCCGTCGTATGGCGAAGTACAAGTGCGACAACGGTGAGATCTTTGACATCCCGTTCGCCGACGACGCCGAGATCCCCGGTACGTGGATGTGCCGCAACGGCCTCGAGGGTTCCCTTATGGAGGGCACTGCGCCCGAAGCCAAGAAGGTCAAGCCGCCGCGTACCCACTGGGACATGCTGCTCGAGCGTCGTTCCGTCGAAGAACTCGAAGAACTTCTGAAAGAGCGTCTCGATCTCCTGAAGGCCAAGCGCCGCGGAGCGTGATGCACTAGCACTACAGTTTGCACGTCGAAGACCGTCCGGCCAGGTGCCGGGCGGTCTTTCTCGTTGCATCCGATGCCGATGTGGTCCTTGTGTTGCAGTCATTGTCCACGAACCCTTCTTCGACGCCGATGTCATCCGAAAGCGTTCCCGCTCAGCAGTTTTCATCGATCAGACAAGCGCCGTGCCGGTAGCCTTCCTCGCACTGTTCGGCAGGGAAAGCCATCGGCACGGATATCTGTACCAGTGTTTGCTGTATCCCCTGACGGCTCGGCTGCCAAACGTCACGGATGGAGTACGGCCGGTATGCGAGTGAGCACAGTTTCTGCTCAGTGAGCACAGGCTCCAGCGCCCAGAAAACCATGCTCACTCGAGGAAAAGGGGCCCAGCTCCTTCGCCGATTGCGCCTACGCGGTCCAGCGACGCATCGCCACGTATCCTGCCGCCCCCACCACGATCAACCCGACGCCCAGAGCGACCGTCGTCGAATCCGTCACCAGTCCCGCCATGCCGGTGACTGCTACGAAAACTGGCACGAAATCGAACAGTCGAGCAATCGATTCCGGCGGCTCGACCGGAAACCCGAGTGCTTGGCCGGCCTTGCTCCGGGCGTAGCTCGGGTACCACTCGGTGAACGAGATAGCGAAGAACGTGCCAGCCAACTGCAGAATCCAACCGGTCCAGAAATTGCCGCTGTCGCCCAGCACTGCGTCACCGATCAGTCCGACAATCGCAGACCAGGTGAAGGCCAGCGCCCAGACCGCGGTGATGACGTAATTGATCCGCAAGAAAAGCGAAGTGGTCCAGTACTCCTCCGGAGTGGATTCCTTTGCATATTGCATGGTGAACGGATTGCGCAGCAGTATCGATCCGAAAGCGAAGACAACAAGCGCGATATTGGTGAGCTCACCGCCCCACAATTCGAACCATTCGATCGTATTTGCCGATGCGAACAGTCCAATTCCTGCGAGTATGCCGAAGAAGAGGACATCGAACAGTTCCAGCAGTTTCAGAGTGCCGCCCCGCCGATGATTTGCGGCCAGTATCAGCAGAGATAGTCCGAGCGCCGCTGCAGCGGATTCCTCGAATCGTCCTGGTCCGGACAATAGTGAGAGCAGAATCCACGGGGACAATCCCGCAAGTGGAGACCGTAGAACAGCATCGACAACGCTCGTTTTACGGCTGACACTCTGATCTTCAATCATGGGAAACGCCCTTTGCTCGACTAGGTGTCAAGGCGAATACCCGATAATGAAGGAGGCGAAGCCCCCTGTGCGCCTTTTTGGTAGTGGGGGCTACCGGAAAGGCGCACAGGGGCTTTGCCCCTAACGGCGCTTCTTACGCCCCGAATCGCACGGCCCGGAGTACTTGTCCAGTCCGACGCCCTTGTTCGCTTTCTTGCTGCGTCCGGTCGGGCCCGATTTGGGGCGCTGTACCCACTGACCGTCGGCGTCCAGACCGGGCATGCGTTCACTGAGAGTTCGGCTGTAGCGCGTCTCCCCGTCGACGGTCAGCACACCGTCCTGCACATCGATGTGCGCGACGGTCGCCCAGAACGAGTTCTTGCCGTTGCCGACGTACACGAGGATCTCGTCGGCGTCCGAACCAGGGAGTCCGTCCTTACCGGCTTTGCCGTACCGAATGGCGACGCGAGGATTGCCGAACGAATCGATTGCACCGGCCCCGTTGTCCACGCTCTGATAAACGTTGACCAGCAGATCGCCGTTCTCGTGGGGCAGCACACGAACCTGCTCGACGGCCGGCTTCTTCCCCTTGCCCGGTCCGGCGCTGTCTCCGTAGTGGTAGATGTGCGGCCAGGTTTCGAGTCCACCTCGATGGTTCGGCTCACCGCTGATCACGACGTAGTCGTTGGTCTCCTCGTTACGGCAGAAGAAGTAGACGTCGAGGTCTCCTTCGCCGTACTTCTTGACCTTGCCGTTCTTGTCGTACGTCGCCCCGCGCCCGTCCCATTCCAGGCCGACAGTCAACACCCAACTGGGATCGCCTTGGCTCTTACGCAGGTCGATGCGCGCTGTCTTGTCCTGTGAATCCTTGGTGAGGCTGACGGAGACTTTCTCGAAGCTGATGGTGGGGGCGGGAGCGGCTACGGGTGCTTCAGGAGCCGCAACAGTAGCGGGCTCGTCGTCATCGACGTCGATACCGTGTTCAGCGGCAAAGGCTGCCAATCCGGCGCTGTATCCCTGTCCGACAGCGTCGAGACGCCAACCCGCGCCGCGGCGATACAAGGCGACCAACTGCAGCACCGTTTCGGTAGTCAAACCTGTTGGCACAAAAGACAACTGCTGCGACGATCCACGGGCGTCGACGCGGAGGGAAGTGACATCCGAGAAGTTCTTTCCCTGCGCTTCAGTGCTGCCGGTCATCAACACGCGGTGAACGTCAGCAGGCAGAGCGGCGAGGTCGATGGTGATCGTCTCGTCCGAAACGAGTGCAACGCCGGGGGCTTTCGGGTTGTTGAAGAAAACGAAGTCGTCGTCGGTTCGGACTTTCCCGTCGGCGCCGAGCAGAACTGCCGCGATATCCACCACACCGCGAACGCTTCCGGTGTCGAGCGCGATGGTGTAGCTCGCGTCCACCAGATCGGTTTTCGAGCCCTTGGTTACGTCAGTCATTGCTCTCTCCTGTTTCGGGAAGGGAGGGTTCACGTCGTCGGGAAATTACTGCTATCACTATTGAGCCCGCAGCGAGGAGGCACAGGACGACCTCGGGCGCGGGGCCAAGCTTCGTTGCAAGTGTGGTGTCGGTCGACAGCGGCACATCCGCAACCAGATACTCGGGTACGAACAAGTCGGTTTCCGACGTGACGGAACCGTCCGGCGAGATGATGGCGCTGACACCGCTGGTAGCTGCGACGACCACGGCTCGGCCGTGTTCGACGGCACGAACTCGCGACATCGCCAACTGTTGGTACGTCATCTCCGTATCGCCGAAAGTGGCGTTGTTGGTCGGTACGGCAAGAAGTTGCGCTCCGTTGCGCACTGATTCCTGGAATGCCCGGTCGAATGCCACTTCGTAGCAGGTGGCGATGCCGATGGGCACACCCGCGGCGTGGACAACGCCATTGCCGTCGCCGGGTACGAAGTTGCCGGCGCGGTCGGCGTACTCGGAGAACTTCCGGAAGAAATCGCGATACGGCAGGTACTCGCCGAACGGTTGGATGATCTTCTTGTCGTGCTGTTCCTGCGGACCCTTGTTTCCGTCCCAGACGATCACGGAGTTCGTGGTTGTCCGGTCGGCGTTGACCAGCACGGTACCGACCAGGATCGGCGCACCGATCGATACGGAAGCGCGAGTGATGTCGGCTGCTGCGTCCACGTTGCGCAGCGGATCGATGTCGGAGGCGTTTTCCGGCCAGATGACAATGTCGGGTTGTTTGACGCGTCCGGCGTCGACCTCGTCAGCAAGCCTCAGAGTTTCGGCAACATGGTTGTCGAGCACCTGCTTGCGTTGGGAATTGAAGTCCAACCCCAACCGCGGGACGCTTCCCTGAATTGCCGCGACGGTGATCGTCTTCTCGCCGGAGTCCATGGTTGCGAGGAACGGCGCCACGGCAACAGCCAGCAGAACAGGTACGACGGATGCGGCAACCGCTCCGACAAATCCCCTGTCCCAGCGTTTGCCTGCAACGGCAATAGCTACGGCAGCCAAACCGGTGCCGGTCAGGGCCACCCCGAAACTGAGCAGCGGCGCTCCGCCGAGGCTGGCCAGCGGAAGCAGTAAACCTTCGGACTGGCCGAAAGCAAGCCTGCCCCAAGGGAATCCGCCAAACGGAACACTGGAGCGCAGCCATTCGGTCAATGACCAGATTGCGGCAATCCAGAGCGGAGCCCACGGTAACCGAGACACCAAAACTGCCAGGAGCCCGAACAATCCGATGAACAGTGACTCCACGGCGGCAAGGGCGATCCACGGCATTGCGCCGACAAATACCCCGATCCACGGGAGTAGTGGAATCAGGAAGCCGAGACCTGCCAGGTAGCCGTATCCGAATCCAGCTCGCAGCCGCAGTCCCCCGCGGCCGAAGTTCGTCAGCACACACGTGAGGAGTGCAATGCCCACCGGTGCGAGAAACCACAGAGGCCGCGGCGGAAACCCCACAAAGATCAGATATCCACCCGCTGCCGAGTACAGCGACCGCAACCACACCGAACGGGTCAGAATCTCGGTTATCCGAGACCGCTGCCCGGCGGGTGACTCAACGCTCATAAACGACGCGTCCACGATGCACCGATCGAACACACACCGGTGCCTGCGCGTCGGCGTCGAGACTCGGTAGCGCCGGGACACGCGAGCGCGGATCGGTCGACCATCGCTGGACCGAGTCGGCCGGCGCGCTTACCTCGAGGTCTCCCGCTTCCCAGATGACATACGACGCCGGCGCACCCGGGTTGAGTGTTCCGGCCGCGCCGTCGCGGACTCCACCGGCGCGCCAGGCGCCGCGGGTTGCGGCCGAGAAGGCCGCTCGAGGTGAGATGCCGCTTCCGTCGGTGCGGTGATGCACTGCGGCGCGGAGCATCGCCCACGGTTCCACCGGAGTGACCGGTGCGTCGGAACTGAATGCGAGGGATACGCCCTTGGATGCGGCCGGGGCAAACGGGTTGAGTGCAACGGCACGTTCGCCGCCCAGTCGCGTCGCGTACAGGCCGTCGGTGCCGCCCCACAATTCGTCGAAGACCGGCTGGACGCTGGCAATGACGCCGAGCGCGGCAAAGGTTTCGGCGTCGGCGACAGACATCATTTCGGCGTGCTCGAGACGGTGACCCAGTGCGGCGACCTTGGGTCCGCCGAGTTCGTCGGCAACCTGCTGAAATGCCGTCGCAGCGGCCGAGACGGCGGCATCACCGATTGCATGGAACCCGGCTTGAATTCCGGCGAGGGTGCATGCCCGTACGTGCGCCGCGATGGCGTCGACGCCCAAGTAGGCGTTTCCGGTCGAATCCGGTTGATCTGCATAGGGTTCGGCGAGCCACGCAGTGTGCGATCCCAGCGAACCGTCGATGAAGAGGTCACCGCCGAGTCCGTGCGCGCCGGTCTTGTCGAGGAGCGCTCGAGCGTCCTCCGCGGTACTGACGTGCTCACCCCAGTATCCGCGGACCTCGACGCCGTGATCGTGGGCGAGGAGTTCCTGGAAATCGGTGAGGCCGGAGATATCCGGGCCACCGCACTCGTGCACGGCAATGATTCCGCGTGAGGCGCAGAGATCGAGAGCGGCGGTGCGGGCGGCGGCGCGCTGATCTGCCGTGAGGAGGTTGCGTGCGGCGGCGCGGGCGAGATGGTGGGCTTCGAAAGTCAGCGGGCCGTCGGCGGAGTAACCGGCCTCGTTTGCCAGTCCATTGATCCCGTCCCGCAGCGTGCTCGAGCACACTGCCGAGTGCACGTCGATCCTGGAGAGGTACACCTTGCGCCCTGGCGCTGCGGCATCAAGGTCAGCCGTCGAGGGCGCAGTCTGATCGGCCCACTCGGTGTCGTCCCAACCGTGCCCCCAGATGACGGCGTCGGGATTGGCGTCGGCGAATGCCGTTACACGCAAAAGGCATTCGTCGAGCGACTGTGCACCGACAAGATCAAGTCCGACTATGGACAATCCGAGCGCAGTGATGTGGACGTGGGTATCGACAAAACCGGGAGTGACAAACGCACCGTCCAGATCTTCGATCTCGGCGCCGGGATGCAATGCGCGTCCGGCGCGTTCGTCACCTACCCAGACGACGGTGCCGTCGGTGATGGCGAGCGAAGTCGCGTCAGGTGCAAAGGAACTGTAGATCCGGCCGTTGACCAGCAATCGAGTAGTCACGAGCGCCAAGTCTGCCTGTTAGTACTGCGGCCCCCGCGAACGGGTGGGTGTATCCGTGTCGAGAATCTCACCCTCGAGGACAAGTTCCTTGCCGTTGCTGGCCACATATTCGGTGGTCGCGGTAGGTGTTTCGACGATGATCTCGCCGTCGATGACCTCACCGTTTCCACGCATCCGAGCTGCGTATCCGACGGTGCCTGCAAAGGCGTCACCGCCCGCTGCGAACGCTGCTGCCCGCCGGCCTGCCAGGAGGACAGCAAGAGGACGCAGTGCCCAACGGGTCGGGGGAATCAGTAGGAGCAGACCCAGGACCGATGTGACAAGACCGGGAACGAACATCAACGCGGAACCAGTAGCAACGAGCGCGCCGTCTGCCACGGCGAGTGACGGTGAACCTTCACCTCGCGTTGCCTTGCGGAATCCGTCCATGACTTTTCGCCACTGCGAACGCATGAGCACCATCCCGACCAGTGAACCGGCCAGGAACAGCAGAATTGTCCAGGCAATGCCGATGGCGTTGCCCACGATGACAAGTGCGGCGATCTCGACGATCACGTAAAGCAGGAACATGGCGGCGATCATGACGTCCCCTTTCAGACGGTCTACCACTACAACGCACGACGGTTCGGTTTTTCTCCCGAGCGCCCGACATTGCCTGTGTAGTGAGTCACTTCCCACCGCGTCGGGTGTGCGTGACGTTAACTAACGCTCCGCTAACGATCTAACCCTAAAGTTGACCTTTAGACTCTGCGTGTGGTCAAGTCGTTTCACCCGCTTTCCAGCGGACCTAGTGAACGTGAAGGAGCCCGACATGAGCCGACTCCCCGGCAACAGACTTTCCCGGCGTCTACCCGCTGCGCTGGCCGGCGCTGCCGCCGTCGTAGCCCTGACTGCAGGGTCTGCCCTGGTCGGAGCCGGTTCTGCGGCGGCAGATCCGCAGGCACCTGCCGAGTTCACAGTGCCGATCGAGATCAATGTGCCCACCGACCTCGCGGCACTGATCGATCAAGCCGGCGCAATCTCGCCCGAGGCCACCGCTGCGTTGAATCAATTGATCGGCACGGCGGCAGCTGACCAGATCGCTGAGACATTGGGTGTTAATCTCGGCTTCACGACACCGGCGCCGTTCATGTATCCCGCACCGACGGTTGGTTGTGGGCTCGACGGACAGATGGCGACGGTGACTCTCGCTACCGCGCAGTCCGGGCCTAACTTCCCGTTGCCTCCGTGGGTGGAGGACAACCAACTTCGATTCCAGGCACTTCCCGCGTACATCGGGATTCCGAAAACGTCCGAGTTGAGTGTCGCGTGGATCAACACCAGCACATTCAAGGGCGGAATTGTTCCTCTGGACGAGACCCTCCCGGTCGTGGACACTCCCCTGTTGTCGAAGGTCGTCGACACCGGTGACGGCAAGGTCCTGGCCGCAATATTCGGCAAGGTCGACTACACCGACGGAAAGTCCTGCATCGTGCTTCCAACGGTCGGCTCCTTCGACGCCTGAGTTCGTATCGGCCTACGAGCCCGGAGTCACCAGCCCGGTCTCGTAGGCCAGCACGACAGCTTGCACGCGGTCGCGAAGATCCAGCTTGGTGAGGATGCGTCCCACATGAGACTTGATCGTCGACTCCGATAAGTACAGTTCCTGGGCAATCTCCGTATTGGATCGCCCCGCCGCGATATGGCTGAGCACTTCCCGTTCACGTTCGGTCAACACGTCCAGAACGATCGGATCTCGCCGTGGCGCCGGACCGTCGACGATGAAGCGAGACAACAATCTTCGCGTCACCTTGGGTGACACAACAGCATCGCCGGCCGCAACACTGCGGATTGCGGACACGAGGTCCTCGGGTGGAGTGTCCTTGAGCAGGAACCCACTGGCACCTGCCCGCAACGCACCGAGTGCATGTTCATCGAGATCGAACGTCGTCATCACAAGAACACGCGATTCGATCCCCGACGCCAGAATCTGCTCGGTTGCACTGACGCCGTCGACAATCGGCATTCGGACGTCCATCAGCACGACATCCGGCTTCAGTGCGATCGCCGAGGCAAGCGCAGCCGCTCCGTCCCCGGCTTCACCGACCACTGAAATATCTTCGTGTGCCGCGAGGACCATATTGAGCCCCATACGCATGAGTTCCTGGTCATCGACAATCAGCACGGAGATAGGCACCGCGTAAACCTATCGGGCCGACCGGGCTGATGCGACTCAGCCGTTCGGATGGGCCGGCAGATGTCGAGTGGCGTCGTAGGGCTCGAAGTAGGATTCGCCCACGACGAACATCCCCTTCTGCGGCAGCCAGAAATCTCCGAGACGTGCCTGCACAGGTAGCGGACCTGGCGGTCCGATATCGACCCCGTCAATACTCGCCCGACTCCGGTCGACGGTCCACAACATCCGAGGATTCGCTCGATACCATTGACCGTTCGAGGTGGTCCCGGTCAGTTTCACCCGGCCGACACCCAGCGCGGGTCCGGCGGCGCGTCCCATCGCGGACATCACGCCATTGCTGCGCCACATTGCGCCAGGCATCAGCTTGCCCATGCCGGTCATCGCGGCGGTCGCCGCAGATCGGCCCACGTCGAGTTCCCACACGAGTGTCTCGTCCACCCTGACCGTGAAGGCGGACGGGCCCGTCCACGTCACCTTGATGTCCGCTGTTCGCGCGTCGGCGAGATCCGAGCCGAAGTATCGGGCGCAACTGTTCTCGGGCGAGTTGCTGCTGTAAATGATCCAACGTCCGTCGGGGTCTCGATGCCACACCGAGTCGTACCCGGCACCGACCGAGCTGGCGGGAAAGTGCCGCATCGCCAGGTAGTGGCCACTAGCGAATGGTTGTCCCATCACCCCGTAGCCGGCGAATCGTTCTTGTCCGTCACCCGGGGGAACCTCTCTGGTGCGTTCAGCAATTGATCGTGGATTGTCAGTCATCATCTGTCCTCTCCGAATCCGTCCCCGTTCGACGGTTACCCCGTTTCAACATCGGCACCAGCGCGTTGCAAAGTCGCCAGTGCAACATTCGTCGGGATTCTGGAATGCTGGATGTACAGCAACCACACAACGGGGAGGCTGACATGAGGTTTTACGAGGATCACATCGTTCCGCGACTGGTGAACGCAACCTGCGGGATGTCGCTGACCGAACCCTCGCGCAAGCGAGTCTGCGCCGACCTGCACGGTCGTGTGGTCGAGATCGGGTTCGGATCCGGTCTCAACGTCCCGTTCTACCCAGACTCCATCGATTCGGTCAGCGCCGTCGAACCCGCCGACCTCGGCTGG
This sequence comes from Rhodococcus sp. MS16, assembly GCF_013277795.1. Lineage (NCBI taxonomy): Bacteria > Bacillati > Actinomycetota > Actinomycetes > Mycobacteriales > Nocardiaceae > Rhodococcus > Rhodococcus sp. MS16. The sequence goes on from NZ_VBTM01000001.1 coordinate 808,258, forward strand.
AAACTAGCGGGCACACGGCTCGCGGCGTCACCCGTGCCCGTCGAGCGCTCCGGACTCGACGGGCAGTCACTTCCCTTCCCCGACAACACCTTCGACGCCGCACTCTCCACGTGGACGATGTGCACTATCCCCGACGCGGGCGCCGCGCTGCGCGAGGTGCGACGGGTTCTCAAGCCCGGCGGAACCCTGCATTTCGTTGAACACGGTCTTGCCCCGGACGAGAAAGTGCGACGCTGGCAGCACCGCTTCGAACCGATCCAGAAAGCAGTCGCAGGCGGCTGCCATCTCACGCGCAAGATCCCGACGCTCGTGCAAACCGCGGGCTTCGAGATCCACGACCTCGACACCTTCTATCAGAAGGGTGTACCAAAAATCATGGGCGCGCTGTCCCTCGGCGTTGCCAGGCCCACAGGTTGACTGACTCCGGGCACCAGGACTTGTGCGGCGCTACCTGTTGCGTCGCCGAGTGATCCGAAGCTCGCTACGGCTTCGCACCGGGCCCGAGCGAATTGCGGATCAGCCGCGGGCACGTTGACCGATGGCCGCTTCGGAGACGATATGGGCGATTCGACTTGCCCGTGTCGCGTCTCGAGCGGCACTGACGATCCACCACAGCATCTGTTTACGGGCGCTGGGCGGAAAACCGTCCCAGTTGCTTCGAGCTCGCGGGTCTCGATCCAGCGCCGCCGTCAAGTCAGACGGTTCCTCGAGGTCTTCTACTTGGTCGGAAATCGTCCACCAGCCGTTGCCTTTCGCGGCAGCAATGGCGTGGCGCCCAGCGTCGGTCATGAGGCCGCGCGCCTCCATATCGGCTGCGCGTTCGCGGTTGAGCCGGGTCCAAGAACTCTTGGGTCTGCGCGGCGTGAACAATTGCAAGCCGCGCTCTTCGTCGAGGATGGTGTTGGTGGAGTCGATCCAACCAAAGCAGATGGCTTCCTCGACGGCCTCGGGGTACGGGCAGCGTTGACGGCCGGCGGTGTTGCGCCAGGAGCACAACCACACGCCTCGGGCCGATTTGTGGTTGTGCGTCAGCCAAGTTCGCCACTGTTCCCGAGTCTCGGCATGGATGATCGGGTAGTCGAATTTCCACGTTGGGGGGTGGGCGGAGACCGGTGGCGGCGATTCCGAAGTGGTCATTTATTCTCCTAGTTCAGAGCGAAACGGACACGTATCTCGATAGACGAGGGACCGGCATGGTGGCGAGATACTGAGGTGAATGGCGAGCTGCCTTACGGTGTCGGCGAGCTCGGCTGGTTCGATGACTGTCACTGGAGCGGTGAGCGCAATGCGAGCAACCGTCATGGCGAGCCGGCCGAGATCTTCACCGCGGATCTCGACCACACTGAAGTTCGGCCCCAACTCGATTGGTGTGTGGTCAATCCATCGGAGCACACCCTCGAGTTCTGCGAACGTGGCTTCGATGGCGAGTTTCGCATCGAGATGACGGGGTGTCGCGCCAAGTGAGCTCGCGACGAAGCCCGCCGCATCACCACCCGGAATCTCGCGCGGTGTGAAATGACTGCCCGCCAGCTGGGGCTCCCAGAGTCGGTCCAGCCGAAAAGTTCGCCAGTCACCACGATGTTGGTCCCATGCCAGGAGGTACCAACGTCGTCCTGCCGTGACAAGTTGGTGCGGCTCGACCAACCGTCTGCTGCTCTCGCCATCACCTCGCCGATAGTCGAAACGCACATGCTCATGGTCGCGACATGCCGCGGCGAGCACACTGAGCGCTTCGGGATCAACGATGTCGTTGTCGTCCGCCCGCCGCATCGAAATGACGCTCGAATGTAGCGCCGACACACGTCGGCGCAGGCGATGAGGCAGGAGTGTTTCGATTTTCGTCAGCGCGCGCAGCGACGTTTCTTCGATGCCGTCGATGGCTGCCTCAGCGGCGTAGCGTAGCCCGACGGCTACCGCGACGGCCTCGTCATCGTCGAGAACCAGGGGCGGCACGTGTGCTCCTGTTGCAAGTCGGTAGCCCCCATATTTTCCCGACGTGGAATCGACCGGATAGCCGAGGTCGCGGAGGCGATCAACGTCGCGGCGCACCGTTCGCTCCGTGACCTCGAGTCGTGCGGAGAGCTCGGCGCTGCGCCAGAAACGATGAGTCTGCAAAAGCGACAGCAGCTGCAGCGCTCTACCTGTTGGATCGTTCCGCATTTCTTCAGTGTGCCAACAATCGAGGACACGATGTGTCCGCAATGTTCCCTATCGTCGGGGCAACCGGTCATTCCACACACACGATCGGTAATCAACCCAAAGGAGAATCCGTGAATCCATCCGACTTCCCCAAGCCCGTCCTTATCCCAGTCAACGGCGTGGAACTCGAAGTCTTCGAAGCAGGGCGACACAATGCCGGGAAACCCATCGTGCTGTGTCACGGATGGCCAGAGCACGCCTATTCTTGGCGATACCAGGTGCCCGCCCTTGTCGAGGCGGGCTACCACGTCATCGTCCCGAACCAGCGCGGCTACGGCAATTCATCACGTCCGACCGAAGTGACGGACTACGACATTGAACATTTGGCGGGTGATCTCATCGCACTTCTCGATCACTACGGCTACGAAGATGCCACCTTTGTCGGTCACGATTGGGGCGCCTTTGTCGTGTGGGGCCTGACCCTGTTGCACCCGGACCGGGTAAACAAAGTGATCAACCTGAGCTTGCCCTACCAGGATCGCGGAGAGCAGCCCTGGATTGAGTTCATGGAAGCCGTGCTTGGCGGTGACTTCTACTTCGTCCACTTCAATCGACAGCCGGGCGTCGCGGACGCCGTGTTCGAAGACAACACCTTCCGGTTCCTCCGCAACATGTACCGGAAGAACGAACCCCTCAGGGAGCCTCAGCCGGGTATGGCGCTGATCGATCTCGCCAGAGCAGAGACGCCGCTCGGTGAGCCTCTGATGAGCGATAGCGAATTGGCCGTTTTAGTCTCCGCCTTCGAATCGACAGGATTCACGGCCAGTATCAATTGGTACCGAAACTTGGACCGCAACTGGCATGTGTTGGCAGACGTGAACCCAATCATCCAACAGCCCACACTCATGATCTACGGCGACCGCGACGCCATCGCGAAGTCTGAAAAACTGACAGAGTTCGTGCCCAACGTAGAAGTAGTCAATCTTGACTGCGGTCATTGGATCCAACAAGAAAGGCCCAAGGAAACTAACCAAGCAATCTTGAACTGGCTGGAACGGCAGGATGCAACATAGCTTCAACGCTAGGTGGCGCCTCAGGAAATATGTCAATCTCATTCAGATCCGGTAAGGCGGCTTGATCTGGACCCCTTGGTGCATGGATCAGGCGGATTGCTGAGCTCGGCCATGCGCGAGTCGGTTTCGATGATGTTGCCGCCGAACGGGAGCCGATCGACGATCGTCGGCGCACAGTCACGGTCGCCGAACTGCCCTCGCGCCAGGGCGTGACGTGATCGACACGAAATTCATCGATCGTCGCGCGGGATTCCCCGAGGATCGACGTTGTTCTGACGTCGGCTTGCCGTTGTTCGGTCGAGCCGTGTTGATCCGCCATCCCACCGCGCCGCAGCGCTCGGACCACAGATTCGAATACTTTCCATCTCTTGCGATCAAGTCTTCGTGAGAACCAAGCTCTGCCATCCTCGCCGCTGGTTAGTCGCGGCACTGGACTTTGATATGGTCGCGGACAACGACTTTCAGCGCCAAGTCCAATTCCGAACGTTTTCGGAAGATATGGACCTCGCCGTCATCGCAGCGCACGGGACACTGGACAATGAGGCCGCAGAAATCGACTGGGACGATCCCACTGTCGTTCTGCGCGAAAGTGAGAGTGGCACAGTCACTGTCGCGGACATTGTTACCGAACTGGCCGAGTGGGACAGGTCGGCATGGGCGTGGTTGGCAGCAGAACGCGTCACACTGAGCGGCCACTATCTGCGTGCCAAACATCCAGAACTTGTCCGCGAGTACCCGCATCACTGAGGAAGCAGATCAACCGTCTGTCGAGGATGACTGACTGGTTATAGAGCGGATTACCTCCACTGTGACTGGAGGAGGTGCCACATTCGAAACGTGCAGTATTCCCGGTCTTCGTGGATATCTGCGAAACTCCTCGGATGGCACTCATCGGGCGCGAAGCAGCGGCATTGCTCAACGACGCCGGAATCGAACTCGGCCCCGGATTAACCGAATCTGAATTCGACTCTGTCCACGAACGCTTCGGATTTCACTTCAATCCGGATCACCGTAGCCTGCTCGCCACTGCCTTACCGCTCGGTGACCGCTGGCCGGACTGGCGAAACGGCGACGACCTCGAGCTGGAGACATGGCTAGATAGTGTTGCCGAAGGATTCATATGGGATGCACTGCATCAGAGTCCGCCGTTCTGGCCGCCATCGTGGGGCACATTGCCCTCCTCAACCGAGGACATAGCCACAACGGTGCGCCGAGAACTCAGGGGGTGGCCGCGCCTCATTCCGATCTACGCGCACCGCTTCACCCCCGCCGCGCCCTCACCGTCAGAATCACCGGTGTTCTCCGTGTGGCAGACCGACATCATCTACTACGGGGCCAACCTACTCGAATACCTCACCAACGAGTTGCTGTCCGGACAGGGCCGAAAGGCACTCTCCCCCCGAACTATCAGCGTCCCGTACTGGTCGCGGTTCGTCGAGTCAGCAAACAGCGCAGAATCAATCTGACCAACATCGACGCGCAAAACCTTCTATCGAGTGTGCCGTTAACCCGACAGTCCGGGATATGGCGGCTCGCCGACGCTGTCGACTGGCCGGAAGGAAAAGCCGTCTTGCTGCGTCGATCTCCCGGTCGAAATCGACGGGTTCAACGACTTCGACATCTCCGCTCTACCCAAACACGTCAAGCACTCTCCAGCTGCAAGCGGAGGATGCTTGAGCGTCGAAAGACTGCTCGCAAATCATCGAATACGCACACTCTAACCTGACTCGGTTCCCGTTCAGTCAGATACAACATTGATGCATCTGTATCGAATAGCGGCACCTCGACGGAGTGCCGAGAGGCGCAAGACGGCCACCGACTCTTTGGAAGCCACTCGATATCTCCGGGTGTCGGCGGGCTTCGTCGTGTACCAGTCAGAGAGAACCCGATGGCGCTGTACGCCGAGAAGTTCGCAAGGGATTACTTTCGACAACGCTATTCGCCATTCCACGGCAACGGAAGAACCAGATCCAGCGACCTGCGATCATCAGTAATTGCTTCCAGGCCGAACCGTTCAGTGACGACTTGAGACGTCGATTGGCGGTGTGCAGTATTCGAAACGTGAAATATTCCTCCTGACACCATGCGGACACCGAACCGTACCGGGATTGTCGCACTGACGTGAGCCCGTTTGATAGCGGTCGGTCGGTACGCTCGTGGGCATGGGACTGGGGTTTTTACTGCTGTTTGCCATGTTCGGCCCATTGCCGTTGCTCTGGTGGGCGGCGGTCCGGGCGAAGAGCCGCGGCCTTGGGGGGTCGTTCGTCGGGCCGTTTCAGGAGATGTTCGATCCCGGTGCGGCGCGAGCACAGATCGTCATCGAGCAGATCGCGGAACTGCCTGACCCTGCGGGCTCCGGCGACCCGGACAACGACGACGATGTGCCGTACACAGTCGCCTATAAGGGCGTTCGACTCCACATCAACCCTGATAGGGGTCGACAGCGTGGAGGCGACGGGACCACCAAGTGAGCTGAGTGAGCACCAGCCTGGCCAACCCCGGCAACGCCGACCTCGCGTTCCTCAAGGACCAATACCAGGCACTCGTCCCAGATCTCCACGTCAGCGGCCGGTTCAGCAGTCAGTGATCATGCTTTCGCCGAGCATGCAGTCGTCTTCTGACATTCCGCGTTCAGAAGTGCTGTGCGCCAACCGTCTACCTGACAATGTCGGTAGAGAGTGGCGCGGCCTATTCCGAGTGCCTTCGCGATCTCCGTCCTGGGTGTGCCAATCCCGATCGGTCGACTCCGTCAACGAGCGGAAAGCTACGCCGCGCCGCTGCAAGTCCTTGACAGTTTCGATCAGATGTTTGAGTGATCGACCTAGTCTGTCCAGTCGCCAGACGACGAGGGTGCCACCGGCGCGAAGGTGACTGAGTAGATCGAGCAGGGCCGGGCGATCGTCCTTGGCGCCACTCGTCACTTCTTCCCACACTCGATCGCATCGAATGGCAGCCAGAGCGTCCCTCTGCAAATCGAGGACCTGATCAGTCCCGGAAACCCTTATTTACCTGTGACTCCCGAAATTGTTTGGCACGTTTTTACCGAATTATTGGCACGGGGCTTGACCGTCAGGTGATTCGAGGTGGACGTTGCCACCTGATCGGTATCGTCGCGGTATGACTCGTTCGGGTGTTTCTTGGCAGAGCCGAGCGATGGCGTGGCCGCTGATCGTGGGAGCTGTATTCGGAAGTTACTTCGCGCTTCTCTTCGCAGATTCCAGCGATGTCAGTAGTGTTCTCACCGCGATCTGCCTCGGGTCGTTGTGCTCGCTTCCTGCCGGCGCGCTTTTGGGAATGGCAGCAATCCTGACGGGGAAGGGCGTCCTCGCGGTCGGCGAGCGACACGTCCGCGCCGCGGCGCCGACGACGTGGCGGCTCGCATTCGCAACGTCGACGGCTGTGGTGGTCGCGATGATCGTCACTGCTGCGCTCTCCGTTGCAGGAGCCGATGGGTTTAGTATCGCCTGGCCTGCGTTGACGATCTCAGCGATTTCCTTCGGAGCAGCATCCGTGTACTACCCCGCGGTCACACATGAGGACCTCGCTCACGATGACGTTGCATCAGCTGAAAAATAGGATTCGGCACATAGCCGAATTCCCTACCGTATTAGCCATTAGCACTCCCCTGGTGTGGCGTTCGGGATATGAGTTCAATGCCAGTAGTTGCCCATAGTGTGAGCTATGCGGCGATTGCGCATGGTGTCCTCGGTGAGCCCGGTGCCAGCGCGCTCACCGGTGCCGTTAGCAGATCCGTTGCCGGCCCCGGAACGATTCCCGACGATTTCCATCCGACGTCGGCAGTGGTGTGCGAATTCAGCGGGTACACCGACGATTGCGGCTGCGCACTTGTGCGCCAGACCAGCGGGCTCGGCAACTTCGTCGCGGTAGTCGAGCAACTTAACTTAGTCGCGCTTCGACCAAACGACCGTGGTTCGGCGAATGCCCTACCGACGGCACAATTCCCACTCCCGCTATGTGGCTGGTCGATGACGCAGGAAACTCAGTAAGGGCCGCTCTTCCCGTTGACGGAACGTGCGGAAACCCGCTGCCCGACACCTACGCTCCCGACACCTACGTGGCTATCACGAATCTGACGATGCCGGACGAGCAAGCGCACAATCTGCCCCGAACATTGTGAAGCCACAGCCACGGCACGCCACGTTTTGGCCTGTTTAACCGGATCGCTCTCAGATCATTTCTACGGGTTTGGGTGTTCGTTTTGACCATCGACAAACTGGATAGTTTCTCCTGCCGGACACCCGAAATGCCCTGAGCAGCAGTAGAAACCCTGGGATAATCGGAACATGAGCTACAGCCACGGCAACTGAACCAACCCACTAAATAGCGGATGCGTCGCATGAGCGGCATTATTCTATCGTGACAGTCATGAAACCAGCGCCGCTCCCTCCGCGCCCGCTCCGAATCAGCCTGTCCGTCGTCGCATGGTTCAACCTGCTCTCCGCCCTCCTCGGAATGGCTGGACTAACCATTGGTGGCGGGTTCGGCCTCCCTCCGGAATGGATCCAAGGAACCATCTTCACTTCCTACTTCTGGCCAGGCATCATCCTCGGCGTGATCGTCGGCGGAAGCCAGGCAACCACGCTCGTTGCTCAGTACGGCAGGTTCGCACTGGCGTGGGGTCTACATGCCGCAGCCGGCCTAATCATGATGATCTGGGTCTTCGTCGAAATCGCCATCATCCTCGTCTGGTCGCCGCTGCACGGCATCTACTTCGCCACCGGCATCATTCAGACAACCCTCGCCGTGCTTGCTCTAGGTGCCTGGCCGCGCCCCTTCCTCCAACAATCCTCAAAGCAACCGCCACCCACTTCCTGACCGCACCGCAGGACATAATCTTCATAAATTCGTCAACACAACGTTCAGTTGCGTCCCCGCGCTGGGTTACCTCGGACTTACTGTTGATCGGTTCCCACGCCATGTTCGATCACTCGCCGGGAAGTGAAGTCAGTTCTCGAGCCTCAGGTCGTCGTCGATCAAGTTCTCAGTAGCTGCTGCACGCGCTTGCACCGGCGACGGTGAGGAGAAGTGCCGAGACGATGCCGAATGCGGTTCGGGTGGTGAACATCTGAGGTCAACGATCCATTCGTGGGAAGAAGAAGGACAGGAGGGTACCGGCCAGCAGTAGGCCGGAGCAGACGAAGAGGGCTTGGGAGTATCCGGAAACCAGTGCTTCGGTCGGCGCGCTGTCCGAGCGTGCCGTCGAGGACGCGGCGACGCTCACGAGAACAGCTAGTCCGAGTGAACCGCCGATCTGACGCGACGTGCTCAGCAGCCCGGATGCCATGCCGACTTCTTCGGGAGGAGCGTCGGCGGTGGCGACGTTGCTGAGCGGCATGAACGACAGGCCGATGCCGATGCTCGCCAGAAGCGAAGGCACCAGGATGACGGCCCAGAAGGGACTGTCGAGGTTCATGGTCGAGAAGATGAAGGTCCCGATTGCTGCGACCGCTGTTCCGACTACGAGTAGCGGTCGAACTCCGTAGCGTGGAAGGAGTTTGGTGGACGCGAGGATGCCTATGACCAGGCCGAAACAGAAGGGCAGGAACGCCAGACCGGTGGTGGTCGGCGAATAGCCCAGTCCGCGTTGCAGGAATAGCGAGACGAAGAAGAACGCGCTGAACTGTGCCGCGCACACCAGGCACATGATGGCGTTGGCCAGTCCGATTCGGGGTCGAAGGAGGGTGGACAGTCGTACCAGTGGTGTGGCGCAGCGGCTTTCGACCGCGACGAAGGCGGTCAGCATGACGATCGTGAGCGCGAATCCACCCAGCACGTAACCCGAAGTCCAGGAATGTGATTCAGTGGCGATGACGGTGCCGACAAGGGCGGTGATTCCGGCCGTCGCCAAGATGGCGCCGGGGAGATCTAGGGAGCCGCCTCTAGCGGCTTGGCCGGCAGGCAAGCCGCGGGTACCGGCAACTGCGGCGATCAGGGCCACCGGTGCGCCGGCGAACATCACCCATCGCCAACTGAGTCCTTCGGTCAAAATGCCGCTCAGTACTACACCGAGTGCACCGCCAAGTGCTGATGACATTGCGCCGATGCCGAATGCCTTGGCCCTGGCGCGTCCGGTGGGAAAGGCCTGGCTGAGGGCGGCGAGCCCGGCCGGCGCGATCATCGCAGCGCCGACGCCTTGAAGTGCCCGAGCGCCGACAAGCATCTCGGCGGACACCGAGAAGGTGCCGACGATGCTGACGAGGGCGAACAGCAGAAGTCCGGCGACCAGAACCCAGCGAGTGCCCATCACATCGCACAGTCGGCCGCCGAGAAGCAGCAATCCGCCGAAGGCGAGGGCGTACGCGTTGACGACCCAGGACAGCCCGGCGTCGGAGAAGTTCAGTGATTCCTGGATGTCGGGTAGCGCGACGTTGATGACCGACATGTCGAAGGCGACCAGGAACTGTGCTGCCGCGGCGGCTGTGAGGATCAGGGCAGGCGCGGCTACCGCCCGTGTTGATGTTGTCATTGCAGGCACCTCATTTGTATACATGTTCTCATAAGTAGTTAGGTTTACCTTGCTGACGACCGAGATGCAAGGGGTTCCCCGGGCGAGAGCGCCGTAGCAGGGGCGCGCACAATCGATGCATGGCCGAAAAGATGGAACCGAGATCGCCGCGGCTCGGACGTCCCCCGACGATCACGTCGGAGCAGATAGTCGAAGAGGCGAAACGGCAACTTCAGTCCGGCGGCGCCGACGCACTGAGCATGCGAGCGTTGGCGAAGTCGCTCGGCACCACACCGATGGCGCTGTACCGACACGTGGGCGACAAGGAACAGCTGATCAGCGCGGTTCTCGATGCGTACTCACAAGACCTCGGTTCGCTGGTCCTGCCACAGGATCAGGTCGAGCGGATTCGCTTGATCTTCACCGCGATCTTCGAAACGCTGGCATCGGAGCGCTGGATCATCGAGTTGCTTCAGCGCGGTGGGCGCGGCGGTAGCGGCGCCGTCGTCCTGGTCGATCGAGCCATGGCCGCGTGTGTCGAACTGGGCATGTCTCCACGCCGCGCACTGTTGGTCTACCGAGCGCTGTGGAACTACACGCTCGGCGCACTGCTCAACATCTATGACGACAGCGCGCGACCCGAAGGCAGCGTGTCACCTCTTGCGATCAAGATCCGAGAAATCGGGCCCGCGGAACTACCCGTACTCAACGAGGTGCTCGAAGACTGGCCGGCCGGGACGACGACCGATGGTTATCTCGAAGGCCTCGACATACTGATCGACGGATACCTGCGTAGCCCGGCCTAACGGCACTGACACCAGGCCATGCCTCAACAGCGACAACGTGCCAGGTAGTCAACACGCCGAGCCTCGCGCCGAGAGGCGGTGTGCCGCCACCCGGATGCAACTTCATCTCCCATAGCCAACCGATTAACGCAGCATCTCGACGCGTTGTTCGCCCTTAGGAGAAATCGGCAACCTGCCTATCTGAGTTGTCCAGGATCAGCTGTTTTGAGGGGTGGCCGGATACACAGGCAGCCACATCGCATCCTGAACGGCCTGCACCAAGTCGTCGTGGGTCACGGTGGCGACGCCGTCATCGGCTGCTGCCTTCGCGACCGCCACAGCCACCGTCGCGGACGAGGCACGAAGGTTTTCGACGTCGGGGAGAAGGGACGCTCCCCGCTCCGAGACATCCACCTGACCGGCGACCGCGACCGCAGCTGCAAGGAGCATGCCATCGGTTACGTGACGAGCACCGGACACGATCGCGCCAAGGCCTAGGCCTGGATAGAGCAGAGCGTTATTGCATTGACCGATCCGATAAGTGACGCCGTTGTATTCGACCGGTTCGATCGGTATCCCGGTCGCCATCAACGCCTGCCCTTTGGACCACAAGATGGCGTCCTGGGGCATGACCTCTATACGACTGGTCGGGTTCGAGAGCGGCAGCAAGATGGGGCGTTCTACCCCGCCACTGAGCGCTTCTACGACGTCCTGCGTGAAAGCTCCGTGCGCGGTCGAAGTGCCGATCAGGATGGTGGGTTTGACGTGCTGGACCACCGTCAGAAGGTCGATAGGGCGCCCGCCCCAATCGGCGACTTCGTGTGCTGGCCGGGCATAGGCTTGCTGGTAGTCGGGCAGGTCCTGCATATCGTCGGTGACCAAGCCGTCGCGGTCGATAAGCCACACTCGAGCGCGGGCCTCGTCATCGCTGAGCCCGGCGCGGCTCATCGCGGCGGAGATCTGGTCGGCCATGCCCGTGCCGGCGGTGCCAGCGCCAAAGATGACAAGTCGTTGATCCGCGAACGTCTGTTTGGTGACCTTCAGCCCCGATATGACCGCCGCCATGACGATGGCGCCGGTTCCCTGAAGATCGTCGTTGAAAATGCGGTACCTGTCTGCGTGGTCTACGAGGATACGGCGGGCATTGGAGGGGCCGAAGTCCTCAAAATGCAGCAGTGCCTTCGGGAAGAGCTTCTCCACTGTCTCGAGGTAGGTTCCGATGAACTTGTCGTACTTCTCCCCCCGGACGCGACTGTGTCGGTTCCCAAGGTAGAACGGGTCGTTGAGGAGCGCTTCGTTGCTTGTCCCCACATCTAGATTCACCGCGATGACGCGACTGGGGTTGATGCCGGCTGCGGCGGTGTAGATCGCCAGTTTCCCCACGGCGATGTCGGTACCGTTGACGCCCCAGTCCCCAATCCCGAGGATCTCCTCAGCGTCGGAGCAGACGATCAGGTCCACATCCTCCGGACCCAATTCCAGTGTGGCGAAGGCAACTTCGATGTCGTCGACGTGATCGATCGACAGGTACACCGCACGCGACTGGCGGTAGTCCTGTGACCACTGTTCGATCGCGTCCCCGATGGTCGGGTCGTACACGACGGGCAGCAATTCCGAGAGGTGATCCGCAATCACGCGGTAGTACAAGACTTCGTTGCGCTCGTGGAGCGAATCGAGGTAGATGTACTTCGCGAGATCCGTTGACTGCTTTTGCAACTGTGCGTATGAGCGTCTCGCCTGCTGATCAAGGGTCTCGACCGCTGATGGCAACCGCCCTACCAGGCCAAGTGATGCACGCTCCTCTTGCGTGAATGCAGTTCCCCGGTTCACCGCATCGTCGCGAAGAATCTTCTTTGCTTCATCCATGCTCTCCCCCATCCGTCGGGAGGACCGCCAGTGGACCCTTCAGGTGACAGTCCGGCGCCAATGACTGACCTCAATTGGAGTCAAATCTAACCCCGCAGTCGCTGCGCTGCCCACAGGTTGACTGAACTGTCCCGGCTGGCGTATCAGGGTTGCTCGCAGTGTGAACGCCACCTCTTCGGATTCGGCAGCTGACCAATCTGTCTGCGCCTCCATACTGACGATGTGGCCTTACACCTGACAAGGATGGAAGGCCCCATCGATGCGTTGATCTGTTGAGACCAAGATCGAATCTGGGACTGTCTCACTGATCACTGCACCAGAACCGAACGAATCTGGGACGAGTCAGCTCGGCGGGCGGCTACCGAGTGCTGCTCCGGTCATTCGCTTCGTTCATCGAGAGCTGCGTCGACGAGATCCGCAGCGGCTTTCAATCCGAGACCCCGATGTTGTTCACGCAACGCCTTGATCGCCGAGATCCGGTCCGTTGTCGATTCGATCGCCGACTCCACATCCAAGAACGGAACATCCTCGGGTGCAACAAACGTGTGATCAGGCTTGGTTCCTCGGGCCAAACGCTTACGCCACATAGCGACGGCATTAACCGCGAAGGAAACGATGCCTCCCACTACGACTACGACGACAACCCAGTTCCACACTGAGGGGTGTTCGGCAGCCTGACCCACGCGGGAAGGAAGAACAGAGAGGGAGAATCCGATTGTGGCGACCGTAGCTGCCCATCGCTGAACGACCTCACTGTCGAGCAACCGTACGATCTTCGACACTTCATCCCCCTTGGTCATCCCCGCACAACATCAACGAAGTGTCTCAACACTAAGTGCCTCAGGAAGAAACGATTAATGGACGCAGTGGCTTCGAAAGGAACACCGGTCAATTCCCGGACTCCAGGTTCAGCAGTCAGACAGGGGAACGACTCGGTGATCACGCTTTCGCCGAGCGTGCAGTCGTCTTCTGAAAACTGACAACATGCCTTGGGGATATTTCAGCAGATCTGTGCGATTTAGTGTCCGACAAAGATGTGTCGACGGGTAGACCGGATCGACCGATCGCGACGAACTCTAGCCGTGTCGGCTGTCGAGGACACGACCCTGTCGCCGCGAGAGAATCTCCGCCGCCGCGACACTTCGTACCAAAGCATCTGCGGACGCACGAGATCGATCCACGCCAATTCTTCTGTCCTGCAACGAAAATCTGGTCGGTCGGTCGACTAAATTTGAACCTCGAAACAGTCGATTCCGCGTCATTTTTCACCCTCAACGGGCATATTTCGGGCCATTGAAGACCGTCATCGTTATGACATACATCACATTTCAGGTTAATTCTGTAACGCTCTGCGGGCCCGAATAACGGCGATCGACCTGCAATAACACCTTCTGATGCACATACGTTGCACAAACAGGCACCGACACGCCTACCCGTGACCAATCCGTGATAGTCCCCTACCTTGGAGTGAGCCCAAGCAACCGGGCATTACCGGATCGCCACCGCCAGCCCCACCCCGTGATTCGGATTCGACAACATCCCTTTGTGGTGGGAGCTGAGACGGTCACCGTCCTCCGCTGGCGGAAATTGAAAGGAATTCATTTACATGAAGAACAACACTGTTACTCGCGTCCTTGCTTCCGTCGCTACCGCCGGCGCACTCACTGCCGGAGTCTTCGGCCTGAGCACCGGCACCGCATCTGCTGCCGGCCACGACTGGTCGGGCGTCGCAGAATGCGAATCGTCGGGCAACTGGGGTGCGAACACCGGCAATGGCTACTACGGCGGACTTCAGTTCAGTCAGAGCACGTGGCAGGCCTACGGCGGCTCGGGCAGTGCACACACCGCCAGCCAGGCAGAACAGGAACGTGTCGCGGAAAACGTCCTCGCAGGTCAGGGTGCCGGCGCATGGCCGGTGTGCGGACAGTACCTGCGCTGATCCCCACCCCTTACGTATTGCGTCGCTGCCCGGTGACCGTCGAATCCGACGGTCACCGGGCAGTTTCGTTCTACCGACATCTCGTCTCGGGAGAGTCGCAAGTGATATTCAGCGTCGTGGCGCGTCGACACTGTCCGATTGCCGACGGGCCACCGACTGCGTCGACGGAGTAAATCAACGCACGCTAGAATCACTTAGCGTGCGCTAGATAGGGTGGCTGTGACTGGATGAGATTCATGGCCGACCCCAGGTAAGGATGTGCCGATCAGTCGGCCCGAACTCTTGTTCGAGTTACCTTCCGCTACAACGAAATCACCCGGCCCAGGCCGGGTTTCAGCAACACCCTATGTGTCAACACCGAGACTGAGGCAGATACCCGATGCAACGCAAGCACTACGAAGCTGATCATGAGGACTACCGCGCAACCGTCCGCGAATTCCTGGCCCGTGAGATCGAACCTCACTACGCGAAGTGGGAAGAGGATCGGCTCATCGACCGCAGTGCGTGGCTCGCCGCCGGCGCGTCCGGCATCCTCGGCCTCAGTGTTCCCGAAGAGTACGGCGGTGCGGGCGTCACCGACTATCGGTTCCGGAATGTTGTTTTCGAGGAGATCGCCCGCACGGCCACTACATCGTTCGGCTCAGGGTTGAGCGTGCACGACGACATCGTCATCCCGTACGTCCTGCATCTGGGCACGGAAGAGCAGAAGGCCCGCTGGCTGCCCCGGATGGCGAGTGGTGAGGTGATCGGCGCAATCGCGATGACCGAACCCGGCGCTGGGTCGGATCTGCAAGGAGTTCGGACTTCTGCGGTACGGGACGGCGACGAGTGGGTGATCAACGGCCAGAAGACGTTCATTACCAATGGGATCCACTCCGATTTTGTGATCGTCGTGTGCCGGACCGACCCCGAGGCGGGGTCGAGGGGCTTCTCTCTGATTGCCGTTGAACGTGACACTCCCGGATTCACCCGCGGGCGCAAGCTCCACAAGGTCGGACTGGCTGCTCAGGACACTGCAGAACTGGTCTTCGAGAACGTGCGCGTTCGCACCGACAACCTGCTCGGTACCGAAGGAAAGGGATTCCTTCATCTGATGGAGAACCTGCCGCTCGAGCGGATCTCCATTGCAGTGTCTGCAATCGTGGCTGCCCGCGCTGCCTACGAGTGGACCAAGAACTACGTGTTCGAGCGAAAGGCATTCGGAAAGCCGATTGGCGATCTGCAGAACACCCGGTTTGCCCTTGCGGAGATGCGCACGGAGATCGAGGTCACCGAATCCCACATCGACCGCGCCGTTCTCGCACTGAATGCCGGTGAGCTCACGGCAGTGGATGCGTCGATGAGCAAGTGGTGGGCGACCGAACTTCAGAAGCGTGTTGTCGACCGCTGCGTGCAGTTGCATGGTGGGTACGGGTACATGATGGAGTACCCGATCGGCCGCGCCTACGTCGACTCCAGGATCCAGACCATCTACGGCGGCACTACCGAGATCATGAAGGAAATCATCGGCCGGGACATCGCCGCCGAGTTTCAGTGACACCTTGTCCCGCAACGAGATCGACTGATGCGCACGACGCTCACGTGACCACGGATCGATCCCTCACGGTGAATCCACACCGTGAGGATCGATGCGCGAGGGCTATGTGGAGGGCTATGTGGAGGCAACATCGAGGCCGAGCGCCCCGATGCACATCTGATCGAGGGTATCGAGCAAGATCTCCTCATCTGCTTCGTCGCCCTGAACGAGCCACAAATACAGCGTGTGGTCGACCATCGCGGACATGGCGCGGGCAGCCATCACCGGATCGAGTGACTCACGAACGTGGCCTTGGTCCTGCCAACGAGCGATTGCACGGGATGTTCGCTCGATCAGTTGTCGACGATGCTCGTGCCGAAGTGCGCGAAATTCGGCATTGAACGTCGCGACCTGCTCGACGATGGCCATCAACTTCGCGTTTCTGCGATATGCCTGGTAGTACAACCGGTTGGTTGCGATGAGCCTGGCGGCCGGCGACAGGTCGGAGTCGAGAGGTTCACGGCGGTGTACGTCCTCGAAGAGCCGGATGCTCAGCTCCTGGAACACATCGTCTTTCGACTCGAAGTACCGGTAGAACGTCCCGTAGGAGACGGAGGCTTCCTGGACTATCTGCTCGACTCGAGTGTCGAGAAACCCGACCTCCTCGAAGACCTTGCGCGCTGCATCGAGCAAACCGTCGCGCGTCTTTCGACCCCGCGCGGTCAGGGTGTCAGCGGGTGGCGGTACGGAAGGTGTACTGGCAGATGACTTGCTCACCCTCGTGAGTGTCCAATAAACTGACATGACTGTCAAGTCATGTTCCCTCGGTGGACACACCCGCTCGACCCCTCCAGCGTAGCCACGTAGCACTGGAGGGGGTGAGCCTGGTCCGGGATCAGGTCTGCGACGGACGGAGCACGTGGCGGGGGTTCGCCACCCGCAGCCGAGTGAGCACGGCAGTCGAGATCAACTGGCGGACGGCAGTATCCGCGTACGAGACGGCGCCGGTACGAATTCGATCGGCAAGATCTGCTTCCGATGTGCAATCGAGTGCTGCAAGCAATTCCGTCACCTCGCCTGTGCGATCTCCGGCACTGAGCTCCCGTCCCGCTATCCCCAGCAGGTTGACGCAGATGCGGAGCAGGTACCGCTCCCGTTCATGCGCCCCGTCAAGCACTGGGGCGACATCATCGCGAAGAGTGCCGGTGACGAGTTCGAGAATTTCCGACAAGCTCGGACGGTCGTGCACCGACGGCACCGCGACGTCCGGTAGCGACTCGATGTTGTCGAGCAGACCGAGAATCAGGAGCAGGTCGTACTCCGACTCACACACTCGCCGCCCGATCGCGGCCAGTTCGATCGAATTCTCGGCGCCGCTCAGATGCCGCTGCGACTGAAACTGACTCAGCACCAACCACCGCAGCGTGCCGTACGCCTCCCACCAGTGCAGTTCAGCCTCAGACGGCCGGATTCCCGCGGCGCGTTCATAACCGTCGAGCAACTGTTCGCGCGTACCGATGCCCGCAACCGGCGGCTCCGCGCCGAACCGCCACGCACGCACGCAGAGCCAGCCGAGGTCTTCGATCGGATCACCCAGATGGGCGAGTTCCCAGTCCAGCACGCCGCGGATTCCCCCGCCGTCGACAAGCACGTTCCCGAGTCGAAAGTCACCGTGTACCAGAGCATTCGGGCGCCTGGCAGGCCTATTCTCCCGAAGCCAGCGCAGTCCGACCTCAACGGCTGGGCGAGGTTGTTCCAAATCCCGGTACACGGCCTCGATCGCGTCCAGCGGGTCGCCGGCGTCGAGCATCCCGAGAGTGCCGGTGTCCGCACGGTGGATCTGTCCGAGCACGTAACCCATGGCGTCGGCGAGATGCGTTCGCACCTCGTCGAACGCGGAATCCCGCTGCAATTTACGCGGGATCGACTCACCGACGATCATGTCCATCACCAGATACGGAGCATCGATGCCCGGTGCCGTGTCCCCTGATGCGAGGACGGTGGGAACCGGAACCCCGACTGCGGAGGCCGCCCGCAGGCATGCCACCTCTGCCCGCATCCGGTCTGCGTCGCCGTGCCCGGGTGGGTCCCGGCGCAGCACAACGTCCTGCGATTGACCATCTACGCCCCGAACGTCGATCGCCCAGATCTGACGGCTCGCACCGCCGGTCAACTGTCGGGGTTCCCCGACAGTGATCTCGTCGCCGAAGGCGTCGCTCAGTGCGACGCGGATTCCGTCACCAAGGCTGCTGGCGGCATGAGTCACAGCCATGGCGCTGCGCCTGGATCGCGCAGCAGTCGACGTGCGGTCGACATGCGGTGCACCTCGTCCGGACCGTCGTAGACGCGCGCGTAACGTGCTTGTCGGTACATCCGTTCGAGCGGTGTGTCGGAGGTCAGTCCGAGTGCGCCATGCACCTGGATCGCGCGATCGACGACGTCGTGCAGCATCCGAGCACCCCAGAACTTCACCAGACCGATCTGGATGCGAGCATCCTCGCCGGCATCCATCACACGGGCCGCGTCGAGGGTCATCAGGCGGGCTGCGTGTATCTGCGCTGCGGATTCCGCGATGTACCGGTGAATTTCGCCCTTCTCGGCGAGCAGTGACCCGTGTACGTAGCGGGTGTTCGCGCGCTCACACATCAATTCGAATGCGCGCTGCGCCTGGCCGAGCCAGCGCATGCAGTGGAAGATCCGGCCGGGGCCCAGTCGGTCCTGAGCGACGACAAAGCCCTTACCCCGTTCGCCGAGGAGGTTAGCCGACGGAACGCGGACATCGGTGAGACGAACCTCGTAGTGATCGCTGGGATCGTGCCCCATGGTCGGTATCGAGCGGACGATCTCGAATCCTGGCGTGTCGGTCGGCACGATGATCGCGCTGATCCGGGAATGCCGCGGCGTCGAATCCGGCTCGGTTCGAGCGAATACCGAGCAGTACCCCGCATCTGCCACCCCGGTGGTGAACCACTTGTGCCCGTTGATGACCCACGTGTCGCCGTCGAGTTCCGCGCGAGTCTCGATCAGCGTGGGATCGGAGCCAGCCGTGTCCGGTTCGGTCAAACCGACCGACGGCAGGAACTCCCCCGCGACGATCGGCGGGATCCATCGCTGCTTTTGTTCTTCGGTTCCATGCTTGTGCAGCATCAGAGTGTCCTGCATCGACACCGAGCCGACTGCCAGCTGGCCGAATTCGGATCTGCCGATGACTTCGTTGAGGAACACGAAGTCGAGGAAAGGAACTCCCCCACCGCCGACGTCTGCCGGGTGCCCGAGCGCCCACAGGTCCAGTTCCTTTGCGCGCGAGCGCAGTTGCCCGAGTGTTTTGTGTGCAACCTCGTCCTCTTTCGCGAGGACGGGTTCTGCGGGGATCACCTCGTCGTCGATGAATGCGCGCAACCGAGTGCGCAGTTCGGCGATATCGCCTTCGGGTTGGTTCACAGTCATGGGTGCCTCCTTGTGGCAGCAGCGAGTTGCAGGGGCCGGGTGGCGGCCGAGTCGACGTACTCGTCGATCCGAGAGATCCGCCCATTCTCGACGCGGACGAACAGACTGGCCGGCACCTCGAGGGGGCCGTGTCCGGGGAGGGTGCCGCGTACGACGTGCTGTTGCGCGAATCCGTCTGGCAGTACGTAGCGTCGGACGTCCTCGTAGCGAAAGTCTGCGAGAGTGCGGGAGAGCCACCGCAACGTGCGGAGGTTCTCCTCGACGGTCTGCTCCTGTCCGTCGTCGTTGTGCCAGATGCGCGCGTCCGGCGCATACAGTTCGGTGAGTGTCGCTTCATCGCCACCGGAGACTGCGGCGAAGAACCGATCTGCGAAGTCTTTCATGCGAAAATGATTCTCCTCGAGGCAGTTACAACACACAAGCCATAACCGGGACGGAGAAATCCGTACGGTCCCCCACCTCGCCCGCCCTGAGTGAGGTGTTGACAGATGACTTACTCATGGACAAACTATCCAAGAACATGACATGACTGTCAAGTCACTTTATCGTCCCGCTCTCACCGATTCACCCCAGAAAGGCCCGCAATGACCGTCACCAATCCGAAGTTCGAATTCCGCGGAATCAACCATCTCGCGCTTGTGTGCTCGGACATGCAGCGCACCGTCGACTTCTACTCGGGAACTCTGGGTATGCCGCTGGTCAAGACGCTCGATCTTCCCGGCAACCTCGGACAGCATTTCTTCTTCGATTGTGGAAACGGCGACACGCTGGCGTTCTTCTGGCTGGCGGATGCACCCGACGCTGTTCCCGGAATCTCCGCCCCCGCCGGACTGCCTGACCGGGACGAGCTCGTCAGCGCTGTCGGGTCGATGAATCACGTCGCGTTTGCCGTCCCACCGGAGAAGTTCGACGAGTACCGCAAGCGGCTCAAGGCCGACGGCGTGCCACTGAGCATCACGCTCAACCACGACGACAGCCCGGAGGGTGCGTCGCGAGAGATCCATGAAGGCACCTTCGTCCGGTCATTCTATTTCCAGGACCCCGATGGTGTACTTCTCGAATTCGCTTGCTGGACCAAGGAATTCACCGAATCTGACGTCGCACACACGCCGAAGACTGCCGCAGACCGCAACGTTCCCAGCGCTTCCTGATCATCCCGAAAGGATCCACTCATGCCCCGCCTTCGTGAAATCCCCCGCGCCGAGGTTACCGACGAGAAGATCCTCTTCTTCTACGACCGCCTGTTCGGCGCCGACAAAGACCCCGCGGTCGATCACGGCACCATCCACGCCACCCCAGGCGACTGGTGGACCGTCTTCGCCCAATCCCCCGACGTCTTCCGCCACGCGGTACGAGGATTCGCCCTGTATCGCAACGCAGACCTCGACCCGCTCCTGCGCGAACTAGGTCAGGCCCGCGCCGGATACGCACGGGGCAGCCAGTTCGTCTTCTCTCAGCACTGCAAGCAGATGCGCTCACTCGGCATGACCGAAGAGAAAATCTCGGCCCTACCCCACTGGCAGATCAGCGACCTGTTCACCGACATCGAACGCGCCGTCCTCGCCTACACCGACGGACTCGTCTACGACGGCGGCCGCGTACCCGACGAGGTCTTTGCCGTCCTCAAGGCGCACCTGTCCGACAAGCAAATCATGGAACTGACGTACATCACCTGCATGTACGACATGCACGCCACCATCTGCCGGGCTCTGAAACTCGAATTCGACGACCGCCCCGAACTCATCGAAGAAGTCCGAATACCCGAGGGCGTCGTAGTCGCCGACCTCTCTGCCGACCTTGCCGGAGAATGACCCGCTAGTCTTCATCAAGGACATCTACTAGGTAAGGACTGAACATGGAACTTGTTGCCATCCTGGAACTTTCATTCAAGCCGGATTCCCTCGACTCCGCACGTACGGTGATGACGCGAGTGCTCGAGGAAACGCGAGCATTCCCCGGTTGCATTTCCGTGAAGACAGTCGTCGACAGCAAGAATCCCACCACGTGGCGATTTATCGAAACCTGGGAATCGGCCGATCATGACGCCGAGTACCGCAAGTTCCGCGCCGGCGAGGGAGCGATCACTGATCTCGGCCCGCTGCTCGCAGGTGCACCGTCATTGACGACGGGAACCGTCGACCCGCAGGTGTGATCGAAACTCGGGCTCAGATTGCCGGACGACGAGGGTCTCCGGTCGTGAAATCACGACCGGAGACCCTCGTCGTCGTGCGGCGACCCGTTAGCAATCATGACGGTCCCCCTGATTTGATGTAGCTGAAGCCGGTACGACCAGGGAGCGCATCACGTGCAGTTGAGCAAGGGACAGAATGCCCCACTCGATCAGGCCGACGTCACTGTGCGCTGCACATGGCACCAAAGACCAGCGCTCGACGCCGACCTATCAGCACTCCTGCTCACCCCCGACGGGAAGGTGCGTGGTGACTTCGATTTCGTGTTCTACAACCAGGCCGAGTCGCGAGACGATTCCACCCGCTACGCCGGAAAACGAAGTGCGGGAACTTCCGTCGAGGACTGCATCACCGTGGACCTGCAGCGCCTCGATCCGGAGATCGAGCGCATCGCGATCGTCCTCAGTCTCGATGCGGCGGCGCCGGCAACCCTCGCCGACCTGGGACGGGCCGACATCGCCGTCTACGACGCAGTCGGCAGCGCACTGGCCGCTTTCACCATCGACGACTGGAGCAGCGAAACCGCCGCTGTCACCGTCGAAATCTATCGCCGTGACCACCGCTGGAAGGTCCGCGCGGTCGGTCAGGGCTACCACGACGGGCTCGCCGGTTTGGCTCGCGATTTCGGTGTCACCGTCGACGACAACATCGAAGCCCAAACCTCGCAGCCCGCCGCCGCACCGGTAGTCAACGGCCCGCCGCCCATCGACTGGTCCAACCCACCGGTCCCTGCCGGATACGAACTGTAGGAGCCGATCATGGGTTTCAGATTCCGCAAAAGCATCCAGATCGTCCCCGGTGTCCGCGTCAATGTCAGTCGCAGCGGCATCGGCTACTCCGCAGGCGTCAAGGGCGCCCGAATCACCAAGCACGCCAACGGCCGCGTCAGCCGCACCCTGTCGGTGCCCGGTACTGGGCTCTCGCATCAATCGACGGTCGGCGGCAACAGATCTCGATCGACAAGTACGTCGACCGCACCCCGCCGCCGAACCCCTACTGTCGCGGCAGCTCCGGTTCCCCAGCTCCCACCCGTACCGCCCCTACCACCGATGCCGCCTCCGCATGCACCGGCCGGGGAGCGCGAACTGTTCCAGATCCTGCACTCTCGGACACCAGCCGACTACGTCGGCGTTGCCCAACGCCACAAGCACGTAGCCCCGAACATACGGATCCTCGCCGCGGCATTGGAAGGGTTGCTGCACTTCGAATTCGCCGACACCAACCCTGCCGCCGCCCAACGAGCGCGTTCGCTACTCGGGTGGGTCGTCGCCCAACATGTCGACCTGTCCGCGGATCCGTTCGTGCAGCGATACCTCGCCGAACGCAGGTGGCCGGTACAGATCGTCCACGGTGTCACAGCTGCCCTGCGCATCAGTGACGACGTACTTATCCTTGCCGCCGCCGAACTGCACCAAAGCGCCGGCGACCTCCCCGCCGCGATCTGGACAGTCGAATACGCGACCCCCACAGCCCACGCAGCACTTTCGTTGGCGGACCTCTACAGTTCCGCCGACCGGCACCAGGAGGTCGTCGATCTGACCAACGGCGTCACCAACGAAGACGACGCCACCGCACTGCTGTTCGCGCTGCGCGGGCGAGCATTCGCACAACTCGGATACATCGAGGCCGCGCGCGAAAGCTTCAAGGAAGCACTGCGGGTGCGCTCCCGCGCTTCCGAAGTACGGCATCGTGCGCTGCTCGAACGAGCGCAAGTCGACCTCTCCCAGAACCGGAAAGCCGCCGCGCGCAAGAGCATCGAGAAAGTTCTCGCCGAAGACCCCACCTACCCGGGCCTGCAGGAAGCGCTCGCAGCGCTGCCCTAGCCGGATGGACTGATACGGGGTGGGCCTCGAGCGATTACGCTCGAGGCCCACCCAGACATCTACGACATAGACGAGAACTTCATGTCAGCGGCGCGCCTGAACAGCGGTACCAGCCGACTGCAAGTCGGCCCATTCGCCGTCATCGATACCGGCCAGTGCGGCGAGAACTTCGCGGGTATGTTCGCCCAAACCCGGCCCGGGCTCGGGAGTTGCAGTCTGTGACCGGGAGAACTTGGGTACAACGCCTGCGGCGGGAACTGCAACACCGAACTGGTTGACGAGACGGACTACCATCTCTCGCGCGGCATAGTGCGGATCGGCGAGCATGTCCGGGGCCGTGTAGATCCGGCCGGCCGGAACTCCGCTGTCTTCCATGGTCTTCAACAACACATCGCCGCTCATCGTCGATGTCCAAGCACCGATGATGGCGTCGATCTCGGCCATGTTCTCGCCTCGCGGCCCGTGTTCCGCGAACTTCGGATCATCGGCCAACTCGGCGCGGTCCATTGCAGTGCAAAGCCTGCGGAAAACGGTGTCGGCATTGGCGGCAATGATCACCTCGGCTCCGTCCGACGTGGGATACACATTCGACGGTGCAACGCGCGGCAGAACCGATCCGGTGCGTCCACGGGTGATGCCACCGATTTCATGGTCAGCCATTGTCGATTCCATCAGGGCAGCCACTGCCTCGTAGATCGCTACGTCCACTTCCTGACCTCGGCCACTGACCGAGCGCTCGTGGACTGCGGCAAGGGTCCCGATCACCGCGAACAGTGCCGCCAACGAGTCGCCGAGGCTAATGCCCACGCGGGTCGGGGGTAGACCGGGATTGCCCGTCGTATGGCGGATTCCACCCATCGCTTCACCGACGCTGCCGAAACCGGCGTCCGTCGAGCGTGGCCCGTTCTGACCGAACCCCGAGACGTGAACAAGGATGATGCGTGAGTTGATTTCCGCGAGTGACTGGTAGTCCATCCCCCACTTCGCAAGCGTGCCCGGCCTGAAGTTCTCGAGTACGATGTCGGCCTCGGCGACCAGTTTGCGTACCAACTCGCGACCGTCGGGCTGACGGAGGTCGATTGCAACCGACTTCTTGTTCCGCGCAATCGAAGGCCACCACAGGCTTTCGCCTTCCATCGTGACACCCCACCGCCGCATCGAGTCGCCGGACCCGGGCGCTTCGATCTTGAGTACCTCAGCCCCGTAGTCCCCCATGAGTTGCCCGGCAAAGGGACCGGCGATGAAGTTTCCCAGTTCGAGCACGCGCAGGCCGCTGAGCGGCCCGGAAGTTGTAGTCATGGCAAAATTGTACACAATCCGCGACATTCAATCGATAATCTGCCCGGAACTCGCCACTCCTGCATACAAAAATCGTATTGTCGACGGGATAGGCTTTGCTGTGCATCAACCCCACATACAACGAAGAGGCACCGTGGCAACCACACCGCAGGCACCGGGTCAGGCCGCCTACTCTCAAATCCGCCAGGCGATCGTCGAAGGACGCTACAAGCCCGGCCAGCGCCTGATCGAACAGCGGATCGCCGAGCAGTTCTCGCTGTCCCGCACACCTGTCCGCGAGGCACTTCGCAGACTCGAAGCCGAAGGGCTTGTGCTCAGCGAGCCAAACCGGGGAGCCATCGTGCGAACCCTGTCGATGGAAGATGTGTCTGACTTGTACGGACTTCGCGCCCGCCTCGAGGCATACGCCGCTGAATTGGCGGCCGAGCGCATCGACCCTGCCACGCAGAAGATTCTCGACGCGGGCATCGAGGATTTTGCACTCGCACTGACCCTCACTTCGGTCGACGCCGTCGAACGGGTTCGGGCGGTGGATACGGCAAACAGCCAAATCCACCGGGCCATCATGGCCGCGGCAAAGCATGAGCGGCTAAGCCGCCTGCTTGAACGAACCACTGACGTTCCGTTGGTCTTCCAGGCGTTCCGCCAATACGATCGCGCCCAGACCGAGCGGTCACATTTGTTCCATCAGCTCATACGCGACGCGATTGTCGCCGGCGATGGCCCCCGGGCGTCCGCCTTGATGCACGAACACGTCCTCCAGGGGCGCGACGTACTTCTCGCCCACCTCGCAGCAACCAGTAGTGACGAGGTGGACGAGCTGTTCGGCGTCTCAGCCTGGGAAACCGCCGGCCCGGGCGAGCTGGCCGGGAACCTGAGCGCCGAGTACCCCGCCGAGCCAGTCTGACGCCTCGATCAACTCGGGCAGCAGAGCGCCCGTGGCAATACCACTGCGATCGAGGAGATAAACCAGATCCTCGGTCGCAATGTTGCCGGTGGCGTCCGGCGCGAAGGGGCATCCGCCAATCCCGCCGATCGAGGAATCCAGCACCGTCACCCCCGAGTCGATAGCTGCGACAGCGTTGGCATATCCGGTGTTGCGAGTGTTGTGAAAATGGGCGCGCAACCGAATTCCCGGCGCGATCGCCGCGGTCCCTGAAAACAGTCGGGCGACTTGGGCGGGTACACCCACCCCGATCGTGTCGGCCAACGCGATCTCGTCCACTCCCAACTCAGCTATCTGCTCGACCAGGGCAAGAACTGCAGATTCGGAAACTTCACCCTCGAACGGACAACCGAATGCGGTTGCGATGGTGACCGTTACCCCGACACCAGCGACGCGGGCATCGTCGACAAGATCGCGCACAATATGCACCGAGTCCGCGACCGACATTCGCTGATTGCGCTCGCTGAAAGTCTCCGACGCCACGACGACGCAGTTCACCTCGTTCACGCCCGCGGCCACGGCACGATCGAAGCCCCGGCGATTGAGTACGAGGCCGCTGTACGAGACATCGGCACGACGCGGCACCCCTGCCATGACAGCCTCCGCGTCGGCCATCTGCGGTACAGCAGCCGGATGCACAAAGCTGGTGGCCTCGATGCGCCGCAGACCGGAAGCGATGGCGCGCTCGATCAGCGCAATCTTGTCCGCAGTCGAAACGTGCACCGCCTCGTTCTGCAGCCCGTCGCGCGGGCTCACCTCCACGATCTCCACGGCAAATCCCTTTCGTCTGAACACTGCTCGGCAAAATCTGCACCGACCACGATTATTGTATACAAACAAGTGTGCACGACCGCGAGGTAATGGATCGGGACCTGACCGGAACCTCACCCACAAGCAATCCGTCGTGGCTGACAGTCGCGGAAATGCACGTGCGTGGCCATGGCCGGTGGAGTGGCGGACCTCGGGAATCATCGCTCAAGTCGCCCCTCATTCAACTTGCCAACTATCGGACAGCTTGATTCGACCGCACGGTGCACACACTTGTGATCTGTGGCACTCTTGAGTTAGATTGTGTGCAATTCCTGGCCGCCTGGCCTCGTTTCGACTGGAGCCCCACATGCTGTACAGCGATCTTCTACGGCGGAACGCCGCTCGCTTTCCCCACAAGACTGCACTCGCGATGGATGACGGATCCGATAGCCGGACCTATGGCGAGCTCCACCAGCGCGCCCTGCGCCTGGCGAACGGTTTGAGCGGCCTCGCAGCCCCTGGCGATCGCGTTGCGCTGCTGTCCGAAAACAATCTCGAGTACATCGAGGCCTACTACGGCGTCCCGGCTGCAGGCATGGTCCTGACTCTGCTCAACTACCGCCTGCACCCAAAAGAGTGGGTCTGGATCCTCAACGACTCCGGGGCCCGAGTGCTGATGGTGGAGTCGAAGTATCTCGAGGTAATTGCCGACTATCGATCCGAGCTCACGAGCATCGAGCACATTATCGTGATCGGAGACCCCGCCACAGGCTTCACGGCCTACGAGAACGTCCTCCAGTCCGCGTCGACCATTGCCCCGCAATTGCAGATCAGCGAAGACGACGATGCGTGGATCCTGTACACCAGTGGAACAACGGGTAAGCCCAAGGGGGCCCGGCTGAGCCATCGCAACCTCAACACCGCGTTGATCCAGTCGGCGATCGAATACGACCCGAAGCCCGAAACCTGCTTCCTCAACGCCATGCCCCTGTGCCACATCGCGGGCTACCTGACCCCGCTGCACCAGTTCCGTGGCGGCTCGGTAGTGATGATGTCGGGCTGGGACCCGGAGCGATGGATGCAGTTGGTGCAGGACAACCGCGTCACCAGTGGCGGATTCGCTCCGACCATGATGCAAATGCTGCTGACACACCCGAAGATCAACGACTACGACCTGAGCAGCCTGGAGTGGATGGGTTACGGGGCGTCGAAAATCCCGGCAGATGTGTTGCGCCAGACCATCGACCGGTTCGGGCCCGTCGTCTACGCCGGCATGGGCATGACAGAACTCGGCGGCAATATGCTCACGCTCGACAAGGCTGCACACATCAGGGCAGCTCATGGGGAAGAGCACCTGCTCGACGCCGTCGGCAAGCCGATGTCCCTCGTCGATGTCCGTGTCGTCGATCCACTCGGAAACGACTGCCCCACAGGCACGATCGGTGAGATCGTCGTCAAGGGCGACCAGGTAACCAAGGGCTACTTCGGTAATCCCGAGGCGAACGCGCAGACATTCGAGGGCGGCTGGTTCCACACCGGCGACCTCGCCCGTCAGGACGACGAGGGGTTCCTCTACATCGTCGATCGAGCCAAGGACATGATCATCTCCGGCGGTGAGAACGTGTACTCGAGCGAGGTCGAGAACGCGATCTACACCAACCCCGATGTGCTCGGGGCCGCGGTCATCGGAACTCCCGACGACAAGTGGGGCGAAGTTGTCACTGCCGTCGTTGTCCGCAAGCCCGGCACCACGCTGACCGAAGACGACGTAGTCAGCAGCTGCCGCTCGCAACTCGCTGCATTCAAGCAGCCCCGCAAGGTCATCTTCATCGACGAAATGCCGCAAACCGTCAGCGGCAAGATCCGCAAGAACGTCCTGCGTGATCAGTTCGCATCCAACTGACGCCAACACCCCAGCAGTACAACCACTCCCGCAGTACACGAACCGAGGAGCACCCGATGTCTTTCACAGTTGTCACCACCGGACTGAAATTTCCGGAGGGCCCGGTTGCACTGCCGAACGGCGACGCACTAGTCGTCGAGATTCACCGCGGAACGCTCACGCGAGTAACCCCGGACGGCACCAACACTGTGGTCGCGGAGGTCGGCGGCGGCCCCAACGGCACCGCCATCGGCCCCGACGGTCGCGCATACATCGCGAACTGCGGAGGGATGATCGCCACAGAGGCGTACGGATACGTCTTCGCCGGCGGCACCCCCGAGAACTACACCGGCGGCAGCATTCAAGCTGTCGATCTCGAAACCGGCGAGATCGAGACCCTGTACACCGAGTGCGACGGCATCCCGCTCCGTGGTCCCAACGACATCGTCTTCGACGCGCACGGTGGCTTCTACTTCACGGACCACGGCAAGAGCAACGACCGAGGCAACGATCACGGCCGCCTCTTCTACGGCACGAGCGACGGTTCGTCGATCCGCCTCGTTGCTTCAGAAATGCATGGCCCCAACGGAATCGGCCTCTCCCCCGACGGCACACGCCTCTACGTCAGTGAGACGTTCACCGCGCGGGTCTGGTGGTGGGACGTTACCGCTCCCGGCGAGATCGTCGGTGGCCGTACGCTCGCCGGCTCTGGCGGGGGCAACTTCCTCTGGGGATCACCCGACTTCCGTTACTTCGACTCACTGGGCGTCGAAGCCAACGGCAACATTTGCGTCGCATCGCTGGCTACGCCCGGCATTTGTGTGATCAGTCCGGACGGCGAGTTGATCGAGTTCCTCAGCATCGACACCGACGGCGACCCGGGCATCACCAACATCTGCTGGGGCGGTGACGACATGCGCACGGCATTCGTCACCGCGTCGAGTACCGGAAAACTGCTCCGATTCGACTGGCCCCGAGCTGGTCTGGTTCTCAACAACCAGGCTTCACTGGTCTGACGGTCGCACCGTCACCACCAATCGCGGCGGCGACGAGGCGTGGAGATGTCGTCGAATGCGGCGGCGTCTCCGATCCGCCAACGCCGCAGATCAGCCGAGATTCGAGATGCCGCGTTGCGCCGTTCCCGCTGGAGATCATTTCGGCGGCCGGCACTGTCGTAGCAGAGTGAACAGGAGCAGATCCGGATTCCGGTGTATGCGAATGTCCAATAGCAAGTGCCCGGCGACCGCGGCGACCAATCGGATGAAGGGGTAGGCGGCAGATCGCAGATTCCATCGCGGTGATCGTGGGCGGGTTCGACACCCAACTCACGGCGAGTGATGCGAACCCACAGCGGTGCGTGTGAATCAGTTCGGGACAAGGCAGCGCCTTTCACGTTCGTGCGCCCCGACCGCTACCCCCGGATGAGGACGGATCGGGGCGACGGTTGGTGCTCCGCGCCCACCGCCCGCCGTACCATGCACGCTCGCCTGAATTGAGTCATGTCACCGATCTTGTCATAGCCCCCCGACAGCCGCGGTCTCAGTAGAACTCGGTGTGCAGGACCTCGATGTGTGCCCGAACCACGGAAGACCTGCGGTCGAATATGACCGCAGGTCTTTGGCGTCGTCGGGATTGTCTAGTTCGTATGGGATGGAAGTCGGTGCGGGCAATTCGCCTGGGTCCGCTGCGAGGAGAGCCGCGTCGAATTCGGGTTCCGCCCTACACTTCGGCGGGCACGTTTGCCGGCAGGTCACACGACGCGGTGCCATCGTCGTGAAGGACACACACGGGGCAGTCTTCCTGCTCTGCCCCGAGCGAGAGGTCCGCAGCCTGCACCATCTCGGCGAAGAGATCCGCTCGCTCCGACAGTGACACCCGTGGGTCCCGTGCCGGGCGCAAGCCGAGCGCGATCATCGTCTCGAGTTGCCGGTAGCCGGCCGTGGTCGGGTCCACGATGGGGACACTCGAGCGGGCAGCGAGGATTTCGGCGACCGGGCTCATGCAGTTGCAGCCCAGGATGACCGACTTGGCGCCGTCCTTCACCGCAAGCTCGATTTCGGCAAGGATGCGCTCGATCATGTGCTCGCGCCCGGCCTTCATCTGGGTGAGGAAGTTGTCTTCCTCGGCCAGAGTGCTCTGCTCGGCGTGTGTCGAGACGTAACGTACCGAGATGCACTGCCGCCCAATGGGATTATCACGAAGGAGGCGATCGTAAACGAAGTCCATCGTTTCCGGCCAGATCGTGACGATGCTGAACTTTTCGCCGAGCGCCGCTGCTGCCAGGAGACTGGCCTCGCCGCTGCCGACCACCGGAATATCGGTGGTCGCGCGTACTGCAGCCAGACCGTAGTCCGGTACGCCGCCGATCAGCACGCCGTCGTACCCGTTGCGAGCGGCCCGCATCGCGGCCTCCCCGTAGGCGACATCGGAGAGCAGTAGGTCTGCTGCGTCAACGGGGGTTACCCGGATTTCCGTCTGCACCAAGTCGACGGCGTAGCCGGGCGCGATCAGATGCTCGGGGACCGGACTCGACTGCTGACTGGTCTTCAACTCCACGTAGGCAATCCGCTTGGTCAACTGACGCTCCTTGATTCATGGGTGATGTGAGGCACTACCGGCGACTCGTGTGACGAGGCTATCAGAAAGCATTTCTACTGTGAAGAATAGACTCCGATATTCCAGAACAGCGAAAAAGATTGCGTAACAGACAGATACAACAAAGCCCGGGCAGTGCGAAAATCGCACTGCCCGGGTTTCAACAGCGTCTAGACGCTCCGATAGAGGTCACCGTGCTGAACGCGCATAACCTTCTTGTCCAGCTTGCCGACACTGGTCCGTGGGAGTTGGTCGACGTACAGGATCGTGTCGGGAAGTTGCCACTTGGCGAATGCGCCTTCGAGCAGCGCGTGGACCTCGCCCAGCGCGACGTCCTCACCGTCGGTGGTCACCATGATGACGACTGGACGTTCCTGCCATTTCGGATGCTCGACACCGATCACTGCGGCCTCGGCGACCCGGGGGTGGGCAATGATTGCGTTTTCCATATCGATCGACGAAATCCATTCGCCGCCACTCTTGATGACATCTTTGAGCCGGTCCGCTAGCTTGAGGTAGCCGTTTTCATCGATAGTCCCGATGTCGCCGCTTCGCCAATAACCGTCCAGGAATCGGTCGGCGTCGTCATCAAGCTTGTGGTATCGCGCGGTGATCCACGGTCCCCGCAGCAGGACCTCGCCCTGACTGTTGCCGTCGTGCGGCAAGTCGTTGTCTTCGGGATCGACGATTCGCACATCGACACCCCCCGCGGGAAGACCCTGATAGCGCTTGATGTTCCACCATTCGTCTTCCGTGACCTTGCCCTGCAAGGTGACCTTACGGCCGTAGTTCACGAAAGCCATCGGGGCAGTCTCGGTAGCCCCGTATGCATGAATGAAGTCGGCACCGGTCAAGTCGTAGAACCCGCGCATGAGTGTGAGCGCCGGCTCGGTAGCGCCGGACAGCAGACGGGTCCGGCTGAAGTCCGGTTTGACATCAAGCGTCTTGATGTAGTCGAGCATCGGCTGGAAGATCGCCGGCGCACCGTTCGCGACGGTCACACCTTCGGCGATCATCACGTCCGCCAGCATGTCTGTGTCCCCTGCCGAATAGCGTCCGGGGAGAACAATTTTGGCTGCGACGTAGACGGCGGACTGCGGCAGACCCCAGGACTGGCTGTGGAACATCGGCGTGATCAGCATGACCGCGTCAGCGGCGCTCATCCCGTAGGACGAGGCCTGCGTCAGAGTGTGTAGGTAGATCGCTCGATGCGAGTAGTAGACGCCCTTTGGCCGACCGGTGGTCCCGGTCGTGTAGCAGGCGCTGTAGGCGGAGCTCTCGTCGATCATCGGCCAGTCGATCTCCGGCGACGCAGTCGCTACCAGGTCTTCGAAATGGCGCACATTCGGCAACGTGGTGACAACCTCTGCGAGAGGCTTGTCGGACATCACCACCCAGGTAATCTCCGGCGCGAACGGTGCCACCGACTCCGCGACGCTCAGCAGACTCTCGTCAACCAGGACGACGGACGCGCCGCCGTGCGTCGCGACGTAACCCACATCTTCGGGAGCCAGGCGCAGGTTCATCTGCAGCATCACCGCTCCGGTGCCAGGAATGGCCCAGTAAAGCTCGAAGTGCCGCTTGGTGTTCCAGTCCAGGATCCCCACCACATCGCCGGGTGCTACACCGAGATTGGTCAGGGCGTTCGCAATCCGCTTGATACGCGCATAGGCGTCGGCGTATGTGTAGCGATCCCATCCGCCGTCGCCGGTGCGGTAGACGATCTCCCGCTCAGGATAGTTACGTGCCGAGTGGCGGATCAGCGTAGTCGTGTTGAGCTGATACGAGTCGTCATTCGTCGACGGGTGTCCCTTGACAATTGTGGTCATTATTCACTCCTCGGGTCCAGTGCTAGTGCGGGCGACCTAGGAGGGTCCGGATGCTGACTCCATGCGCGAACTGCATCCCGGGTTGTCGTGAGCCCTGAACGTGCCGCCTGGACTTGATATTTGGTGAGGCTTAACGCCCATCAGTTGCATTATTCTGCAATGCAGAAGCTCTCTCTGCACCTAGAATTGCATAGGCCAAGTGCGTTAGTCAAGGAATGAGCCCGAAACCTGAAGCAGCTACGACACTCTCGACCATCTCGTCAGGTGGCGAGCGAATGCGTCATCGAGCACCGGTAGATCTTGCATCAACCATGGCCAGTGCAAGATCGGCGTACTCCCTCGCGATTTCGACCGGCGACGGGCTGATCCCCGGTTGGTACCAATCCGCAACGGCAACGCACATCGTGACGATCGCTGTGGCGGTTGACGTCGCCGGGACAGTTCCGGCTCGCCCCGCATCACGGCAGGCCTCCACGGCCGACTGGACGATCTCCCGAACTTGCCGTCGTAACTGCAGATGCATCAACCTGCCAGGCTCGTCGAGCGAACGGAGTTCTGTGGACGCGAGCACGGCCGAGGCCTGTCGGTGGGTGTGGAACAGGATTACGCACTCGACAAGATTGGCCACACGCTGATCAGGCGATTCTGCTTCGGCATCTGCAGCCACGCATCGGCTTATGAGCTCTGCCATCGCGCCCTGCAGCAGTTCGGTGAGCAGAGCGTCCTTGCTTTCCACGTGGTAGTAGACGCCAGCCATCGACAAGCCACACCGGTCGGCAATCATCCTGACTGTCGCAGCGTGGTAGCCCACTTCCACAAAGACATCCAGCGCCGCCCGAAAGACCGGGGTGAGGTCCAACCGTTCAAAGTCTCGCCAGTCCTCGAACCGCGGTCCGATGGGCTCAGGTGGACGCAGATCAAGCTCTACCCCGAGTGCCTTCGCGAGTGCCTCGAGGCGCTCCGCACCCGGCAGGCTCTTCCCGTTCTCGAACTCGCTCAGCGAGGACGCACTCATGCCTATTTGTTGAGCTAGCTGACGGAGCCCGACCTTGCGCTCGATTCTCGCCGCGCGCATCCTGGCTCCGAGCCCGTCTCCAACGATTCGTCCCGCCTGCACCATGAGTACCACGCTATCCCGCCGACACTCGACCACCTGGTTGGACGGCCGTTATGGCGGACGACGATCTGTCATGACACGGAGATAAAACCACTGTCGCACGCATCCGTCAGCCGACGTTCGAAATTTAGCGATCGGTCGATCTTGACGAACCGAACAGCTGGTAATACGGTCCTCATGGGACACATGAGCGATGTACGTCACAGTCCCCCCTTCCCCTGTTCGCAAGTTCGACGCCTTCCATGGCATCCAGTCAGGAGCACCGCAATGAGCGACATCCTCGAGTTCGCAGACCGGTTCTTCAACGCCGTCGAGGGTGGTGACATCGACGCGGTGGCCGGCTTCTATCGCGACGACGTGACCGTCTGGCACAACTTCGACAACCTCGACCAATCCCGGGACGACAACCTCGCAACCCTCGCCGGAATCTCCGGCCGCTACGACGCTTTTGCCTATGTGGACGTCCGCCACACCGCTGTCGAAGGCGGATTTCTCCGCCAACACGTCATCAAGGCGACTGTCGGCAAGAAGACCGTCAATGTCCCCGCGGTCCTACGCGTGTACGTCGAGGGCGGGCAGATCCACCGCATCGAGGAGTACTTCGACCGTGGCCAGCTTGACGTCGTCTTCAGCTGATGCGAACCGCGACAAGGCCTTCGAAGGAATATCACGCAAGCATTGATCACGATCAGCCATCTGTTCGTCATCTAGCGATCGATAGATCTTGACGAACCGAACACTTGGGAATACTGTCGAATCGAGGCAGCGGCGCGATGCGCGTCACAAAGCAAAGAGAGTGTGAAATGACAAATACAGAATTTGAACTCGGCGGCGTATGTCACTTGGCGCTGGTGTGCCAGGACATGGAGCGCACCGTCGACTTTTACACCAACGTCCTGGGCATGAAGCTGTCCATGACACTCTCCCTGCCTGGTGGCGGCCAGCATTTCTTCTTCGACATGGGCGGCGGCCAGTTCATCGCGTTCTTCTGGTTCGCCGACGCCGCCCCCCACGCTCCTGGCATCGCGGCACCCGCGGCCATCCCCGGAATCGGCAAGGAAATCGCGTCGGCGCACGGCTCGATGAATCACGTCTCGTTCAAGATCCCGCTCGACAAGTTCGACGAGTACAAGGCCAAGCTCGAAGCCAAGGGCGTCCAGACCGGACCGATGCTCAACCACGACATGTCCGAGCGTGGGATCAGTTTCGGAGAGAGCGACTCGACCTTCGTGCGGTCGATCTATTTCTTCGACCCGGACGGGATCTTGCTCGAATTCGCGGCCTGGACTCGCGAATTGCGCGAGGACGACGTCAAGCACGCGCCCCGGACCGCCGACGGCGGCCTCGGCGCCCCGGCTGGCGCCGCCAAATGAGCGAGATGCTCGATCTCGCCGAGAAGATGTTCGGAGCCCTGGTTCTCGGCAATGTCGCCGTCCTCGACAAGATCTATCACACGGACGTGAAAATCTGGCACAACTGGGACAACGCCGAGCAGTCCCGTGAGGACAATCTGCGCATCCTCTCCGGCATTCCCACGCGCTACGACGAGTTCCACTATGACAACCCGCGCTGCACTGTCCTCGAGGACGGCTTCCTGCGTCAACACGTCATCCGGGCGACTATCGGGGACAAGACCGTCAACGTCCCCACGATCTTCCGGGTATTTGTCGACAGCGGAAAGGTTCGCCGTATCGAGGAGTATTTGGACGCAGGCCAACTCCGCAAGGTCTTTGCCTGAAAAGAACGTGATCACACGAAACAGCCCCGCCGATCCAATCCCCTCGGCGGGGCTGTTTCGTGTCCTACCTTGCTGCGCAGGAAGATTCATTCGGTACCGAGATCACAAAAAGACCGCTGCGACCCCTCCAGCTTCCCATTTTTCTCTCAGAAAGAACTTACTTCTGCTAAGTTCGACGTGATGTGAGTCTCCCTTGGGGTTCGTCGGGGCCGACGGCATCCAATTCCCAGCCTCAGCGTGAACGCGCAGTCAGATCTGTAGACACACCCTCCGAAGGATGGCAATGAAGCGAATAACTTATCGGCGGACGCTTACCGCCTTGGCCCTCATTTCGACTTGCGGGCTCCTAGCCGCCGGATGCGCGTCCTCCGCCGGCTCATCGGATGGCACTGGCGCGCCAAAGCTCGTGAGGGCTGGGGTGATTGGCGAGCAGTCGGATCAGGGACGCGCTATGGAAAGTGCGACTTTGACTTATGCATCGCATTCGCTGACCAATACCCTTGACCCGATCAAGGGCAGGACGTCTGCCTGGCTCGGAGGTACGGAAATGGCTGCCATTTACGACGTCCTGGTGCGATGGGATCCAGAATCCGCAGAAATTGTGCCTCAGCTAGCCGAGTCGATCACAGAGGCTCCCGATCGACTCTCCTGGACCGTCAGACTTCGTGACGGGGTCACGTTCAGCAATGGCGACACTCTGGACGCGTCGGCCGTTATTGCCAGCACCAATCGTATGACCGAGGGCAATGCCACGAACAGCGATCAGTTCCGGGCGAACGTGCGGTCTGTCGAGGCGACCGACCCCAGTACCGTGACGTATAACCTGAAGAATCCGTGGAGTGACTTCCCGACCCTCCTGACCTCAGGTTTTGGCATGATTACCCACTCCGACTCGTTCAGAGACGGGAAATTTGTCGAACCGATCGGAGCTGGCCCATTCACTGTTGAGTCCGTCGATCCCGGATTTGAACTCGTTCTTGCGCCACGCGAAGACTATTGGGGCGGGAAGCCGCGAATTGGCGAACTCAAGTTTGTAGACCTTCAAGGCGAGCAGCCGATGGTCGACGCGCTCAAGGCTGGTGAGGTGCAGATGGCGTATCTGAGGGGAGGCGAGGCCATCGACACGATGCGGGCCGATTTCCCCGGTTACTACGAGCCGGTAAGCATGGTCGACAACGGACTTCTCAATATCAGGGAAGGTCGTGCGGCGCACGATATCCGGGTCCGACAGGCAATTGCGAAAGCGATCGACCCCACCGTGATCAATGAACGGTCCAGGAAGGGCCTGAACTCGCCGGGACTCGAGATGTTCCAGGAGTGGTCCACTATGCATGGGTCGATCCCGGGTCCTACTCCGGACATCGAGGCCGCTCGCAAGCTCGTCGATGAGGCAAAAGCAGACGGATACGATGGAAAACTGACGTTCGCCGCGCTGTCAGATCCAGCATCGACCGACCTGGCGTTGGCGATGCAGTCGCTGCTCCAAAATGTCGGCTTCGAAGTCGAAATCCAGCCCAATGCAACAAAGAACGACATCGCCAAAGTTTTTTATGTCACCCATGACTTCGACGTGAGCGTCGCCGGCACAGCGGTGCCCGACTCCGCCCCGCTCCTGCGCCTTCAAGGCCTGCTCACGACTGGATCCAGTCAAAACGTCAGTGGCTACAGCAATCCCACTATGGATGAAGTGATCTTTCAGATTCAAACTGCCGGCACAGAAGACGAGCGCCGGGCTGGATTCGAGAAGATGCAGACGATCCTCAACGAGGATGTGCCGATCCTGCCTTTGGGTTCGGGCGCAAACTTCATTACCTGGGCACCTAACGTCCACGACGCAAAGTCGGGCATGGATGGATTGACGCTCTTCGACAAGGTCTGGATCTCGGACTAGGCCGTAACCTTTCGCGGGCCCTGTCACCTTTGCCGAAAAGCAAAGTGGCAGGGCCGGGTTGGTTCTGATCACAAGAAATAGCCCCGCCGATCGATTGGATCGGCGGGGCTGCACTCCTTGGTCTACCCTGCTGCGCAGGAAGATTCGCTCCGTGCAGAGATCACAGGAAGAATGCTGCAACCTCGTCTACTGCTTGGGCCAGGGCGGCGGCGATCTCTTCACGGGTCACGTCGGACATCCGGCTCTTGGGCGTGGACACGTTCAACGTGTAGCGCGCCCCGCCGTACTCGCCGAGCGAGACCGACACCGACGTAACTTCATCCTCGGACTCTTCGTTGCTAGTGGCAAACCCGACCCGGCGGACCTCCGCGAGCTGGCGCAGAAGCGCCGACCGCTTGGTAATCGAGTGTGACGTAAGGCCCTTCAGCTTCTCATCGGGGTACAGCTCGCGTACCGCGCGGTCATCGAGCGTAGCGAGCAGCGCTTTGCCGGACGATGTGCAGTGCGCCGGCATGGTCATCCCCATGCGGGACCCCACGCGCACCGCTCGCGCACTCTCGACCGAGTCGACAAAGGTCACCGTGTTCCCGTCGAGGCGGGCCAGATGGACCGTCTCACCCAGGCTGGCCGAAAGCCGTTCGAGCACTGGATGTACACGCGCCCGGACGTCGGTCTGGCGCAGGACCGCGAACGCGATCGTCGTCAGGGCGGGGCCCGGTTCGTAAGCCCGTGAACCCTCGACCTGACGGACGAATCCGCGGTACTGAAGCATCGCCAGCAGTCGGTGCGCGGTCGACGAGGCTACCGAAAGGTACTCGCTCACCTCGGTCAGCCGGATACTGCGACGCTCGCCCAGCAGCAGCAGGATTCGCAGGGCGTTGTCGACAGACTCGATCGGGTACTGCGGTCGGTTCGCAGTTGTATCTTCCTTTGCGGTCACGCAGGTAGCGTAACGGCAGGAGCGCGCAGAACATTCTTGGTGACCTTGCCGGACGCGTTTCGCGGCAGCATATCGACCAGCACGAGGCTGGTCGGAAGCTTGTAGCGCGCCAACCTCTCCCCTGCCCAGGCGCGCAGCGACTCGATGGTCAACTCCGCCGCACCCGGTTTCAGTGCGACCACCGCGACCGGGGTCTCGCCCCATGTTTCGTGAGCCTGGCCGATCACTGCAACCTCGGCGATGCCGGGGTGACCGGCCAGCGCATTCTCTACCTCGGCGCAATATATGTTCTCGCCGCCGGAGATGATCATGTCCTTCGCACGATCTACGACGTAGATGAAGCCCTCGGCGTCCTTGCGTACCAGGTCACCGGAGTGAAACCAGCCTCCGGCGAAGGCCTGCGCCGTTGCCTCCGGGTTGTTCCAATACTCGGTCATCAGTCCCGGCCCACGGTAGACGATCTCGCCGACCTCACCGGGTTGCACATCGACCATGTTTTCGTCGACTATGCGTGCCCAGACACCGGGTACCGGGCGTCCGACCGAACCCAACTTACGGCGAGAATCCTTGGCCTCGAGCACACATGTCACTGGGGACATCTCGGTCTGCCCGAACAGCGCAATGCTCGACGCACCGGGAAGCACCTCGCTCATCTTGCGAAGCAGCGAATCGGTGGCAGGCGCTGCGCCCCAGGAACTGACGCGAAGCCGAGACAGATCGCGCGGCGCCCGCTCCTGCTCGTCGCAGACCGCCTGCCACTGAGTCGGTACGAGGAATGTCGAAGTGACCTGCTCGCATTCGGCGACGTCGAGGAGTGCCCCCGCGTTGAACGAGACACTCGGAAGGACAACCATGGTGGCGCCCATCAGGATTGCCGGCGCCACCAGGCCGAGTGTCCCGATGTGGAACAGCGGTGCGGCGCACAGGCTTACCTCGTCGTACATCTCGAACCGGAACGCCATCACGTTCGTGGCCGACTGCGCAGCCAAGTTGCGATGCGTCAGCACGGCGCCCTTGGGCCGTCCGGTGGTTCCCGACGTGTACATGAGCAGCGCTGGTTCGCACTCGTCGATCGCCGCGACCGGTCTGCCCGAACCGGAATGTGCGAGGAGAACGTCGTACGCCGATGCGCCGTCAGAGCCCTCGCTGCCGACCTGGAAGACCTGAACCGGACCCGCGGCCTGCGCGGCCGCAGCGATCCCGGTGTCGCTCGCTTGCTCGTCCACGAAAAGAACGACGGCTCCGCTGTTGTCGAGCGTGAACGCCACCTCGCCGACGCTCAGCCGGAAGTTGATCGGCACGGCGATAGCGCCGATCCGGTTGGCGGCGATCATGATCTCGATGTACTCGGCCTGGTTGCCCATCAGCAACGCGACGCGGTCCCCGTGCGCCACGCCGCGCTCGGCGAGGGCGGCGGAGACGGAATCCACTCGCTGCTGAAGATCTGCCCAGGTAATCCGGCGGTCGCCGAAGACGACGGCCGTCTGTTCACCGCGCTCAAATGCATGCCGCGCGACCTGACTGACCCAGTGCTGCTGGCGGGCACGCGTCAGGTCATCCATGTCCACGGTCGTATTCACCACTGCGCCTTGGGGAAACGGTCCGCAATCCACTCGCACATCACCTCGGCAACGGCGGCGCGGGCCCCGGGCTCCTGGAAATAGTGATCACCGGGCAGGTCCTTGCGCGACTTGTCCTCGCTCGCGAGGGCATTGAACAGCGCGTCCGCGTCGCTGGGGAACACACCCGAGTCCCCGTCAGGGTTGATGACAAGCGAAGGCACCGTGATTTTCTCCATGTGCATTTCCGCACGGCACTGCGATTCTTCGAGACTCCACATGTGTAGCCAATTCCGCAGCGTGCTCCCGGCACCGATGCCGCGGTCCTCGCGGTTGGCCACCGAAGTCGGGCCGCGGTAGCACTCGCCTGCCGGCCGACTGCTGGGCTCGAGCGTCGCGTCCACCATCCGGGGGTCAGCCCACGTACGCGGGACTCCGAAGTGCCGGTCGTTGTAACCCGCGGCGGTAATCCGGGCCAGCTCTTCCTGCGCCCATGCGGTGATCCGGTGGTTGCGGGCAACCTGCGCAGCGCGGTACCGCTCGATGAACTCCGCGGAGTACGGCGGACCGTTCTCGGGGTTGAACAGATCAAGTTCGGGGTCGGTCAGAGTCGGGTCGTTTTCGTCGACGACTGCTGCGTCCAGCCACGCGGTCAGCACGTCGGGCCGACCGCCGTGCGCGGCGAGGGAGATGTAGGCAGCTCCGGGGATGAGGTCGTTGATTCCCTCTGCGGGTTCCATGTCGCGGGCGGGACGGATGCACGGCGAGGTCGCTTGCGCCTGGTAGGCCGCCATCAACGAGCCGCCTCCGGAATTGCCGAGCAGGATAACCTGATCCACACCTGCGTGCTCCTCGAGCCAGCGCACGCCTACCCCGATGTCGACCAAAGCCTGGTCGAGATTGAACAGTTCCTCGTAACCGCGGTAGCGAGTATTCCAACCCAGGAATCCAATACCTCGCGCAGCCATGAACTCGGCGATGTAGTGCTCCGAGAAATCGATCTGGTAATGCGTAGCGATCATTGCGATGCGCGGCTTCTTACCGGCCGGCGTGTAATAAATGCCCTGACACGGGTAGCCGCCGGCACCCGCGCGCTTAGCGCCTGGTGACTCGCTGCTGACAAATTCCTTGTGGACGGTCGGGCTGGTGGTGCCGGTCATGGTTAGACAACCTCGTATTCGTTGAGACTTGCGTATTTCTTCAGGTGCGTGAACATCAACTCGACCCGCTCGAGAACGATGGGATCCGTCAATCTGCCTTGCTCGTCAAAGTGATTGGGGGCAAAGCTGAGGAGAATCTCCGGCCCGGGCAACACTGGGGACCGCGAGAAGACGAAGGTGTGACGCAATTCGAACTGGCTGCGCGCTGTGCCGAGGCGGCCAGGCGTCGCGCCCATCAGCGCCACCGGCTTACGCTCGAGCACCGAGCGTCCGAGTGGAAGTGAGAGCCAGTCGAGTGCGTTCTTCAGAACACCAGGGATGCCGCCGTTGTATTCGGGTGTCGCGATGAGCAGGGCATCAGC
This sequence comes from Rhodococcus sp. MS16, assembly GCF_013277795.1. Lineage (NCBI taxonomy): Bacteria > Bacillati > Actinomycetota > Actinomycetes > Mycobacteriales > Nocardiaceae > Rhodococcus > Rhodococcus sp. MS16. The sequence goes on from NZ_VBTM01000001.1 coordinate 849,569, forward strand.
GGCTTCGACCTCGGCGCGCAGCGCATGGACGCTGTTCGCCTCGTTACCGAAATCGTCTTCGTTGAGCATCGGGATCTCGCCCAGCAGCTTCGTGATCCGCACCTCGACGTCGTCCGGCGCCATTGCCGCCGTCGCCTCGAGAAGTTTGCGATTCCACGAGTCTGCGCGGAGACTGCCTGCAATCGCGCAGATTACAAATTTTCCGTCTTTCATCATGCAGCTCCCAGATAGGCCGCGACGACAGCGTCGTCGCGGATAACGTCGGCGGGCTTGCCGAGGGCGATTCGTTGACCGAAGTTGAGAACACAGACGCGGTTCGAGATGCCCATGACCATCTTCATGTCGTGCTCGACGAGCAAAATGGCAACACCGAGATCTCGGTTCACCTGCACAATGGTTTCCGTCATCTCGGCGGACTCGTCGTGATTCATGCCGGCGACGGGCTCGTCAAGCATGATCAGCCGCGGTTCCATTGCAAGTGCTCGCGCCAACTCGATGCGCTTCTGCGTGCCGTGCGGTAGTGATCCGACAGGGGTGTCTGCCAGATGCTCGATGTTCATCAGCGCAGCGACCTCGCGAACCTTTTCCACCGCGGCCTTCTCCTCCCGCGCTGCGCGGCCCAGCCACAGCATGTTCTCCAAGGCTCCCGCGCGCATCGCGTTGTGCCGCGAAAGCAAGAGGTTGTCCAGCACCGTCATCGCGGGAAAGACCTCCACGTTCTGGAAGGTCCGGGCAATGCCCTTTTTCGCGATCTTGTGCGCCGGCAAGCCCAGGATTTCGGCTCCCGCGAAGCTCACGGAACCGGACTGTGGTGCGTAGACACCGGAGATGCAGTTGAACAGCGAGGACTTGCCCGCACCGTTCGGGCCGATGACGGAGAACAGCTCGCCCTCGGCGATCGAAAAGCTCACGCCGTCAATGGCTTTTACCCCGGCGAAGCTCAGGGACAGATCGTTGATCTCCAACAGATCGGCACGCGGATCAGACATGCTGGATCACCCCTTCGGTATCGATTCCCGTGGCCTGTGCCGGCGGCTCAGCTGCGCCCACTGCCGAAGCACCCAGGTACAGCTCTGCGATTTCTGCGTCGCCGCGCAGGTCCTCCGCCTTGCCCTCCTTGACGACGCGGCCACCTTCGAGGACATATCCGTACTGCGCAATTGCCATCGCCATTGCCGCGTTCTGTTCCACCAACAGGATGGAGGTCCCTTCCTTGTTGATGTCGACGATCACGTCTCGGACATCAGCAACGATCTTCGGTGCCAGGCCGAGGCTCGGCTCGTCGAGCAGAAGCACCTTCGGCTGGGACATCATCGCCCGACCGATCGCGAGCATCTGCTGCTCTCCGCCCGAGAGGTAACCGGCTTTGCGCTGCATCAGGTCACCCAGACGCGGGAAGTGGTGCAGCACCCGCTCACGCGCTTCGAGTTCCTGGGCCTTGCGATAGCGACGGACATAAGCGCCGCTCGCGAGATTCTCGGCAACGGTGAGTCCAGGGAACACCTGTCGACCCTCGAGGGCCTGCGCGAGGCCGAGTTTCACGCGCTTCGACGAGCGCTCGTTGGTGACGTCGTTGCCCAGCAGTTCGACCCTGCCCGAGGCAACGGTGCCGCCGTGCACGCCGAGCAGACCCGACACCGCCCGCATCAACGTCGACTTGCCCGCACCGTTCGGCCCGAGGAGGCTGACGATCTGGCCTTGGGGAACCGTCAGGCTCACATCCTCGAGGGCCAGCGAGGCTGCGCCGTAGCGGACACTGAGGCTGTCGATGACCAGCGAGTTCATTTGCTACCTCCGGAGATTCGGGCTCGGATCCAGTCGATGGGCCGCTTGAAGAGCGCGAGCAATCCTTTGGGCTCGAAGATGAGGACCAGCACGATCACAAGGCCGTACAAGAACTGTGAGAGCAGAGGCGCGGTAACGCCGCCGTCGGCGCTCGCGTCCTTCGAGACAAACGGAAGGTACGGCGACAGCACATTCACCATCTCAGGCATCGCCTTGATGAAGAATGCGCCGAGGATCGCGCCTGCCACCGTGCCCATACCACCGATGACAACCATCGCGATGAAGTCGACGGAGACCATCATCGTCCACTGGCTCGGCGTGAAGTAGCCCATGTAGGACACGAGCAGCGCACCGGAGACACCGGCGAACGCCGAAGAGATGACAAAGGCCACGACCTTGGTTCTGGTCACAGGTATGCCGGCAACGCCCGCCGCGATGTCCCGGTCACGGACCGCCATGAAGGCGCGACCTAGGCGCGAACGCTTGAGGTTCCACGTCAGCACAGTGACGATGAGCAGCACTGCCAGGGCGAAATACCACCACGCCTGGAACGAGGTCAGGATCTCCTCGCCTCCCGACGACCAGTAGCCGTCCAGCAGGTCCTGCCCGTTGATCTCCACCGCAGGGGCCGTCCGACCATTGACTCCGCCGCTCAGGCTGGTCCAGGTTTCCCAGACATAGGTGCCGATGAAAATCAGGGCCAACGTCGCAACCGCCAGGTAGAGCCCGCGGATTCGGACTGCCGCCGGAGCGACCACCCCACCGGCGAGTCCGGCAACTACAGCGGCTGCGGGCAACCACACCCAGACTGGGAGTCCCTCGTCGACTCCGAGCCAGGCCGAGGTGTAAGCGCCGATCGCCATGAATACCGCGTGGCCCATCGAGATCTGACCGGCAAATCCGGTGATGACCTGCATGCCGAGTGCGCCGACCGCCGCGATCAGCGCAAAGATTCCCACGCCCATCCAGAGATCGGACTGCACCACCCACGGCACAACGAGCATCGCCACGACCCACACGGCAACCCACACCCGCGTGCTTCGCTTCTTGGTCCGCACGACTTCGGCGGGAACACCTGCGGTGTCGTCGTCGATGGGTGCGGGTTCGAGAGTTGTTGTCATCGGTCAGACCCTTTCAATGCTTTTACTGCCGAAGAGTCCGTAGGGCCGGACCACCAGCACGGCAAACATGACGATGTAGGGCAAGACCTCATGGAGTCGGCCGCCCCCGATGTCCGACAGGTAGTAAGAACCCATCACCTGAATCAGTCCGACGATCAGGCCGCCGACAATCGCACCTACCAGCGAGTCCATGCCGCCGATCACGATCGCGGGAATAGCAAGCAGCGCAACGATACCCAATGCCGGAGACACAACCCGAGGGAACGACGCCAAGAAGACACCGGCCACCACGGCAAGGAACGCCGCAAGTCCCCACGAGAGTGCGAACATCCGTCGCACATCGATTCCCTGCGCCAGTGCCGCTTCCTGGTGACTGGCGGTCGCACGAAGCGCCAGACCGTACGGTGTCTTCTGGAAAAAATAGGCCAGCCCCGCGAGAACCACCACGGAGGTGCCGATTGTCGCAATGCCACTCCACGGCAGCACTACCGAGCCGACAGTCACCGTGCCTGAACCGACAGGACCGGCCGAGCCATGTGTGCCGACGCCCCAGATCATCAAGATCGCCTGGTGAAGCATGATCGAGATACCCAGCGTCGCGAGAACCACGGTGGTAACAGATTTTCCGACCATGCGGCGCAAGAAGACCGCCTCGATCAGGACCGCGAGAACCACCATGATGACGACCGCGAAGAGGAACGCCAGCCCCCAGGGCATGAAGGCCATCAAGGCCAGCACCGTGTAGGCGCCTAGCGCCACGATCTCTCCGTGGGCAAAGTTGAATGTGTGTGAGCCCTTGTACATGATCACGAACCCGAGGGCGATCAGTCCGTAGACCATTCCTAGGGCTATCCCCTGGAAGCCGAGCTGCAAGAAGAGCGCCATAGCCCCTTCTACTCCTTTAGTCGAACAGTAATTGTCCTGATGCGCCGCCAAGGCGCCCGCCGCCGTCCTGTGACGGGCGCCGAAGTGCGTCGATCAGAAACCGTTTGCCTCGCCCCAGGCGCGAGCCTGATCGGTCTCGGCCCAGTCAGTGGTGGGGATCAGCAGACCCTCGGCATTTACGGTGTTCATCCGGCTCTGGTAGCTGACGATCGAGTCGCCGGTACCGAGGTTGACTGTCGGCAGGATGCCACCGAAGTCGATGTCGAGATCCTGCATCGCGGCCAGAACACCTTCACGGGTGAGATCCTTGTTCGCGCAGGCCTTTTCCAGCACAGCCGCGGTGGCAGTGCCGCTCAACCAACCGGCAACCTGGAAGTTGCTCGGCTTCTCGTTCGGCGCGTACTGCGCCAGAGCGGCATTCATGTCCTTGATGCCCTGAACGTCATCGTTCAGCGCTCCGTAGCTCGCCGAAACGTAGAAGTTATCGGTCAAGCCGGCCAGCGGCTTTGCCAGCGCGGCGTTCCAGGCGCCCGAGTAACCGATCCACTGCGGCGAATAACCGAGCTGGGCGGACTGTCCCACCAGCCCCGCGGTCTGGGCCATGGTGTTGGCCAGGATCACGACCGTGGCGCCGGAGTTCTTCAACTCGGTGGCCTGAGCGGTGAAGTCGTTGTCAGCGGGGCTGTACGTCGGGCTGGCGACGACCTCGACGCCGGGGATCTGTTCGGCGGCAAACTTGACGGAGTCTGCGTATCCCGTGCCGTACTCGTCCGCCGGTGCGACGACGGCGACCTTGAGCGGGTTGGTAGCGCTTGCACCCGCCTTCTGCGCGGCCCAGACCAGGCCGTTGATCAGCTCGACCTCGAAGGGCGGGGTGTAGATCGCGACATCCTCGAGCTTGAGCGCTGCTGTGTTGAGCGATGCCGAGAAGGTCGGCAGGTCATCTTTCGCAATGCTGTCCTTGACCGCCATCAGCGAGGACGTACCGATCAGCTGCGGGATCATCACAACCTTGTTCGCGATGGCGCGATACTGCTGGGTGGTGACCTGAGGGTCGTATTTGGTGTCCATCTTGTGCAGGACGAGTTGACGCCCGCAGATCCCGCCCGCGGCGTTGACCTGGTCCAGCTTGATTTCCAAGCCGATCGAACCCGAGGTTGCGGGCTGGGCAAGTGGACCGGAGTAGTCGGTGAGGATCGCAAGATTGATCTCGCTGTCGCTGACGCCCTTTCCGGTCTTGACCCCATCCGCACTTGCGGAGTCTCCACTGGCCGACCCGCCGCAAGCAGTCAACGTGAGCATTGTGGCGATTGCGAGGGCTGGAGCAGCTTTCCTCAACATCTTCAGTACGTCCCTTCGGGGTTGTGACCTGACCCACATTGAAACTGTGGTCCTGAGCATTGAACAGGCATACATGGCGTCGAGTCAAGGGCAATCTATCGATCGCTAAGCCAGAAACGCAATCTCTTAAGCTGCACTAATAGTAGAAACTTTCTCTCTGCAGAGACATGTTCTGCCGAACACGCAGGTACGGCACGCGGAATGAACGAGGTCGGACCGGCGCCGAAGCCGAGCCAGTTTCGGCGATTGACGAGAAAAAATACCCGAGGTGACGTCCGTCCAATCGCCCGCGAGGCCCATGAAACAGGCCATGCATCGACCAAGACCATAACGAGGTACATCCAGGCCTCCGCTCGGTCAAATTGTACACAATCAGCCGAAATTTCTCGATACTGATTGCAATAATTCGCTTTTCTGCATACAAAGACCTGAACCATCGTCACGCGGACTGCAGCCCTCGATCGAAGCTGCCCGGACATCGCTATCGACATCGCTGCCACCGGTCGGTCGATACACAGTCGACTTCTGCCCGATCCCGAAACATGCACTTCCAACGGCTACCAGCGCGCGCAACGTCCTCAGCGCCCTATCAGTTCCCGAGGCACTAATCCTGTGGTCACCAATCAACACATACCCTCAGAGTTCGGGAGTTGTTGCATGAGAAGCAATGTCGATGAATTGGTATCGGCACACATCGAGACGGACCGATATTGCAGACGGAGCCATTGTCGGTGGACTTCGCCACTGATCATGGCTGGACCCGCGGCGCCGACGAAATCGACCTGCCGATACCGGCGGGTCGATTGTCCGTATCGCAGGAGACTCCGGTCCGGCAAGGCGGTGACTCCTCTTGCGCGCGAGGGGATTACTGCCCTTGACGACATCGACGGCGCTGGGTCGATCCAGGTTGCAGGGCGGGATCGACTTCCAGTATCGGGCGACAATTGGCGAGCATCCGAACGTCGCAGGTCTTACGCTTCTCTTCCCAGAAGAACTTACTTCTGCTAACATAATCCCGCGTGATGCGGATCACCCGACGCGAGTGGGTGTTAATGGCCGGCGGGGACACTTCAAATGGTCCCTGAGGCCCGTTTGGGAGAACTGGCCGATCGCCCGTTAGCGGCCAAGTGAGCCTGCGGCTTTGGTGGAGTAGCTGTGATTACTCGGTTGATTCTTGAATCGGCCGCTCCTCATGCATTCGACGTTCTCACCAAGTCCAATTCTGACCATGACCCGACACTGCCTTGCATCCGGAACTGATCCAATTCCGTACCCATGCGGTCGAGCTATTGGCCGATCTACAGCCGAGCGCCGAAGCCTAAAATGTCAAAGCGCCTGTCCAAAGGAACGTCAAGATGACCACTGATCAAATACCTAACTCTGCCACCGTCAAGGCGGCAGTAAATATTAGAACAGCCTGGGGCATGACTGGACTAGTCGTATTCCTTTATGTTGTAAACTTTGCAGATAAAGCAATCCTGGGCATCATTGCACAACCACTGAAACGTGAATTAGGGCTTACCTCCACGCAGATAGGAATGGTTGGATCGCTCTTCTTCCTAACTTTTACGATCGGCGGATTCTTGGCCGGTCCGATCAACAAGTACATGACTCTGCGTTGGGGGCTTCTACTCCTGGCAGCTATGTGGTCGGTCACTCTATTGCCACTCGTCATATCTGCGAGCATAGTGACACTCATCGCTGGCCGTATGGTGCTGGGCTTCGCCGAAGGGCCTAGTTCTGCGCTCATGCATACGGCGGCATACTCCTGGCATCCGCCGGCGAAGCGCGGACTGCCCGGGGCACTCCTGATGGGATCGGGGTCAATTGGAAAAATCCTACTCGCTCCAATCCTGACCGCGATTTCTGTTACCTTCGGCTGGCGATATGCCGTCATCACATTGACAATTCTTGGTCTTGCCTGGTCAGTCTGCTGGGCGATCGGCTGGAGGGAAGGACCCTTCACAGGTCGGACCCCGAAGACTCCGCAAGCCGACCTGGTGAATATGGAGCCAAGCGTTCCCTGGCGAACAATTTTTCTGTCTCGTACCTTTGTTAGCTGCTGCATCTTGACCATCGTGGTTTATGCGCTGACAACGGTCGTTCTTACTTGGCTTCCGTCATATTTTGAACTCGGCCTCGGATACTCGGCAATGCAGGCTGGATCAATGTTCGCGATCCCATCAGTTATCGCACTCATCTTGATGATTGGGTCGAGTGTGACAACTGACCGCGTATTGTTGCGTGGTGGAAAGTCTCGGACATCGCGGATTATCGTTCCGTGCATCGGAGTGTTCATTGGTGGCACAATCTTGGCCGTGCTACCAATGATTAACGTGCCAATCGTCGCAGTGGCTGTTGTATCGGTTGGGTATGCCGCGGTAAGTATGGCATTTCCCCTTCTTAATGCTGCTATCTCAGAAATTTGCCCGCCCCAGCAGATTGCCGGCACCATGGGTGTATATCTCGCCGTGATGGCCATCGGCGGACTAATCGCTCCTTACGCAACCGGTGTAATCGTTGATAATGCAGTTAGTCCGGCCGTAGGGTACGGGCAGTCATTTCAGGCTATAGGAATTCTTGCATTCCTGGCCGCTATCGTGGTACTAATATTCGCTAATCCTGACCGCGACCGCGCAGCAATCCGGGGTGATATGCCCTAACATTAGCAATATCTGACCCTTGCCGATTTTAAGCTACTAATCCTAAGTTATCGGAAAGTGGACGTAGCGGCGGGTCGTTTAGGGCAGTGCCGTCACCAAAAGAAATCTGCTGTCACGTCGGCACAATCTGCGTGGACTTCCGATATCTGATGGTGATTGCACTGACGTCAATCTTTCATGAGGCGCCTCTGCCGGTCTGATCGGTGAAAGATCAGACCGGCAGAGGCTGACCCGGATATGGGCGTGATCGGTCGCCCATGTGTGCAGTTGAAACGCTGCCGGATTCCAATACTCCAGCGAGGTAGTCTTCCGCTCATGGCAACAAGTTCGATGTAATTCACATGGAAACCGTTAACGCCTCGAGGCCTTCGAACGTCGACGTGATCAGATTGAACCCTCCATCAGGCGCAGACCATTCCGGTCTTCGAAAATCGGGGGTGGAGGAATTTCGACTCCAGCCGGCCATCTGTGCAGGTCTGTATCTGCTGACCGAGCGCGGCGACCATGGGGATCCGGCGGATTGTGCTCGGCAGTGGGTTTTCGCCACGACTACATCCGTTCTGCCACGGCGGTGTCAGGCCGGTTTTTGGCGAATCGGATCAGCGTCGCATTCCGCCGTCGGACATGAGTACATTTCTGGTCGTGGCGCCTGAGAGTTTCGTCAACTTCCTCAGCGACAAACCTCCCACCTATTTCGATCAGAAGGCAAGCAGCACTATATTTTTCGGGATGCCGCGTCTGACGTGCGGTTGTTGACCGGTTGACGACAGCAAAGTCATTCCAGAAGACTTCAGGACAAGGGGGTCAGGTACGCCGAAAGTTCAGTCGTCAACTGCTGCCCGCAGTACTCTCGTTCGGGAATCCCCCGCTACTCATGCGGTGCACCTTGGTCCTCAGTGGTTCAAACATTCGACCCTCGCAACGTCCACGCTCGCCGAACTGACCGCCCGCCTTCGCCACTCCTCCCAGGATTCACCTGGGCCAAGACCGTCACCGGGACTTTCCTATCCCAGATGCCGCACAAATCGCGCTTTCGGCACCAGTAGTAGCTGCAATCGCCTGCTACTGAGAGCCGAGCAGAGAAACCTCATGGCGCCACGCGGCACCCAGATTGAGACCGGCACCAAGATTCGGCAAGTCGGCCAGATCCTCGGCACCGATCGGTTTCAACGTGCCGCCCGCCGAGACGATGGACAACGACAGTGACGCGATCGTGTCGACGGAGATTGCGCGAAGAACCGCCTCCTGCACCGAGGTGCCGGTGGACGTGAGTCCGTGTCCGCGCATGAGGACCACTGGCCGCTCGCCCAGGGAATCAGCGACATCGTCGCCAAGCGCAGAGTTGTGAATCAAAGCGGCCCTGGGGAATACAGGCACTCCCCCGTGCGCCAGTACGGCCCCGGGGATGTCATAGGCGCCGACAATGGGCAGGATAGTCAGCCCGGCGAGATCGGCTGCCACTACGTTGGCGGGATGCGCGTGCACCACCGACATGACATCGGGGCGACGCATGAGAACCCGGCTGTGAAGAGGCAGCTCGTACGGCACGGTATAGCCGTCGAGTTCGCCGGGAGCGCCTGGCTCACCGGTCAATTCGACCAACCGAATATCTTGTGGCGTCGTGTGCGCCAGCCCGCGCTCTTGGGCGCCGCGGCACCGAACCAGCAGCCTGGTCTCGTCGATCCGGTAGCTGATGTGCCCGAGAATGCCGGGCGCCAGGTGACGAGCCGCCAAAACTCGGCAGCCCTCCGCCACCAGATGCCGTAGTTCATCCAATTCCCCGGACATCATCGCTTCACCGCCGGAGTCGAAAGCTGCGCGTGCACCGCATCGGCGGGTCCGCCGGCAGCGATAGTCCGCCGCAGCTGGACCGACGCCTTGGGCCAGTTGACGGTAAAACCGCCGCTTGCCCGGCCCTCGGAGTCCTGCCAGATCGCTGCCAAACGCAGCGGGTCGGACTGTTCCACCACTAGCGGGTCTGCCGCAACGTCACGGGTTCCGAACAACTGAATCTTCCAGTCGTACTGATCGCTCCACACGTAGGCCACCGGGTCGTGCGCGAGCAGATCATCCGCGTGAACAATGTTGTGGGCCACCGTGTTTGCTTGCTCGACAGCGTTGGTCCAGTGTTCAACCCGCGCCGACGTGCCGAGCCGCGGTTGGTACCACTTCGAAATGTCACCGACAGCGTGGATGTTCGCAAAGTCGGGAGTGCGGCCGTATTCGTCACACACGACACCGTCGTCGAGCGTCAGGCCTGACGACTCCAACCACCCGAGTTCCAGAACCGCACCAATTCCCACCACGACAGCGTCGACGGGAAATTCTGAGCCGTCGGAAAGCGTCGCGCGCAGACTGTCGTCTACGCAGTCGAGTGCGCTGACGGTGGTGCCGAATTTGGCCTCCACACCATGCACCCGATGCAGGTCCGACAGTCGTTCTCCCAGTTCAGTGCCGACAATACGGGCCATCGGGACAGGGGCGGGATCGACAATCGTGACGTCGACGCCCTGCTTGCGCGCGAGTGACGCGACTTCCGCACCGATGAACCCGGCACCGACGACGAGGAGACGGCTCGCGCCGTGCAGACTCTCGCGCAGCGCACGAGCGTCGGCAAGAGTGCGAAGTACATGGATACCAGGGCCGCTCCACGGCGAGGGCCGAGCCGCGGCGCCGGTAGCGATGACCAGCTCGTCGTAGTCGAGAACACTGCCGTCGGCGAGTGCCAGCTGGTTGGCCTGCGCCCGCACTTCGATTGCGACAGCGCCTAACCTGAGCTCGATGTCGAGCTCTCGTGCCTCCGCCGCGGTGAGCAGTGGCACGTGCGCGTCGCCGTCGAGCGGAACCTTCGACAGCGGCGGTTTGTCGTACGGCAAGTGCGGCTCGGCCTCGACAACTGTTACCGCCCCGGTGTAGCCCTCATTGCGCAACGCCCGGGCCGTACGGATACCGCCGACCGAGCCGCCGACGACGAGAACCCCGCCGCTCACTCTTCCTCCAGCCAGAGGGCGTTGGCGGGGCAGCTCTTCGCTGCGGTCTCGACGCGCTGGCGGTCGGACTCGTCCACTCGGGTTTTGAGCAGCACCACGAGGCCGTCGTCGTCCATGTCGTAGACGTCGTCAGCCGCGACCACGCAGTTTGCATAGCCCTGGCACAGTTCGAGGTTCGCTTTGAGGATTGCCATTTCCAAGTTCTTCTTTCGGTAGGTCGCGCGGTGCGACTCTTAAACTTTGATGCCCATGCCGCCATCCGAGTGGACGACGCGGCCGGAAATGCCGCGTGATCGGTCGGAGGCGAGGAAGACGTAGCTCCACGCGTGGTCGATGCCGGAGAGTGCGACTCCCAACGGGTTACGGCCGGCGAGTTCCTTCGCGCGGTCCGGACCGTCGAGTCGGTTCTCGGTCAGTCCCAGCGTCGTAAGCCCGCTCAGATCGGTCCCCAGGGTGCCGCCAGGGGCCACGCCGTTGACCCGGATGTCCGGTGCCAACTCGTACGCGAGGGTGGTGACCAATCCTCGTACGGCGAATTTGGAAGCGACATACAGGGTTCCGCCGCGGCCTGGGTAGTAGGCCGACGTCGACTCTGTGAGCACGATCGACCCACCCGACTCACGCAGCGCCGGCGTCGCGGCCTTGACGCTGTGCAGGTGCGACTTGACGTTGATCGCGAACATCTCGTCGAACGCCTGATCCAGCATGTCGGCGTCGATGCTCTCGAGCTTGCGGTAGAAGTCGAAGACGCCGACGCAGTTCACCAGAATATCCAGGCCGCCAAAGCGATCCACGACTGCAGAGACTGCAGCCTGATTCGCGGCAGCCTTGGTGGCGTCGCCCTGCACAACTTCGACCTCGGGGTGCTCGGCCGCAAGTGCCTCACACTTGGCAGTGTCGAGTTCGAGGACGCCGACCTTGGCGCCCTCGGAGAGGAAGGCGTCGACCACACCGCGCCCGATGCCGGAGCCCGCCCCGACGACAAGCGCACGCTTACCGTCGAGCCAGCCGGTCACGAGGCGTCCTCGGTGCCGAGGAGCGACTGGAACGGTTTCCCGACCATCGCAGACAGCGTGGTTTCGTTCTGCCACGTCAGCGCTTCGAGCTCGAGAGCGTCGAGAGTGATCCACTGGCCGGACTTCGGCGATTCGATGAGCAGCCGAACGCCGTTGCGGGTGTGGACCTTCGAAATTCGCATGTCGGCGAACTCATTCGCGACGACGATGGTCTCACCGTCGCGCTGGTCCTGCAGCACGCCGAGCCGGGAACTCGCCCGGGCTGCCGCTGCGGCGTCCTCGGCCTCACCCTCCCAGGCGAGCTTCACAGGAAGACCGCCAAGTTCTGCATGCGCAGCACGGACTCGTCGGCGGCGATGTGTCGACGGGCCAGGCGCCAGACGTCCTCCTCGAGACGCAGCAGGTCGACGCGACCAACCGAGAGCAGCGAGGGCTCCAGCACGTCACCGCGGCTGCGGAACAAGAGGACTGCCGACTCGACGACGAGTTCGTTCTCGTTCTCCGTCGCGAAGGTGCGGACGTTGGACAAGTGGTGACGCAGTCGTGAGGGCGGATCCTCTGCCCACGCGTGGCCCGTGTCGAAACGCGCGACGCGACGGCTCAACGAGTACTTGTCCTCGTCGAAGTGCGCCATGTCCTTGGCAGTGTCATAGCCGGTTCCCAGCGCCGTGGTGACGCGGATCGGCATGAAGTAATGGATGTCCTCGGCGAGGGTATCGAGCCAGGCGTCGTAGTCCTGTCGATCGAGAATGTAGGTCTCCTCCACGAGCCAGCGATTCGCGGTCAGGTGCCGCGGATCGTCGAATGCCAGTGAGGAGCCAACGGCGGTGGTCTTCGACGCGGCCTGACCCAGCGGGGAGCTGGCGGAGTCGATGGGGATGTAGGTGCTCATGAGTTATACCTCCGCCTTCTCGCTGCTGCACTGCGCTGCCGTTTCACTGCTGCACTCACCATCGACATTGGGAGCACCGACGTGAATGTTCTCCGTCACCGGCGCCGGCTTCTCCAGATAGTCGGCCCACTCGTTGAGAAGGTGCCGCTGGTTGTATTCGCCGTAGCCGACGTGCGCCACGCCGGGACCGCAGAACTCGTCCTCCGTCAATGGCTGCACTACCGGGCTGTCGTCGTGCAGCATGCCCATGCGGCCGTTGAGCAGCAGGCGGCGGGCCATGGACCCACCGGCGGTATTGGTCAGAGAAACCCAGTTCTCGACGTCATCCTGCTCGAACATGCCGCTGGAGCCGAAGCACATCAGGTAGGCCTTGTAGGAGAGCTTCTTGAACTCCTCCGGAGCTTCCTTGTCTACGACGAACCAGGACAGGACCTCGGTCTCGTCGGCGCTGATCGGCTGCCACTGCCGGATGGAGATGAAGGGCAGGACGTCGTCGCCTTCAGCGACCTTCGGCCAGTTGTGAACCAGGCTGATGTTCGGGAAGACCGAAGCGGCCGAGATCATGAAGCCGTCGCGTCCGATGACGTCGACCTGCTCCTGGGACCACTGCTCCTTCATGCGCTCGACCATTTCGTCGGGGTAGCCCACGTAGTTCATCTTCTCTTCGAAGGTTCCCGGGGGCAGCTTGTACGTGGTGCCGCCGCCTTTGCCCGCCCAGTATGTGTTGCCGTCCTTACGCTTTTCCGCCTTCGGCTCGCGGAACAGGCCGATCTCGACGACGCTCGTGTGCGTCTGCGGCGTGTGGTACATGTCGCCGGCGAAGTTCTCGGCGCCGATCTTCCAGTTGGCCTTGACTCGCCAGCGCTGGGGTCCGCGAACCTCGACGCCACTCGCGCTCTGCTTGGTGTAGTAGTCGAGGTAGAACTTGAAGTCGCCGAGGAAGTCCTCCAGCGACTCGGCGTCCGGGTCCATCGACACGAAGATCAGCCCGTTGTAGATGCCCAGGCTGGGCGCCGGCAGCAGTCGCTGTCCCTTACGCGCGAAGCCCTCCTCGCCGCCGTATGCCTCCTTGTGGAACGGCATACCGACGATGCGGCCGTCGTTCTTGTACGACCAGCCGTGGTACGGGCAGCGGAAGTGCGAGGCATTGCCCTGCTCGGCGCGGCATACCTGCATACCGCGGTGCAGGCACATGTTGAACATCGCGTGGATCTCGCCGGACTGGTCACGGCTGACGATGAACGAATTCTCCATGACGCGGCGCACAACGTAGTCGCCAACCTGCGGCAATTCCGACTCGTGCGCAACAAACATCCATGCACGGCTGAACAGCCGCTCCTTCTCAGCCTCGAAAACCTCTGCGTCGTTGTAGATGTGCGCAGGGAGCATGCCTCGTCGGACGTTCGCTATAACGCCATCCGCGTCACGCATGAGAAGCCTCATTTCGATAGTTTTTCTGATGTACAGAAAGTTATTCTGCTTTCAGGAAGGAGCGATGTCAACCGTCGATTCACCGCACGGTTCGTTCAGCTTCGCGGACTCGAATCTCCGCAGAGAAGAATTATGGTCTGTTCACCAGAGGTATTGTGGTGCTCAAGCAGCACAAATGCACCGGCCAGGCCGGTTGAATGCGAAACCCGTCGCGTCACGTTGTGCAGGTGAGCCTGGACAACTTCAGCCGTGCCGGAAGTCGGAAACCGCGCCTGGCCCGGTCGGTCAATCCTGGATCGCGAGGGGAAGCTCGGCGTACACACGCCAGCTGCCGTCAGGGCGTCGACCGGTCTCGAGAGTTCCCTGCAGAACTGCGACGCGCTCACGCATTCCGACCAAGCCGTTGCCGGAACCACCTGTGAAAGCAGACGTCGCCATCCCCTTGTCGATGACTTCCACCAGGACTGCGGTGTCGGTGCGGCGCACGGTAACTCGCGCTTTCGGACTGTCACCACCGTGACGCAGCACGTTGGTCAGTGACTCCTGAACGATCCGGTGAATACCCAAACTCACGGACGGCGTGATGTCGTCGAGTTCGCCAGTCAACTCCAGTCGTACGTTCAAACCCGTCGCACGCATCATCTCCACAACCTTCGCGATGCCCGCAGAACCGTGTTGCGGCATCGCCTCGTTGTTGACTTCGGTGCGCAACAGCGAGACCGTGCGTCGTAGTTCTGCCAGCGCGTCTCGCCCTGTGCTCGAGATGTTGCCAAGCGCTTTCTTCGCTAGCGCCGGATTCGTGTCGACGGCATAGCTCGCCCCGTCGGCTTGGACGATCATCACGCTCACCGCGTGGGCAACGACGTCGTGCAATTCGCGCGCGATGCGGGTCCGCTCCGCGGCAACGGCTTCCTCGGCCCGGCGGTCGCGGTCGTATTCGGCCACCTCCAGACGTGCCGCCACTTCTTCGTCATACGCGCGTCTGGCACTGACAAATTCGGCGCTGATCCAAGCCAGGGCGAACAGCATTGCGGTAACGATGAGATCCAGGACGATGTCTGTTCGCACCACAAGCATCGCCAGAGTCGAGTCGATGAGGAGAAAGCCGAGGTAAATCGCGGCGGTGCGCCGGTCCACGTACACGACCAGCGTGTAGAGAGCTACGCCTAACGCCAGCAACCCGGGATGTTCGACTGATGCATTCCCACTCATCCACATGAGAAAAGTACTGGTGAACGACATCAGGAGGATCGCCACCGCAGACACTCGCGGGTACTTACGACGCCAGAGGACGGGAAGGCAGATCAGGAATCCGAGCGCCAGTTGTTGCCAATGTTCCTCGCGCTCAGAGCTTATGTACGAGACGATCTCCAGGGCAAAGAACAGCAACGCCAACGCGCCGTCGGCGATCATCGGCTTGCCTCGCAGCCACAGGCTGAACCTCCTCATGCGATCAAGACTCCCACACCGTCACCGCATCACCGCTCACTCTGTGAGAGAGTCACCGCCGTGGATATTGCGGACTGGGGCCTGCTCATGACGGCGGCGACGGCGGCCGGATGGGTTGATGCCGTTGTCGGCGGCGGCGGGCTGATTCTGCTGCCGGCACTGTTCCTGGTTGCACCCCAGTTGACGCCGCAGGCCGCATTGGCTACCAACAAGCTCACCGCGTTCACCGGGACCAGCGCTGCGGTGTGGACGTTCTCACGCCGAGTTCCGATGCAATGGCGACAGTTGATCCCGGCGGCGATCTTGGCCGCGATTACTGCAGCGTGTGGCGCGGCAGCAGTGTCGTTGATCGACAAAAAGTACTTCATTCCGATCGTGATGGTTGTCCTGGTGGCCGTCGCCGTGTTCGTCACGATGCGTCCGAGCCTGGGTACGACGCTCGCCACGCACCGCCCGACTCAACGCAAGTCGGCTCTGGTGATCTTGCTGTCAGCGGGACTCATCGGGCTTTACGACGGTTTACTCGGCCCAGGCACGGGCACGTTCCTGATCATCAGCTTCGCGACGTTCCTCGGAACGGAGTTCGTCCGCAGCGCGGCGATGGCCAAGGTCATCAATCTCGGTTCCAATTTCGGCGCTTTGACGTACTTTGCCGTCACCGGCCACGTGTGGTGGAGCTTGGGATTGGCGATGGCCGTGTGCAATGTTCTCGGCGCGGTCGTCGGTTCGCGTATGGCGCTGAGTAAAGGCTCCGGTTTTGTCCGGATCACACTGCTGGTTGTCGTGATTGCCATGGTGATTCGCCTGGGGTGGCAGCAGTTCGGCTAGCGTCATGACGGTGACCGTCACCCGAGATGTCGATGCAGATTTCCTCGCCCTCCCTCTGAAGGCAGTAGCGGACGCCGCGCTGTCCGCAGCGCGCGCCGCCGGAGCCGAGCACGCGGATGTACGTGTGCACCGGTTGCTCACTCAGTCGATCCGGTTGCGCGACGGCAAAGTTCAATCGGTTTCGGACAGCGACGAAGTGGGAGTGGCTGTCCGCGTGATCGTGGACGGAACCTGGGGGTTTGCCTCCCACGCGGAGGTGTCACCCGCTGTTGCGTCGTCGTTGGCACGGCAAGCCGTCGAGGTGGCGAGGGCGTTGCGATCACTCAATCGCGATCCGGTGACTCTTGCCGACGAACCGATCTACGCCGACGCCACGTGGGTGTCTCCGTACGAGATAGATCCGTTCACCACTCCGACGTCCGACAAGGTCGATCTTCTCCTGGACTACTCGGGCCGACTTCAGGCGTCCGACGGCGTCGACCACGTCACCGCTGGGGTTCTCCAGGTCAAGGAGCAGACGTTCTACGCCGATATGGCGGGCTCGTCGATCGTCCAGCAACGGGTGCGACTGCATCCCGAAATCGAGGCAACAGCCGTCGACAAATCAGCGGGCAGCTTCGAGTCGATGCGTACTTTGGCGCCGCCGGTCGCGCGGGGTTGGGAGTATCTCGGCACCGGTAGCACGTGGGACTGGGCTGAGGAGCTGGCGCAGATCCCGCAGTGGCTCACCGAGAAGGTCAAGGCGCCGTCGGTCACACCTGGCCCGACAGACCTCGTGATCGACCCGACCAACCTGTGGCTCACCATTCACGAATCCATCGGGCATGCAACCGAATACGACCGGGCAATCGGATACGAAGCCGCCTATGCCGGCACCTCCTTCGCGACCCCCGACAAGCTCGGCACACTGAAGTACGGCACCGACATCATGCACGTCACGGCTGACCGCAACGTCGCACACGGACTGGCCAGCGTCGGTTATGACGACGACGGCGTCGCCGCCCAGCGCTGGGACCTGGTCGCAGACGGCACGCTGGTCGGATATCAACTCGACCGCGCGTTTGCCCCGCGTCTGGGCCTGGAGCGCTCCAACGGGTGCTCGTACGCCGATTCGCCGCACCACGTTCCCATCCAGCGCATGGCCAACGTTTCCCTCTCCGCCGATCCGGAGACCGACACGTCGACGGCCGACTTGATCTCGAGAGTCGAAGACGGCATCTACATCGTCGGAGACAAGTCGTGGTCAATCGACATGCAGCGCTACAACTTCCAGTTCACGGGTCAGCGGTTCTTCAAAATCCGGGACGGCAAACTCGACGGCCAGGTCCGCGACGTCGCTTACCAGGCCACCACCACCGACTTCTGGGGCTCGATGGAAGCTGTAGGCGGAGCGTCGACGTGGAAACTCGGCGGCGCATTCAATTGCGGCAAGGCGCAACCCGGGCAGGTCGCCGCTGTCAGTCACGGATGCCCGTCCGCTTTGTTCCGCGGCGTCAACATCCTCAACACCCGTTCGGAGGCCCAGCAGTGATCACGGCGCAGCAGGTAGTGGACCGCGCGCTGGCCGCGCGAACCGTCGACGAGTCGATCGTCATCGTCACCGACGCCAGCGAAGCGTCGTTGCGGTGGGCCAACAACTCCATGACCACGAACGGTGTCTCACTGTCTCGGACCTGGACCGTCATCTCGATCGTTCGGGACGGTGACACCGCCCGTGTCGGGACAGTGAGTTCCAGCAGTGTCGATCCCGCGCAGATCGAGACTGTCGTAAAGGCAAGCGAGGGCGCCGCCCGAAGTGCAACACCCGCCGACGACGCCTCCGACCTTGTACCGGCAGGTCCAGCAGATTCTGAATGGGAATCCGGCCCTGCACTGACGGACATCGCTGTCTTCAGCCGCCTTGCTGCCGACCTCTCCGCCGGTTTCGACGGACAAGATCAACTGTTCGGCTTTGCGCATCATCAACTGCACACCACGTGGCTCGGAACCTCTACCGGCCTTCGCCGCCGCACCGTTCAGCCCACCGGCTCAGTCGAGATCAACGGCAAACGCGGCGACGCCAGCGCCTGGGTCGGATCCGGGACGGTCGACTTCAGCGACATCTCCATACCCAATCTTTTGTCCCAGTTGACTACTCGTCTCGACTGGGCAAAAAACTCGGTCGCGTTGCCGGCTGGACGGTACGAAACAATCCTTCCGCCGTCCGCGGTTGCAGACCTCATGATCTACCTGATGTGGACCATGGAAGGCCGCGGAGCCGAGGAAGGCCACACCGCACTGTCGAGGACAGGTGGCACGCGAATCGGGGAAACCCTCGGAACACTGGGATTGACACTGACCTCGGACCCGGACGCCGACGGCTTGAAATCCGCGCCGTTCGTGGTGACCACGTCGTCGAGTGAATCCGTCTCGCTCTTCGACAACGGTATGGACATCGATCGTGTCGACTGGATCAAAGACGGCACGATCTCAGCCCTCGCGTATCCGCGTCATGCTGCCCGCGAATTCGACCGACCGGTTGCCGTGCCAGGTGACAACCTGATCCTCACCGGCGGCGATGACACCGGCATCGAGGACATTATCGCGAAAACCGAACGCGGTCTCCTCCTCACCACACTCTGGTACATCCGCGAGGTGGATCCGACAACGCTGCTGCTCACCGGGTTGACCCGCGACGGTGTGTACCTCATCGAGAACGGCACGATCGTCGGCGCGGTCAACAATTTCCGCTTCAACGAAAGCCCGCTGGACCTCCTTCGCCGTGTCACCGAAGCCGGACGAACCGAGATCACGCTCCCTCGCGAATGGAAAGACTGGTTCACCCGCACCGCCATGCCACCGCTGCGCATTCCCGATTTCCACATGTCGTCGGTCAGCGCGGCGCAGTAGAAACGTTTCCCTCCCACCCACTCTGGGTAGGCCGTCGATAGGACTACACGAAGAAGTTTTGTAATGGAGAAGTACAAGATCACCCTCCCGGAAGGCACCTCGACAGTTGGTGAATTCGAATCCGACCGGGATGCTATTGCCCACGCAGTGAAGTTGAATCACGGTTGCAGCGACAGTGTTTCGGTATCGAGGATCGACAACACCGGAAAACTGATACCGACCATGCTGCATTGCGATTCCTCCCCTCAGGCAGAGAATCATCGAAGGTCATCGAATTCCGCGCAGCACGCGTGAGATTGCCTGATACTGGGTGCCGAGACGCCGGTTACAGATGCACGGCTGTGCCCTTGCCGATAGTGGTGCAGAGTGCGTCGAGGTCGGCGGGCTGTGCTACCCGCCGACTCGGATTACTCCACTGATCGTCCCTTGAAGGTAGTCACCACTCGAATTGATCAGCGCGGACATCTGCAAGGTGTCGTTGACGATGGTTCCGGGTAGATCGCGCGACGCAAGCACCTCCCCAGTGTTCGGATCGATCACCGTGAACGCAAAGCCGTCGAGCGGGGTGGTGCTGTCGGATGAAAGCGGAAGCCCTTGACGAACGACGGTGTACAAATTTCCGTCGGCAGTCGACAGATGCGGCACGGCAGAACTACGAGCGTCGTTGTCCCACACTGTGTGGCATCCGGTTCCAGCATTATCGACATCGACTCGCGTCATGCCGCCGACAAACGGTGCACTCGCGGGTACCGCGGGCCCGGCGCCTTCGGGCACCGTCGGGTAGGGATAGCCGTACGTGCCGGCCACGAACACCGAGTTGCCGATACCAATCGGCGAGTTCTCGCTGCCTGGCCCTGCGGTACTGAGAACTTTTTGACTGCAGACCATTTCACCGGTCGCAGCTCGGTAGACCAAGAGATGCACCTGAGTGTCGGCATTGTCGACGATCGTCACGTAGTCGTCTCCGTTTGGGCCGAAATAGGTTGGCGTGGAACCGGTTCCCCAGCTGAGTTGACCTGGCTTGCGGGCACTGCCACGGTCGTACGGTGCACGCCAATCTATTGTCGGGGTGCCGTCCTGCGCGGCGCTGAGCTGGTACAGCGCGTGAGTAGTCGCGACGGCGGTGCCGAACGCCGAGGTAGAGATGCTGTTCTGCACTTCCTCGCCGGCCGGCAATTGCAGTGTGCGGGCGACTCCTCCCCCGTCGACGCTACCGACGCGACCGGCACCAGTCGCAAACCACACGTTGCCTTGCCAGTCCGGTGCGAGGCCGGTGACATTGTCGCCGTCGGGAATTGACGAGGTCAGATCAACTGATTGGTCGACGAAGAGTCGCCAACCGCCGTTTGGCTTCTGTTCGTGCTGCACCCGCACCAGCATGCGGTTACCATCCACCGCAACAAGCCGGTTGTCGTTGTCCAGGTACGCATAGACACCGCCGAGCAAGCTGCCTTTCGCAAGTTCAAGTTGCGCAACGGAAGCAGCAGGTGAGAATGATCCGACTGTCGAACCCGCCGATCCGGTGCCGAGCGCCGACGTGTCTATCAGGTGCACCGTCGGAGTCTGGCCGAGGATGCTGGTACACAGCGCAAGAACCAATCCATCGGATCCCTCGAGCAGTGTCGGGCATGCTGCAGCCAAGGGAAGCGGATCAACGGCTAATTTCCCGGTGCCCGGACCGCTGAGTGGTGTCGCATCGGAGGAACCGGCGTCACCGTGCATCGTCGAGGTACCCATGGGTCCGAGGAACGGGTTGGGAGCGGCGAGTGGACCCCAGGATGTGGGCTGAGCGGATGCGTTGCCACTGCCTGCTGCAATCAGTACCGCGGTCAGAGCTGTCAGAACCAGTCGGCCCCTCGTCCCGCTCGGCACTTTCTGCATCGCATCTCCGTTCCCCGTGGGAGTGTTTTTCGCGGACGACAGACAGAGACCCGCGCTATGTGCGGTTCGAGTCGACCACACATTTGTTTGCGGCCAGGCCTATTCCCGAAAAATTGCGACAATTACCCCAAAAGGTTGACGCTACGCATATCCACCCCAACTGGGGGCTTGAGCGATCAGCGATTTCGAGGTCAACGGCCGTGGTTCGCTGCCGTCTGGGTTCATGACCCAAATACCCACCAGGGTGCGAGGTTCAGCTACCCCGTGCGTGTAGACGATTTTCGAGCCGTCTGGCGAATACACGGCTCCGACATCATGTTCCGTCGTAAGTGCGCGAATGTCCTTACCGTCGGCTGTCATCACATATGTCTCGGATTGATTCTTCCCACCACGGTTGCTCGAGAAGACGATCGTCGACCCATCCGGCGAATAGGCGGGATCGGAGTTCCAGTACTGGTCACGCAGCACCTGGAACCATCCGGTGCCGTCAGCCGAAAACCCTGCAATGTAGCCATTTTCGTTGAAGATGATCTTCGTTCCGTCCGGGGAGAACGAAGGAAAAGACCTACTCGGGATGCTGCGATCGTCATTCACCTCCGGTGAGAGTTGTTGCCGATCGGAACCGTCAGCATTGATCAGGCAAATCCCGCCGACGCAGCCGAATACGATTTTCGAACCATCCGGCGAGAAATTGGGGGAACCGCCGCGGTCGGTCACGGTCGTCTGCTCGGTTCCGTCGACGTTCATCACCGCGATCCCAGATCCGCGGGTGTAAGCAATCTTGCTTCCGTCCGGAGCGACAGCAGGGTCGGACGCGTATTCAGAGTAGTTGTCGTCAGTGATGGTGGTGGTGAGCTGGCGAAGGCCGCTCCCGTCCGGCTTCATCGTGTAAATCGAACCGTCGCCATCTGCAAAGGCAATGATTTCTGTCGCCACGTCATGTTCGGGTTCAGGGCTGCTACAAGCCGCGACGAAGAACATGGTAAGAGCCGCAACAACGAGGACTCTTGATTTGCTCGATCGAAGCCAACCGTAATTTCTGCGAACTCTCATCATCGACCTCAGCTCCCTAACCGTGAGGACCAGGAACCTGGCCAACTATTACTGCGAGTGTGCCAGGGCCGACGGGCCCTCAAGTCCCAGACAGCAATGACAACCCGACGATTTCTTGCCGCAGTCACGACGCGCGCAGGGCCAACTGCTCTAATCAACCAATGACGATCACGGGATTGATAGAGGTCGAGCACCACACGTTTCTCATCTCGGCGGCCGACGCCGATCCCACCGACACCTACACCACCGGCCAGGTTTTCGACGCCGGCAACCACCTCATCTCCGTTCACACCGGAATCGCCTACGGTCCCGTCAATGTCACACTTGAACTGTTGTCCGGTGAAGACCACATCTTTGAAAACGGTGGACCTTATATCGATCTCGACGCATGGGACAACATCGAAGAAGTCACCGTCGTGTGCCGCGAACCCATGCTTTTCATCACCTTGGCAAACGAGATCGTCGAAGAATTCGGGAAGCTCACCTCCCACCGAGGTGCTCGGCACTTCCGCATCGCCACCCGTGGACGAGCATCGCACTGGGACCTTGACGTCGACACACCCACCGAGGACTACCTCATCCAGACCTGGCCCACAGGCGGACCTTCGATGATCCGCGAGATCAAAGCCACCGATGGCGTCTGGAAAGAATGAGCGCATGCAGATTCGATCGCGGTTCGGCTTGCGCGAACTGATACCGCTCTATGTTGTTCCGTCGCTGTACACGTCAGACCTCAAACGCAGCACCCATACCGCTCGCCCTACCGGCGATCAGTTCGGAATCGAGCTGCTACTTCTCTCGGCTCTGGGAGAGGCGTATAACCCCCATAGCAGGTCGTGACGTCGCCGAGTTCGCTCGCCGATTATGCACACGCGCGGATGATCCCGCCTGCGCGAGCACAATTGCCACGCGGCGATCGACCGGGTGATCTGTACTTTCGAATCGCGCCGGAATGCTGTATCCAATGTCGGGATCGACTGCGGAATAAATGATCAACGGACATCGTCGGCGCCGCACCCGAGACGTGGAAAGCAACCCGAGCGCTTGTAGCGACAGAGGGCTTCGGTGCGCGACTACTCGCGTTGCAGGATTCCGACGGACAGTGGGCGGGAGGCTCATTCATGCCCGTCGACTTCGCTGGGCTCACGGCCGGTCGCATGCAGCCGTGGACAGCGACGACGTGGACTCTCAACTCCCGGAGGGAGTGGGGACTCGATGAAGCAGTGCTGAGGAAGAGACGGACACCAGAATTGCTCGCCGAGAACAGTCGGTGGGACTACAACGGACTCCCGTATTGGGCCGGCGAGGTCGACGCCTGCGTCGACGCGTGGACAGTCGCAAACGGACTGTGGCTCGGTGCGGACGTCAGGGGCATCGTCGACTGGTTCCTCGAGCACCAACTCGAGGACGGCGGGTGGAACTGCGAGTGGATCAACGGTGCTGAGCGTTCGTCGTTTCACTCCACGCTGAACAGTCTCAAAGGTTTGTTAGCCCATGACGTTGCAACTGGCGGGAGCACAGAAACACGTGCTGCCAGATGTCTAGGCGAGAATTTCTTGTTGCAGCGCAGCCTGTTTCGCAGGCTATCGACCGGAGAGCCGGTTGCGCCCTGGGTCGACAGTTTCGCGTACCCGTCCCGGTGGCGGTACCGCACCCGCACCACCCGCCGACCGGATGGCACTTGGTTGCAGAACGGCGTGATGACCGGACGGGTCTGGTTCGAGGTGGACGCCCCCGGCCGGAGGCAAGTACCTGCGTGAGCGCGCACCGGTTGGCTGGTGTTAGCAAGGCACGTCCAACCCCTTGGCCGCGTAGAGAAGGTGCGGTGCGCATACTTTTGAGCTCCTCGTGGCCCGGCCCGAACCGCGCAAAGTACACCGGTCGCGACAACCTCATCGCAATGCGGGACAACCCAGAGTCGGACGGAGGGTTTCCTGAGCTCCGACAGATCGAGCGCGTGACGGCTTTCTTCTGGCGCCGTTGGAGCGATGTCGTCCAAGTGCGCCTGCAGGAACACGGCAAGGCTCAAGTCACCAAAGTCAGCCCGTTCGAATGTTGATTGCACACGTCAATCTTGTCGCAGGCAAATCTGCCCGTTCGCGACTACCGTGGGCAGATGGAGCGCAACGTAGGTAACGAACCCACCCCGGCCCAGCCTGCGTCAGCACGCTGGTTCAGAATGTCGCTCCGAAGAGTGGGTTTTGCCCTCCGAGGGCTCATGCAGGACCGGAAGGCTGGTCCATACTCTTCCCTCGCCCCGCGCCATCCCGATGGATCACGCACCTCCGTCACGTCCTTCAACAGCAGCTGCGGATCAGATGGAGCGCCGTAGACTACGCACGCCCAGTGTGGAAGGCGTTATGCGAGCAATACCTGCCGCCGACGCCGGTGTCGGTGTCGGTGCCGAATACTGAGCGCTGTGGAAATATCTGCGAGTGAGCTCGACCGCAACACCGAGCCTGAACTCCTTGAACTGCTCGACGAGCTCAAATGTCGAGAGCCGATCTTCCACTACCCAGAACTAGGCAACACACGGAAGATTTTGACCGACTCACCGACCCGGACTTCTGGGAAACTGGTGCGTCCGGCCACCGGTACAGTCGCGAGTACGTCTGGTCGATCCTCGAGCAGCGCTACACGTCGTATTCTTCCGACCCACGCGATCAAGACTGGCACACCAGCGAGTTCCACCTACGCGAGATCGCCCCGGCTACCTATCTACTGACCTACCCACTCCAGCAAGACACCAAGCTCACCCGCAGGGCAACTATTTGGCAATGGCGCGAACGCGATTGGACGGTCCTCTACCACCAAGGAACTCTCGTCTCCGACCCAACACTGAACGTGGTGATTCATCACCCTCGAGTGGATCAATAGCTAGGCTCACGTTATGACACGACAAGTAAGTGCATGGGGTGGCGCGCTCTGGCTGAGTCCGCAACATCGCGAGGCAGCACTCGACGCAGCTCGCGAACTCGACGAGTTGGGTTACACGCGGTTGTGGACGTCAGGCGGTTTCGGAGAAGGCCTGCCTGCCGTGTACGGCGAAGTGCTTTCTGCGACAACGCGAATCGGTGTCGCCAGCGGCATTGCCAGCATCTGGCATGCTGACCCCACCGAAACCGCCCAAGCCGTCAGCAACCTCGAGCGCGACTACCCTGGCCGCTTTCTCCTGGGAGTAGGAACCAGCCACGCACCGATCGTCGATGCGAAGGCGCAGCACACCTACACCAAGCCTTACACGCACATGGTCCAGTACCTGGACGCTTTGGACGCCGCACCTGAACCGGTCCCCGCCAGTCGCCGAGTCCTGGCAGCCCTCGGCCCTCGCATGCTCAAGCTGTCGGCTGCCAGATCGGCCGGAGCACACCCGTACTTCGTGCCGCCAGAACACACAGCCCTTGCCCGCGAGATTCTCGGAGCCGAGCCACTGCTCGCACCTGAAGTTGCCGTGGTCCTCGAAGAGGACGAAACCATTGCCCGCGGGATCGCCCGCGAATACATGCGCGGCTACCTGTCGTTGCCGAACTACTCGGACAACCTCCGCCGTCTGGGGTACACCGACAAGGATTTGTTGGGCGGAGGTAGCGATGCTCTGATGGACACGCTGATTCCGTGGGGTGACCTCGAACGTGTCTGTGCCGGCATCGAAGCGCACTACGAAGCGGGCGCCGACGAAGTAGCAATCCAAGTGCTCACTGCAGACCCGACTTCCTTCCCAGCGGCAGAATATCGGGATCTTGCCACGGCACTGATCGCCTGACAGGCACCTAGAACACTTGCACGAACGTGTACCAATCACCGTCGAATTCCTGGTAGCCGATGTCGCCGTCATGTCTGGGAACGCCGAGATACGGCGCCCCGCCCGGCAGGTACGCCAGACCGATCGAGTTGATCAGCCCGCCTTCGATGAAGAACAGACACCCGTGCTCAACTGACTCGATCCGCCTGACCTGATACACACCTATTCGACGGTCAGTCGACGACGTCGAGCATTCCTGGGCCTCGGCAGCCAGTGAGTCCTTCGACGCCATGAACGCAATTCGCGACGGCACCGACAGCGCTACAAGTGCACATGTGAGGAGAACGAGCGCCGGCGCAATCAAACTCCAGCGCAAGGCTCGAAATTTGAACCACCCAATCAGGCTGAGTATCAACCACACTGCACCCAGGGCAGCGAGCACGGCCATGGCGAGCGCGAAGTACACATACGAAGCGAGTGGCACGGCACTCCACAGGACAACACCACAAGCGCCGGCAACGAGCAGCGCTGTGATCCCGACGAGCACAGTCCACCAAGCCTCAGGGCCCACCTCTTCGCTCATCTGGCGACTCTGGCAGACGACGATGCGCACGGTGCCGAAACAGGACACACCACTCGAGCGCCAGCGGTGTAAAAAGCAATTCCTCGTCACTAACGTGGAACTCGGAGCGATCACGGCTCGCTCCCCCAGCAGACGCAAAAGGAGGACCACGTGAGCACCATCGAAAGTCGACCCCACGCCACCCAACGACTGTCTGTCACCGACATAGACCCCGAGGCGTACAAAGGCATGCTGGCCATCGAGAAATATGTCCACGCCGGCGACCTCGAATCGAAAACACTCCATCTCCTGAAAATCCGTGCCTCGCAGATCAACGGCTGCGCCTACTGTCTGGACATGCACACAATCGAATCTCGAAAAGACGGCGAGGATCAACGCCGGCTGGACGTATTAGCGGCCTGGAGAGAAGCGTCGTCGTGGTTCAGCGAGGCCGAGCAGGCCGTGTTGGAATTGACGGAAGAAGTGACGCTCATCGGGAAAGGCGGCGTTTCGGATGCAGTCTGGGCGCGAGTGAAGGCGTCATACTCCGAGAATCAGATCATTCGCCTGTTGATGGCAATCTCAGCGATCAACACTTGGAATCGGCTCGCCATCTCAACCCATCAGGAGCTCACCCCGCTTTAACACTATGCGGACAAGGAATAGAACGGGACTGCATTCCGGGATGCAGATAATTTGATGAATAAATAGATTTCGTATTCAATCAGAGTCGAATACATGGCCGCCGCTGCACGTTCCGCAAACGACAGTTGGTGCTGCGTACGCACCCTACATAGGGCGTACGCAGCACCTTTCGTCACTTACATTATTCCACGGTCTCCGGCGAGTCCGATGAGAATGAATCCACGAATGCGATCAACTTTTGCAGCACTGCCGAGATATCGAAATCTTCCAAACTACCCATTTCAATCTTCCCTTCCGTGGTGAGGTTGAATCAATCCTTACAACACCGAATGTAGATCATGTTTTGTCATCGCGCACAGCATCTCCACCGAAGCGTCGAAAATACGACAATCAGCAAGACATGGGTTAATTTCGCGTATACAGCCTGCTCAACCGACTGTAATGCGCATATTAATCCCACCTGAAATGCTGGTGAAAAAATTCAAGCTAATCTTCGGAAAAGTTATCGGAACCCGCGTGGCGAAATATTTTGCACACCAACACGCGATGGCATGCTGCGCATCGCCACTCTCTCCGGAATATCCGATACCGTGAAGGGAGCCACATTTCCGAAGGGAGCGAGATTGGTAATCCACGTAGGCACTTCTAGTTTCGACGCGAGCGAAGCCCTCCCTACCTCGATCCAATCGCCCAGATCACCAGCGCTACTGCCATGACGATCTGGCGAGCAGATGAAACTCTTCGGGCGTCGATCGTCATCGACGGCAAGGTCTTCCGAGCCGTCTTGTTCGACATGGACGGTGTGGTCACCGACACCGCGAAAGTTCATCTCGCGGCCTGGCGTCGACTTTTCCACTACCTGACCGAGCGAGGCGAGGTCGGCGATGTGGAACTCAGCGACAACGACTACCGACGATATATCGACGGCAAAGCACGAGCTCAGGGCCTGCAGTCGTATCTCACGTCGCGCGATGTGGTTCTCCCGCTGGGAAATTCGGAAGGCTCCCCGAATGCGGTTACCATCACCGACCTTCTCGGGCGCAAGAATACGTACTTCCTCGAAGAGCTTGGTCGACATCGTGTCGAAGTGATCGTTCCCACGGTCCGGTGGATTCAGCAGTTGCGCTCGGCCGGCGTCCACACAGCGATCGTCTCGGCAAGCAGAAACGCGAAGTTCGTACTCGACAGCGCCCACTTGGCAAACCTCTTCGATATCCGCTGTGACGGCATCGACGCCGCAAAGCGCGGCCTTGCAGGGAAACCGAACCCCGACACCTATCTGGAAGCTGCGGCGCGCCTGTCAGTCCCACCATCTGAGTGTGTTGTCATCGAGGACGCGACCGCCGGAATCCGCGCTGCCAATTCCGGCGGCTTCGGCCTCAGTATCGGACTGGGCCCGGCGGAGAACGTCGCCGACCTGATCGGCAGCGGAGCCGACTTCGTGGTGTTCGACGTCAGCGAAATCGATTACCACTTCGTCACCTCTGCCTCGGCAGAGGGCGACAACAACGATGCTGCGTGCGAACTGTGTACCGACGGCGCCGACCCGTCCTGGTCCCTCGAATACCGCGGCCTCAGCCCCGACACTGCTGGGCTGCGGGAAACACTGTTGACACAGGGGAACGGCTATTTCGCCACCCGCGGAGCGCTCCCGGAATCACATGACGACGGCGTGCACTACCCCGGCACATACATCGCCGGGTGCTACAACAGATTGACTTCGGAGGCAGCGGGTAGGTCTCGCGACGACGAAAGTGCCGTCAATATTCCGGATTGGACGGTATTCACCGTGGCCGGACCCGACGGCCAGTGGCTTGGGAGCGGGTCCCATCTGATCGATCATCACCATGAAGAATTCGATCTACGCTGCGGGACGGTTCGGCGTGAGACGACTTTCCGCGACATCACCGGCCGAGTCACCAGAATTCGTCAACAACGATTCGTATCGATGGACGATCCTCACCTCGCAGCAATCTGCACGACGATCATCCCCGAGAACTGGGACGGCACTGTCCATGTGCGCTCAGGAATCAATGCAGCCGTGTCCAACAACAACGTCCCGGACTATTCCTTACTGGGGAATCACCACCTCACCGTCATTTCCGCAGAAGCCGTTGATCACGAACGTGTTTCGACGACAGTCGAAACGTCGACCTCACATATCCGTGTGTCGCAGTGTGAACGGTTGAGAGTCCGGTTCGATGACGGGTCGACGCCGCAACACACACGGCGCGTGGACGTCAGCGAAAATTCCGTCGCACAGTTGGTCAAATACACGGCAACATCGGGTCAGCCCGTAGTTTTCGAAAAAACCATGTCGCTCTTCACATCTCGTGACCACGCAATAGCGGAACCCGACCATGCTGCACGGGAACACGCAATCGATGCGGCCGATCACCGCGAATTGTTCCGCCGGCATTTCATCGCGTGGGAGCTTCTGTGGCACAAATTTGCCATCACTCTGGGCTCCGATGTCACAACATCTTTGGCCGCCAACGTCCAGCTCGTTCACGCACTGCAGACCCTGTCCGCGCACACCATCGATCTCGACGTGGGCGTTCCGGCGCGAGGACTACACGGCGAGGCCTATCGCGGGCACGTGTTCTGGGACGAATTGTTTGTCACGCCAATCCTGACTCTGCGCCTACCCGAATTGACACGATCATTGCTGCTGTATCGAAGTCGCCGACTTCGACAGGCAAAGAGCAATGCCGGAAAGACAGGACACGATGGCGCACTGTTCCCCTGGCAGAGCGGTAGCGATGGGCGCGAGGAAACGCCGACTGCACTGTTCAATCCGCGATCCAAGCGCTGGATGCCCGACAATTCCCGACGTCAGCATCACGTGAACCTCGCCGTCGCATACAACGTGTGGCACTACTGGCAAACAACCACCGACCTCGAATTTCTCAGGAATCACGCGGTCGAACTTCTAGTCGAAAATGCGCGCTTTTGGATCAGCCGGGCTGACTACGACGCCACCGATGACCGCTACGACATCCGTGGCGTCATGGGCCCGGACGAATTTCATGACGGCTATCCAGGTCGCCCTGGCGAAGGCATCGACAACAATACGTACGTCAACATCATGACGGAGTGGTCACTGATGCGAGCGCTCGACGCCGTCGAGATTCTCGGCCGCACAAGCCGATCCATCACCGAAGACCTCGAGGTCACAGAATACGAGTTGGCGGCCTGGGACAAAATGAGTCGTCGTCTGCGCCTCACCTTCCTTCCGAATGGCCTGCTCGCGCAATTCGAGGGTTTCGATACCCTCAAAGAACTGGATTGGGCAGACTACCGATCCCGGTACCTCGATATCGGTCGGCTCGATCTCATTCTCGAAGCTGAAGGCGACTCGACCGTCCACTACAAGGCATCCAAGCAAGCAGACTTACTCATGCTGCTGTATGTATTCTCCGCGGAGGAACTGACCGATCTGATCGCACGGTTGGGTTACCACTTCGATCCGTCGTCGATTCCGTCCATGATCGATTACTATCTGTCCCGCACCACGCACGGATCGACTCTCAGCCGAATCGCGCACACCTGGGTGCTCGTCCGCGGTAATCGTTCGCAATCATGGGACATGCTTCGCAGCGCGCTCGCGTCGGATCTCTCGGACTCCCAGCATGGCCGTACGCGAGAGGGCATTCACCTCGCTGCGATGGCGGGCGCGATCGATATTCTCGAACGCTGTTACACCGGCCTCGACTTCCGTGACGATGTTGTGTGGTTGCATCCGCAATTGCCGATCGAACTGAGCGAACTTGCCTTCACGATCTACTACCGTGGCCATCGATTGCAGATCCAGTGCACACATTCTTCAGTGACCGTATCGTCGGAGACGAAAGATGCTGCACCGATCAAACTTTCGATCGACGGCAGCAGTCACATAGTATTACCAGGATCGTCCGTAACCGTTTCCGCCCAGTAACTGGAGATCCAACATGCCTCACACCAACCCGGACGATCCAAATTCCGCGTCGACGGGATACAACAACTCATCCTCTACCGCCGGCCAAGTCGCCCAGAACAGCATCTTCGAGCGTATTGCCCGAGCAGGCTTCGTCGGGAGCGGCATCGTTCACCTGATCATCGGCTACATCGCCATCCGCCTCGCTCTCGGGGGCGGCGGCGGAACCGCAGACCAGTCCGGGGCGATGACAGAACTGGCGAACAAGCCGGGTGGCGGCTTGGCGCTCTGGATCGGCGTCGTCGTATTTGCAGCTATGGGCCTGTGGCGGGTGGTTGAAGGTGTACTCGGCAGTTCGTCCAGGCCCGATGCCAATAAGAAATTGTCGCGGATATTCGATCGAATCAAGGCGTTCTCCCTGGCCGCGGTCTACTTTGCATTTGCGTTCACCGCGTGGGGTTTTGCACGCGGAATCGGCAAATCCAGCAGCAGCCAGAGCACCGGGATCACCGCGCGTCTGATGCAATCCGGTGTCGGCTCGGTCGCACTCGTTGTCGGCGCTCTCGTCATTGTCGCGATCGGCGGTTACCACGTGTACAAGGGAGCCAGCCAGAACTTCCTCGACGACCTAGAGGGGCCCACCAGTGATCTGGTTCGACGCCTCGGCACGGTTGGGTATATCGCCAAGGGATTGGCCATTGCGGCAGTGGGTGTGCTTGTGATCGTTGCGGTGATCCAATCGGCCCCCGATAAGTCCTCCGGCCTCGACGGTGCCCTGAAAACCCTCGGCGCCCAACCTTACGGAGTCGCACTCCTGGTGGCCGCGGGACTTGGCATCATCACCTACGGTCTCTACTCCTTCGCTATGGCCCGATCGGCCAAGATGTGATCAACCCACGTTGATGACACCGTCATACCTGCGTTCTGCGTAGAGCGCTTTGATCGTGTCGGCATACTTACTCGCGATCGGTGTGCGCCGCAACTTCATCGTCGGCGTCAGTTCATCACCGCCTGGAACCCACGCCGATGGAATAATCGAAAAGCGTTTCACCTGTTCAACTGTGGATAGTTTTGCGTTTCCAGCCCTGACTGCCAGTGTTGCCTCTTCCACGATCTTCGGGTGTGCTGCCAAATCCGCGAGTTGCGCTCCGGGCACCCCTAGGGCCTCTGCTCGCAGATCAGTGACGTCCGGATCCAGCGTCACCAGCGCGGTGACGTAGCTCTGGTTGTTACCGATCGCGACAACTTGGGCGATCAACGACGAGGATGCCTTGACAGCATTCTCGATATTGTTGGGCGCCAAGTTCTTTCCCGACGAATTGACGATGAGTTCTTTCTTGCGGTCGACGATGGTCAGGTTGCCGTTGTCATCGCACTTTCCGATATCGCCAGTCGCCATCCAGCCGTCCGAATCGATTGTTTCAGCGGTCTTCTCGGGCTGATTGCGGTATCCGCGCATCACGATCGGTCCTCGTACCAGAACTTCACCGTCCGCTGCGAGTCTGATTTCTACGCCCGTGACGGGTTTACCCACTGTCCCGATCTTCAGATTGTCGGCCGTGGTCATCGCACCGAGGCCGATAGTTTCCGACATCCCCCAGATCTCGAGCAACGGGATACCCAAGCCGGTGAAGTACTCGAGGATCTCGACAGGAATAGCCGCTGCGCCTGTGAAAGCCAACCTGAGCTGATCGAACCCCAACGCGGTCCGCACCTTCGAAAACACCAAGGTGTCGGCGACCCGGTATTGCAGTTGCAACGCCCGCCCCCGTGGTGTCCCGTTCAGAGTCGCTCTCGCCGCTCGCGCACCCACAGCGAAAGACCACGCCGCCAACTTGGACGTGATCGGGTTTGTTTCCGCTGCCAGCTTTGCCTCAATTCCGGCCTTGATCTTCATCCAGACCCGTGGGACACCGACGAACATGGTCGGCCGGACATCGGACAGCGCGGACATCAAGTCGCGCAGATCTCCGACCGCCGTGATTTGCACACCAAAGATCTGGTTGGCGCCGTGCGTGGAAATCCGATCCGCAATGTGCGCCGACGGCAGGTACGAGATCGCCCGGTCCTCGAATCCGAGGTCGAAGCCGGCTATCGCCCTGGCGGCAGCGATTGCGTTGCGCTGCGTGACCTCCACACCTTTAGGGGGACCGGTGGTGCCCGAGGTGTAGACAAGGGTCACCAAATCGTCCGGTCTCACCGCTCGCCACGACGCCTCGAAATCGAAGTTCGCGGCTGGATTCGATTCGATCTCGGCCAACTCGAGTGCTCCATCCGCCGGGCCGTCCACGGTGACGATGTGCTCGAATGTCACGCGAGATGCTGCGATCGGCGCCAGGAACACCTGCTCCGTGACGACCACCTTGTTGCCCGCATCGGTAAACAGAAATTGGAGTTGTTCTGGCGCGCTGGTGTTGTACACCGAAAACGGAATAGCTCCTAGATGCGTGATTGCAGTATCAACGAGATTGAATTCCGGCCGGTTGGTGAGCATGAGCCCGACGGTGTCGCCGCGCCGAACGCCTAGTTCGGCCAGTCCACTGGCGATGGCCTCGACACGCCGCGCGTATTCACGCCAGGTCACCTCCTGATGTCCGCCAGGAGTCCGCAACGCGACTTTGTCGGGGTGCATCCGCGCGGTGTGCTGGAACGCCTCTACTGCGGTACGCACTTCGTTTCCCGACGGATGGACAAGAACTATGTCATCGGTGCCATCGATCATCACTTCTCCTGCCGACATCGAAATCGATTGCCGAAGTCGAGGATTCAGAACAGTCTGCGCATGATTTTCACGGAACGCGCGGAATACGGAGGATAGACGAACTTCAGATCAGGCTTGAATGGCTTGACCAGCACAGACTTACGATGACTGAACGCTTCAAAGCCCCACTTTCCGTGGTAGGCGCCCATCCCGCTGTCACCGACACCACCGAACGGCAATTGCGGCACCATCGCGTGCACGGTCACATGATTCACCACTGCCCCACCAGAACTGATCGCATTGACCAGCTTCGTCGCCACGGTTCGCGAACTCGTGAAGTAATACGCAGCAAGTGGTTTGGGTCGCGCGTTGACGAACGTGATCGCCTCGTCGATCGAATCCACGGCGAGCACAGGAAGAATCGGCCCGAAGATCTCCTCCTGCATCACTGCGTCGTCAGGATCGGGGTCGATGATCACCGTCGGTTCTATCGTGAGGGCATCACGATCCGATCCACCCCCGAACACGATCCGCCCGGAAGTGTCGGCCAGGCTTGCAGCGAGCCTGTCGAACTGCCGCTCGTTGACGATCTGCAATCCCTGGCCGTGCTGATCGGCGCGAAACTGCGTGAGAGTGTCGATGATGCGATGCACCAATTGTTCGTGGATCGACCGTTCCGCGAGCACATAGTCGGGCGCAAGGCATGTCTGTCCCGAGTTGAACAACTTCGCCCACGCAACGCGTCTGGCTACGACATCCATTTCGGCGTCGGCAGCGACGACGACCGGGCTCTTGCCACCAAGTTCGAGCAGTACCGGCGTCAAGTCCGGCGCCGCTCTTGCCAGGATCTTGCGCCCGATCTCGGTACCGCCCGTGAACAACACCTTGTCAGGGCCTTGGGACAACAGTTCCTGCGTCACCTGTGCATCGCCTTCGACAACCACAACGGCCTCTGGATCGACGTACCGCGGCAGCCAATGAGCCAGCAGTGCGGACGTCGCAGGAGCCCCTTCCGACGGTTTGACGATGACTACGTTGCCCGCAGCAAGTGCTGCAACAAGTGGGACGAGAGTGAGATAGACGGGATAGTTCCAGGCTCCGATCACGAGCACAACACCGCGCGGCTCGTACTGGACCCAGCCGACTGCCGGCAGTTGGTTCAGCGGGAGCGGTTGTGGTCGCCGACGCATCCACCAGCGCAGACGTTTTCGCGCATAGGTCGCCTCTGCCTTGACGAGTGCGACGTCAGCGAGCCACGCCTCCATCTCACTGCGTCCGAGATCTGCCGCAAGAGCCGCCGCTATCTCCAGCTCGCGTTCGTCGAGAAATCGTTCGATTCCCTCGATCTGGCCTTTGCGCCAGTCTGCTTTACGGGTCCGGCCACCTGCATACACTTCCCGAAGCTGAGCCGCGATAGGCGCGACATCAGATTCTGCGGACGAACCCTTGGAATGTGATTGATTGGTGAGTGTCATGGGAAACTCCGTCAGATCGAAGATCTGGACATGCCGATGAGGGAGAGCACCCATTGTGATGGTGCGTCTGTGCTGGTGCGTCGCACACACCGACATGTCCAGCGTATCGACCCGAGCCACACCATTCGATGGCTAGGAATGGATCTCCACATTCGCTACACTGCGGCACGTTAGCCGTCAGCTCGATTGATCAGTTCATCCAATCATGTAGTCCACAAACACTATTCATCGAATAGACACCCGACTATGTTTCGGAAATCGCGATTCCGACAGTTCCGGTCTTGCCGCGACGGAGGAGACTGCCCTTCATGGTGAGCCAGCCGATGATTCCGTAGCGACGAGCAATCGCATCGCGGGCATGATCGGTTCCATGCCCGTCGAGGATTTCTGCCTTCGCGGCGACCGGGTCACCCTTGGGGTTTCCGCGAGCATCGCACACTGCAACGGTCACGGACGGGTTCCGCCTGATCCGCTTCACCTTGTAGGAATCGGTCACCGTCCACACCAGCAACCGCTCACCGTCGAGGGCAGCCCATAGCGGCGTTGCGACGGGTGTGCCGTCTTTACGGAATGTGGTGAGCAGGACGTACTTGGATTCTGTCACTCGCTTGAAGTCTGGGGTCACCTGTCGAGGATAGGTGCGAATCGTGGTTATCACGCGGCCGGCATTTCAGACACCGTTCCGCGATCAATCAATATGTCCGGATTGCCGCACTTTAGGGGCTCCAAGCTATGCATGATCCCCAACCGAATTCTCACTCGAGCTATTCTGTCGTTACCTATGTCTTCGAGGTATCGGGAGTTGAGCTTTTCATCATGCAGCGTCGAAGTTTCTTGAAGGCGGCCGGTGTTGGCGCAGCGGTTGCCGCCACGACAACGGTGACGTCCACTGCCGTGAGCCACGCGACGCCGCGGCACACCCTCCCGATGGGCATGGACCACTACCGCAACCTCGTTCCCGAACTATTTGACCCCTCACCAGTCCCCCAGCAGCATTCGGAAGCCATTGTCATCGGCTCCGGATTCGGTGCCAGTGCCACCGCGCTTCGACTCGCGCAGAGCGGGACTCAGGTCACGGTATTGGAACGGGGACTTCGATGGCCTCATGATCCGTATCGCGAAATCCATACCTCGGACCTGCTCGCTGACGGCCGAGGCGTGTTTCGCCGGACGTCGTTCACCAACCTCACCGGGATTCCCGTTGCGTGCGATTACTTCAGTGGAGTTCTCGACGCCACCGATTACGAAAACATGTCGGTATGGCGCGGAGCCGCAGTCGGCGGCGGGTCCGTCATCTTCACCGGCGTGATGATCGCACCCGAACGTAGATTCTTCGACGCCGTGTTCGGCAACTCGTTGAACTACGACGAGATGTCCGCTACCTGGTACCCCAAGGTCCGCCAGATGTTGCGCCTGAGCCCGCTGCCCGAGGATCTCTACCGAACGGCGAACTTCGGGCATTCGCGTCGGTGGGATCAGGATGCCCGCCGTGCCGGCTTCGATCCGCATCGCATCGACGGCATCTGGAACTGGGACGTCGTTCGCTCCGAACTGAGCGGCGGCTCCCGCCCGTCCGCAACCGTCGGCGACACCAACATGGGCAATTCCAACGGAGCAAAATTCGATCTCACTCAGAACTACATTCCTGCCGCTGAAGCCACGGGCAAGACCACGGTGTGCTTCGGGCATCAGGTGTTGAGCATCGGCCGCGAAAAGGACGGACGTTACGTTGTCGACGTCGAATCGAGTGATCCCACCGGCGCCGTGCTGACCAGGCGCACTATTACGTGCGATCGTCTTTTTCTCGGCGCTGGGTCGATCGGAACGTCCGAACTGCTTGTCCGCGCTCAGGCGACCGGCGCCCTGCCGAAGCTCAACGAACACATCGGTAAAGGGTGGGGCACCAACGGCGACGGCGCGATGGTGCGATCCTTCGGGTTCAGCGACGGCTCAGCGCAGGCAGCACCTTCCGCATCGCGCATCGTCGACGAAACGGGACTGCCTCTGTCTCTCGAGAACTGGCATGCGGCAGGAGTTCCGATGAACATCGGCATGCTTGCCAGCCTGGGTATGACCCTCGATCCGCAGCGCGCCGATTTCAGCTTCGACGCGCGCGCAGACCGTGTTGTTCTCAACTGGCCGCACAATGGCAGCGCGGCCACGATCGAGGCCTTGCGAGCTGTGCAGAACAAAATGGCCTTTGCAGGTTCGACGCTGCCGTCGGCATTGCCGTTTGCGCAGGACGTCAACTGCTCGTTCACCGCGCATCCACTCGGCGGCGCAGTCTTGGGCAAAGCCACCGACGGTTACGGCCGGGTCAAGGGGTACGACGGTCTGTACGTCATGGACGGAGCGGCGATCCCCGGAAGCACAGGCACGGTCAATCCGTCGTTGACCATCACAGCTCTGGCCGAGCGAAACATCGCGGAGATCATCAACTCGAAGCGCTGAGGCGATCTACCTGCTGAACGGATGGTCCCGGACCCCGATCAGCACACGGCAATCAGGTGAGACCAGCCAGAAATTGTTGTCAGCCTGGATTTCGAACAGCCCTTCATCGATGCTGACCAGCGTCCGTGGGTCCCATTGCGCGAGGGACTGCCGAATTGTGGTGTCGACGTCGGAAGTCAGCGCATGGATACGCGCAAACGCCTGACGGACCCGCACCGTCAGATGCACGGAAGCCGGGTCGAAGGTGTTGGCAAAGTCCTCCGCCAACACCGGCGGACCGATTTCCGGGCGTGGCACTCCCGGACCGCCATGACTACGACCCGAGAAACGCGACTTGACCCCGCTCTTGACCTGCTCCCACGTCCGCTCACGGTGGATCGTCGAATATCCCGTAATCGTGCCTCGATCGGGCGAGAGCACGACGTCGAAACCGTTGCGCGAGAGCCGCAGGTAACCGCCACTCGACGGTCTGCGGGCAGACGTCAGCAGGAAATCCTCGAGCATGTTGCGCAGTTGAAACTCCGCTGCCCGCTCGTCTCCGCCGTGGTGGTAGCGAAAGCTGTCCGTGGCGCGCACCGTAACCCGCACGTCGTGGACATCCTCGACCGAGATGTCGCCGACCGGTAAGTCTCGAGACATGCGGATGTGTTTGGCCGTGCCGTGTGGAACACCGACCGATTCGGGCGCGCCAGACTGCTCGGCCCGCAGAAATCCGTCACACTCGTCCGCGCGGCACCAACCGTCGACGTACTCGGTCTGGTTGGTGCAGCGGACGCCGTCCCGTCGGAAACGTGTGCAAACTGACATTCCGCCATTATGGGTCGAAGGACCGACAAACTCGGGTAACTACTCCCCTTCGAGCTCACCTTCAGTTTCGAGATACACCTGACGCAACCCGTCGAGCGTCTTCTGCTCCGGGTGCTCCCACATCTTGCGCTCAGCAGCTTCGAGAAGTCGTTCGGCGATACCGTGCAATGCCCACGGGTTGGACTGCGTCATGAACTTCTGGTTCTGCTCGTCCAGGACGTAGGTTTCGGCCAGCTTCTCGTACATCCAGTCCGCAACAACATTGGTGGTGGCGTCGTATCCGAAGAGGTAGTCGACGGTGGCTGCCATTTCGAACGCACCCTTGTAACCGTGACGGCGCATCGCGTCGAGCCACCGCGGATTGACAACGCGAGCGCGGAACACGCGCGCCGTTTCCTCCGAAAGTGTCCGTGTGCGAACCGATTCCGGGCGGGTGCTGTCGCCGATGTATGCCTCGGGCGACTTTCCGGTCAGCGCACGCACGGTTGCGACCATGCCGCCGTGGTACTGGAAATAGTCGTCGGAATCCGCGATGTCATGCTCACGCGTGTCAGTGTTCTTGGCCGCCACGTTGATTCGACGGTACGCGCTGCGCATGTCGTCGGCGGCGGGGATCCCGTCGAGGCCGCGGCCGTACGCAAAGCCGCCCCACGTGGTGTACACATCGGCCAGGTCGTCGTCGCCGCGCCACGTCTTGGAGTCGATGAGTTGCAGCAGACCAGCGCCGTAGGTTCCGGGCTTGGAGCCGAAAATACGCGTGGTTGCACGTCGCGCGTCTCCGTGTTCGGCGAGGTCTGCCTGGGCGTGGGCGCGGATGTAGTTCTGTTCATCCGTTTCGTCCAGCGCTGCGACCAACTGGACAGCGTCGTCGAGGAGCGCCAAGACGTGCGGGAACGCGTCGCGGAAGAAGCCGGAGATGCGGACTGTGACATCGATGCGCGGGCGGCCGAGTTCTTCGAGGTCGATGACCTCGAGGTTGACGACGCGTCGGCTGGCTTCGTCCCAGACGGGGCGAACACCGAGGAGTGCAAACACTTCTGCGATGTCGTCGCCTGAGGTACGCATGGCGGCGGTACCCCACACGGACAGCCCCACCGAGCGCGGGTACTCGCCGTGATCGGCCAGGTAGCGCGCGGCGAGAGACTCCGCCATTGCCTGGCCGGTCTCCCACGCCAATCGCGAGGGAACTGCTTTGGGATCGACCGAGTAGAAGTTGCGACCAGTGGGGAGCACGTTGATCAATCCGCGCAGCGGTGAGCCACTCGGACCGGCCGCGATGAAACCGCCGTCGAGCGCGTGCAGGACCTGCTTGATCTCGTTGTTCGTCTGTCGCAGGCGCGGAACCACTTCAGTGGCGGCGAACTGAAGGATCTTCACGACGGTGAGGTCGTCGCTGAGTTCTTCTGCCGCAGCAGGATTCCACGCGGCTTCCGACATCGCGCGAACCAGAGCGTGCGCCTTTTCTTCGATGTCGTCGACGCGATTACGTGATTCGTCGCCGTCTTCGCTGAGTCCGAGAGCCTCGCGCAGACCTGGGACGCTCTGCTCGCCGCCCCACATCTGGCGTGCCCGCAGCATCGCGAGGACCAGTTCGATCTCGGCGTCGCCCTCGGGTGCGCGGCCGAGAATGTGCAGACCGTCGCGGATCTGGACGTCCTTGATCTCGCACAGCCAGCCGTCCACGTGCAGGAGCATGTCGTCGAACACGTCTTCTTCGGGACGTTCGGCAAGTCCGAGGTCGTGGTCCATCTTGGCGGCCCGCATCAGGGTCCAGATCTGCTGGCGGATGGCCGGGAGCTTGGACGGGTCCAGCGCGGAGATGTTGGAGTGCTCGTCGAGTAGTTGTTCGAGGCGGGAAATGTCGCCGTAGCTTTCGGCGCGGGCCATCGGTGGGATCAGGTGATCGACGAGCGTCGCGTGCGCCCGACGCTTTGCCTGGGTTCCCTCCCCCGGGTCGTTGACCAGGAACGGGTAGATAAGGGGCAGGTCACCGAGAGCGGCGTCGGTGCCGCAGTTGCTGGACATGCCGAGCGTCTTGCCTGGCAGCCATTCGAGGTTTCCGTGCTTGCCCAGGTGAACAACCGCGTCGGCACCAAATCCGCCGTTGTCCGGGGTTGCAGCGATCCAGCGGTACGCGGCGAGGTAGTGGTGGCTCGGTGGCAGATCAGGATCGTGGTAGATCGCGACAGGCTTTTCACCGAATCCCCGCGGCGGCTGGACCATGAGCACGATGTTGTTGAATCGCAGTGCCGCAATGACGATTTCGCCGTCCGGGTCCTGCGAGCGATCGACGTACAGCTCGCCGGGCGCTTCGCCCCAGTGCTCCTCGACACCGCTGCGCAGATCTTCAGGCAGGGTGGCGAACCACTCGCGGTATCGCGCCGCCGAAATACGGATCGGGTTGCCCTCGAGCTGCTCGGCCGTGAGCCAGTCGGGATCCTGCCCGCCTGCGGCGATCAACGCGTGAATCAGCGCGTCGCCATCCTTGGCGGCCAACCCGGGAACCGAGTCCGGTCCGTCGATGGGTCCGAGATCGTAACCAGCGCTACGCATTTCGGTGAGCAGGTCGATTGCGCTGGCAGGTGTATCGAGGCCAACGGCATTGCCGATGCGAGCGTGCTTGGTGGGGTAGGCCGACAGCATCAAGGCAACACGGCGCTCCGGCGTCGGAATATGACGCAACTTGCCGTGACGCACCGCGATGCCGGCCACGCGGGCTGCGCGCTCCGGATCAGGCATGTATGTGGACAGTCCGTCGGAATCGATTTCCTTGAACGAGAACGGCACCGTGATGATGCGCCCGTCGAATTCGGGGACCGCAACCTGCGTCGCGACGTCGAGCGGCGACAATCCGTCGTCGTTGGCATCCCAGGTGGCGCGGCTGCTGGTCAGGCACAGTCCCTGCAAGATCGGAACGTCCAATGCGGCGAGTGCTGCCACGTCCCACGCTTCGTCGTCGCCGCCCGCGGATGCGGTGGCCGGCTTGGTTCCGCCGGCCGCGAGAACCGTCACGACCATGGCGTCGGCGCGGCGAAGTGTGGTCAGCAATTCGGCTTCGGCGCTGCGCAGCGAGGCGCAGTAGATCGGGAGCGCGATGCCGCCGGCATCGGCAATCGCGTCGCAGAGCGCCTGGACGTAGCGGGTATTCCCGGCGAGGTGCTGGGCGCGGTAGTAGAGAACCGCGATGACGGGACCACTGTTGTCGCTGATGTCGGGGGCAAATTCAGCGATTCCCCACGACGGCAGCCGCGTCGGGGCCTCGAAGCCGTGACCGGTGAGCAGCACTGTGTCGGACAGGAAGTGGTGCAGCTGCGCCAGGTTGTCTGCGCCGCCCTCGGCCAGGTAATTGTGCGCTTCAGCCGCAACGCCCGGGGAGACAGTCGAGCACTCCATGAGGTCGGCATCAGGCGCGTGTTCGCCGCCGAGCACCACGACGGGCAGGCCACTGGCCAGGACCATGTCCAGACCGTCTTCCCAGCTCCGACGGCTGCCGAGGATGCGCACGATCACAAGATCGACGCCGTCGAGCAAGCCGGGTAGATCCTCGGAAACCAGCAGCCTGGACGGGTTTGCCCAGCGATATGAAACGCCGTCTCCGTTGTCCTGGCTTGCGCGAGCGCTCAGCAGATCGGTGTCGGACGTCGAGAGCAGAAGAATCACAGGTGAAACCTTCCTGGGGTTTCGCGCCCCGTGAAAAAGATCTTTCATGGACAGCAGTTGAGGGTCTGACTCGTGTTTACGAACGGA
Source organism: Rhodococcus sp. MS16 (assembly GCF_013277795.1). NCBI lineage: Bacteria > Bacillati > Actinomycetota > Actinomycetes > Mycobacteriales > Nocardiaceae > Rhodococcus > Rhodococcus sp. MS16. The sequence goes on from NZ_VBTM01000001.1 coordinate 891,839, forward strand.
AACACTTCCGCTTGTACACACTCACAGTGGCGCGACCGCACCGGAATCTCACCGGTTTCCTCACCTGCTGTCACTGGTTGACCGTGATGCTACCGGTCGCGGGTCTGTGCTCTGCACGGTCGTACCCTTGAACCATGTCCACAGACCGTTCTCAGCCAGACGCGTGCCCTGGAGCGCTGCAGGTCCACCAGGCCGCAGACGGCCCGTTGGCGCGCGTGCGCCTACCCGGCGGCGCTTTGGCTCCACACCAATTGCAAACGCTGGCCGAGGCTGCCCGCGACGTGGGCAACGGTCAGATGGAACTCACCTCACGTGGGAATATTCAGCTCCGAGCCGTCAAGGACCCCCGCGTATTCGCCGAACGGATCGCGTCCGCTGGTTTGCTCCCCTCGGCGACGCATGAGCGGGTTCGCAACATTCTGGCGTCGCCGCTGTCCGGCCGAATCGGGGGTGTCGCCGATGTGCGTGAGCTGGTTCGCACTCTTGACGCGGCGGTGCAGTCGGACCCCGCGTTGGCGCAGCTACCAGGGCGAACACTCTTCACACTCGACGACGGCCGCGGCGACATCAGCGGTCTACACGGCGATTTCGGACTGCACGCCCACAGCGAATCCGAGCACTCACTCGTCCTCGCGGGGCATCGCACGAACCACCTTGTCCATGTCGACGACGCTGTGCCGATGCTCCTCGACGCTGCGCACGCGTTCCTGAATCTTCGGGACAAGCACTGGCGACTGGCCGAAGTGCCAGACGGAATCGCTCGAACGATCGATCATCTGGGCCTTTCAGCGGAATTTGCCGGTGCCGTCGACCTCGCCCCGGATGCGGGGCCGTCGATCGGATGGCTCGAACAACGCGACGGAACCGTCGCATTAGGCGGCGGACTCCGCTTCGGACTCCTGGACGCACGACTCGCCGAATTCCTCGCCGCCATCGAAAAACCTGTGGTCGTGACGCCGTGGCGCTCGATCATGATCTTCGATCTCGACGAAGGCGCAGCCGAGCAGGTGGTGCGAGTTCTCGCTCCGATGGGCTTGATCTTCGACGAGAATTCGCCGTGGCTCGACGTCACAGCCTGCACCGGAAGCCCTGGATGCGAGAAGTCGCTCGCCGATGTCCGGGCGGACGCCATCGAAGCCGTCGAGCAGGGCTCACTACCGATCGAAGGCCGGCAGCACTGGGCGGGCTGTGACCGTTCCTGCGGGCGCCCCCGCGCGAAAGTAGCCGACGTGATTGCGACGACCGACGGTTACCGGGTGAATCAGACCGATCGGTGATACCTCTATCCTGTGCCCCATGATCGAGTACATCCGTGACGGCGCAGAAATTTATCGCCAGTCCTTTGCCACAATTCGGGCCGAAGCCGACCTGAGCCGTTTTCCGGCGGATGTCTCGCAAGCTGTTGTGCGGATGATCCATGCGAGTGGTCAGGTCGACCTGGTCGACGACATCGCGTTCACACCCAACGTCGTCACCGTCGCGAGGGCTGCCCTGCGAGCGGGTGCGCCGATCTTCTGTGATGCGAACATGGTCGCCGCCGGCATTACCCGTAAGCGCCTGCCCGCCGACAACGACGTGATCTGCACACTGCGCGATCCGCAGGTTCCCTTGCTGGCGAACACAATCGACAACACACGCTCTGCTGCGGCTATCGAACTGTGGGGCCCGAAACTCGAAGGCGCCGTGGTCGCGATCGGCAATGCGCCGACCGCGCTGTTCCATCTCCTCAACCTGATCGAGGCGGGCGGACCGCGGCCTGCTGCTATCGTCGGCGGACCCGTGGGATTCATCGGATCCGCAGAATCCAAAGAAGCGCTGATCGGACACCCCAGCGGCATAGAACATTTGATACTGAGAGGCCGACGCGGCGGCAGTGCCGTCACCGCGGCTGTCGTCAATGCGATTGCGAGCGAACAAGAATGAGCGAAGGCAAGTTGTGGGGAGTCGGCATCGGACCCGGCGATCCGGAGTTGGTGACCGTCAAAGCTGCCCGAGTGATCGGCGAGGCCGACGTCATCGCATTCCATTCCGCGCGGCACGGTAAGAGCATTTCCCGCGGGGTTGCTGCTCCGTACATGCGCGAGGGCCAGATCGAGGAACACCTCGTGTATCCCGTCACGACCGAAACCATCGACCATCCGGGTGGGTACCAGGGTGCGATGGACGAATTCTACGAAGCCGCAGCCGAAAGGTTGGCCGTCCACTTGGCCGCCGGACGCACTGTGGCACTACTCGCCGCGGGCGACCCACTGTTCTACAGCTCGTACATGCACATGCACAAACGCCTGGCGGATCGTTTCGAGGCCGAGGTCATCCCCGGTGTCACCTCCGTCAGTGCCGCGTCGGCCGCACTCGGAAAACCCCTGGTCGAAGGTGACGAAATCCTCACCATCCTGCCCGGAACCTTGCCGCAAGCGGAGCTCACGCGACGCTTGAAGGAAACAGACGCCGCAGCGATCCTCAAGTTGGGCCGCACCTTCCCACCGGTTCTGCGCTCACTCGAGGACGCCGGCCGACTCGGCGAAGCGCACTATGTCGAGCGAGCCAGCACACCTCGCCAGCGCGTCGACGCTGCCGCCGACGTCGATCCAGCGGGCGTGCCGTACTTCTCCATCGCCATAGTTCCCAGCCCGTCGAACAATGCAGCGACGCGCGAAAACACCGCAGGTGAAGTGGTTGTCGTCGGCCTCGGACCCGGCGACACGGCATGGACCACACCTGAAGTGGCGCATGAACTTTCACTGGCCACAGACCTTGTTGGATACGGCCCGTACGTCGACCGCGTGCCAACCCGCCCCGGACAGCGCCGCCATTCCAGCGACAATCGCGTCGAATCGGAGCGGGCAGCGATGGCCCTCGACCTCGCCAAGAACGGCGCCCGCGTGGCCGTCGTCTCGTCCGGCGATCCCGGTGTATTTGCCATGGCTGCAGCGGTACTCGAGGTGGCAGCCGAAGATCAGTGGAGCGGCGTTCCCGTCCGAATCCTGCCCGGCATGACAGCGGCAAATGCCGTGGCCAGTCGCGTCGGAGCCCCGCTGGGTCATGATTACGCCGTGCTCTCCCTCTCGGATCGGCTCAAGCCCTGGGAAGTGGTGTCGCGTCGCATCTCAGCGGTCGCCGCGGCAGATATGGCTTTTGCCGTCTACAACCCGGCGTCAAAATCCCGAACGTGGCAGGTCCAGGCCATGAAGGATTTGGTACTCGAGCACCGCTCCCCCGAAACTCCGGTCATCATCGGCCGAGATGTTGCCGGTGCGGAGGAATCGGTGCGCATCGTCACGCTCGGCGATCTCGAACCGTCCGAAATCGATATGCGCACGTTGCTGATTGTCGGATCGTCCATGACAAAGGTTGTGGATACCGGTTCCGGCCGACAGGTGTTCACGCCGCGTCGCTACCCCTAACCTGATTGTGAAGGATTTTGTTCGCTCAGCGAGCAAAATCCCTCACAACCACTGCGCGGATGTAGCGCCGGGTCACCCACGCCTGCACCAGACGCCCGATCGGCGCACCCAACCGCACCCACCAGGTACCGGGCTTGGAGAATGCCGTTATCTCGAGGCGAACCTGATTGCCGAGTTCGTCGAAATGGACAATGAACGACTCTTCACCGCACTCGGGATGACCACGGCGCGTGCCGTACGCAAATCCGGCCCGGTTCGGCTCGTCGACCACGTAAACAACGCGGACGGGCACCAATATCGGTCCGAAACCGAAAGTTGCGTCTTCGCCGGTCCTGGCGGTGTCACCGGCAGCTTTTACCGTCAATCCAGCGCCGCGATGCATCCCCCACGTCATGACAGCGTTGGCCGCTGCCTCGAAATCGGCGCGGGTAGTACCGACCACCGCACGCTCGCGCACGTGGTGATAGCCAACGGGCAGTAGGCCACCTGTTGCTCCGATTTCGGAGTAGGTCAGCGGTTCCTGGTCCACGTCAGCAGTGTGGCACAGCTAGGCGGCAGCGGGTTCCCATCGCGCCTTCACGAGTCGGTCGATGTCACCCACGGCCGGCCCGGACACGATTCCCGGTAGGAGCAACTGCCACATCTCGTCGACACGTTCGGTGAGATCAGTGCGCCGGGTGATCACGTTGGACACCAGTTGAACTCCGGTGAACGCAGCCGGAATGAATCGCCCCAAAGCGGCGACGTCCACCGACGGCTTGATCTGGCCGCTGTCCTTCGCTTGCTGCACGAGTTCGGTGCATGCATTGATCCAGTCTGCGTACGGCTCGACGGGACCTTCGAATGTGCTCAGTTCCAAGGTCAATCGAATTCCGGCTCGGACGATGGGCTCCTCGACGATCTGCCGTGCCATCTCATGGGTGAGCATGACCGTTTTTTCGAGCGGAGTCGCCGACGTTGCGGATATCGCCTCGACCGACTCGATGGACATGCGGTGCTGTTCTGCGATGACAAACTGTGCCAGTTCGTCTTTCGATGCAAAGTGGAAGTACAGGGCGCCCTTCGTGGTGCCGGCGCCCTCCACGATGTCACTCATGCTTGTGCTGCCGTACCCGGTCTTTTCGAATTGTGCTGCCGCGCCGGCGACGATCTGCTGCCGCGTCAGCTCGGCGCGTGCTTGCTTGACCACGAGAACTCCTCTCTCACTCGAGGGTCCCCCGCAAACCCTCTTCCGGTTTGCACCCCAATCGGGCTATACCCAGAATGATCTCAACTCCCCCAACTAACCAGCAGTGAATTGTCAGAAAATATTTCGCAAATACATAACTCCAGGTGAGGGATGAATCACAGGTGAGATTCGATTCGTCCGGAGGCGCTTTCGTCGACCCGGGCACGGTCGACAAGCTCGCCGACCATGGCAGTCAATTCCATCATCTGATGTGTAATCTCGTCTCGCAGTAGTGCTGTCTCGGCTTCCGACACAGTTCCGGAGGCGGTGTCGATCGACATCAACAGTTCGATATTCGTTCGCAATGCCGTCAGGGGTGCCAGCAAATCCTGTCCGGCATCAGTGATCAATCTACGCTGACGCGCCCGTGATTCCGACAGGGTGCCCAGCATTCGGTTGAAACTGACAGTCAGCGAGGCCAACTCGTCGTCACCCGTGACTGGTATCGGTGTGAGATCGTCCGTTGCGGCAACACGTTGTGTCGCCGCGGTCAATCGTGCGATCGGCCGTAATCCTGTGCGCGCCACAGCATCTCCTGCGGCATAGGCCAACGCTATACCCGCGGCACCGAGCGCAGCCAGCACCACCGCAAGTCGCTTCAAGACGGAATTTGTCGGCCCGAGCGATTGCGCGACGATCAAAGTCTGACCCGCGACCGACGGCGTAACCAACACCCGATACGAATCCAAGGTCGCAATGGTGGACCCGGAAGCTTTGTGGGCCAGGGATTTGATTGCCTCACCGCTGGTACTGAATGGTGGCAATCCCGGTGTTGCCGTCACCAATGCTCCATCGGTCGTCACCAATCCCACAGCCTGGATCACTGCGGTATCGGCGCCGGCTGTCAGTCCCAAAACCGGTGTGACACCACCGAAGTTGACGGTATCGGCAATTGCGTCGGCTGTTCGCTCCAACTGACGATCGACGTTGCCTTGAAGGTAGGCGTTGAATACGAAATACACCGAAGCGGCAGACGCGATCACAGCAATCGCCACCAAGCCCGCAGTGAGTACTTTCACGCGGGCGTGGAGAGTCCGGACACGAATTGTCGAACGCTTCCGACGCCCGAGTGCGGGGACGGACACCCTCATAGGCACCCTCGGCGTGTTGGACCCGTTCCTGACATAGGTCCAGTATGTTCCGCGAACCTTAGACGAACCTGAACCGCGTGCCCCCGAACTTTCACGTAACTGTCGATTCGAGCCACGCTGCGGCGGCAGAAGGCGAGTTGAAGCTTTCCACGCCCTCCGGTGCCGGTGGGCGCTCCACCACGATCACCGGCAAGCCCAGTTGCCGAGCGGCAACAATCTTGGCGTACGTCTGGTCACCCCCGCTGCTCTTGGTCACTACAACGTCGATACCGCGGCGGCGCATGAGTTCGCGCTCCGATTCGACGTCGAACGGCCCGCGCGCCAGGATCAGTTCGTGGGGCGCAGGCATGGCGCCCGTCGGCGGATCAATGGACCGCACGAGAAAACTCACGCCACTGACCTTCGCAAACGCAGAAACTCCTTGCCTACCAATGGTCAAGAACGCTCTAGTGCCCAACACAGGGACCAATTCCGCAGCATGGCTGAGATCGCGAGCCGGAAACCATCGGTCCTGTGGGTGCTGCGCCCACGACGGCCGCTGGCAGACAGCAAACGGAATCTCGCAGGTGCGAGCCGCCAGATGAGCATTAGCCGTGATACGTGACGCAAAGGGGTGCGTCGCGTCGAGCAACGCCCGAATATCGTTTTCCGCTAACCACCCCGCGAGGCCTTCGGCGCCACCGAAGCCCCCGACGCGAACCTCGCCTTCAGGCCAGCGCGGGTCGCGGACTCGGCCGGCGAGCGACGTGACCACCTCGAGGTCCACCGAATCCGCGAGGCGGGCGGCAATCTCGCGTCCCTCGCCGGTTCCTCCGAGCACAAGAACGCGGGGGCGGGCGTTGTGCACGGTCAGTGTGTGACCCGCTCACGTGCGGCCGAGTACAGGTAACTATCCGGGAACCCCTCGGCCGTGAGCACGCGTCCGACGATGACTACGGCAGTCTTGGTGATGCCGGCCTCGTGAACCTGACGCACTATCGAACTCAACGTTCCACGCACCACGATCTCGTCGGGGCGCGACGCAAATGCGACCACCGCGACCGGGCAGTCGATCCCGTAGTTCTCGGCAAGCTCGTCGGCGATCTGCTCGATGCGGTGCGCGCCGAGATGAATCACCATGGTCGAACCACTGCGTCCGAGTGACCGGAGATCCTCACCTTCGGGCATCGCTGTCGACAGCGTCGACACTCGGGTCAGCACGATGGTCTGCGATACGCCCGGAACCGTCAATTCACGGCCCAGTGCGGCCGCTGCAGCGGTAAATGCCGGAACACCCGGCACCATGTCGTATCGGACTCCGGCAGCGTCCAGCCGTCGCGCCTGCTCGGCTACCGCACTGAAGATCGACGGGTCACCGGAATGCAACCGCGCTACGTCGTGTCCCGCCGAATCCGCTGCGACGAGCAGCGCGGTGATTTCGTCGAGGCTCAATCGAGCGGTATCGACCACCTGCGCGCCGGCCGGGCAGTATTCGAGCAGTTCCGCGGGGACGAGGCTGCCCGCGTACAAGCACACCGAACTTGCTGAGATGATGCGCTGCGCGCGCACTGTGATCAAGTCGGCAGCACCGGGACCAGCACCGATGAAATGAACGGTCATTGAGCGTCTTCCTTTGTGTGATCGGCATCTGCACCGGCAGTTGCCTCTGTTTTTGTGACCGACCACTGCACGACGGGCAGTTGGGGTCGCCACACGTTGAATGTTCCCAAGGGCTCGGCCCGCTGGATCTGCAACCGACGCAGCGTGCCGCCGAATCGGGTGAACCACTCCAGGAGCAACGCTTCCGATTCTGCGGTAACGGCGTTGGCCACCAGTCTGCCGCCGGCCTCGAGGTGGTCCCAGCAGGCGTCGAGCATTCCGGGTTGCGTCACACCCCCGCCGACAAAGATGGCATCGGGTGTGCGAGTCACCTCGGCAAACGATTCGGGCGCGCGCCCGAGGACATCGAGGCTCGGCACACCCAAGGCCCGCGCATTACCCTCGATTTGGGAGATCCGCGATGCCGCCTGCTCGAATGACGTTGCGGTGCAACGTGGGTGGGTGCGCATCCATTCGATCGCGACAGTGCCGGACCCGCCGCCGACATCCCACAAGTATTCACCGGGAGCCGGGGCCAGCGCACAGATCGTCAGCGCGCGGATCTCCTGCTTCGTCATCTGACCGTCACCGCTGTATGCCGCGTCGGGCAATCCGGGCACGCGCGTCAGACGGTGCGGTGCGCCCGACACAACACATTCCACGGCAAGAACATTCAACGGGTCGACATCTGCGGCGTCGACATCCCACTGGTCAGCCCTGGCAACGGTTCGTGATTCGTGCGCTCCACCCAACTGTCCGAGGACAGTGATCATGGACCGACCGAAACCGGTGGAGGTCAGTATTTCTGCCACCTCACCGGGTGTGGCCCTGCCGTTACTCAGCACCAACAACCGCGCACCGTTGGTGACGGACGGCAAGACGGTGGTGGCATCACGGTTGACCAGGCTCACCAACTCCGCATCGGCCGACGCCCATCCCATGCGAGCACTCGCCAGAGCAATCGACGACGGGTACGAGATCACCCGAAGGTTGTCAACACCCAACACACGCACGAGTGTGGCGCCGATCCCGTGGAACATCGGATCGCCGCTGGCCAGCACACATATCCGAGAGCCCGCGTGAGCGTCGAACAGTCCGGGGAGCGCCGGGAGCATCGGTGTGGGCCAGGCGATCCGATCGGCCGAGGAGCCGTCTACCAATGGGATCAGGTCCAGTTGACGCGAGGAACCCATCAACACCTGAGCGCCGAGCACAGCGCTCTTCGCCGAGTCCGACAAGCCCTCCCAACCGTCAGCGCCGAGACCGACGACAACAACGGGTTCGTCGGCGGTCATCGCGGCATCCGCCGCCAGATCGATTGTGGGAGAAGTCGCATCATGAAGAAAACTGGTTGGAGGATTCGCGGAACCCACACCCGCGTTGCGCCGGACTGCAATCCCCGAACTACCGCGTCGGCGACCTGCGCCGGTGTGCTCGACATCGGCGCCGGCTTCATGCCCTCGGTCATCGAGCCGATCACAAAACCAGGCCGGACAAGCAGTAGTTGAATTCCGCTGCCGTGCAACGCATCTCCGAGGCCGCTGGCAAAGCCGTCCAGGCCGGCCTTTGCAGAACCGTAGACGTAATTTGCGCGGCGCACCCGGACACCGGCCACGGACGAGAAGACAGCGATCTTGCCGCGGCCTTGTCGTTTCATCAAGTCCGCGAGAAGAGTCAGGATGCTGACCTGCGCCACGTAATCGGTGTGAACAATTGCAACGGCATGAGCGGCGTCGGTTTCCGCGCGGGCCTGATCACCCAGGATTCCGAACGCCAGCACCGCGACGTCGATCCGGCCGTGCGCTCGGGCAACCTGTGCGAGGAAGTCTGCATGAGTGTCGGTTGCATCGGCATCGAATTCGACGGCTGTCACGGCTAGGGCGCCCGCGTTCGTCAGCATCGTGCGTTGCTGTTCGAGGTCGCTGCTGCGCCGCGCCGCCAGCACGATTCTTCTGCCGGGGGCCAACCGGACGGCAATCTCCAGACCGATTTCGCTTCGCCCTCCCAGCAGGAGGACCGTCTCGGCATCTTCAGTGTTCGCACCCGCAGTCACTGCACCAGTGTCCTCGATTACCGTCGTGGCATGACCATCACCCCCTCCGCACCCGCCGCGCTCTCCGACGACGGTCTGGCGTTCGTGCGCGAATACCATCTCGCCACCCTGACAACTCTGCGCCCGAACGGCACACCGCACGTCGTGGCCGTGGGATTCACGTGGGATCAGGAAGCAGGAAAAGCACTTGTCATCACCAGCGGCGGATCACAGAAAGCCGTCAACGCCGCCCGGGGTGGTTACGGCGCCATCAGTTCTGTCGACGGTGGACGCTGGCTCACCCTCGAAGGTCCGGCGCGCGTGCTCGACGACCCTGAATCCGTGGCCGACGCCGTTCAGCGCTACGCCGAGCGGTACCGCCAGCCACGGATCAATCCGGCGCGGGTGGTCATCGAAATCGACGTCACCCGCATTCTGGGAACGGCCGCATTCAAACCCGCGGCCGAAGAGCTGACCAGCTAAAGGATCGTCAAACCGTGCGGACGGTTGTTGAACGACTCGCAACCGTCCGCGGTGACAACAACGATGTCCTCGATCCGGGCACCCCAGTTGCCCCGGAAATAGATTCCCGGTTCGATGCTGAAAGCCATACCCTCGGCCAGTTCGATGCTGTTGCCCTCCACGATGTACGGCTCCTCGTGGACCGACAAGCCGATCCCGTGGCCTGTGCGGTGAACGAACACGTCGGCCAACCCTTGTGCAGCGAGCACGTCGCGCGCAGCGGCATCCACGAATTCCGCCGACACGCCGGGGCGAACAGAGTCCACAGCCGCCTGCTGAGCCGCTTCGAGCACGGCAAACTGGGCAGCAACCTCGATTGACGGCTTCCCCATGCTGTACGTGCGAGTGGAATCGGAGTTGTATCCGGGCTCCACCGGCCCGCCGATGTCGATCACCACAATGTCGCCGCTCTCGATCACCCGATCGGACACCTCGTGATGCGGATCGGCGCCGTGCGGACCCGACCCCACGATGACAAATGCCGCCTCGGTGTGACCTTCCTCGAGAATCGCTGCTGAAATCGCCTCGCCGACTTCGGCTTCCGTCCGTCCCACAACGAGAAACTCGGCCATCCGTGCATGCACACGGTCGATGGCCTGACCGGCGCGACGGAGCGCGTCGACCTCCGCGGAGTCCTTGACCATCCGCAGCTCACGCAGCACGCCCGTAGCAAGAATCGGCAACGAACCAACAGCATCCGCCAACGGAATCAAATGCAGCGCAGGCATCGCATCCGTGACCGCGACCTTCGCGCCCGTCGGCAATTGACCAGCGACAATGGCATACGGATCAACACCGTCCACCCAGTCCAGCACGTCGAGACCAAGATCCCCGACCGCCGATTCCTTCAACGACGCCAGTTCCAGCCGAGGAAGCACCACCGACGCCCTTGCTCCGTCGGCAGCGATCACCAGGGCCGTCAACCGTTCGAAAGAATCCGCACGGGAGCCCGTCAGATAGCGCAAATCCGGCCCCGGCGTGACCACAAGACCGTCCAGACCAGCCGCGCTCGCCAACTCCGCGGCGCGGGCAATACGAGATTCGTAGACGGCTGAGGGGAAACGTGAACCATATTCGGCGGGAGAGGTCATGGCTTCCAGATTAGTGCCGACTGGCAGGATGGTGACCATGAGTGGGCCTTTGCTTCTCCTTGACGGTGCCAGCCTGTGGTTTCGTGCGTTCCACGCACTACCCGAGTCCTTTGTCGGCGATGACGGCAGACCCGTCAACGCTGTCCGCGGATTCACCGACATGGTCGCGTCGCTGATCACCAAGCACCAACCGAGTCGCCTCGCCGTCTGCCTGGATCTGGATTGGCGACCGCAGTTCCGCGTCGACGCCATCCCCACCTACAAAGCTCACCGCGTTGCCGAGGGATCCGACGGTTCGTCCGAGGAAGTGCCCGATACCCTCACCCCGCAGGTCGACATGATCATGGATGTCCTCGCGGCAGCGGGAATCGCCACCGCCGGTGCGGTCGGTCTCGAAGCCGACGACGTCCTGGGCACGCTGGCCGCCACGGAACGCGATGATCTCACCGTCGTGGTCAGCGGAGATCGCGACCTGTTGCAGGTTGTCACCGACGACTACGTTCCCGTTCGCGTTCTGTACGTCGGCCGCGGGTTGGCCAAGGCCGAACTCTTCGGGCCGGCCGAGGTAGCCGAGAAATACGGTGTGCCCGCCGATCGCGCCGGTGACGCCTACGCGGAACTGGCTGCGCTGCGCGGAGATTCGTCCGACGGACTTCCTGGCATCAAGGGGGTCGGCGAAAAGACCGCGTCGACGCTCATGCTCAGGTATGGATCGCTCGACGGCATCCGCACGGCTGCCGAAGATCCCGAATCCGATATGGCCAAAGGTCTGCGAGCGAAACTGACGTCACCCGAGGCGAAGGCATACCTCGACGCCGCGTTACCCGTTGTGCGTGTCGTGCGTGACGCAGATGTGCAGTTCTCGAGGTCCGACGTACTTCCCGACGCACCGATCGATCAAGCCCGCTTCGACGAACTGGCTGAAACCTTGAGAATCGAGCGTTCGGCCGGCCGTCTTGCCGCGGCACTCAAAGCTGCGGCAAGCCGACCGGCTGACAACTGACAACTCAGCTGGGGCGCGAGACTTCGTAGGTTCCGGTGTCGTCGACAAACGTCAGCGTCACCGACTTCTTCTCACCCGAGACGGAGAGGGTGCACGTGAACTTTGCACCGGACTTGATTTCCTGACCCGACGGGCAGGAAACGTCGCTGACGTTCTTGGCGCCGTACGACTCGGTGACGATTTTCTCGACACCCTTGGCCGCAGCATTTGCGTCCAGCGTGTCCTTCGACGTGAATACGAAGAGGCCGATGACGACGGCTGCCAGAACGACCAGTACACCGATCGCACCGAAGATCAGCGGCTTCTTGGACTTTGCACCTTGCGGCGGTCCCTGATTCCACTGAACCGGCGCGCCGGGCTGAACACCGGGCTGCGCGCCCCACGCCTGTTGCGGTTGCTGGGCCGTTGGCTGCCCCCAGACCTGAGTCTGGTCGCCGCCTGGCTGTTGACCCCACTGCTGCTGACCCGGCTGACCGGGCTGCTGAGGCTGACCCCACGGCTGCTGACCGTATCCGGGCTGACCGGGCTGACCGGGCTGCCCCTGTGGCTGGCCTGGCTGGCCGTATCCGGGTTGCCCGTACGCGGGCTGGCCTTGAGGCTGACCTGGCTGGCCGTATCCGGGTTGCCCGTACGCGGGCTGGCCCTGTGGCTGACCGTAACCCGGTTGACCCTGGGGCTGACCCGGCTGCCCGTATCCAGGCTGTCCCCACGGCTGCTGCGGTGGTTGTTCACCGTTGCCCCACTGCCCATTCGGATCATTCGGTCCGTAAGGCCCGCTCATCTTCGCCTCCACTCGAAACACCAGTCTTCAGTTACCGCGTACGTCACGCATGCCAGATGCCGCGTGCACACGCAACTCCTGGGAATCCAACCACACAGTCCGCGCTCAAGCTGCGTCGAGAGCGACCACTCCGCGACGAATCGACCCCACAGCCTTCGCCGCGACCTTCGCGACGACGGGATCCGTAGCCGTCAGCCGCACCTGATCGAGGAGATCGATTACCTGTCGGCACCAGCGGACAAAATCGCCCGCCGACAACGCGCGCCCCTGCACACCGGCAGCCAACAACGCTTCGACCAGCGAATTGTCGCTCGCCCAGTGATAGACCGCCGTGACAAAACCCAGATCAGGCTCACGCGTCGGCGGCAATTTGTGGCGAATTTCGTCCGCTCGCAGTTCACTCCACAGGCGCTGGGTGTCTGTGAGCGCATGACGGATCGCCTGCGTCGGCACTCGACTCGTCGTGTCGCCGTCCCTACGGGATTCGTACACGACCGAGGACACGACCGCCGCAAGTTCGGGCGGAGTCAGACCCTGCCACGCACCGGTACGTAGGCACTCGGCCACCAGCAAGTCGCTCTCGCTGTAGATCCGGCTCAGACGTTGCCCTGCTTCTGTCACTTGGGGCACGGACTCGGCGCTCATGTAACCGCGCTCCTTGAGCAACGACACGATGCGGTCGAACGTACGCGCCAAGGAATTGGTGGTGGCTGCCGCTTTTTGTCGCAGTGCCTGTGTTTCCCGAGCCAGCCGGTTGTACTTCTCCCCGATACGACCGAGATGGTCACGATCGGGCCAACTGTGGCACGGGTGCGACCGAATCGCGCGACGCAACGACGCCACCTCGGCGTCCTCGGACGCGCCGCCCTTGTGCCGCTTCTTCCGGCGCGGCGCGGTGAATCCGGTGCTGCGCAACGCCGACGCCAGATCGCGCCGCGACCGTCCGGTGTGGTGATCGACGAACTTCGGCAACCGCATCACACCGAGCGTTTCGGCAGCTTCGGGGAAATCCGCGGCGGACAGCTTTCCGGCCCACTGATCTTCGGCGAGAACCAACGGCCGTGGATCCTTCGGATCGTTGTCCGGCACAAGCACAACGGCGGTACCCGAATGCCGTCCGATCGGAATCGCGATGACGTCACCGCGTCGCAGCGTCCGCAGCGACGCGACGGCCTGATCGCGGCGATCCTCACGACTTTCTCGTTCGAGTTTGCGTTCCCGATCGCTCAGTCGATCACGCAACGACGCGTACTCGTAGTACTCACCGTCTGGACCACCGAGCTTGTCCTGCAACGCTTTCAGCGCGGTCTCGTTGCGTTCGATGCTCCGCACCACGCCTACCACGGAGCGGTCCGCCTGGAATTGGGCGAACGAGCGCTCGAGCAGCGTGCGGGATTCCTTGACGCCCATGCGATCCACCAGATTGATCGACATGTTGTATGACGGCCGAAAAGAGCTGCGCAGCGGGAATGTTCGGGTGGACGCCAAGCCGGCGACGTCGGTCGGTTCGACACCTGGCTGCCACAGGACGACTGCATGCCCCTCGATATCGATGCCGCGTCGGCCAGCTCTACCGGTGAGCTGTGTGTACTCACCCGGCGTCAGCTCGGCGTGAGTTTCGCCGTTGTACTTGACCAGCCGTTCGAGAACCACGGTGCGGGCCGGCATGTTGATGCCCAGTGCCAGAGTTTCAGTGGCGAATACAGCGCGGACGAGGCCCTTGACGAACAACTCCTCGACCGTCTGCCGGAAAGCGGGCAGCATCCCGGCGTGGTGGGCTGCCAGACCGCGCTGCAACGCCTTACGCCACTCCCAGTAACCGAGCACCTCCAAGTCCTCTTTGGGGAGGCCACCGATGTGTTTGTCGATGATCGTGTCGATCTCGCGCACCTGTTCGGGAGTCGTCAGATCCAGCCTCGAGCGAACGCACTGAGTCAGCGCGGCATCGCACCCGGCGCGCGAGAAGATGAAGGTGATTGCCGGCAGCAAACCTTCCTTGTCCAGTTGTGCGATCACGTCAGGCCTGGGAAGTGGCCGGAAATCGTTGGCACTCTGGTAGCGACTACGGCCACGACCGCGCGGCTGCCAGCTTTCCACCCGGTCGAGGGCCTGACGTTGTTTGACATGCCGAACCAGATCCTGGTTGACAACAAACTTCGAGGGTCCGGCCGAAGGATTGCTACGGCTGTCGAAGAGATCGAAGATCCGGCGCCCCACCATGATGTGCTGCCACAACGGAATCGGCCGCGTCTCGTCGACCACAACGGTGGTGTCGCCGCGGACAGTCTCCATCCAGGCGCCGAATTCCTCGGCATTGCTCACGGTGGCGGACAAACTCACCAACCGCACGTCCTCGGACAGGTGCAGGATCACTTCTTCCCACACTGCGCCGCGGAAACGGTCGGCCAGGTAGTGAACCTCGTCCATGACAACGTGTGACAGACCGCGCAACGCCTCCGAATTGGCGTACAGCATGTTGCGAAGCACCTCGGTGGTCATGACAACAACAGGAGCGTCCGAGTTGATGCTGGTGTCTCCGGTGAGCAAACCGACCTCACTGGGGCCGTATCGCTCGCTCAGTTCGGCGTACTTCTGATTGCTCAATGCTTTGATGGGCGTGGTGTAGAAGCACTTTCGCCCAGCAGCCAACGCCAGGTGGACGGCGAATTCGCCGACCACAGTCTTTCCCGCACCTGTCGGCGCGCACACCAGCACACCGTGACCCTCTTCGAGGGCGCGGCAGGCGTTGATCTGGAACGGATCGAGGTCGAACTTCAGCCCCGAAGCAAATTTGCTGAGCTCAACATCAGAACTCGTTTCACTACTACTCATAACCACCTCGTCAGCGTGTCACACGCCGGCGACACGGGAACCCCAGCACCCTGGAGACACGCCTCACAAGGTACCGGGGAACGCCTCACAGGGTGTCGGTAAAGTCCTGGCCCGACGTGTTGCCGGCAGCACCGGAACCGGCTTCGGTCGCGGCAGTTGCCTTCGCCTTCGACTTCCGGCCGAACAATCCGCGTGACTCCGCCTTCGGCTTCGCGGGTTCATCCAAAGCTTCGTTCAAGTCGGTCGGCGCCGAGATCGACGACGCTTCCTCGTCCGACAGCGCGCCCCAGTCTTCGCCGGACTTCCTGGCCTTGCGCTTGTCGTTGATGCGCGCAATCTGCACTGCGAACTCGAACAGCAGAGTGAGCGAGAGCGCAAGCGCGAGCATCGAGAACGGGTCCGAACCCGGAGTTGCGATGGCCGCGAACACGAACAAGCCGAAGATCAAGCCGCGACGCCACGCCTTGAGCCGCTCGTAGGTAAGGATTCCCGCAAAGTTCAGTACGACGACCAGTAGCGGAATCTCGAAACTGACGCCGAAAATCAGCAGCAGGTTGATGATGAATCCGAAGTACTCGGAACCACTGAGCGCGGTGATCTGAACGTTGTCACCGATGGTGAGAAGGAAGTGCAAAGCCTTCGACACGACCAGGTACGCAAGAACGGCACCGAGGATGAAGAGGCCGGCACCGGCGGTGACAAACGCCACGGCGTAGCGGCGTTCCTTCGAATACAGGCCCGGAGTGATGAATGCCCACAACTGGTACAACCAGATCGGACTGGCAAGCACGATTCCCGCGGTGAGGGCCACCTTGAATCGCAGCATGAACTGCTCGAACGGACCGGTTGCGAGCAAACGACACGCATCGTCGACGCTGAGGTTTGCGCGGCTTTCGACCGGAAGCTCACAGTACGGTCCGCGCAGTAGGTCGCCGAGGCTTTCGATCCCGAAAATCGACGCGGAGTACCAGAAGAATCCGAAGGCGGTGGTAATGATGACACCGAGGAACGCGAACAGCAGTCGAGTTCGTAATTCGTACAGGTGGTCGATCAACGACATGGTGCCGTCGGGGTTGACCTTCCGCTGGCGGTTACGCGGGTCTAACGGAATTCGCACTGGTACATCCTGCTCTTGGCAAACTGGTTTTGGTCAGCACACAACCGGGGTGAATACAGATTTCACCCCGGTTGGACAGCGGCATGTAGCTAGAGCGGCTTAACTTCGGTCGGCTGCGCGATCGGAGCAGCAGCGCCGGTAGCGGTCACCTGTGCGGTCGGCAGCTGAGCCGGGGCCTGAGCAACGACGGGCGCAGCAGGAGCCGCGTCGTCATTCTGCATTTCCTTGACTTCACTCTTGAAGATGCGCAGTGAACGGCCGAGTCCTCGAGCTGCGTCGGGCAGTTTCTTCGACCCGAACAGAATGACAACGACAACAGCAACAATCAGCCAATGCATCGGCTGCATTGCACCCATAATGACCTCCCATGATCAGATTCCTCGATGCTACCGGACACAACCGGCGTAAGGAGGCTTCCAAGTCCTTACTTCAGCTACCGTTTACCTGTTTGTTTCATGCGCGGTTGCTGTGAAGCCCGCTCACGATCCGATCGTGTCGTAAGCGTCCAACGCCGTCACCGCCCGATTATGCACTTCGGCAACCAGTTCCGGCGGTGCAAGCACCCGAACACCCTCGCCGAACCCGAGAACCAACCGTGCCATCCACTCGAGTGTCCCGAAACTCATTGTTGCCTCGACGGAACCGTCGTCGTTCACCTTCTGGACGTCCATCGGGTAGTAATCGAGCATCCAGACACAGTTCTGAGCTACGAACAATCGGGCTTCGGGCAGTGATCCGTCGCCACTGAACAATTCCAGACTGGAATCCTCGTCGAGCGCGTGCGGTGGCGGAGTGGACGGCTCGTCGAGTTCGATTGCCGCATCGATCCGATCGAATCGGAACAACCGCACACCCTCGGCCTGGCGGCACCAGCCCTGGAGATAGCTGAAATTGTCGACCAACACGATTCGCACCGGATCGACCACCCGCTCGGACACCGCGTCCCGCGAAGCCGAGTAGTAGGTCAGCTTCAGTGCGCGCCGATCAGCCAGCGCCGACCGGACCGTCGCCGTTACCGGATCTTCGGCGACATCCACTTCCGGTTCGGCCTCATGCCCGTTACCCGTGGCGCGCGCTGCCGCAGAGCCTGCCGCCGCTTCGATCTTGGCAATTGCTCGTTGCGCCGCGGACGGATCGACCATGCCCGGCATCTCCACCAGCGAGCGCAACGCGATGAGCAACGCGGTCGCTTCGGTCGAGGTCAACCGAAGGGGCCGGTCGATACCGGCGGAGAACGTGACGTCGATGCTCTCCTCGGAAAATGACAGGTCGATCAGATCGCCCGGGCCGTACCCGGGCAGCCCGCACACCCACAACTGATTGAGATCGTTCATCAACTGCGTTGTGCTGACACCGAGTTCGGCGGCAGCCTCCGCGGCGCTCATTCCAGGGTTCGCGATGAAAAACGGAACAAGATTCAGCAATCGAGCAAGCCTCGACGACAGGCGATTGTTCATCAGTGAGTTTCCTTCTGCTCGGCAATCTCCGAGCGTGCCGCAGCACCTTGAAGTTTGGTGATCACGTCAGCCCGCAGGTCCGGCGGATCAAGCACCAACGCATCTGCCCCGTGTCCGGCGATCAATCTGGCAGTCCACTCCCACGATCGAACCGGGATCGACAGAACGCTTCCCTCGCGTTCGGTCAGCGTCCGATCCGTCATCGACGACGCCAACCTGCGCAGCTCGTGTGCGCGGTTCGCCGCCACCCAGACAGTCGCGGTACCGGTCACGACACCGGATCCGGTTACTCGGTCCACAACCTCGCGAAGATCAAGACCCTCCGGTTTGTGCACCGCGCCGGCTGGGCCGAATTCGCGAACATCGTCACCGATGCGGGACAGGCGGAACGTGCGGACAGCGTCCCGATCGACATCATGACCGACCAGATACCACTTGCCGTTATGCGTGACCACGCCCCACGGCTCCACTGTCCGCTCGATGAACGGTTCGTTGAGCGCAGCGCGATGCTGGAAATGAACGGCCCGGCCCGCGTCGACTGCGGCGAGCAGCTTCCCGAGAGCCGGTTCGGAACCACGTGAGCGAGCCGGAATCGCGGTAATCGGCGCGGCGGAAACATCCCCGTCGACCTGTACACCGGCAGCACGCAGTTTGAGCAAGGCACTCTGTGCGGCGGAAATCAGCTCGGGCGATTCCCACAGCTGCACGGCAACGGCAACGGCCGCCGACTCTTCGCTGGTCAAATCGACATCAGGAAGCTCATACGCATTGCGATTGATCCGATATCCCTCGACCGTCGAAAACCGCCCAGCCGGTCCCGTCTCCAACGGAACTCCGAGGTCACGAAGCTCGTTCTTGTCCCGCTCGAACATCCGGGAGAACGCCTCGTAGTTGGCGGAATCGCTGTAACCGGCTACTGAATCACGGATTTTCTCCGCAGTGAGGAACTGCCTGGTGGAGAGCAATGCAATCACCAAGTTCATCAACCGCTCGATTTTCGATGTCGCCACGCCGAAATCCTAGTGGCTCTGCGGTTGCCGACACGTCAGCGCACTACATCGACGCGATGAGTCGCTCAACTCTCTCGTCGACCGAACGGAACGGGTCCTTGCACAGGACTGTTCGCTGAGCTTGATCGTTGAGCTTGAGATGCACCCAGTCGACGGTGAAGTCACGCCCCGCGGCCTGCGCTGCAGTGATGAAATCGCCGCGAAGTTTCGCGCGTGTCGTCTGCGGTGGGTTGTCGACGGCGTCGTCGATCGTTTCGTCCTCCGTGACGCGCTTGACCAAGCCCTTCTTCTGCAACACGTCGAACACTCCGCGCCCACGCTTGATGTCGTGATACGCAAGATCGAGCTGCGCGATCTTCGGGTCGGACAGATCAAATCCGTGACGATCCTGGTAGCGCTGGAACAACTTACGCTTGATCACCCAGTCGATCTCGGTGTCGACCTTCGCAAAATCCTGGGCTTCGACGGCGTCGAGCATGCGGCCCCACAAATCGACAACTTGCTCTACCTGCGGATCCGGTTCGCGATTGCGCAGGTGCTCCACAGCCTTCGAGTGATACTCACGCTGGATGTCGAGAGCACTGGCCTGGCGGCCGCCGGCCAACCGGACCGGACGCTTTCCGGTGACGTCGTGGCTGACCTCTCGGATGGCACGAATCGGATTGTCGAGGGCGAAGTCGCGGAAGGAGACTCCAGCCTCGATCATCTCGAGCACCAAGGCGGCAGAGCCGACCTTCAGCATCGTGCTGGTCTCGGCCATGTTGGAGTCGCCCACGATGACGTGCAGGCGACGGTACTTCTCGGCGTCGGCATGAGGTTCGTCGCGGGTATTGATGATCGGACGCGAACGTGTGGTGGCCGACGAGACGCCTTCCCAGATGTGCTCGGCACGCTGGGAGAGACAGAACGTGGCTGCCTTCGGTGTCTGCAGAACCTTTCCGGCACCGCAGATCAACTGACGCGTCACGAGGAACGGCAACAGCACGTCGGAGATGCGGGAGAACTCGCCAGCTCGCGCGACCAGGAAGTTCTCGTGGCAACCGTACGAGTTTCCGGCGGAGTCGGTGTTGTTCTTGAAGAGGTAGATGTCGCCACCGATTCCCTCTTCTGCCAACCGCTCTTCCGCATCGATGAGCAGTTCCTCGAGAACTCGCTCACCGGCCCGGTCGTGGTTGACCAGTTGGATGAGGCTGTCGCACTCGGCGGTTGCGTACTCCGGATGAGAACCAACATCCAAGTACAGGCGCGCTCCGTTGCGGAGGAAGACGTTGGAACTACGACCCCACGACACGACACGACGGAAGAGGTAACGAGCAACCTCGTCGGGGCTCAGTCGCCTGTGCCCGTGAAAGGTGCAGGTAACGCCGAATTCCGTCTCGATACCCATGATTCGTCTCTGCACACTTCGACAGTACAACCAGAATGCCCGCTTCACCCGTGTTGACGAACTCCCGTGGCGTCACGACTCGACAACATCTCGAGTCGGCATAGTGTGGCGGGGTGAGCTACCTGCACCGAAAACTTGTCCGAACCGACGTCAAATGGATGGAAAGCACTGGCGCACTGAAGCCTTCCACGCTCGATTCCGTGATGCGGCGGCTCTCGCGAGCAGCCAACCACGGGTTCCTGTGGATGGCTATCGCCGGTGTCCTCGCGCTGATCGGCGGACAACCGCGCCGCGCGGCTGCCCGCGGAATGCTCGCATTGGCCGGATCGAGCGCACTGGCAAACGGTGTGTTGAAACCGCTTTTTCCCCGTCGACGCCCACCCGTTCGCGCGTGGATCAACCCGAAGCGCGGAGTCGAGTTCCCGACGTCCTCGTCGTTCCCGTCGGGTCATAGCGCCTCCGCAGCCGCATTCACTACCGCGGTAGCAATGGAATCTCCGACAACCGGCGCAGTACTCGCTCCATTGGCCGCGGCCGTCGCCTATTCACGCGTGCACAACGGGGTCCACTGGCCTTCGGACGTGTTCGCCGGAATAGCCGTCGGAGGTGCCGTGGCAGCGGGAACGCGCAGGTGGTGGGCAGTACGCGACGAAGAACCCGCGGATCTTGGTCCCGAGTGTGTGGTACCTGCGCTGCCTGGAGGCGAAGGACTGGTTGTCTTCACCAATCCCGGATCCGGCAGCGAAGACGACGGCATCGTGGATACGATCCGGGAAGCCCTGCCCGCAGCAGTCATTATCGAATTCAACCCGGACATAGATTTCGACAAGCAGATCGAAGCGAAGCTTCGTGAGTCGAAACCACTAGCGGTAGGTGTGTGCGGCGGCGACGGCACCGTCGTCACGGTCGCAGACGCGGCAACACGACACAATCTTCCGCTCGCAGTTTTCCCAGGTGGAACCCTCAACCACTTTGCCCGCGACGTCGGCGTCGCGGACGTCGCTGAAACGGTGACGGCGGTCGAGTCCGGACAAGCAGCGTTTGTCGATCATGCCGTGGTGACAACCGATACCGGGGTTACCGCTCGTTTTCTCAACACAGCCAGTCTGGGCGGCTATCCGGATGCGGTACGGCTACGTGAAAAGTGGGAACCGCGATTCGGCAAGTGGCCGGCGGCCGCCGCGGCGATGATCCGCGTGCTAGCAGCCGCAGAGCCGATGAGTGTCACCATCGACGGCACCAAGGCCAGTATCTGGATGCTCTTCGTCGGAAACGGCCGGTACTCCCCCGGCGACCAGGTCCCGATGTCGCGGCCCGAACTCAACCGTGGGCTGCTCGACGTCCGATACTTGCGAGCCGACCGGAAATTCTCCCGCTCCCGGTTGCTGTTTGCCGCTGCCACAGGAACATTGGGCAGCTCACCGGTCTACATCCATGCCCTGGCGCCGACGCTCTCGGTTCAGGTGAATGCTGAGTCTGTAGCGATTGCCACCGACGGTGAAGTCGTGGCAGACGCGCGCCGGTTCGATTTCAGCACCGAACCGGCCGCGGTTGCCGTCTACAGATTCTCGAAGGACTGAAAAACAGTTGCTATTGGGGTGCGTCGCCGTTTGACGGCGGCGCATCCTCAGCCTTCTCAGCCTTACTCTGGGGCTCTGCTGCCGATGGCAGCATGGCTTCGAGTGCTGCTCCCGAGATTCGCTTGAACGCACGGCGCGGACGGTTGTTGTCGAGAACTGCAACTTCCAGTGCCTCGACGGTCAGCACCCGGGGCTCGGCCTCGGTTGTTCCGACGGGCGCCGGCCCACCCTTCTGCAATGCTCCAACTGCGATACGTACAGCGGACTCCAGATCGAGGTCTCGCTGATACGACTCGCGCATCGCGGTAACGATTGGCTCTGTGGTGCCGCCCATGACCACAAATTCCTGCTCGTCGGCAATCGAACCGTCGTACGTGATCCGATACAGCTGAGCCGGCGTGTTGCTACCGAAGCGGCCGATTTCCGCAACGCAGATCTCGACCTCGTACGGTTTGGGTTGCTCGGTGAAAATTGTGCCCAGAGTCTGGGCGTACGCATTGGCGAGCGAACGGCCTGTGACGTCACGACGGTCGTACGAGTACCCACGCATATCCGCGTGCACAATGCCCGCACGACGGAGATTCTCGAATTCGTTGTACTTGCCGACGGCCGCAAAACCGAGACGGTCGTACAACTCACTGACCTTGTGCAACGCCGTCGACGGATTCTCCGCGACAAACACCACACCGTCGCGATACGTCAGTACGACGACGCTTCGTCCACGGGCAATTCCTTTGCGCGCCAATTCCGAACGATCACGCATGATCTGTTCGGCTGATGCGTAATACGGCATCGTCATAGCGCAGAACCCCCTTCCGGATTACCGAGCGCCGTACGCGCCGCAACAATGTCCCTGGCGATTTCGGCCGCCCGCTCCGTGGACAGTTCCACGGCTCCTGCTGCGGTGATCGTGACTGCGGTCGGATAAATTCCGCGCGTAACGTCTGGTCCACCCGTCGCCGAATCGTCGTCGGCGGCGTCGTACAGAGCCTCTACCGCCAAGCGAAGCGCAGTGGCCTCGTCGATGCCCGGTGAATACAACTTCTTGAGCGCCGACTTCGCGAACAATGATCCCGATCCGACAGCGTGATAGCCGGCACGTTCCTCGTACCGCCCACCCACGACGTCGTACGAGACGATGCGACCCGCCGTCGTAGGGTCGACGGCGTCCACGTCGTAGCCGACCAGCAGCGGTACAACTGCGAGTCCCTGCATTGCGGCGCCGAGGTTGCCACGCACCATCGACGACAGACGATTTGCCTTGCCGTCGAACGTGAGTGAAACGCCTTCGATCTTCTCGTAATGCTCGAGTTCAACCGCGAACAGGCGCACCAGTTCGATCGCGATGCCGGCGGTCCCGGCAATCCCCGCAGCCGAGTAGTCGTCCGTGATGTACACCTTCTGCACGTCACGGCTGGCGATGAGGTTGCCCATGGTCGCCCGGCGATCGCCGGCAAGCAACACGCCACCGGCGTAACTGATCGCGACGATCGTGGTCCCGTGCGGAGCAACATCACCCCCGCCCATGGTTACACCTCCCCTGTCAGCGAATCGGTTCTGCGGAAGATGCTCCGGTGCGTGCACTCGAAGATATTCCGAGAATGACGACAGATTGGAGCCGAAGCTCAACCGTGTGTCCCCGTCGGTTATCCGGGGCGCGCGATCCACCGTCACTGGCCGCCCTTCTGCACGTAAGCGCGGACGAAGTCCTCGGCGTTCTCTTCCAACACGTCGTCGATTTCGTCGAGTAGGTCGTCGGTTTCTGCAGCGAGCTTCTCGCGACGTTCCTGGCCGGCACTACCGTCGCCGCCAGTGGTGTCGTCGTCTTCGCCGCCACCGGCACGCTGCGTCTGTTCTTGAGCCATCGCCGTCGACCTCCTTGTGTGAAGGGAGCTCTCACGAGCATCCTGTTCTGCCCAGCAGTCTCGGTTACTGATCCGCTCGGACCTTTACCCTACCGAGCGACACCGTCACGCGCCGGGAGACTCGGCCGCGATTAGGCACCAAAATCAATGTGTCAGCTGATCCACCAACTCCGCAGCGCTGTCGACGGAGTCGAGCAGAGCACCCACATGAGCCTTACTGCCGCGCAGTGGTTCCAGGGTCGGTATCCGGATCAGCGATTCACCCCCGAGGTCGAATATCACCGAATCCCAGCTGGCAGCAGCGATATCGCCACCGAATCGACGGAGGCATTCACCACGGAAATACGCACGCGTATCGGTGGGCGGATTGGACACCGCGTCGAGCACCTGTTGCTCGGTGACCAGTCGTTCCATCGATCCGCGGGCAACCAATCGGTTGTACAAACCCTTGTCCAAACGGACATCGGAATACTGCAAATCGACCAAATGCAGGCGCGGAGCCGACCACGCGAGACCTTCGCGGTTGCGGAAACCTTCGAGCAGGCGCAGCTTTGCCGGCCAGTCCAGGATGTGTGCGCAGTCCATCGGATCGCGTTCGAGAAGATCGAGAACCATGGCCCACTTGGACACGATGTCGTCGGCGCGCGCATCCCGATCAGTTTCCCGATCGAGGAACTTCGCGACGCGTTCGAGGTAAATACGTTGCAGCGCAAGCCCAGTCAACTCGCGCCCGTCGGACAAGGCGACGGTCTTGCGCAGGGTCGGATCATGGCTGATGTGGTGAACCGCGGTGACGGGGCGCGCCAACTGCAGATCCGTCAGATCGACGCCCGCTTCGATCAGATCGAGAACCAGCGCCGTGGTCCCCACCTTGAGGTACGTGGACATCTCCGCAAGGTTCGCGTCACCGATAATGACGTGCAGACGGCGGTACTTGTCCGCGTCGGCGTGCGGTTCGTCGCGGGTGTTGATGATTCCGCGTTTGAGAGTCGTCTCCAGCCCGACCTCGACCTCGATGTAATCGGCTCGCTGCGACAGCTGGAAACCTGCCTCGTCCCCGGACTGGCCGATGCCCACGCGACCGGAACCGCAAATGACCTGGCGTGACGCGAAGAAGGGCGTCAAACCGGCAACGATGTCCGTGAACGGGGTCGCCCGGGAGCACAGGTAGTTCTCGTGGGTGCCGTACGAGGCCCCCTTGCCGTCGACGTTGTTCTTGTACAACTGCAGGCGCGGCGCGCCGGGAACACTCGAGGCGTGGCGAGCAGCTGCTTCCATGACCCGCTCACCGGCCTTGTCCCAGATCACCGCGTCGAGTGGATCGGCCACTTCAGGTGCCGAATACTCGGGATGTGCGTGATCGACGTACAAGCGGGCACCGTTGGTGAGAATCATATTTGCCGCACCGATTTCGTCGGCGTCGATCACCGGAGCCGGCCCGCTGAGTCGCCCCAGGTCGAATCCACGGGCGTCACGCAGGGGCGATTCCACCTCATAGTCCCAGCGTGTACGCCTCGCTCGGGGTACACCCGCGGCGGCGGCGTACGCCAGTACCGCCTGGGTTGATGTGAGTATCGGATTCGCCGAAGGCTCACTGGGTGAAGATATTCCGTACTCGACCTCGACACCGATAATCCGCTGCATACGTTCGAGACTATGCGATCGAGCGTCAGTACTTGCAGTGGTGGCACAGTAGGAGGAATGCAGCATCCACCTGACACCGACACAAAACGATCAGATGAGGGTGTTGCGGTGTACGACCAGTTCGGTAAACCGATCGGCCAGGCGCCTCGCAGCCTTGTCTATCGAGACGGACTCTGGCACGCCAGTTCAGGAGTTCTCGTGCGCTCCACGGACGGCGAGCGCGTGTACGTTCATCGCCGAACTACAAGCAAAGCGGTCTTCGGTGGCCATCACGACTGCATCGCCGGCGGCGTCGTCGACCCCGGTGAATCACCACTCGACACGGCTGTGCGTGAAGTCGGTGAAGAACTCGGAATCTTCGGCACCGAGGACACTCCACTTGCGCTGACGGAAATCGCCAGAATCTCCTGGGACGGAGAATGGGGCGGTCACGCATTGCGATGTCATTTGTTTGCCTTCGAGCTCCGCTACGACGGTCCCGTCATCCATCAACCGAGCGAAATTTCCGACGGAGGGTGGTGGACCCTGGCTGAGCTCGACGCGCATCTGAAGGACCCGTCGTGGCCCTTCGTCCCCGATACCCGGGTGTTGTTGGCCGACTACCGATGGAGCCAACTCAGCAGCGAATGATCGGGACAGGTTCGGGTTGGGCGTGCGTATCGGCACACGACCAGCGCTGAGATGTCACATCTGGCCATATTCGACGCGGTTGTGTGCAGTCAGGACCGAGTTGGCATGCGCTCGAATACAGATCGGGCCGGCACTCTTGCGAGTGCCGGCCCGATTCTGCTGCGGCGTCCTACAGGTACTGACCCGTGTTGGACTCGGTGTCGATAGCGCGGCTGGCACTGGCGTTCTTGCCGGTGACAAGGGTGCGAATGTAGACGATCCGCTCACCCTTCTTACCCGAAATACGGGCCCAGTCATCAGGATTGGTGGTGTTCGGCAGGTCTTCGTTCTCGGCGAACTCATCGACGATCGAATCGAAGAGATGCTGAACCCGCAATCCCGGTGCACCGGTATCGAGTACCGATTTGATGGCGTACTTCTTCGCCCGGTCGACGATGTTCTGGATCATGGCACCGGAGTTGAAGTCCTTGAAGAACAGGACTTCCTTGTCACCGTTTGCGTAGGTGACTTCGAGGAAACGGTTCTCCTCGCTCTCCGCGTACATGCGATCCACAACGCGAACGATCATCGCCTTGAGGCATGCTGCGCGATCGCCACCGAACTCGGCGAGGTCGTCGGCATTGATCGGCAGACCGTCGACCAGGTACTTCGAGAAGATGTCCTGCGCGGATTCGGCGTCGGGGCGCTCGATCTTGATCTTCACGTCCAGACGACCCGGCCGCAGAATGGCAGGGTCGATCATGTCCTCGCGGTTGGACGCACCAATCACGATGACGTTCTCTAGGCCTTCCACACCGTCGATCTCACTGAGCAACTGCGGAACCACTGTCGTTTCCACATCCGAGGAGACTCCTGAACCGCGGGTACGGAAAATGGAGTCCATCTCGTCGAAGAACACGATGACCGGGGTGCCTTCGGACGCCTTTTCGCGGGCCCGCTGGAAAATCATCCGAATGTGGCGTTCGGTTTCGCCGACGAACTTGTTCAGAAGCTCGGGGCCCTTGATGTTGAGGAAGTAGGACTTTGCGTCCTTGCTGTCCTGCCCGCGGGCTTCGGCGATCTTCTTCGCCAGCGAATTGGCGACTGCCTTCGCGATCAGGGTCTTACCGCAACCGGGCGGACCGTAAAGCAGTACACCCTTCGGTGGACGCAGTGAGTACTCGTGGAACAGGTCCTTGTGCAGGAAGGGCAGTTCGACGGCGTCCCGGATCTGTTCGATCTGCCGACCGAGGCCACCGATGTCGTCGTAATGCACGTCCGGCACCTCTTCGAGGACCAGATCTTCGACCTCGGCCTTGGGAATACGCTCGAACGCATAACCGGCTTTGGCGTCGACCAGCAGGGAGTCGCCCGGGCGCAGCTTCCTGGTCGGGGAATCGGCGTCATAGGCGATGATGTCGGCCTGGGGATCGGCGAACACCGCTGCCAGGGGCGCAGCGAGCCACACGATTCGCTCTTCGTCGGCGTGCCCGACTACCAGCGCCCGCAAGCCGTCGTCGAGTACCTCACGCAGAGTGCTGATTTCGCCGACCTGCTCGTAACCACCGGCTTCCACGATGGTGAGGGCCTCGTTGAGCCGCACGGTCTGACCCTGAGTGAGCGTGTCGGTGTCGATATTCGGTGAACACGTCAGTCGCATTTTGCGGCCGGACGTGAAAACGTCCACCGTTTTGTCTTCGTGAACTGCGAGCAGCACGCCGTAGCCACTCGGCGGCTGACCGAGTCTGTCGACCTCTTCGCGTAAAGCGATCAGTTGTTGACGGGCCTCCTTGAGAGTGTCCATCAACTTGCCGTTTCGGATTGCGAGCGAGTCAAGTTTCGACTCCAACTCCCGCACCTGCTCCGGCGACTGTGCGAGTTGACGCCGCAGAACCTGCAATTCCACTCGTAACGCGTGAAGCTCTTCTGCTGCCGCAACCGAATCCGGGTTCTCTGTCGAGCTCATATGCGTCTCCTCCCAGTGCGATAGATCAACGCTACCGGCATCGCGGCCCAAGTGTCGCCAGACACGGTGCGCGAGTTCGATTTCACAGCCGCGACTGCCACACCGAGACCGCTCCTGAACCAAAAGTAAGCCATGTTAGCCTTGCCTACAATGCCGAGACAGTGCCTGTCTCCCCCAACGAAAGGTCACGCTGTGATCATCCGCAAGACACTCGTCAGCGCCTGTGCCGTCGCCGCTGTCCTCGCTCTCGGAGCCTGCAGCTCGGACGACAGCTCCGATTCGTCGGCCACGTCCACCTCTGTTGCCGCTACGTCGAGCGCTTCTGCCGCCTCGAGTGCAACGACGTCCGCAGCCGCGGCCGCAGCAACTCCGACGGCAGACGAGCTGAATGCACAGCTGGTTGCGCTTATCGATCCGGCCAAGCCGATCGCCGAGAAGACCGCCCTTGTGGTCGACGGAACGAACCGTCAGGCCAACATCGAGACCATGGGTACCGCTCTGGGTGGCAACCCGGCGTACAAGATCACCTTCACCGTCGAGAACGTCAAGGTCGACGGCGAGACGGCCACCGCCGATGTTGCAGTGGTGAGCCCGCACGGCGCGATGCCTGCCGCTCCGTGGACGTGGGAGCTCGAAGACGGCACCTGGAAGCTGTCCGACACCTCCGCCTGCGTGCTCTTGGAAATGGGCCGCGCTTCCTGCGCCGGATAATTTCTCCGCAAACAAAACGAGCGGCGATCCGATTTTTTCGGATCGCCGCTCGTTTTGTTTGGAGTCAGTGGCTACTTGGCGGCAGTGTTCGAGCCCTTGCCGGCGCGGCGCTGAGGCTTCGGGGTCACAGTGCCCTCGGCCAGACGACGCGCACTGATCAGGAACGCGGTGTGCCCCTGCATGCGATGTTCGGGACGAACGGCCAATCCGACGACGTGCCAGCCGCGGACGATGGATTCCCACGAGCGCGGCTCGGTCCAGCATTCCTGCTCACGCATCGCCTCGACCACCTTGGACAGCTGCGTCACCGTCGCGACGTACACGATCAGAACGCCGCCGGGAACCAATGCCTTCGACACGGCGGGCAGAACATCCCACGGCGCGAGCATGTCGAGAACCACCCGGTCGACCTTGCCGCCGTGCGCTTCCGGATCGAACTCCGCGAGATCCGCGATCGTCAGTTCCCAGTTCGGCGGACGCTCACCGAAGAACGTCTCGACGTTGCGAACCGCGTGTTCGGCATGATCGTCGCGCACCTCGTACGAGATGACCTTGCCTTCGGGTCCGACCGCACGAAGCAGTGAACACGTCAACGCGCCGGAACCGGCGCCTGCCTCGAGTACCCGGGCACCCGGAAACACGTCGCCCTCGTGGACGATCTGCGCCGCGTCCTTGGGGTAGATAACCTGCGCGCCTCGTGGCATCGACAGCACGTAGTCGACGAGCAGAGGACGCAAGGCGAGGTACGGCGTCCCGTTGACGGACTTGACGACGCTGCCCTCGTCCGCGCCGATGAGGTCGTTGTGCACGATCCCCCCCTTGTGGGTGTGGTACTCGCGGTTGGCCTCGAGCACGATCGTGTAGTGCCGTCCCTTGCCGTCGGTCAGCTGGACGCGGTCGCCGACACGGAACGGCCCGGAGGGGCGCTTACCGGGTGCTGTTTCCTCGACCTCTGCAACGACCTCGGCTACTGCCTGGCCGTCTGCTACAGCTACTACAGCGTCGAGTTCCGGTTCGGTGACAGCAGACTGCGCAACCTCATCCAACTCGGTCGTGATTTCTTCGGGTTGCGTATCGTTCACCATGCGTGAGTAATCCCTGTTCGTTTTGCTCCGGCGTCCTCGCCACCGGCCCCGACGGAGTTGTCGGGCCAAGCGTCTAGCCTGCCAGGTGTGAGCTCTGTAGAACTGCCAGCCCCCTCGTTAGCGGGTGGAACATCACACGATCGCCCGCGTAGTCGGCCGGCGCTGTCGCCTTCTCGTGCGGGTGACTACAAACAGTGTCCGCTGCTCTATCGGTTCAGAGCCATCGATCGAATCCCGGAAACACCGACAAGAGCACAGGTCAGAGGCACTGTTGTCCATGCTGCCCTGGAAGCGTTATTTGCGCTACCCACCGGTCAACGGGTTCCGGATCGAGCTGCGGAGTTGGTTCGCCCCGCTTGGGAGCGGGTGAGCGCCGACTCCCCCGACGCGGCCGAGTTGATTCCCGACGAGGACCTCGACGGTTTTCTCTCCGAAGTGGGCAAGCTGGTTCAGACTTATTACAGCCTTATTACAGCCTCGAGGATCCGACGCGGTTCGACGCAGAAGCCTGCGAGGTCTACGTCGAGACCGAACTCGAGAACGGCGTTCGACTTCGCGGATTTGTCGATCGCATCGACGTCGCCCCCACCGGCGAAGTGCGCGTCGTCGATTACAAGACCGGCAAGGCCCCGCGAGAATTCACGGAGTCCAAAGCGCTGTTCCAGATGAAGTTCTACGCACTGGTCCTACTGCGTACTCGCAAGATCGTGCCCGCTCAACTCAAGCTGATCTACCTGGCGTCGGGATCGATCCTCACATACACCCCGGATCACGACGAACTGGTGCGTTTCGAGCGGACATTGTCCGCTATCTGGAAGGCAATACTGGCGGCAGGTGCAACGGGAGACTTCCGACCCAAGCCTGGCAAACTGTGCGACTGGTGCGATCACAAGGCCCTCTGCCCCTCGTTCGGCGGCACACCGCCGCCGTATCCTGGGTGGCCGGACTTGCGGGACGCAGAAGTTGTTGCGGCAAAGGAGAATACGTAATGGCAGACACTTCGTACTACCAGTTCTTGGGCACTACCGCGGAAGGCCACGAACGCTTCGCGACTACGCAGGCAACGGTCAGTATCTGGGGTCCGACGCTCCAACACGGCGCTCCCCCGTCGGCACTGTTGGTGCGTGCACTCGAGCGCTGTGGCGCCCGCGAGGGAACTCGTCTGACTCGGGTGGTCGTGGAGATTCTCGGGCCGATCCCGATCGCGGACATCGAGGTTCGCTCGTGGATCGAACGACCCGGTCGCAGAATCGAATTGATCGTCGCCGAATTGTGGGCAACCGCGCCCGACGGATCGTCACGGGCCGTGGCACGTGGTACGGCGTGGCGCATGGAAACCGCAGACACCACCGGCGTTCTCCACGTGGTCGATCCACCGCTGGAACCGCGCGAAACCGGCACGCCGGGTGTACTGGGTGGCATGTGGAACATCGGCTATCTCGAGACGCTCGATTGGTCGTGGATTGCCGAAATTGGTTGCGAGGGAACAGGAAAGGTGTGGGCACGGCCGAAGCCCGTATTGGTCGAGGGTGAAGAGATGACAGCCCTGG
This sequence comes from Rhodococcus sp. MS16, assembly GCF_013277795.1. Lineage (NCBI taxonomy): Bacteria > Bacillati > Actinomycetota > Actinomycetes > Mycobacteriales > Nocardiaceae > Rhodococcus > Rhodococcus sp. MS16. The sequence goes on from NZ_VBTM01000001.1 coordinate 923,382, forward strand.
AGAGGCTGTTTGCGATTGCCGACATCTCCAACGGCGTCGGAGCGAAACTCGACCCCGCGCACTGGACGTTCCTGAACACCGATCTGACGGTGCACATCTTCCGGGTTCCCGAGGGCGAATGGGTCGGGGTTTCCGCGGAAACCACCACCGGACCCGATGGCGTCGGAATGTGCGCCGGAGTGCTCTATGACGAGCAGGGTGCAGTCGGGCGCATCGCCCAGACCTTGCAGATTCGTGCCCGCTCCTGATTGCCGCAGGCGAGACAGCAGCGCGTCGACTATCTACGCCGGTCGACTTCGACGGCCACACAAATTAGGGGACCGACGACGCCGGCAAAACGCCAACTGCAACATCGACACTTACACATCGATCATACATGTAAACATTGCGATGTGGTAACCAACTGGTCAGTAACCTCTGACGCCGGTCACTCCGTTCGGGAGCGATAGCGCAAAGTTAAGCGGGCGCAGCGGCAGCAAGACGTGCGAGCGAGTATTCAGTGACGGTGATCAATGCCTGCACCGCGGACGCGCGGTCGCGGGCATCAATCTCGATCATGGGGATTTGGTCGGATAACGCCAGCGCCTGACGAAGATCGTGTGCCGAGTGAATCGGGGCACCGTCGAAACGGTTGACTGCCACGATGAACGGCAATCCGCGGGCTTCGAAGAAGTCGACCGCGGCAAAGCTGTCTTCGAGGCGGCGTGTGTCGATGAGGATGACGGCTCCGATGGCGCCGGTGATGAGGTCGTCCCACATGAACCAGAAACGCCGCTGTCCTGGTGTGCCGAACAGATAGAGAACCAGGTCGTCGGCCAGCGTAATGCGGCCGAAATCCATTGCGACTGTTGTGGTGTCCTTGTTCGGTGTCGCGCCGAGGTGATCGATGCCGTCACTGGCGTCGGTCACCATTGCTTCCGTGCGCAGGGGGACGATTTCGGAGACCGTCCCGACAAGCGTGGTCTTTCCGACGCCGAATCCTCCGGCAACTACTATTTTTGTCGATGTGACGCGAGATGGCGCGTCAGAGTGCCCGAAGTCCACGGAGGGTCCTTTCGATCAGGTCGAGGCGTTCGACCGCAGTCGCATCGCTTCGCAGAGTGGCTTGCACTTCCAATGCCCCGGCAACAACAAGATCTGCGACCAGGACCCGAGCCACCCCGATCGGAACCCCGAGGTATGCCCCGATTTCCGCGATCGAGATTCGCTGCCCGCAGAGAGCGACAATCGACGCGCGAATGTCCTCGGGCGCAAGGCTTTGTGCGATGGCGTCCTCTACCGTTGCGACGATCGCTTCGAGCGGAAGGTCGATGGACGGCTTCGTTCTGCCTTCGGTGAGTGCGTACGGTCGAACGAGACTCGGTTCAGGATCAACCTGCTCGGAGTGATGATGTGGCATCGAGTTCACATATCCCGACCTGATCTGGGAGCGATGTCCATGGTTGTTCCGACGCGATCGACCAGGGTTGCCATTTCGTAACCGATCTGACCGATGTCGCATCCCGCAACGGCAAGTGCAGCGAGGTAGGCCCCGCTACCGACGCCCATGAGGAGGAGGTACCCGTTCTCCATCTCGACCACCGATTGCAGAACGGCACCGCCGTCGAACAACCGTGATGCACCGGCGGAGAGGCTGGCGAGTCCCGAAGTCACAGCGGCCAATTGATCAGCTCGATCGAGCGGAAGGTGGGTGCTCGCAGCACTCAACAATCCGTCGGCCGAGACGATGATCGCGTGGCTCACTCCCGGCACGTCTCGGGCGAAACCCGACACCAACCAGTCGAGTGCGCGAGGAGTTTCTGGGGCTCCGACAGTACTCACTGTTCTCCTTCGTCTTCCTGCACATGCGTGGTCGAGTGCAGGGATGTGGTGTTCTCACTGTTAGCGTGCCGCCGTCCGCGGCTGACGCCGGATTGGTAGTCGCTCCATCCCCGTCTGATGTTCTCCGGCTCGGTGCTCTTACGGTGGGATCCGGAACGGAAAGTGGCAGTAGTGGTTCCAACCGTTCCGGGAACCAACCGCGCACCGCGGTCCCTCATCGGGAGACCCGAATCGGAGATCCTGGTTACGGGCATGTCCGTTGACGCGCGGGCAGCAACCCAACCCTCGTCTGCTTCGGTTGTCCAGATGATTCCGCTTGCGGCACTGGAGTTGTCGTCTGTGGGATCGACCAGCCACTCGGACACCATCCGGGCAAAGATCGGGGATGCAATCGGTGGAGTCTCGGAGGTAGCGTCGGGAGCATCCGCGCCGAATACACCCACACGCGGCGGTGTCGAATCGCGCGGGCGGGAGGAGAAGAACGCCGCCGTGTTGGTCGGATTGGGGGCGCCGAACAGGTGCCTCGGCGCAGGTTCTCGGGCGGCGGACACGCTGGTATCCGGTTGAGTGGCAGTAGTTTCCGGGCCGGCTGGCGTTGTAGCTGCCGGTTCGGTGGCGAGGGTGCTACCAATGCCGGGTACCCCACTGTTCCCTGGAGTGCGGCGAGGAAGCGTATTCCCCGCGGGAAGCGCACTGGCGTGCGGCTGTGAAACGACTGCAGCGGGAGCGCCTGAAACAGGTGGCGGCAAGGTGACCGCACTGATGTTTCGAGGTTGGCTGTTTCGAGGTTGGCGCTGCGGCAACCCGCTCGCTGATACTGCCGGTGCATCAGCCGCCGGACTTTCGGGGCGATCGACAGTCACCTGAGAAGCTGTACGGACCGGAGCAACACGCGGCGCCATCGGCGTTCGAACCACATTGTCGCGTGGTGCGTCGAGCAGTGCCACCGGCAAGTGAACCATGGCGGTAATGCCACTGTGTTCGGATGTGCTGCCCGACGGGCGTAGACGCACTGAAATATTGTATCGACGGCTGATACGACTGATGACAAAAAGTCCCATGTGGCGGGCGGTATCTGGGCTCATCTCGCCTCCCGAAGACAGGCGCCTATTGGCGTCGAGTAGTTCGGCCGACGACATTCCGATACCGAGATCGGCAATCTCCACCAGCACGGAACCGTCGTTCGTGCGTGCGGCGTCGATCGTCACCGTTGTTTCGGGCGGCGAGTAGCGCAGAGCATTATCGAGGAGTTCGGTGATGAGGTGCACGACATCTGCACTGGCCTGGCCACTGACAACAGCAGACAGAATCTGTCCGAGTTCGACACGCAGATAGTCTTCGACTCCGGAAACCGAAGCGCGTAGAGCGTCGGCAAGAGCGATCGGTGCGGTTCGTACGCGTCGCCCTTCGGTGCCGGACAGGATCAGGAGATTATCGCTGTTGCGTCGCATTCGGGCGGCAATGTGGTCGAGACGAAAGAGATTCTCGAGGCGATTCGGGTCGTCTTCGTCTTGTTCAAGTTGCTCGATGAGACCGAGTTGCTGTTCGACGAGGGACTTGTTGCGGCGGGAGAGCGTTTCGAACATGTCGTTGACCTGGCGACGGAGTGTTGCCTGCTCGCCGGCCAAAGTGATGGCCTGCCCGTGCATGTCGTCTACAGCGCGTGCGAGTTGCCCGATTTCCTCGTGGGTGTCAACAGGTACTCGAGGTACTTCGAGGTCGCTTACCTTCTCGCCGGCGCGGATTCTTTCGATCGCCTCGGGTAGTCCCCGTCGCGCTGCGTGGAGAGCGGCAAATCGCAGGCGTCGGATGGGTTCGACCAGCGAGCGGCTGATGATGAGCGCGAGAACAAGGGCTGCGAGGACAGCGCCGAGAACGAGCGCGGTGTCTCGAAGGGCGGCGGATCGGGCTGAGTTGGCTTCGGTGCCCACTGTCGCGGCGAACTTGCTTGATGCCGCGTTGGCCAACGTGTCGTAATGATCACGACTTGTCTGCAGCCCGACGTCGATCTGGCTACTCAGCGGGGACGTCGATGCTGTGGCACCGATTTCGTCGACGCGCCCCTGTGCGGACGCGCGAAGTGCGTTCACAGCGGCGACGGTATTCAGAGAGCTCTCCGATTCATCGCGCGGGAGCACTACACCGCGCAGGGCCGCGAGTTCTGCGCCCGCAACGCCAACCAAAGCGGTTCGAGCTTGCTGATCGAGGCGCCCGGAACCGAACAGAATGCGCTGGTCGGCGAATGCTCGACGAGCTGACCACAAGGCAGAGAACTCGCCTCCACTCTGACGCATGACCGGCTGCGGGGAATCGCGCATGATGTCGGCGAATATGGTCCAGATGTCGATGGATGCTTCGTTGACGCGGGTGACCAGTCGAGCGGGTGCGACTGCGCCGGCGGAAACTTCGTCGATGATCGACTGGCTGTTCTCCAGAGCGCGGGTGACCTGGTCACCGATTGCCCCGTCAGTGTGGAACATTCGACCGGCCGCGGCGAACTCTGCCATGGCCGCTGTCGTTGCTGCCGTGGCGGTCTCGAGTTCGGTGCCGGAGGAGGACGCGACTGCAAGGTCGTCGAGCGCCTCTTCGAGCCGGAGAGCCGCGGGGGAAGCAAGCACGCGTTCCGAGGACGACGTCAGTTTTGCAGCAGTGGAAAGCTCGCCCTGGATCCGAAGTGCGCCGAGCAGGATGGCAACGAGCATCGGAACTGCAAAGACGGCGACAACCTTCCAACCTAGGCGCCATTCGCCGATCGACCACCACGAGGTTGTGTGTGCATCGTGTTTCATGCGGACCAATGCCTCTTCGCGTCTGCTATTAAAGTCTGTCAACCCCCCGATCAGGGAATCGCCCGAGCTCCTTCGACTACGTGCAATCGAAGGAAAGCGATTGAACGGTAACAGAATGATCTTTATCGCATTGCGCCGATAGTCCCTATTGTCCAGATTTTTTGTCTGCTATGTAGGTTTCATGTCGATTTTCAAGGCACGACGATAGGGATCAGCAGGCGACGCCGACATTGAGATTGAAATCAACCTCATGTCAGCACCGCCCGACTAAAGATGGATGAGGCCCGAAAAGTCACATCCGAAAATCTGTTCGGCGAGGCCCTGACCTGAATCCTTCGGTTCAGTCTCTCACTGCAAATTCCCGCGCTTCCGATGCCAATTCATCGGCAGCGGATTCCATATGTGCGGTCACAGGATCCGGAGCGGTCAAGACTGCCACAATCGGAATAGCCAGTGCCAAGAGACCGAGCACGAAGACGGGAAACAGAAACGAGAACACCTCGAGACCCTCGGGAGTAGTTGCCGACGGATCGTGAACAACTTCTACAGCGGCCATTCCCGTGTAGTGCATGCTGACTACTGCAACGCCCATGATCACGCCGGCGAATAAACGCAGCACCGTGGATTCCACAATCATCGTGAACCACAACGCAACGGTGCCGGCAACGACGGCAATCAGGAGCGAGAGTGCGACAAAGTACACGTCGTAGTGGATCTCGCCCTGAAAGCGCAAGGCGCGCATACCTGTGTAGTGCATGACATTGACCGCGACGCCCATGACGAGGCCACCGGCGAGGAGTCGACTCAACCGGAACTCGGTGCCGATGATCACCAATCCAACGAAAACCGCGGTCACGGAAATCAGTGCCGAGACCACTGTCCACATCAGGCTGTATCGAATGGGGCTTCCCGGCACGGAGAACCCGAGCATCGCGATGAAGTGCATCAACCATATGGCGACACCACCGATCGACAGTGCAGCCATGAACAACCAGCGCATCCGCGATTCGCGGGTCGTGGCATTCATGGAATGACGCGTGCACGCCAAGCCGATAACCGATCCGGCGACGGAAACAACGAAGGCGAGTGCGAGCAGCCAGATTCCCATCGAGAAGTGGTGCATTTCATCCGACATGCCAGATCCTTAGGATTGTTGTGGACACTTTCAATTGATGCACTCTCTCACAGAGATTTCAGGTGGCAGCAGTACCACTACCAGACGAGGCGCAGCGTGCAGGACAATCACGATGTGCTGATTCGATAAACGATTTTCGGAGAAACGAGCAATACCGATGCCGCTTCGTAACGACTTCGAGCCCACGCGGGCAAATTGCGGCGAATTCGCCCGCTACTCGTGGACTCAATGCTCGAATGCTTCAGTGTGATTGGCACCACATTCCGTTGTGGCTATCGAATTCCAATTTCTGCACGTATATCGAATCGTCCGAAGGCTATTACTCACGCCCGATTCTGCTCAACTGAAACGAAGGGCAACGACCATTTGTGATAACGACCGCCGCCATGATGGTGCGGCTAATTCAAACGACGGAAGAGAATTGGGGATGACCACGATAGAGACTGCGTCCACACGCCCACCACATCTATCGGGCGCTCGAACATGACATTGGCCAATTCGATCCTTGCTTCTCAACCCTTCCATCAACATCTTGAATTGCGTTCAGCCCCAGAGCGATTCGACGCCGATCATTGGTCTGGTTGGTCACATCCGGCAATGGGTGGCCGTGCCTACAGACCGGATGGCCGTTAGACAGCCACCGATCGACCCGGCAACGCGTCAAGTCTCGAACAGTGGGCGATGCAGACTCTCGGCGACCTCCGGATTCGAGTGGCGTTACCGCCTGCTCCACATCGCAAGCCTAGGATTGCGGGTCGAGTCGGATACGCCCAATGGCGGCAAGACCCATCGCCAGGCCGCGCGACGCGACAACGCACTGCATGCTTGTTGTAAGACCATTCTCGTAGACAAGATGGACGCTCTCAGTTTGCTGCGTTGAATGACCTGACACACACAGGCACTACAGACGAGGGCGGTATGCGTCCAGGCGATACAGATTCGCGCCCGTTCCCGATGTTCCGGAACGGGCGCGAATACACGAGAACTAACTGATCAGAACGCGCGTACCGAACGAATGTTGGACGCAAGAATGGCCCGGGCGCCAAGTTCAGCGAGAGCATCCATTACCTGGTTGTGTCCCTTGATGGGAACCATGGCGCGCACGGCGACCCATTCCGGATCGGCCAGCGGAGACAGAGTCGGAGATTCCATGCCCGGCGTCATCTTGATTGCTTCGTCGAGAATGCCGCGCGGGCAGTCGTAGTCGATCATCAGGTTCTGCTGAGCGAACACGATTCCGCGAACACGCTCGATCAACTGGTTACGGGCCGCGTCGTCCTGCGGGGCGCCGGTGCGCTCGATCAGGACACCTTCCGAGTCGCACAGAGAATCGCCGAAGGCAACAAGGTTGTGCTGACGCAGAGTGCGGCCGGAACCGACCACGTCGGCGATGGCGTCGGCGACACCGAGCTGGATCGAGATCTCCACGGCGCCGTCGAGGCGGATAACGGAAGCGTCGATGCCGCGAGCGGCGAGGTCACTGCGAACCAGGTTCGGGTACGACGTCGCAATACGGAGGCCGGCAAGATCTTCGACGGTCCAGTCCTTGCCGGCAGGTGCGGCGTAACGGAAGGACGAGCGACCGAAACCGAGCGCCAAACGCTCCGAAACCGGTGCACCGGAATCTCCGGCGAGGTCACGACCGGTGATGCCCAGATCGAGTTCACCCGATCCGACGTAGATGGCAATGTCCTTGGGGCGCAGGAAGAAGAACTCGACCTGGTTGGAGGGGTCCAGAACAGTCAGGTCGCGGGAATCGGTGCGACGACGGTAGCCCGCTTCGCTGAGGATTTCGGCGGCGGACTCGGACAGCGAACCCTTGTTGGGAACTGCGACGCGCAACATCAGTGAACGTCCTTTCGGAAGGTGTGGTCAGACGTGGGAAAAGGGAACCGGAATTGTCGGGTCAGATCCTCTTCACAGATGTCGGTACACGTCTTCGAGGGTCAGCCCGCGGCCGACCATCAACACCTGAGTCCAGTACAAGAGCTGAGAAATTTCTTCGGCTAGCTGCTCATCGCTCTGGTACTCCGCAGCGATCCACACTTCACCGGCTTCCTCGATGACCTTTTTGCCCTGTGCGTGAACACCGGCATCGAGGGCGGCGACGGTGCCGGACCCCTCGGGACGGGTGGCAGCACGCTCGGTCAACTCGGCGAACAAGGATTCGAAGGTCTTCACAGGTAGCTATTCTTTCACGAGTGCGGAACGGATTTTCACAGGCCTACAGGCTGGCCCGTCACAAGCCCTGATCGAGAGCGCGTGTGCTGACGAACCGGCGAGTGTGGCCGGTGATCGGGTCCGGGTATTCCAGTGCCCGGGCGAGGAGTCGCAACGGTGTGGAGAAGTCACCAGGTACCGCCGGACGGTAGTGCGGGTAGTAGTTGTCACCGACGATGGGAATGCCCATCGAGTTCAGATGCAGTCGCAGTTGGTGGGTGCGCCCGGTTTTCGGGAACATCCGGTATCGACCGAGCGTGCTACCAGCAGAATCAGTGAGTAGCTCGACCAACTCGACTCGGGTTTCACTGTTCGGTTCGCCCTCGACTTCGGTGGCGGTCATCTCCCCGTGCACCTTGTTGATCCGGCTACGGACGATGCGTGGAAACGTCAATTCGGGATCGAATCCCGCGATGGCTTCGTACTCCTTGACGATCTTCTGCTCCGCGAAGAGTTCCTGATAAGGCCGTCGCAGGTCCGGAGTCACGGTGAACACGATGACACCGGCGGTCATGCGGTCCAGTCGATGTACCGGCGCCAGATCAGGGAGATGAAGGTCACGACGCAGACGGACGACCGCGCTTTCGACGATGTGCGCGCCGCGCGGGATGGTCGCGAGGAAGTGCGGTTTGTCGATGACCAGGATCTGCTCGTCGCGGTACAGGATCTCGATCTCGTGCGGGACCGGGATTTCGGGTGGTGGTTCGCGGTAGAAGTAGACGAAGCGGGTGGGCTGATACGGAGTCTCGCTCGAAATGATCCGCCCGTGCTCGTCGACAACGTCACCAGCAGCGACGAGGGCGTTCCACAGCTCGTGCTCGCCGGGAAACTCACCGACCAGAAACTCGAGGACGGTACGCGCGTCGGATGTCCGGGGCATCCGCAACCGATCCGGCCCGAGCCCGTCTCGGATCGGTAGCGGAGCCTTTGGCACGCCTCTAGACCTGTTCGAGATCGGGTGAGCAACTCTCGCACAGCAATTCGAGGGTCCTTCCGTCTCCGTCGATTCTGTTACGGAAGCGCGGCGTCGGCGTTCCACAGTCGACACACACACCGAGAACCTTTGCCTCGGGCGAGAATTCGATGTTCATCCGCTTGTCGAAGACGTACAACGATCCGTCCCACAGGCCCTTGTCGCCGAACGTCTCGCCGTAACGCACGATCCCGCCGTCAAGTTGGTACACCTCACCGAAACCGCGTGAGCGCATCAACGACGACAACACTTCGCAGCGCACTCCCCCAGTGCAATAGGTGACCACTGCCTTGTCCTTGAGGTGGTCGTACTTGCCGCTGTCGAGTTCGCTGACAAAATCCCGTGTTGTTGTCACGTCCGGAACAACGGCGTCGCGGAAGCGTCCGATTTCGGCCTCGAAGGCATTACGGCCGTCGAAGAAGACAACATCGTCACCGCGGTTGTCGACCAGTTCGTGCAGTTCCTTCGGTGCCAGGTGGACGCCGCCGCCCACCACACCCTTCTCATCGACCGCGAGTTCGTCGGGCGCACCGAACGTCACGATCTCGCTGCGCACCTTGACGGACAAGCGCGGGAAATCGTTGCCGAGTCCGTCCGACCACTTGATGTCGGCCATGCGGAACGGTTCGTACCCGCGGGTGCCACGCACATACCGCTTGACGTCCTCGATATCGCCGCCCACCGTCGCGTTGATTCCGTGCTGCGAGATCAGGATTCGGCCGGTCAGATTGTTCGACTCGGCGAGGCTGTGCTGCCACAACCTGATCGCTTCGGGATCGGCCAACGGCGTGAACTGGTAGAACAGAACAATTTTCGGAATGGACACTTTTGCTACACCAGCCTAACGTGCCGCACGCGCATGAACGTCGTGGAGATGATGAATCGACAAGTCCGTCAACGACTCCCGGAAGATACGTCCCGGCCCCGCCGGAACATCGACTTCACAGGGAACAACAAGCACGCCGCAGCCCGCAGCGGTGGCCGCAGCCGTGCCTGTCGGCGAATCCTCGATCGCCAGACATTGTGACGGTTCCAAACCGAGAAGCGCAGCACCCCTCAGATACGGATCCGCGGCAGGCTTGCCGTTGGCTACCTCGTCGCCGCAGACGCTGTGGTCGAAGAACTCTCGTCCGAGCATCCCGAGTGCGCGATCGACCAGTACCCGCTCGGTATTGGTGACCAGAGCCGAGAGAAGTCCCCCGTCGCGAACAATCGCCAGTGCATCCTGCGCGCCGGGACGCCAGGTCACACCGTCCTCGAACAGATCGCCGACGCGGGCGTACATCCAGTCCTTGGCCTCGGCGACTGCCTCCGGGTGCTGCTCGAGCCCCAGCGAATCGAACACCGTTGCCAGGGCAAACGGACTCGACGCGCCGATGACGGCAACGCGCGTCGCCTCCGTCATCGGCCCGCCCAGGCGTAGCGACAGCTCACGCAGCGCAACGTCCCACAACTTCTCCGAATCGAGCAAGGTGCCGTCCATGTCCCACAGGACACCACCCAGCGTCGTCTCGGATACCTCGGTCAACAACTCAGACATTGAAGTACTTGGCTTCCGGGTGGTGCAGGACAAATGCGTCGGTGGACTGTTCCGGATGCAACTGCAGTTCCTCCGAGAGGTGGACGCCGATGCGCTCCGGCTCGAGCAACGCGACCAACTTGGCGCGGTCCTCGAGATCCGGGCAGGCCCCGTATCCGAAGGAGTAACGCGCGCCGCGGTATTCGAGGTCGAAGTAGCCGGACACGTCGGTGGGATCCTGCTCGGCAACCGAATGGCCGCCAGGCAGAACCAGTTCTTCACGAACCCGGCGATGCCAGTACTCGGCAAGCGATTCCGTCAGCTGAACTCCGATGCCGTGAACTTCGAGGTAGTCACGGTACGAATTCGACGCGAACAGCTCGTTCGCGAAGTCCGCGATCGGCTGCCCCATCGTGACCAACTGGAACGGGAGAACGTCGACCTGGCCGGTCGCTTCTGCTTCCTTACGCGAGCGCACGAAGTCCGCGATGCACAGGAAACGGTCCCGGTGCTGACGCGGGTACGTGAACCGGAATCGTTCCGGCGCATCCGGTTTCGGCTCGGTGAGCACGATGACGTCATCACCCTCGGACACCGCCGGGAAGTAGCCGTAGACCACGGCGGCGTGCGCGAGAATGCCCTCGGCCGTCAACCGGTCCAGCCAGTACCGCAGTCGCGGCTTGCCTTCGGTTTCGACCAACTCTTCGTACGTCGGACCGTCGCCCTTACGCTGACCACGAAGTCCCCACTGCCCCAGGAACAGTGCGCGCTCGTCGAGCAGACCGGCGTACTCGGACAGTGCCACGCCCTTGACGATGCGGCTCCCCCAGAACGGCGGGGCCGGAACAGGGATGTCGACTGCAACATCGGACCGTTCCGGCAGAACAACGGGAGCTGCTTCGGCCTTACGCTTTTCGGCGATCCGCTTGGAACGCTCATGACGAGCCTTCCGCTCGGCAACCTTCTCGCGCGCGGCGATCGCCTCAGGGCTGTCCGGCGCGGGTCCGCCGCCACGCTTTTCGGTCATGATCTGATCCATCAGATTCAAACCCTCGAAAGCGTCGCGTGCGTAACTCACGGTTCCGTCGTACACCTCTTGAAGGTCGTTCTCGACGTACGAACGCGTCAGCGCGGCACCGCCCAGCAACACCGGGAACTGTTCCGAGACACCGCGAGAGTTCAGTTCCTTGAGGTTGTCCTTCATGACCACTGTCGACTTCACGAGCAGTCCGGACATGCCGATGACATCGGCCTTGTGCTCGATCGCAGCATCGAGAATGGTCGCGATGGGCTGCTTGATGCCGAGGTTCACGACGTCGTAACCGTTGTTACTCAAGATGATGTCGACAAGGTTCTTGCCGATATCGTGGACGTCGCCCTTGACCGTCGCAATGACGAGGCGACCCTTGCCGTCGTCGTCCGTCGCTTCCATGTGGGGCTCGAGGAACGCAACTGCCGCCTTCATGACCTCGGCGGACTGCAGAACGAACGGCAACTGCATCTGTCCGGAACCGAACAGTTCACCGACGGTCTTCATGCCCGAAAGCAGTGTCTCGTTGATGATTTCGATCGGGGACTTGACCGTCATCGCTTCGGTGAGATCGTCGTCGAGGCCATTGCGCTCGCCGTCGACGATGCGACGCTCGAGGCGATCGAACAGTGGCAGACCGGCAAGTTCCTGAGCGCGTGACTCACGGGCCGACGCTGCCGAGACACCCTCGAACAGTTCCATCAACTTCTGCAGGGGGTCGTACCCTTCGCTGCGACGGTCGTAGACCAGGTCGAGTGCGGTTACACGCTGTTCTTCCGGAATCCGTGCCATCGGCAGGATCTTGGAGGCGTGCACGATCGCGGTGTCGAGGCCGGCCTCGGTGCATTCGTGCAGGAACACCGAGTTGAGCACCTGCCGGGCGGCGGGGTTCAAGCCGAAGGAAATGTTGGAAATACCCAGTGTGAAGTGCAGTTCCGGGTACGCAGCCTTGAGCTGACGGATCGCTTCGATGGTCTCGATGCCGTCGCGGCGCACTTCTTCCTGACCGGTGGAGATCGGGAAGGTGAGAGCGTCGACGATGATGTCGGACTCTGCGAGACCCCAGTTGCCTGTGATGTCCTCGATCAGACGCTTGGCGATCGCGACCTTGGTCTCGGCCGTGCGCGCCTGGCCCTCCTCGTCGATGGTCAACGCGACAACGGCAGCGCCGTGCTCCTTGACCAGCGTCATGATCTTGTGGAAACGAGACTCGGGACCGGCGCCGTCCTCGTAGTTGACGGAGTTGACGGCACAACGTCCACCGAGGTGCTCGAGTCCGGCCTGCAGAACTGCAGGTTCGGTGGAGTCGAGCATGATCGGCAGCGTCGACGCCGTTGCCAACCGGCTGGCGAGTGCGGACATGTCGGCAGCGCCGTCGCGGCCCACGTAGTCGACGTTGAGGTCGAGCATGTGCGCGCCGTCGCGAGTCTGATCCTTCGCGATGTCCAGGCACTTCTGGTAATCCTCGGACAGCATTGCTTCACGGAAAGCCTTGGAGCCGTTGGAGTTCGTGCGCTCGCCGATCATCAGGATGCTGGCGTCCTGTTCGAACGGAACAGCCGAGTACAACGACGACGTGCTGGCCTCGTGAATCGGGGTGCGCTGCGCCTTCTCCACGAGGCGAACCGCGTCGGCAACTGCCCTGATGTGGTCTGGGGTGGTTCCGCAGCAGCCACCCACCATGCCGAGACCGAATTCGGAGACGAATCCGCTGAGGGCTTCGGCCAATTCGTCTGCGGTCAGCGGGTACTCGGCACCGTTGGGGCCGAGCTGCGGCAAGCCGGCGTTCGGCATGACGGAGACCGGCAGCGTCGAGTACTTGGACAGGTGGCGAAGGTGCTCGCTCATCTCTGCCGGACCGGTTGCGCAGTTGAGTCCGATCATGTCGATGCCGAGCGGCTCGAGTGCCGTCAACGCGGCACCGATCTCGCTGCCGAGAAGCATGGTTCCGGTGGTCTCGACCGTCACGTGCGTGATGATCGGAATCCGCAAGCCCAACTGCTCCATCGCCCGCTGGCTGCCGAGAATCGCAGCCTTGACCTGAAGGAGGTCCTGGCAGGTCTCGACGAGGATGGCGTCGGCGCCGCCTTCGATCATGCCGAGGGCGGATTCGGTGTACGCGTCACGCAGGATGGCAAACGGGGCGTGGCCCAGGCTGGGCAGCTTGGTTCCCGGGCCCATCGAGCCGAGAACAAAGCGGGCCATACCGTCGCGGCCTGGCCCCATCTCGTCAGCTACCTCACGAGCGAGGGCAGTGCCCTTCTCGGAAAGCTCACGGATTCGATGCGAGATGTCGTAGTCGGCGAGGTTGGGCAGGTTGCACCCGAAAGTGTTGGTCTCGACAGCATCGGCACCGGCGGCAAAGTACGCGCGGTGGATGTCTTTGAGCACGTCGGGGCGGGTGTCGTTGAGGATCTCATTGCACCCCTCGAGTCCGAGGAAATCATCTAGTGTGAGGTCCGCGGCCTGCAACATGGTGCCCATCGCTCCGTCGCCGATGACAACGCGCTGATTCAACGCATCAAGCAGGGCAGAGTTAAATGGGGCAGACATGCCGTCCAGAGTAGTGGGCGCTCTCCGATGCTCTGGCCGTAGGCTGGGTGGGTGAGTCCAAGTGAGTTCCCCGTCACTCCCGACGGCCCGGTCGATTTCGATGATTCCGCGGCCTTCGAGAGCCCTGATCGCCCCCAAGGCGATATCCCCGTGCTCCGCGATCCCATTCTCGTGGCAGCCTTCGAAGGCTGGAACGACGCAGGTGACGCCGCCAGCGGCGCCGTCGAGCACCTCGAACTGATCTGGGATGCCCAACCGCTCGCGGAACTCGATTCGGAGGACTACTACGACTATCAGGTCAACCGCCCGACCGTACGGCAGGTCGACGGCGTCACCCGAGAAATCGTGTGGCCTGCCACACGTTTGTCCGTCTGCTCACCGCCTGGCAGCGAGAGCGACATCGTTCTGCTTCACGGTATCGAGCCGAACATGCGTTGGCGCAGCTTCTGCGAGGATCTCCTCGAGCTGATCGACCAACTGAACGTCAAGACGGTGGTCATCCTCGGAGCACTTCTCGCGGACACACCGCACACCCGTCCGGTACCGGTGACCGGAACCGCATACAGCAGCGAATCCGCAGCTCGATTCAACCTCGAGCAGACTCGCTACGAAGGCCCCACCGGTATCACCGGAGTTCTTCAGGACGAGTGCGTCCGGGCCGGCGTACCAGCCATCTCGTTCTGGGCAGCGGTGCCGCACTACGTGTCTCAGCCGCCCAACCCCAAAGCCACGGTGGCACTGCTGCAGCGCGTCGAAGACGTTCTCGACATCGAGGTTCCCCTGGGCGAACTCCCCTCTCAATCCGAAGACTGGGAGGAAGCGGTCAACGAAATGACTGCAGACGACGAGGAGATCGGCGAATACGTACGGACTTTGGAAGAGCGCGGCGACGCTGAGACAGACATCACAGAAGCAATCGCCAAGATCGACGGCGATGCGATCGCTGCCGAATTCGAGCGTTACCTGCGGCGGCGAGGCCCCGGTAGCTTCGGGCTGTGAGCAACACTTCTCCCGACGAAAACACGCACAACCCCAGACCGCTTCGCCTTCGCCTCCAGTTGATCGCGCTGTACGCCGGCGGGTTTCTCGGCCCGTTCGGCGGCGGCGTGGTGGCGTCCGTTCTCCCCGAGATCGGCGACGACCTGGGGGTCGGGGCGTCCGCGGCCGCGTCGTCGCTCACTGCGTACCTTCTACCTTTTGCGGCATTGATGTTGGTGTCGGGAACTCTCGGCTCCCGGTGGGGCAAAGTGCGGACCGTCCGCATCGCGTATGGCGTGTACGTGGCCGCGTCGTTGGCATGTTTCCTGGCTCCGACGCTGGACATCTTCCTTGCAGCTCGGGTCCTGCAAGGTAGCGCCAATGCCTTCACAACTCCCCTCTTGCTTGCATCATTGGCAGCAGCGACGCCACAGGCCCGACTCGGCCGCGCACTGGGCGCCTTCGGTGCGTTTCAGGCCGCCGGCCAGTCGTCCGCTCCCCTGATCGGCGGCCTCGCAGCCGAATTCGATTGGCGCCTCGCATTTCTCGTCATCGCGGTTGTAGCTGGAGTTCTGGGCGCCGTCGGGTTACCCAAAACCACGGCGCCTCCGTCTGCCGCGCCCGCCAGACTCCGTGACGCACTGCGTCCGGAAGTGCTGCGGATCGGCGTTGCCGCCCTCCTCGGTTGGGGCGCACTCGGCGGTCTGAGCTTCCTCCTGGCATTCCGGTTCGAGGACGAGTTCGGTCTCTCGCCCACAGCCCGCGGTCTGATGCTGACGCTGTTCGGTTTGGCCGGCATTATCGCCGCCCGACGAGCGGGAATCCTGATCGACCGCATCGGCGCCCGGAAGGCAGTGACCATCGGCGCAATCAGCGGCGCTGTACTCGTTGCAGTCGTAGGACTCGCATCCGCCATCCCGGCCATCGCCTTCGCCTGGTTTATTGCCGGTGTGTCCAGCCAGTTCGTACTCGTCGGCGTCAACGCGGCGGTGCTCGGCTCGCAGGGTCCGAATCGCGGCGGTGCGGTATCCGTCGTCCAGGCAATGCGCTTCGGCGGCGCGGCACTCGCTCCCCTCGCTCTCACCCCGATCTACGACGCCTCGTCCATCGCAAGTTTCCTGATACCCGCCGCTCTACTTGCTGTTGTGGCTCCGCTGATCATGCCTCGGCAGAAACCGTCGAATACCGCGGAGGCTTAGCCCCCTCCGTCGATGATTTTATGATCGTTTGGGTTGCTGAAGTGCGGCGACTTGGTGAATTGAGGTCGTTGGTTCGGATAGAACTGACGACAAATATTCGGAAAATTTGGTGTTTCCGTCAACGACAGATATTGATACAATGGAACAATGAGCGAATCCGAGTCGGAACCCGAGCGCCCCATCGACATTTTTCGGCGATCCGTCGCGATCATCGAAGAAAATCTGCCCGCCACCTGGTCACTGTCGACGCAACGCTCCCCCGATCTGTCCGAAGCACCCATTCGCCTCGACCTGCGCTCCCCTGACGGGTCGGTCGCGAAGTTCGGCGTCTACGCCGCACATGGAGTTCTCAGCAGCGACGTTCCCGGTATCGCCGACCGCTTCCCCACCGGGCAAACCGGATTCGTCTGCGCCAAATATCTGTCCGAACCGGTGCGCCGCCAACTCGACGCCCATGCACTCTCCTACGCCGATGCGACGGGCAACGTCTCTCTCACCGCCGATCGCCCTGCCGTCTGGGTGCGAGGCAGGGGCGCCGACGCCGATCCGTGGCGCGGCCCCGGCCGGCCGTCGGGCCAACTGGCCGGCGATCCGTCGGCGCGGGTCGTGCGGGCGCTCGCAGATTTTGCTCCGCCCCTGGCGATCACCGCTCTGGTCCGTTTGGCCGGGGCATCAACGGGCGCAACGTATCGAGTAGTGCAAACCCTCGCGGATCGGGAATTGGTGACCAGACTCCCCCGCGGCGGCATCGCCGACGCCAACTGGCAGAAAATGCTCCGGGAGTGGGCACAGGAATCCATCGCCAAAGCACCCACACCGCACGGCTTTCACGCTCCAGACGGACTTGAAGCGCTCTTCGATCAGCTCCGCCAACTCAGCGGACACATCTATGCGGCAACGGCATCCGTCGCTGCCGCGCCGTTCGCCCGGTATGCGCCCACTCAGCGGGCTCATTTCCACGCCGACAACGTCGACCAATTTGCCGACGCGTTGGGCCTGCGGCGCGTCGAGACCGGTGCCGATGTGTGGGTCACCGCTCCCCTGTCTCCGTCGGTGTTCGACCGAATTCTCACCCGCGACGGCATCCGGATCGTGTCTCCGAGTCAGGCCTACGCCGATCTTCTCGTCGGTCCGGATGCCGACGAAGCAGCGGCCGATCACCTCATGGGCTGGATGATCGAGAACGAATCGCAGTGGCGACGCGCCGCCTCCCCAGCCAAGGATCGACCGTAGGGAAATTCGGACGACACTCTCGCCTACGCTGTCATGGTGAATGAAACGCATATCGCGGGCGTAGCGACGGCGTACGCGGATACCCATCGACTGAAATTGTTTTCGTTCACGGTCGCCGAGAAGCGCGCCGAGTACCTGTGGGTACTTCGCGCATTCGACCACGCCCGCGCCAATTACACAGTCCTGCTCCATGCGGGGACGGTCGCTCAGATCCTCGAGAAGATCGGTGGCTCGGATCCCGCCGCTCAGCTGTCGTCGACCGAGATTGCGCCTCTGCTGGACCAGTTGCACGTGTGGGAGATTCTCGAACGCAGCTACGACGGCACACGCGCCGCGTCGTTGGCCGAGTATCGGAACCGCCATTTTGTGTACCAGTTCGGCCAGGCCGGGTATCAGGTGTACCGGTCCGTCGAGGACGTACTTGCCGCCAGGCTCGACAATTCGTCCCTCTCACGACTGGCGCTGGCGGACCTTCTGGCCGACATGTCGGAACTGGCCGAAGCCAATCGAACGGCAGACGGCGACCTCATCTTCCGCAAACTCAAACGCCTCGACTCGACACTGTCCGACATGGCCGATCGTGCCGCGCACTTCTATCTCACGCTCGGCGATCTGGTTCGGACGACGGAAGTGACGCCGCAGGCATTCCTGAACCACAAGGACGCCCTGCTGACGCACATGCGCGAATTCAGCTCCGACCTCGCGCGGTACGCCCCGAAACTCAAGGAAGCCATCGAGCACGTCGAATCGACAGGGGTCGACCGGATGATCCGGCTCGCTGCCGCCAGCGACGAGCGAGTGTTCGTTCCGATCGCCGAACGCGAAGACGACTGGATGGCCCGCTGGCGCGGTTTGACCGCGTGGTTCGTCTCCGCCGAGACCGGGATCAGCGAGTCCGAGCGACTGCGCGAAGGCACCATGAGCGCGATTGCCGCAGTGCTTGCTCTGTTGCGCCGCGTCACGGAAACCCGTCGAGGCGGGGTCAGCCGCGAAAGTCAGCTGCGCCATCTCGCGGGGTGGTTTGCCGCCACACCGTCCGAAGACGCGGCTCATGCACTGTTCCAGGCCGTGTTCGACCTCGGTCGCCCGCGCCACCTGTCGATGGTCCACCCGGACGCCGACATCATCTCGCACCACCGATCCTGGTGGGAGGCACCGCCCGTCGAGATCGCCCGCACCCTGGCGGAAACAGGGCGCCCACCGTCGCCCGGCTTGCCCAGCAAGGTCGCCCGCAACGACGGAAGTATCCGACGGCTGCGCGAAGAACAGCTCGCGGCGCAGCGAACCCGCAGTGCCGCAGCACAATCCCTGGCCACCAACGGTGTGTATCAACGTGAGCTCAACGAGCAGGAGACCGAAGTTTTGCTGAGTTTGCTCAATGCCGCACTCACGGCCCGCGTGCCGGTCGTCGGCCGCGTCAAGAGTTCCACCGGTAGCGAGAACGGGGTGAAATTGACGCTGAGCCCGTCGGACGGTTCCACCACCATCACCACCGCACGTGGCCGGATGCACCTCGACGGCATCGAGGTCAGCGTTCGATGAGAGCTCGCGAGATCACTCCCCTTGCGCTCGATTCGTATCAACGCGCGGCAAGGGTCATCCTGTCGAATCACCTGGTCACCACGTCGTATCCGGATCGGGCGGCGTTGCCACTGCTACGCCGGTGGGCCACCGAACTGCGAGATGACCTCCTCGACCTCTTCGGTTACCGCCTCGAGGTCACCGAGACAACGGCTCGGTTGTTCACGGTCTCCGATCGCCTCAACCCGTCGGCACCCGCCCAGACGGCAACCGAGCGCACGTTCGACCGCACCCGCTATTCGTACCTGGCCCTGTGCCTCGCCGCCTTGGGCCGCGCCGGCAACCAGATCACGTTGTCGGAGTTGGCAGATCACGTGGCCGCCGACGCCGCACAGGTGGACGGCGTCGAACTGTCCACCGATCGCGGCGCCGATCGCGACGCGTTTGTCGACGCCGTCGGCTGGCTCGGTGTGCGCGGCGCCATCGCACTCGCCGACGGTGACGCCAACGGCTGGGCATCCAATCCCGAAGCGGGAGAAGCGCTCTACGACATCGACCGATCCGTCGTCGTGGCACTGTTCCGCCCACCGCGCGCGCTGCAGCACCTGCATTCCATTCGCGGACTCCTCGCTGCCGAAACATCCCAGGCGGCTGAGGAAGACGGGGTTCCCGTGGACGCCAAGGCAATCGGGCGGCGAGTGCGTCGGGCTCTCGTCGAACGCCCAGTGGTGTTGGCCGGTGAACTCGATCAGCATGAACTGATCGCGTTGGCCCAACCCAAGACCGCGTCCGACGTCGAAATGTTGACCGGACTCGTTGCCGAGCGCCGGGCCGAGGGAATCGCGATGATCGACCCCACCGGGCGCCTGTCTGACGTGCGTTTTCCCAGCACCGGCACGATCGCCCAGGTCGCACTGCTGCTGGCCGGCGAAATCGCCGATCGGATACTCGACGTCGACGCGCCGGAACTGCCGAAACTCCCGCTTCCTCCCGAGTCCGACGACCACCTCATCGAGCAACTCGATGCAGCGATCCCCGAGGCCGGAATCTTCGAGGATCTTGCCGACGAGGATGCCGAACCGGTCGAACCTGCTGCGGAGCCTGCCGATCCCGAGGAACCGGCGACATATCCCCTGATCGACGACACGTGGCTGGCTGACAAGATCACCGAATTGGTGGATCAGTTCGGCCGAACGTTTGCGGCCCAGTGGCAGGCGGACCACAACGGACTGCGTAAACAGTCACTCGGCCTGCTACAGCGACTGCGCCTGACACACGCGGTACCCGGCGGAGTGCTCGTTCTGCCCGTACTCGCGCGCTACCGCGACGTTGTGGTCAATGTCCGCGAACGCGATCCCCTCATCGACTTTGCGGTCGACAACTCCGCGCCCGAGCCCAGTTCCGAATTTTCCGGCAGCACAGAAGAACCAGAGGTAGAAAACGCATGAACAGCGCCCGTTTCCGACCTACCCGGGCCGGCATCATCAACCTCTGGGATTACCGCGACCAGGAATTCTCCTTCGCCGACGGCCGCCTTGTCCTGCGCGGACCCAACGGATCCGGCAAGACCAAGGCACTCGAGGTGTTGTTCCCGTTTGTCTTCGACGGCCGCATCGAACCGCGTCGCCTCAATCCGTTTGCCGGCGAAGAACGCACCATGAAGTCGAACCTGCTCTATCGCGGGCAGGACACCGCACACTCCTATGTGTGGATGGAGTTCTGCCGCGGCTCACTCGACGACCCCGAAGCCGTCACCGTCGGCATCGGCATGCGTGCGAGCCGAACCAACGACAAGGTCACACGCTGGTACTTCGTCGCCGACGGCCGAGTGGGTGTCGACTTCTCGCTGATCGGCGCCGACGATCGCCCGCTGACAAAGAAGCAGTTGGCCGAGCAACTGGGCAGCGACGCGATCACGGACCGTCCCCTCGACTACCGCACCGCCATCGACGCGCGCATGTTCGGCCTCGGCGTGCAGCGTTACGACCAGCTGATCAACCTGATCCTGACGCTGCGCCGGCCGCAGCTCGCGAAGAACCTTGACCCCAAGGGTCTTTCGCAGGCGCTCACCGACGGACTGCGCCCCCTCGACGATCAACTGGTGCTCGAAGCTGCCCGCTCGTTCAGCGACATGGAAGAAGTGGGCCGCGCGCTCGAGGGGCTGGCCGCTGCCGACGGCGCGGCCCAGACTTTCATCGGCGTCTACACCAAGTATCTGCGCCAGCAGTCGCGGGGCGAGATCGAACAGGTCGGGGCCCGTCTGGCCGCGGTCACCAAAGGTGTTGCCGCCATGGACGAATCGGCTGTTGCCCAGCTGCGGAGCCGAGAAGCGCGCACAGCAGCCGAAGAACGGTTCAATGCCGCCGAACAGGCACTCGATCACGCACGCGCCAATGTCGAAGCGCTGCAACGCTCGAGCGCGTACGAAGGCAAGCAGCAGCTCGACGACCTCGCGCAGGCCGTCGCAACGCTGAAACTGTCCACCGAGCAGCAGGCCGACAAGTCCCGCAAGGCGCAGGCAACATTGGCGCAGCGCGGCGACGAAGCCGAAAAGGCCACCGCATCGGTACGCCGCGGTGCCGAAGCACTCTCGCGGGCCGAGGACGAACTGCGCGTCGCCGCCGAAGACGCCGGTATCGTCTGGACACCGCTGCCGGACGGTTCCCGCAGCGATCAGATCACCGCTGCCGTGCGTGGCCACGCCGAAGAGCGCGACGGAGACGTTCGTGTTGTGCGCGCCGCCCTCGCCACCGTGGAGAAAGCCACCACCGAGCGGACCCGCGCCGAGAATTCGTCGCGTCGTGGCCAAGAGCTGCTGGAATCAGCCAAGGCTGCAGTCCTCGAGGGCGAAGCCGCCGTCGAATTGGCTCGCAGTGAATGTGCGACCGGCCTTCGCTCGTGGTGGACCGGGCATTCGGAGCGCTACGCCGCTGCCGGCGCCGATACCTCACTGTTCGAGGCACTGGACGGTGCACTGTCGGCAGTCGGTGACGAAGACGCTCCGACGCTGGCTGCCGTACTCTCCGAACACACCGAGGCCGGAATCGAAGCCTTGCGGGAGCGTCGACGCAGTGCGGAAGCGGAAATCTCAGCCGCCCGCGCCTCCGTCACCGCACTGAAAGCCGAACGCAAGGCCGTCTCGGCCGAGCACGACGATGCTCCGCCCGCATTCCACGCCCGCACCGACAGCCGCAAGGACCTGCTAGGTGCGCCCTTCTGGAGCCTTGTTCGGTTCGCCGAGTCTGTCGAACCCGACGTGGCCACGGGAATCGAATCCGCACTACAAGCGGCAAATATGTTGGACGGCTGGGTAGTGCCCGGCGAGCAACTGCCCGAATTCGTCAGCGAGCAATTCCTCACAGCACTCCCGACAAAGCAGCGGCCCAAGGGACGCACCCTCGCCGATGTTCTCGAGGTCGAGGGCAACTCCGACGTCCCCGACGCACAGGTCAGGGGAATTCTCGCCTCGATCAGCCTGGTCGAGAACGCGGACACCACCACCGCCGCAGTTGCTATCGGCGTCGACGGCCGATTCTGGCAGGGTGTTGTCCACGGACGGCACGTCAAGACCGATGCCGAGTACATCGGCACAACGGCTCGCGCGCGTCGTCGCGCTGCCCGGATCGCCGAAATCGACGTTGCCCTCGACGAACTTGCCACGGCAATCGACACCGGCACAGCACTCGTGGCGCAGACCAACGAGCAGTTGGCTCAACTTGCCGCGGCCGCAAAGGAACTCCCCAAGACCGGCTCGATTCTCCGCGCACTGAAAGCTGTCGCCGAATCGGCGGGCGCCCTGCGCACACGGTCCGAAGCAACAGACAGCGCGCAGCGTGAACTCGACGCGGCGATAGCGGATCTCGCGGCCAAGGAAAAGCAGTTGCGCGCGACGGCGTCGACGCATCGCACCCCGCACGCCGGCCGGGAACTCGACTCGTTGGCGGCGGCGATCCGTCACTTCGAGAAGCAAGGCGACGTCGCCCTGCGATGCCGACGCGAGTACGCCAAAGAGGTGGAACTCGAACGCGAATCGATCGACCGCCTCGACGAATCACGCACCAACGCCGAGGAATTTGCCGAAGAAGCGGCCATCGCGGAGGAGAGTCTGCTCCAGCAAGTCCAACGCCTGGAAACCCTGCGCGACACCCTCGGCGCGAGTGCCGAGCAAATCGATCTCGACCTCGCCAAGGCGCGCGCAAAGATCGAGGAATGCAAAGTCGACCAACGCGCCGCCCGTAAGGCCTACGACGCGGCCGTACTCCACATCGGCACCGCCGAAGGCGCTTACAACACCGCCGTCGAGACCTTGCGGCACACCCTCACCGAAACGCGCAGCGACGCCGAGCAACTCGCGCCGTACGCGCGACCCGATCTGCTCGAGCTGCTCGGCATCACCGAACCGCTGAGCTGGCCTGCCAGTTCCGCAGCGTGGATGAGCCCCGATCAACTCGTCTACCGGATCCAGAACGAGGACCGGACCGACGACGCCCCGCACCCGCCGGTACTGCCCGAAGACGTGGACAAGCTGTACCGGGCACTCGACGCGGCGACCTCGACGGTTCGCGTCACCGACGGTGCGCGCAAGGCAACCCGCACGGCCCTGACGTCCGCGCTGCAGGAATTCGACGCCCAACTCGCTGCCGCCGGCCAGGATTACCGCCTGCAGTGGGACGCACCGGACGGGCTCACCGTCGTCCGCGTGCAGGACGAGCAGGGACACTCTTCGATCGGCGAGTTCGCAACCCGCATCCACGAAGCGCGCGGAGATCAGGAGCAACTGCTCACCGAATCCGAGCGTCGCATCCTCGAAGATGCCCTGCTCACCGGACTGGCCCAACAGATCCACGAGCGTACCGTCGACGCCCGCGAACTCATCGCGCAGATGGGCACCGAGATGCGCGAGCGGCACATGTCGTCCGGCAACACCATCGGCGTCCACTGGGTTCTGGCCGACAACCTCGACGACAGCTCCCGCGCCATCTCCAAACTGCTCGATCGAGACGCGTCGGCGCTGGGCGTGGACGAGTTGGCGACACTGCGCGCACATTTTGCGACGCAGATTCGCACTGCCCGGGCGGCGCACCCCGAGCGGTCGTACCCGGAGATCCTGTCGTCGGCACTCGACTACCGGCAGTGGCGGTTCTTCTCCTTCACCCTCATCAGCGGCGAAGGCAAGGAAGACAGACTCACCGTCGCCCGGCACAGCGCGCTGTCCGGCGGCGAGCAGTCGGTGTCGCTGCATCTGCCACTCTTCGCGGCAGCGCACGTCATGCTCGATTCAGCCGATCCGCATGCGCCGCGGCTACTTGCACTCGACGAGGCATTTGCCGGCGTCGACGACAATGGTCGAAGCGAGTTGTTGGGATTGAGCGTCCAGTTCGATCTCGACCTCTTCATGACGGGATACGACCTCTGGATCACGTACGCCGACGTCCCCGGGTGCGCACACTACGACCTGGCTCACTCGACGGCCGAGCAAGCCGTCAGCGCCGCGCTGCTGGTGTGGTCGAACGGTGAACTGCTCGCCGAACACGACGGAACGGACTTGGCCAGAGCGCTCGGATCTCCGCTGCGCCGTAGGGTGCCCACCCCGGCCGAAGGTGCGCTCGACTACGCCTAACACCGTGCGCCTCGAGGTCGATGGAATGGGAAGCGCCCGGGTTGGGTACCACCGCACCACCCGCGCTTTTCATCCATGGGCCGAAACTTGCGAGCGGAGACGACATGAAGAAAGCCATCGCGACAATCATGATCGCGGGCGCAGCGTCGATGATGTGCGCCTGCGGAAACGACGACGGTGACCAGAACCAGGGCAACGGTCACACCACCGGTCAAGAAACCATGCGAATGCCCGCCGGAACGTCGACGGGCGAGATGAGCGCTGTCGATCAGGGAAAACTGACTGCATTTGTTGTGGCGTTTCGCACCCGCTACCCGGATCTTTCACAGGATCGAGACGATGCTGACATCAAAGAGATCGTGCTCGATACGTGCGACGACATCGCCGAGGGTGCCTCGGAGCAACAAGTCAGCGACGAAATCCGCGATCAGGCCGAACACAACGGCGTTATCCCGACCCAAGCCCAGGTCGACGAGATCTACGACATGGTGACGCCGGCGTGCCCGTGAAAGCACTGTGCGCCTTTGTTAACCGCCCGCGGTTGACAAAGGCGCACAGCTAGTACATCAGCGCAGCGAAATCCCCAACAGGGCGTCGACGGCATCGGCGAACTCGCCCGGTGCCTGTGCGTCGGATCCGCCACCTTCGAGTGCACGACGCGCCCAACCGTCGAGGGCGTCAAGAGCCTTCGGGGTGTCGAGGTCGTCGGCGAGATGCTGACGCAACCGTGCAACTGTGTCGGTGACGGACGCAGCGGAACTCAGGGCCGCGGCAGCACGCCACACCTTGAGACGATCCTGCGCATCCTCGAGGACCTGTTCGGTCCACGCCCGGTCCTGACGGTAATGGCCGGACAGCAGTCCGAGACGGATCGCTGCGGGGTCGACCCCTTCGCCACGAAGCTTCGAGACGAACACGAGGTTGCCGCGACTCTTCGACATCTTCTCGCCGTCCAGACCGATCATGCCGGTGTGAACGTAGTGACGCGCGAAACGACGGTCACCCGTGGCACATTCGGCGTGCGCTGCCGAGAACTCGTGGTGCGGGAAGATGAGGTCGCTGCCGCCGCCCTGGAGGTCGAAACCGGAGCCGATGCGGTTGAGTGCAATGGCCGCGCACTCGATGTGCCACCCGGGGCGGCCCGGTCCGAACGGTGACGGCCAGGACGGCTCACCCGGGCGCACAGCCCGCCACACCAGTGCGTCGAGCGGATTGCGCTTGCCGGCGCGATCCGGATCGCCGCCGCGCTCGGCGAAGAACTTCTCCATGGTCTCGCGGTCGTAGCCGGACTCGTAACCGAACTGTTCGGTGGCGTCGGCCCGGAAGTAGACGTCGGGGAAGTCGGCGTCGTCGACGATGTAGGCCGCGCCGGATGCGACGAACTTCTCGACGAGTTCGACAACTTCGTTGATCGATTCGACAGCGCCGATGTAGTCCTTGGGAGGAAGCACGCGCAGCGCCTCCATGTCTTCACGGAAGAGCGCCGTCTCGCGCATTCCGAGAACAACCCAGTCTTCACCGTCGCGGTTGGCGCGTTCGAAGAGCGGGTCGTCCACGTCGGTCACGTTCTGGACGTAGTGAACGTCGTGTCCGGCGTCGCGCCAGATACGGTTCACGAGGTCGAAGGTGAGGTACGTGGCGGCGTGCCCGAGGTGGGTCGCGTCGTACGGTGTGATGCCACAGACGTACATCGTGGCGGTCTTCCCGGGGGTGACTGGACGAACCTGACGGTCGGCCGTGTCGTACAGCCGCAACGGCGGCCCCTGACCGGGTACGGACGGGAGTGCGGTATCGGACCAAGACTGCATACTGGCGAGCCTAGTGGAGACTGGTCGAGGGCTCGGAAGGTGCTGGCTGATCCGGTGTCGGTTCCGGCGTGGACGCCAGCTTGCTCGGCCACCAGATCTTCTGCCCGATGTCGTACGTCAACGCCGGGACCAGCAGTGATCGGACAATCAACGCGTCGAGCAGCACACCGAACGCAACGATGAAGGCAATCTGCGCGAGGAACAACAGCGGAATCACAGCCAACGCCGAGAAGGTTGCTGCCAGAACAACTCCGGCTGAGGTGATGACGCCGCCGGTGACGGTCAGTCCCCGGAGCGCGCCTGCCCGTGTACCGATCTTCTGTGCCTCCTCCCGAACCCGGGTCATCAGGAAGATGTTGTAATCGATCCCGAGTGCGACGAGGAACACGAACGCGAACAACGGCACCACCGGATCTGCGCCGGGGAATCCGAAGACATGCTCGAATACGAGCGACGAAATACCCAGTGTCGCAGCAAAAGAGAGCACTACGGTGCCCATGAGCAGCAGCGGCGTAAGGAGTGATCGAAGCAACAGCGCGAGGATCGCGAAGACCACGAGCACTACCACCGGGATGATCAGCGTGCGGTCGCGCGTCGACGTGGTCTTGGTGTCGAGATCCGTAGCGGTGACACCACCGACCAAGGCGTTGGCCCCCTCGACGGAGTGGACTGAATCACGTAGTCGCACAATCGTGTTTTCGGCCTCGATCGAATCAGCGGCATCGGTCAGCGTCGCCTCGAGCGAGACACGGCCGTCGACGACAAGCGGCACTCCCCCGTTCTGAACAACAGTGACGTCACTGACGCCGTCGACTCGGCTTGCCGCGACAACGGCATCCATCTGGTCTGCATCAGCGATCACAATCGCCGGGGAACCTGATCCGGCGTCGAAATGCTCGCCGAGAATCTCCTGACCCGCAACCGAGTCGACCTCGAGCAGAAAGACGTCAGACGACGCCACTCCGCTGGCCTTGAACTGCGGCATCATCAGCGCGAAGATCACCAGCACCAGCGTCGACGCCACCCAGAAACGACGCGGATGCCGCCCGATGCGAGCGGCAAGTCCGGCCCAGAAACGGTGATCGTCTGCCTCGTCGTGGTGGGCGACGTCGGCGTCGAATTTCGGCTTGGTCGGCCAGTACGCGGTACGGCCGAACAATACGAGAATGGCAGGCAGGAACGTCATCGATGCGAGGAACGATGCGGCGATACCGATGGCCGCGACGGGTCCCAATCCGCGGTTCGAGTTCAGATCCGACAACAGCAGGCACAGAACGCCCGCGATCACGGTACCGGCTGACGCTGCGACGGGTTCCAGCGTGGCACGCCACGCCACCCGCATCGCCGAGTATTTGTCCTGCTCGATGCGCAGTTCCTCGCGATAGCGTGAGACCAGAAGCAGCGCATAGTCTGTCGCGGCGCCGAACACCAGGATGAACAAAATGCCCTGGCTCTGACCGTTCAACGCGATGACGTCGGCGTCGGCCAGCGCGTACACCAACAGACTCGACAAGCCGAGCGCAAAGACCGCCGAGAAAATAACCACGAACGGCAGGATGGGACTGCGATACACCACGATCAAGATCAGAATCACCACTGATCCGGCCACCAGCAACAAGAGACCGTCGATGCCCGCAAAAGCGGCGGACAAGTCGGCGACCTGACCGGCCGGACCGGTCACCAGGACGGTCATTCCCTCCGGCGCGGATTCGAGCGCGGCACGCAGTTCCTTCACCGAGGTCTTGACCTCGACTGTGCTGTCGATCGGGAGGAACAGCTGCAACGCCTGACCGTCCGCCGACGGAATCGCGGGCGAGCTCGCGTCACCGAATCCTTCGGTTCCGACAAACTCTGCGACCGTGTCCGTCAGGAAGGCACTGTCGCCGCCCTGCAGCCCACCCGAACGTTCTGCGACGATGATCGCCGGAACAAATCGTGTGTCGGTGAAACCTTCCTGGAGCTTGCCGACCTCGGTCGCTTCCGCCGATGCGGGCAGGAAGGACGTGTTGTCGTTCTGCTGCACTGTGCTCAGTTTTCCGGCAAACGGTCCACCGAAGCCGCCGATAGCCAACCAGCCGATTACCAGCAGAGCTGGCACAATCCATCTCAGGCGACGACGCGTACTCGTGGGTGTGCTCACGGTTTCTCCAGAGTTCGGTTTGGCTGATGCGTGATGGTCCCCTATTTTGTTCAGCAAGCTGAACAATTGCAAACGGAAGGCAGGAGCGTGACCGAGGATGGGCTCGAAAACTGGCCGACAGGCCGCTTGCTGTCGACTGCGGCGCGCCTCGTCGAACACTCGTGGGAGCAGGTCCTACGCAGCCAGGACATGACGCACGCCGGACTTATCGTCTTACATTCCATCGCCATGTCCCCCGCGTCGCAGCGAGACATCGCCAAGAAGGCTCGGGTAACCGACCAGACCATGAGTCGGACCGTCGATCGCCTCGAGCGTGCCGGCTACGTCACCCGGGATACCGATCCGCGCGACGAACGACGACGCCTCATAGCCATCACGGCGTCCGGGCAAGCGACCTATGAACGCCTACTCGAACTCGAAAAGGACGAAGCCGCTCTGGCCTTCGGCGCCGGAGATGTGTCGGCATTGCGCGAACAGCTACTACGGCTGGTTCGGTCACCGGAACTCAATCCCAAGTACAACGAAAACTAGTACAACGAAAACTAGAAAGCCGGCCACGGGATCGTTCGATGCCCGTTCGGCACAGGCATGACTGCTGACAACGTCAGCTCACGCGCCCGCTGCGCCAGCGCCGCAATTTCGTCGTCGGTAACCAGTTCCGACAGTTCATCACCGAAACTGCCGTCGACAGTTGCCGCAAATTCCGCGACATCCGCGATCAAGGGCCCGGGAACTTGTTGGCCTGCCCATCCCCACAGGACAGTGCGTAGTTTGTTGTCCGTGTGCATGCAGATTCCGTGATCCACGCCGTAGACGGAGCCGTCGATCCCTTCGAGTGCATGACCACCCTTGCGATCCGCGTTGTTGATGAGGACATCGAGCACTGCCATCCGCTGAAGCCGCGGATCATCGGCGTGAATGAGCGAAACCGGTTCCCCCGCAGAATCGAACGCCTGAAGAACCTCGAACCATCCTGACGGGACATTGTCCGGGCTGCAGAGATCGACGATGTCCGGCGTACCGAGCACGTCAGCGTGGCGGTCGACGGTGTCGATCCATTTCTGCACCATTCCTGGCCCAAAAGGTCCGTCGCGCAACACTGTTCGCGGGATGACACCCCACCCCAGCGCCTCCGACACCCGATACGACGCCACTTCGCGCCCCGCCAAGGTGCCGTCCGGGAAGTCCCACAACGGGCGCTCGCCGCGCACCGGCTTGTAGACGACCCGCATCGACTCGTCGCCGAGAACAGCGTCGCAGACCAAAGTTGCGTTGCTGGCAGTGGTGATCTGACCGATCACCGTCAGCTCACCTTCGAGCTGGACATCAGGGCCAGGCGAGCTCGACACCGCTCAGTCCTCGTCGGTGTCGGCGTCGTCGATCGCGAACCCGAACGAATCACCGCGGCGATATCCGTTGGTCCGGACACAGATATGTCCGTCCGGAGCGAGGGGTTCGCCGCACAGCGGACATGGCGCACGGCCGGCGGCAATCACTCGCTCGGATCGCAGTGAGAATTCGCGCGCCTGCTCCGGAGTCAAGAACACGCGGACCGCGTCGGGTCCGTCGTCCGAATCGTCGAGCACGACCGACTCGTCGAACTCGGTTTCGCTCACTGCAAGAAGTTCCACCACAACGGCGCCGGCATCTGCATCCCAGCCCAAACCCATCGTCCCGACCCGGAATTCGGCATCCAACGGAGTAACAAGCGGACTGAGGTCGGTGATATCACCGGCTTCCGGCGGAACCTCGGTGCCGAAACGGCGATGTACCTCTTCGAGGAGTAGACCCATCCGGTCTGCCAGTACCTGAACCTGCTGCTTTTCGAGCAGCACGCTCACTACTCGCGCCTCGTGCACGGCTTGGAGATAAAAAGACCTGTCACCGGGTTCTCCCACGGTCCCTGCGACAAATCGGTCAGGGGTGCGAAATACGTGAATCGCGCGCGACATTGCACCTCCTCGAATTCGAGCGGAACTTCCCTGGGTACCCATTATCCGTCACGATCACACTCCGACCTCGCCGCCAGGCACGGATTCCTGTTCGGGAGCGGAGCCATTGGTCGACGCCTTGGCCTGACCGATCGCCGCCAGCGCATCTCCGGTGTCGTTGACCCGCAGCACGAAGGGCGAGGTCGCGGAATATCGGATCACACTCATCGACGCCGGTTCGGCAACGATGCGCTGGAACGAATCGAGATGCATCGCGTACGCGTCCGCCAGTACGGATTTGATGACGTCGCCGTGTGTACAGGCAATCCACACGACGTCTTTGCCGTGCTCCTCGGCAAGCCTTCTGTCGTGTTCACGAATCGCGGCAACGGCCCGCGCTTGCACTTGCGCCAGCCCTTCACCATCGGGGAAGACGGCACCCGACGCGTGCCGCTGCACAACTTTCCACAGCGGTTCCTCGAGCAAATCCTTGAGGGGGCGGCCCGTCCACTGCCCGTAGTCCACCTCGACGAGGCGTTCCTCGACAACGGGAGTCAATCCACGGTCCGCAGCGATGGGACCCACCGTCTGCTCACATCGCAGCAGCGGAGACCGCACGATCTCGGCAATGTCGAGACCCACCAACCTGTCTACGACGGCCGCTGCCTGTTTCCGGCCGTGATCGTCGAGTTCGACGCCCGGCGTGCGACCGGCAAGTGTGTGGGCCGTGTTGGACGTCGACCGCCCGTGCCGCAGAAGGACAACTGTCATGCCATAACCCTAATGGGGCGGCGCAGAGCGCGGCGGGCGGTCGACGTCGAAACCGGCGTTATGTCGCGGACACAACCCCTGTGGCCAGCAACGCAAGGACGACTACGCCGAGAGCGATTCTGTAGCCGACAAACCAGTACATCGAGTGATTGACCACAAACTTGAGCAACCACGCGATGGCCGCATAGCCGACCGCAAACGCGATCACCGTCGCGACGAACAGCTGGGGGCCACTGGCGTTCAGTCCCTCACCCGCAGGTTCGAAGGCATCGGGAAGGCTGAACAGTCCCGACGCCAGCACCGCCGGGATCGCCAGCAGGAACGAATAGCGTGCGGCGGCCTCACGTGTCAGTCCGAGAAACAGACCGGCGCTGATGGTTCCACCAGAACGCGACACTCCGGGGATGAGGGCGAGCGCCTGCGCCGAACCCATGATGATGCCGTCACGCGCTGTGAGGGACTCGATGGGTCGGGACTTACGTCCGTAGTACTCGGCGGCGGCGATCACGAGCGCAAACACGATCAGCATTGTGGCGATCAGCCACAGATTTCGTGCGCCGGTACGGATTTGGTCCTTGAACAGGAACCCGAGAATACCGACGGGCAGCGTGCCGATGATGACGTACCAGCCCATCCGGTAGTCGAGGTCGCCGCGATGCTCGGCGTGGAACAACCCTCGGAACCACGCGGTGATGATCCTCACGATATCGCGCGCAAAATAGATCAGGACCGCGAGTTCGGTGCCGAGCTGAGTCACCGCGGTGAAGGACGCACCGGCATCACTTCCGAAGAAGATCTCCGAGACGATGCGCAGATGCCCCGACGACGAGACGGGAAGAAATTCGGTCAATCCCTGCACGAGCCCCAGGACCATGGCCTGTAGCCATGTCATCGCCTCACCCATCAGAGAACCGCCCGGACTGATGCGAACTGCACTGATTCGAATGGGATTACTACACAACAGTTTCGTGGGGCGAGTTCACTTTTCACTGGCGTCACGCTACCGGTGCACCGCCAGACGTGCCGCGCCCGGCACGCTGATGCCCGAATCCCCCGAGTTCGGTCGGGTGACCACTAGTCTGCACGTGGTGAGAACTCCCGGGTGCGACGTACGCTCCCGGGTCGGGCGTGAGATGGACGGCATTGATGAAACACAGATCAGTCGGAACGAGCGGACTTCGGGTGTCGCGACTTGGACTCGGCACGCTCACCTGGGGACGCGACACCGACGGGGACGAGGCCGCCGCACAACTTCTGGCATTTGCGGAAGCCGGCGGAACCCTGGTGGACAGCTCCCCCGCGTACGGTGACGGCGCGGCTCAACGACTCCTCTCCGAACTTCTCGACGACGTCGTCCCCCGCGACGAACTGATCGTCAGCTCGAGCGCGGGGATCCATCCCAACCCGATCGGCACGGATCGCGTCGACTGCTCGCGGCGAGGCCTGCTCCGCCAATTGGACGCCACACTGCGCGAACTCGGCACCGACTACCTCGACATGTGGCAAGTCGCGACTTGGGATCCGCTGACCCCGGTCGACGAGGTCGCTGCAACTCTCGACTACGCGGTCTCGAGCGGCAAAGTGCGCTATGTCGGCGTGCGCGGCTACCTCGGGTGGCAGTTGGCTACGGCCGTCGGCGCCTGTGGCACAACATCTCTCACCGCCACTCAGGCGGAGTACTCCCTTTTGGCGCGAGGCGTCGAAGAGGAATTGTTTGCTGCCGCATCACACCACGGCGTCGGAGTCTTTGCCGCTGTCCCCCTCGCCGGCGGTGTCCTCACCGGTAAATACCGCGGCGGGATTCCCGTCGATTCCCGCGGCGCCGACGACGCTCATTCCCACCACGTGCAGAGCTACCTCACGGATTCGTCGGTCCGGGTTGTCGACGCCGTCGTTACAGCCGCCGACGGTCTGGGTACCTCACCGTTGGCTGTTGCTCTCGCCTGGGCTCGCGATCGCCCCGGAGTTGCCAGCGCCGTCGTCGGTACTCGGGATCTCGCGCAATTGACGGGTGTACTGGTAGCCGAGGAGTTGGAGTTGCCTGCGGCGATCGCTGCTGCACTCGACGACGTGAGCGCGTAACTTGCGGTCTCACTCGACGAAATACCCGAATTACCCATTTAGCGAGGGCAGGCTAACCTAGTAGATAACACGTTCCTTAGCTAGAGGAGAACCTATGACCACGCTTGACGTAGACCACAGTCCCGCCGACGCGTCGGCCTTCTCCGAACGCATCAAGGCGGAGACCGATGCAGCGCACCGCGAAACCGAGCAGTCACGGTTTGTCGGCGCTCTCCTCGGCGGCGAACTGACCACCGCCGGATACGCGGCGCTACTGGGACAGACGTACCTGGTCTACACAAGCCTCGAAGAAGCCGGCCGTGCACACGCGGACAACGCGCTGGTCAACCCGTTCCTCTCCGACGATCTTCTCCGCGTCGCGGCGCTCGAAGCCGATCTCGAGTTCCTGAGCGGACCGAACTGGCGTGAGAGCCTGGAGGCCCTGCCGGCAACGCAGCGTTACGTGGCGCGTTTGCAGGAAGTTGCCTTCGACTCGCCGGCCGACTTCGTCGCGCACCACTACCTCCGGTACATGGGCGACCTGTCCGGCGGCCAGATCATCCGCCGCATGCTCGAGCGTGCGTACGGTTTCGAGACCGACGGCCTGCGTTTCTACATCTTCGACGGCATCCCCAAGCCCAAGCCGTTCAAGGACACGTACCGCGCAAATCTCGACGCGCTCTCGATTTCTCCCGAAGACCAGCAGAAGTTCATCGACGAGGTCAACCTGGCCTACCGCCTCAACGGTGATCTGTTTGCCGACCTCGAGGGCAACATCGAGAGCTACCTCGTCAAATGAGCAAGCGGTGGGCCGCTGCCGCACTGGTTGCGGTTGCCGGTTTCGGATTGGTCGCATGTGGGTCGGCGGAAAACGACGGGGACGGCTCGACGCAGGCCCGCACGGCGGTACTCGAGGATTCCAGCCCCACACCGGTAAGTGAAAATCCGGTCGCCGCGTTGCCCACCACAGTCACCGGCTTCGACGGCGTCCCCGTCACGATCACGGACAACAGTCGAATCATCGCTGCCGACAGGTACGGAACCTTTGCCGCAACCACGGTCGCACTCGGACTCGGGGACAACCTGGTCGGGCGTGACACGTCCGCCAAGTTCCCGGCTGTCGAAGACGTACCGGTAGTGACCGTAGGTGGTTCGTCGCTCAGCGCCGAAGCGATCCTCGATCTCAACCCGACCGTCGTTCTCACCGATACCAGCATCGGCCCACAGAGTGTGCAGGACCAACTGCGGGCAGCCGGGATTCCGGTCGTCTTCTTCGATCCCACCCGCACCCTCGAAGGTGTCCCGGCACAAATCCAGGCAGTCGCCGACGCCCTCGGTGTACCGGAACAGGGCAAGGCCTTGGTCAACCGGACCGAAGGCGAAATCGCCGCTGCGCGCGACCTGGTCCCCGATGACAGAGATCCCCTGAAGATCGCGTTCCTCTACCTCCGCGGATCGGCGATCACCATGATCGGCGGTGACGGATCCGGAGCCGATTCACTCATCGAAGCACTCGGCGCCGTCGACGCCGGAACAGCGTCGGGCATCACGCAGAAATTTGCTCCCATCACCAGCGAAGCACTCATCGCGGCAGCGCCCGACGCGTTCTTGATGATGACCGACGGTCTCGCGTCCATCGGCGGGATCGACGGTCTCGAGAAGATCCCGGGCATCGCCCAGACCCCGGCCGGAAAGAACCAGCGGGTCGTCGACATGGAAGACGGCGTGCTGCTCAGCTTCGGCCCCAACACCGGGCGAGTGATGCAATCGCTCGCCGAAGCAATCTACGGACCCGCTGATTCGTGAGTACAGAAACAGATAAAGCAGTCGAGAAATCGGCACCACGACCGACATCGCGCTCACGGGTGAGCGGGGTGTTGATCGGGCTCACAGTCGCTTTGGTTATCGTCGCCGTGCTCTCCGCGTGTATCGGTCAGGTGCCGACCTCGCCGCTCGAGGTACTCGGCAGCATCATGCACCGCATCGGTCTGGACATCGGCCCGATGCCCGCCCACCCCAGCGGTGAAGTCACGCTCTGGGAAGTGCGCTTCCCTCGCGTCGTTCTGGCTATTTGCGTCGGCGCAGCTCTCGGATGTTCCGGCGCCCTGCTTCAAGGCGTCTTTGCCAATCCACTGGCCGAACCAGGTGTGATCGGCGTGTCCTCCGGCGCAGCGGTAGGCGCCAGCGCGGTCATCGTGGTCGGCGGCAATTTCGTCGCAGGCTGGGCCATTGCAGCCGCAGCGTTTGTCTGCGGACTCCTGACCACGGCAATCGTCTACCTGTTCGCGCGCCACGAAGGCCGGACCGAAGTGGTCACCCTGGTCCTGACCGGTGTGGCGGTCAACGCGTTTGCCGGCGGACTCATCGCCTTCTTCACCTTCATCGCCAGCCCGTCGGCACGCGATCAGATCGTGTTCTGGCAACTAGGCAGCCTCAACGGCGCCACATGGAATTCGGTCTTGGTGGTCGCACCGATGACCGTTGTCGGAATCGCCGCGACTATGGCGATCGCATCGCGTCTCGATCTCCTCGCCCTCGGCGAACATGCCGCCAGGCACCTGGGCGTCAACGTCGAACGGCTGCGGCAGCTGGCGGTCTTGATCGTCGCCCTACTGGTGTCGGCGAGCGTTGCCTTCACCGGCATCATCCTGTTTGTCGGACTGGTTGTCCCCCACCTCATGCGCATCGTCGTCGGTCCAGGTCACCGCGCGCTCATCCCGGCAAGCGCACTGACCGGCGCGTTGGTTCTCCTACTTGCCGACCTCGGATCCCGGTCCCTGATCGACAACGCCGACCTTCCGCTCGGCATGCTCACGGCACTGGTCGGCGGACCCTTCTTCTTCTGGCTCCTCCGACGCACCCGTTCACAGCAAGGTGGGTGGGCATGAGCAGCATCGCCCGGAACTGGCGCGAACTGTTCGGACGAACGTCACCCGAACCGTCGAGTCCGCAGAGCGGTGACATCACGCTGCAAGCGCGGGACATCACCGTCGAGCGCGGTGGCAGGAACATCCTCGAAGGCGTCAGCGTCGACGTTCGCGCCGGCGAGGTCGTTGTTCTCGTGGGCCCGAACGGCGCAGGCAAGTCGACGCTCCTCGCGGCACTGTCGGGCGATCAGCCCGTCGTCGCCGGCCGCGTCGACGTCGATGGAACCGACCTGAATCACTGGACACCCTTGGACATGGCCAGGCGACGCGCCGTACTCCCCCAGAAACACACCATTGGCTTCTCGTTCACCGCTGCGCAGGTTGTCACGATGGGCAGGGCGCCGTGGGCCGGCACCGCCCGCGAGGAACGCGACGGCGACGCCATCGCGGCGGCAATGAAAACCTGTGACGTCGAAGCGTTTGCCCATCGGCCGTTTGCGGCGCTGTCCGGCGGCGAACAGGCGAGGGTTGCACTCGCCCGCGTTCTGGCGCAGGAAACGTCGACTGTTCTCCTCGACGAGCCTACGGCCGCACTTGATCTCGGGCATCAGGAAGCCGTCATGTCCGTTGCACGCAGCCGCGCGGCCGACGGTGACGCCGTCGTTGTCGTTCTCCACGATCTGGCGTTGGCCGCCGCCTACGCGGACCGGATAGTCGTCCTCGAGAACGGCCGCATTGCCGCCGACGGTCCACCCGCGTCGGTTCTACGTGAGGATCTACTCACCCGCGTCTACGGCTATCCCGTCGAAGTGTTCGCCCACCCACGGAGCGGCGCGACGCTGGTGATACCGCGGCGCGATTCCCGCAGCACGCAACGTCAGCAAGCCGGCGTCAACGAACGGAATCGATGATCGAACCGAGCCGATCGAGCACTCCGCGCAACGTGGTCACACCGGAACCACGAGCCGGAGAATGTGACGAATCCGACTCGGCGGAATGTACTGCGTCTCGCACCACAGCAGAAATGCTGCGTTCATCGGTCAGGTCGATATCCGTCACCGAACGATTAGCCGTGGCAATTACGTCGTCAGAACTCGGCACGGTGCGCTCGCAATAATCGCGATACACCTCGACGTACAGCACACTCTTGCGGACCCGAAACGCAAAAGTTCTCCCCTCTGACCTGCCGAAACCGTGGGCATAGGGTCCTACCGAAATATCTTCGATCTCGAAATCGCCGAAAGATCCGCCAGGTCGTTCCGCAGCGGATTCGGTGGGTTCGACAGGAATCACAGTGATCTCCTCGAGGATTACCGCGTGGGCGGAAATCCGTATTTGTACGGTATCGCGTGCGAACAGCAGACGGAATGACCGTTGCACTTCGATGCAATGAAAACCGATTCGCAGCGATCAGGGATGATCGAGTGCAGGCGCGTTCCGCTGAAACACCGTCTCGAGTAGAAAACGAGGATTCAACACCATGACTCGCATTGGGCTCCGCACCACCACAGCAGCGATGGGGGCGGCGTTGATGCTGGTGACAGGATGTTCTTCCGAAAGCGACGGCACCAAGCTCCAGACAATTGATCCGGCCACCGCCGTCGTATCGCCTGCCACGACAAGTTCTCTGGACGGCGTCGTTCATCCGTATTCGGGTCGGATCGATTCCATCACATTTGATCCGGTTACGCGCAACGTACTTCTCGTATCGCAGGATCCGCCCGCCGTTCGGATCGTCGCGGCCGACGACGTCGAGTCCGTGGGCGCGGCTGCGGCCGGCCGCGACATCAGCATCGACGGCAACATCCGGGACGTGTCGATCGCGTCCGACGGAAACGCACTGCTGTCCATGGACAATCAGGTTGTGAAGCTGAATCTGACGTCCGGCGAACAGACGTCCTTCGACTCCCCCGACCCGGCCAACTCCGCTGTCGAGTTGCCCGACGGCCGCATCGCGATCGGAACCGAGCGAGGCACAGTTCACGTTGTCGATCCGAGTTCTGATAAGTCACAAACTATTTCAGGCCTTGCATCGGTCGACGAACTGGCCGTCACGGGCGACAACCTGAGCGCCCTCGATCATCGTCAGACCTCACTGACGGACATCAACCTCGACGAAGACCGACTCGGCGCAGCACTGCGCGCCGGAGAAGGTGCGACGCACCTCGTGACCGACCATTTCGGTCGCATTCTCGTCACCGACACCACCGGCGACGAACTGCTGGTCTTCACCGCCGATTCTCTCATCCTGCGCCAGCGATTCCCGGTCGGCGATTCGCCGTACGCAGTGGCATACGACGAGACCGCCGATCGTGTGTGGGTGAGCTTGACCGGGACCAACGAAGTTGTCGGACTCGACCTCTCGTCGGGCATTCCGGTCGAAACGAACCGATTCAACACCGTTCGTCAGCCCAACTCTCTCGCGGTCGATTCGAGCACCGGAACTCTCGTCGTCGGTTCCGCAACCGGGGACGGCGTGCAGGTCATCCCCACTCGGAACGGCTGACGATGCAGCGGCACAACGGTGGATCGCCACATCTGCGACGCACTCCGTCACCACAGTGGGACATGTCCGACGATGTGTTCGACTATCTGCCGCTGCAACTACCGCCCCACGTCTCACGAGTGACGGCATCTATGCGCCTGGCCATTTCCGCGGAGTTCGGCGGTTGGGAACTCTCGCAGGTGCGGCTCTATCCCGACGGCAGCCGTCGGGTCCTTCTGCGGCGCAAGAAGACACCATTGCACGTGGACAACCCGGACGGCATTGCTCACTGAGCCGCCCGTTTCATCGAAGATCTCACCAGACAAGCAGGAGAATCGTGTACCAACTGCTCTTGAGCCTGATGTTTCGGCTACCCCCGGAGCGCATCCACCACCTGGCCTTCACCGCGATGAAACTGGTGACTCGGTTTGCACCGATCCGGTGGCTCGTGGCGAAGGTTCTTGTTCTCGACGATCCGGTACTACGTAGTCAGGCATTCGGACTGACATTTCCCGCCCCACTCGGTTTGGCCGCGGGCTTCGACAAGGATGCAACCGGCGTCGACGCCTGGGGTCCGCTCGGTTTCGGATTCGCTGAAATCGGCACCGTCACCGCTCAGGCTCAGCCCGGCAATCCGCAGCCACGACTGTTCCGCCTGCCTGCCGACCGTGCACTGATCAACCGGATGGGATTCAACAATCACGGCGCCGGACATGCCGCGAACTTCCTCCGTCAGCGCCGAGTCACTGTGCCGATCGGCGCGAACATCGGCAAGACCAAGATCGTCGACGCCGCGGACGCGCCCGCCGACTACACCGCCAGCGCCCAATTGCTCGGGCCGCTCGCCGATTTCATGGTCGTCAATGTCAGCTCACCGAACACCCCCGGGTTGCGTGACCTGCAAGCCGTCGAGTCGCTGCGCCCGCTCCTGCAGGCCGTGCTCGATACGGTCCATATCCCGGTGCTGGTGAAGATTGCGCCTGATCTGTCCGACGAGGACGTCGACGCCGTCGCCGACCTGGCTATCGAACTCGGGTTGGCCGGCATCGTGGCCACGAACACCACAATTCGCCGTGACGGTTTGAAAACCCCGGACGCGGAGGTAGCCGCGATCGGCGCCGGTGGACTCTCGGGCGCTCCCGTCGCAGACCGTTCACTCGAGGTACTTCGCCGGCTGTACGCGCGGGTTGGCGACAAGCTCACCATCATCTCTGTCGGCGGTATCGAAACAGCTGATCAGGCGTGGGAGCGGATTCTTGCAGGTGCAACCTTGGTGCAGGGCTACACCGGCTTCATCTACGGCGGCCCGTTCTGGGCGCGCAGCATTCACAAGGGAATCGCGAAGCGTGTTCGCGCGGCTGGTTTCTCGTCGATCAGCCAGGCCGTCGGGGCGGAAAACCCCCGCTGAACGCTGTGCGCCTTTGGTAACCGCGGGCGGTTAACAAAGGCGCACAGTGCGTTATGCGACCTCGAACGTCCCGGTCAGCGTTGCCCGCGCAATTGCGTGCTGGAACACGTTGAACCCGAGGAATGCCGGCGAGGAATCAGCCGTGACTCCGTCGAGCTTGTCCACGTCGAGCGCGTGTACCGCGACGATGTAGCGATGCGGGCCGTGCCCGGGAGGCGGGCCTGCACCGATGAAGCCGAATCCGCCGCCGTCGTGGCGCAGAGTCACGGTTCCCGCGGGAAGGTCAGTGCTGTCCGCACTGCCGATACCGGCAGGCAGTTCGGTGACCGAAGCGGGAATGTTCGCTACGGCCCAATGCCAGAATCCCGACGCCGTCGGAGCATCCGGATCGAACACGGTGACCACAAAGCTCTTCGTCTCAGCGGGGAAACCCGACCAGGAGAGCTGCGGCGAGATGTCCTGCCCGCCGGGGACGCCGAAAGCGCCACTCGCCTGCGCAAGTTTCAGCGGCTCACCGGCCGTGATGTCTTCACTGGTCAGCTCGAAGCTCGGGAGCTTCGGCAATGGTTCGTACGGATCGTAAGCCATGCGAATCCTCTCTGTTTCTTGTACTCGGTGACTGTCCACGCGTTCAGGAATTGCGGAGAAAATGTTCCAGCACGCGTGTTCCGAACAGTAGTGCGTCCACCGGCACCCGCTCGTCGACGCCGTGGAACAGCGCGGTGAAATCGAGTTCCGGCGGCAACTGCAGCGGCGCAAACCCGAAGCACCGAATCCCGAGCTTCGCGAAGGCCTTTGCGTCGGTGCCCGCGGAGAGCATGTACGGCACAGTGCGCGCGCCTGGGTCATGGGCCAGGATTGCGTCGTTCATCGCGTCGACAAGATGACCGTCGAACGTTGTCTCGTACGAGTCGAGTTTCGTGATCCACTCTCGGGTGACGTCGGGTCCGATAAGGGCGTCGACGGTGCGCTCGAACTCGGCTTGACGGCCGGGAAGCACACGGCAGTCGAAGACAGCCTCGGCTGTCTGAGGAATGACATTCGCCTTGTAACCGGCTTTGAGCATGGTCGGATTGGCGGTGTCGCGGAACGTTGCACCGATGATGTTGGAGATGCTCCCCAGCTTCGCGAGTGTCCCGTCGATGTCCGGTGACGTCGGGTCGAAGTCGAGCCCGGTTTCCTCGCCGACCGCGGTCAGGAACTCCGCGACCGAATCGGAGATCACGATCGGGAATTCATGCGCGCTCAGGCGGGCCACCGCACCGGCCAACGTTGCCACGGCGTTGTCGTCGTGCAGGAAGGAGCCGTGTCCGGCTCGGCCTTTTGCGGTGAGCCGCATCCAGCCAAGTCCCTTTTCCGCGGTCTCCACGACATACAGCCGACGGTCGGTTCCGTCCGGACGCGGAACGGTCAGCGAGAATCCGCCCACTTCACCGACTGCTTCGGTGACGCCCTCGAACAGATCCGGACGGTGCTCCACAAGCCACTGGCAGCCGTACTTGCCGCCTGCCTCTTCATCGGCGACGAAGGCAAACACAAGATCACGCGGCGGCACTGTTCCCTCTGCCTTGAACTGCCGCGCCAGGGCCAGGATCATCCCGACCATGTCCTTCATGTCGACGGCGCCACGTCCCCAGATGTAACCGTCCTGCACGGTGCCGGAGAAGGGGTGAACACTCCAGTCGGCGGGCTCGGCCGGGACGACGTCCAAGTGCCCGTGCAGCATGAGAGCCCCACGGCCGGACTCGGCGCCTTTCAACCGGGCAAACACATTGCCGCGTCCGGGCGCGCCGGATTCGACGTACTCGGTCTCGTATCCCACTTCCTGAAGTTGAGCGGCGACCCATTCCGCGCACGCCCGTTCACCCTTGGTTGTTTCGAGTTCTCCCGTATTGGATGTGTCGAACCGGATCAGTGAGCTGACAAGTTCGACAACTTCGCTTTCGGCGCGAGAAGGGCCTGAGTTATTCGGCGATAAGGACATGTCACTTTCCTACCACCGAAACACCCGCCGCGGCGGCATGGACGTGGTCCGACCTGGCGATTTGGGCAACCTCACCGAATCGGATACTCTTTCCCAGCACCGAGAAATCGGGGCCGAGTCCGAGTGGCGGAATGGCAGACGCGCTAGCTTGAGGTGCTAGTGTCCTATTAACGGACGTGGGGGTTCAAGTCCCCCCTCGGACACTCGAATAAACAACCAATGACTCCAGCTGATGAAGCTGGGGTCATTTTTTGTTCACTATGTACCGAATGCCGGAAATCCGGACATTCCGTGTGCTTGACTCGTTTATGCGCAAATCACTGCTGGTCGCAGCGTTGCTCGGTACGTCCGTGATTGTCACGGCAATGCCGGCGGGAGCCGCTACGCAGACCTGGGACGGTGACTACTCGGTCAAGCGGTTCGCAGCCTCGAAAACGGGCACCAGTCTCGCGGCGAGTCAGTGGGAACCGGACTTCTCCGATATCTACACTTTCGAAACCGATTGCTCCGCCGAACCCTGTGTCGCCACCGTGATCGCCGGGCCGGCGCCGGCTAATCCGACTTT
Source organism: Rhodococcus sp. MS16 (assembly GCF_013277795.1). Lineage (NCBI taxonomy): Bacteria > Bacillati > Actinomycetota > Actinomycetes > Mycobacteriales > Nocardiaceae > Rhodococcus > Rhodococcus sp. MS16. The sequence goes on from NZ_VBTM01000001.1 coordinate 965,993, forward strand.
GCCTCAGCCTGCGCAATACACGTGGGACGGCACCAGTTGGGTTCATCCGTACGACTGGGAATGGGACTGCTATCAGGGTGAGGGTGTACCCAAAGTGATGGCGCCGGCTCATTCCTTGGCCTATTACACGCCGCAGCCAGACGGCACCCTGGTCGGTTCGTGGCGCACCGACATCTACGGCGGGCCCTGCGACGGTTCGGTGATCATGGACGTCGCGGCCTACCCCGTCGCTCCGAATCCGGGACCATTCGGCAGCGGCAGCTGACACGCCTGAACAGGACAAACGTCCACATCGCCGACGCGATTTGGGAGAGCGGGACAGCATCGGATACTCTTTCCCAGCACCGAGAAATCGGGGCCGAGTCCGAGTGGCGGAATGGCAGACGCGCTAGCTTGAGGTGCTAGTGTCCTATTAACGGACGTGGGGGTTCAAGTCCCCCCTCGGACACTCTGTGTTGAGACAGACAGGAAAAGCTCCGGTTCATTGAACCGGAGCTTTTCTCGTAAAAGGCCAAGTTCCCACACCGGGAACAGACCGCGCGAGCGGCGATCGAGATGGAACAGAAGTTCACGTGGATACAGACACACGGCAGTTCGACGTAACGGATACAGAATCTGCGGGAGCAGAACTGGCCGGACTCGACCCCGCAGAACTCGAAATCTGCTTGAAGGTTCTGCGCGAAGCAGCCGAACTCGACGACGAGCATCCCGACTCGATCATCATGCAGCGTGCCGTCGGCCATCTGTTCAAACGACTCAAGAAGAAGCGTCGCCTCGCCTCGCGTGCGGCGGTCAACGAAGCCGACCGCAGTGTCGTCGCCGCAACGGCGACGGGATCACCGGACCGAATCGACGACGAAACCGCCGGCATCCCCATCACGTCCAACACTGCCGGGGCAATCGCCGGCACCCTTATCAAGGCGCGTCCCTGCTACATCTGCAAGCAGCGCTACACCCAGGTCGACGCGTTCTATCACCAGTTGTGCCCGGACTGCGCCGCAACTTCCCGCGCCAAGCGTGACGCCAGCACAGACCTGACCGGACGCCGCGCACTCCTGACCGGTGGCCGCGCCAAGATCGGCATGTACATCGCGCTTCGCCTCCTGCGCGACGGCGCCCACCTGACGATCACCACGCGATTCCCCAACGACGCGATCCGGCGCTTCAAAGCGATGGAAGACAGCGCCGACTGGATTCATCGCCTTCGCATCGTCGGCATCGACCTCCGCGACCCTGCGCAGGTAGTCGCCCTTGCCGATTCCGTTGCAGCACAAGGCCCTCTCGACATCCTGATCAACAACGCCGCCCAGACCGTGCGCCGCTCCCCCGGCGCGTACGGCGCTCTGGTCGACGCCGAATCCGGCGCACTGCCGGCGGGCGAACTCCCCGATGTCGTGACCTTCGGCAAAACCAGCGACGCGCATCCCGCAGCGCTCGCAGGCTCACTGTCCGACGTCGCAGCCATCACGTCCGGAAATCTCTCCGCCGACGCAGTCAGCTCGCTCGCGCTGGTCGCGAAATCCGCGTCACCCGATCGCATCGAGCAGGGCATCGCCATCGATGCCGGCGGACTCCTCCCCGACCTCGCACACACCAACAGCTGGGTTCAGACCGTCGAGGAAGTTGATCCGATCGAGCTTCTCGAAGTGCAACTCTGCAATTCGGTTGCTCCGTTCATTCTGGTCTCGCGCCTGCGCCCGTCGATGGCGGCAGCAGCAGCGCGTCGTAAGTACGTCGTGAACGTCTCCGCGATGGAAGGCCAGTTCAGCCGCGCGTACAAGGGTCCTGGTCACCCGCACACCAACATGGCGAAAGCAGCACTGAACATGCTCACTCGCACCAGCTCCAAGGAAATGCTCGAGGACGGCATCCTCATGACTGCCGTCGACACCGGGTGGATCACCGACGAGCGCCCCCACTTCACCAAGATGCGCCTCGCCGACGAGGGTTTCCACGCTCCGCTCGACCTTGTCGACGGCGCCGCCCGCGTCTACGACCCCATCGTTCAGGGCGAACTGGGCGTCGACATCCATGGCTGCTTCCTCAAGGACTACAAGCCCTCACCCTGGTGAGAGAGGTGACCGCACACACCTCACCGTCTCGATGTGGCGATCTCGACACCCCGTATACGCCGTGTCGAGTACCGCATTTGAGGTAGTGCCCGGCGATACCGCGCGATAATGGACCCCGACACTGCCCACTGCCTCGGAGGAACCATGACGATTGCCGTCGTACACAAGGACAGCCCGGAGGGCCGCGCGGCAATTGTCCACGGAGCACGAGAATCTGTGAATCGGCGTGAGCAACTTGTCGTGCTGCACGTACTCGACGACGTCAATGTCCCGGACACTGACGAAGACAGCGCGGCTTTGCGCGGCGAGATCCAATCGGCACTGGACGCCGGAGGATTCGCGCAGACTCCGTGGGAGCTCCGCACCACAGAACACGACGGCGATCCGGTGACCGCGCTGGTCGAGTTGGTCGATGCCGTCGAAGCCGATCTGTTGATCGTGGGAACGCGTCGTATGTCCCCGATCGGCAAGTTCCTACTCGAGCGCCCGCTGCAGCGGCTACTGCTCGAAGTCGAGGTTCCGATCCTCGTCGTGAAGGAACCACTACCTGCGGAGTGAGCTCACTCACACGCATTCGGGTCCCGCATTTGTAGGCTGACTACATGACCGGACCCGTGAGTGACCGCAATATCGACAGTCGACCCGAGCGCGAACTCGACATCATCGTCTACGGAGCTACCGGCTTCGTCGGCAAACTCCTTGCCGAATACCTCGTTCAGCATGCACCCGCCGGAACGAAGATCGGCCTCGGCGGGCGTTCCCTCGAGAAGCTGACCGCCGTGCGGGCCGGATTGGGTGCTGCGGCAGCCGAACTCCCCCTCGTTGTCGCCGACGCCGATGATTCGACCGCCTTGAAGGCGCTTGCCGAACGAACGCGCGTCGTAGCTACGACGGTCGGTCCGTATGCCAAGTACGGCCATCAGTTGGTTCACGAATGCGCCGCCGCGGGAACCCATTACGTCGACCTCACCGGTGAGGTTCTCTTCCACCGCGAGAGCATCGACGCCAATCACGAACTTGCCGTGTCGACAGGTGCCCGCATCGTCCATTCGTGCGGCTTCGATTCCGTCCCTTCCGATCTTGGGGTCCATGTTCTTCACAAGCTGATCGAAGCGGACGGCGCCGGGGAGTTGACGGACACCACGCTGGTGGTCACGTCACTGCGCGGCGGCGTCAGCGGCGGGACCATCGATTCACTCCGCACGCAGATCGACGTGTCGAAACACGATGCACGGTTGCGGAAACTCGCGGCCTCGCCGTACTCGCTGAGCCCCGATCGCGCCAGCGAACCCGATCTGGGCAAGCAGAGTGACGCCACGGTGGTCGACGGCCGAAAGATCGATCCGTCGCTGCACGGCTGGAAGGCGCCCTTCTTCATGGCGTCCTACAACACCCGAGTCGTGCGACGCAGCAATGCCCTTCGCGAGTGGGCCTACGGCCGAAAGTTCAAGTACACAGAGGTGATGAACGTCGGTTCGTCGGTGGTCTCACCGGTGATCGCCGGCGGCGTTGCCGTGGGACTCGGCGCCTTGATCGCAGGCCTCGCACTGCCGCCGACGCGCTTCCTCCTCGACAAGGTTCTGCCGTCCCCGGGCGAGGGGCCAAGCGAGGACACCCAGAGCAAAGGCCACTTCACCCTTGACGTATTCACGGTGACCACCACGGGCGCGCGCTACACCTCGCGTGTCCGGGCCAAAGGCGACCCGGGATATAGTGCTACCGCAGTGATGCTCGGCGAATCAGCGCTGAGTCTTGCTGTCAGTAACGCAGAATTGCCCGATAACGCAGCATTACCCAACGCTGCAGGCGTCCTCACCCCGGCCACAGCCTTGGGGGATGTCCTGGTCGAACGTCTGCGTCGTAGCGGTTTCGAGATCTCCGCAGGCCGGTTGTGATGTATCCATCGAGGCTCTGTCCACCTGCGGGATACTCACGAGTAACATTGATTGTGGTTCATGGCACCCGTCGTGGTGCTCCGATTTCGGAAAAGTGAGGCTATTCATGACTGAGCGCGTTCAGGTCGGCAGTCTGCAGGTTGCCAAGGTTCTCTACGACTTCGTGGTCGAGGAGGCTCTGCCAGGCACCGGCGTAGATGCCGAGACCTTCTGGGCCGGCGCTGACAAGGTCATCACCGAGCTCGCGCCGAAGAACCGCGCCCTGCTTGCCAAGCGCGACGATCTGCAGGCGCAGATCGATCAGTGGCATCGCAACCAGGCCGGCGCTCCCATCGACGCCGCCGCATACAAGGCGTTCCTGCAGGAAATCGGATATCTCCTGCCCACACCCGCCGAGTTCTCCGTGACGACCACCAACGTCGACACCGAGATCACCTCAACCGCGGGCCCGCAGTTGGTCGTCCCGATCCTCAATGCCCGCTTCGCGCTCAACGCCTCCAATGCTCGCTGGGGTTCGTTGTACGACGCGCTCTACGGCACCAACGCCATCTCCGAGGAGAACGGCGCCGAGAAGGGTTCGGGCTACAACAAGGTCCGCGGCGACAAGGTCATCGCGTGGGCTCGTGAGTTCCTCGACGCGGCAGCACCTCTCGCGTCGGGATCGCACGCCGATAGCGTGAAGTACGCGATCGACGGCACTGACGTCAAGGTCACCCTCGCGGACGGCACTGTCACCACGCTCGCCCAGCCGGAGAAGTTTGTCGGCTACCTCGGTGAGAAGGACGCGCCCACCAGCATTCTGCTGCGCAACAACGGACTGCACGCCGAGATCCAGATCGACGCGTCCTCCCCGATCGGCAGCACCGACGCGGCCGGCGTCAAGGACGTCGTTCTCGAATCCGCGGTCACCACGATCATGGACTTCGAGGATTCGGTCGCCGCTGTCGACGCCGACGACAAGGTCGTCGGTTACCGCAACTGGTTGGGCCTGAACCGCGGCGACCTGTCCGAGGAGATCAAGAAGGGCGCCAAGTCCTTCACCCGCACGCTCAACGGCGACCGTAAGTACACGGCCGTCGACGGCAGCGAACTCAGCCTGCACGGTCGTTCACTCCTGTTCGTCCGCAACGTCGGTCACCTCATGACCAACCCGGCGATCCTCGACGCCGACGGCAACGAGGTTCCCGAGGGCATTCTCGACGCGTTGATCACCAGCGCCTGTGCTGTCCACGGCTTGTCGATCAGCGACGCCAACGGCCCACTGGACAACAGCCGCACCGGCTCGATCTACATCGTCAAGCCCAAGCAGCACGGTCCCGAGGAAGTTGCCTTCACCACCGAACTGTTCGGCCGTGTCGAGCAGGTCCTCGGCCTGCCGGAGAACACGCTCAAGGTCGGCATCATGGACGAAGAGCGTCGTACGACGGTCAACCTTGCAGCCTGCATCAAGGAAGCCGTCGACCGCGTTGTCTTCATCAACACCGGCTTCCTCGACCGCACCGGCGACGAGATCCACACCTCCATGGAAGCCGGCGCGATGGTGCGCAAGGCCGAGATGAAGAAGCAGAAGTGGATCGGCGCGTACGAGGACTGGAACGTCGACACCGGCCTGGCCTGCGGTCTGCAGGGCAAGGCTCAGATCGGCAAGGGCATGTGGGCCATGACCGAACTGATGGCGGACATGCTCGAGCAGAAGATCGGCCACCCCAAGGCCGGCGCCAACACCGCCTGGGTGCCTTCGCCCACCGGCGCCACCCTGCACGCGACGCACTACCACCGCGTCGACGTGTTCGCGGTTCAGGACGGCCTGAAGGGTAAGCCGCGCGCGAGCGTCGACGACATCCTGACCATTCCGCTCGCCCCCAGCACCGACTGGACGGACGCGGAGAAGAAGGAAGAACTCGACAACAACTGCCAGTCCATCCTCGGCTACGTCGTCCGGTGGATCGACGCGGGCGTCGGCTGCTCCAAGGTTCCCGACATCCACGATGTCGCCCTCATGGAGGACCGCGCAACGCTACGCATCTCGAGCCAGCTGCTCGCCAACTGGCTGCGTCACGGCATCGTCAGCGAGACCGATGTCGTGAGCGCACTCGAGCGCATGGCACCGGTTGTCGACCGCCAGAACGAGGGCGACGCGGAATACCGGAACATGGCACCTGATTTCGATTCCAACATCGCCTTCCAGGCCGCGAAGGAACTGATCCTCGAAGGTGCGAAGCAGCCCAGCGGATACACGGAGCCGATCCTGCATCGCCGCCGCCGCGAGTACAAGGCCGCCAACGCCTGATTTCACCTCGCTCAACTCGAACAGCCTCGACGCCGCTCCCGGTGTCGAGGCTGTTCGCGTTGGCCCCGAAGATTCGTCACTAGACTGGCTCTCGGCAGAGATCGTCGAGTGAGCAAGGTAGGGCAGCGTACGTGGGCGAACATCGCGGCGGGTCAGGCGCCAGAGGTATCAGTAAGGGGCCGATCCTTGTTGTCGTGGCGGTCGTCCTGATCGTGGCCGGATTCTTCGGGTGGAAGGCCCTCGGTAATCGCATCGACGATCAAGGTCAGCAAGCAGCGGGGACGTGCGTCGAGGGCAACCGGACGCTCGACATCACGGTTGATCCGTCGATTGCCCCACAGGTCGAGCAGTTGGCCAAGCGATTCACCGACACTTCACCGGTGATCCGAGATCATTGCATCACCACTGCAATCAATGCGGTTCCATCGCCATTAATCGCAAATGCCCTGGCAGCAGCCGCCGAATGGGATTCCGCCGCGCTCGGACCGCGCCCAAATCTGTGGATTCCGACCAGTTCTTTCGAACTCGCCCCACTGTCCGGTAAAGCCGTGATCAACGGAGAGCCACGGTCCATCGCGAACTCGCCGGTTGTGCTGGCGGTTGCGCCGGAGACAGCAACTTCGCTGGAGTCCGCGAACGCGGGATGGCAGTCCCTCGGTGACACAACACTCGCACTTCCGGTTGGCAGCCCGCAGACCGTCATGGCAACGCAGGCAATTGCCGCGGCCGTGGCCGGCGCGGGTTCCGGACCGGTCACCCTCGAACAGGCTCAGTCCAGCCAAGTCACATCGGCATTGAGCGCTCTGGCGTCACAGTTTCAATCCCTCCCGGCGCCGCCCGCCACAACCGCCGACGCATTAGCCGCCCTCACCAGCGGCGCCCCTGCCACTGTCACCGCCGTCCCGGCCATCGAACAGTCGATCGCCCAGTCGGCCAACGCTGACATGACGGCATTTTCCCCGAGCGGCGCAACTCCGCTCGCGGACTATCCGGCGGTGATCGTCGCGGGCGGCGGAATCGACGAAACCGCCGCACGCGCCGCCGCACAGTTCTCCGAGTTCATGCGCGATGCGGAGCAGTCCCAGATCTTCGTCGACGCCGGATTCCGCGTCGAGGGTAAGAGTGTCCCAGATCTGGGTGCACTCGAACCCGCGCAGATCACCTCAACCCTGACGCCCGCATCGGCGGAAACTGCCACTGCTCTGAACGCTGTTGTCGCCAACCCTGTTTCCGTTCGCAGCGCAACCATCCTGCTGGATACCTCGACGTCGATGAGCGCCAACTTGTCCGCAGCCGGTGCGGCGATCGAGTCTCAGTTGGTCCGCAGCCCGGACGCCTCCGACGTCGCGGTGCACGCGTTCCCCGGTTCCGACGCCGCGGCAGCGGAGCGTGTAATCGTTCCCGGCGCACCCCTCGATGCTGATCAACGAACCAAACTCACCGCCGCTGTGAGCAGTCTCAGCGCTGAAGGAAAATCATCGAAGTACCCCGCGCTGGCCGCAGCGTACAAAGACGCGGCAACCGGATACGACGCCGATCGAACCAACTCCGTTCTGCTGGTCACCTCTGCTGCCACCGACGAGTCGACGATGACACGCGCCGAACTCCTCAGCGCCATCGCTTCGGCAACCGATCCAGCTCGCCCGGTGCGGGTCGACATTCTGGTTATCGGTTCCAGTGGCGATGCCGCCACGCTGCAAGATGTCTCCGACAGAACTGGTGGAACATTGATTCGCGTGAACCCGGATGACTCCGCCGCGATGTCGGCTGCAGTCGCGGAACTGCTGTCCTGATGGCGCGGATCGCAGTATTTGCCGTTGTTCTCGCGCTTCTCACCTGGTTTCTACACCGCAGGCTGGTCCGGGCAACCGGCATGCCGACGCGGTGGGCCCGCATCACCGACACCGCATTGGTGCTGTTGGCCGTTCTGACGCTCATCGGCATGGGCAGCGGCGAGGTCTTCGCCACGTCGTGGGCCCGCCCGGTCGGGTTTCTCGGGTGGGTCTGGTTGGCTTCGTGGTTGTATCTGATTCCGGGGCTGCTGATCATCGGAGTGTGCGCCGGGGTCAATCGTCTGGTGCGTAGACGCCGTGAGGAACCTGAGGTGGATCCGGCGAAGCGTCGTACTTTGCAGTTGGCAACCGCTGCAGTCACGGTTGCGGCGTTGGGCACTGCCGCATACGGGGTGTACGAGGCGTCGAACCCGAAGGTCTCCCGGATTCGGGTGCCGTTGGCCCGCCTGCCCGAAGGCTTCAACGGCTACCGGATTGCCTTGATCACCGACTTGCATGTTGGCCCGGCCCGCGGAGTCGACTTCACCCGCAAGGTGGTCGAGATCGTGAACTCGCAGAATGTCGATCTGATTGCGATCGGCGGTGACCTCGTGGACGGCACAGTCGCGAAGGTTGCTCCCGATCTTGGGCCGCTCGCCGATCTTCATGCGCCGGACGGGATCTTCGGGGTCAGTGGCAATCACGAGTTCTACGCCGACGACGGCGGCAAGTGGCTCGACGTGTGGGAAACCTTGGGGATCACCACGCTTCGTAACAGCCGAGCGTCGATCGAGCGTGGCGGCGACACCATCGACATCGTGGGTATCCACGACTACACGTCACCGGCCCCGTACGAGCCGGATCTGACAGCAGCACTGAACGGGCACGATCCGAACACGTTTGCGTTGCTGCTCGCCCACGAACCCCGCCAAGCGCTCGAAGCGTCGGAGATGGGCATCGATCTGCAACTGTCCGGGCACACGCACGGCGGACAGATGTGGCCGCTGCGCTATCTCGTCCCGCTGCAACAACCTTCGGTGCAGGGCCTGGACACGATCGGCAATACCGTTCTGTACACAACGCGCGGCGCCGGAGCGTGGGGTCCGCCGGTGCGCGTCGGCGCGCCGCCGGAGATCACCGTCCTCGAACTCGTTCGCGAGAACTGATGGTCTCCGGCGGGCACACGCCTTAGTTGCCTGCGAACGCTTCGATCGGCGGGCACGAGCAGATCAGGTTGCGGTCGCCGTGTGCACCGTCGATACGACGCACGGACGGCCACACCTTGGGACGAGCCTTACCGCGCGGGAACACTGCGATCTCACGCGAGTACGGGTGATCCCACTGCGCCGCGATGCTTCCGGCAGTGTGGGGAGCGCCGCGAAGCGGGTTGTCCTCCACAGTCCACTCACCGGCTCCCACGCGATCGATCTCGCCGCGAATGGCGATCATCGCGTCGCAGAACTCGTCGATTTCCTCGAGGTTTTCACTCTCGGTCGGCTCGACCATCAAGGTGCCGACCACGGGGAAGCTCATGGTCGGAGCGTGGAAACCGTAGTCGGCGAGACGCTTTGCGACGTCGTCGACGGTCACGCCGGTGTCCTTGGTCAGACCGCGCAGGTCGAGGATGCACTCGTGCGCGACCATGCCGTTCTCGCCGGTGTAGAGAACCGGGAAGTACTCGTCGAGTCGACGCGCGATGTAGTTGGCCGACGCGATGGCGGTCAGGCTGGCGCGGCGCAGGCCCTGAGCTCCCATCATCCGGATGTAGGTCCAGGTAATGGGCAGGATTGACGCACTGCCGTACGGCGCTGCCGAGATCGTGCCTCTACCACCGAGTTCGGGGGCCATCGGGTGTCCGGGCAGGAACGGCGTCAGGTGCGAGCGCACGCCGATCGGTCCGACGCCGGGTCCCCCGCCGCCGTGCGGGATGCAGAAGGTCTTGTGCAGGTTCAGGTGGCTGACGTCGCCACCGAATCGGCCCGGACGAGCAAGGCCGACAAGCGCGTTGAGGTTGGCGCCGTCGACGTACACCTGGCCGCCGGCGTCGTGTACTGCTGCGCAAATGTCGGAGATCTCGTGCTCGTAGACACCGTGGGTGGACGGGTAGGTGATCATGATCGCGGCGAGACGCTCGGCGTGATCGGCGATCTTCGCGCGCAGATCGTCGACGTCGACGTCACCGTTGGGGCGGCACGCAACAACCTCGACGCGCATCCCGGCCATGACGGCCGAAGCCGCGTTGGTGCCGTGAGCACTCGACGGGATGAGGCACGTGTCGCGGTGATCGTCGCCGCGGCTGAGGTGGTAGTTACGGATCGCGAGCAGGCCCGCGTACTCCCCCTGGCTGCCGGCGTTGGGCTGGAGGCTGACGTTGTCGTAGCCGGTGACCGCGACCAGCCAGTCCTCGAGGTCCTTGATGATCTTGAGCAGTCCGGGTGCGTCGGACGTCGGCGCAAACGGGTGGATTGCGTTGAACGCGGGCCACGTGATGGATTCCATCTCGGCGGTCGCGTTGAGCTTCATGGTGCACGAACCCAGCGGGATCATGCTGCGATCGAGCGCAATGTCCTTGTCGGACAGCGCGCGCAGGTAGCGAAGCATTGCCGTTTCCGTACGGTAACGGGTGAAGGCTTCGTGCTGCAGGTAGTCGGAGGTGCGCTCCTGAGCAGCCGGAACCGAGTTGCCCTCGGCTTCGATGGCGACAACAGCGTCGTCGATCCCGAAAGCGTCGAGCACCGCGAGAACGTGATCGGCGGTGGTGGCCTCGTCGCAGGAGATGCCGACATGATCGGCGTCGACCAGACGCAGGTTGATTCCGGATTCCTTTGCGGCAGCGACAACGTCGGCCGCCTTGCCCGGAACCTGAGCCAGCACGGTGTCGAAGAACGAATCGTGGACAACGGTCACGCCGCCCTCACGCAAACCGTTTGCCAACGCGTGCGCCCGGGCAGCGACGCGCAAGGCAATCGCCTTGAGTCCCTCGGCGCCGTGGTAGCTCGCATACATCGCGGCCAGGATGGCGAGGAGCACCTGAGCGGTGCAGATGTTGGACGTCGCCTTCTCACGGCGAATGTGCTGCTCACGCGTCTGCAGCGCCAGGCGATACGCCTTGTCTCCGTCCGCGTCGATGGACACGCCGACCAAACGGCCGGGCAGCTGACGCGCGAGCTTGGAGTGCACCGCCAGGTAACCGGCGTGCGGTCCGCCGTAACCCATGGGAACACCGAAGCGCTGGGTGGTGCCGAAGCACGCGTCCGCACCGAGCTCACCGGGCGAGGTGATGAGCGTCATCGCAAGTAGGTCGGCACCGACGGCAACCAGTGCGCCGCGCTCATGAGCTTCCGCAATGATCGAGGTGTAGTCGACAACGCGTCCAGAAGCGCCCGGGATCTGGGCGATGACACCGAAGAAATCGCCCTCGGGCAGTCCGGCAGTGAGGTCAGCGGAGACGATCTCGATGCCGAGCGGCTCGGCGCGCGTCTCGATGACAGCAAGGGTCTGCGGGTACAGGTCCTCGTCGACGACACAGCGTGGGGACTTGCTGCGGTTCGCGCGGCGCAGGAGCGTCATGGCTTCGGCAGCGGCGGTGGCCTCGTCGAGCATGGACGAGTTGGCGAGCTCCATGCCGGAAAGATCGGCGACCATGGTCTGGAAATTGAGGAGGGCTTCGAGGCGGCCCTGGCTGATCTCGGGCTGGTACGGCGTGTACGCGGTGTACCAGGCCGGGTTCTCGATGATGTTGCGCAACAACACCGGCGGTGTCAACGTATCGAAGTAGCCGAGGCCGATCATCGACGTGGCGACAGTGTTCTGGGCAGCGAGGGCGGACAGTTCCGCGAGCGCTTCGTGCTCTCCGACCGGCAACGGCAATGCGTCGAGTCCGGCAGCGATTCCGCCGGGTGCGGCGTCGAGAATGACCGACGGAACGGCCTTGGTTGCGAGATCGTCGAGGGAGTCGACCCCGATGAGTTCGAGGATGCGCGCGAGTTCCGCGGCGTTCGGACCGACATGGCGGTCGGCAAAATTACGGCTTGCAGCGTCGATCACGACAACTCCCAGGCAGATCGGAGGATCAGGACACACACCGACTGCGGTGTGTTCCTCCCCCTCTGTCGCCTGCTCGACAACGAGCGCCTGAGAGATTCGGTAGTGATCCACCATGCCGGCGGAACCACAGCCTTTCCCCGTCGGCGGGTGGGTTATCCCACCGCTTTCCAGAGGCGTCGGAGCCCGTACGGTCCTTGGTGCCTGAGAGATTGACGGGGAGGTATTGCTCCTTCGGCGCCCTGATAACGCTCACGACAAGTCCGCAAATCGAAGACTGGTGTGTGAAGCACTACCCGAGGCTCTCCCGTACGCCGGCGACGCGTGGACCAGTCTAGTTGACCGGCCGACCTTCCGTCGCCACCACATCGACCGAGCGGGTGTGACGCCCGGAACACTATCCGGTCTTGCGGCTCACGCGATTCTTGCGGCGCGACGCCAATTCGTCTTCGGGATTCGGATCACTTTCGCCGCCGTCTGCACGCTCGGCCGGGAAGTCGGCGATGGTTCCGGTGAGTTCACGCATCGCGCCGCTGACGGCGATGCCGAATACTCCCTGCCCACCTTGGAGCAGGTCTACGACCTCTTCGGGGGACGTGCACTCGTAGACGGTGGTCCCGTCGGAGAACAGAGTGATGTTGGCGAGATCGCGAACGCCGCGGTGACGCAGGTGATCGACGGCCACCCGGATGTTCTGCAAAGAGATTCCGGTGTCGAGCAATCGCTTGACGATCTTGAGAACCAGAATGTCCTTGAACGAGTACAAACGCTGGCTGCCGGAGCCGGCCGCGCCGCGGATGGACGGGACGACCAGTGCGGTCCGTGCCCAGTAATCGAGCTGACGGTAGGTGATGCCGGCGATCTGGCATGCGATGGGAACGCGGTAGCCGACAAGATCGTCAGGAATGGAGTCGTCCGGGAACAATCCCGGCTGCAACTCTTCCGACATTGATTGGGCAGCCGGATCTGCAGTCAGTTCAGCGACGCCGGAATTCTCCGCCTTGCCTAAGTTCGACTGTTCTTCCACTGCCGTCTCCTTCTCGATACGCCATCGTGTCATCACGCTGTGCTATGCGGCAGAGTCTGATACCCGAACAGAAACGGATACCCGCGTCAGCCGATCTCGAACCACCGAACATTTCGAAGCAGTGAATCCGAGGCACGTAATTCCACGAGTGGACTTACCTAGAGTACGCCCCGACAGAGCACCAAGACCAGACTCTATTTCAAGGCTCAACGATCTTCACCGCTCGCAACGGTAAGACCCCGGCGCGATTTTGGTCAACGCAACACGCCGAACGAGACTAAACCTCTACTTGAGAGTTGAAGCCTCAAGCCAGTCTCGGAAACGATCGGCTAACCGTCAGTTGCCTTGAAATCATCCGGCGAGATCGTGTCCAGGAATTCCTTGAATTTCTCCACCTCGTCTTCACGCTCGTCAGGAATGACCAATCCCGCCTCGGCAAGGACTGATTCCGAGGCAAAGATCGGGACCCCGATCCGAAGTGCCAACGCGATGGAATCCGACGGACGAGCGGAGACCGTAGTTTGCTCGTCGAAAACCAGGTCGGCATAGAACGTGCCTTCTTGCAGATCCACGATGCGGACTTCCTGCAGACTGCGGCCGAAGGATTCGATCAGTATTTTGATCAGGTCGTGTGTGAGCGGCCTCGCCGGCTCGACTCCCTGTTGCTCCAGAACGATCGCCGTGGCTTCCGTCTGCCCGATCCAGATCGGAAGGTACCGATCACCATCTGACTCGCGGAGCAATAAAACCGGCTGATTCTGGGGCTGCTCGACACGAACTCCGATCACACGCATTTCGCCCATCGAGCTTGCCTCCAACCTGAAATGACCCTGGTGGCCGAATTCACGACCGTACTGAGATTCTATTCGCGTGGAACGAGATGATCGAGAACTCAGCGATCAAGACTTCCGCGGACTGCTGATTTGACCAGGCATGTATGCAATGTCAACGACAATGCTGCCAGTTCTCGAACCATTTCCTCGGCTCGATCACGGGCACCCGCATCACGTCCCTTGGCTACCGGTCCGGCGATCTGGGTAACCAACCCGGCTTCACGATCCGCAGCCAACTTGAACGCACGTAGATGTCGTACTTCCAAACCGTATTCCGCCATCGCCTTGGCTGTCCGGGCCAACGTCACTGCGTCTTCGTCGAAGAATCCGGCAGCGCCTGGCACGATCAGGCCGGTGCGAATGAGGTCGGTCAGGAATCGATCGTCGATGTCCGCGCGAGCGAGAAGATCCGCCCGACCCACTCGGACTTCTCGATCCACCCGGAAAACCTCGGGCGATACTTCTCCCGGAGCGATCGACAGGACGCGCGGACGTCGCGGCGCAGAGTTGTCTGCGCTGACCGTCGCGGCACCACTGTCGATCGCCTCGAGTTGTTCCTTGATGACTTTCAGCGGCAGGTACTGATCACGTTGAGCGGTCAGTACGTAGCGAAGACGCTCGCAGTCCTCGATGGAGAACCTGCGGTATCCCGACGGCGTCCGTTGTGGGCTGATCAAGCCCTCGGACTCGAGGAAACGAATCTTCGAAATCGTCACGTCGGGAAAATCTGGACGCAACCGATCCAGCACGGAGCCGATAGACATCCCCGGCTGGCTCTGCTGCCGCAATGCCGTCATTAGCTACCAGCACCTGCTGACGCCTCGCCCACCTGCGAACCGCCGGAACGCGGGCCGGTGAGGAAAACCAGACGGAACTTACCGATCTGCACCTCGTCGCCGTTGGCCAGCACTGCCGAATCGACAGGCTCACGGTTGACGTACGTGCCGTTGAGGCTTCCGACGTCGACGACGTGGAATTCGGCTTCTTCCTGACGGAACTCGGCGTGGCGGCGGCTGACCGTCACATCGTCGAGGAAGATGTCACTGTCCGGGTGGCGACCTGCCGACGTGGTCGGCTGATCCAGCAAGAAACGCGATCCCGCGTTTGGTCCTCGTTTGACGACGAGCAGAGCCGCGCCGGCAGGTAGACCTTCGACACCCGAAACCGGCTGCTCGGCGGCCGGTGCTGCTGAGGAGTTGTCGAGCTCGTTGAGGAAATCTGCACGGAATACCGATGTGGTCTCCGCCGGCGTCTCCCCGTAGCCCGCGTCGTTACCGTTCTCGCTCACTGTTTCTCCTCCTCGATCAATCGTCCAGATCAGAAATCACTGGACTACGCAGTGCACTTTTTTCTCGAGCATCTTTCACAGTCACTTACAGATACGACCTGCACCCCGACTTGGCACATGCGTACCCCACGACCGTACCCTGCGCGCACCCTTGTGTGCAGCGAGACTGGCCGCGACACAACGGGTCGGCAGTCAAGCCCTAGCTGGACGTCAGTGCGGTGTATCCCGCAGCATCCAAGGTCTCCGAAATCGCACTGTCCAAAGTGGCTTCGTCGGCAACCTCGAGATCGACGAGCCAACCGTTGTTGTACGGATCGGTGTTCACGAGTTCGGGAGCACCGTCCAATTCGCTGTTAGCCGCAATAACTTTCGCGGTGAACGGCGCAAAGATGTCGGATACGCTCTTGGTCGATTCGACCTCACCGAGCGATTCGCCAGCGGTGACGTCTTCTCCCGCGGCGGGGAGCTGAACGAACACCACATCTCCGAGCTGTGACTGAGCGAAGTCGGTAATGCCCACTCGAACAGATGTCGGGCCGGTTCGCTTCACCCACTCGTGCTCCGCGGTGTAACGCAGATCGGTAGGTGTATCGAGCTCACTCACAGTGGCTTCCTTTCACATGCCGCCCGAAAGTTCCGGACGCAAAAATTCAATTTCCGGGTTGAGCGTATTGGCGCGGATTCAATTGTCGCAAGGCGGAGATCGTGACCTGCTGTGATTGCTCGACGGTGGAACTTCCGCCGCCCCGTGACACGTTGTCGAACACTCCGCCCGGAATGTTCAATGCCGCTGCCAAAGTCGGCGGATCGCCGATCGCGCTCACAGTGTACGGCGCTGCGATCTTGGTTCCGTCCACTTCGATGTCACCGCCGCGGCCACCGACCCACGAGTTCACGCCGATCCGGATCGGTTCGCCTGTGGCTCCGGCAATCTGAATAGCCTCGGCTCCGGCGGCACGTAGTTCCTGGATCAGATCGAGAATCACCTCCGGCCCGACACCACCCGTCGGATCGGTCAACGTCATGGTGACGCCAGGACCGCTCGCCGGCGCTGTCCCCACCTGGATGGAGAGGGCATTCAATCGGGCCTGCGCTTCACCGAGAGCCGCGTCGGTGCTTCCGCTGCGCCGCAATGTCGCCAGAGAATCCTCGAGCTCCGAGACTTCCTGTCGCAGCGCGGCTTCGCGCCGATTCAGGTTGTCGAGAACCACAAGGAGATCGGCGGGGCGCGCAGAATCGAGCGAGTCCCCCGCAACGGTGCTGCGCACCTGAGTTGCGATTGCCACTCCCAGAACACCGAGCAGAACTGTCGCAAGAATTGCGAACACCACGTTGCTTCGGTGCTTGTTCACCGGTCGCAACTCGTGTCGTCCCTCGTCGTGCTTCCTGACCGCGTCAGCCATGTCTCACGCTCCGAACAGCCGGCGACGCAGTGCCGCTGCATTGCCGAAGATTCGAATCCCCAGGACCACTACGATGGCCGTCGAGAGTTGCGTGCCGACTCCGAGCTGATCACCCAGCCAGACGATCAGCGAGGCGACAAGAACGTTGAAGACAAACGAGACGACAAATACCTTGGCGTCGAAGATCTCGTCCAAGTACGCCCGCAAGCCACCGAATACCGCATCGAGTGCGGCTACAACGGCAATCGGAAGATACGGCGCGAATGCGTCGGGCACCTGTGGGCTGAAGACAACACCCAGGACGATGCCGATCACCAACGCGGCGAGTCCGTACAGGGCGGAACCGGCCTTCATCGAACTCGCTCCATCTATCTAGGTCCTATCGGTTCAGTCGCAACGCGCACCGGGCGCGTTGCGGCGGGCGGAAGGCTCATCGAATTATCCTCGGCCACAGCAAAACCGACGCCGTACAGCTGCGCGATGCTGGACATCCGCAGGTAGGCATCGCTCACGACAAATTCTCGCTGCAACGCACGAGAGTCACCGATCGCCTCGACGACGTACGGCGAGAAGACGGGCTGATTGTCGACCAGCATCGCGCCGCCGGCCTGACGGATCGTCACCGTCGGGCCGATGCGCACGCCGCCCACGGCAACGGCCTCGGCGCCGCCGGCCCACAGTGCGTTGACCACACTCTGTATATCTCTATCGAGTACGACGCTCTTTCCCCCGACGCTGCGTTGCGATGCGTCGGAAAGATTGGGGCGCCCAGCCGGGTCGGTGAGGGTGACGGTGATGCCTTCGCCGTGTACGGCTTCGGCGCCCGCTTCGGATTCGACGCCGCGCAGTTCCCCGAGAATTTGGTTGCCTTCGGTGTCTCCGGCCAATGCGGTGGCTCGGGCGGCGTCGACCTGCTCGGTGAGGGAGTCCCGAGTCGCGTCCAGATCGTCGATCTGATCTTCGGTCGCACGTACCTTCGCAACGAGATCGGAACGGAGATCTTCGGTGCCGGACACCTGCCCAACTGCCGAGACCGCTGAGACTGTCAGGACAAAACCGAGCAGGAGTCCGCCCAGAGCCAGCCACGGCCCGGTTCGGGGCATGGAGTTCTTGCTGTGTTCATGTTCTCGTTCGAGTGCTGCAGCCTCGTATCCGGGATCGAGGTGTTCGGTCATCAGCGACCGGAGCAGTGACGGCACCGGGTTGCGGCGCACGTCCTCCCCCGTTCTTTTCATCGGGGTACAACCTCGTAGGTCCGCGCAATCCGGGCAGCTTTGAGCACGTAGATCACGGCGGTCCACACGTACAGGACTGTTCCCCAGATCAGGAAGGCAAAACCGAAAGCGTGAGTGAATCCGGCGATCGGCCAATCTCCGTGGCCGGCCAGTATCAGCGGCAACGCAAACATCAGCAGGAATGTCGCGGCTTTGCCGAGATAGATGACCTCGGGCGGCGGGAGGCCGCGTCTGCGGTAGATCGGAAGAGTGAGAGCAAGGATCAAGTCCCGGCCGATCAGGATCGCTGCGACCCACCAGGGGATGAAGTCGCGGGCCACAAACGTCACGAGCGTCGTCACGACGTACAAGCGGTCGACCAGTGGATCGAGAACAGCGCCCAATTTCGAGCTCTGATCGAGAATCCGCGCCAGTTTGCCGTCGAGCCAGTCCGTGAATCCGGTGAGCATCAGCAGCGCCAGCGCCCACCCGTCAGAATGTGTCACCAAGAGCAGGTAAGCGAACACCGGGAGCAGCAGCAGGCGAGCCATGCTGAGAATGTTGGGAACCGTCAGAACTCGATCTGTCACGACAAGTTCCTGTTCACCTGATGTCACTGCACACACCTCGTATTGTTCCGCACTCCGCATCGAACTGCCCGCCGTTGCGGCGCCGTGGTGCCAGCTTTCCACAGCACTTGCGACATTTTGCTCATGGCCGCCCCTCGTGCGTGCCCAGGGTCGCTCGCGCCGTGCGGGTGTTGTTACCGCCAGGCGAAGACGGGTTGTTCGAGGTTGTCGATCCGGGTGTGCCGCCCACTGAGAACTTCCCGGAGTTGGTAGACGACGGCACCGGTCGGAGCATGCACGAGGCTGGTTCGAAACGGCCACTGCACCACAGGATTCGGCGACTCCTCGATCGACACGAAACGCGGGTCCACATCGAGTTCGGCTGATGTGACCGCGTACAACGACGCAACCTCGTCCGGGTTGGGTACCAATTTTTCGATCTCGGCGCCCGACCACACGACAAACGGGCGGATCACGAAGCCTGAGCGTGTGACGTAATCGTCGAGGCGGCCGATGATGTCGGACGTCGCGGCGGTCAGCCCCAGTTCTTCGGAGAGTTCGCGCAGGGCGCCTTCTTCGGGTGTTTCACCGGCGTCGACGCTCCCGCCTGGCAGGGCGAATTGACCGGGGTGCGCGCGCATTTTGCTCGGCCGCTTGGTCAGCGGGAACACCGATGTGCCGTCGGCATCTCGCATCAGGGCAAAGACCACAGATGCCAACCTGCGCCCATCGAGGTCGACAGACCGTGGTTCGAAGGTCGAAAAGGCTGATTCGACATGGGCCCGATCCAGTAAATCCGCGTTCACCATTTCTCGACAGTAGCGCGGCCCCGGCAAGATTCAGACACAGGCCAGTTTCCAATTGAGCGTTTTGCGAGAATACCTGCGGAAAACCCTGTCATGCTGACGTAGTGAAGGCATGGTTCGAGCACACGGTCGTCGATACCGGACGGCTGCCGTTGTTCTTCTTGCTGGTCGCGTTTTTACTTACCTTTCTGTTCATCAGATTCAGTGTGCGCATGATCCGCGCCGAAGTGTCGTGGTGGCCGGGCAATGTCACGCCGGGCGGTATGCATATCCATCACATGGTGTTCGGGCTGATGATGATGCTCGTCTCCGGGTTTGCCTTTATCGCATTGGCGGATTTCCACACCCCGGTCGCCAATTGTGTGCTCGCGTCGGTGTTCGGAATCGGTAGCGCCTTGGTTCTCGACGAATATGCGCTGGTTCTGCATTTGCGTGATGTCTATTGGGCCGAAGAAGGTCGGTCGTCGATAGATGCGGTCTTCGTGGCGATCGCCATTTCCTTTCTTTTCTTGTTCGGCGTCCATCCGATCGGGTTTGCCGGCGAGTTCGACCCATACGAGGAAGATCGCAGTATCGCAACCCTCATTGCAATTGTTGTCGCGCTGATACTCCAATTGGCACTCGCGATGATCACACTTCTCAAAGGCAAGTTGTGGACCGGTTTGATCGGATTGTTTTTCCCGCCGCTCCTCATCGTCGGCGCAATCCGCCTGAGCCGCCCGGGTGCGCCGTGGGCCAGATCCCGGTACCGCGACAAGCCGGCGAAGATGTCTCGCGCGGTCGCCCGCGAGCAACGCGTCAGGGAACCACTGATCAAAGCCAAAATTCGATTTCAGGAAAGCGTCTCGGGGAGTTTCGGGGTACCGGAAGCCATCCCTTCAGCAGCAGCTGAACCGACCACGGTGTCGACACCCGAGCCCCCGGCTACGACTCCGAAGTGGCGGCTATCCGACGCACTGCGGTGGCGTCGTACCCGCAGACGGCTTCGCACCGTCCCCGTGTGGCGGTTACCCGTTCTGCTTGTCGTCGCGGCATTCTTCTTGGCCGACACGCTTATCGATCTCGACAGTTCGGTGTTCGACGGCTTCGGTTCTGATTCGCTCGAATACGCCGTGGATCCGGGAGCTACAGCAACTCTGCTGAGCGTGATCGCCGGTGGAATGATCACCCTCACCGGTCTGGTGTTCACTGCGATCACACTGGCCATGCAATTCGGCGCTTCGCAGATATCGGTGCGAGTGGTGCCGATGCTGGCTCAGCAGCGAGTCATGCGATGGTCCATCGGGATGTTTCTCGCGACATTTGTCTACTCGATCATCGTTGCCCTCGATCTTGCTCTCAACACCCAACATTCAGCTCCCCAGATATCCACGTACACGGCGCTGTTTCTTGCGATCATCAGCGCCATTCTGTTTATTGCACTGGTGTCCCGAGTTGGCTCGATTCTCAATTCCAGTCGGCTTCTGCGGTGGATCGCAGCCGAAGGACGAAGCGCAATAATTCGCTCGTACCCGCATTACGACAAGTCGACGCAGGACGCAACTGCTGCACCCGTAGTCGCCAATCCCGCACCGGCCGACGACGAGTCCGCAGACCTCTTGATCGTCCGACTGCGACACCTCTCCCCCAACGGGCGCATACTGCTGGCGATCAACCTGCCGCGACTGGAGCGGTTGGCATCGAAGTGGGGGGTCAGCATCGCAGTCGTGCCCGGCATCGGAGAATTCGTCGCCCAGAACGCGCCGCTGTTCGAAGTCCGTGGCACCTCGATGGCGATCCGTCCGGATTCGCTGATGTCGTGCCTGGTTTTCGGTGACACTCACGGTCCCGTAGTCGGTCCGGCCGCGGCAATCCAATCCATTGTCGATATTGCGCTCAAAGCATTGTCTCCGGCTATCAACGATCCTGGCCGCGCGGTCCAAGCTCTCGACCACATCGAGGATCTGCTCGTTCTGCTGGCACCGCGGGTGCATGCCGACTCCGCGACGTCCACGTTGACCCGAATCCGCGGGCAGCAGAGAACCTGGACGGACTACGTGTCCATCGCGACCGACGAAATTCGGCACTTCAGTACCAATTCCGCCCAGGTGCAGCGCCGCTTGCGCGCCGTGTTCACGACCTTGCTGGCAGCGTGCCCGGTGGATCAGCACGCTCCGCTCCTCGAACGCCTCGACGCCATGGACGCCGAACTGACCCGCGAGTGGACCGGCGAACTGGACATACGCCTGGCCGGTGTCGCCGATCCCCAGGGCCTCGGATCCGAGGCAGGTGCAAGCGGCCGTGTCCATCCTCTGATTGTCGGACAACCAGGAGCGAAGTAATTCAGAGCGCCGAGTTGAACGCCTGAACCTTCAGATCCCGAGACAGGTTGTCGCGCTTCTCGAGCACCAACCGCCGCAACGACGCCGGCGCATCGGCATTGGCGTCGAGCCACCGATCGACCGCAATCAGATCCCCGGACGCCGGGAACAAGCCATTCACCAGGCGCCGCGCAATCTCGATGCTGCGCCCTGACCACCACGTGCGCAACGAGGCAAAATAGTCCGCCGCGTAGCCCTCGATCAGGGACGCGTCGACGCCGGCTTTGAAGCCGCCGATCATGGCATCGAGATGATCGTTCGACAATGTGAAGTCTGTGGTTGCGGCCTGCCAGACGCGTTGCTTGGTCGCTGCGGTGGGCAACGACGCGAGTGCGCGAGCGTATGCGATCCGGCCGGCCGATGTCCCGTCGCTGCGCAACTCGTGGTCGAGGTCACTCGGTTCGGCAAAGCCTGTGGCAGCCAGGGCAATCCACATCGACCACCGAAGATCGGGGTCGAGAGCGAGCCCGATCGGGCCGGGGCTCTCGCCGAGCAGGATGGCACGCAACGCGTCAGCCCGCGAATCGTCGAGCGCCGCCGCGGCGGCACAGGCTCGGGCCCACGCCAACTGACGGCCCGATTCCGGTTCGCTCTCGAACATCGCCTTCCATGCCGTCGCCAACCACCCAGCCGCCGCGCTGGAGCGCAGCTCGCGCGGAACGTAGTGCGCGATTGCGAACTGCGCGTCAGCAGTGATCGAACTGAGAATCGCCAGGTCCGGTTCGGAAGGGCCACTTTGTTCGGCCACCGCGAGGTACCGGAATACCGACAGCTCACCGTCACGTACGGAGTTCCACAGCGAGGACAGAATCAATCCACGCGCGAGTGGATCGACAACACGCTCGAGCGACGATTCGACGGTGGCCAGCGACGCGGCGTCGAGCCGAATCTTTGCGTATGTCAGGTCGTCGTCGTTGAGCACGATCAGTGGTCCCGCGGGAACGTCGATCGGTGTGCGCTCCGCCGAAATGTCGACCTCGACGCGTGCCGTGCGAACCAGGTCGCCGGTATCGCCGTAGTTGTAGACCCCGACTGCCAGACGATGCGGTCGTGGATCAGTTTGCACCAATTCCCCGCCCTCGAACGTCAACGTCGACACTCCCGTTGTCTCGAGCCAGGCACGTGACCAATCGCGCATGTCTCGCCCGGACGTCGCGCTCAGCGCGTCGAGGAAATCGACTAGCCGAGTGTTACCGAAAGCGTTCGCCCGGAAGTACTTCCGTGACGCCTCGAAAAACGCGTCACGCCCGACAAAGGCCACCAGTTGTTTGAGGACACTCGCACCTTTGGCGTAGGTAATGCCGTCGAAGTTCAGCTTCGCAGCTTCCAGATCGACGATGTCGGCGACGATCGGATGCGTGGTCGGCAACTGGTCCTGCACGTACGCCCAGGCTTTTCGCTTGATCGCAAACGCCACCCAGGCGTCGGTGAACCGCGTTGCCTCGACGCTGACAAGCGATCCCATGAAATCGGCGAACGATTCCTTGAGCCACAGATCGTCCCACCACACCATGGTCACGAGGTCGCCGAACCACATGTGTGCCATCTCGTGCAGGATCGTGTTCGCGCGGCGCTGGTACTGCTCGGCAGTGGCTTTGCCGCGAAACACGTAGGACTCTGTGAAGGTGACGAGGCCCGGATTCTCCATTGCGCCGAGGTTGTATTCGGGAACGAATATCTGGTCGTACTTGCCGAACGGATACGGGTAGTCGAAGGCATCGGCATAAAAGTCGAGACCTTGCCGAGTCACCTCGAACACGTCGTCGGCATCGAGGTACTGGGCCAGCGACGCTCGGCACAGAACACCCAGTTCGACGGTGAGGTCGCCGCGACTCCACCCCGAACTCACTCGATGGTACGGACCGGCCGCCACTGCCGTGATGTACGTCGAAATAGGCAGTGTCGGAGCAAAAGTGACGGTCTTGCTGCCGGCGAAATTCGAATCTGTCTGCACGGGAACCTGATTCGA
This sequence comes from Rhodococcus sp. MS16, assembly GCF_013277795.1. NCBI lineage: Bacteria > Bacillati > Actinomycetota > Actinomycetes > Mycobacteriales > Nocardiaceae > Rhodococcus > Rhodococcus sp. MS16. The sequence goes on from NZ_VBTM01000001.1 coordinate 989,535, forward strand.
CAGCACTTCCCAGGACTGCGGTGCCGTGACCACAAAAGTGAATGGCGCCTTCATGTCCGGCTGCTCGAAGCACGCAAACACCCGACGCGCATCCGCTGGTTCGTATTGTGTGTAGAGGTACGCCTGCCCGTCGGCGTCGTCGACAAATCTGTGCAGACCCTCTCCGGAGCGGCTGTACTCCGCAAGCGAAACAACCTGCACGACGTTCACATCCGACAACCCGTTCAGCGCGATCCGCGCACCGTCGTACTCGACAGCGATGCGACGGCCGTTCACCTCCACCGATTCGACTGCCCTACCGATGAAATCGAGCCACGTAGAATCCACGGTCGATGTCATCTCGATCGTGGTGACGGTCTTGAACGTCGCCACAGCAGGGTCGACCGCCGAGCGGAGGTCCAACTCCACTCGATAACCGGTGACCGATACCGCGGACGATCGGAGAGTGACTTCAGTTCGGTTCAGGTTTGCTGTGCTCACCCGTCTGATCCTGCCAGGCCGGGCGAACATCAGGTCCCCTATCCAGTGAAAGCTCCCTGCCACACGGTGTCGAACGGCGTGTGCGCCGAGACCCGGGCCTCGATACCCGCGGTGACAAACTTCTTTGCCAGTGCCACAGCTTCTCCCACGTCAGCGCCCTTTGCGAGTTCTGCGGTCACCGCAGCGGCAAGGGTGCAACCGGCACCGGAGACGCGCTCCTGGCCAACCTTGGGAGCAGAAAGTACCGTCACGTCGGTTCCGTCGAACAGCACGTCGACGGCGTCGTCGCCGGCCAGTTCCACGCCACCCTTGGCCAGAACGTACTTCGGTCCGAGATCGTGGATACGACGCGCTGCTTCGATCAGTTCGTCGACGCTCGAGATCGCGTCCATTCCGGCCAAGGTGCGCGCCTCGAAGAGATTCGGGGTGACAACAGTTGCGAGGGGCAGGATCGAATCACGAAGTGCCGTATCGGTATCGAGTGCCGCTCCGGGCTCCTGACCCTTGCAGATCAGAACCGGATCGAGAACCACGTGCCGCCACGACTGACGACGCAGCCCCTCCGCAACAACCTCGATGGTCGCGGGAGTTCCCAGCATGCCGATCTTCACGACGTCGAGATCGTGCGCCGACGTTGCTGCCTCGATCTGGTCTGCGATCACCTCGGGTGCGATGGGGACAAAGCGGTGGCCCCAGTTGTTCTTCGGGTCGAAGGACACGATGCACGTCGTGGTGGCGATTCCGTAGACACCGCGGGCCTGGAAGGTCTTGAGGTCGACCTGTAAGCCGGCACCACCGGTGGATTCGGATCCAGCGATGACATAGGCGAGGTCAACCACGGTACAAACTCCTTTTGAGGCTTCGACACCATTCACGGATACCCGCGAACGCCGGAGGTCGAAGTTTATCAACGTTGACCCCGGCGCTTCTCCGCGACTACGTGTCCTGGTTACTCACCCGCTCCACCGGAGGGTACGAATAGGTTTCGTCGAGGATCGCCTCCCCTGGCATATAGAGCCGAAGCACCAGCCTGAATGCTGCATCGGGCGACGGCAGCCAGTTTGCTCGCGCGGTGGCGTCGGTCGGCGCGTCCTTCGAGATGGTGATCCGGAGAGACCCATCTGTTTCGTAGCGGATTCCGGCGGTGCGGTCGCCGATCGAGTACCGGTCTATCGGGTTGTCAACCAGGTAGTAGCGCGGAATGTCGTAGAGCGTGATCGACCAGAATGCGCCGACGGGCGGTTTCTCCGGGAAGTTGATGAGATAGGTGTTCTCGCCGATCAGAGGCGCTCCGGTCACGTCGGTGAAGGCTTGTGCATACACCGCTTCGTAGGCGTGATTTCCCCACAGCCCCAGGCGGCACGCAATCGCCCTTTCGACAATGCGCACCTTCTCGTCCAGGATCTTCCACCGGTCGTCGTCGATCGTTCCGAGGCCGAGGTTGTAGAGGTTGTAGTCGAAGAGATGCAGGCCCACCGTCCATCCGTTGAAGACCGGTGCCTGGCCGTGTTTGGTGGCGTCCTCGAGCTCCGCGACGCCGTCCGCATACCAGGCGCGCAGGTCATCGCTGTCGACATCCGGAGACCACAAACCGGAAAACTGCTCGATCAGGGCAGATTCCGCGGTCGGAGCGGGGAATGCCTGTGACCAGCGGTGTGCCTGCTGCCAGAAGAGCAGATCGTCGGTAAGGTTCACGTCCACCGCGGGTAGACCGTTCACTGTCGCGGCCGGGTCGAGTGACTCGAGTATCAGCAAATCCTGCAGCTTCGTCACGGCGGGAATGTCGCCAGGGCCGGTGCAGGCAAATCGGCCGACTATCGACACAATGTCGGTTGAGGCCTGGACCACCGGATGCTCCGATTCTCCGGTCCAGCCCGGTGGGACGATCAGAAAACTGCCGGCTTCATTGCCCGTAGCCCGCGTGCCGACATACGCGATGTTGTTCGTCCAGGCGTCGACAAATTGGAGTACGTAATAGCGATCCCCGGTTGCGGGCACGTCCAATCGCAGTGGTCCACCCGAAAGGTCAAGCTGCGCCATCGAATAGACGGTGTCGTTGTTGATCGTGACAAACGTGTCCTCTGGCCCTGCAAGTTTGCGGGCATGCGAGAAACTGTTGAACGGTGTTGCAGGATTGGAGCCGACGCCGGTCGTGACATAACGCTCCACCTGTCGGAGGTTCTCCACCAGCGGGTAGTAATAGAAATAAGCAGCGGCCGCGGTCTCTGTCAGTGCACTCACACTCGTGTCCTTCAATCGGGCACTGTAACCAGTGCGGCGAAGACGCTAGTGCGGCCAACGATATCGATAATCGCGACAATGCGTAGAACTACGACAAATCGGGAATCCGTGTCGCCCAGGCGATGTCGTTGTCCTCGTAACCCAGCGGCGGACCCACAAACTCTCCCCCGCACGTGATCAACGCAAGCGTCTCCGGTCCGTCCATTCGGTTCAGGCGCTCGACTGGTAGTTCCCCGTCCTTGCGGTACTCGTCAACCGCATCGATCCGATAGGTCCACTCGTGGCCATCCTCCCCGGTCAACGTCACAACCGACCCCGGAGTCAACGCGGAGAATTTCTTTCCGAAACCGTCACCGGCGTACACGTCATTGATGTGGCCGGTGATCACAACAGTTCCCGTACCCGAACCCGGAAATGCGGAGTCCGCCCACCAGCCGACCTTGCTCACATCCTCCGGAGGAATCAGCGAACCACCCGACGTTGTCTTGATCGCAAGAACCACGGCGGCCTCGCTGCCGATGCGCAACTGAGTCGGTGTTGCCGGATTGTCGACTACCGCCTCCAACGCAGATGGCAGATCCTCCTGCCCGGTCGCGAGAACCCGAACCGGTTGGTCACTGTCGTCCGAACACCCACTGACACACAACAACACCGTCAGCGCCGCTGCGCCGCACAGGCGCCGAAGCGTCTGGCGAGACGATTGCGTCACCGCGAGATCGGCCCGGACGGAACCTGGGAAATCGGAACTCGATTGCCTACATCGCGTCCGGGCAGTTCACCGTTCTGGTTGCCACCGTTGTTTCCGCCATTTTCGCCACCACCGCCGCCGTTTCCGCCACCCTGGTTGCCGCCATTCCCGCCGTCGTCTGGGCAGTCGGTCCCCGGATCGGTTGTATCGCCCGTCAGCACGATCTTGACCGCGGAGAGGTCGACGGATTGATTCTGCGCCACGAGGTTCGGAGTCGACGCATCAAAGGCGAGGGTTGCTCGGACCGGAATCACTCGTCCGTTGTCCGTATGCGTGACTTTCGTTCCGGACATCCCCAGATCCTGGGTCAATGTCATACGTGAGCGGAGTTCTGGGTCGCCGGTGAGTCCCGCGCCGTCGATCCGCAAGGTGCCGCTGACCGGGCTGCCATGCGCGCGGATGGTTACCGAGGCTCGAAACTCGAGAGTGTCGCCTGGGACAGCGCGCCAGGACTCGATGGAATTGATCTTCGTGCCGGGTGTGCCGGTCGAGACGTCGTACCAGCCGTCGACGACGGCTGGATCGAGCGACATGGAGTTGTCATTGATCTCGGGAACGCACGTCTGCGTCAAAACGGGCGCGGCGCCGGCTACTCCCGGCAGCGCCGTAGTGATCAGGGCTGCGGTGGCAAAGATCGCTGCGCACGCACCTGCGGTACCAAAAGTTCTCATTCCCGCTACCCTCACCTACGGTCTGACAATCTGGTCAATTCAGTCAAAATACCAGTACAATCGCATATAACGGCACGATCGGACTGACAAAATATTCTTGTGGTGCCATCGGGCAATTATTCCGCAGCCGATCCCGACATTGGGTACATCGTTTCGGCGCGATTCAAAAGTTACAGTTCACCCGAGTAACCGCCGCGCGGCAATTGTGCTCACGCAGGCCTGATCATCCGCGCGTGTGCATAATCGGCGAGCGGCAGCGGAATGATTGCGGTGTGCAGTGCCGCGTGACGTGTTTGGCGCAACTCGCAAATGTCAAACCTGAGACATGCCACCTCGAGCACAAACGCCGTGATCCGACATGCGCACCGTGTCGAATAGACCCAGCAGACAACCGAAATGGTCGCTCGAGGCGGTGGCTGAATATCTCGGCGCGGACAGCGAGTTACTGCACGAGCAAGGAACCCTGGTTGTTGCCGGCGTCTGTCAGGACTCCCGTCAGGTTCGCCCTGGCGATATTTACGCGGCGCTGCCAGGCACCGAACACCATGGTGGCGAGTTCGTCGCCGAAGCCGCGCAGAGGGGTGCCGTCGCTGTGGTCAGCGATCGACCCACTGAAATATTGCCGGCGTTTGTGGTGAAGAACCCCCGAAAGATCCTCGGCCCTTTGGCCGCTTGGATATACGGCGATCCCTCCACATCGCTCGACGTATACGGCGTTACCGGCACCAACGGCAAGACCAGCACTACGTTCATGCTCGAAGCCGGTCTAGCCGCGGCCGGACTGCGCACCGGCATCATCAGCGGAATCTGCGTTCGGGGACCAGACGGCGTATCGGAAGCGGAGCGAACAACACCTGAAGCGTGCACGTTGCAACGTACGTTGTCCGCTTTCGTCGACAACCACGTCGACGCCGTCGCTATGGAAGCGTCGAGTCATGGTCTTGCACTACACCGAGTCAATGGGACGTTCTTTCGCGTCGCTGCCTTCACGAACCTTTCGCGTGACCATCTGGATTTCCACAAAACTATGGCGTCGTACTTCGACTCGAAGGCGCAGCTTTTCTTACCCGAACGTTGCGCCTGCGCGGCGATCAGTGTCGACGATCTGTACGGCAAAGCCCTCGCTGAACGCGTCACTGTTCCTCGTTTGACCTTCTCATCGCATGGTGCCAGCGCCGATGTCACCGCCACTGACATCGAGGCCGATCAAACGGGAACATCTTTTGTCGCACGCCATGGGAGTTGGGAGAGGAAAATCCGGCTGCGCCTGCTGGGGTGTCACCAAGTTGACAACGCATTGGCGGCAATTGCCGCTCTTCGCATCGGAGGAGTCGATATCGCGGCGGCGCTCGACGGTATCGAAAATCTCGACACCGTCCCTGGGAGATTGGAAAATGTGGAAATAGGACAGAATTTCCTGGCATTCGTCGACTACGTACACAACGCAGGTGCGCAACTCCGCTTGTTTCCGTACCTGCGCTCGTTGTCGAAGGGAAAGATCATTGTCGTCATCGGCGCCACTGGGGGCCGGGACCCCGGCAAACGCGAGCCTTTGGGTCGTACTGCCGGCAGTCATGCCGACGTTGTTGTCGTCACCGACGAAGGTCCGTACCGCGATGACGCAACAGCCCTCAGAAATGACGTGGCCGCGGGGGCGCGACACGCGAATCATGCAGAGGTGCTTATCATTCCGGATCGGAGTGATGCTATACGGACCGCCGTATGCTTGGCAGAAGCAGGCGATATCGTTGTCGTTGCGGGGCGTGGGAACGACCACGTGATGAACTACGACGGTACGGAGATAGTGTTCGACGATCGCCAAGTACTCGAGCGCGCACTCGTCAAGTATGCAAAATAGTTGTCAGCGCACTGTCGTCCATTCGCCCTTCGGATCGGTCAGAACAAGAAGGAAAACGACGCCGCACCGTACGCTACGGCCAACCCTACGAGAATCCATCCGACATACGATCTGATGGACAGTCTGCGAGTGCGATGCCATCGCGGCGACGCTCGTAAGAATGCCCCTACGGCGCCCACCAAGAGCGTCACGCTCGGCAAGAACACCAAAAGGCGTCGATCCTTACGCGAGCAGACCAGCACGTCGGTGTCGAAACACTCGCCCCGCCGAGAACCCAACACCACAAGTGCCACTATCATCACAATCACAACCAGGACGATCGAGACTGCGTAAGTGATTGTCCTCCTGCCGATTTCCCGCTCGGCCCCTGCGGCAAGACCGGGTTGTTCAGTCATCGAGGAAACCCTCCGCTGTATTTCACGCCGACCCATTCAGTATCGCAGTAGCGTTTCGCTCACGCTCGGCGCCCAGAGGCATTCGTGGGCCAATCGACCGCGCCGTCGTGATGATTGATCTGTAACCAGTCATACCTCCCGCCATACTCGCCTTGTCCTGATTTCAAATCGACTCTTGTCATCCAGTCTAAATGTAGCTTATCTACATCAGTGGATGCAGATAATTGACCGTTTGGAGTATAGGATTGCTTCAGTTAAACGGCCGCGTCACACCAGAACGCACAACCCCGAGGAGTCACCGATGCTCTTGCGTCTGCCAGGTGTTTACCCTCCGCAGGAAGATACGTGGCTGCTGGCCGACGCACTGGCCGCAGAGAGACTAGGACGGGACTCACGGGTACTGGATCTCTGCACCGGGACAGGGGCGCTGAGCTTGCGCGCCGCTGCAATCGGAGCCAGATATGTCACCGCCGTCGACATATCTCGTCGCGCAGTCGTCACCACCCAGTTGAATGCCATCCTGCATCGGCATTCGATTCGAGTGATTCAAGGCGATCTGACTACACCCGTTCAAGACCAACGTTTCGACGTAGTCATTTCCAACCCCCCGTACGTTCCTGCGCACGACGACGTCCTACCCACTCGCGGCGTGGAGCGGGCGTGGGACGCGGGCGTAGACGGGCGGGTGCTTCTGGATCGGATATGTACACACGCACCCCGAGTGCTTGCCGAGTCAGGTGTTCTCTTGATCGCGCAGTCTGTGCTCAGCGGGATTGAGAAAACTCAGTCCATGCTGGAAGAACAGGGATTATCTGTGGAAGTCGTGGCTCGCGCGGAGATCCCTTTCGGGCGCGTACTCTCCGCGCGGGCGGCACTGTTCGAGGCCCGCGGCCTCATCGCTCCGGGCCAGCGCACCGAAGAGATCGTTGTCCTTCGGGCCGCGAAACCAAGTCTCGACAAGGAGGTCATGTGAATTCCATGTCCGATACCGAACGCGACATGAGCACGGTCACCGTCACCGTGTGCCCGGACGGACCGATACTTGTTCGTGGTCCTGCAACCCTGATCGATGGCGCGGGCAATCCGATCGAACGAAAACGGGCAACGGTCGCGCTGTGCCGATGCGGTGGTACGAGTATCTCTCCGTTCTGCGACGGCACACACAAGAAAAGGAAGTCCATCCATCGTGACCAGCGCTGAATGTGGACGTGATGTGGCAAAGCCATGTGAGCCCTCGGCGCGGCCTAGTCGACCAGAGGACGTGAGGTTCGAGAGTTGTAGCGAGCCATCATGATTCGCAGTGGGCCTGCAGAGGAAACCGGAACCAACTCGCCGGTCAGACTCGAACTCCAGTTTGTTCGCTCAACTGTGCAACCCTCGCCGCCAGAATTGAATTCTCGGCCTCGAGCGACAGTATTAACCGGATGCCGACCAAGTTGACACCGTCGTCGATCAGCGCAGTGATACGGGCCAGCGTCTCCAGATCCGATTCGCTGTATCGGCGGGTTCCGCCTCCGGTGCGGGTCGGTGTCAACAACCCTCGTCGCTCATACAATCTCAACGTTTGCGGCCCGACTCCGGAAAGTTCGGCCATCACCGAAATTCCGTAAACGCCTCGAAGCGCGCGCGCCTGGGTCTCTGACGTCACGGTATACCTCCTAGGCGTCTTCATTGACCGTGCAACCTTAACATTCTCTGCATTTCAATCTAACGTCGCCAGCACAGATTTCATGAGTCCAGCAGTGTGCAATGCGAGCGCGCATTCGTCCCGTCAATTTTCCACCTCAGCTGTTGCCAATTATCTGCAGCTGCTGGTATAGATTTTGAGGGAAGGCGATGGGCGCAACCGTCGAATGAACAGACATATCTGAATGAACAGGCAGATCTAGTGTCACATCTGCAGAACGACGCCTCAGGCAGTGTTAACCACGCAACTCCAGGAGGCCCAATGACCAATCACGAGGGAAACCGGACCAAGGCTTATCCGAGAGTGTCGAGAGAGCCTGCGTTGATCGGGTTTCGAAACACGGACACCAACTCCAAACCGACCTGCCTGACACTGTAACGTGGTCCGAAGATGGGCGGTGCGATAAGCGCAGTGCTACAAGCAAACTGAACAGCACTAGTTATTTTGCTGTCCAGTCCAGAGAAGTGTCGTCCAGATCCTGAAGTTTCTGCTTGATTTCCTGCATGCTCGGCGCGTGACCGCACATTTCCTCGCGGCACCATTTACCTCTGTGAACATTCGTGTACGGACACGTCCCAAATGGCGTGAAACAAGACGCCGCAACACGAGACTCTGTCGATAGACACAGCGCCGAGAATGCTCGGGAACCACCCATCAGTCGCACGAATATCCTTGTAACTTATTGCGACGGAAAGGGATACATAGGTTGCATGCTCAGCAAACGACCGGAACACCCACGACTGTGCAGCACATGCTGGAGACACCATGACGACCGACAAAGATATCGCTACCGAGACAGTTGATCTACCCAGGTGGCGGGATCGAAAACGGTATTGGTGGCCCGTGGCCTTGTTGATCCCACTGAGCCCATTCCTGTCCTGGTTGCTCGTCGATCGTCTGAGCTTGGGATTGTTCTGGGCGACCGGGGCATGGATTCTGGTACTGATCATTCCGATCATCGACTTGATTTCAGGTAGAGACGGCCAGAGCCCGCCGGATCATGCAATTCCGCCGCTGCAAAAGGATCGCTATTATCGTTGGTGCACCTACCTTTTCGTGCCACTACAGTATGCCGGGTTGATGTTTGCGTGCTGGTGCTGGGTGAACGCCCCCATGGCGATGGGTGAGAAGATCGCCCTCTCCATGACAGTCGGAGTCGTAGCCGGCGTAGGAATCAATGCCGCACACGAGCTCGGACACAAAAGCGAAGCCGTCGAGCGATGGTTGGCAAAAATTGTTCTCGCACAATCGTTCTACGGGCATTTCTTCGTCGAACACAATCACGGGCACCATGTCCGAGTGGCAACACCGGACGATCCAGCCAGCGCTCGGTTCGGCGAATCATTCTGGATGTTTTTGTCACGCAGTGTAATCGGCGGATTGAAATCGAGTTGGGCGATCGAAACAGCGCGTGCGCGCCGACGCGGAAAACTCAGCTGGGGTGCGCAGAACAGCATCGTTCAGACATGGGTGATGAGCATCGTCTTATTCGGTGGACTGATCGCAGTGTTCGGCTGGCAGATCGCCCCTTGGCTGGCACTCCAAGCGATCGCCGGGATTTCATTTTTGGAGGCGGCAAATTACATCGAACACTACGGACTGCTACGCAAGCGCAGATCCGACGGCAGTTTTACGAAAGTCCGACCGGAGGACAGTTGGAACAGTGATCACATCGTCAGCAATGTGTTCCTCTATCAACTTCAACGTCACAGCGATCATCACGCCAACCCACGCCTGAGATACCAATCATTGCGAAGTAGCCCGACGGCACCGCAACTGCCGGCGGGATACGCGGTAATGATCGTCTGCGCTTGGATACCCCCGTTGTGGAGGTGGCTCATGGATCGCCGTGTTCTCGCCTACTACGACGGTGATCTCACCCTCGTCAACACGAAAGCGACTTCACGATGAACGCGCACACCGGTGAGGAAAGGCAGGGCTCCACTCCCCCTGCAGGAACGACGGACCGCAGTAAAATACCGCCCGCCCCGGAGATCATCGCAGCGGTGGAATTCCTCCGCACGCAACCTGACGCAGCAAGCATCCGGCGCCGATATCTTGAACTGATAACACCAGGCAACGAGCGTGACGGCACCACCATCGACTACACCGCCGCTGAGCGCTACCTCCTCGCGACCGCTGCACGATACAAACGACAAGTACGCCTCGGTTCCCCCGCAGAGCAGGATTCCGGAGAGCAAGGTTTCACGAAGCAGGACGACACCGACGGAAGATGATTCACAGCATTTCAACCGTCGAGATCCGGGAAGCGTCGAGCCGCAAAAAGCTTCTGACGACGGGAAAGTAGGATCTAGTACCGTTCGATGCAGGTAGGACTTAACAGCAGACCCCGAGGTGCACAAACGATGTCTTGGCCAGACAATGCCCTGACAGAACCCGCAGCTGTTTTTGCGGCGTTGGCCCAGATTCTTTACTCCGCGACAGACGATGCCGACGTGTACAACGCGATCTGTTCCGCCGCGGTCGAATTGATTCCCGGTTGTGATCATGCCAGTTTGATGCTGCGCCGTGGGAACACCACCGTCACCGTCGCTGCGAGTGATGAGATGGCCGCTTTTGCAGATGATTTGGAGCGCGCCACCGGAGAAGGTCCGTGCCTTGACGCTCTCGAAACCGAAACACCACAGCTCGAGTCGGATCTGCGCACTCCGAACCAGTGGCCTGAATTTGCGCGGCAAGCTCTCTCGAAGACTCCGATCCGTGGAAGCATGGGGTTCCGCCTACTCGTCGACCGACGCAAAATCGGTGCTCTCAACCTCTTCTCCGATACACCGGGAGCGTTCACGGAGGACATAGCCGACGTGGCTATTGTTCTCGTCTCCTTCGCGTCTGTGGCAGTCACTGCGTTGTCGCGAGGAGAGGATGCCGAATCGCTGCGGCGAGGTCTGACCGGTAGCCGTGAGATCGGCCAGGCCGTCGGTTTGCTGATGGGATTACACGGGGTATCGAGCGACGCAGCATTCGAGATTCTGCAGAGGACTTCGCAGAACATGAATGTCAAGGTCGCAGACCTCGCTCGCGACGTCATCGTCCGGCATCGATCTACTCTCGACTGACCGGCTCGCTGCCTCCTGAGAAAGTTGGCGCGAGACGGTTGCCTGGCAGCCGGCAGCATCATGTCTGGCCCGCTGGGATAGGATCTGTTTCAGTTCTTCGTCAAGCATCGGCAACGGACGTTTAATTCCCATGCCGTGCTGCCCTGCAACGGCCACCTCGAACAGGTAGGTCAATCATTCCCCTTACGTCGAAGCACTCGGAAACATATAACGACGCATTGATCGCACTGGCCGCTGCAACCCAGCGTCCGGCCAATGTTGTCAACCTCGCCGGCGATTACGCCATCCGTGTCGATCTCGAGTACAGCCGCTACGTACTGGCCACCAACACTGCCGAGGGTCTGTCGGACGAAACCTATCCCGCCGGCTCGTGGTTGGTTCGTATCTTCCAATCTCAAATCGGCGGCCTCCCAGACGAACTACTCGCCGACGCCACCGATGAATGGCTTATCGACGCATTCGATTCCGTTCTCAGGCGCCTCGAAGCCGACGGAAAGAAGATCTTCGCGGACGCGGACTTCGGAGACGTCAGCCTCCTGAAGCCGGCAACACACGTGATATCGGTGCACTCACAGATCACCCCGGCCCCTCGGCTGCGTTGCACGACTGAGGGATCTGCTCTGCAGGAATAAGTCTCACTCGATCGAATACGAACCAGATCGAAACTGTGTCGCTACAGCCGTTGCTCCGAACCACGCGCTTTGCCGCATTCCAGCAATGTGGATGTCAGCCGAGCGCTTCCCCCACCAAGAACGCGACCTTCTGCCGTTCCACATCCACGTCGAAGTCGGCGTCGCGGGCGGCGATGCGCGCGATCAGCTCCGTCACCGCAGCGTGGATCGTCTGTCGCAAGAATCCGCGTGGGTCGGAATCTCCCAGGACGTCGGCACTGTTCATCTGGATCTGCGCAGTGATCGTGCGCCGCGCCAGAAAAACATGCGGGGACCGGACACCGGTCGGATCAGTCACCGTCGTGATGTCGCCACCGACGATGACAAACAGGTCGAAGTCGTACTGGAACTCCACGTTCCGCAGCTGCCACTTGATCCGACTCAACTCTTCGAAGTAGGTCAGCGGTATCGACGGGCCGCCGAACACCGATCTGAACCTGAGCCGATGCGTCATCCGGCCACACCGATCGAAGGCTCACTCACGGTTCGCTCCGACGGGGCGCGGGTCGACAGCACCGTCCGGCGTGGCGACCTCCCAGTACAGGTTGGATGGCCCGACCAAGATGAGTGGGTCGACCCACTCGGCAACGACCTCGACGATGACGTCCTCGAGTTCCTCTCGTGACCAAATCCGCGGCCGGACCGGAACCGCAGGCTCCCAGCCGTCCTCACCCCAGATGACGCCGAACAGTTCCCGCTCATCACCGAGCTGCCTATCCAACGTGAACGCATCAGGGCCGTCGAATCGCGCCCAGACATCGAACGTGCCGTGCGCGTCCTGGTCGACGAATACCTCGATGATCACGCCGTCAATGCGGGCAGACGCTGTGTTGCGTATCGTTTCGAGCCGAGCGGCCACTACCGGCGACGCGGTGTCGAGGACGGCTCTCAGCGCGTCGCGGTATTCAGTTGCTTCCACGGACTCAGCATATCCGTGCCGTTCCCGGAGCAGTTCACCCTCGGAGCAACAGCATGCCCCTACAGCAGGAGAACACTAAATCTATTGATCGGCAACGGATCTCGCGAGATCGTGTCAAGATGTCCGATCACGGTCCCTCTCCACAATCCAGGCTGCAACCTGCGCCCGCGAGGTGAACCCCAGTTTTGTCAGTATGTGCTCCACATGCCCCTGGGCGGTGCGCGGTGAGATCACCAGCCGATCGGCGATGGCCTGGTTTGTCAGGCCCTGCGCGATGAGATCGGCGACTTGGCGTTCCCGCTTGGTCAGTCGCGTCGAGGCGTCCATGCCGGATCCGGCTGCGTCGGAGAGCCGTTCGTGGAGGGCGTAGGAAATTGCAGCTTCGAGTCCGAAGCCTTGCCCCTTTCGGAAAGCCGCCGCGAATGCTTTGTCTCCGAGCTTCTGACGCGCCTTCTGATCGCATTCCTGGTGATAGACAAGTAAGTTGGAATGAATAATCGCGGTGCTGCCCATTGCGTGCGCCAACCCATCCGCCGCTCCCATCAACACTGCGGCTCTGGTGGCGTCGCGCCGCCCGCACTCGATCCAGGCCATCGTCTCGAGGCAAGCTGCTGCGACGCGTGGGTGGTGTACCAGGCGGGCCAACTTCAGCGATTGCTCGAGTAGCCGCATCGCACGATCGGTATCGCCTTTTCGCCACACGGCGATGCCGAGGGCCCACAACGAGAGCGACCGATACATCTTCTCGCCATAGTGGTCCGTGATCGAGAGGACACGCTCGAGACATTCGATTGCCCTGTCCATCTGGCCGCTCAATCCATAGGCCAACCCCAACGAATACAACGCACCTACCTCGAGCGTCCGATCGCCGTGACGGCTGAATCCGGCGGCGGCGGCTTCGAGAAGCGAGGAAGCGCGCCTGGGGTCACCACTGTAAAGAGCATGCATTCCGTCGGCGAAGTCAACGAGTGGGCGCATCATCGGGTCACGCGTGTGAGCGGTGAGACTCCGTGCCTCCTCGACGCGGCCCGCCCCGGCCCTGAGGTCACCTTGAATACTCGCCATCAGCGTGGCGAAGTAAAGACCCTTGGCCCAGTCGAGGGTGAATTGGCCGCTCTGACGGGCAAGCAAGTGGTCGATCCAGTGCCGGCACTCGTTGTACAGGCCTTGGGAGCTCCAGAAGAAGGACAACGCGACAGCGGTTCGCAGGCCGGCGACGGGATCGTCGACGACGCTGAATTCGAGGGCTTCCCGCAGGTTCGGTTGCTCGCGCTTCAGACGCGCGATCCAGTCGAGTTGGCGGTCGCTGACCCACTCGGCCTCCGCGTCGAGCGCCAACCGTTCGTACCAGTCCCGGTGCCGGCGGCGCAGTTCCGTTAGAACGCCGGACTGCTCGAGCTTCTCGTAGCCGTACTCGCGCAACGTCTCGAGCATCCGGAACCGCACCACCGACCCATGTTCCTCGCGAATCAGAATCGACTTATCGACCAATGACGTCAACGTGTCGAGAAGCGCGCCCGGATACTGGTCCGCGCTGCACACCTGCTCCGCAGCATCGAGTTCGAAACTACCCGCGAATACCGCCAACCGACCCCACACCAGTTGCTCACTGGCAGTACATAACTCGAAGCTCCAGTCGATACAGAGCCGCAACGTCTGCTGCCGCGACGGGGCGCCCCGGATACCTCGAGTCAGCAGCGCGTATCGATCAGTCAATCGCTCGAGAATCTGCTCGAGCGACATCGCCCGCAATCGCGCCGCCGCCAGCTCGATCGGCAACGGCAGCCCGTCGAGCCTGCGGCAGATCCCGGCCACCGTCTCCGCGTTCTCCTCGGTGAGCACAAATCCCGGAACTGCCGACGCGGCGCGCTCGCCGAACAACGACACTGCATCGTATTTAGACAATCCCCGGAGCGACGGCTTCCGCTCGGGCTCAGGGACGCCAAGCGGCGGAACCCGCAGCACCGCCTCCCCACCGATGTCGAGGGGTTCGCGGCTGGTAGCCAGAATCCGTAGCGACGGACAGACGCGCACCAGGGTCGCGGCCAATTCAGCGACGGCATCGACCAGCTGTTCACAGTTATCCAGAACCAGCAGCAATTCCCGCGGTTCGAGAAACTCGATCAGCATCTCCGGTACCGGTCTCGCCGACTGGCCCCGCAGTCCCAGCACACCAGCCACTGTTTCGATCAGCAACGACTCGTCACGCAGCTCGCCCAACTCGACGAGCCGGACGCCATCGTCAAATTCGCTGTGCATCCCCGCCGCGAGCCGCATCGCCAGCCGCGTCTTTCCGACCCCGCCGATCCCGGTCAACGTCACCAACGGGCCAGCGGCGAGCAGGTTCTTCGCTTCGGTCAGCTCGCGTCGGCGGCCCACAAAGCTGGTCAGTTCCAGCGGAAGCTCCCCCGTCGTGCTCGGAGTAAAGGCACCTGAACGTCGCAGTCGACCTTCAGGGCCAGGTCGCCAGCCGCCGCCCGGTTCGCCGGGTTCGCCGGGTTCGGCACGTAGGGACATCTCGTCGACCGGGAAATCGTAGTGCCGTTGCATTTGCCGCAGTTGCTCGCCGAACTCCGCGGCAGTGACTGGGCGCGCGCCGGGCGTCCGCGACATCGCGCGAGAGATTACTTCGGCCACGTCGTCGGGGATCCCATGGTCACGCAAGTCGGGTACCGCTTGCTTGGTGATCCGCAGAAACTGCGCGACAACTTGCTCACCGCTACGACGCTCGAACGGGGCGTGACCGGTGAGAGCGCTGAACAGGACAGCGCCAAGACCGTAAATATCGGCCGCTGGACTCGACGGATCTCCCCCCAGCACCTCCGGCGCCGTATATGCCGGCGACCCGGTGACGACCCCGGTGGCAGTCTCGAAACCACCGGTGATATGCGCGATACCGAAGTCGGCCAACTCCGGTTCGCCGTACTCGGTGAGCAGGATGTTGGCGGGTTTGATGTCTCGGTGCAGGATGCCGAGCCTGTGCGCCGACTCCACCGCGCCCGCCATCTTCACCCCCAGGCGGAACGCCTGATCCAACGGCAGCGGACCGTCGCGTCGAATCCGAGCATCGAGGGAATCCCGCGGGTGATACGGCATCACGATGAACGGACAGCCACTGTCGGTGGCGCCGACCTGCAAAATGTTGACGATGTTCGGGTGTCCGGTCAACCGGCCCATCGCTTGCTGTTCCCGGAAGAAGCGAGACCTGTTCTCCTCGTCGAGATCAACCGTGAGCACCTTCACCGCAACCGGGCGATCCAAATCTGCCTGCATGCAGCGGTAGACGACGCCGAATCCGCCGCGGCCGATCTCCTGGACATCGTCGAAGCCGGCACTTCCCAGTTCCACGGCCGACGGCGGCGGGTAACGCTGAGTGCCGAGCGAATCACCTTCACCCATCGGACGGCCTACTCACTCCGTCGGCACCTAACTCCTGGCCACTGGTCCCGACGGCACGACCAGCGCCCTTCAACCCTATCCCTCACCAGTCGTAGAGGATCGTCATCACTGCCGCAATCTGATTCAATGGAAAGATGTGCAGGTGGCTGGCATATTCAGGTGAACCGATCCTTGCGCATGACCTCTTGTTCCGGCCGAAGCACTCGCTAATCGACCAGAGCCTGCATTCCCGTCTCGGTGCGACGACAACCAATGGCGACGGCTTCGGAATCGGTTGGTACGGGGAGGGCAGCGAGCCTGCCCTGTTCAAGAGCATTGAACCCGCGTGGAACGACTCGAACCTCCGCGAGGTCACCAGCCAATTGCGCACTCCGTTGCTCTTCGCTCACGTCCGCGCATCAACCGGTACTCCGGTGCAGCGCAGCAACTGTCACCCATTTCGGCACGGGAATTGGATGTGGATGCACAACGGTTCCCTGCACGGGTTTCATGAGATCAAACGCGAATTGGTGACCGCCATCGATCCATCGCTCTTCCCCGACTTGGAGGGCTCCACGGACTCGGAAACTCTGTTCTTTCTCGCGCTCACCTTCGGCTTGACCGATGATCCGTTCGACGGGGTTGCCAGAGCGGTCGGGTTTGTCGAGCAGACAGCCCGCGCCCACGGAATCGACAATCCAGTACAGATGACGGTCGCTACGACGGACGGAACATCAACCTGGATCTTCCGCTATTCGACTGAAAGACAATCAAGGTCGCTCTTCTTCTCCACCGAGATCTCCACGCTGCGGAAACTCCATCCCGAAGTGGAAGCATTGCACCACCTTGGTGAAGAAGCACGAATCGTCGTTTCCGAACCACTGCGCGACCTTCCGGGAGCGTGGAACGAGGTGCCGGAATCTGCTGCGGGTGTGGTTCAAGCGGGACGGGACGAAATGCGGGAGTTCGAGCCAATCCCTACGTGAGTGTCGGTTCGACATCGACATCCACTCAGACAAACAAAAAATGCGGTTCCGGATTTCTCCGGAACCGCATTTTTGTTCTTCGGTCGGGCTGACAGGATTTGAACCTGCGACCACTTGACCCCCAGTCAAGTGCGCTACCAAGCTGCGCCACAGCCCGTCCGCGCCCTTGTTTCGGGCGCTTGGAAAGATTACATCAGAGACGGGCTGAAGTACCAATCGGCAGGTCAGAGCCTTTTTAGTACTGTTTGGACGCAGAAACTAGCGGCTCTTACGGTCCCGCTTCTCGCGCACTCGGACGGATACGCGGATCGGGCTGCCGTCGAAGTTGAACTCTTCACGCAGACGCCGCTCGATGAACCGGCGGTAACCGGCCTCGAGGAAGCCTGTGGTGAAGAGAACGAAGGTCGGCGGGCGTGTGCTTGCCTGCGTCGCGAACATGATGCGAGGCAGGCGACCACCACGCATCGGCGGCGGAGTTGCTGCCACAACTTCCTTGAGCCAGGTGTTCAGGCGACCCGTGGGGATGCGCTTGTCCCAAGACTCGAGAGCCGTGTCGAGCGCAGGGACGAGCTTCGCCACGGCGCGACCGGTGTGGGCGGAGATGTTGACTCGCTGAGCCCATGGAACGCGGACCAAATCGCGGTCCACTTCCTTGTCCAGCATGAGTCGACGGTCCTCGTCCACGAGGTCCCACTTGTTGAATGCGATCACCAATGCGCGACCCGTGTCAGCCACCATGCTCAGAACACGCAGGTCCTGCTCGGTGATCGGCTCGTGTGCGTCGATGAGCAGGATCGCGACCTCAGCGGCCTCGATCGCGCTCTTCGTGCGCAGCGACGCATAGAACTCGGCGCCGCTGGCATGGCTGACGCGCTTACGCAGACCAGCCGTGTCGACGAAACGCCAAGGGCGCCCACCGAGTTCGACGATCGAGTCGACCGGGTCGACGGTGGTGCCGGCAACGTTGTGTACGACGGACCGCTCGTCGCCGGACAGCTTGTTGAGCAGGCTGGACTTTCCGACGTTCGGCTTTCCGACCAGAGCAACACGACGCGGGCCGCCGCCGGGGATGCCTTCACGCGGGGTTTCCGGAAGCTTCTCCAGAACCTCGTCGAGCAGGTCGCCGGTACCGCGGCCGTGCGTCGCACTCACGGAGTACGGCTGACCGAGGCCCAAGGACCACAGTGCGGCGACCTCGGACTCGGTGCGTCCGTCGTCCACCTTGTTGGCAACGAGGATGACCGGAGTCTTGGAACGACGCAGCACGCGAGCGACCGCTTCGTCGGTCGCGGTGGCGCCGACAACAGCGTCGACGACCAGGAGAATGGCGTCAGCCGTTCCCATGGCCAACTCGGCCTGCCGAGCAACGGCCTGCTGAAGGCCCTTTGCGTCGGGCTCCCATCCGCCGGTGTCCTGGACGAGGAAGCGTCGGCCGGCCCAGTTCGCCTCGTACGAGACACGGTCACGGGTAACGCCGGGGATGTCCTCGACTACCGCTTCACGGCGGCCGATGATGCGGTTCACGAGCGTCGACTTGCCGACGTTCGGTCGACCGACAACAGCCAAGGTCGGGACGGCAATGTGCGCTTCGCCTTCGCCGTCCGCTTCGAGATCGGCGTAGTCCCACTCCGATTCCTCGGACCAGGTTCCGTCGCCGGCAAATTCGGTTACCAGATCGTCGCTCACTGCACTGCTCCAGTTCTGTCGCTGACCACCAACAGCAGCTTGGCGATCACATCTTCAATGCCCAATTCGCTCGTATCCACCAGGATGGAATCCTCGGCAGGGCGCAACGGCGACACTGCCCGAGTCGAATCGAGATGGTCACGGCGCTGCACATCAGCCAGCACCGCTTCGTAATTGTCTTCGCGGCCTTGGCCGACATTCTGCGTATTGCGCCGTGCCGCACGGGTTTCCGCCGATGCGGTCAAGAAGATCTTGACGTCCGCATCAGGGAGTACGACGGTTCCGATGTCGCGTCCTTCGACGACGATCCGCTCTGCGCCCGCCGCCAACTCACGCTGAGCGGCAACCAGCAAGTCGCGAACCTCGGGCACGGCGGACACAGCGGAGACAGCCTTGGTCACCGCGTCGCCGCGGATCTCCTCGCTGACGTCCGCGCCGTCGAGATGCACCTGCTCGTTGCTCGGATCGGTACCGATGGACCAGGGCAACGCCGCAACCGCAGCGGTGATCGCCGCAGCGTCAGTCAGATCGATTCCCTGACGCAGCACGTGCAGGGTCGCGATCCGGTAGATAGCTCCGGTGTCGAGGTAGCGGGCGCCCAAACGCTGCGCCAACGCACGGGAGACGCTGGACTTGCCGGTTCCGGACGGTCCGTCCATCGCGACCACCAGCGGCATGGACGAATCGGTCACAGGCCGACCGCCTCGTACAGTCCACCGACCTCGCTACGACCGAGTACGCGCTGCGTTCCCGGACGCTGATCGCCGAGAGCGACAACGCCGACGTTGGTGCGAACCAGACGGACAACGGGGTGACCGACCGCATCGAGGAGGCGACGCACGATGTGCTTGCGGCCTTCGTGCAGAACGAGCTTGACGAGCGTCTTGCCCTCGTTGATCTCGAGCACGGTGAACGCGTCCACCTTGGCCGGACCGTCGTCGAGGGTGACACCGTCACGCAACTGCTTACCGGTGCTGCGCTCGACAACGCCGTGAACCGTGGCGAGGTACGTCTTCGGAACCTCGAACGACGGGTGCATCAGGCGGTGGGCCAGATCGCCGTCGTTGGTGAAGAGGAGCAAGCCCTCGGTGTCGGCGTCGAGACGGCCGACGTGGAACAGTCGCTGACCGGACTGAACGCGCTCGGAGACGATGTCGCCGACACACGGGCGACCGAGGTCGTCAGACATGGTGCACTGCCATCCACGCGGCTTGTTCATTGCCAAGTAGACGAGGTCCTTCTGCACGACAACACGAACGCCGTCGACGCGGACTACTGCGTTCTCGGGATCAACACGCAGACCCTGCTCCACCACGATGCGGCCGTCGACCTCGACGCGACCCTGGTCGATCAGTTCTTCTGCTGCACGACGTGATGCGACGCCGGCCTGAGCCAGCACCTTCTGCAAGCGGACGCCGTCGCCCTTCGGCGGGCCGTCGTGCTTGGTGACCTCGGCGTGCTGATGACGCGCCGGCTTGGCGTTGGACACCAACGGGTTCTGGGAGACGACGCGCTGCGGCTTCTCCGTCTTCGGCTTGCCACGCTTGTTGGTTGCCGCCGGTGTCGGGGCTGCCGGGCGCTTGCGCGGAGGTCCGTCGAATTTGGATCCACGAGGAGCGTTTGCCCAGGCAGTGCCGCGAGGGGCCTCGGGGCGTGCGCCGCGCTGATCGTCGCTGCGACGGTCAGCACCACCGCGCGGTGCGCGACGGGCATCAACGTGAGGGGTACGACGGTCATCGCTGCGGGGGCCGCGACGATCGTCATTGCGCGGGCCTCGGCGGTCATCGTTGTAGCCACCACGACGGTCGTCGGTGCGTGCCGGACGACGGTCGTCGTTGTAGCCACCACGACGGTCGTCGGTGCGTGCCGGACGACGGTCGTCGTTGTAACCACCACGACGGTCGTCGGTCCGTGCGGGACGACGATCATCACTACGTGCGGGACGACGATCATCACTGCGCGGAGGGCGACGATCATCACTGCGCGGGGGGCGCCGATCATCATTGAATCCACCGCGACGGTCATCCGTGCGGGGGCGGTCGGATCCGGCATTGCGGTCGTATCCGGAAGTACCGCGGGAAGTGTTGCTGCGTCCACCACGCGGGGCTTCGCTGCGTGCGCCACGGGGGGCGTCACTGCGTCCACCACGGGGGCTGTCGCTACGACCACCGCGGGGGGCATCGCTGCGTGCGCCGCGGGTGTCGCGGGAGTTGTTACGGTCCGGTGTGCCATCTCGGCGAGCGGGATTGTTCACTTTTTTCCTGTCAGTTTTCAGCTGTTTCCCGACTGTGGTCGGGTCTTTTCTTTCTGCTGACGACGGCGGGTTTTCCCCGTCAGTCGTCGTCGACTTCGGTGTCCACCACGTCGGTGGGCACGTCGGCCTTGTTCATTCTCGCAAATCGCGGATCGGATTCGAGGCTTTCGCTGATGTCGTCGATCAGGTCGACATCAGGCAAAAGCGGTGCCAACTCCGGGAGATCGCTCAGCGAGCTCAATCCGAGCCGTTCGAGGAACAGTTCGGTTGTGGAGTACCGTGTCGCGTTGGTGTCCGGGTCTGGCCCGGCTTCCGCGATCAGTCCGCGGGCGAGGAGTGTGCGTACCACCCCGTCCACGTTGACGCCTCGTACTGCACTGATCCGCGCACGAGTCAACGGTCCACGGTATGCGACTATCGCCAAAGTTTCCAATGCTGCGCGGGTCAGTTTGGTACGTGCGCCGTCCAGCAACAGCCGTTCGACGTAGGGGGCGAATTCTTGCCGCGTGTAGAAACGCCATCCGTCGCCTGCGTATCGCAGGTCTATGCCGCTGCCACGGGCGGTAAGTGCAGCCGACATCAGTTGCAGTCGCTGCTCGACGCGAGCCGGATCGGTACCGGTCACGGAGGCAAGTTGCGCCACCTCCGCCGGTGAATCGACTACGAGCAGCAGCGACTCGAGCACAGCGTCGAGTTGAGTGTCGTCCAGCTCGAAAGCGAGAGCCGAATCACCCTCACCGGAGTCTTCTACCTGCACAGATTCCGTCGCGGCGGGATAGAGACTCATCGGTAGTCCTCCTCGGTGACGGGTGTTGATTCCTCGCCTGTCCAGGTAACGAGCAGTGGCCCGAGCGGCTCGGGTTGGTCAAAGGCAATGGTGCGCCGACGGTACAGCTCGAGCAGCGCCAGGAAGCGGGCGACAATCGGGGCGGCGTCGTCACAGTCCTCGATCAGGTCCGGAAACGGTACCCACTCCCCTGTGCCGCGGGCACGCAGTAGTTCGAGGATGAACTCCGCTTGTTCGGGGATCGAGATATTGGACACATGCAGGTGATCGAGGCTGACTGTGGGCACCGGCCGGGGTGCGAAAACGGCTGCGGCGATCTCGGCGAACTTGTGCGAATCCACTCCGAGCAGCACTTCGGGAAGGAGATCGGCGAACTGGTCCTCGACGGCAACGGAGCGGGGGTATCGCCGCAATGCTGCTTCCTCGAGTTCACCGAACAGCGTCGCAACTTGCTTGTAGGCGCGGTACTGAAGGAGCCTGGCAAAAAGAAGGTCGCGGGCTTCGAGCAGAGCAAGATCCTCGGCGTCCTCGACTTCTCCTGCCGGCAGGAGCCTGGCGGCTTTCAGATCGAGAAGTGTCGCGGCGACAACAAGAAACTCCGTCGTCTGATCGAGCCCCATCGCACTGCCGAGTTGCCGGGTGTACGCGATGAAATCGTCGGTGACGGTGTGCAGCGCTATCTCGGTGACGTCGAGTTGGCGTTGGTTGATCAGGGAAAGCAGCAGATCGAACGGCCCTTCGAAGTTACGAAGTGTTACGCGAAACTCTGCAACTGCTGGGGATGAATCTTCTTGCGGTGGAATCAGTTTCACTAACGACCAGACCGGTGGATTACTTCGCGGGCCAGCGCCCGATACGCCTCGGCTCCGGCAGATTTGGGTGCCCAGGTGGTGATCGGCTCGCCGGCCACGCTGGTTTCGGGGAAACGCACGGTGCGGTTGATCACGGTGTCGTAGACAACGTCGCCGAACACCTCGACGACGCGCGCCATCACCTCACGGGCGTGGAGTGTGCGCGAGTCGAACATCGTGACGACGATACCGGCCAACTCGAGTTTGGAATTGAGCCGGTCGTGAACCTTTTCGACGGTGTCGTTGAGCAGCGCCAGACCGCGCAGGCTGAAGTACTCGCATTCCATCGGAATGATCACCGAATCAGCGCAGGCCAAGGCATTGACCGTCAGCAGACCGAGCGACGGCTGGCAGTCGATCAGGACGTAGTCGTATCGATCCAGAACCGGATGCAAAACGCGACCCAGCGTCTGTTCACGTCCCACTTCGGTAACCAGCTGAATCTCGGCCGCCGACAGATCGATATTGCTCGGCAGCAGATCCAGTCCGTCGATCCGGGTGCGCATCAGCACGTCGTCGATGGACACACGCGGTTCGACGAGCAGGTTGTGAACCGTCAGTTCCAGATCATGGTGCTGCACACCCAACCCTGCGGACAGTGCGCCCTGCGGGTCCAGATCGACCAACAGCACGCGGCGGCCGTACTCCGCCAACGCCGCCCCCAGATTGATCGTGGACGTCGTCTTGCCGACGCCACCCTTCTGGTTACACATCGCGATGATCATCGCGGGACCGTGGTGCGGCAACGGGGTCGGCATCGGGACTTCTCGTACCGGCCTACCGGTCGGTCCGAGTTCTTCGACTGACGCAGTGTCCGACGAGGTCGGTAGGTCGAATATCGCCTCGGAATCGGCGGCAGGGGCAGGTTCGGTAGAGGGGTCGAGGTACTGGGTTGTGACATACGGCGGCGCTGACTCCGCCGCTGCTCGCTGCGATGTCGACACGGTCCGATGCTCCCCTGTTCTTTCGACGGTTGCTCTCGGCGCCGGCAACCCGTGGAATACCCGGCAATACCGAATTCCGACAGGCTGAATACTCACAAGAGTCGCTCGCGCGCCTTGAACGCTACCGCTTATTTCTCCGATTTCTCACGCAACACGCATTACACGCAGACGGCTAGCGCGCCCGGGGGTGTGCTTGCGCCCACACTTCACGTAGCGCTGTGACGGTGACCAAGGTGTAGATCTGGGTTGTGGTGACCGACGCGTGGCCCAGAAGTTCCTGCACAACACGAACGTCGGCACCGCCGTCCAGTAGGTGTGTGGCAAAGGAATGTCGCAGCGTGTGGGGCGAAACGTCAGCCGTGATTCCTGCGGCAGCCGCCGAGTCCTGAAGGATCTGCCAGGCACTCTGCCGGGACAACCGTCCACCTCGCGCGTTGAGGAACAGGGCAGGCAAGCCCCTGGTAGCCAGTGCGGGCCGGCCACGCACAAGATAAGCGTCGACGGCCTCGATCGCGGGCCGACCGATGGGCACCACGCGTTGCTTTCCGCCCTTGCCGTGGAGCACAACGGATCGAGAGTGGGTGTCGATGTCGTCGACATCGAGGTCGATGGCTTCCGAGATACGAGCTCCGGTGGAGTAAAGCAGTTCCAGGAGTGCGCGATCCCTCAGATCCCGGGGACCGTCTCCGGCTGCGCCACCACCGGACGCTTCCAATAGCGCGATGATCTGGTCGAGCGGAAGCGCTTTGGGGAGTTTGCGTCCGGGGGTCGGCGGTTTGACTGCCCGGGCCACGTCGACCGTTGTGAGTCCTTCAGCGGTCGAGAACTTGTGGAAACCGCGTACAGCGATCAGGGTCCGCGCGGCAGAACTCGGTGCCAACGCGACAATTCCGGCGTCCTTGTCCCCCAGCCGCAAATTCGTCACGAATTCCGTGATGTCGTTTTCAGCAACTCGCGAGACATTGTCGATGCCCCTGGCATTGAGGAATTCGACGTATCGATACAGATCCCGGCGGTACGAGAGAAGAGTATTGCGAGCGGATCCCCGCTCGACCGCTAGGTGGTCCAGAAATGAATCCACCTGTCTGGCAAGCATTTCAGGCCCTGGACTTGCGTTCTCCGAAGGCGGTCGGACGGTCCGGCCACGGAGCGTCGGCTGGTCGCAACTCTGTGCCGACAGCGCGTGCTGCCGCCAGCGCCATGATGCCGGACACCGCGGTGGCGTTCACCAGATCGCCGCGCAAGGCCATGTCGACGGCCTTCGCCAACGGCACCCGCGCAATCTGCAGGTCCGCCTCTTCGTGTTCGGGATCTTCCCGGTCGACGTCGTGCAACCCCTCTGCGAGGAAAACTCGCACAGCTTCGTCGGTGAACCCCGGCGAGAGCGCAACGTCGACAAGCACGGACCAACGATCAGCGCCGAGTCCGGTTTCTTCGCCCAACTCACGCGCGGCCGCGTCCAACGGACTCTCGCCAGGTGCGTCGAGAAGACCGGCCGGGATCTCCCACAACCGATGACCGAGCGGATGCCGGTACTGATGAATCAGAACAAGATTGTCGTCGGCGTCGATCGCCACCACCGCAACAGCGCCGTGGTGTTCGACGACCTCCCGGTCGGCGCGCTGACCTCCTGGCATCACCACGGAGTCCTTACGCAGCGCGATGATCGCGCCGGTGTAGATCGTGGTGGAGTCGAGGGTGTCGAATTCGTGCCGACCGGGGTCGCTCATGTGATTGCTAGACCTTTTCCGAAGATTCGGTGACGGCATCGAGTTCGGTCTCGGTTGCTGCGGTGTCGATGGTCTTCTCGGCGTGAACGTCAACGGGCAGACGCTCTTCGAGCTTGTACTTCAACGCCGCATCGATGAACGCCGAGAACAGCGGGTGCGGACGCGTCGGGCGGCTCTTGAGTTCCGGGTGTGCCTGCGTTGCAACGAAGAACGGGTGCTGCTCGCGCGGGTACTCGACGAACTCGACGAGATAGCCGTCGGGCGACGTACCGCTGAACTTCAAGCCGGACTTGGCAATCTGCTCACGGTAGGTGTTGTTGACCTCGAAGCGGTGACGGTGACGCTCGGACACATTTTCGGTTCCGTAAGCCTGCGCCGCAACCGAACCCTTGGTCAGCACTGCCGGGTACGCACCCAGACGCATCGTGCCACCGAGGTCGGCCTCGCCGGCGATCACGTCTTCCTGATCGGCCATCGTGGAGATGACGGGGTACTTGGTGTCCGGTTCGAATTCAGCCGAGTTGGCGTCCGTCAAACCGACGCTGCGTGCGGCTTCGATGACAACACACTGCAGACCGAGGCAGATACCGAGCAGCGGGAGCTTGCGTGCGCGGGAGTACCGGATCGCGCCGAGTTTGCCTTCGATACCGCGGATGCCGAAGCCGCCGGGGATCAGAATGGCGTCGACGTCGCCGAGTGCGGCCTGAGCACCTGCTTCGGTCTCGCACTCGTCGGAAGCAACCCACGAGATCTCGACCTTGGAACGATTGGCGAAGCCGCCCGCACGCAGAGCCTCGGTCACCGACAGGTACGCGTCCGGCAGGTCGACATACTTGCCGACCAACGCAACTCGGACGGTCTCACGCGGCTGGTGAACCCGATCGAGCAGATCGCCCCATACGGTCCAATCGACGTCACGGAAGGGCAGACCCAACTGACGCACGACGTACGCGTCGAGGCCCTCGCGGTGCAGAACCTTCGGGATGTCGTAAATCGACGGCGCGTCGGGAGTGGAGATGCAGGCGTCGACGTCGACGTCGCACATCAGGGCGATCTTGTTCTTGAGGCCCTGCGGGACGTCACGGTCGCAACGAAGGATGAGCGCGTCGGGCTGAATGCCGATGCTGCGCAACGACGCAACCGAGTGCTGCGTCGGCTTGGTCTTGAGTTCTCCGGACGGGCCGAGGAACGGCACGAGGGAGACGTGCAGGAAGAACACGTTGTCGCGGCCGACGTCGTGGCGGACCTGACGGGCGGCTTCGAGGAACGGCTGCGATTCGATGTCGCCGACAGTTCCACCGATTTCGGTGATGACGACGTCGGGGCGCACGCCCTGCAGATCCGGGCCGCTCATCTCGAGGATGCGTCGCTTGATTTCGTCGGTGATGTGCGGGATGACCTGAACGGTGTCGCCCAGGTACTCGCCGCGTCGCTCCTTGGCGATAACCGTCGAATACACCTGGCCGGTGGTGACATTGGCCTGACCCGAGAGATCGCGATCGAGGAAGCGTTCGTAGTGTCCGACGTCGAGGTCGGTCTCCGCGCCGTCTTCGGTGACAAACACTTCACCGTGCTGGAACGGATTCATGGTGCCCGGATCCACATTGAGATAGGGATCGAGTTTCTGCATGGTCACGCGCATGCCCCGCGCGGTGAGCAACTGTCCCAAACTGGAGGCGGTCAAACCTTTACCGAGCGAAGAAGCAACACCTCCGCTGACGAAGATGTGCTTGGTGGCGGTACGCGTGGTGTTGCGTGACTGTGGCAAAAGGGGCTCCCGTGACGACTGTGCAGGGCTTGGTCTGTTGAAGCAATGCTGGGGCCTGCCGACCCACGGGATTTCACGGTAACACCTATGGGGCCCCGACGCCTACTACGCGCCGAGTTTCGCCCCACGATGTGACCGGGGTATCAACTCGCGGGTGCACCGACGGTGATCGCCGCGGCTCCCGGGCCGGTTCCGTACCGCCCTGCTCCGCCGTTCAACTGCTCTTGCAAAGCCAGCGAGGTAGTGATCTTCCCGGCTTCACGATCAACGTTGTCGATAGTCGTCAGACCCGCTGAGAGCGCCGCATCGGCCCGTACAACCGCAATCGGACCATTGCCATCGGCCGAGCCCGGTCGACCCGCCAGGACCGTTCCTGCGCCGCGTCCGTCCAGCGCACCGGCAAAGCGGGCGATCACGGCGCCGCGATTACCGGAGGCCCCGTCGTCCGATGCGTTGTCGCCCGTGAGGACCACCGCGAGCTGAGCCGGCTTGACGGCGCCGTCGTACGTGACGAAACCTGCGCTGCGCAACGTGTCGAGAGCCAGATTCAGCTCGTCCGGTGTGCTCTGCGGCTCGCTGGTCGATCCGTTGAGCAAGAGGACTGATCCGAGCAGGTCACCGGCGAGGCTTCCCTGGTCGACCGCTCCCGTCTTGAGAGTGATGCCCGCGGGGATCACGTTGTTCACGACCGTCCGCAGACGGTCACCGCCGCTGGCATCGGCAAACGAATCCGTCAACGACACGCGACCCGTCACGGCGCCGCCCGATGCCGCGATCAATCGCGTGACACCGTCCAGATCGCTCGGATCAGCGTCGGGTGCGGTCACCAGCACAACGGTCCGACCGGCGAGAGAATCACGTACGACGCGTCCGCCCACTGCCGAGTCGAAACCGTCGGCGGAGTTGAGTTGCTCTTCGAGATGATTGTTCTGTTCGTTAAGATTTTCGATCTCGTTCTGCAGATCAGCCTTGTCGTCGCGCAGGCCGGAGAGCAGCCCACTCGACAACATTCCGGATCCCAGAACAACGCCGATGGCGAGTGCCAAGAAAATAGCCGCAATCGAAATTGCGTGTTGACGCATAGAAATCACTTGAAGAGCCCCTGAACCCACAGCGCAAAGCTGTTCCATGTTGCGATTGCCCAGTCGAGAACTTCACTACCGGCATTGGATACGACCAGCGCGACGATCACCGCGACCAGTGCGGCGAGCACCAGAAGAGCAATAGCTCCCCCGGATACCCGACTGCGATACAGCGTTGCGACGGCTTTGGCGTCGACAAGTTTCGGACCGACCTTGAGTCTGGTCATGAACGCCGACGGATTGCTTTCGCGGCGAGCACGATCGAAGAATTCGTCGAGCGAGACGACGTTACCGACCGTCACGATCAGCGACGCGCCATGATGGTCCGCAAGCAACAAAGCCAGATCCGTCGGTGACCCCGTTGCCGGGAACGTCATCGCTCCGATGCCGAGATCCTGGATACGCGAAAGACCGGCAGCATGACCGTCCTGGTCCGCAGGCAGAACCACCTCGGCGCCGGACTTCAGAGTGGCGCTGGTGATTTCTTCCGGGTCGCCCACGATGAGGTCGGGGCGGTAGCCGGCTTTGCTCAGTACATCGGCGCCCGCACCGACGCCGATCATGATCGGCGAGTACTCCTTGATGAACGGCTTGAGGTTCTTGAGATCCGCCTCGTGATCGGGCCCGTCGGACACCACCACGACATGGCGGTCCTTGAGATTGATGTCGACGTCTGGCACGCCGATACCGTCGATGAGGAGCGGACTCTCGGTTCGGATGAACTCGATTGTGTTGCCGGAGAACGCTTCGAGGTGGTCGACGAGCCCGGTTTTTGCCTCGATCATCCGGTCGGAGATCTCGGCCTCGGACTGTTCCTCACCCTTGAGGAGGCTCTTTGTTCCGTTGAAGACCTCGCCTTCGTGCAGGCGAATCTTGCTGCCGTCCTTGATCGACTTGAATACCTCGCCGTCCGGCGCGTCGATCAGGACGATGCCGTTGGCGACGATCACCTCCGGGCCGAGGTTCGGGTATCTACCGGAGATGGACGGCGATGCGTTGACAACCGCGAGCACTCCGGCTTTCACCAGAGCGTCGGCTGTTCGCCTGTCGATGTCGAGTTCGTCCAGGACGACGATATCCCCGGGACCGACACGGCGTAAAAGCTTGGCCGTATTCCGATCGACCCTGGCGATGCCGCTGATCCCTGGCAACGACGTGGTGTTACGGGAGAGCAATGCGGGCATCTTCATGGCTTCGATGATGAACCCGAACCTGCCGCTATCGGTGGAGGCGCGCCGAACCAACTACCACATCAACCACAACTGCACCACGTATTGTTCAATCTGTGACGCGTGCCGCATTGGCTATTTCCAACAGTTCCTCGGCGTGCGCACGACCCGTTTCAGTATCGTCCAAACCGGCCAACATCCGGGCCAGTTCCACGACTCGATCGCTGTCCGAGAGTGTCCGAACACCACTGCTGACGACGCCGCCCTTGTCGTCGACTTTGTCGACTACGAGATGGGTATCAGCGAATGCCGCCACTTGCGGAAGGTGCGTCACCACAATCACCTGATGTGTCCGAGCAAGTTTGGCCAATCGGCGACCGATCTCGACGGCCGCACGACCACCGACTCCGGCGTCCACTTCGTCGAACACCATCGTCGCGCCCGTGTCGCTACCGGCAAGAACAACTTCCAAGGCGAGCATCACGCGTGAGAGTTCACCGCCCGACGCGCTTTTACTGATCGGCAACGACGGAGCGCCGCTGTGCGCCGACAACCGGAACTCCACCTCGTCTACGCCACCGGAGCCGGCATGCAATTCCACTCCCCCGACGTTCAGCGGAGCCGAATCCTGAGGACCGGCAACCTGCTGCCGAACACTGACTTCCAAACCGGCCCGGCCCATCGCCAGTCCGGCCAATTCCGCGCTGACGGCTTTCGACAGTTTTGCTGCCGCCTTCACTCGCGCCGCGCTGAGTTTGGTGGCCGCATCTGCTGTCAGTGCGGCGGATTCCTCGACCTGCTTGCTCAACAATCCGAGAGCATCCGACGATACGTCGAGTTTGGACAGTCGAGTACGAGCAGTGTCGGCCCATTCCAGAACTCCGTCGACGTCAGCGGCATACTTGCGCGTCAGCGTCTTCAGTTCGGATTGACGTGACAGCAGTGTGTTCAGAGCACCCGGATCAGACGGTAATCCAGCGAGGTAGGTATTGAGATCGCCGGCTACATCGGTGACAACCGCGATGGCATCGGCCAGCCGCGCACCCAATCCGTCCAAATCGGAATCGACGACGGACTCGATCCGCGCCCTGGCCTCCGACATCAGATCCAGTGCGGGCGAGACTCCGACATCAGCACTGGCCATGTCGTCACTACCGGCGAGCGCTGCATGTGCTTCCTCGGCTGCCGAGCGCAACGAATCCAGATCACTGAGGCGCCGAACCTCTGCCACGATGGTGGCGTCCTCGCCCGGTTCCGGTGCAACACCGTCGATTTCGTTGAGCGCGAAGGTCAGCTGATCTGCTTCCTGCGCCAGTTCGCGGGCCTTGGATGTGCGTTCGATCAGTTCCGAACGAGCGTCGAGCCATTCACGACGATGCTTCCGGTAGCGCGTCAGGAGCGTTCCGATTGTCTTGTCGCCGAAGCGATCCAGAGCATTACGCTGCTGGTCGGGACGAAGCAGGCGGAGCTGATCGTTCTGGCCGTGCACGGTCAACAACGGGTCGGTGAACTCCGAGAGCACACCGGCCGGAACGCTGCGACCACCGAGATGCGCTCGCGATCGTCCGTCGCTACCGACGGTCCGGACCGCGATGATGCTGCCGTCCTCGTCGCGCTCGGCTCCGGACGACTCGAGGATCCGCGCGATCTCTCGTTCCGACGCCGGCGACAAGTCCGTGACGAACCTGCCCTCGACAACTGCGCGGGAGGCGCCCAAGCGCACCCGTCCGGCATCGGCTCGCGCACCACTGAGCAAGTGCAGGCTGGTGACAACCATCGTCTTACCCGCACCGGTCTCACCGGTCAGGACGGTCAATCCCTCGTGGAATTGCGCTGACGCCTCGGAGATCACACCCAGGCTGTCGATTCGGATCTCTGCGAGCACGTTTTAAGGCTTCCTTCCCCGCCACCCGGTCACCGGCAATTCAAACTTCCGCACCATCCGATCGGCAAACGGCGCCGAATCCAGTCGTACCCACTTGACCGGAGTCGCACCCCGAACAATCTCGACGCGTCCACCCGCAGGCAGTTCCAGCGTGCGGCGACCGTCGCAGAACACCAACCCGTCGTGACTGCCGGCAACGGTCTCCACCGCGATCAGAGACTCCGGACTGGTGACGAGTGGACGCGCGAACAGTGCGTGAGCGTTGCTCGGAACCACAAGTAGCGCTTCGAGTTCCGGCCACACCACCGGACCACCGGCAGAAAACGCATAGGCCGTCGACCCTGTCGGCGTGGACACCAGCACACCGTCGCAGCCGAATGCCGACACCGGCCGCCCGTCAACTTCGAGAACCACTTCGAGAACGCCCAGGCGCGAGCGGTTTTCGATACTCGCCTCGTTGAGAGCCCACCCGCGATCGATGATCTCGTCATCGACGCGAATCACGACGTCCAACGTCATGCGGTGTTCCACGCGGTATTCCTTGCGGACTACCTGCGCGAGAGCCTCTTCGAGATGCTCGGCCTCGGTCTCCGCCAGGAACCCGATGCGTCCGAGGTTGATTCCGAGAACCGGAATCGACGCTTCTTGAGCTAACTCCGCGGCACGGAGAAAGGTGCCGTCGCCGCCGAGAACCAGAACCATCTCGCAGCCGACTGCCGCTTCGGGACCTGGGTGAACAACTGTCACATCAAGATCCGGCGCCGAGAATCCCTCAGGCGCAGTCATTGCCTCGATACGCGAGCTGTCAGCTTCGTCGACCAGCACCCGCAGGCCAATGCCCGCGCTCTCGAAGATCTTTCCGACGCGTCTGGCAGTTTCGGCGATATCACGGCGACCCGGGTGTGCCACCAGGAGAATCTCGCGTGACTCACCCCCGGCAGTTGCATTCACTGCGGACCTTCCTCTACAGCTCTGCGGATAAGATCCTCGACCGACGGCGCATCGTCAGCCTGCTCCTGCGGCTCGGTTTCCTTCTTGAGCCACAGGAAGTACTCGACGTTTCCGGACGGGCCGGGCAGCGGACTCGCAACAACACCGGCGGTACGTAACCCCACCTTGGCGGCAGCTTCGGACACTTCGAGGACAGCGGAAATCCGAAGCT
The DNA here is from genome assembly GCF_013277795.1 of Rhodococcus sp. MS16. Classification (NCBI taxonomy): domain Bacteria; kingdom Bacillati; phylum Actinomycetota; class Actinomycetes; order Mycobacteriales; family Nocardiaceae; genus Rhodococcus; species Rhodococcus sp. MS16. Next base: position 1,021,964 of record NZ_VBTM01000001.1, read on the forward strand.
CAGGGTCACGAACAACCCCACCTGCTCCGACTCGATCCTTGCCGACCTCGAACTGCGGCTTCACCATCGGAACAAGATCAGCGCCGTCAGCGGTGCACGCGACAAATGCCGGGAGTACAAGTTTGAGAGAAATGAACGAGAGGTCGGCAACAATCATGTCGACGGTCCCGCCGATGGTCTCGGCGTCGATAGCGCGGACATTGGTGCGGTCGATGACGTGAACCCGCTCGTCCGACTGCAGCCGCCACACCAACTGGCCGTATCCGACGTCGACGGCAACCACTTCTTTGGCACCGCGGGTCAACAGAACGTCGGTAAATCCACCGGTCGAGGCACCGGCGTCCAGACAGCGACGCCCCTCGACACTCAGCCCTGATTCGCCGAAAGTGTCAAGAGCGCCAATCAGTTTGTGTGCTCCGCGGGAGGCCCAAGAGACTTCCTGCTCGACCTCGACCACGCGCAGCGGTGTTCCGGCTTCGATGGCCGTAGCCGGTTTGGTGGCAACGGCGCCCGAGATGAGGACCCGGCCGGCCGAGATCAACTCTTGTGCGTGATCGCGTGAACGTGCCAATCCACGACGAACGAGTTCAGCGTCGACGCGTGCTCTACGTGCCATGTCAGACCCTGTCCACAGACGCCAGTGCTTGGACCAGCACCTCGTGTGCTTGTTCCAGTAATTGCGCCTTGTGTGGAATCACGCCTGCTCCGTGCTGATCGTTCGGATCCTGATCGAGTTGCCCGAGACTCACGAGCAAAGCGTCGACGTCGGACCGAATACGCTCCGGGTCAACACCTCGCGACGGCCCAGGCACACCGGTGCCGGGGCTCGTGTTTTTGTTGTTCGATATCGGGGTGCTCATCGCGCACAACGCTAGTGCATGACCATTGGTTGCGCACACATCCCCACCCCGCGAGTCGAACACTCTTGCGAGAATTTACGCCAACCACGAATCTACGACGCGTTGCACATCGGCGTTCGATGCCTCGACGTTTTCGAATGCCGGATGTTCCCATGCCACGGGAGCGAGTGCGCGCAGCAGCGACGTCTCGTCCCCCACCATGGGTCCGTCCACGACCAGTGCCGTCCCGGACGCGGAGATGGTCCACTTCGAGTCGGTGCCGACCTTCGACAATGCGGCAGGCTGGTTCAGTGCGTCCAGGGTTGCAGCAATGTAGGTGGGGTGCTGTTCGAGTGGAGCGCGCAGAACATCAGCGGGCGTGCTGACACCGGTCAGAACAAGCAGCGAATCAATCGAAACAGCATGCGCACCTTCAATATCCGTATCGAGGCGATCGCCGACGACCAACGGTTTGGTGCAACCGCTGCGGAGCAATGCATCGTTCATGAGCGGGGCCGCGGGCTTGCCGGCCACCAATGGTTCTACCTTGGTCGCTGCGCGCAGCGCCGCGACCATCGAACCGTTTCCGAGCACCAAACCACGCTCGGAAGGCAGCGTGGTGTCGAGATTGGCCGCCACCCACAGTGCGCCTGCGCGAATTGCGAGGCAGGCCTCGGCGAGGATCGACCAATCGGTTGCGGTCGAATGCCCCTGTACGACGGCAACTGGAGATTCGGCAAACTCACGAACCGGACGCAGTCCGACCCGAGTCACCTCGTCGGCAAGCGCTTCGGTGCCGACAACAAGGACCGCAGACCCGGGAGCGACCCGTTCGGCAAGCAAACGGGCAGCCGTCTGTGAACTTGTCACAACCCGGTCGTCGACAGAATCGAAGCCGAGTTCGGTCAGATGCGCAGACACGTCCGACGGCGACCGGCTCGCGTTGTTGGTCACGTAGTAGAGCGCTTGCGATCCCTGGCCCAGAGCACTCTGGGTACCAGGAATCGCGTGAGCGCCCGCGTAGAGCGTCCCGTCGAGATCGAGCAGAAGTACGTCGTACTGGCTGCGAAGAACCGTCACAGATCTTCTCCGGACAGCTCCGCCACCCGCTCTTCTGCATCCGTATCGCCCTCGAGATCTGCTGCTGCAGCATTGAGGAACCACTTCAGACCGTCTTCGACGCGGCCGGCCGCAACAAGTGCGTCGGCGTAGGCGTAGAACAGCCTGGCAGCAGACGCACCGGTGCGCTTTGCATCAAGATCGGCAGTCTGCAAGGTGACAACGGCCTGATCGAACTGGCCGAGATCCATCCGGGCGCCTGCTACGACCATCCGAAGCTCCGACGCTTCATCACCCGACAGCAGTTTGGCTTCGTCACTACGACCGAGTTCGATCGCCCGCTCGGGGCGACCCAATCCGCGTTCGCAGTCAGCCATCACTGCAATAAGTCCAGGACCGCCGGCCATACGACGAGCTGCACGCAGCTCGGACAATGCTTCAGCCCATTCACCGGCGTGATACGCAGTGATTCCGGCAGCTTCACGAACAACCGCGATTCGGCCGGCGCGCTGACGGGCAGCACGGGCATGGAGCAGTGCAAGTTCCGGATCTTCGTCGACCAACTTGCCGGCCATGACGAGGTGACGCGCAACTGTGTTGGCGTTGTCCTTGTCCAAGCTCAGCAGATCACGACGAACAGCCGGATCAAGTTCGGTCGGTTCTACGTTGTCTGGTAGATCGGGTTCGTCAGGGCGTGCTGCCTGACGCTGATTGCGGTCACCGTCGCGTCCACGAGGGGTAAATCCACCCTCGCCGCCACGACGCGATCCGCCGCTTCTGTCTCCGCCGCTGCGGCGGTCGCCGCCACCGCTGCTTCGGGGACCACGCCCGTCGTTGTCACGACGGGGGCCACCTGAACGAGGCGCTCCTCCCCCACGGAAGGACCGACGCTCGTCGCCATTCTCCGACACAGTCTTTCCTTTCATACAACGCACGAAAGGGGACCCAGTATGTTGGGTCCCCTTTCGGTTAACGGGTGTTCGGCGGTGTCCTACTCTCCCACACCCTGTCGAGTGCAGTACCATCGGCGCTGAAGGGCTTAGCTTCCGGGTTCGGAATGGGACCGGGCGTTTCCCCTTCGCTATGACCGCCGTAACTCTATGAAACTGTCACAGTAACTAACCGTGAACCAGATCCTCCACACACCCACCGACAAGTGTCGGTGA
>NZ_VBTM01000010.1:0-190838 GCF_013277795.1 Rhodococcus sp. MS16
GGGATACTGGCCTGTGGGATGTTCAGCAGGCGATGCCGATTCCGTGGGTCGAGCCTGTCGACATCAGCAACGCCGTCCTCTACCTTGCCTCCGATGAAGCACGCTACGTCACCGGCACTCAGATGCGGGTCGATGCGGGCGGTTACCTGAAGATGCATTCCTTCCACCCGTAAACACCCACCGACAGCTCCGAAGGAGATGCACCATGAGAATTCATGTCGACCAGGACATCTGTCAGGGACACACAATCTGCTCGATGGTCGCACCCGACCTCTTCCAACTCAGGGACGAGGACGGGCACGCCTACGCGATCGACGGTGACGTCCCCGCCGAACTCGAGGGCGTCGCGCGCGAGGCCATGCTCTCGTGCCCCGAGCGCGCGATCGTCGAGATCTCCGAGCATGCAATTCAGGAAGCCTGAACCGTAATATCCTCTGGCGCTGCGTAAGAGCGCCTCGATCGCACCCGGAGCAATCATGACAGCAGACGATGTTCGCAATGTCGAAAACCTGAAGAAGTGCCCGATCGACTATCAACGCCACGGGCCGAACTTTCGTATCGAGTTCGCGGAGAAGACACACGAGCTTCATGCGAAGTGTCCGATCGCGTGGACTGATTCATACGAAGACCACTGGGTTGCCAGCGGAATGGACGAGGTTTTCGCACTCGCTCGCCGATCCGACGCGGTAACCAACTTCCGGGACGCCGACGGCAGCAAGAACGGGTACAAGGGCATCTCCATCCCGGCGTATGACTATGGCCCGTACGACACTCCGTCATTCCTCGAGCTGGATCCGCCGGAACAGACCGACTTCCGGAAGACGCTCAACCCCTACTTGTCACCAGCCGCCGTCGTACGGTGGATTCCGGTCATCGACGACCTCGTTCGTGCGTGCATCGACGACAAGATAGAAAGCGGCAGTATCGATTTCGTCCACGACCTCGCGAACGTCGTTCCGGCGGTCGTGACCATGGGCATGTTGGGCCTGCCGCTCACCGACTGGGAAATTCACAACGAACCCGCTCACGCGCTGATGTACACCCCGCCAGGTTCGCCCGACCACGAACGGGTGACGCAGATGGCCATGGACAGCCGTGCCGCCCTGACCGCGGCGGTGCCCGAGGTGCGCGCGAATCCCCGACCAGGCCTGATGGACGCTCTCGTGAAGACAACCGTCGTAGGCAAGCCCCTCACCGACCAGGAGGTCACGGGCACAGCGATGCTGCTGGTGGGCGGCGGGTTCGACACCACAACCGCACTGACCGGTCAGTCCATCCTGTGGTTGTCTCAGCATCCGGCAGAGCGAACTCGTCTCATCGACGAGATCGACACTCTTCTCGACCCGGCGACTGAAGAATTCCTCCGCTATTTCACCCCTGCACAGGGCGACGCGCGGACCTTCAGCCAGGATATCGAGATCAACGGCGTCGAGTTCAAAGAGGGCGAGCGCCTTTGGATCTCATGGGCGATGGCAAACCGATCGCCTAATGTGTTCCCGAACCCGGATGAAGTGGACTTCGACCGCGGTGCGAACCGTCATGCTGCGTTCGGACTCGGTATCCACCGCTGCATCGGCTCGAACGTCGCTCGCGTCCTCTTCAAGCGGATGTTGACCGCGGTGCTCGAACGCATGCCCGACTTCGTCGTCGACTCGGAGAAAGTTGTGCATTACGAGTCCGTAGGGCAGATCAACGGACTGGTGAACATGCCCGCAACGTTCACACCCGGCAAACGGCTCGGTCCCGGCTTCGCCGAGACCATCGATCGAGTGCAGAAGATAGTCATCGAGCAGAGCTTGGCAGAACCTGTGGTGTCACGGAGAGAAGCGGCGAAGGTCGGCGACTGAGAACGTGCGGTGTTGCGGTAGGGAGTCTTGTTCCGAGTATCTCCCTGCCGCATTACACCAATGGACTGGGCTGGGGATGTGAGTAGTGATCCGGCTCGATGTGATGAAAAACTGATCAAGTTACGACAGTTCACGCAACTCCCCCTTGTCCCTCCTAGCTCCAGGCGAGCCGGGAGGGATTAAGGAAGCCTTTTCGTCAAGGATTGGGCACGAGGCCGGCCCCTGCATCGAAGTGAGCTCGAGCAGTCGCTCGCGTGAAGTGAAGTTTCCCGCAGCACTGTCCGCAGAGCGCTGTCCGCTGGCGGGACACACCAATTGTGAACCGAGTCGTCACCAAGGTAGCCCGTCATGTCGGACCGACGTTGCTGTCGCACAGATCTGATCCTCCTAGTCACCGTCGGAGATATAGCTGCGTCAGCCCAGAACCTGGTAGCTCGGGTCTGTGGTGTCCCTTCGCCCCCAGGTTTCAGGTCCCGCTTGATTCGACGTCTCATGCATGAGGTCTGCAACGTAGATCCGATGATCGATTGCCCACAAGTCTTCGCGCAGAGACCATCGATCGACGTATCGGCCGCGGTGAAACACATCGGTGACCGTTCCTCCCGACGGTGCCGACCGCAACCACACGGCGACATACGATTCGCTCTTCGCCGTGCCCGAATTCAGATCGACCGAGATGATGGTGTTGCTCACCATATGGGAATGCGACTCTAACCTGAGGTGGTAAGCCCACACGAAATCGAGAAACCCCGCTGCACTGCCTCGATATCCTGGACCGTAGTCAGCCGTACCGTCTGGGTGCCAGACACTGTCGGCCAGCGGTCGATCCATTCGATCGAGCCCACGGCAGTACGAGTACAGCGATTCGGCGATCTGCTGTCTGGCCGCCAACTCGGCGATGACGTTCGATTCGGTTGAAACCACGGTGAGCACTCTTCCCGCTAGATGTAAAGTGAGAAACTCGTCTTAGCCTACCCAAATCTCTCACCCGGTTCCTTCACGGATTCCGGTGGCCGGTACGACATTCCACCCGACCGCCGAATCACGCGAAAGGCCAAGGCTAGATACAACCTAACGAACGAGCCCTGGCCATCGCCCTGCCTTCACTGTCGTGGAATGCCAACATCCCGACACTCGAAACGCTAAACTTAAAATACAAGGATTAATTTTCAACGAAAGGAATTCCTCGTGATTGCAGCTGATCTACGTGACGAGCTCACGTCGGGCTCCAGCATGAGTGTTGCCATCGCTCGCGAGTTCGACCGAGCTGTGGACAATTACGTCTACGAAGGTTTGGCCGACGGAGCGGTTGTATCCGTACTGTCGTCGCTTGTTTCCGCTGTTGGGATACTGGAAGAGGAAGTCCGGAGTCTTTCGAACATCCTCGCTCAGACCCGAGGCGAGTCAAGGCTCACCACGTCCGGCGAAGCCGCAACTGAGAATTAGGAGCAATCGACAGCGGGTAGGTGGCGTATCGAGCCAATGACGAAGCTCTCGAGGAGACCTTCGCGATCAAAAGCAAGGGGAATGCCCAACTAGGCGGCAAACCAAGCCCAGTCGCGCAAGATCAAACCGTCATATTCGACTTCTCCAGAGACCGCTCTGCGTTGTATCGCAGGATCGCCGACGCAGTGTAATCGTCTACGCCATACCGCTCGGCGACCGCACCGACGAGCCTGGCGGCTCCATCTGCACCACCATCCGCCAAAAGATCCACGAGGACCGCCTGGTCCGCGGCGGCCAAGTCTTCGTCCCTGCTGTGATCCACTATGTGAGCGACGATCAGGGCAGATTGGCCGTTGGCTGGTTCAACAGCCATCACTACCGGCTCTCGCAGTATTCCATCGCGCCGCCGCAGGACTACGTGATTGCAGTGCTTCGCACTGAGCGCGGCGGCGACCTCTGGACGCACATCACGCAGACCACGCCGGGGTTGGTTGACCTGACGTTCCACCGATTCGACGAACGTTTCCCCGAGAATGCTCGCCGCAGCGCTACAGACAGTCACCGTGGACGTGGGTAAGTCGATAACCAGCCTTCCCACCAATGCTGTCGTGCCATCGCCCATTGTCTTCACCCCTACTCGTTCCAGCCGCTAGCCAACAGAGCGCGGATTTGACGTACCCCAATGACAAAAACACTATAACTAATTAATACAAGTGAAGGAACTGTCCCGACGGAACCCGATCGAGATCGAGACACGACAATCGCAAGCCCAAGTCTTCTTCGTCGAGGCGATGGGTCCCGCACGAGTACGCAGGGTGTGGACGGGCGTCGGCCAAGACGGCAACCTCTGCGCCAACTCCGGCGCATGAGATAACGATATTGAGACAACCGACGAAGACATTGCGCAGCGTTGGGCTGGAGCGAACACGCAATTCACAGAGCCCCACTCGACGTCAGTCAGATTCAGTGTCGTCGACACTGCACGAGTGATCGCTCTCAGTGGACTGGCGGGCTGCGTGGGCGCGAGTAAGCCGGATGTAACAGTTCTGGACTTTCTGGGCAGCCTTTCCGATCTCCCCCCAAAAAGCGCACCAACCAGGGCAACGACCCGCCACCGTTCTGACGGACCCTGGCGTACTCGAGGCTCAATCCGATGTGGGCGTGTCTTCACCTTGCTCGGCAAGAGGATCGATGGTGTCGACGCCCTCCAACACCGTCAGCTCTTCTTCTGCCTCGGCTAGCAGACCTTTGGCCTCGGCCTCGATCTTCTTCACCCAATCGGACATCCCGAGCCTCGTCTCTTCAATACGGAGTTCTCGATTTCTGGATTCAGGATACGTCGCCGGGCCTCTGCGAGTCAGCCGACTGGCTGCCGAGCTATCTACTCAGACCCGACATCTCCCGCTGGATGGCACAAGCACTTCACCAGCACTACGAGCGACCGTAGCGTGCGGAAAACACAACTGAACTGGAGATCTTCTATGAGTGCGCGCCATCCCGTAGCCCCACTGAATATCCACGATGTAGAGAATTTCGACCACGAAACCGAAGTCCTCGTCGTCGGATACGGCTGCGCGGGTGCAGCGGCAGCGTTGGAGGCCTGCGCTCGTGGCAGTGACGTGATTCTGCTCGAACGGGCAAGCGGTGGAGGCGGGTCGTCCGCACTGTCCGGTGGCGAAATCTATCTCGGCGGCGGCACCGAAACTCAGCGTGCATGCGGATTCTCCGATACTCCAGAAGATATGGCGGCGTACCTCATGGCTGCGCTCGGGCCGGACGCAGACAAAGAGAAAATCGATGCCTACGCCCATGGCAGTTTGGAGCACTACCAGTGGCTGGTCGATCACGGTGTGCCGTTCAAACCGTCGTTGTGGGATTCTCCTACGTGGGTCCCACCCACTGATGACGGTTTGATGTGGCTGGGCGAAAACAGCTGGCCTTACGACGAACTCGCCAAACCAGCTCCGCGTGGTCACCGCGTCACCGCTGACGGCTTCGGCGGCAAGGTATTGATGGCAAAACTCTCCGAACAGGTGGCTGCACACAATATCGGCGTACACACCGATACATACGCCACCCGCCTCATCATGGACGGCGACCGCGTCGCCGGGGTCAGTGCACGTAGTTTCGGCAAGACGGTCACCTACCGCGCGCGACGCGGGGTTGTTCTCACCACCGGTGGCTTCGCCGACAATGCCGAGATGGTGGCTCAACACGCACCACAACTTGTGGGATTGGGCGTGAATAGTGATGGTGGCGACGACGGTCGGGGCATCGTTATCGCCCAGGCAGTCGGAGCTGCCGTCAAACACATGTCTGCCGGCCAGGTGGGAATCACGCTGGTTCCCGCAATGATGGTGCGCGGCATGATCGTCAACAACGTGGGGCAACGCTTCATCAACGAGGATGTATATCCCGGCTTGGTCGGTCAGGCCGCGTTGTACCGCCACGGTCTCGATGTCTGGGTAATCCTCGATGAGCAGGCGTACGAAGAAGTCCCCGAAGTAGAACGTTGGGGGGTGCAGCCTCACTATGTGGCCGAAACCCTCGAAGAACTCGAGGAAGAAATCGGGATGCCCGCAGGAGCGTTGGTCACCACGATCGGTGAGTACAACAAGCATGCAGCAGATGGAGTCGACCCGTACTTCCACAAATCTGCGCGATGGTTGCGTCCGCTCCAATCTCCTTACGCGGCAATTGATGTTCGACGCGGGATGGCACCTCCCGAGCTTGGCGCATCGAATGGGGGCGGTGCCGAGGTGTTTACCACCGGCGGTCTGTGGACCACTGTCGACGGCAGGGTCCTCAATCTGGACGGGGAAGCTATCCCTGGACTGTTCGCGGCCGGCCGAGCAACATCAGGCCTGCATTCTTGGGGATACATCAGCGGAACCTCGTTGGGAGACGGCACCTTCTTCGGCCGCAGAGCCGGTATCTCGGCGGCCGGCCGATAGACAACCGCAGCCCCGGAGTTCCGCACTCCGGGGCATTCGAGCAGTGCTACTCCGGCAGGAAGATCGATTTGAGGCTGTAGTACGACGCGAGCCCTTCCGGCCCCAATTCACGGCCTACCCCACTCGCCTTGACCCCGCCGAAGGGCGAACCCCAGTCCAGGCCATAGGTATTCACTCCGAAGGAACCTGTTTCCACCTTCCGGGCCACGTCGATCCCTCGATCGCGGTCGGCAGTCCACACCGTGCCGCCGAGGCCGTACTCGGAATCATTCGCCAACGCGATGGCGTCGGCTTCGTTGCTGTAGGGGATCACGGTCAGAACCGGCCCGAACACTTCGTCCTTCGCGATGTTCGCGTCGTTGCTCAGATTGCCGAATACTGTCGGCTCAACGAACCATCCACGATCGAGGTGCGCAGGACGCTTGCCACCTGTCGTGACCGTTGCGCCCTCGGCACTTCCCGCGTCGATCATCGACAGAACTCGCTTGTACTGACGCTCGCTGACCAAGGGGCCGACAAAGGTACCGGCATCAGCGGGGTCACCGATCGGCAGCGACGCCGCCATTGCAGTCACCGCATCGAGGAATTCGGAATACCGATTGGCCGGTGCAAGAATTCGCGTCGACATGTAGCACGTCTGACCACTGTTCAGCAGAGACGCCGTGGCCAGGCCCGCCACGGTCGTTTCGATATCAGCATCGTCGAGGATCAACGCGGCTGACTTTCCGCCGAGTTCGAGGGTGACGGGACGCAGAAGTTCACCACAGACTCGACCGATGTGCCTACCGGCAGGTGTCGAACCGGTGAACGCAACCTTGTCGACGCCTGGGTGGGCCACCAAATACTGACCGACGTCGGGGCCGCCGGTCACGATATTGAGAACACCTGCAGGCAGGCCGGCTTCGACGGCAGCTTCCGCCAGGAGGTAGGAGTCGAGTGTCGTTTCGGGAGAAGGCTTGAGCACTACCGTGCAACCGGCGGCCAGTGCAGGAGCGATCTTGAACATCGACAAGATGGCCGGGTAATTCCACGGCGCAATCGCGGCCACGACGCCGACCGGTTCCTTGCGAACGATCGTCGTACCGGCGCTGGAGAGACTCTGACGCACTTCTTCGACCGACGACGAACGAATCAGATCGGAGTAGTAGCGCAGCAGCTGCACCGGGGCGTCCCCCTCAGCAAACCGGGCGAGAGTGATCGGCATACCGTTCTGCCGGCTGACCAGCGAAGCTCGCTCCTCCGATCGCCGTTCGACAGCATCCGCGAACCTGTCGAGAATCGCGGCGCGATCGGATCCGTCCAGGTTTGCCCACTCCGAGGAGCGCAGTGCTCGGCCTGCGGCAGCGACGGCCGAGTCGACATCTGCCGTCGAGGATTCCGGAAAAATGCCAAACAACTGTTCGGTAGTTGGCGAGAATACCTGAATCGCACCACCAGTTGCCGGCTTTGCCCACTCACCGTCGATGAACAGAGTCGAATGCTCGATTTCCATGTCTGCCTCGGTACTTTCAGCTCGGAAGAATAGCCTGAGCGATCGATCGCAGACGCCACTGCAACGCCGTGAAGCCTCAACCTGCAATCGACAGGTTAGCGATCGTTCGTTTGACTACTATCGGTGAGCCACGAGGCGCTGTCAAGGACGTCGTTTGTTTAGGGTTCTCGCGGCAGGAACGGGACAAGGCCTACAAACGCACAGTGGCTCGACGCTGAATCAGCGTCGAGCCACATGTGTCTATGCAGGCGAAAGTCAGTCCACGGTAGGCGCCCACTGCACACCGTTGATGTGCCCACCACCGTCGACGAAGAGGGTATTGCCGGTGACATAACGACTGTCGTCACTTGCCAGGAAGGCTGCAACGGGGCCGATATCGTCGAGGGGATCGCCGATCCGCCCCATCGGATTCTGCGCGGCCATGACGGCCACGTTCTCCGGATTAGCTTCGGCAACACGCTTATACGCCGCACTCTGCGCACCGGGGCAGATGACGTTGCAGTTCACGTGCTTGGGAGCCCACTCGCGGGCAGCAGTGCGAGTCAGTGTCCGCAGCGCTTCCTTGGCCGCGTTGTACTGCACCGAGTACATGTGAGCATTCACGCCGTTGAGGCTGCACATGTTGATCACGCGGCCGGTGCCGTGACGCTCGAGTTCAGGCAACGCGGCTTGCATGGCCCAGAAAGCGGCCATCACTGCCATGTCGAAACCGCCGCGCAACTGCTCGTCCGTCATCTTCTCCAGCCGAGCGAAACCGAAAGTCCGCCAAGCATTGTTGACCAGGATGTCGAGGCGTCCGAACCGCTCGACGGCCTTGTCGACCATGGCAAGAACCTGAGCTTTGTCGGTGACGTCGGTGCGGATGAATTCTGCTTCCGCGCCCCACTCGTCGCGCAACCACTGGGCGGTTTCGAGGCCGGCCGCCTCGTCGATCTCGGCAACCAGCACCGACGCGCCTTCACGCGCGAAGGCACCTGCCACACCACGTCCGATGCCCATGCCGGCGCCGGTCACAACAGCTACGCGTCCGTCGAGCTTCCCCACTGGGGTTCCTCCTTCGTCAGAACCCCTACCTGGGGCGCGGAATTGTCTTGTCGATGAACAGACCCTCGACCGAAACGCACACTTCACCGTCGGGCGTCCTGATCTCGCCCACCGTGTGAACCTTGCGGCCTTCTTTGGAGATGAACTTGCCACTGATGGTCAAGGGCACGAACAACGGGGTCGGACGGTGGTAGCGCGTGCTCAATTGTGCTGTCATACCGGCTGTTCCACCCCAAGCGTTCGCGACACCGAGGACGTGATCGAGCAGCATCGCCGACACGCCACCATGCACGTGGCCGGGAGGGCCCTGGTACGGCAATGTCAACGTGACAACGCCCTGCACCGAACCGTCTTCGAGTCCTTCGAGAACCACCGGCGGTGCGATGGCGTTTTCTCGACCGGTCACCGGGTCGTGACGAGTGACGCCTTCGCCGTTCCACATGTCGATCAATCGCTCTTCGACCTCGGGCGCATGCTGCTCGAGGTGAGCGACGATGCTGTTGAGTTCCTCGGCAACTCGATCGAGGTTTGCGTTGTCGCGGTCAGTGCGCTGTAACGCGTCGATGAGCCTGCGCGCCGCCTCGGTCGCACGATCGATGGGAGCATCCTGCGGCGGCGACGTCAGAACCGTTCCGCCCGGATGTGTTGCGGCAGTGGGGTGGGTTCCGACGGTCATCAGTTGATCTCCATTGTGGCGTGCGTGAGAACCGGGGAGTTCTCGCGCTCAGGGCAGGTTGCAGCCAGCGTCAAGGTGTTGCCGTCCTGCCACACCGACGTGGTGATGGATTCGCCCGGGAACAACGAACCGGCAAAGCGCACCGAGTAGTTCTTCACCCGAGAGGGGTCGCCGCCGAGCACACCGTCCACGACGGCCTTGCAGACGATGCCGTACGACGCGAGGCCGTGCAGGATCGGTGCGTCGAAGCCAGCCATCTTCGCGAATGCCGGATCAGCGTGCAGCGGGTTCATGTCTGCACTGAGCCGGTAGAGCAACGCCTGCGACGAGCTGGTTGCGGAGGTGAGCACGGCGTCGGGCGCACGATCGGGAACTCCGGCAACAACTTCGGGACCGGCGCCTCCACCGAATCCACCTTCACCGCGGGCCCAGATTTGCATTCCGGTGGTCCACAAAGGATTACCGTCGGAGTCCGCGGCCGCAGTCTCGAGCACGATGACGGCAGCCTTGCCCTTGTCCCACACATCGGCAATGCGAGTGGAGATGCGCGCAGTACCCGTCGACGGGATCGGCGCGTGCAGGGTCAGCGACTGTCCGCCGTGCAGGATCTTGCGCAGATCGATGTCGATGCCGGGCATGTTCATCGCCGCGGGCGGCAGTACGCCTGCCGAAATGCCCTGACCCGCAACCATCGCGAAGGTCGGAAGAACCTTCAGACCCTTTTCGTACACCCAGGTGAGCTCGGCAGGATCCAGAGCATTTACTCCCGCTCCGAGGCCCAGCTGGTAGAGCATGACGTCGCGGTCAGTCCATGACGCTTCGCGCACAGTCGGTTCGGCGGCCAATGCCACCTCGAGATCGATAGCCATCAGTTCTCCAAAGTTCCGGCTCGGTAGACCGTCACGACGCACGCGCCGCCCAGTCCGAGGTTGTGCTGCAATCCGATTCGAGCGCCCTCGACCTGACGGGCGTCTGCGGTACCGCGGAGCTGCCACGTCAGTTCGGCGCACTGCGCCAACCCGGTGGCACCTAGCGGGTGGCCCTTCGAGATCAGGCCGCCAGACGGATTGACGACCCACTGGCCGCCGTACGTCGTGGCACCGGACTCGACGAGCTTGCCGCCTTCACCGGCGCCGCACATTCCGAGACCTTCGTAGGTGATGATCTCGTTGATCGCAAAGCAGTCGTGCAGTTCGATGACATCGACGTCGTCGATGCTGATGCCGGCTTCGGCAAAGACCTGCTCGGCGGCCGCAGCCGTCATCGGAGCGCCGACCACGTCGATCATCGACTTCTCGGCAAACGCTGCCTCGGTGTCGGTGGTCATTGCCTGAGCGACGATCTCGATCGCACGGTCCTCGAGTCCGTGTTCACGGACGAACTTCTCACTCACGACGACGGCAGCACCGGCACCGTCCGAGGTCGGCGAGCACTGCGAACGTGTCAGCGGCGCATGGATCATCTTGTCCTCGAGCACTTGTTCGAGGGTGTACTCGTCACGGAACTGCGCATACGGGTTGTTGACCGAGTGCTTGTGATTCTTGACCGCGACGGCAGCGATCTGTTCGACCGTGGTGCCGTACTTCTGCATGTGCTCGACGGCAGCGTTACCGAACAGCTGAGCTGTCATCGGCGAGCGGGCGAACCCGTAATCCTCGACCATGATCTTCAACTGCGAGTCCAAGGTGGTGACCTTGGGCATCTCACCGTTGCCGGTCAGTGCCGTCTTGGTCATCTTCTCGAACCCGACGGCCAGTGCACAGTCGGCTTGTCCGGCCTGGACCCACTCGCGAGCCATCATCAGCGCCGTCGAACCGGTGGCGCAGTTGTTGTTGACGTTGAAAATCGGGATACCGGACAGACCTGTTTCGTACAGGGCACGCTGGCCCGCTGTCGACGCGTTGAACACGTAACCCACTGCAGCGCGCTGGATCTGGCCGTAGCTGATCCCTGCATCGGTGAGTGCGTTCGTGACAGCTTCGGTCACCATGTCCGGGTATTCCCAGTCACGGGTCTCGATCTTCTCGAACTTGGTCATACCCACGCCGATGACGAATGTGCGATTGCTCATGTGCAGATCACTTTCCCGGTTCGGGGTCACGAGGTAGACCCAGGATTCGCTCACCGATGATGTTGAGCTGAACATTCGTTGTACCACCCGCGATGGACATGCACTGCGAGTTCAGGAACATCTGAGTTGCAGACATCCGATGCTGGTCGCCCAGTAGCGAACTCGGTCCGGCCCACTCCATGGCCACGTCCCACACCTGCTGGATGTGCTCGACACCGATGAGCTTCGCAACGGAGGACTCCGCACCAGGCTGCGCACCGGACAGCGAGCGCAGCGTGGTCCGCAGACCCAGCAAACCGCCGGACTGCGCGTCACACAGCACCTTTCCGAGTACCGTCAGCTGCTCGTCGTCGATTCCGCCTGGCAGTCCGTCGACCAGGCTCAGCAGTGCCTCGCCGCCCGATCCCAGGGAGGAGTCGTTCGACAGCGAGACACGCTCGTTGGCCAGAGTGGTTCGAGCGAGCTTCCAGCCGTCGCCCGGCCCGCCGACGAGGCACTCGTCGGGAACGAAGACGTCGTCGAAGAAGACTTCGTTGAACAGTGCTTCACCGGTGATCTCGCGCAGCGGGCGAATGTCGAGGCCGCTGTTCTTGATGTCGATGAGGAAGTAGGACAGGCCCTTGTGCTTGGGGGCGTCGGCGTCGGTGCGGGCGAGGCAGATGCCCCAGTGCGCGTCGCGTGCCATCGACGTCCATACCTTCTGGCCCTGCAACTTCCAGCCACCGTCGACCTTGGTGGCCTTCGTGCTCAGAGCTGCGAGGTCGGAACCTGCGCCCGGCTCGGAGAAGAGCTGGCACCAGACGATGTCACCGCGCAGTGACGGTGGGACGAACTTGGCAAGCTGCTCTTCGTTGCCGTGCGCGATGAGCGTCGGGATGACCCAGTTTCCGATAATCATGTCGTGCGGCTTGATCTTCGCCGCGCGCAGTTCCTCGGCGATCACGAGCTGGCTGACGGCGTCGGCGGACTTGCCCCACGGAGCCGTGAAGTGCGGTGCGGTGTAGCCCTTTTCCGCGAGGTACGTCTTCTGCGCGGCGCCTTCGAGTTCGAGAGCCGGAGCGAGTTCAGCGCGAACATCGGCGCGGATCGCCTCGGCCTCCGGCGGCAATTCGATACTGAGCACGCGGCGGGTGCCGGCAATGGTCAGCGCGGCGACGCGGCGGCGCCAAGAAGCGGTGGAGCCCAACAGAATCCGCAGGGACTGCGCGCGACGCAGGTACAGGTGCGCGTCGTGCTCCCACGTGTAGCCGATTCCGCCGAGCACCTGGATGCAGTCACGGGTGACGGAGAAACCGGCTTCGAGGGCCGTGGCTCCGGCGACTGCTGCTGCGAGAGAAGCCTCTTCGGCACCGACTCCGTTTGCGGGCGTCAGCGCACGCGCTGCGTCCCAAGCACAGACGCGGGCCTGCTCGGCAAGAGCAAGCATCCGGGCAGCCTTGTGCTTGACACCCTGAAACTGACCGATCGGGCGCCCGAACTGCTGACGCACCTTCGCGTAGTCGGCAGAAGTGGTCACCGCCCAGTCGGCCAGACCCGACGCCTCGGCCGCGAACAGGGTTGCGGCGATGTCGAGTACACGCTGGCTGTCGATGTCGAGGATCTCGGCGGCGGTGAGCACCAGTCCGTCGACGGTGACCTCGGAATTACGACGCACGACGTCGTAGCTGGCCAAGTCGGTGACCTCGAGCCGGTCGCGTCCGAGCAGAACGAAACCGCTGTCCGTGGCGAGTAGGAACTGGTCGCCGACATGTCCGCCGAGGATGTGGCTCGACGTTCCGCTGAGGGTAGCGGTGTCACCGTCACGGGTGATCTTCAGCGAACCGGGCTGCACGGCAACAGCTCCGAGTGTGCTGCCGTCGACCAGGCCGGCAAGCGGCGCGGTGACTCCGGCGTCGCTGAGGACTGCGCTGACCAGCACGGTCGGCAGGAACGGGCCGGGAACCATCGAACGCCCCAGTTCCTCGACGACGATCGCAAGTTCGACCAATCCGTATCCGGCGCCACCGAATTCCTCGGCTACGTGCAGACCCAGAAGGCCCTGCTCGGCAAGCCCGTCCCAGAGTTGCGGGCGGGTCTCGACCTTGGCCTCGACAGCTTCGCGGATGACGGCGGGCGTTGCGTGGCGCGCGGCCCAGCCCCGTACGGAATCGCGGAGGTCGCGATCTTCTTCACTCAATCCAATAGTCATGTCTACCTCGTCAATTCGAAAGTGTGAGTACGGATCAGATGCGTTCGATGATGGTGGCGGTCGAGAGAGCTCCACCGGCGCACATCGTGATCAGAGCCGTGGACTTGTCGGAACGCTCGAGTTCGTGCAGCGCCGTCGTGATCAGGCGAGCACCGGTGGAACCGACGGGGTGTCCCAGAGCGATTGCGCCGCCGTTGACGTTGACCTTGGACAGGTCTGCCCCGTGGACCTGCGCCCAGGAGAGGACGACGGAGGCAAAAGCCTCGTTGATTTCGACGAGATCGATGTCGTTCAGGGTCATTCCGGCCTTGTCGAGCACCATCTGGGTGGACTCGATCGGTCCGTCCAGGTGGTAGAAGGGATCGGATCCGACCATGCCGGATGCGATGATCCGCGCGCGGGGCTTGAGGCCCAGTTCCTGCGCGCGCTCTTCACTCATCAGCAGCACTGCTGCGGCTCCGTCGCTGATCTGCGACGAGTTGCCGGCGGTGTGGATATGACCCTCGATGACCGGCTTGAGTCCGGCGAGCGCTTCCGCAGTGGTCTCGCGAAGGCCGCCGTCACGGGTCACCGTAGCGATCTCGCCGGTCGGCGTACCTTCCTTGGTGACGACCGGAGCCTTGACGGGCACGATTTCACGGTCGAAGCGACCTTCGGCCCAAGCCTGGGCTGCGCGGCGCTGCGACTCGAGACCGAATGCGTCGACGTCGGCGCGCGTGATGCCACGCTTCTCGGCAATTCGCTGCGCAGAGGTGAACTGGTCGCCCATGTCGATCGTCCAGTCGTCCGGGTACGGGTTTCCCGTTCCGGGCGCATTTGCCTGGCCCAGGAACACACGACTCATAGCCTCGACGCCACAGCCGATACCGGCTGAGATCTGACCCGAGGAAATGAGGCCGGAAATCAAATGCACTGCCTGCTGGGCAGATCCACAGGCGCAGTCGATGGTGGTTGCCGCGGTGCTGTAAGGCAGTCCGGCGTGCAGCCATGCCTGACGCGTGACGTTGTTGGACTGCTCGCCCGCCTGGGTGACACAGCCGCCGATGATCTGTCCGATGTCTTCCGGGGCGACGCCTGCCCGTTCGAGAACTCCGAGCTGCGCTGCTCCCAGAATCTCGGCGGGGTGCAGTCCCGCCAGCGCGCCGCGACGACGGCCGATCGGTGTGCGGGCGGCTTCGACGATGACTGCATGGCCCATGATGAGCGCTCCTTCGTAGAGATATCGGTTGGTGAGCTGGCTCACCTATCACTTTTCTGCAATGTATTCTATTTATTTAAGTAGAGCAACGCGGCGGTCCACGTTCAGTACGCTTCTTGAATTAGAATTCATTTCAATTTTGAGAATAAAGACAAGCTCAACGCCCGGAGGCGAATCGCTGTCAGTGCCGCGAAAGATTGACCAGAAGCAAATCGCAACCCTTACGGATGTCGTACTCCGCGTCGGGAATCGAGATCCTGCCGTTGAGGCAGGACTGAATCACGCCGAACCACAGCTGCATCAGCAGTCGCAATGCGGTGTTGTCGTCTTCGGTGGGATTGTCGATTCCCGCCGCATCCAACACGATCTGACGAAAACCCCGATCGATCTTGCCTGCATCGGGAACTGTTGCGACGTTGGCGGTGCTGGTTGATTGCAGCATCGCTGTCGAGAGGGCCGGCCGACGCAGTAATCCACGGGTGGCGCGCACCAACACTTCGTAGACGGCATCCTGCGGATTTGCCGACTGCACCTGATGCTTGGTGAAGGTGTCGCCGATCTGATCGATCTGCTCGACCATCACGGCAACGAACAAGTGAGTTTTCGACGGGAAGTAGCGGTACAGCGTCCCGATAGCGACTCCGGCACGCTTCGCGACCTCGTGCATCTGGACGCGAGCAAGTTCCTTCTCCGTCGCCAGCTCTTCTGCAGCTTGCAACATCCGGACATGGCGTGCCCGCTGCTCGTCCGAACTGGGCTCGGCCGCGTCTCTGACCTCGGCAATTCTCGGCACCGTCGCCCCTAATCATCCTGTGAGTGTGTAGCGGCCGCGGACGACCGAGTCAATTCTCGCACCCAATCCCCGCATGTCGGCATATTGCCCGCTGAGTGAGACCTGACATAGCCAACGCGGGCCACTGGGTATTGCGTATAGGCCCCACCCTCTTCGAGTTAGGACGCAATGATGCAGGACTGGACCACGGAGTGCGACGTATTGGTCGTCGGTTCCGGCGGCGGCGCGCTGACCGGTGCTTATACCGCCGCAGCTGCCGGATTGAGCACCATCGTGATCGAAAAGACCAACCGCTTCGGCGGAACGTCGTCGTACTCCGGAGCTTCCATCTGGCTGCCGGGAACTCAGGTCCAGGAACGTGCCGGCCTGCCCGATTCCACCGAGAACGCGCGCACCTACCTGCGCTCGCTGCTCGGTGATTCCGAGTCCGATCGCCAGGACGCGTACGTCGACACAGCCCCCGCTGTCGTCGCGCTACTGGAGAAGAACCCGAACATCGAATTCGAGTTCCGGGCTTTCCCCGACTACTACAAGGCTGAAGGCCGGATGGACACGGGACGCTCCATCAACCCGCTCGATCTCGACCCGGCTGACATCGGCGACCTCGCAGAACTGGTTCGTCCCGAGCTCGATCAGGACCGAACCGGCCAGGGCCATGCGCCCGGCAAGATGATCGGCGGACGTGCACTGATCGGCCGTCTACTCGCAGCCGTTCAGAGCACCGGCAAGGCCGATCTGCGCACCGAAACCACTCTGCTGACCTTGATCGTCGAAGACGGCCGCGTTGTCGGCGCCGAGGTCGAATCCGGTGGCGAAACCCAGCGCATCAAGGCAAACCGTGGCGTGCTCATGGCAGCCGGTGGAATCGAAGGCAACGACACGTTGCGCGAGCAGTCAGGCACCCCGGGCAAGGCCATCTGGAGCATGGGCCCGTTCGGCGCGAATACCGGCGACGCGATCAGTGCCGGCGTTGCTGTCGGCGGCGCAACAGCGCTGCTGGATCAGGCCTGGTTCTGCCCCGGCGTCGAGCAGCCCGACGGCAGCGCCGCATTCATGGTCGGTGTCCGCGGCGGCCTGGTCGTCGACAAGGCCGGCGAGCGCTACCTCAACGAGTCGCTGCCGTACGACCAGTTCGGCCGCGCGATGGACGCGCACAACGACAATGGTTCTGCCGTACCGTCGTTCATGATCTTCGATTCCCGTGAACGCGGCGGATTGCCCGCGATCAGCATCCCCAACACCCCTCCCGCCAAGCACCTCGAGGCTGGAACCTGGGTTGCTGCAGACACTCTCGAAGAGCTCGCAGAAAAGACCGGCATCCCGGCTGACGCGCTGCGTAGCACCGTCGAAAAGTTCAACGACGCAGCAAAATTGGGTGTCGACGAGCAGTTCCACCGCGGCGAAGATCCCTACGATGCGTTCTTCTGCCCGCCCAACGGCGGCGCCAACGCAGCACTCACCGCAATCGAGACCGGCCCGTTCTACGCGGCACGCATCGTTCTCAGTGACCTCGGCACCAAGGGCGGCTTGGTCACCGACATCGACGGCCACGTTCTGCGCGCCGACGGTACCGTGATCGACGGCCTCTACGCAGCAGGCAACACGAGCGCGTCGCTCAGCGGCCGCTTCTACCCCGGCCCCGGAGTTCCGCTCGGCACGGCCATGGTCTTCTCCTACCGAGCAGCCCAGGATATGGCGAAGTAGCACAACACAGGCAAGTGGGGCAGGCGATGTCGTACCGCCTGCCCCACTTGCTTTGTTTCACGGCGTGGCGATATCGAAATTCGGATCGAAGGTATCCATCACCTCGGCCATCGTCTTCAATACCGACAGATCACCTGTTGCACTTACTTTCCCACCGTCGAGAATCGCTGATGCGTCACCCGGTTTCAGCAGGATTCCCGCAAGTAGAGGCTTGGGACCGCTGAGCGTCAGTTGCGCATCCGGGACGTGCCCTGCCCGAGCGTTCAACACCGCCCGTCGCACCCACATGTTCCAATCCTGTTTTGTGTCAGCAAAACTGAAGTTGATGGAAATGTCGACGTCGTCCGCCTTTTCGGCGATGAGATGTACACCCGCATAGTCGAAAAGCAGATCGATCGGCATCGCAAGAATTGTGTCGGTTGTGTCGGTGTTGATCTGGCCTGCACCGGTCACCCCGTTCCGCAGTTCCATCGCTGTGGCGAGAAAGATCGAACGATACTGCGGCACTTCCTGCTGGTATCCGAGCTGCTCGTAGGCGTCGGCCTGCAGGTTCTTCGCCTCGACGTCGTCAGGGTCGGCAAAAATGAGGTGGTGCAGCAGTTGCACTGCCCACCGGTAGTCACCGGACTCGAAAGCGTTGCGCCCTTCGGCAAGCAACTTTTCACGTCCGATCAGGTCGACGTGGCGCTTGGCATGATCTACCGGCAACAACGGCAAAATCGTCGCAGGGTCACCGTCCCAGAAGCCGAGCTCCTTGTGGAAGACAGCGCGGACGTTGTGATGCAATCCGCCGTGGTAGTAGCGGTTGTACCACTTCTGACCGATTGCCTCCGGTAGCCGGACGACCTCCGCAGCTTCGAGCGGCGTGTAGCCCTGGTTCGCGAATCGTAGCGCCTGATCGTGAATGAACTTGTACATGTCCCGTTGCGATTCAAGGAATTCCACCACCGTGGCGTTCCCCCATACCGGCCACGTGTGCGGACCGTGGTGAACTTCGACCTCGTCGCCCCACCGCACCAGTGTTTCATCCAAGTACCTGGCGAAGTTGCGCGCATCTCGGGTGCGCGCACCGCGAATGGTCTGGATGTTGTGCATCGAGTGGTTCGCGTTCTCGGCGCAGGTGAGTGCTTTGATGGCAGGAATCCAGATGTGCATCTCCTCCGGCGCTTCGGTGTCGGGAGCGTAGAGGAACTCGAAATCCCACCCGCCGAGATTGCGTACCTCACCGGTCTTGGTGATGCCGTCGGTCGGCGGAATGTAGGTCATGTGGATGTTCATTCCGTCAGCGCCAGAGCCCAGGCCAACGGTCACCAGCCCGCAATCACATTGCGGCAGAATCAAACCGAAGGTGTATCCCATCCGACGCGACATCGCGTTTCCGGTGATGACGTTCTCACCAATGGCGTGCTTGTTGAACGACTCGATGGTGCCCGGGGCGATGATGGGGATCTTGCCCGCCACCACATCGGCCTCGTCCACAAGTCCTTTGACGCCCGCGTAGTGGTCGAAATGGGTGTGGGTATAGATGATTGCAACGATCGGCTTGTTGTTGCCGAGTTCACGGCGGAAGAGTTCAAGACCTGCCTTGGCGAGATCAGCGCTGGTGGTGGTGTCGATGATGACCAGTCCGTCAGGGGCGTCGACGATGGTCAGGTTGACCGCGAATCGGACTTGATACAGACCGTCGACAACCTTGTACAGACCGCACCGCTTCACCAACTGCGATTGCCGCCACAGACTGGGATTCACCGACTCGGGCGCCTGCTTGTCATCAGCGATGTATTCGAGAGGCCGGCCATCGTGGATCAGTTCGCCCTTGTCGTTGAAGACCTGGTCGTCTTTCCAGCCTGCGATGAATCCACGATCGATGTCGCCGAAATCTTCCCGATCCGACATCGGGTAATCAGCCACCGCCGCGCGGTTGACCTCAGCGGTGAATGCTGTTGCTGGTTTTTCCTGCCCGGACATGACGTCTCCTCCGACTTCGTCTCAGAACCCTCAGGAGTCAATCTGGCCTGCCGACACCGTCGGCACATCACCCGCAAGAGATGAGATCACTCCGCAGCAGCATTACTCCGCGGCTCGAAGCTCCGCGCACATCCTTCGGAAACCTTCATCGTCGGCCGGATCCGTCGGGATCGCCAAGGCAACGCCGTCACAGATGCTTCCGTACTTCGTAGTCAGCACTTCCGGCAACTCTGAATACGTGCATTGTGTGATCAACCCGTCAAGAACGTCGTCGGTAAGTACGCCGGCCAGATCGGCCCAGTCACCAGAGCGCGCCATCGACGTCAACTTCTCACCGACCTCAGGGAATCCCAGTACATCCAACGCAATTCGGTAGGCCGGTGTGGAGTACAGGAACGCAAGCTCTTTGCGTACCGGCTCACGGGCCGCAGCTACTGCGGCGCCATCACGCCCGGTGATCACCTTCGGAACTGCGACAATCCGAGGTTTCCGACCACCGGACTCGAGCGCCGGAATTATCTTCTCCCCGAGCACTTTCGGATGTGAACTTGTCGGATGTGCAACAAAACCGTCGGCAACCTCGCCTGCCAGGGCGCACATCCGCGCGTTCACCCCGCCCGTCCAGATCTCGGGTGCGGGGACGTCGATCGGCCCCGGATTGAAATACGGCTGCAACCGATTGAATGTGTAGTGTGTGCCCTCGTAGTCGAGAGCACTACCGGATCGGAAAGCCTCGAATATCGCCCGAACAGCGCCGACGTAATCGCGCAGTTGCGCAACAGGGTCCGTCCACGGCATCGAATACCGTCCGACGATGTTTCCGCGCACCTGAGTTGCCAAACCCAACTGGAATCGGCCGCCGGAGAAGTCCGCCAGATCCCAGGCCGCCAATGCCGTCAGCATCGGACTACGCGCAAACGCCACCACCATGGACGTCCGCACGGTGAGCCTGGAACTGTGCTCAATGGCCAGAGCCGCAACGGCAAACGGATCTCGAACGGTCTCCGAAATGTGCACGGTGTCGAAACCGAGTTCCTCGATGCGGCGCACCCGTTCCGCAACGTGCCGGAGCGGGGTATCGGCAGGCAGCGACGTCACTAATTCCATGTGAATCCAACTACTCCAGACGTATCGACAACAACTTTCCTTCCGTTGCCACCTTACGTGCGTGCTCGTTGAAATCCGGTGCCGCACAGACAAACAGTGTTCGTCCGTCGGCTCCACCCAATCCGCAGGCAAACACCCCGGTTTCGAAGGGAATCTCGCCGATCACTCCAGATCCCGCCGCCACATGAAGTATCCGGCTACCGATTGCGTCGGCTACCCACATCGAATCGTCCGCATCGATGCAGCACCCGTCGGGCGCGATCACCATCTGGGAAATGGTGGACTCCATCGTCGAGCCATCAGGCACGCCGCCGAACGTCGCCCAATCACGACGCTCCCCCAGGGAACCGTCGTCCGCGACGGAGAAAACACTGATGCGATTGCCCAAGGTCTCGTCCACCAGCAGTTCCCCACTGGAAGTCAGTGCCATGCCGTTGGGAAAGTGCAGATCCCGCGCCACAACATGCACGCTGCCATCCGGATCGACCCGCAGCAGATCCGCAGTCTCCACCGCCGCCAGATTCATCAGATCGAACCCGAAGTTGCCGACGTACGCACGGCCGTGAGCGTCGACGAGCATGTCGTTGACGTTGCCGCTCACATACGTCGACAGGTCCGCATGAACGACCAGTTGCCCGTCCGGTTCGCGACGAAGGACCTTCTGATCGCGCATCGACACCACAAGCAACCTGCCGTCCGGCAACCAGCCGAGACCCGACGGCTGCCCGGGAACTTCGGCCTCGACGCGAACATCCGTTCCGTCTTCGCGAGCCGAAACCACCTGGTGGCTATAGAAATCCGATACCCAGATGCGGTCGTCGTGCCAACGTGGGCATTCGAAATAGGTGTAGCCGTCGAGTACGACGGTCGTCTCACGCGCCATGGCCTTGGACTCCCCTTAAATCGGTGAAGTGCGGTATCGGTGAAGTGCGAGCTTTCCGCCATTCAATCACCGGCACCCGGACACAGGGCCCGATTGCGACTATTCAGTCATCAACTCCTCGAAGATGTCGAAGGCCTCGTTCCAACCGTCGTACACATTCCCATCGCCCTTGAATCCGGGGATACCAACCAGGTGGAACGTCATTTCCGTCTTGTCCCCTTGCTCCACCAACGTGACAGTGATGCGGGGTGCACTCTCGACCGACTCCTCCGGGTTACCCCAGGTGAAGACCAGCCGCTTCGGCTCTTCGACTTCGAGATACGTTCCGCCTGTCGGGTATTCGGCGCCGTCCTCGTCGTTGATCATCAAATAGCTGTATGTCCCACCAACGCGCGGGTCGATGGCGACGTGCTCGCGGGGGCTCCTCACACCACGCGGGTGCCACCAGCGCGCCGCCTCGTCCGGGTCGGTCCACGCGCGCCAGAGAAGTTCACGTGGTGCGTCGAAGATTCGGATGATGGTGAATTCTGCGGTCTGATCGACATTGTGCTCACTCATTGCCCTTCTCCTTCTTCAATTCGGGATTCTTCAGTTCACGGAGTCGCTCGTCGAGAAGATCGAAACGCTCGTTCCAACCGCGACGGTGTTCCTCGACCCAGACGGCTGCATCGTTGAGACCTTCGGCTCGCAGCGTGCAGGTGCGCCATTGCGCAGAGGCCGTCCGTTCGATCAATCCGGCCTTTTCGAGCACCTTCAGATGCTGCGATATCGCCGGCCGACTCATCTCGAACGGCTCGGCCAATTCCCCCACGGTCATGGAACCGCTGGTCAAGCGCGTCAGCATCGCACGCCGAGTGGGATCTGCCAACGCCCCGAATACCGCGTCGAGCTCATTGCTCATTTAAGCAACTCCTTAATTAAGGAACAACTTAAATTTAGAACGCCCATCGGTCCCCGTCAAGCACTCCAGGCGTATCGCAATCGCTCGACGAGCACCGACTCGTCCAACTCCGAGCACCGTGACCTTTCGAGTGCTTTCACGGCGACCATTGCATCGATGATCGCGTCTCCGAGGACACTCTTCGCAACTTCCGACAAACGCAGTCGTTGCAGCATCTCGCCCATCTCGGTCGGCATGCGCGTAATCGAAAGTACCGCCCGCTGTGCATCAGCCAGACCTGACGGATTGACGCTCACTTCCGGCGGCAGCGTCAGCGCACCGGCAATACCCGCATGCATGGCGCCGAGAATGACGGCAGTAGCAAGATACGGATTCGCGGAGGCATCCACCACTTTCACTTCGACGTTGGCGCCGTGAGGATTTCCGATGGATTCGGCGCAGAATCGGACTGCGGCCTCGCGGTTTTCATGACCCCAACAGATGAAGGCACCTGACCAGGTGTCGGGCTGCAACCTCAGTCCCGAAAGCGGCGACGACGCCAACACCGCGCCCAGGTCTGCGAGGTGAGCAAGTACGCCACCCACCGCACCGGCACCGTCTGCGGTCATCCCGTAATCCTGTTTTCCACCGGAGAAGATCGACTCGCCGGATCGAGTCAACGAAATATGCTGATGTGCACCGTTTCCCGATCCACCCACAATGGGCATCGGCGAGAACGATGCAGCCATTCCGTGCGATCGGGCGGTGCGGCAGATCAGAATTCGGGCTGTGATCACGCTGTCGGCCGCTTCGAGCGGTGACGCCGGCGCCAGCGAGATCTCGAACTGACCGAGGCCGTACTCCGCGTGAAACTGTTCGATATTCAGTTGGGCGCGTTCGGCATTCACCAATAGATCCCTGACAAAGCTCTCCTGCGCAAGTGCAGCTCCGAGTCCGTAGGCTGACCATTGTTCGGCCACAACCCCGCCGAAGAGTGTGAACTCGATTTCGTGACCCACCCGAGCTTCGAGATTGTCGTGCGCAAGCGTCTGGACTGTGCGTCGTAACGCCGTTCGACTGCACACAGCCGATATCGAGCCGTCCAACTCGTGCAGGGTCGCAGGCGCCCAGGACACATCGTCCCCCACGGCACGCAGGTCTGATTCCACGATCCTCAACCGAAGATCACCCACCGCGGAAAGCTCCTCGGTGAAGGCGAGGGCGTCGTCGGCGCAGAACACACTCCAGCTCGGCGACGCACCCATCCCGCTGGTGACAAAAACGTCAACCCTGTTCGCGGGCACCATTTTCGCCCGCGAAACACCAGCCAGATCGACAATCGACCCGATGATCAGTTCGGAGGTGTACCTCACAGGGCGGAGGTTACCCCGCAACCTCACATTGTGAACCCGGGACAGTCAGATCAGATTGTCTTCGACCGGCAAACCGAATGCTGCCCGTCCGTACAGCGCCAGCGCCCGCTCCGGTTCGTTTGCCACATGCACGCTGCCCGCGTGAACGTCGCGCCACGCCCGCTCGATCGGGTTGCCGCGCGACAGCGAGTTTCCGCCGGCCGTCTTGAACAGCATGTCGATCGCTTCCACCGAACGCTCCGTAGCGCGAACCTGGTCACGCCGAGCACGCAGCCGCATCGAGAGCGGCAGCTCCTTACCGGCCGCGGCGAGTTCGTACATCTCGCGGACGTTGCGATCCATCTGCAGAATCGCCGCATCGATCTCCGACGACGCCCGCGCCACGGCCACCTGAGCGAATTGGTCCTCGCTGAACCGTCCACCGCCCAGGCTGAGCCGAACACGCTCGCGCATGACTTCGAGGTAACCCTCGTAGCAACCGGCGACAATTCCCACGCAAGGTGCTGCCACCGTCGACGTGAAGATAGTTCCGAAGGGCAATTTGTACAGCGGACCGGGATTGACCGCCTGGCCGGGTCCCTGCAAGTGGGCCGTCTCGTAATTGCGCTTCAACCGGTGCTCGGGGACAAAGGCCTTCTTCACAACTATTTCGTTGCTCGCCGTCCCGCGCATGCCCACCACGTCCCAGACGTCACGGATCTCGTAATCCGTGCGCGGTACCAACACAGTCATGAAGTCGACCGGACGCCCGTCCATGCCCACGACCATCGCTCCAAGCAAAGCCCAGGTTGCGTGCTCACACCCGGAGGAAAATCCCCAGTTGCCGGACAGCTCGTATCCGCCTTCCACCGCCGTCAGACGACCGACCGGCGCATAGGCGGACGAGATGAGCGTCGACTGGTCATCGCCCCAGACATCTGCCTGGGCACGGTCGTCGAAGAGGGCCAGATGCCACGGATGTACGCCGACGACGGAGGCGACCCACCCGGTCGACCCGCAGGCTGCAGAAATCGCACGAACCA
The DNA here is from genome assembly GCF_013277795.1 of Rhodococcus sp. MS16. NCBI lineage: Bacteria > Bacillati > Actinomycetota > Actinomycetes > Mycobacteriales > Nocardiaceae > Rhodococcus > Rhodococcus sp. MS16. The sequence goes on from NZ_VBTM01000010.1 coordinate 24,647, forward strand.
CTTCGTAGAACTGGACGGGATCACTCTCGGCGCCGCCGTAGCGCTTGGGCTGCAGCATCGCGAAGACACCCGCATCGCCAAGCTCACGAATGGTTCGATCCGGTATCTTCCTGGAGTCGTCCACCTTCTGAGCTCGCTCGGCAATCTTGGGAAGCAGATCGCGAACGGCGCTCAGAACCTTGTTGACCATGGGAAGACACTCCTTGCACCGATCAACGGAAACTGGATCGGCAAATAGACATAGCGGATGCCCCGTCACGATATCTTCTTCCGTGATTCCGCTGACCGGAAGTCCCGGAGGCCGGGACTGATGCCGTCTTCGACTCGGTCACACACTGGTCCCGCCTAGTGAGACGACGGCCAGAGCGCCCATCACGGCTCACCTAGCGTCAGTCTGACATTGACCCTGGAAAGGACGGGACTCATCGTGACGATCAATCAGTCCGACAACGACGAGGTTCGCGAGATCCAAGCTGGAACCGCACCTACTCGCTTTGCACGTGGATGGCACTGCATTGGACTCACGGAGTCCTTCAAGGACGGCGAACCGCACTCCATCGAGGCGTTCGGCACCAAGCTCGTCGTCTTCGCCGACAGTGAAGGCAACGTCAAGATCCTCGACGCGTACTGCCGTCACATGGGTGGCGACCTGAGCCAGGGCACCATCAAGGGCGACGCCATAGCCTGTCCGTTCCACGATTGGCGCTGGGGCGGCAACGGCAAGTGCCAGAAGATTCCGTACGCACGCCGCGTTCCCCCGCTCGCCAAGACCCGCGCGTGGCAGACCCTCGACCAGGACGGCATGCTCTTCGTCTGGCACGACCCCGAGGGCAACCCGCCGACGGACGACGTAGCCATCCCCCGCATCGAAGGCGCGCTCAGCGACGAGTGGAGCGACTGGGTCTGGTACACCACGACCGTCGACACCAACTGCCGCGAAATCGTCGACAACATCGTCGACATGGCGCACTTCTTCTACGTGCACTACTCCTTCCCGACGTACTTCAAGAACGTCTTCGAAGGCCACGCCGCAACGCAGTACATGCGCGGCGTCGCTCGCTCGGACATGCGTCCGCACGCAGCAGGCACCCCGAAGATGGTCGGCAGCAACTCCGTCGCCACGTACTTCGGCCCCTCCTTCATGGTCGACGACCTGACCTACGAGTACGAGGACTACAACGTCGACTCCGTACTCATCAACTGCCACTACCCGGTCAGCGCAGACAAGTTCGTGCTCCAGTACGGCATCATCGTCAAGAAGTCGGATCGTTTCCAGGGTGAAGCCGCCGACGCGATGGCAGCGAACTTCGGCACGTTCATCGCCAAGGGCTTCGAGCAGGACGTCGAGATCTGGAAGAACAAGACTCGCATCGAGAACCCACTCCTGTGCGAAGAGGACGGCCCGGTCTACCAGCTCCGTCGCTGGTACGAGCAGTTCTACGTCGACGTCGCGGACATCGCTCCCGAGATGACCGAACGCTTCGAATTCGAACTCGACACCGCGCGCCCCGTCGCCGCCTGGCAGAAGGAAGTCGAAGACAACCTCGCTGCGAAGAAGGCAGACGAAGATGCAGCCTCTTCAGTGCGCTGAGTGCAAGGCGCAGGTCCTGGTCCAGAAGAACAGTTGGGAACACACCACCGTTCAGTGGAGTGACCAGGCCCGCGCCAAGTGCCTCGAGATCGCCGACGAACGTGAATTCGGGCAACGTGAGGGACGCCCAGGCGCTCCTCGCAAGGAGTGCGGCGCCTTGATCGCGTCCATCGTGAACGCTGCAACGGCAGGCGAGCTCGAGATCCTCAACGACGAGCCGGTGCCCAAGCCGATCGTCGACGACAGCGAACCCGTTCCCGCTCCGTTTCATTAGTCAAGCCAACATCTTTCGAAGAAGGTAGTAATGATCGATCCTCAGTACTACGGCCCGTGGGCAGTCATCGCCGGCGGTTCCGAAGGTGTCGGCGCGGGGTTCGCCGACGAGCTCAGCAAGCTCGGTATCAACCTCGTGCTCATCGCCCGCAAGCCGGGCCCGCTCGAGGAGACCGCGGCCAAGGCACGTGCCAACGGCGTCGAAGTACGCACTCTTGCACTGGATCTGCTGGTTCCCGACGCGCTCGATCAGATCAAGGCTGTCACCGACGACGTCGAGGTTGGCCTGCTCATCTTCAACGCCGGCGCCAACAGTTACGGCCACGAGTTCGTCACCGGTGATCTGACGGGATTTGCCGGAGTCATCGAGCTGAACATCAATAAGCAGCTCGAACTCTCGCACCACTTCGGCGGATTGATGAAGGATCGCGGACGCGGCGGCATCATGCTGCTCGGTTCGCTGGCCGGATTCATGGGTTCCGAGCACCAGAGCATCTACGCAGCGTCCAAGGCATTCGGACGCATCTTTGCCGAGAGCCTGTGGCTCGAACTCCAGCCGTACGGCGTTCACGTCGTCGAGTTCATTCTCGGGGTGACGCGCACACCGGCTATGATTCGCGCCGGTCTCAACTTCGACATCCCCGGCATGAACGTCGCCGAGCCCGAAGATGTTGCACGCGAAGGCCTCGAGCACCTTGCCGACGGCCCGATCTGGGTTGCCGCAGGAAACTACGAGGGCGCTCAGAAGCGCAGCGGCTTCCCCCGTGACAAGATGGTCAAGGGCGCTGCCGAAGCGATGCGCAAGCTGCTCAACCGCTGAGATCTGCTGTGCGCCTTTATTAACCCCTCTACGTTAAGAAAGGCGCACAGCATGAGCGTCGACATCACCACTCTTCTTGCCGAACGCGAGATCACCCGCTCCATCTTCGAGTTCGCCCGAGCCATGGACGCTCGCGATTGGGACGAACTCCACCGGATCATGACGCCGGACGCTACTGCAGAACTGGGTACCGGAACGCTGCGCGGACCCGCCGAGGTCGTGGCTTCCATCCGCTCGTTCCTCGACGAGTGCGGTCCCACCCAACATCTGATCGGCAACGTGCTGGTCGAGGTGGTCGGCGATCTCGCCACCAGCCGCTCCTATGTCAGCGACATGCATGTTGGCACCGGGAGCAAAGCTCACCTGAACTTCTTCACCCTCGGCGACTACCACGATTCGTGGGCGCGGATCGACGGAACGTGGCGAATGACGCACCGCACCAAACATTCCCACGCCAGCCAGGGATCTATCGAGGTTCTGGGCACCGGCCCCAGCGGTTGGCGGAGCTGACTCAGCTCAACATCGACGAACGGCCGGTCGCGAGCGGGCTCTTGCTGGTGAGTCCCCCGTCGACCACCAAGGTCTGCCCGCTCATGTAGCGAGATTCGTCCGAGGCCAGGTAGACCATGGCGTGCGCGATGTCTTCAGGTTCGCCGAGGTAGGGAAGCGCGTTTGCCTGCTTCATTCCTTCGATGACGTCAGCCGGGATGTTGTCCACGAGTGCGGGTGTCATAATCGCACCCGGTGCCACGGCGTTGCACCGAATGTTCTCCGGCCCGTACTGAACAGCGATGTACTGAGTCAGCCGGATCACCGCAGCCTTGGCCGCGCCGTAGGCCGACTGCAAAGAGTCACCGATCAATCCGCCAACCGACGCGGTGTTCACGATCGACCCACCGCCGGCCTTGATCATGTGCGGAATCGCCAGCCGCGACGCGACAACGGTGCTGCGAGCGTTGAGCGCCATGACACGATCCCACTCGTCCAAGTCCATCCGAAGCAGATCAAGATCCTTGCGTGGATTGCTTCCACCGACGTGATTACACAGCACGTCGATGCCACCGAATTCGGCTACTGCTCGGTCGATCATCGCAGCGACGGCATCTTCGTCCATCACATTGACGCCGAAACCTACTGCAATACCGCCTGATTCACGAATCGAAGCAGCAGCCTCCTCCGCGTGAGACGCATCAAGATCGGCAACCAGAACCTTCGCACCTTCTGCAGCCATCAACCCTGCCGCAGCGCGCCCGATCCCGCTGGCCGCCCCCGTGATCACAACATTCTTACCTTCGAGCCTGTTCATCTTCGTTCCTTTCGGGGTATCACCGAGCTCCGGATCTCCCGTAGGGCGGGAAATACCCAATTGATCCCAGTGAACGCCTGACGAACGGCTCAGTCCAACTTTCTTGAATGAACTCACAAGTACGTGACGAGTGACCTTGCCCCTGCTACACCCGAAATTCGGCGGGCGGCTACACGATCCCAACCGGCCGGTCGCCGACGATGGAGATCCGATCCATCACGCGCCGCGCGGGAAAATAATCACTCGACGCATAATGCTGACACGTCCGATTATCCCAGAAGGCAACGGTATTCGGCTCCCACTTCAACCGGACCTGGAACTCCGGACGGTTGACGTGCCGGTACAGCAGGGTGAGAAGTTCGTTCGACTCTTCTTGCGAAACGCCGACGATCCGCTGCGTGAAAGTCATGTTCACGAACAGGACCCGTCGGCCGCTCTCGGGAATAACGCGCACAACCGGATGGCGAACCGGCGGAAATTTGGGGCGCAGCATGTCTACCGCTTCGGCCGGCATCGACTTTCCGAACGCGTTGATCCAATCATGCTCGGCTTCAAGGTGTTCGATGCGTTCCTTGATGTCCTGCGGGAAGAGGTCGTACGCCGCAGCAGTGTCAGCCCACAACGTGTCGCCTCCAACTTCCGGCACTTCGACGGCCCGAAGAACTGCCGCAAAGGACGGATGCTCGTGCCACGTCACATCGTTGTGCCAGTTGTTCTCGACGCCCCCAACCATCGCGTCCTTGGCCAGCGTTGTGACGTCGATGTCGGTCTGACCAGGCTGGGTGTATTTGAAGAACGGATGCTGCTCCAGTGAACCCCATCGTTCCGCGAAGGCACGATGCTCCGCGCGGTCGATGTCCTGGTCCCGAAAGAACAGCACCTTCCACTCGAGCAAGGCGCGGCGTAGTTCGGCCATGACCTCGTCGGACAGGTCGCCACCCAGCCGCAGCCCCGAGATTTCCGCACCGATGGTGGGTGTGTGCGGCTTGACCGCAAAATGGATATACGGCTCTGGTTCAACCGTTTCCGGATTCCGTTTTGCCACTAGCGGGCCATACGCAGCCAATGGGTCCGTCGGAATCGGAAAGATCATGGTGGGAAACAGGACGGCCATCTTCAGACTCCCTCGAGAACAGCGACAGTGAACCAGATCACTTCAACTTTAAGGAGACTCCCTTAACCTGTCAATGACTCATCCCGGACTTATCGCAGCAACACCCCCTTGATCTCGTTCTTGAGCACCTTCCCCACTTTCGACCGCGGCAGATCTTCCCAGACGACAACCTCTTTCGGTGTCTTCACGCTTCCGATGCGAGCCTTCACAAAGGCCATGACTTCGACTCCGTCGATGACAACTCCCTGATGCGGCTGCACTACAGCCACAACGCGCTCGCCCCACTTGTCGTCAGGGAGGCCGATCACCCCACAGTCCTGAATTCCCGGATAGGCCATGAGGGCCTGCTCGACCTCCACCGAATAGACGTTGAATCCCCCGGTGATGATCATGTCCTTCGCCCGGTCGACGATGAACAGGAAGTTGTCCTCGTCCAGATATCCGATATCACCAGTGTGATGCCATCCGTGTGCCGATGCCTCCGCACTGGCTTCGGGGTTCTTGAAGTACCCCGCCATCACCAGCGAACTGCGAATCACGACCTCACCGCGTTCTCCGCGCCCGAGCAGTTGCCCCTTGTCGTTCATGATTGCGACGGTGACCAAAGGCGACGGGCGTCCGGCGGAGGACAGCCGCTCGGTTGCAATGGCACCGTCCGGGCCGAAATGGTCCTTCGGCGCCATCGTGGAAATCATCATCGGCGCTTCGCTTTGGCCGAACAGTTGCGCCATGACCGGCCCGATCTTGGTGATCGCCTCCCCCAGTCTGGTCGGCGAGATGGGCGCTGCGCCGTACCAGAAGCATTGCAGCGAGCCAAGATCCGTGTCCGCCAGATCGGGGTGCTCGAGCAGCATGTAGATCAGCGTCGGCGGCAGGAACGTGTGCGTGACCCGATGCCTCTGTACGTTCTCCAAGAAGACACCGAGATCGGGTTTCGGCATGATGACAACCTCCCCGCCCAACGCCATAATCGGGAAGCAGAGAACCCCGGCCGCGTGTGTCAACGGCGCCAACGCGAGATACACGGGACGACCCTCGAACGGGTAACTCATCAACGTGATCGCTGTCATCGTCTCGATATTGTGGCCGGTCAGCATCACGCCCTTGGGGCGCCCGGTGGTGCCGCCGGTTCCGACGAGCATGGTCACGTCGTCGGGCGGCGACGCCTCCGAATCGTGCTCCCCGAGCCATTTCTCGAGTGACGGCGCCCAGTCGGTCTCACCGTCGATGCAGACCAGCGTCACCAGTTTCGGCAGCGCCTGCCGGATCGAATCGACAAGAGGCGCATACGACTTCTGGAAGAACAGGGCCCGAGTATCGAACAGATCCAACAGGTCTCGGTTTTCCGCAGCCTCGTTGCGCGGATTGATCGGGCACCACACCGCACCCGCCCGGCTGATACCGAAAACGCACGAAAACGAGATCGGATCATTGCCGGACAGGATGGCCACTTTGTCTCCCGGGGCAATCCCGGAGGCTGCAAGGGATGAGGCAAACCGGCGACTGAACTGTTGAACGTCACCGTAGGTGAGCGTGCGCTCCCCCATCGTCAAACATGGCGCGGTGGAACCGAGAGAGGCTCCCTTGTCGAGATAGTCGGTCAAACGCATAGCGGGAGCCTCTCAGGCAGAATCGAATGGTGGTCTAGGTGTTGACGGTGATTTCCGGCTCCAGCACCAAACCGAAACTCCTTAGCGCACCGAGCAATTCACGGTGACCGAAGGCCTGGCACGCCGACGCCAACCCGGCACGCTTGGGCGGCTGCTGCAGCAGCGAGTGAGCCGCGTACGCCTGCAGCAGGCCCGTCTGCTTGTAGTTGCAGTTGCCGTGGATGACGACGTGAGCGCGTCCGAGCGGACCGGATGCGTACACCGAGTCCATCGACGTGTTGATGCGCGGGTTTTCCCGTGGCGGCATGCCTGCCTGCACAGAACCGGCGATTTCCGCCAGCGCTGCCTCCTGCTGATCGGCGGGCAACGTCTTGATCTGCTCTTCCACCATCTTCTGGGTGGCAACAACACCTTCCATCACAGATCGGTCGAACACGCCACCCGCAGCCTTGACGTTGGATACGCGCGGGTCGTTCTTGAACCACACAGGATGGCAGGTTCCGCCCCACGGCAAAGCGAGAGCGGTTTCGTGCTGACCCGGAACAACAACGTCGAAGGTCGAACCGGGCGCCCACTGCACGTACTTGTTCTGCTCGAGGTAGTACCAGTTGGCTTTGAGGATCGTGAAGATGGTCTGGGTGGACGCGTACGTGGGAAAGCCCTTCCACAACACCAGAATATCGAGGGTGTCGAGGCCCGGATTCTCCAGCGCGATGTTGGCAGCGATCTCACCTGTCGTGTACATCTGCGCAATACCAGGTGAGAGCAACAAGCCCTTCTCCTGGTACTTGTCGCCGAACTTCTCTTGGACGTCGAGAACCCAGTCCTGCTCACCGGTGGTGTCCATGTAGTGGCAGCCGGCATTGAGCGCTGCCTCGACCACGGTGCCACCCAACTTGATGAACGGGCCAACCATGTTGCTGACTACCTGTGCGCCGGTGAACAACTCGGTCAATGCTTCTACCGTATGCTCCACCTCGACCACTTCGTGATCAACAGTGTCGAGGCCGGGGATCTTGTCGAGCACTTCCTGGATGCGTGCGGCATCTCGGCCGGCGGCGATGAACGGAATGTTGAACTCACGCAGGTATTCACACACGAGGCGTCCCGTGTACCCGGAAACGCCGTAGACGACGACTGGCTTCTTGTCAGACATGTTGGTTGAACCTTTCGAAGTTGGGGTCGAGCCGAAAAAGACTGTGTGGGTTACATACCCATGCCGCCGTCGACGGGCAGGCCGATACCGGTAATGAAGCGGGCAGCATCCGAGGACAGGAAGACGACGGCGTCCGCCATGTCGTTCACTTCACCGAGACGCCCCAGCGGGGTGAGACCGATGACGTCGCCAACGGCCGCCTCCGCACTGGGCCACAGACCTAGTTTCTCCATGTCCGACGCAAGACCCCGACCCATCTCCGTCGCGACAAGTCCCGGATAGACGCAGTTCACGCGTACTCCGTAGCCGAGTTTGCCGGACTCCGTCGCAGCAACGCGGGTAAAACGGTCGACGGCGGACTTGGTGGCCGAGTACCCACTGATACCGGGAAACGGAATTGTGGCCGCAACCGACGAGATGTTGATGATGGAACCGCCGCCGCCGGCAATCCCACCAGGCCGCATGCTGCGCAAACCGTGTTTGGTGCCGAGCGCGGTGCCGAGGATGTTCACCTCACACATCCGGCGGATGTCATCCGCGTCCAGGTCCACCACGAGCGAAGAGATTTCAATGCCCGCATTGTTGACGAGGATGTCGAAACCGCCCAGGGTCTCCGTCGTGGCAGCGACCGCGTCAGCCCAGTTGGCGTCGTCGGTGACGTCCAGCTTCACGAAGCCCGTCTTGGCTCCGCCCGAACCGACGGCCTCCGCGGTTGCCCGGCCCTCGTCCTCGAGAACGTCGCCGATCATCACCGACGCTCCCGCCTTTGCCAACGCCTCTGCCATTCCAGCACCAAGACCCTTGGCGCCGCCTGTGACCAGCGCTTTTCGTCCCTCGAGATCAAACACGCTCATTTTTCACTGCCTCCATGACTGAAATGAATCTCGCGATGCCACCGTTCACAGCGACGCTGCCAAGTGGTGTGAGTCACAGAGTATTCAACTTTGGACGAGTGTCAAGAGAAATCTTGACGACTGTCAAGATTTTGTTACACGATCGTCAAAGAGCAGGGACTACACTGTTTCCAGCAGCCGGTCATACTGATGGCACACATCGCACGAACAGGACGTAACGCCGTGACTACCACCGTCGAGAATGCAAGTGGGACAACCAAAAAGTCCTCCCCGAGCAATGCCGACAAGGTCTCACGTCGGCAGGTCGACAAGTTCTCGGATCGCCGCGACGAGCTGGCCGAAGCAGCGTTGCAAACGCTCGCCGAACTCGGATATGCGCGTACCAGCCTGCGCGAAATCGCTCAGAACTCCGAGTTTTCGCACGGCGTCCTGCACTACTACTTCAGCGACAAAGTCGACCTCATCACGCACTGCGTGCGCCACTACAAGGCGCGTTGCGTCACCCGCTACGACGGCATAGTCTCCACTGCGCAGACACCCGACGAGCTGCGAGCGGGCTTCGGGGCTATCTTGGCCGAGACCATGATCAACGAGGCGACCATGCACCGGCTCTGGTACGACCTGCGAGCACAGTCTCTGTTCGAGGATTCTTTCCGCGCGGATGTGGCCGCGATCGATGAAAGCCTCGAAAACATGATCTGGCGCATCGTCAGCCGCTACGCAGAGCTCCTCGACACCGAACCCACCATTACGCCCGCCGCTATGTACGGAGTTTTCGACGGCCTGTTCCAACAGAGCCTGCTTCGCCATTTCTCCGGCGACGCGAGCGCAGCCACGTATCTGTCCGACACCGTACAGTCGATTCTCTTACAGGTGGTGCCCACACCACACCCCTAGCGGGCAGCGATACTATCCGTGACAAACCTTGCGCCACGATCGAATTCGGCCACCACATCGTAGCCGGCATCCTGACGCCAGAACCTGACCAGCGTGCTGTAGACGCCACCGATCATCTGCGCCAAGAACAACGGTGGATAGTCGGCTCGAACTTCACCGGTCTCGAGACCTGCCGTGACGATGCGCAACAGTTCCACGTGAAACCGCTTGTCGTGGGCGGCTCCCGCACCGGATGCGGCAAAGTCGCGTTCCAATTCCGTTGTCACCATACGCAAATAGCGTGGATGCTTCACCGCTTGCAGTGCAAAATCCTCGAAGAGCTTGACGATTCGATCCGTCGTGGACATCGGCGTACCCATGAGCTTGTCCACCATTGACGCCAGCCGATCCAGATGGTCGCTGTGCAGCGCTTCGAGAACCGCATCCTTGCCCTGAAAATAATTGAAGAAAGTAGCCCGCGAAACTTCTGCCCTTTCGGCGATATCGTCGACGGTAGTGCTGGCAAATCCTTGCGCCGAGAAGAGAACACGGGACGCGGACAACAACCGATCGTTGGTGTCGCGCTTGTTCTGCTCGCGTTTGGAAACCATGTCTTTGGAAACCACGTCTTTCGAAACCACGCGGACTCGCCTCCTCAGCCCTTGGCCTTGCAATCAGCGTACGTAAGAATATAGATGGACTACAGTCCAATTATGTCGACTGTAACCACTGAACGCCAGGGCAAGGTACTTATCGTTCGGATCGAACGCGAAGAACGTCGCAACGCCATCAACCGCGAAACCGCCGAGGGCATCGAATCCGCACTCGACCTCCTCGACGACGATCCCGAGCTGTGGGTCGGCATCATCACCGGCACAACCTCCGTCTTCTGCGCCGGCACCGACATCCGTGAGCGCGCCGACCTTCGCATGCCGCGCGGTGGCGAATACGGCGTCATCCGGCGACAGCGCAACACGCCGTTGATCGCAGCAGTCGAGGGATACGCATTGGGCGGCGGATTCGAAATCGCCCTGGCCTGCGATTTGATTGTTGCTTCTCGCACAGCACAATTCGGCCTTCCCGAGACCCGCCGCGGATTGGTCGCCACGTCGGGTGCCCTGTTCCGGGCACCACGCGCACTACCTCTCAACGTTGCCCGTGAACTCTTGATTACCGGCCGCACACTCGATCCCGAACGCGCGCTGAATTTGGGCGTCGTCAATGCGGTAACCGAACCGGGCAAGGCGCTCGACGAAGCACTGGCTATGGCGTCGGAAATCTGCGAATCCTCCCCCACCTCGGTGAGCCTGACTTTGAAGTCGGTGAATGCCCTGTACACCGAAGATGATTCGCATGGCTGGAATGTCACCGACACGGCGCGCGATCACATCCTGCAATCGCCGGACATCGCCGAGGGACTCGACGCATTTGCCAACCGCCGAGTGCCACGTTGGAACAACGTCCCGACCGCATGAGCAACCAGCATTCGGGACAGATTCCCTATAGGGCTGGTGGGAAAGGTTGCCAGCCGGTTACAGTCACTGGCGTGAAGGGATTCGGCGCATACACGACACGCACGCTGCTGACGCGGCGTCGCCATGTCGATTTTGCGCACGTCTGTACCTCTGGGTGTCCGATCTTCTGATCGGACCTACTTCCGCGGTCACCGCCCGCGGAAGGTATTCGTATGCTCACCCAGATCAGGGGATCTTTCTGTCATGACCACCGCATCCGTTTCACACTTGAGTTCCGTTGTTGCCGCGAACGCTGACGCGATCGGCAAGGACTCCGGCAAGGCTCATGTCGTCTTCAAGGCGTCGGCGCAAGCCCACGATGCCGTTGCCAGCACAGTCACGCTCGGCAAATACAGCGTCGAGGTCGACGAACCGCCGGCCCTCGGCGGCGAGAACACTGCCGCCAATCCGGTCGAGTACTACCTCGCTTCACTTCTGTCCTGCCAGGTGGTGACGTATCGAGTATGGGCGGACAAGCTCGGCATCCGACTCGACGACATCTCGGCACGCGCCGAGGGCGACCTCGACGTGCGCGGCTTCTTCGGATTCGACGACGCTGTCCGCCCCGGTTTTTCCGAGGTTCGTGTGGTTGTCACACTGACCGGCCCGGAATCGCGTGAGCGCTACCTGGAGTTGCAGGAGACCGTCGACGCCCATTGCCCCGTGCTTGATCTCACCCGCAATCCTGTTCCAGTGCATACAGTCGTCGAAACCGCCTGACCCGCATCAATCACCTTCACTACGGAGTATGAATTCATGAGCGAGAACACCCCAGCCGAAATTGATCCGACCGCCAACTGGTCGTTCGAAACCAAGCAGGTCCACGCCGGGCAGGGCCCCGACAGCGCCACCAATGCTCGGGCACTGCCGATCTACCAGACCACCAGCTACGTCTTCGACAGCACCGACCACGCCGCCGCGCTGTTCGGCCTCGCCGAACCCGGCAACATCTACACCCGCATCATGAACCCGACGCAGGACGCCGTCGAACAGCGCATCGCTGCCCTCGAAGGCGGAGTTGCGGCGCTACTGGTCGCGTCCGGTCAGGCTGCGGAGACGTTCGCGATCCTCAACCTCGCCGAAGCCGGTGACCACATCGTCTCGAGCCCGCGTCTGTACGGCGGCACGTACAACCTTTTCCACTACACGCTGCCCAAGCTCGGTATCACCGTCGACTTCGTCGAAGACCCGGACAACCTCGATCACTGGCGCGAGGCAATCCGTCCGAACACCAAGGCGTTCTACGGCGAAACCATCTCCAACCCGAAGAACGACGTGTTCGACATCCCCGGCATCAGTGCGATTGCCCATGAGAACGGCATCCCGCTGATCGTGGACAACACGGTCGCAACTCCGTATCTCATTCAGCCGCTGAAGCACGGCGCGGACATCGTCGTACACTCCGCCACCAAATACCTTGGCGGACATGGCACCGCGATTGCCGGCGTCATTATCGACGGCGGAACTTTCGACTGGACCCAGGGTCGCCACACCAATTTCACCACCCCGGATCCCAGCTACCACGGCGTCACCTTTGCCGACCTCGGTGCGCCCGCTTACGCTCTCAAGGCCCGCGTTCAGCTTCTGCGCGACCTCGGTTCGGCAATCGCACCGTTCAACGCGTTCCTGATTTCGCAAGGCATCGAAACGTTGAGCCTGCGTATCGAGCGCCACGTGTCCAATGCGCAGAAGGTGGCCGAGTTCCTCGACAGCCGCGCCGAGGTTACGTCGGTGGCCTACGCCGGACTGCCGTCATCTCCGTGGCACGAGCGCGGAAAGCAGCTGGCACCCAAGGGCACCGGCGCAATCGTGGCGTTCGAGCTGGCCGGTGGGGTCGATGCGGGTAAGAAGTTCGTCAACGCCCTGACTCTGCACAGCCACGTCGCCAACATCGGTGACGTCCGCTCGCTGGTCATCCATCCCGCGTCGACGACGCACTCGCAGCTCACTCCCGAGGAGCAGCTCGCGTCGGGCGTTACCCCGGGACTCGTCCGCCTGGCAGTCGGAATCGAAGGAATCGACGATATCCTCGCCGACCTCGAAATCGGTTTGGCTGCAGCAGCTTCCTGATCGCCGACAACAAAAGGCTCGGCCCCGACGCGAAAGTCGGGGCCGAGCCTTTTGCCGGGTGAAACTAGCTCTTGGGCGTGAAGGCCGCAAGCGGTTCGCTTGCTGACCAGTCGTGGCCCCAGTAGCTGTCCGCTGTGATTTCCTCAGCGGTGTAGAACGCTTCGTCGACCAGCATTCCCTCGCAACCGAATTCGAGGTCCCAACCACCGGGAGCGCGCACGTAGAACGACACCATCTTGTCGTTCGTGTGACGCCCCAAGGTCGAGGAGATCGTGAAGCCGAGCTTGGCGACACGATCGAGTGCCTGACCGACAGAGTCGAGGGTCTCGGCTTCCATCATCAGGTGCACCAGACCAGGCTCGTCGACCGGCGGGGCGGGGCACAGAGCCAGGCTGTGGTGACGCTGGTTGACACCCATGAAGCGGACACGGCGAGCCGGCGGCGGCGCGTCGATGCCGCCGAGGCGAATGGAGCCGCGCGGCAGGAAGCCCAGAACCTCGGTATAGAAGGTGTGCGCTTCGTCGAAACGCGTGACGGGGAGCACGACGTGGCCGAGTCCCTGATCGCCGGTGACAAAGCGTCCACCGTGCGGGGTGACCAACGGGCTGTGGTCGAGAACCGGCCCGAAGAAGACCTCGACACGGTTGCCGTTGGGATCGTTGAACGCGATGACCTGCTCGGCGTCGCGGTAGCTGGCATCGGTCTCGGAGAGAACCTCGACCTCGACCCCGGCCTTCTCGACGGCTTCGCGAACACGCTGGAGCGCGAACTGATCTCGCACTTCCCAGCCCACTGCCAGCGCCTTGTCCGACTCACCCGGAAGGACGATCAGTCGCGAGCGACGCTCGTCCAGACGGAGGTAGAGGCCGTCGGGTTCCGGGCCGCTGCCGACCGCGAGACCGAGTCCGTCAACCACGAGCTCGCGCCAGCGAGCCACGTCCTGCGTTTGGATCCTGAGATACCCCAGGCCCCGAATTTCAGTCATGCCTAACCGTCCTTGCTTCGAAAGTATTTGTGGGACTAGATCATCGAGCGGTGGATGCCCTGCGGCTCGCCACCGAGCTGCGTCAGGGTCGACGCGTGGAAGATCGATCCGGGCACGTGGATGGCATGCGAGAGACCCGCGTGCGCGTCACGCCAGAATCGCTGCATCGGAGTGCTGAGCTGGAGGGCGCCGCCGCCGGAGCGAGCGAAGATCTCGTCCACTGCGCGCACTGCACGCCACGCGGCAGCCGTCTGAGTGCGTCGGCCGATGGAACGAAGTTCGAACGAAACTTCCTGGCCCTTTTCGGTCATGTCCCAGAAACGGTCGACCGTCTCGAGGATCGCCGCGCGCGAAGCCGCGATCTCCGCAGCAGCCTCGCCGATGGCGAAGAGTACGTACGGATCTTCCTTGATCGGGACACCACTGACTGTGACGCGCTCACGCTGGGCTGCAATGTTGCAGGCCAATGCGCCTTCGGCGATACCGATCAACGAGGAGGTGATGCCGAGCGGGAAGATGCAGGAGAACGGGAACTTGTACAGGGTCTCCGTGCGGCCGGCTTCCTTCCACGCGCTGCCGTCGTACACCTTGGACGCGTCGATGGTGCGGTAGGCGGGGAGAAAAGCATCCTTGATGATGAGGTCCTTGGAACCGGTGCCTCGCAGGCCCACGACGTTCCAGCTGTCCTGGTCGATTTCGTAATCGCTACGCGGCAGCAGGACGTGCAGGTGCTTCGGCGGCATGAGGGGCTTGCCCTCGGCGTCGCCGACCATCGCGCCGATCATGACCCAGTCACAGTGATCCGTTCCCGAGGAGAATGACCAGCGACCGTTGAGGATGTAGCCACCGTCGACGGGACGAGCAACACCCATCGGTGCGTACGGGGAAGCCATCCAGGTGTCCGGGTTCTCGCCCCAGACCTCTTCCTGCGCCTTCTTGTCGAAGAATGCAAGCTCCCACGGGTGGACGCCAACGATGCCGCTGACCCAGCCGGTTGCGCCGTCCATCGCGCCGATAGCCATTGCCGTCTCGGCGAACTCACGCGGGTGCGATTCGAGCCCACCGAATTCCTTGGGCTGGAACATGCGGATGACGCCGGAATCGCGAAGACGCTTCGCGTTGCCGTCCGACAGCTGCATGATCTTGTCGCCCTCGACGCCGCCTGCGCGGATCTCGTCGGCGAACTGAGAGATGTTGTCTAGAACCTGTCCCATGGTTTTCTCGGCTTTCTGGTTTCGGTACCCGGCGAATGCCTAGGCAGACTTCTTCGCGGCGAGTCCAAGCGCGATGTCGATCAACTGGTCTTCCTGCCCACCAACTACCTTGCGGCGGAAAACTCGCTGCGTATCACTGAGCATCGCGTCCTCCTGGAAGATCTGGCGAGGTGAAAATCTGTTGGTGAAACCGTGGCAGGTGCGGATCGGTAGTGCAGAAATGCTTCCCGGTGAGTGGGAGCAGCCCCTGTGCGCCTTTTTGGTAGTGGGAACTGCCGGAAAGGCGCACGGGGGCCGAAGGCCCTTACGGGCGGGTAAGGAATGCCAGAACTGCCGAGACCCAAGCGTCGCGGGCCTCGATCATCGTCCAGTGACCGCACCTGGGGAAGATGTGCACTTCACCGTTGGGAATGTCGCGCATCGGCAGAATCGCCATGTCGACGGGGCTGACGCGGTCATCGCGACCCCAGGTGAGCAGTGTCGGAGCCTTGATCTTGTTCAACTGTGCCCAGTACGGAACATCCGTCGACGCAGCAGCGGCGGCGCCCATAGCGGCCATGGCCTTGCTGCTGTACATCCGGCGTGCGATCTCGAGGGTCGTCGGCTCGGTGGCGAGCGCCCAACGCTCTTCGATGAGCTGCTCGGTGACAACGGCCGGGTCGAAGACCATCGACTGCAGCCAACGGATCAGGGCTTCGCGGGTGGGGTTGTCGGTGAATTCCATGAGGAGCTTGATGCCTTCACCGGGGCCGGGCGAGAAGGTGTTCTTGCCCATGCCACCGATGGTGACGAGCTTGCTGACGCGGTGCGGTTCGTCGATCGCGACCTTGGTGGCGACAATGCCGCCCATGGAGTTGCCGATCAGGTGGACCGGACCGAGACCGAGTCCGTCGAGGAACGCGCTGACCGAAGCCTGAGCCATCATCATCGGATGGCCGTCGCCCGGGTCGCTGACGCCGAAGCCGGGGAACTCGAGAACGTAGCAGTGGAAGTGCTCGGCGAAGTCCGCGAGAACGCCGCGGTAGTTGCGCCACCCGGTGACTCCGGGACCTGATCCGTGCAGCAGCACCAGCGGCGGACCGTCGCCGGCCTCGTGATACCGAAGCACACCGAGATCGGTCTGCAGCTCTTTCAGAGTGTCCTCGTAGCTCAGTTCAGTCGTCATACCCGGAACGGTGCCATCACCGCCGCTGAGCTGCTACGAACCGTCCCGATCAGCGAGACAGAAAGGGCAAGAAAACTCAGATCCACTGCTCGGTGGACGCCGCCAGAAGTCGGTCCATCGTGTCTGCCGAGAAGGTGTTTGTCGGGATCGGAGGAGCCTTGCGGCCACGGCGAGGCGCACCCAGCTCGGGGTACAGCGAGCGCGAGACCTCACGGGCCGCGTCGACTACCAACGGGGCGACTCGCTCGAGCTGAGCCGTCCGCATGTCGCCGCACAACGCAATGCTGCCGACGGGGCCTTCATGCCCACGAATCGCAGCGGCCACGCATGCCAGGCCGCGAGCGGATTCACCGCGCTCGAAGGCCAAGCCCCGGCGCTGACGGATGCGGTTGAGTTCCTGATGCAAGATGCCGATCTCCGCGATGGTGTTCTCGGTACAGCGCGGAAGGGTCGCGCCGAACAAGGCGTCGACGCGCTCCGGATCGATCCACGCGAGCATCGCCTTGCCGCCCGCGGTGGAGTGCGCAAGAACCCGGCCACCGACGCGCGACGGGAGTGCAGCGGCAAACCGGCCGCCGACCTTGTCGAGATAAACAGTTTCACGGCCGTCGAGCACCGAGAGGTGCACAACCATTCCGGTCTGAAGGTGCAGTTCGTGCAGGAGGGGTGCAGCAGCTTCACGAATCTGGCTGTGGCCACCGTCGCCGCCACCGAGGCCGAGTGCACGCCGTCCGAGGCAGTAGCCGAACGATGCGTGATCTACCCAGTCGAGCTTGACGAGCTGATCGAGAATGCGGTGGACGGTGGAGCGCGGCAACTGCGTGCGGCACGCCACCTCTTCCAGGGTGAGCCGTGCTGCGCGTCCGTCGAAGGCGTCGAGAATCAGCGTCATCCGCTCGACCATCGACGGCGGAAGATCCTTTTTAGCCTGAGCGCTGGTCGGCTGAGCAGTGGTCATGGTGTCGTTGATTTCAACGATGGTCATTGACGCCTCCCGGAAACTGGAATTGATTCTAGTGACTATAACCCAGGTCACAGTATCTGGAAAGCCAATCCGACAATCTCATCCCGATCACCGGAAATTTCTGTGCCAGAACTGCTCGTCGCAGCTATAAACGCTCGATGCACCTCGGACTCGTCACACCGGTACTGATCCAGCACCCCAGCACCCGATCAGATTGGGAAGCGACGGCTGAGATCGACGAGGTCGCACAGATCGCCGAAACTGCTGATCGCCTCGGTTTTCACCACCTGACCTGCAGTGAACATATCGCAGTTCCCACAGAAATAGCCGGAGAACGCGGCGGAACCTACTGGGATCCGCTCGCAACACTCGGATATCTTGCGGCTCGAACACGCACTATTCGGCTCGCAACTCAAGTGCTCGTGCTGGGATACCACCACCCACTGGAGATCGCGAAGCGCTACGGAACGCTGGATCGGGTCAGCAACGGGCGACTTGTCCTCGGCCTCGGAGTCGGGACGCTAAAAGAAGAATTCGATCTCATAAACGCTCCGTTCACCGATCGTGGAGCTCGCGCCGACGACGCCCTCGCAGCGCTGCGCACCTCGCTCTCCACTCCGCTCCCGGAGTACCACGGCGAGTTCTACGACTACTCGGGATTTGTTGTCGAGCCGCACGCCGTCCAACCGCGAGTGCCTCTCTGGATCGGTGGCCGCACCAAGCGCTCACTGCGCCGCGCACTCACCCATGGCGACGGCTGGGTTCCCTTCGGACTGCGCCTCTCGGAGCTCGCGGACATGCTCGCGGCAGCGCCGCTCCCCGAGAACTTCGACGTCATCTTGTCCACTGGCGCAGCCTTCGATCCGCTCGGCGACCCGGAACGCGTCGTCCACTCACTGACCCGAGTCCGCGACGCCGGTGCCACGATCGCCAGCACGTCGATCAGCGCGTCGAGCGCTGAGCACTTCGCGGAACAACTCGAGGAACTTCACCGCATCGCCCTCGCCGAGGGCATCGATTTCACCTGATAGATCCACTTCGTCTACGTAAGGAATGCCGATGACCGACGCCACCGCACTGAGCAACTCACTTGCCCTGGTCGAATCACTGATTGCCCGAGTCGAATTGCTCGAAGACAAGCTGGCCATCACCGAACTGCTCACCGCGTACAGCCCGGCCGTCGACAGTGGATCTGCCGACGAGGTCGCAAACCTGTGGCTCGAGGACGGTGTCTACGACGTCGACACGGGAGCAATGCACGGCCGTGGCGAACTCCGCGCCATGGTGCGCAGTGCCGCTCATCAGAACTGGATCATGAACGGCGCAGCGCACATGATGACGCCGGCGCACATCCGCATCGACGGCAACAAAGCCGTCGCAACCTGCCACTCGCAGCTCGTCATCAAGGATCCCGAGAACCCGTCCGGATTCAAGGTTCTCCGGATCACCGCGAACCGGTGGGAACTGGTCAAGAACGACGGCGTCTGGAAGGTCGAATTGCGTACGAACGCGCTCCTCGACGGCCGCCCCGAAGCCCGCGCCCTCTTGGCCGCAGGGGTGGCGAACTAGCTCTTCTTGCTCTGCCCGAACGTCATCCAGCGCGTCCCTCACAAAACGCGCTGGATGACGTCGAACTAGTTAGCTTCCGTCAAAGTTGCCTTGGCCCAGCGGTAGTCGGCCTTGCCACTGGGAGAACGACGGATCTCCGACACGCTCACGACGGTACGAGGCACCTTGTACCGCGCGACCTGAGACGCGCAATGCTCACCGATCTCGGCGAGGTCCGGGACAGCGAAACCGTCACGAGTGGTGATGACCGCAGCCACGCGCTCGCCGAACTTGTCGTCCGGCACTCCGGCAACCAAGGCGTCGAGAACAGCCGGATGACTCTTGAGTGCCTGCTCGACCTCTTCGGGGTACACCTTCTCGCCACCGGTGTTGATGCACTGAGAACCGCGCCCCAGCAGAACAATCGAGCCGTCGGCCTCGACCCGTCCGATGTCGCCGAGAACCGACATGCGGACGCCGTCGACGACGGGGAACGTCGCTGCCGTCTTCACGGGATCGTTGAAGTATCCGACCGGAACGTGACCGGAACGAGCGATGTACCCGGTCTCGGGTGAACCGGGCTCGAGCGGACGCATCCGATCGTCCACGACACGAGTCTCGTCGCGAGCGGCGATCCGCATCAAGCCGTCCGCGCCGATCTCGAGGTTGCCGTCGACGCCGGACTCGGACGAACCGAAACCGTCGCGGATGATCAGGTTCGGAAGAATCGACTTCAACTGCTCACGCAGGGAGAGCGAGAACAACGCTCCGCCGGACGAGACCATGCCCACCGTGCTGAGGTCGTATTCCGCGGCGTTCGCAGCCAATTCGTCGGCGAGCGGGCGTGCCATCGCGTCGCCGACAACGGTGATGGAGACAGCCTTTTCACTCCCGGCAAGCTGGAGCGTCTTCTTCGCGTCGAAACGCGCCATCAGGATTGCGTTGGCGCCCATGAAGAATCCGGTGAACAACGAGTAGGACGCTGCGCCGTGCATCAGCGGTGCAGTGCTGAGCATGTTCATCGCGGGGACGTGCGGCACAGCGGCGTACAGATCTTCGGCCTTGACGTGCGGAGGGCCGAACGGGTTTCCACCTGTGAGCGCTGCGAAGTAGAAATCCTCGTGACGCCACATGACGCCCTTGGGCATACCCGTCGTGCCGCCGGTGTAGATGACAAAGAGGTCGTCTTCGCTGCGCGGCCCGAAGTCTCGCTTGGCCGACTGCGCCTGCGTTGCAACGTCGTAACTGATGCTGTCGACGCCGGCAAGCTCAGCTTCGCCGACGACGACAACATGCTTGACGCCGGGCGTTGTGGGAAGGATCGACGCGACGGTGTCGGCAAACTCCTCGTCGACGATGAGTGCGACCGCCATGGAGTCGTTGTAGAGGTACGTCAGCTCGGCATCGACGTAGCGGTAGTTGACATTGATCGGCACTGCGCGAATCTTGAGGCAGCCCAACAGGCTTTCGACGTATTCGATGCTGTTGCGCATGTGCAAGGCGACGTGATCTCCCGGTCCGACGCCAACACTCGCGAGGTGATGGGCGATGCGGTTCGAGCCTTCGTCGAGTTCCGCGTATGTCCGTCGACGCCCGTCGCACACGATTGCCGTGCGATCCGAGATCAAGTCCGCTACGCCCTCGTACAGATCTGCCAAATTCAGTGACACTGTTGGTGCCTTCCGTTATTTCAGGTGCGGCAGGTCCGGCCCGGCCGCATCTAGTGGTACTTCGAGTGCGTCATCCGCCGATCCGACGCCCCAACAACGATGCCAGGAGCTGCGCAGATCCTCCCGTTGTTCCACCCGATGCAGCCAGAGCGGATCCTGCTGTGAGGATCTCCGACGATTGGCTGGGGCGTAGATGCTTCCGAGCAGGCGAGTCGTTGAACATGGGTTGCTCCGGGCAGTGTCGGCGGTGACGCAAGTGCGTGCGCGCCCGGTCGGCGCGTAGCCACAAGGTGGCATGTCCAGCTCGTGACCTACATCACCGCTCCCACTGACCGGGACTGTAGTGTTCTGGCTCGCATTTCTGATCAAAACTAGAACTAATTCTGATTTTGACTCTGTTAGTTTTGCCGAAGTTACGCCAAAATAGATTCAACAAATTAGAATGAATACTAATTTCTGACCCAGATCGAAGGAGCACGACATGACGCAATCACTGAGCTTGGAAGGCAAAGTAGCCGCAGTCACCGGTGCCGGCGCCGGACTCGGCCGCGCGGAGGCACTCGGCCTCGCAGCCGCCGGCGCAGCCGTCATCGTCAACGACATGGGCCCCGCAGCCAATGACGTGGTCGACGAGATCAAGGCCGCAGGCGGACAGGCCATCGCCATCACTGGCGACGTCTCCGACTGGTCTCTCGGTGCGCGCTTCGTCGAGGAAGGCGTCAAGAACTTCGGCTCCTTCGACATTCTCGTCAACAACGCGGGCATCCTGCGCGACAAGATGATCTTCAACCTGACCGAATCCGACTGGGACGACGTCATTCGCGTGCACCTCAAGGGCCACGCCGCAACCTCCCATGCAGCTGCAGTGCACTGGCGCGCCGCAAGCAAGGCAGCCGATGCTCCCGTCTACGGACGCATCATCAACACCTCCTCCGAAGCCTTCCTCTTCGGCAGCGCCGGACAGCCCAACTACTCGGCAGCCAAGGCCGGCATCACGGCTCTGACGCTCTCGAGCGCAGCCGGCCTCTCCCGTTACGGCGTCCGCAGCAACGCAATCTGCCCGCGCGCCCGGACAGCAATGACAGCAGATGCGTTCGGCGAGAACAACACCGGTGTCACCGGTCTCGATCCGCTTGCACCCGAGCGTGTTGCAACTCTGGTCAGCTACCTGGCTTCGCCCGCCTCGGACGAGATCAACGGACAGGTCTTTGTCGTCTACGGCAAGATGGTGGCGCTGATGGAAGCACCGAAGGTCGAGAACCGTTTCGACGCAGCCGGATCCGCGTTCACCGTCGAAGAGCTCGGTGGTCAGCTCTCGTCGTACTTCTCGGGCCGTGGCCCCTACGAGACCTACGCTGCTTACAGCATCGCCGGCCTCGAGAAGATCGCACTCGCAGTCGACGAGACCGCAACCGTCTAAACAGCATCAAACACAGAAGGAGCGTTTTCATGAGGTTGAACGGCAAGGTAGCGATTGTCACCGGCGGCGCCGGCGGAATCGGTCGCGCAATCACCCGAGTCTTTGCCCGTGAAGGCGCGAAGGTCCTGTTCGTCGACATCAACGACGAGCAGGGCCAGGCCCTCGAGCAGGAACTGGCCGGCGCCGGCAAGTTCCTCAACGTCGACCTTGCCGCCGCAGGTTCGGCAGAGCAGATCCGCGACGCCGCACTCGAGGCGTTCGGCAAGCTCGACATCCTGGTCAACAACGCTCACGCGTCTCGTCAGGCCCCGCTGCTGGAAACCACGCAGGACATGTTCGACCTGTCCTTCAACACCGGCTTCTACCCGGTTGTCCATCTGATGCAGGCGTGCCACGACGAACTGGCGAAGACCAAGGGTTCGGTCATCAACTTCGCCTCCGGTTCAGGCTTGGACGGTATGCCCACCCAGACGTCGTACGCAGCGGCCAAGGAAGCTGTGCGCGGTCTGACCCGCGTCGTTGCCAACGAGTGGGCGCCGGAAGGCATCCGCGTCAACGTGGTCTGCCCGTTCGCCGCAACCGAAGGCGTCGTCAAGTGGCAGGAAGCCTTCCCCGAGCGTGCAGCCGCGTCGGTTGCCAAGGTTCCTCTCGGACGTATCGGTGATCCCGAAACCGACATCGCTCCCGTCGTCGTGTTCCTCGCGAGCGACGACTCGCAGTACATGACCGGTCAGACGTTGATGGCCGACGGCGGCAGCATCAAACTGCGCTGAGCTGAAGTCTTCTCGGTGAGCTCAGCTCACCGAGAAGAGCTTGGCCGCGTTGTCGTGTACGACGGCGCGCAACCACTCGTCCCCGAGATCGAACCGCGTAAGTGCTTGCAACGATTTGAGATACGGGTACGGAATGTTCGGGAAATCGCTCCCGAAGAGTATCCGGTCCTGCATGTCGATCAGGCGAGAGATATCCGGCTTCGGAAAGGCACACTGCTCTTCCGTGAAGTCGGTGAACGCCATGGTGGTATCCAGTCGCACATTCCCGTAGGCCTCTGCAAGATCAAGGAATTCGCTGTACTCCGGCATGCCCATGTGCGCGATGATCAGCGGCAACCTCGGGTAGCGCGCCAGCAACGACGCGATTCGATCCGGCCCGGTGAACGTACCCGGCGCCGGCCCTGAGCCACAGTGAATGACGATGGGTGTCTCGGCGTCCTCGAGTTGGCCCCACACGTTGTCGAGCAACGGATCGTTAGGGTCGTAATTGCCGACCTGGATGTGGGACTTGAAGATTCGCGCGCCCGACTCCAACGCTTTCCCGACGTACGACGCGGCCGTCTCTTCGGGATAGAACGTGGCCGTATGTAGGCAATCCGGCGTTTGGGCGGCAAACTCGACGGCCCACTGATTGAGCCACTCAGCCATCGCGTTCTTGTGCGGGTAGATCATCGAGGTAAAGGCGCGGACTCCGAATTCACGCAGCCGCTGTACGCGTTCCTCTTCCACCAGGCGATACGTGATCGGCCATGGTCGACCGATCATCGGACCCGCCGAGTCGAAGTACCCCCACACTTTGTCCATGACACTCTTGGGCATGAAGTGGGTGTGAACGTCGATCAAACCCGGAACACCCAGCTCATCCCAAAAGTCCCGAACCGCGGCGATCTCCTCGGCCCCGGGGACCGAATCCGTATCTACGCACATAGCGAGCGCTCCTTCCGTTTGCTCGACCATACCGAGTGTTGTCGCGCTCACTGAGACAGGTGATTGACGGCAAGGCCGTACGCACTCGAATCTGAAGGCATCTTGCCGATTACTGCTGGAGGTTGCATGTCTTTGACCGAGTCCGAAGTCGCGTCACTCAGTCCTGTCGAGGAACTACTCGCAATCGAGGAAATCAAGAAGGTCTTCTCGGCTCGCCTGCGTTGCATGGACACCAAGCAGTGGCATATCTACCCGACACTGCACACCGAGGACGTCGTCAGCGAAACCTGGGGCGGCCTCCCCACGGACAAGCAACCCAAGACCGGTGACACCTCCAATCAGGTGGTCGGTATCGAGAAACTCACCAACGCCATCCGGAACATGCTCGACGGCGAGATTCCTCTCACCACGGCGCACCACGCACACACACCTGAAATCGTGCTGACCTCCCCCACCACCGCCACGGGAATCTGGGCGATGGAGGACATGCTGTGGTGGAACGACGGTGAGAAGGAATTGCACCTGCACGGCTACGGCCATTACCACGAGGAATACCGCAAAGAGAACGGTAAGTGGCTGATCAGCTACCGCACTCTCACGAGGTTGCGCGTCGATCAGGACCCCGGATTCTTCCGATTCATGAAAGCACTGTGATTGACATGACCAGTCCCCTTTTCCAGCCTTTGCGCATTCGTTCGCTCGAATTGCCCAACCGCATCGTCATGTCCCCGATGACGCGCACCTACTCCATCGAGGGCGTCCCCGGTCAGGATGTCGCCGACTACTACCGTCGACGCGCTGAGGGCGGCACCGGCCTGATCGTCACCGAAGGCGTTGCGATCGACCACGTAACTGCGGTCGACCATGCCAACGTCCCCAACCTGCATACGCCCGCCGCTCAGGCCGGCTGGCGCAAGGTCATCGACGACGTTCACGGCGCCGGCGGCAAGATCGTGCCGCAGCTCTGGCACGTCGGCCCGTTGTGGGGCGCGATGACGCAGATGGATCCTTCGCTCAAACCGATGCGCCCGTCCGGTGAGTGGGGCCCGCTCGGTGTCACCTCGTACTCTGCCGCCTACGTCGAGCGCGCCCAGGCAACAACCGACGCGATGACCGAGCAGGACATCCAGGACGTCATCGACGCGTATGTCCGTAGCGCGAAGCACGCTGTCGAGCTCGGCTTCGACGGCATCGCCATCCACGGCGGCCACGGCTACCTACTGGATTCCTTCTTCTGGGAAGGCACCAACCGGCGCGACGACGCGTGGGGCGGCGACTTGGAGCGTCGTACCAAATTCCCCGCAGCCGTCGTTGCGGCGATCCGCGAAGCCATCGGCCCCGATCTGCCGATTATCTACCGCTTCTCCCAGCACAAGCAGCAGGATTTCACCGCGAAGATCGCGGAAACCCCGGAAGAGCTGGGCGTGATCCTGGGCGCTTTGGTCGATGCCGGGGTCGATGTGCTGGACGCCAGCATCCGACGCTTCGACGTTCCCGCCTTCGAAGGCAGCGACCTCTCGCTCGCCGGCTGGGCCAAGAAGCTGACTGGCGCCGTCACCATGGCCGTGGGCAGCGTCGGCCTCGGAAAGTCACTGCGCGACAGTCGCATCGAAGGCGTTGCACCCGTCGTGGACAACATCCCCCAGCTCGAGGAGCGCATCGGTAGCGGAGAGTTCGATCTGATCGCGATCGGCCGCTTGCACTTGGCTGATCCGGCACTCGCCACCACCCTGCGTGCCGGCGGTCCGTTGCCGGCATTCGATCGAGCGGTGCATGAGGGCAGCTTGATCTAGGGGCTGCGCCCCCTGTGCGCCTTTTTGGTAGTGCCCACTACCAAAAAGGCGCACAGGGCCGAAGGCCTTTTCAGAACAGTGTGAACAGATCTTCCGGTTCGACAGCCGTCGTGGACTTCTCCTTGTACGAGGAGTTCACGACGGTTACTTCTTTTTTCACCGGCACCGGTGTCTGCGCAGCAAGTGGTACCGACTCGATGTCCCCGGAGACAATCGCACGGGCGGCTTCGCCTGCCAGCTTGTCGGCCATCTCGTTGTAGTGGTTGCCCACGTGCCCGCGGACCCAACGGAAACGCACCGGCCCGACACGATCGGTGATGGCACGGTCGATGCTCTGCACCAGTTCCAGGTTCTTGACAGCGCCGCCGCTCGCGGTTTTCCAGCCCTTGCGCTTCCAACTCGGCAGCCACTCCGACGCACATTTGATGGCGTATTGGGAGTCGGATTCGATGAGCAAAGGCTCGTCTCCGGGGTGAGCGACAACGGCCTCGAAGAGCGCCCTCAACTCGGCGATCTGGTTGGTTCCGGATGATTCGCCGCCCGACATCGACGGACCCTCGTGATTTACCCAAGCCCAGCCGATAGCTCCGCCGGGGTTGCGCAGACAGGATCCGTCGGTGCTCACGATGATCATGGCTCGGACCTTACGTTGCCCCACCGACATGTGTCTGAACGCGGGGCGACCGTTGCAGATACGCTGGCCGACGATGACGCCGAAACTCGAGGCTGCCGAAGTCACGGTGACTTCTCAGCGACCACTCGATGCCGCGCTGACGCTCAGCCCGCATCAGCGCGGACCTGGCGACCCCGCTCACAGGCGTACCCCGGACGGCGCGATCTGGCGAGTTTCCCGCCAACTTTCGGGTCCTGTGACCTACCGCATTACACAGTCGGATCGCCACACCGTCCGCGTGCAGTCGTGGGGCGTCGGCGCTACGGAGTTCCTGGGCGGAGCCGAAGCATTGCTCGGTCTCGACGACGAAGCCGACGATTTTGCTCCCGAACATCCCAAGCTGGCCGAAGCTCATCGACGCTTCCCGCATCTGCGGATCGGACGCACCGGACGCGTCATGGAGGCTCTCGTCCCCGCCATCCTCGAACAACGTGTCCACGGCGTCGACGCCTTTGCAGCGTGGCGACGTCTGCTGACCAAGTTCGGAGAACGAGCTCCCGGACCGGCGCCCGACGGAATGCGAGTTCCACTCACCGCGGATCAGTGGCGACGGATGCCGTCGTGGGAGTTTCATCGCGCGAACGTGGACCCGGCAAGATCCAAGACGATCGTGCAGTGCGCTCGGGTCGCCGATCGGCTCGAGCAAGCGTCAACCTTCTCGAGGGCGGAGGCGACGAGGCGATTGCGAGCCGTGCCCGGCGTCGGAATCTGGACCGCCGCCGAAGTTGCCCAGCGTGCGTTCGGGGATTCGGACGCTCTGTCGGTGGGCGACTACCATCTCGCCGCAGTAGTCGGCTGGTCCCTCCTCGGGGAACCGATCGACGACGCTCGTATGGTCGAGTACCTCGCTCCCCTGCAACCGCATCGGTATCGGGCGGTCCGGCTCCTGCAGGTCAGCGGCCAGGCCGTCAAACCGAAGTTCGGGCCGCGCACCGCAATCGCCGATCATCGTTGGCACTGAGCGCAAGGAGAGTAATCATGTCGAGTCGATACGCACACATCGCGTTCTCACCCGCTGCTGTCGAGCGCCAGCGCGAGTCGGGCAGTTTCACGATCTACGGATCCAAACTCGATCATCCCGATACCGGCCCCATGGAATTCGACTCTCGCGCTCAGGGTTTCGTTACATCTGTCGATTCGTTCTTTCTGTCCACGGTCACTTCCGACGGTTGGCCGTACATCCAGCATCGTGGTGGTCCCCGCGGGTTTCTCCACGTGTTGGGTCCGAACCGAATCGGCTTTGCCGACCTGCCCGGAAATCAACAATTCGTGACACTCGGCAACCTCGAGACCAACAACCGCGTCTCGCTCTTTGTCGTCGACTATCCGACACGAACCCGTCTGAAAATCTACGGCCGCGCTCACGTAGTCGACGCCGATGCCGACCCCACGCTGCTGCAACAACTTCTGGAGGTTCCCGGCGGCATCATGTCGGCCAAGGCGCAGCGCTCGATAGTCATCGACGTGGAAGCATTCGATTGGAACTGCGCGCGAAACATCACTCCGCGCTACGACAAGGAACGAATGGACGAATCTCTGGCGCTTGCCCGCAGGCCACTACAGGAACAGATCGACTCACTCCAGGCAGACGTTGCCAGGCTCGCCGCCGAGAACGAAGCGCTCCGCGCTCGAGTGTCGAATAACGAATGAGACTGGGCGGTTTCAGAGGTATCGGAGCCGGGTAGCCACTTGTCACGACCCGTCGCGAGGAAGTCGACGGGTCCGCTTGTGCCCGAAAGTTCCACACAGACAGATTGGCTTTCCCCATGAAACTGTCCCGAACTCTGACCATGACCGCGATTGTCGTTGCTGCCGTCGGCGCAGGCGCCGGCACGGCTGTTGCAGCTCCGAACACCGGCTTCGATCCGTTCAACCAACCGGTAAGCACGAACAGTCCGACTGCAGCGACGCTTTTCCCCGGTAACGATGCCAAACAAGCTGCGTTCGACACCATGACGAACGAAATCAATATCGGGTGGAACAACGGCGGCTTGCAGTCGACGCTCGGCGGTGCGGCCACAGGTATCGGGATTGGGTGCTTGTCGATCTTCCCCAACTTCATCGCCGGATGCATCGTCGGCGGAGCCATCGGAACGGGTATCGGTCTGGGCAACGGCATCATGAACGGAAACCCGAATGCCGCACCGGCAGTGGAGAAATTCTTCGCCACTCCCTAGTTCAGTCGTGGTAGTTCAGTCGTGGTAGTTCAGTCGTGCGAGTGACCATGTGTGGGATCGTCGCCGAAGTGCGTGGCACCGATCGAGTGAAGTAGCTGGTGAACGGTGTCGTCAGCCAATTGGTAACGCATCGAACGGCCGTCTCGCGTGGCTGTCACCCACCCCTGGCTCCGAAGCAGCCGAAGTGCATGCGAGACAGCCGTCCCGCTCATTCCCAATGCCACGGACAGGTCCGTGACGCAGATCCCCGGCGCGTGATGCAGACACAGGAGAAGCCGAAGGCGATTGGCATCGGACAGCAGTTCAAACCTGTTGGACCACACAGTCACGTCCAGTCCTTCGAGCGCCGCCTGCCCGCGCCGGACATCGGCGATGTTCAAAGCGCCGCTTGACTCCATGCCCGACCGCCTCCGTAGTGCTGTTATCCCTCATACGGAGTGTACCCAGGGGACGCTCAGGCGGATTCCACCACAGCGGCCAGGCCCTGCCCGCCGCCGATACACATGGTCAGCAGCGCTTTTCCGCTACCGCGGCGACTGAGTTCATGCAGGGCTGTAGTCGTCATCCGGGCACCCGTCGCACCGACGGGATGTCCGAGTGAAATTCCGGACCCGTTGACATTGAGCCGATCGAGGTCCTCGAAGCCCCATTCCTTCACGACGCCGAGAACCTGGCACGCAAATGCCTCGTTCAGCTCCACCAACTCGAAATCGGAGAAGCTGCCGCCGGTCCGGGCAAAGAGCTTCGATACTGCTGCGACGGGTCCGAGTCCCATCAGCGCGGGTTCACAGCCGGCGGCAGCCCAACTGTCCAGGAAGCCGATCGGTTCGAGACCCAACTCGTCCAGTCGATCTTCGGCAACCACCAACATCGCAGCCGCAGCGTCATTCTGCTGACTGGCATTTCCGGCCGTGACGACGCCACCCTTCGTGACGGTCCGCAACCGACCGAGTGTGTCCATCGACGTGTCGTCGCGAATTCCCTCGTCGCTGCGGAACTCCGTGACGTTGCCCTTACGATCGGTCAGTTCCACGGAGACGATCTCGGTGTCGAAACGGCCGGAATCTCGCGCTGCCGTTGCCTTGCGATGACTGTCCACCGCAAACTGATCAGACTGCTCGCGACTGATGTCGCAGCGTTGCGCGACATTCTCCGCGGTTTCGATCATGCCGCTGATCTTGCCGAATCGCCACTCCGGCTGTGACCGCTCACGCCCACGATCGAGCCTGTCGAACAGTTGCAGCCCACCGGCTTTGGTGCCCCATCGCGCTCCGGTGGTGTAGTGCTCAATGCCACTCATTGATTCGACGCCGCCCGCAACAACAACGTCAGCAGCGCCTGTTTGAACCATCATCGCAGCGGTGATGATGGCCTGCAGGCCCGTTCCGCATCGGCGATCCGTCTGGAAACCGGCAACCGAGATGGGAAGCCCGGCCTCGAGCGCTGCCCACCGGCCGATGCACGGTGCCTCCGAATTGGCGTACGACTGCCCCATCGCAACATCGTCGATGCGGGCAGGGTCGATGCCGCTGCGACGAACCGTCTCCTTGATCACTGTGGCTGCCAAAGTCTCGGCAGGCACGTCACGCAGTGCCCCGCCGAAGCGGCCCACCCCGGTCCGAACCGGCGCAACCAGCGCTGCTCGTTTCATGATTTCCTCGAATCTTGTTCTGTAAGTGTGAGAATGACTCAGGCGACAAGCAGACGAACCGTCTCGGCAACAAGCGCAGGCTTGGTAGCGCCCTCGATCTCGATCGTGTAGCGCACGACAATCGTCGCGCCCTTCGCAGTGCGCTCGAACGACAGAATTTCAGCGCCTGCGCGAACCGACGAACCGACCTTGACCGGTTCGGGGAATCGAACCTTGTTGCTGCCGTAGTTGACAGTCATGGCAATGCCGTCGACGCGCATCACCTGGGCACCGAGCACGGGCAGCAGTGACAGGGTCAGGTAGCCGTGTGCAATGGTGCCGCCGTACGGACCCTGCGCGGCGCGTTCGGGATCCACGTGAATCCACTGGTGATCTTCGGTCGCGTCGGCAAACTTGTCGACTCGCTCCTGGGTGACCGGAAACCACTCGCTGTATCCGAGGTGCTCGCCTACTGCCGACTCGACGTCGTCGATTCCGTTGAATACTCGCATAGTCTCTCCTGAGAGATTTTGGGTGACAACGAGATACGTCCGCGGGAACCGCTAGTGCGCGCCTCGTCGTAGCGTCACTCGATAGGTGTACTGCTCGGGCAGGAAGTAGCTGACGGACAATTCGTTGGCCAGGCCGGCAGCGTTGGTATACAGGCGATCGACGCGCAACATCGCATGCCCGGGTTCACAATTCACGTCCCTGGCAACGTCAGCAGTAGCCGGTGCAACCGTAATCGACTGCGCTGCTTCGATTATCGGACTGTCCAACAGCGGCTCCAATAACCCGATCACGGTATAGGAGCTGACAGCACCTGCCAACATTTCGGGTGCGTCCACGATGTGACGGGCAACAGCTTCGGGCAAGTGTGCGGTGGTCTGTACAAAGGGAATGCCCTCGTGAAATCGGCGAAATACCACCGTATACACCACATCCGTATCCAACCGGAGCCTGCTTGCCGCTTCGATGTCCACACGCCGAACCAGTGGCGCGACGACTTCCATTGTCGTGTCCTTCGACAGGTTCATCAGGTCTTCGATGGACCCCAGATGCCGCAGATACTGGCCGGTGTTCTCCGTCACGAACGTGCCACGACCCGGGACCCGATACACGATGCCTTCGGAAACCAGGTCGTGGAATGCTCGTCGAACCGTCTGGCGGCTCACGCCGTGCCGCGCCGCCAGTTCGGATTCGGTGGGTAGCTGAAGGCCGTCGCGGTAAGTTCCGGCGGATATCTGCTGACGAAGCTCACGGGAGAGGCGTTGATACGCCGGCTCCGTCTCTCTTTCCTTACCGCTCATAGCATTCAGATTCTACTGGCTCACCGAGTGGTCACAGACCACCGCGCGCAACCAGCTGCGCGACGATGACATTGCGCTGAATCTCGTTGGTGCCCTCGCCCACGATCATCAGTGGGGCGTCCCGGAAGTAGCGCTCTACGTCGTATTCCGTCGAATAACCGTAGCCACCGTGAATGCGAACCGCGGACAACGCAATTTCCATGGCAACCTCGGACGCATACAGCTTGGCCATTCCGGCTTCCATGTCGCACCGCTCGCCGCTGTCGTACTTCTCTGCCGCGTGCCAGGTCAATTGCCGAGCCGCGGTCAGCTTCGTCGCCATGTCCGCGAGGTAGTTACCGATCGACTGATGCTTCCAGATCGGTTTGCCGAAGCTTTCACGCTGCTGCGCGTAGGCAAGCGAATCCTCGAGTGCAGCGGTCGCAACACCGAGCGCCCGGCAAGCCACCTGGATACGGCCGGTTTCGAGGCCCTTCATCATCTGACCGAAGCCCTTACCGGGCACGCCGCCGAGGATCGCATCTTCGGAGATGCGGTAGTTGTCGAAGGACAACTCGCAGCTCTCGACGCCCTTGTAGCCGAGCTTGGGGAGATCACGGGAAACGTTGAGCCCCTCGCCCTGTTCGACCAGGACGATCGAGATACCGGCATGCCGCGGACTTGCCGAAGGATCCGTCTTGCACAACAGTGCGATCACACCGGATCGCCGCGCATTGGTGATCCAGGTCTTGGCTCCGTTGATGACCAGATCGGTACCGTCACTCTTGGCGTTGGTTGTCATCGCCTGCAGATCGGAGCCACCACCCGGTTCGGTAAGAGCCATGGTGGCTCGAATTTCACCGGTTGCCATCAGCGGCAGATACTTCAGTTTCTGTTCCTCGGTGCCGAACAGGGTGATGAGCTTGGCTACCACCGTATGGCCACCCATTGCACCCGCTAGCGTCATCCAACCTCTGGACAGCTCCTGGGTTACCTGCGCATAGCAAGGCATCGATACAGGGCATCCACCGTATTCCTCGGGAATGGCGAGGCCGTAGATCCCGATCTGCTTCATCTGGTCGATCCACTTTTCGGGATATTCGTTCGCGTGCTCCACCTCCTGCACGGAAGGCTTGACCTCGCGATCTATGAACGATCGCACCGTGTCGACCAGGAAGGTCTCTTCGTCGTTGAGCTTGAGCATGAATCCGCCTCGACATTGTTCAAAGTTTGTACGGCCATATTTAGCCATTGTTGGCCCTTTGTCAACACTTCGCCTTGACAGTCACCCGCAAATGCTGCCAGCATCGTGGGAAAACCAGTGCAATTCTGGAAATAGCCACGCAATTTCGACTGATTCACGGCAACTCACCACATTTTCAACTGGCCGTACATTTGGGCCCTGATCGAGGTAATCGACACACGTGACTAACAACGAGTACCGATCTGTCCGACGCCGCACCGCCCTGGTCGCTCCCGGATCAGACGAGCGCAAAGCACGCAAAGCACTGAACTCGACCGCGGACGAGGTGATCCTCGATCTCGAGGACGCCGTCACCACGGCCAATAAACACACCGCCCGCGAGCTTGTCACCGAACTCGTTCGCGAGTTCGGCGCTTCCCGAACCGTGTCCGTACGCGTCAACGGACCGACGACCCCGTGGTTCGTCGCCGACATGACCGCGTGCGGCCTACTCGGCAAATCGTTGACCAGTGCGATAGTCCCGAAGGTGGAATCTGCCGAGGAACTCCTCGAAGCGCAGCGACTTCTCGTGGCAGCAGGCGGACACTCCGTTACCCTGCAAGCGCTCATCGAGACGCCGTTGGGCGTCTCGAACGTCGACGCCGTCACCCGATCGACGACGCGCCTGCAGGCAATCGTCATCGGATACGCCGATCTCGGTGCAGCACTGGGACGCTCGCGGACCGCTCTCCCGGAGCACTGGCTGGCCGTGCAGGACAGAATTCTGATCGCCTGCCGCACTGCCGGTATCGCTGCCATCGACGGCCCCTTCCTCGGGATCACCGACGACGACGCCTTCCGCCACTCCGCGGCCTGGACCAGCGCGCTCGGATTCGACGGAAAGTGGGTTATCCACCCGGCGCAGATCGATTCCGCTACTGCGGCATTCACACCATCGGACTCCGATGTCACCGACGCCCGACGCGTCTTGGGCGCACTCGAAGAAGCCGAAGCCTCCGGCGCCGGCGCCGCACAACTCGACGGCCAGATGCTCGACGAAGCCGTCGCCGTGGCAGCGCGTCGCACACTCGCCCGAGCAGAAGGAGTCAGCGCATGAGCGCACAGAATGGGAGCGACCATTACGCCGCCGAGCACTATGTCGGTGGACCGTATTTCGACGAACTCACCCACGGGCAGGTTTTCGACGAAGCTCCCGCCGTCACGCTGACGAGTGGCCTTGCCGCCACCCATCAGGGCATCCTCGGCGACCGGATGCGACTTTCCCTCGACGCCCATCTCTCGACTGCAGTCACGGGAAGTGCTGCACCCGTTGCCAATCCTGGTTTGGTCACCGACATCGCGATCGGCCAGTCCACGGTGGTTACCCACCACGTGAAGGCCAACCTGTTCTACCGCGGACTGCGATTCCACCGCTTCCCACTACTCGGCGACACCCTGTACACGCGTACCGAGGTGGTAGGACTGCGCGAAAACTCGTCCAAGCCCGGCCGCGCCCCCACCGGCCTTGCGGCACTGCGGATGACGTCCACCGACCAGAACGGCAACACCGTTCTCGACTTCTACCGATGTGCGATGCTGCCACTGAGCGGCAATCCTGACGACGGGCGCACGCGGCACGACGACGATCTGTCGTCCATCGGCCCTGACGCGCTCGCCCCGTACGTGACGCCGAAAGACTGGAACCTCGACGCTTACCGAAACAAGGTTCCCGGCAAGCACTTCGATCAGGCACTGGTCGGTTCGATCCACCGCAGCAGCGGCGACGTCGTCTCCAGCGCACCCGAACTCGCCCGGTTGAGCCTCAACATCGCGGCGACACATCACGACGAACGCGTCGGCGCCCATGGCCGTCTTGTCTACGGTGGCCACACCATCGGTATCGCCCTCGCGCAGGCAACTCGGGCACTCCCGAACCTGGTCACCGTTCTCGGATGGCATTCGTGTGATCACACCGGACCCGTCCACGAAGGCGATACGCTCACGAGCGAACTCCGCGTCGAGAGCGCCACTCCACTCGAACACGGCACAGCCGTCGAGCTTCGATCACTTGTTTACTCCCACAACAGCTCTGCCACCGACACTCCCGTGCTGGACTGGCGATTCACAGCTCTGATGGCATGACCGACACGCTAAGGACCATCATGACCACCCAGAACACCTCCGCTGGCCCGTTGGCCGGACTCCGCATCATCGAGATCTCCAGCTTCGTCGCGGCTCCCCTGTGCGGGCTGACCCTCTCCCAACTCGGCGCCGAGGTCATCCGAATCGATCCCATCGGCGGCGCTTCCGATTACAACCGTTGGCCGGTGACCGACCAGGGCGAGAGCATCTACTGGACGGGCCTGAACAAGGGCAAGAAGTCACTCGCCGTGAACATGCGCTCCGACGAGGGGCAGGAATTGGTGCAACAACTCGTCACCGCGCCCGGCCCCGGCAACGGCATCCTGGTCACCAACGCGGGCGGGCGCGCGTGGATGAGCCACGCCACCCTCGCCGCCCTGCGAGAAGACGTCATCACCCTCGAAATCCTGGGCCGCCGCGACGGCTCCCCCGGAGTCGACTACACCGTCAACGCCGGGTTGGGATTTCCGATGATGACCGGGCCTGCAGACCACGCCGGCGTCGTCAATCACGTACTTCCGGCCTGGGACATGGCCTGCGGGTTGCATGCGGCACTGGCAATTACATCTGCAGCACGCAAACGGGACGCCACCGGCGAGGGTTCACAGATCACCCTCCCCCTCGAAGACGTCGCGCTCGCAACGGCGGGCACACTCGGGTACTTCACCGAGGTCCAGATCAACGGACACAGCCGCACGTCCGGCGGCAACGCGGTGTACGGAACGTACGGAATCGATTTTCTCACCAGCGACAACGAACGTTTCATGATCGTCGCGCTGACCACCCGCCATTTCCGTGACCTCACGGCCATGACCGGAACAACCGAAGCCGTCGAAGCCGTCGAAGCTGCCTTGGGCGCAGATTTCACCACCGAAGCCGACAGGTACACCCACCGCGAGGTGCTCACCGCACTGTTCTCGCGTTGGTTTCGTGAACACAGCGGTAGCGAAGTTGCTGCAGCACTGGACAAGACATCGATCCTGTCCGAGCGCTACCGGAGTTTCGAAACGGTTGTCGAATCCGGCGAACTCGAAAAGAACCCGATGTTCACGACGCTCGAACAACCTCGTATCGGTTCCTACCTCGCCGCCGGTCATCCCGCATCATTCAACGGAACTCACTTCACGACCGGACCCGCCCCGGTAGTCGGCGAAGATTCCGTGACCGTACTGGCCGAGATCCTCGGCACGACTGCAGATCGTGCGGCCGAGCTGGCAAAGAACGGCATAGTCGGCACTGCCTCACTCTGATCACCCGCATACAACTTCGGCCTCGGGAAACCCTCCCGAGGCCGAAGTTGTAGGTACACAAGAACTGTCAGAGGCCAAGATCTTTTGCAATGATGGTTTTCATGACTTCACTTGTACCACCGTAGATTCGCGTGACGCGTGTATCAGCGTAGAGGCGAGCGATGGGGTACTCGGTGATGTACCCGTACCCACCGTGCAACTGGAGGCATTTGTCGATTACTCGACCGGCCGCCTCAGTACAGAACAGCTTTGCCTTTGCTGCATCGGCGATGGTCAGCGTGCCACGGTCATGACACTCCAGTGCGTTGTCGGACACCAACTGGATTGCATCAACTTCGGTAGCGCACTCCGCCAGAACGAATTTGGTGTTCTGGAACGCCGCAACCGGCTTGCCGAAGACCTTGCGATCCTTGACGTAATCGATGGCAAATCGAAGTGCTGCTGTGGCCGTCGCGGCCGCACCGAAAGCAATGGTCAATCGTTCTTGAGCCAGGTTGTGGGTCAGATAGCCGAAGCCGTAGCCTTCTTCGCCGAGACGATCCTCGACAGGCACCTGGACGTCGACAAACGACAGCTCCGCGGTGTCCGAGGTCTTGAGCCCGATCTTGTTGATCTTGCGCCCCACCGAGAAACCCGGTGACGATGTATCGACCACCAGAATCGACAATCCACTACGACGGTTCTCCGCGGTACTGGGCGCGGTCCGGCACACCACCAGAATGCGATCGGCAAGCACGCCGCCGGTGATGAACGTCTTGGCTCCGTTGAGCACATAGTGCGTACCGTCCTCGGACAGCTTGGCCGACGTCGCGATGTTCGCCAGATCCGAGCCCGTTCCCGGTTCGGTCATCGCAATCGCGAACATCAGATCGCCGGATGCAAACCCGGGCAGCCACCGATTCTTCTGTTCCTCGTTTGCGTACTCGAGCAGGTACGGCAGGATGAGGTTCGTATGGACCGACTGCGAGCCGAACGACGCCCCGGCCGCGGCAACTTCCTCAGCTACGACGACATTGAACTTGAGCGAGGACTCACCGCCTCCGCCATATTCCTCCGGAACCTGAATTCCGAGTACGCCCAGCTCACCCAACCGGCGATAGAAATCACGGGGCGGGTGACCGTCTTCTTCCCACTTCTCGTGGACTGGCGTCACTTCCTTCGCGATGAAATCGCGGACGGTTGCCCGGAATGCCTCGTGATCCTCGTTGAACACGGTGCGCTGCATGTATGAACTCCAGTCGGTCAAGGGAAACGAGGGTGATCCTTTTTCTCACCTTGCCTCAATTTGCTGCGTGCGATCCAACACCCATCACCTATGTGTCCGATAGGGCATTCCAATACCCCCTGACCTGCGATACATAGGTAACCGCTATCGTTCCGATCACCGACGCGACATTGCCGAAAGTGATCCAGAACACGTTGAATAGGACTGCCGGCAACGCACACAATCGATCGCTTCGAGGCCGTGCTTCGATCACGATCGCCACCGCCTACCAACCTCGAAGGGACGCCCGTGACCAACATCGCGCAGCATCGTAACGACGTCCAACCAGAATCGTCTGTCGTCCCGGTCTTCGGCACCCGCAAGCGTGCATGGACGATGACCGGACTGGTCGTCTTCCTCTACGTCGTCAACTACGCCGACAAAGCAGTCCTCGGAATCATCGCTCAGCCGCTTGCACGTGAGCTCGGACTGAAGTCGTCGCAAATCGGCATGGTCGGCTCACTGTTCTTCCTGATGTTCTGCATCGGTGGCTTCATGGCCGGACCCCTGAACAAGTACCTGACCCTTCGTTGGGCGCTGCTGATCTTGGCGGCGATCTGGTCCGTGGTCATGCTCCCCCTCGTTCTCGGCGCAAGTCTCGCAATGCTGATCGTCTCGAGGATGCTGCTCGGACTTGCCGAAGGACCCAGTTCGGCTCTGATGCACACCGCCGCATATTCGTGGCACCCACCGGCCAAGCGCGGCCTTCCCGGCGCGATGCTCGCCGGATCCGCTTCCGTCGCAAAGATCGCCCTCGCTCCCGTGCTGACGTTCATCGCCGTTCATTACGGTTGGCGCGCAGCAGTTCTCTCGCTCTCCGTTCTCGGTCTGGTGTGGATGGGTTGCTGGCTGGCCGGTTGGTCCGAAGGACCGTACACGAGCAAGGCAGTCAAGGCGACCAAGCAAGCAGATACCGAAGAAGCAGTCGAGACGACTGCAAAAGCAGTCACCGAACCGAACGTTCCGTGGCGCAAGATCCTGCTCTCCCGCACGTTTGTCAGCTGCTGCTTCCTCATCGCCGCCATCTACGCGCTGACCACCGTCGTCCTCACCTGGCTGCCGTCGTACTTCGAGGTCGGCCTCGGTTACAGTGCGATGCAAGCCGGTTCGATGTTTGCACTGCCGTCGATCGTGGGCCTGATCCTCATGATCACCTCCGGTTCCGTCACCGACAAGTTGATCGGCCGCGGTTTCACGTCTCGCACAGTTCGCATCATCGTTCCCTGTGTCGGCGTTCTGATCTGCGGATCGATTCTCCTGTTCCTCCCCCAGATCTCCGCTCCCGCCCTCGCGGTCGCCATGGTGTCGATCGGCTACGGATTCTCGGCAATCACTTTCCCACTCATCAACGCCGCGATCTCCGAACTGTGCCCGCCGCAGCAGACTGCCGGAACCATGGGATTCTTCCTCGCCATCATGTCGATCGGTGGCCTGATTGCGCCTTACGCAACGGGAGTCATCGTGGATAACGCCGCAACGGCTGCCGACGGTTATGCCCAGTCCTTCCAGGCAATCGGCATCATCGGCGTCATTGCAGCGGTTCTGGTACTCGTCTTCGCCAATCCCGACCGCGACCGAAAGCTCATCCGCGGCTGAGAACTCCACTCATAGCCATTCGCTAACAAAGCCATTCACCGAAAGACATTGCCGGGTCGGCCTTGCTCGTGATCGACTCGAAGCACGCCCCGACCGCACAGTCGCAACACCGGGCACGAACAGCAGGAGAGACACATGCGAGATGCCGTCATCGTCGACGCAGTACGTACACCGATCGGCCGACGCGGCCGCGCCCTCTCGGAGATCCATCCGGCGGATCTGTCTGCACACGTGCTGCGTGCACTCGCCGAACGGACCGGACTCGACGCGGCAACGGTCGACGACGTGATCTGGGGATGCGTCAGTCAGGTCGGCGAACAAGCCGGAAGCATCGCCCGCACAGCCGCACTCGCCGCCGGTTGGCCCGACAGCGTTCCCGGGGTCACGCTGACCCGCGCCTGCGGATCGAGCCAACAGGCAGTCTCCTTCGCCGCGGCCACCGTCATCTCCGGTCAGAACGACGTGGTCGTAGCGGGCGGCGTCGAGTCGATGTCGCGAGTGCCGATGGGAACTGCCAGCAAGAACGGTGAGCATTTTCCCGCTTCGGTACTCGAACGATTCGGCGTCGACGGATTCAGTCAAGGAACCGGCGCCGAGATGATGGCTCGCAAATGGGCACTCACACGGACGGCTCTCGACGAATACTCCCTCCGCTCACACGAACTCGCGGCGCGCGCTACCGATGCGGGTGCATTTACCGGACAGATTGCTCCGATCGCCGACTTATCTCAGGACGAAGGAATTCGGCGAGGAGGAAGCCTGGAGTCGCTCGCGAAACTGCCGGCAGCGTTCGACGCAGACGGAGTGATCCACGCCGGCAACTCTTCTCAGATTTCCGACGGAGCGGGCGCCACACTCGTCACGACCAGTGAGTACGCCCGAGCACGTGGCTGGAAGCCCCTCGTCCGTATTCACACAGCAGTTGTCGCGGCCGATGATCCTGTCATCATGCTCACCGGTCCGATTGCCGCCACGGCAAAGGCATTGGAGCGGTCAGGGTTGTCCATCGACGACATCGGCGCCTTCGAGATCAACGAGGCATTCGCGCCCGTCCCACTGGCCTGGTTGGCGGAAACCGGCGCCGCCATCGATCGTCTGAATCCGCTCGGCGGCGCGATCGCGGTCGGCCACCCGCTCGGAGGATCCGGCGCAATTCTGATGACTCGGCTCGCGCATCACATGCGCGATAACGGAATCCGTTACGGACTGCAGTCGATGTGCGAAGCCGGCGGCATGGCCAACGCGACAATTCTCGAATTGATCTGACCCGACGTCATTGTCCGGTCTACTCGTCATCCAGCAGGAAAGAAGAACTTAATTCATGAAACTCGAGGGACTTTCCACCGCGATCACCGGCGGCGCTTCAGGTTTGGGCCTGGCAACCGCTCGACGGCTACTCGACGCCGGAGCACACGTCACGCTGATCGACCTGCCTTCGTCCGAAGGTAAGCAGATAGCAGCCGATCTCGGGGCTGCGGCACAATTCGTCGAGGCCGACATCACCGACAGCGAACAATTCACGGAAGCACTCGACGCGGCGCACGCACGCGGTGGCTTACGCGCTGTTGTCCATTGCGCGGGTGCCGGACGTCGCATGCGCATTCTCGACAAGGACGGAAAAGCCGGATCGGTCGAGGATTTCGAGTTCGTCGTCAAACTCAATCTCGTCGGTTCGTTCAACGCACTCCGTCTCGGCGCCGAGCGGATGGCAGAACTCGATGTCGTGGACGGTGAGCGCGGCGCCATCGTCATGACGGCGTCGGTCGCAGCCTTCGAAGGTCAGATCGGCCAGATCAACTACACGGCATCCAAAGCCGGGATCGTCGGTATGACCGTCACCGCTGCCCGCGATCTCGCCAGCCGAGGTATCCGCGTCAACACCATCGCGCCAGGCATCATGGACACACCATTGCTGGCACGTCTGCGCGAAGACGTGCGGGCAGGCCTCGAAGCCTCGGTTCCCAATCCGTCGCGGTTGGGCCGCCCCGACGAGTTCGGCCAGCTGGCGGTATCGATCCTCGAAAACGGCTACCTCAACGGCGAAACCATCAGACTCGACGGCGCTATCCGGATGGCGCCCAGGTGACGGGCGGGGGCATGACTGCCAATCCACAACTGCGCCACAATATGCAGTATCCAGACACCACCATGGCGTACTGGGCGCCCAGCATGGCGGCTCTCTACGGTGACCGCCTCGCCGTCGTGGACGGTGAGCGTACATGCACGTTCCGCGAACTCGGTGAGCGCAGTGCACAATTCGCCGGCGCGCTGCGACAGTCCGGGGTCGGTGTCGGTGATGTCGTGTTGCTGCACCTCGGAAACTGCGTCGAGTTCCTGCAGGCTTACTACGGCTGCCTGCAGGCCGGGGCAACGGTCACGTTGGTCAACCCCTTGCAGCCGGAACCGGGATTGCGCAAGCAGATCGAGGAGACGTCGGCCGTCGCTGCGGTCACTCAAAGCGCACAGCTGCACACACTCCTCGGGGCAGCGTCGGGAACCTCCGTCCGCACGATCGTCATGGTTCAGGACCCCGACGTCGCCGTTGACGCACCGGAGCCCGTCGTCGCGTTCGGCTCCTTCATCGCGGGTCTACCCACCGAATTCACCCCTGCCTCCGTCCGAAGTGACGACGTCGCGCACATTGCGTTCACCGGCGGCACCACCGGAGTCTCCAAAGGCGTTCGCGTTCTTCACCGCAACGTAGTCGGCAACGTCACCCAGATGTGTGGCTGGCGAACCGGGCACGAGTTGGGCGTAGGTGCCGACGGACTCGTCACGCCGCGGCCCATCGACGGCCTCGACGTGCTCGGGCCGACGCCGGGAACGGGGGCGACTATCGTGGTCTCGCCTCTCTTCCACGCACATTCGTTGCTCAACACGTCGTTCCTGTTGATTTCCGGGCTCACTCAAGTATTTGCCGGCCGGTTCGAACCCGGTCGGATGCTCGAATTGATCGAAAAGCACGGCGCCACCTATCTCACCGGCTCACCAGCCATGTGGCACGCACTGTCGGTCCACCCCGACGCGAACGTGCGCAACACCGACAGCGTCTGCGTCGTGTCCTCGGGCGCCGCCCCGATCGACAGCGTCACGCTAGCAGCTCTCCGCCGCGCATTTCCCAAAGCTCTTGTCGTCGAGGGTTACGGGCTGACCGAGGCGACCTGTGTTGTCACGGCAGCTCCGCTGATCAACGGTTCGGAATACCGTCAGGGCAGCGTCGGGTTCCCGATCTTCGACACCGAGATCCAGATT
Source organism: Rhodococcus sp. MS16 (assembly GCF_013277795.1). Taxonomy (NCBI): domain Bacteria; kingdom Bacillati; phylum Actinomycetota; class Actinomycetes; order Mycobacteriales; family Nocardiaceae; genus Rhodococcus; species Rhodococcus sp. MS16. The sequence continues at coordinate 66,746 of NZ_VBTM01000010.1, forward strand.
CGCGACCAGATCGACAGGCACACAGTGCTCGCCGAGAACGAACGCGGCGAACTGTGGGTACGCGGACCTCAAGTCACCGACGGCTATCTCGGCCACCCGGAAACCACTGCACAGCAATTTGTCGACGGGTGGCTGGACACCGGAGACATCGCATACGAAGATTCGGACGGATACCTCTTCATCTGCGACCGCGCCAAAGACATGCTCATCTACAAGGGGTACAACGTCTATCCCCGTGAACTCGAGGAAATTCTGATCTCGCACCCCGCAATCTCGACGGCTGCGGTCGTCGGCCGCGAGGTGGGAAGCAACGGTCAAGAGCCGGTGGCTTTTGTCGTGATGATTCCCGGAGCTGAATTCGACGCCGAGCAGATCAAGTCGTTTGTCGCCGAACAGGTGCTGCCGTACAAGAAGATTCGCGAAGTTGTCGAGGTCGAACTACTCCCCACCTCCGCCGCGGGCAAGGTCCTCAAGACCGACCTTCGCTCGAGGCTTCTCGAATCCGTCGACAAGACAGGTGGTTCCTAGATGACAACCTTCGCCGATCTGACCTCTCGGTTGCGGGTACCGGTTCTCGCCTCACCGATGTTCATCATCTCGACTCCAGACCTCGTCATCGCACAGTGCACCGCTGGGATCATCGGGTCGTTCCCGGCACTGAATGCTCGCCCACAATCAGCGCTTCGGGATTGGTTGAAGCTGATCACAGTGGCGCGTGAGGAACACGATCGTGAGCACCCGGAAAATCCGTCCGCACCTTTTGCTGTCAACCTCATCGTCCACCGGTCCAACAACCGACTGGAAGAGGACCTGGCAACCATCGCCGAGTTCGAGGTGCCCATCGTCATCACCTCGCTCGGCGCTCGCACCGACATCAACGATGCCGTTCATTCGTACGGCGGAATCGTCCTTCACGACGTCATCGACAACCGCTTTGCGCGCAAGGCCGTCGAGAAGGGTGCCGACGGACTGATTGCGGTAGCTGCCGGTGCCGGTGGTCATGCCGGTACGCAATCACCGTTCGCTCTGATTCGCGAGATCCGGGAGTGGTTCGCCGGTCCAGTTCTGTTGTCTGGCGCCATCGCTCACGGAGATTCGATTCTCGCTGCACTCGCTGCGGGAGCCGACTTGGCCTACGTCGGCTCGGCATTCATCGCAACCGAAGAGGCTAACGCCGATCCCGCGTACAAGGAGATGATCGTGGGTTCCGGGGCTTCCGACATCGTCTACTCCAACCTGTTCACCGGAGTACACGGAAACTACCTGCGCGGCAGCATCGAGGCTGCGGGATTGGACCCGGACAACCTAGCCGAATCCGATCCTTCCGCAATGAGTTTCGCGACGACCGACACCGATGCCAAGGCGTGGCGCGACATTTGGGGCGCCGGTCAGGGAATCGGACCGATCGACGCTGTCCTTCCGACACACGCAGTGGTCGAGCGTCTCGCCGCCGAGTTCGATGCTGCGCGCGAACGCATCTGCCGTCTCTAGCCCGGCAGGCATTCGTGCACCAAGTCCACGAATGCCTGCCCCACCGGAGAAAGGATGGACGGGTCGAAGACAAGCCCGTACGTCCGCAGGAATCTCGGCTCACAGGCCCGCTCCACAACCTGTCCCGGCATCGACTTCGCCACGGCACGCTCGACCAACGACCCGCCGAGCCCGGCAATGACCATGGGCAGCCTCGATTCCCGCTGCTCAGTGACGACGGCGAGCTCGGTTCTCGTCCCAGCCTTGCGAATCGAGTCTTCGATAGCGTCGCCCATCGCTGCTCCGCGAGGAACAAAAACCATGGGAATGTCGGGCATCTCGGCAAGGCGCACCGGCCCCTCCGGAAGTTCGGTTCCGACAGGATAGACCAGTCGATAGTCCTGTTCGCCCAGCTCGATGATCTCGAATCCCTTCGCTGCTTCGAGTGGCAAATGGGCAACCGCGAATTCGCAATGGCCGTCACGGATCAGAGAATCGAGATTGTCTTCACGCTCCAACTCCGAAAACCTCACTCGCGCCCGGGGATACCGAATGCAGAACTCGGCGATCAGATCGACGATGGTCCCGGACGTGAGAGCGGGAAACGCCATGATGTCGAGTCGACCGACGACGGCGCCGTCAGCAGCAGTCAACTGCCCCTCGGCGGCAGCAACATCGCGGAGCACCTGACGGCTCGGCCCGACCAGACTGCGTCCGGCCGCACTGAGCACCATCCCCCGCCCGATCCGATGGAAGAGCCTTACTCCCAGTTCGCGTTCCAGCCCGCGCAGTGCCTGAGACACTGTCGGCTGAGCGACGCCCAGCGCGGCAGCCGCACCACTGATTCCCTTGTTCTCGACAACCGCGAGAAAGTACTCCATCTGCCGAAATTCCACAGTTCACTCCCTCGCCGTGGATCCTGCAGCAGCGGTGGCCATTTCGGCTGCTGTTGCGATGAAAGCGGCGGCCGCGGGTGACTGCTCACCGGCGCGATAGACAAGACCGACGTCTCGGGCCAGCGGCGGATCGAACGAGAACGCGAGCACATCCTTCATCTGTTGCTGCGCAACCTTTCTCGGCACAACCGTGGCTCCGATGCCCCGACGCACGAGTTCCCAGGTGGTCACGGGGTGCACACAATCCACCACGACGTTCTCTGCACCGGCACTGAGCAGAGAACGGAATTGGTTCGATTGATCTCCGAGATCTACCACCAGTGGCAGAGCATGGAGGACGTCGCGCCGAACCGGATCGACCAACGGTTTCACAAGCCTGTCGGACAACGACACATGTGTGGCGAGCACCATCTCCTGGGTCGTTATCGGTGCGGTGACCAGACCTTCGTATCCGATACTCAGATCGGTGACTCCGACCTCGGCGGATCCACGCCTCAGGGCAGTATCCACTCCGGCCGGCCCGAAGGTATCGAGAACCCGCACGACAATCTTCGGAAAGTTGGCCCGGAATCGCCGAACCAACTCGACCATCGGATCGATCGAGAATGCCGAGTACGACACGACGTCGACACGACCGAACTCGAGTTCACGGACGGCGGTCACCTTGGCCTTCGCGCGCTCGACGTCGGCAAGGATTCGCCTGGCCGCGAGATCGAATGTGCGGCCCGCATCGGTGAGGACCAGACGTCTTCCCGTCCGGTCGAACAAAGTGGCACCCAATCGGCGTTCAAGCGTACGAATCGCCTGAGAAAGCGAAGGTTGCGAAATGTAGAGAGACTGAGCCGCCTTCGTTATCCCACCGTGGTCGACAACAGCGACGAAGTAGGTAACAAAGTGCAGATCCACTCACCCATCATACGACCAGCGATGCATCCCTCATTCCACTCTAGGTGCCCCTGATACCGCCCACTCTCCGGTGAAGACCGGTTCGCGCTTTTCCACGAAGGCTCGAACTGCGTCGGTAGCGTCCGTCGCGAAATTGACGGCCTGTGCCCTCGCCTCGTTGTCCAACGCCTCTCGTAAGGTCAGCGAGGTGTGCTGCTCGAGCATGGCAGCAGACTGACTCAATGCGGCAGGCGGACCGTCAGCCAACCGCTGCGCAAGTTCGGCCGTGTGTTCGTCGAGTTCGGCCGGTTCGACCAGATAGGTCACCAATCCGAGTTCGTAGGCTTCCCGTGCGTCGATCGTCTCGGCGAGCATCACCAAACGTTTGGCTTGCTGGACGCCGACCAGCCTCGGCAGGATCCACGACCCGCCGAAGTCGACGGACAACCCCCGTTTGGCAAAGATCTGACTGAACTTCGTACCCTGTGCCGCCACCACGAAGTCGCAGAGCAATGCCATGTTCCATCCGGCTCCGACCGCAAACCCTTCGACCTTCGCCACCAGGGGCTTGGAAAACTCACCCAGTGCGATCGCGGTTGCGTTGATGACTCGCATGCGATCGAGCGGGTGCGACGAGCCTCGCTTGTCGAGATCGGAGCCCGCACAGAAGGTGCCGCCCGCGCCGGTCAGGATCACGGAGCGAATCTGCGAGTCCTCCTGAAGTTCGTGCAGTGCCTCGCGCAGAGCGATCCAGGCCTCGAGGTCCAGGGCGTTGCGACGGTGTGGTCGGTCGAGCACGATCGTGGCAACAGCGCCGATGCGCTCGACACTGACGGCCGCACGCTCGATGGTTTCGGCACTCACGAGCCACTCCACACGGGAGAACGCTTCTCGGCAAATGCCGTGGCGCCTTCCTTGGCATCACGGGAAGCAAAGACCGGATCGATGAATTCGCGCTGCGCGACAAAAGCATCCGGGTCGGTGTACTTCGCGGACATCGAGAGGACCTGCTTGGTTGCTCGAACTGCCAATGGACCGTTTGCCGCCACCCGCGCCGCAAGTTCACGTGCGACCGCCAGTGCTTGTCCAGGTTCGGCGAGCCGATTGACCAGCCCGTGATGATGCGCCAACGTGGCGCTGAGCGGGTCACCGGTGATTGCGATCTCCATGGCCAGCTGATACGGCAGGATCTTGGGCAGACGCAGAAGACCGCCGGCGGCAGCGGCAAGCCCCCGCTTCACTTCGGGCAAGCCGAATTTCGCATCGGTAGACGCCACGATCAGGTCGGCCGCCAAGGCCAGTTCACAGCCGCCTGCCAGCGCCCAACCCTCGACCGCTGCGATCAGCGGCTTCGACGGCGGGGCCTCGGTCAATCCGGCAAATCCACGACCGGGGAGTGACGGCCGTTCTCCGCGCGCGAATCCCTTGAGATCCATACCGGCGCAGAAGGTTCCACCAGATCCGGTCAGAATGCCGATAGTAAGATCTGACCTCGCCTCGAACTCGTCGATCGCCGCAGCCAAGGCTTGTGCAAGTTCGAGGTTGACCGCATTCTTGGCCTCGGGTCGATTGAGTGTGATGACGGCGATGCCGTCGGCGAAGTCGGTGAGCACAACGCTCATGTTCGGTTCCTACTTCCGTGATGAGAATTTTTGAATGGTCACAGCGATCGAAGACTCCATCGCACGGGCGAACGGCCGGACGCGGTCACCATCTCGCGCTTGGCCAACACCACCAGATGAGCGTGGGTTTCGCGGACTGCCAGGCGAAGTAGTCGCGGCGACATCTGATCGAACGGGCGAGACCAGGAGATCGTGCGCGACAGTTCCCAGGCCGTCGATTCGGGATCGGCCGCAACGGCCGCAACGATTTCCGACAGCCTCGCCTCGTGATGTCCCATCAACTGACGTGCGCGATCGGCGATCCCGCGGAATCGATACTCGTGTGCGGGCAGCACCTCGCATTCACCCAAGGCTGTTGTTGCCTCGAGTGAGAGCAGGTAGCGATGCAGCGGATTCTCGAGTTCACCGGGAACCGTGGAGATGTTCGGACTGATCCGCGGCAGCATGTGATCACCGCTGAACAACAAGCCCCTGTCCTCTTCCACGAAGCAGAGGTGTCCGGGTGTGTGCCCCGGCGTCCATTGCGCGCGGAGATTCCATCCCGGCAGATCGAGTGGATCTCCATCGCCCAGAACAACGTCGATTGATTCATGCTCGCCGAACCGCACCAGATCGACCCGAGACGCGTCGAGTACTGCAGTCGGCGCTCCGAGTTCGGACAGTTGCACATTCCAGCCGGTGATGTCCTCGCGTGCCTGTTCGGGACCGTGGTATCCGAGTAGCGTCGCATCAGCCACATGCATTGCCAGTGTTGCGCCGCTGACTTGCCGAAGACGCGGCGCCAGACCGAAGTGATCGGGATGCAGGTGTGTGATTGCCGCATACCGCACTTCGGAAACGTGGTAACCGATCGACGCTATGCCGTCCACGAGAGCCTGCCACGACTGTTCGTGATCCCAACCGACGTCGATGAGTGCAAGTCCGTGGTCGAGCGCGAGCGCGTAGACGAGCACGTAACGCAAAGGGTTGTCCGGCATAGGAACCGGAATCGACCACAAACCGTCCCGTACCTGTTCCACCGGCGGAAGAATGTTCTTCGCCCAGGCCTCGCGTTGTGCGACGCCGACGTCTTCGGTCACGATCACAATGCTTCTCCGCTCGCACTCAGCGTGGTTCGCAGGCTCGACTTGAGCAGTTTCCCGCTCGCATTGCGAGGTAGGGAGTCCACGAAATGGATCTGTCTGGGCTTCTTGTACGACGCCAACCTCGCTGCGCTGAAGGCGATCAGCTCGTCGACGCTTGGCACGTCTGCACCGTCGACCAGTTTGATCACCGCGGTGACGGATTCACCCCAGCGCTTGTCGGGAACCCCGACAACTGCTACTTCGGCAACCGAAGGATGCTCGGCCAGAATCGATTCCACCTCGATCGGATAGACGTTCTCGCCGCCGGTGATGATCATGTCCTTGAGACGGTCGGTGACAAACAGGTAGCCCTCGTCGTCCAGGTGCCCGGCGTCGCCCGTTCGAAGAAAGCCGTCGTGCGTGAACAATTCGGCGCTTTCGCGTTCACGTCGCCAGTATCCGCGCGTGTTGTTTCTGCTGCGCGCGACAATTTCTCCGGATTCGTTGGGCGGCAACTCCTCGCCCGTCATGACGTCGCGAATGGAGATCTCCACGCCGATCATCGGCTTTCCCGCCGACCGCAGTAACCCGGAGCGCGGCCCACTGACGTGATGGTCGTAGGCACGAAGCACGGACACAGACCCCGTTGTTTCGGTCATCCCGTAGCGCTGAACGAATTTGCAGTTCAGAACATTCATAGCGTGAGCGAGGAGCGCCGGCGTGATGGGCGACGCCCCATACGCAACCACCTCCAAGCTGGACAGATCGAAACCCTCGAGAGTGGGCAGATCGACCAGTGTCTGAATTACCGCCGGTACCAGAAATGCGTGGGTGACATGGTGTGTTGCAATGGCTTCAGCCACCCGGGCCGGCGCCATGTCGCCGAGCAGAACCATCGGCACCCCGGCCGACAGACACGTACTCATCCAGCCGGCACCAGCGATGTGAAAGAGGGGAAGTGCGTCCAGAGCCACTGCATTCGAACCGAATTCGTACACCTCGAACCCCACGGGTTCGTTGTACAAATTCCGGTGTGTGGCCACGACGCCTTTGGGGCGGCCGGTGGTCCCGGACGTGTACAGCTGCAGAACCGCGGTGTCCGGATCGTGCCCCAGTCCGGGGTCGATACCCGTCCCGGACGCCACGAACTCTGCCCAGGTTCGCGAATCTGTCACGCCCCCTTCATCTCCCACAGTAGCAACCGTCACCTCCGGCAACACTGCGGAGATCGCGGCGGCCCCTACTGCGAACTCGTCGTCGACGATCAAGACGTCGAGTTCTGCGTCCTCGGCGACGTCCACGAGCTCCCGCGGACTGAGCCGCCAGTTCAACGGAATGAAGACCGCGCCCGCCTTTGCACACGCGATGAAAGTTTCCGCGCCTTCGAGGCCCATTCGCAGTAGTGCTCCGACACGAGCACCGCCATTGGAAACCCCCACAAGTGCACTCGCCAACGCATTGGTCTCGGCATCGAGATCGGCACACGTCAATGTCCGGTCGCCGCACGTGATCGCGGGGTCGGATGGTCGCGCCAACGCCGAGTGACGTATCCGGTTGGGCAGGTGAAGCTCGCTCACATCATGCTCCTGAGATTCGGCGGTACTGGAACAGTCGACCATCGCTATGGCCCGCGCCACAAAGACGAGTAGGCGCACCGAGCCATAGCTCAGACCTATATCGGCAGGTCGAAGGATGTCATCACAGTCGAGACGGCATCATCTGGGAGAATTCGTCAGATGCAGGCACCCGGGATGGACATTCGCAGCGCGCAGTACCTCGTTGCCGTTGTCGATCACGGCGGTGTCACCGCCGCCGCGAACGCACTGCACATCTCCCAGCCGTCGCTGTCACAGGCGGTGCGCAATCTCGAACGGACTCTCGGTTCCACACTGTTCGAGCGCACTGCACGAGGCTTGATCCCCACCGCTGCCGGAGCAGCCGTCGCCGACGCTGCTCGGACACTACTGCGTGACGTCGCCAAGGCCGAGACCGCAGTCGCTGCGGTAATCGCACTGCAATCGGGTGAACTCACCATCGCTGTTCAATCCGACCTTGCGCTCGACTCGGTCGCCGATCTGGCTGGTCAGCTTCACCGCACCGCTCCGGGTATCACCTTCTCCACAACCGCGGCGCCCAGCGCCCACGAGGTGCTGGCCTTGGTCCGGTCGGGCAGGTGCGAACTCGGTTTTCTCGAACGCGATCTCGCGGACGGACCGTCGGACGGCCTTCTCGAGATCGAGACCAGCGCTCAGGAGATGGTTCTGTCGATCCCACCGGCACTTGCAGCCGACCTTCCCGATCCGGTGCCCCGCACGTCGATCGGGGCCCTGCCCATGATCGTCGAAACACGGACAAGCCGTCGCAGCTACCCGGTCGGAGGCGACTGGGTACTCGTCAACGTCGTCGCCGAGGTCCCCGATCGCCTGGCCGTTCGTGAGATGGTCGGCCACGGTGTCGGCGCCGCACTACTGCCCCGCTCCATCGCCGAGCAGGACTCCCCCGCGGCGAGCGTTCGATCGCTGGACCCACCAGTCATCCGACGGACACGCATCGTCTTTCGTGACGGTCCGTTGTCACCGGCTGCGGCGGCGCTGGTTTCGAATCTCCCTACCGCTCATAGTCCTTCGACAAACAACTTTCCCAACGGCGACAATCTCTCCGGATCGAACTCGATGCCGTAGGTCAGCGAGATCACTGGATTCAACGGGAAAATCTCGGCCCCCGACGCAGCTGCACGTTCGGCAAGCGAACGTTCCATGAACGCCATACCCAAACCGGCGAGGACAAATTCCCCGACGGTTTCCCGCTGCGCAAGTTCCGTCGACATCCGTGTTCTGGCACCGGCAGCATGCAAGGAAGACTCGATGACGATCCGGGCCTGTGAGTGCTTCAGCACCCCGACCACGGGAAGATCAGGAAGCGCGGTCAACGAGACAGGCTCTCCCACAGCAGGTTTAATTCCACGTGGCCAGACCGAGAGCGGCGCCTGCGGGGGAAGAGCAAGCCAGTAGTCGTTCACTCCGATGACGTGTGTCGACAGTTCAGACATCTCCGGTGGCCAATAACTGAAAACCAGCTCGCACACCCCGTCAGCCAATACCTGTTCGGCGGTATCGCCGCGTGGGAGCTCGCTGACACGCACCGTGATTCCCGGGCAGCGTCGACGGAAATCGGCCACGATCCGCGCCACCGGCCCCTCCAGTCCCTGAGCGGCAGAGCAGATGTCCAGGCGGCCCTTTGGTTCGATATCCACCCCGATCGCAGCAGTGGACGCAGCTGCGCTACTTCGCATCATTTGCCGAGCGGGCCCGATCAGTGCGCGTCCGGCCGACGTCAAGACAAGACCCCGACCGACGCGGTGGAAGAGTTCGACGCCCAGTTCACGTTCGAGACCGCGAATACCTTGCGACAACGACGGCTTGGTCACCGACATGGACTGCGCCGCCGTCGCCAAGGACTCCCCGCCTGCAACGGCGAGAAAATACTCGATCTGACGTAGGTCCACCCGTCGACTTTACGACGGACACCAAAACGCGGTTCAGTTATACGAGCGCAACAGTCCCTTGCTGATGATCTGCTTCTGGATATCGCTGGTGCCCTCACCGATCAGCAGGAAGGGCGCCTCACGCATCAAGCGCTCGATCTCGTACTCCTTGGAGTACCCGTAACCGCCGTGAATACGGAAACTGTCCTGAGTGACTTCGGCACAGAACTCACTGGCCAGGTACTTCGCCATACCGGCAGCAACGTCGTTTCGTTCGCCCGAGTCCTTGAGCCGAGCCGCATTCACCATCATCAGATGGGCCGCTTCGACTTTGGTACCCATCTCCGCGATACGGAACGCGATGGCCTGATGCTCGGCAATCGGCTTACCGAATGTCTCACGCTGCTTTGCATACGTCACCGCAAGTTCGAAAGCACGCTGCGCGATACCGCACGCACGCGCCGCCACATTCACCCGGCCGACCTCGACACCATCCATCATGTGCCGGAACCCGACGCCGGGCTTGCCACCGAGAACCGCGTCCGCGCTGATCTCGAAACCGTCGAAGACCATCTCGGTCGTGTCGATTCCCTTGTAGCCCATCTTCTCGATCTTGCCGGGGATGGTCAGGCCGGGAAGAACTTCACCGAACCCCGCAGGCTTCTCGATCAGCAACGTCGTCAGATTGTTGTGCGCCTTCTCCGCGCCTTCGTCCGTCTTCACGAGCACAGCCACCAGAGTCGACGAACCACCGTTCGTCAGCCACATCTTCTGCCCGTTCACCACGTAGTCGCCGGATTCGGTGCGTTTCGCCTTGGTCGAGATGGCAGCAACGTCGGAACCCAGTGCCGGCTCCGACATCGAGAAAGCACCGGTGAGCTCCCCGGTAGCCAGCCGCGGCAGATAGTTCGCCTTCTGCTCCGGTGTCCCGTGCGCCGAAATCATGTGTGCCACTATGAAATGGGTGTTGATGACACCGGACACGCTCATCCAGCCGCGAGCCAATTCCTCGACGCACAGCGCGTACGTCAGGAGGGATTCTCCGATGCCACCGAACTCCTCGTCGATCGTCAGACCGAACAGACCCATGTCTTTCATCTGCTTGACGATGTCCGTGGGATACGTGTCGGTGTGCTCGAGTTCTTGCGCGGCGGGAATCACCACACGATCGACGAATTCCCGCACGGCACCGATGATGTCGTTCTGCGTCTCGGTCAATCCTGCAGTCTGCGCCAAACGCGTCACTGTTCCACCTGTTCATCGAGGGAGATCCTCCGACCATTCAATCCCCGAAACTCAGGGGTGTCAAAGTTCGACAACCATACGAATGGTTAGGGAAAAACTATGTCCGAGCAGCACTTCTACCGCTGTTGACAACCACTGCGCGCATGCTGAATATTCGAGGGCACGCGTTCGTATTTCTCTAAACGCACATTCCTCGTCCACACTCTCCCGACAGGCGCATTCCATGTATGACGCAGTCATCTGTGAACCCGTTCGTACGCCAGTAGGCGGATTCGGCGGGGTCTTCAAAGACGTTCCGGTAACCACGCTTGCAGCCACCGTGATGCGGGGACTGATCAAGCGGACCGGACTCCAGTCCGCCGATATCGACGACGTCGTCTTCGGTCAGGGTTACGCAAACGGCGAGGCCGCTGCCATCGGGCGCATCGCAGCACTCGATGCCGGACTGGATATCTCGGTTCCCGGCATTCAACTCGACCGCCGTTGCGGATCCGGTCTGCAGGCAATCATCTACGCGGCCATGCAGGTTCAGACCGGCATGAGTGATCTTGTGATCGCCGGCGGTGCCGAAAGCATGAGCGGCGTCGAATTCTATTCCAACGACATTCGTTGGGGTACGAAGAAACCCTCGGTCGAGTTCCACGACCGCCTGGCCAAACCCCGCACTAACTCGGGAGGCGTCAATTTCCCGGTCGAAGGCGGCATGATCGAAACGGCCGAAAACCTGCGACGCGAATATGCGATCTCACGCGACGAACAAGACCGCTACGCGCTTCGCTCGCACGAGCGTGCCGTGAACGCACAGGACAAGGGATACTTCGACGAGGAGATCATTCCTGTCACCGTCCCATCCCGCCGCGGCGACGCGAAAGTTGTTACCCAGGACGAGCATCCGCGTCGAGATGTGCAACTGTCCGACCTCGCCGCACTGCGCCCGCTGCGTAGCCGCGTCGACCCGGACGCGACCGTTACCGCCGGAAATGCCTGCGGGCAGAACGACGGCGGCGCGGCGGCCATCGTCACCACGCCCGCCAATGCCGAACGACTTGGATTGCGCCCCTTCGCGAAGCTGGTCAGCTGGGGCGTCACCGGCGTCGAACCGAACCGCATGGGCATCGGCCCCGTTTCTGCGGTGGCAAAAGCGCTCTCACGGGTCGATCTACAACTCTCCGACATCGATTTGATCGAAGTCAACGAGGCATTCGCCGCTCAGGTCCTCGCGTGCGCCCGCGCCTGGGGTCTGAGCGAGACGGATCTCCTCGAACGGTTCAACGTCAACGGTTCCGGCATCTCACTGGGCCACCCCGTCGGCGCTACCGGCGGACGAATCCTCGCGAACCTGCTGCGTGAACTCGACCGTCGCCAGGGCCGCTACGGAATCGAATCCATGTGCATCGGCGGCGGCCAGGGCATCGCCGCGGTCTTCGAAAACCTACGACGATAAAACGTTGGGGCGCTATCCGATCGATCCGCCTCGGTGAAGGTCGGCGATCTGATCGGCCGTGCGCCCCAACTCCGTCAGAATCGACTCGGTGTGCTGACCAAGGGAGGGCACATCACCCATCTTCATTTCCACGTCGGAGAAGGTCATCGGGGGTAGCACAGCGTCGATGGGCCCAACTTCTGTTCCCACGGATCGCCACCGCGAACGCTCGTCCAGCTGAGGGTGTTTCAGCAATCCGCCCATGTCGTTCAACGCTGCTGCGGGCACACCGGCAGCGGCCAGACGCTTATCCAGTTCTGCGGTCGAATACAGCCGCGTGAGTGATCCGACCATCTCATCCACCTCGGCTCGATTCTCGACCCGGACGATATTGGTGGCATATCGCGGATGATCCACCAGATCTTCCCGCCCGAAGACGTCGACCATGAGCGTCCGCCATCCGCGCTCGTTCTGGACTCCGATGAGGATCTCACCATCCGACGTCGGGAACGAATCGTAAGGAACGATGGCCGCATGCCCGAGCCCGACTCGCGGAATCTGCTTGTCCGCATACATTTTCATGTACATCGGGTGGCCGAGCCATTCGACGGTCGCGTCGAACATCGACACGTCGACCGTTGCGCCTTTGCCAGTTCTCTCCCGACGGAACAAGGCACCCAGTATCGATGTCAGCGCGTACATCCCGGCTGCGATGTCGGAAACCGGAACACCCGTTTTTGTTGCTGTCTCGGGTGTTCCGGTCACGGAGATCATTCCGGTCTCGGCCTGTACCAACATGTCGTACGCCTTGCGCTCACGACGTGGTCCGGCGCTGCCGTATCCCGACATGTTGATCACGATGAGCCGAGGGAACTCTGCTCGGAGCGTGTCCGCACCGAAGCCCAGTCGATCTGCAGCATCCGGGGCGAGGTTCTGCAAGAAGACGTCGGCTTCCGCGATGAGATCGAGCACGACTCGACGCCCGGACTCCGACTTGACGTCGACGGCAATCGATTCCTTGGAACGATTGAGCCACACGAAGTGCGAGCCCTGACCGCGCACCGCGCCGTCGTAGTGACGAGCGAAGTCGCCCTCACCCACCCGCTCGATCTTGATCACGCGAGCACCCATGTCCGCGAGATGCCGACTGGCGAGCGGCGCCGCAACGGCCTGTTCCAACGCCACCACGGTAATCCCGTCGAGTGGGAGATCCGAATGCGACTGTCCCATGTCAGAGTCCATTCCTGAATTGAAGCACGCGCCTCAGATGTGGCGCCCGCCCGTAATTTCCAGGACGGTACCGGTCAGGTAGCTCGACATATCACTCGCGAGGAACACCACCACGGACGCAACCTCGGACGGTTCCGCGGCACGACCCATCGGAATTTCGGCCAGCTTGCTGTTCCAGACGCGCTCCGGCATCGCTTCGGTCATCGCTGTGCGAATCAGTCCGGGCTGGACAGCATTGACCCGAACATTCTTGAACGCAACCTCTTTGGCAGCAGCCTTCGTGAGACCGACGATTCCGGCTTTGGCGGCCGAGTAGTTGGTCTGGCCCAACATGCCGACCTTGCCGGAGATCGACGAGATGTTCACGATCGATCCCGTCTCACGCTCGCGCATGCGGGCCGCGGCTGCGCGAGTTCCGTTCCAGGCACCCTTGAGGTGGACGGCAATCACGTCGTCGAAGTCCTGCTCCGTCATGTTCCGCATTGTCGCGTCGCGAGTCATGCCGGCATTGTTGACCATGACATCGACTGGGCCGAAAGCACTTTCAGCTAGATCGAGCATTGCCTCGACCTGGTCGGAATGGCGAACGTCGCACGAGATGAACCGCGCCACGGAATCGCCACCGAGCTCAGCTGCGGCAGCGACGCCGACAGTCTCGTTGATATCGCCGATCACCACGGTGGCGCCTTCTTTGATAAAGGTTCGGGCAATTTCGAACCCGATACCCTGTGCGCCCCCGGTCACTACTGTCACCTTGCCGTCCAACAGTCCCATGTCCACTCCATTCGTCAGTTGAAGAAAGTACGTGCTGTATTACTTCGCTTGCTTCTTCGCTTGCGACACAAGACCGCCGCCGAGTATCAACCGCTGAATTTCACTGGTTCCCTCGTACAGGCGTAGCAACCGCACTTCCCGATAGATCCGTTCGACAGGAACGCCCCGCATGTACCCGCTGCCACCGTGGATCTGGACAGCGAGGTCAGCTACGTTTCCGACCATCTCGGTGCAGTAGAGCTTTGCCGCAGACGGTCCGAGTCGACGGTCCTCGCCGCTGACGTATCGCGCCGCAACCTCACGGACCATTGCCCGGCCGGCCATCACACCTACTTGTTGATCTGCAAGCATCGCTTGGACCAATTGGAAGTCACCGATCACAGTCCCACCCTGTTCCGTGACAGTGGCAAAGGCGACAGATTCGTCGAGGGCTCGCTGGGCTGCTCCCACCGACAATGCGGCAATATGAACGCGTCCACGTGCCAAGGAAGTCATGGCAGCGCGATATCCGGTGTCTTCGTCGCCCCCGACCAGGGCCGATGCGGGGACGCGCACGTTGTCGAAGCTGACCTCGGAGGTCCAAGCACCTTCCTGACCCATCTTCTTGTCCTTCGGCCCCACCGTGACACCTTCTGTATCGGCCGGGACCAGGAAGACAGCGATACCGGGACCGTCGGAGTCGGCCGGACGCGTGCGTGCGAACACGACAAACAGTTGCGCTGTCGGGGCATTGGTGATGAACCGCTTGTTGCCGTTGATCACCCAGTCGCTCCCGCCGCGGACTGCCTTGGTGCGCAGGCCGGCGGGGTTGGATCCCGCGCCCGGTTCGGTCAGTGCGAAGGACGCGACTACCTCACCCGACGCGATGCGTTCGAGCCATTCAGCCTTCTGCTCATCGGTGCCGAAGCCGACGAGTACCTGCCCGGCGATGCCGTTGTTGGTGCCGAACATCGAGCGCAGAGCAAGCGACGTGTACCCGAACTCCATCGCGAGTTCGACGTCTTGCGTGAGGTCGAGGCCCAGACCACCCCATTCCTGGGGAATGGCGTAACCGAACAGTCCGATATCGGCGGCCTTCTTCCGGATGTCCTCCGGAATGGCATCGGTATCGGCTATCTCCTGCTCACGAGGGACAACTTCCTTCCGGATGAATTCCCTTGCCGTCGCCAAGATATCGGCGAAGTCGTCCGCGTCGACCTGCATACCCACCACTCACCTTGCTCGTTCCACGTTAATGCGTCTTCCGAAGTCAATCCGGTCGAGCATTATGAGTCAAAGACTTGAAAACGAACCGAAGGTAAGGCGATGCCTATATCGACGCGATCGAATCGATCAGGCCCCAGTCGAGCGCACGCTCCGTATTGATCGCAGCACCGGAGAGAAACAGGTGGTAGGAGCGCCAACGCCCGATCCGGCGCGGGATGGACACAGTGCCACCCGCTCCCGGAATCAAGCCCATCGAGATCTCAGGCAGGCGGAACACCGTATCCGGGTGCGCACACACATCGGCGGCAAAGGCCGGCACCTCGATGCCCGCTCCCACGCAACTTCCGTGAACCTGTACCTCGATTCGATCGGACAGCCGGGCCATCAGCCGCGCGGCTCCCGATCGCGTTCGAATCAGATGCGCGATCGCCAGATCCGGAGTGGTCCCGAACTCGTCGAGATCACCTCCCGCGGAGAACGACGGCCCAGCGCCGTCGATCAGAACCTTCTCGATGCCGGGGTCCATCACGGCGACCTGTAATGCTGCGACCAGCCCGTCACGCACCTGCGCCCCGTAAGCGTTCCGACGTTCCGGGCGGTTGAGCGTGATGTGCAACAACCCATCTCGACGCTCGATCAGCACCGGTTCCTGCGGAGCTGGGGGCGGCAGCGGCCGTGGTCCTCGACCAGTGAGCCACCGCTCGAAGTCCGGAGTGCCCAACAGCGTCGAGTAGGCCAGAGATTCCACGTCAAGCGCTGCGGGGATCGACAGGTTTTCACCCAACCGCAGAACCTGCGAGGCAACAACTGACGCATAAGGATTTTCTTGGAAGCGGTCGAAGACCGACGCCAGTTCAGCGTCGGGATCTTCGACACCCACAAACTCTCGGACGTTCTCGGTCAATACCGTCGACACCGTCGAGTCGAGCGAACGCGCCAGTGTTCTTGTTGCGGCATCCGGTGTACGGCCCGTGTACCGCCCGAGAACAACACGGTCGGATCCGAGGACTTTCGCCGACACCGCACGGGCTTCGTCCTCTGAGAACTCCTCGTCCAGGTCGACCAGGACCACTGGATTATCAAGTGCGCCACCGTCTGCAAGAAGTGGAAGATCGATCCTGCCGTCGAGAATGTCCTGCGGCGACAGCGCGTGCATCTGGTTGACCATCTTCATCCTTCTCGAGCGCCGAATCATTGCTCGGCTTCCTGCACCCGACGGCAGTTCTGCACGCGGGATACCTTTTCCGGTAATACTTTTCGGAGTGTAACATCGGAGAATGTTTGCCTGGCCCGACGACGCTGACGAGGACCGCCGCGTTCTCGACTGGCTCGGCAGCGGGATAGTGCCACTCACCGGCTCGCCCGACGAATCTCCCAGAATTCCCCCGGGAAACGCCGCCACCCTGGCACGGCACCTCGGTGAATTCATCAACGGCAACGAAGACGGAGCCCGCTTTCTTTCCGAACGCGCGGCATTCACCGGATTCACCCGCAGCGGTTCAATCTCTCTCGGAGGCAGTTGCCGCCTCCTCCCTACACAGGACGGCTGGGCAGCCGTGTCCTGTGCCCGACCGGACGACCCGATTCTGCTCGGTGCACTGATCTCCGCGGAGATCGATGATGATCCCTGGCCGGCGGTAAGTGCCTGGTTAGCCGAACAACCCGGAGCCGAGTTGGCCGAGCGCGCAGCCCTACTCGGGTTGGCGGCTGCCCCGGTCGCATGCCCAACTGCGTCAGTTCCCGCGCCCACTACCCGGCGATCGGTCAAGGATCTGCTTGTTGTCGACTTCAGTGCACTGTGGGCGGGTCCTCTGTGCTCACACCTACTCGGAGCCGCGGGCGCGCGGGTCGTCAAGGTGGAGACCCCGACCAGGCCGGACGGAGCACGTCGCGGTAACAGCGAGTTCTACGAACTACTGCATGCCGGGCACGAGTCCGTCGTCCTCGATCCGAGTGCCTCTCCCGACAGGTCGGCGCTGGCGCAGCTCGTGGAACGCGCAGACATCGTTATCGAGGCGTCGCGGCCACGCGCACTCGCGGGCTTCGGGCTCGACGCAGAAGCTGCGGCCGCATCCGGTACCACCTGGATCTCCATCACTGCGGCAGGAAGAAACTCCGCTCGCATCGGATTCGGTGACGACATCGCAGCATCAAGTGGTCTTGTTGCACAAGATAATTCAGGTGCGCCCGTATTTGTCGGCGACGCGATAGCCGATCCCCTGAGCGGACTCATGGCAGCCGCCCTCGCCATGTCGGAGACGCCCACCGGCGCAGGATACCTCTGGGACCTCTCGATGGCCGACCTCGTCGCGTCGACGCTCACCCAGGGAACCGATGCTCCGTTGCCCCCATCGTGCATTGTGGCTATTCCGGAGAAACGCCAGTACGTCGGCAGTGCGTCCACCTCCGGCTCTGACACACACGCCGTTCTCCGCGGCCTCGGAATCGTCGCCCCGTGAACCATCTGCTGATCACCAATTGTTCTGTCGGTGGCCGTCACAGCCTCGACATTCGCATCACGGGCGGCGTGATCACGGAGATCGGCCGCGGACTGACTCGCCACGGCGAGGACGTCCTCGACGCCGACGGCAATCAGATCATTCCCGGCCTGTGTGATCACCACATCCACCTACATGCGCTGGCTGCCCGACGCAGTTCCGTGGAATGTGGCCCGCCGGCCGTCCGAAATTCCGGAGAACTAGCTGCCGCACTACAGGTTTCACCAGGTTCCGACGGCTGGGTGCGAGGTGTCGGATACTTCGAATCGGTAGCGGGCGATCTCGATCGCGATGCCCTCGATCATCTTCACGCATCACGACCTGTTCGTATCCAACATCGCAGTGGCGCAATGTGGGTGCTCAACACAGCGGGCGTCGTTGCAGCCGGATTGGAACCGGCTGACCATCCCGGTATCGAACGCGATGCAGCCGGAAAACCAACCGGCCGAGTGTGGCGCGCAGATTCCTGGCTCCGAGCGCAGATTCCGGGAAATGCCCCACCGCCGATACGCGATGTGGCGACCGAACTGTCGAGACTCGGCGTCACTGCGGTAACTGATGCAACGCCGGACCTCGCTCCGGAGAGCATCGAATCCATCTGCGCAGCAATGTCTTCGGGAGAATTGCCACAACGGGTTCATCTCCTCGGCGTGCCACTGGGTGTCTCACTACCGTCGACGGAACCAACCGTCGGCCCGTACAAGATCGTGCTTGCCGATTCCGGACTTCCCGATCTCGAACAGCTTGCCGCCGTTATCGAGTCCGCACACTCCATCGGGCGAGCGATTGCAGCACACAGTGTCAGCCGCGAAGCTCTGCTGATCTTGCTCTCCGTACTAGGCGAAATCGGCACGATCCCTGGTGATCGGATCGAACACGGGGCGTTGATTCCGATCGAATCCATTTCCGAGATCAACCGCCTCGGTTTGGCTGTCGTAACCCAGCCGGGGTTCATTGCCGATCGCGGTGACGACTACCTCGAACATGTTGCTGCCATCGACCACCAGGATTTGTACCGTTGCCGATCCTTGCTGGATGCATCTGTTCCGGTGGCGTTTTCGAGCGACGCACCGTACGGACCACTCGACCCGTGGGCAGTTATCGCAGCGTCACAGGCGCGGTTGACACCCGCGGGCACTGTTCTGGGCGATGCGGAGACAATCGACTACAACACCGCACTGGACGCCTATCTCGGCCGTCCTGGGGATCCAGGCGGCCCACCGCGCCGGGTAGAAGTCGGCGCAGCGGGCGATCTGGTTCTGATCTCCCGCTCGCAGCTGCCGTCAGTACTCGCAACCATCATCGGCGGCAAGCAGGTCTACTAGACCGTGCGCAGTTCCCGCTTCAACAGCTTCCCACTTTGATTCCGGGGAAGTTCCTCCACAAATCGAATGTGCTTGGGCACCTTGAAGGGAGCGATCTTTTCCTTCACGTAGGCGATCAACGCCTCCGGCGTCATGGCGTCTTGACCGTCCTTGAGAACAACGATTGCGGTGATCGCTTCGATCCACTTCTCGTCAGGTGTTCCGATGACGGCAACTTCGGCAACACCGGGATGCGTGTAGATGGCGTCTTCGACTTCACGGGATGCGACGAGAATCCCGCCCGTGTTGATGACGTCTTTGATGCGGTCGACGACGGTGATGAACCCTTCACTGTCACGCACGACGAGGTCGCCGGAATGGAACCAGCCGTCGCGGAAGGCTTCTGCGGTTGCTTCCGGGTTTTCCCAGTAGCCATTGCAGAGTTGCGGTGAACGGTAGAGAACCTCACCAGAGACACCGTCCGCAACATCGTTACCCTCGGCGTCGACAACACGGGTTTCCACGAAGAACACTGCCCGACCGCACGACGACGGCCGATCCGCGTGCTCGTCCGGCTGCAGAACTGCTGCCAGCGGGCCGATTTCGGATTGTCCGAAGCAGTTGTAGAAACCGATGTCGGGGTAGCGCTCGCGCAGACGGTTCAGCACGGTGACCGGCATGATCGACGCACCGTACTGCGCTTTCTTCAGCGACGACAGATCCCGGGTGTCGAGATCGGAATGATTGGCGAGCGGCACCCAGACGGTAGGAGCGAGGAAAAGTGAGCCGATCTTGTCGGCTTCGATGCGGCGCAGAATCTCCGGGATGTCCGGTGCCGCCATCACGTTGACCGTCGCACCGACGGACAGGTACGGAAGCATGAACACGTGCATTCCCGCAGAGTGGTACATGGGCATGCAGATCAAGGGGTTATCTGCCTTGTCGAGCCCGAGCGCGATCACCGACGACACGTACTCGTGGACCAGAGCGGCGTGAGTCATCATCGCGCCCTTGGGCTTCGACGTCGTTCCCGATGTGTAGAGCAACTGCGCGAGATCCGTTGACGAGGCTCGCGGTTCGAAGTCCGGGACCTCACCCGATGTGCTGATGGCGACCACTGAATTCGTGTCGTCCCGCAGCGGCACAACGTGGTCGATATCGAGATCGCCGCGCACGGAGTCCAACGTCGGCAACAATGCCGGATCCACCAGAACGGCCCGAGCGCCGGACTGCGCAACCAGGTAGCGCAGTTCATCACCCTTGAGCGCGTAATTCACCGGAACGTGGACCAATCCTGCCCGGCAACTCGCGAGGAACCCGATGACATACGCGTCGGAGTTGGTTCCGTACGCGGCCACACGATCGCCGTGCTGCAAGCCGAGGTCGACGAGGTGCGCCGCGACCCGCGTTACCGCCTCGTCGAGTTCTCGATAGGTGCGCGAGCGATCCTCGAAAACAATGGCCACCTGATCGGGGTACTTGGCTGCCGAGCGCCGAAGCACTCCGTCGATGGTGTTGGTACGCGGGTCCAGGCTCATGAACGATAGATTATCGGACGTCCAACTAATGCGAAAGGGCTCGGCTCACTTGTTCTGCCACTGCGGCACCCGCTTATCCACAAACGCCTGCATACCTTCCTGAGCGTCGCAGGTCACGGCGTTTGTTGCCATCGTTTCCGCCATTGCCTCGTACGCCTGCGCCTGGGGCAGATCGATCTGCTGATAGAACGCCTGCTTACCGATCCGAACCGTCAGGGGGCTGGCGGTCGTGATCTTCGCAGCCAAGTCGCGCACTTCCCGGTCGAGGTCAGCCGGGTCGACCACGAAGTTCACCAGACCCCAATCAGCCGCCGTCTCAGCATCGATGGTTTGGCCCGTCAGCAGCATCTGCATCGACCGTTTGCGGCCAACTGCCCTACTCAGGGCCACCATCGGCGTGGAGCAGAACAACCCGATCTTCACCCCGGGTGTACCGAAGACAGCATTCGACGCCGCCACGACAAGGTCACACGACGCCGCCAACTGGCATCCTGCCGCGATTGCCGGTCCCTGCACGGCAGCGATCACCGGCTGGGCGATCTGCTGGACCGTTTCCATCATCTCGGTGCAGCCGTCGAATATCGCGCGCTCGTCATCGAGGGTGCGGCCGATCATCTCCGTCAGATCGTGGCCGGCCGAAAACACGGGCCCCTCGGCCCGCACGACAACGATGCGGACTCGCGGATCGGCGGAGAGTTCCCGAAGTCCCGCTGTCACCTCGCTCATGGTCTGCGCCGAGAGCGGATTGCGCCGCTGCGGCTGATCGAGCGTCAGAAATCCGATGCCCGTCGACTCTTCGACTGATGTAGCTACCGCACTCTCGTTTATCTGCGTCTTCGACATGCGTCCTCTCTACCAATCGAATCCGTCCCGGTCAACGAGACGAAACGGGCAGCTCGCACCGAAGCGTCGATACCTTTTCAGTTAATACTTCGCCACTACGAGGAGTGCCCATGAGCACCGACGCCATCATCACCACCGACCTTGCGCAGATCCTGCAGGCGCAACAGGACGCCACCCGCGCCGCGGGAGCGCCGACTGCAGAAGAGCGTCGCCGGCGCATTCAACAGGTGATCGACCTGCTCGTGGCGAACCACAAAGACTTGACCGAAGCCATGAACGAAGACTTCGGTGGACGCCTCCCGGCCTACTCGGTCATGAATGACGTTCTCGGATCGATGGTTTCACTCAAGCACGTCCGAGATTCCCTTGAAGACTGGATGGTTCGCTCTCCGCGCTCCACCGGCGCCGTCCAGGATCAGCTGGGCGCCAAGGCTTACGTCGCGTACCAGCCCAAGGGTTCCATCGGCATCATCGGCACCTGGAACGCGCCCCTCTTCACACTCTTGAGCCCCCTCGCCTGCGCACTCGGTGCCGGTAACCGTGCCGTTCTGAAGCCCTCCGAAATCGTGCCGCACACCGCTGCCGTCCTGGCCGACGCTGCGGTGCGCACCCTCGATCCACTCGAAATCGCCGTCGTCACAGGCGGACCCGATGTGGCCGACAATCTCACGTCACTGCCCTTCGACCACCTGGTCTTCACTGGAAGCACGTCCATCGGCAAGCTGGTGATGGCAAACGCCGCGAAGAACCTCGTGCCGGTCACCCTCGAACTGGGCGGAAAGTCGCCGAGCGTCCTGGGCAAGAGCGCAGACTTCGCCGAAGCTGCACACCGACTGGCTATTGCGAAGTCCACCAACGGCGGTCAGCTCTGCGTCTCCCCCGACCTGATCTACGTTCCGCGTGAAGGCATCGAACGATTCATCACCGCGTTCGCAAATTCGTTCACCGGCCTCTTCCCCACCGTTGCCGACAACACCGACATGGTCTCCATCGTCAACGACCGCCATCTCGCCCGCATCGAGGGATACATCGCCGATGCCGCGGATCGTGGGGCACGCATCATCACGGTTCCCGACGAAGAACTTTCGGCCGACACGCGTCGACGCCCACTGCGGATGGTCGTCGATCCCCCGGCCGATGCCGAGATCATGAAGGAAGAAATCTTCGGGCCGGCCGTCGTGATCTTGCCTTACGACGAGATGGATGCCGTTGTCGCCGATATCAACTCGCGCCCGAAGCCCTTGGCTCTGTACTACTTCGGCACCGATCTCGACGAGAAGGAATCGGTGCTCGAGCGCACCAATTCCGGTGGCGTCACGATCAACGACGCGATGGCGCACCCAGGTCTCTCCGACGCACCGTTCGGCGGCGTCGGCGCGTCCGGAATCGGCCACTACCACGGCCGCGAAGGATTCCTCGAGTTCAGCCACGCACGGACGGTTCTCGAAGCAGCAGAACATGATCCGCGCGGCGAGTGGGGCATGTTGCCGCCGTACGGTGACAGCTTCGAGCAGATGATGCTGGCTCAGGTCACACCTTAGGGGCACAGCCCCTGTGCGCCTTTCCGCTAGTCGCCGCGACCGGAAAGGCGCACGGGCGCAGCCCAACTGCCGAGCAGAGGCGCGATCTGCGCTATGTCGGCGACACCAGTCGCGGCGTCGATAACCACGTCGTACGCATCATCTTCGGGCGCATCGAGATGTAGCCCGTTGATCGAATAGAAGACAAAAGCAGCAACCCACGACAATCGCTTGTTCCGTCGACCAATGCATGATTCCGGACGAGGGACTGCAGCAGCGCAGCTGCTTTGACATGAATGTCCGGATAAGCCTCGTCACCGAAGACCGTTGCACTCGGTCGATGCGCGGCTGATTCGAGCAAGCCGACATCCCGAACCTGCAGACCGCCGAGCTCATCACAAAGCACTAAAAGATCGTCGACCGTCAGATACCGAATCACTGTGAGAGACGGTCGAGCAACGGGCCGTACTCGGAAATGGCGGCGCGGGCAGCTCGTCGAACTTCGGTATCTTGACGCAGATGTGCCGCTCGATCAGCAATTGCCCTGATCACGGCTTCCTGCTTGCTCATATTCGAATGATGCCGCTCTGATACCAGCACCGAAAGCGGCAAAGTTACCAGTTAAGCGCTACCGAAGTGCAGCGAACCGAGCGCTCAAAAACTCGACCAACTGCCATGGCTCCGTGTCCGGCGAATCGAGCAAGGCAATCAGTCCGTCCTTGTCGGCAGCAGCGATCGGTTCGATTCCCCCGAAGGTTCGCATAGCGCTGCCGGCGGGCAACACCCGCGCACAGACCAACGAACCAGCTTCGAGGTTCAGGCTTCCCCACTCGTCGGCGACGTCGTACGCCACATCGGTTCGGACATCGCGCAACGTCAGCGATGTACCCGGCACCGTCGACGCAACCTCGTACACCGACTGCGGTACCTGCAACCACTGCTGCGCCAGTTCCAGTTCGTCGGCCGGCAGCAGTTCACCGCGTCGCTCGACAAACACTCCGAAGATGTTGCTGTCGAAAAGTGCTGTGTCGACAGCCAATCCACCCTCGAGCGCACGAGTCAACGCGTCGTCGTCATCCCAATGCTGGGCGCGAACCTCGGCGAGGTCGAAGACAACATCGAAGTACTCGGGACTGCGGGAGAAGAGTTGCGCCTTGATGTACAACCAATTTGCCCGGTCGTCGAAGGTGATCTCCGACTTACCCAGATGGCAGACCTTGTACTTGCGTCCGGATCCACACCAGCACTTGTCATTACGGCCCAGCTCAGGATGTTCGGCCGGCGCATAGCGCGCGAGAACGTCGTGCAGAATCTCCGACTCTCCGCCTTCGATCCGACCCAACAACGCAAGCGCCCGCGTTGCGTCGCTCCGATCCGCCGCGAGCAACGCAAGCTCGAAAATCGCCGGCACCCAATCAGGATCGCGATCGAGCGCGCTCTCGTAGTAGGCCTCGGCCACAATGATCTTGCCGAGACGATCTGCTGCCTTACCTGCGAGCCAGTACGCGGCGGGCTTTACCCGGCGCGGCCCCTTGTCGGCCAGCGCCGTAGCCACCGCGTGCAGGATCTCGTCGTGGTCGTCGAGTTCGGACAACAATTCAAGTGCCGCAGCAGCTGCCGGCGGTTCGGCAACGGCCACATAGATCTGCGGGTTCTCCGTGATCTGCGCACGCGCCCAGTCGCCGATTTCCGACGTGTCTTCCGGGAATTCGAGATGCGCAGCCGACACGAGATCGACCAGCGCGATAACCGCAGCTGCTTCGTCGGGGTGCAGGTTGTCGCGAATCTCGAGCATCCGCGCGCGGTTCGCCAAATGGAACGCCTCGAAATCGAACCCTTCGATCGCGACGTAATCGCCGTCGCGAACATAGCCGGCCGATTCGAGCAGTTCCCCCAGCGGAGCGGCGGGCTGACGGAACAGTGTCGGCTCCTCGAGCATCAACTGCCAGACAATCGCGTCGAGTGTTTCAGCGCCGGTATCGGTGAGGATGTTCGCTAGGGCGTCCGCAAAACCGGGTGTCGGATCGACTACGTCGGCAACGGTACAGAGCGTCAACTCACGATCTGCGACGAACAGCCCGATCAGATCGCCTGCCGCGCATTCCGACAATGCGTCGGGGGCAAGCAGAAAACCTTCGTCAGCCGGGAACGTCGGGTCGTCGATGCCGCGTTCGGCCAGGGCGGCGTCGTCGAGCCCACGATGTACGACGCGAATCTCCCGATCCTCGGTGTCATCGAAGCTGTCGAGAAAAACACGCAAGACCATGAGATCGGGGTTTGCGTCGAGAACGCCAGAGCTGATCTCGGCGTCGGTGAGGCGATGCGTGAGTATCCGGTGCTCGAACAGTGTGTCGAGCGCGGCGTAGCGGGACCCGGTCAGATAGCCCAACAGCGGATCCTCGACGTACTCCACGAACTCCGTCATGTCGTCCGGCGTTCCATGCCCGGCGTCAGCCAGCAAGTTTCCCCAGTCAGCAGCGGTCTGGGGGCCATGTTCGCGCAACAACTCCATCGCAGCTTCGGCGATCAAGTCATTGGGGTCCATAGGTTCGCTCACCTATCCAACTTTATCCGGTAGGCCCCGGCACGAGTATTCCGCATCGACCAGCGTCGACGCCCTCAGCTCAGCACTCTGATCAGCTCGGCGACATCGTGATGATCCCGCCCTAGAACCTGGAGCACATTGGCGGCCTGCAACTCGGAAGACACGATGACGCTGCCGACAACCTGGGCGCTCGAACCTGCAGGCAGAACGCGAGCACACACCAGATCACCGGGCTCGAGATCGGCGGCACCACTGACAGTCACGGTGTCGCCGGTCCGGCGATCCAGCAGCGTGTTCATCTCGGTCACCTCGAACACGGAACGCTCGACATCGAGCCATTGACGTGCCGTCGCCACCTCATGTTCGGTGAGTAAATTTCCGCGGCGGGTGACGAACTGCGCGAAGATTCCACCCTCGAACAGCGCGATGTCCAAGGCCGGCCCGTCGAAGATACTCCGATCGTCGTCATCGCTGCCGGCGGCGACAAGATCGTCGAACTGAACCACCATGTCGGCAAATTCGGAGGAAAACGCGAACATGCACGCCTTCTTGTAGAGCCAGCGGCCGTCTTCTCGAACCGACTCGTCAACCTTCCCCAGATGGCAGACCTTGTATTTTCGGCCGGATCCACACCAGCACTTGTCGTTTCGTCCCAGCTCGGGATGCTCTACCGGAATGAACTCCTGCAGTACTTCGTACAGGGTTTCCTCGGATCCACCGTCGATCCTGCCCAGCAAAGACAGTGCTCGGGTCGCGTCGCTCCGGTCGGCGGCGAACTGAGCCAATTCGAAAAGTGCCGGACCCCAGTCAGCTTCCCATTCCAGTGCCTTCTCGTAGTGCGCTTCCGCGTCGAGAACGCGTCCGAGACGATCAGCCGCCTTACCTGCCAACCAGTGTGCCGCCGGCTTGACGGCCTTCGGACCGCGTTCGGCCAGCTCGCCGCCAAGCGCTTCGAGGATCATGTCTGCGGTGGGGTCCTGGTTCCGGAATCCCAGATCGAACGCCGCCACAGCTGCGCCCGCATCCGCAAGGGCGGCAAACGAATCAGGAACAACACCGACATGTCGACGTGCCCAGTCACGAAGGTCGAGATTCTCGATCTCGGCGTCGACATATCCGCGCTGAGCCAGGTCGACAAAAGCTACAACAGCTACGGCTTCGTCGTGCGTGAGATCGTAGGTCGACGCAATCTCTGCGGTCTGAATCTGAACTGCGTAAGCAGCGAAGTCGAATCCATTGCGTGCAAGGAGTTCTCGTTGATGCTCGTATCCTGCCGCGGCAAACATCTCGCCCACCGGAGTACTGGGAACAGTGAACAACGACGAGTCCTCGACAGCAAGTTGCCAACCCACCGCCTCGAGCGCTTCCACACCGTTTTCGGCGAATATCTTCTCGAGTGCCGGCGCCAGATCCGGCTCGTCTTCGACATCCGCCTGCCACACCGTCAGCTCACGGTCTTCGATGGCAATCGCGATCAGATCACCAGCAGTGAAGTTGGCCAAAGTCCCGCGGGGCAAGGCAACAACACGGCGACTGAAAGCAGCGTCGATTCCGCGCTCTCGCAACAAGTCTTGTTCGAACTCTGCCTCGACAACCCGAACTTCGCCGTCGATACTCGACGCGAAACGCAACACCGGTTCGAGGTCAGGCGTCGCCTCGAGCACCTCCGACGCGATCTCGATTTCGCTGAGCCTGTGCGTGAACACCAACCCTTCGAGCAGCTCGTCCAGAGCGACATACTTGCCGCCGGGGAGGTACCCGATCATCGGATCATCAAGGTACTCGAGCACTTCGGCAATGTCGGACGGCGAGCCGAACTCACTGACACACTGCGCCCATTCTTCGAGACTGAGCGGACCGCGCTCACGCAGAGCGGTCATCGCAGCAGTAGCGAGGGCATTGTCGTCGACTTCGTTCACCACCCAATAGTAGGCGAGCGCGCAGGCTCGCCAATCTGCCTCGACTAGCCGAGTCCACTGACCCCTTCACCCAACACCATCGCGCCGAGCAGAGCCAGGATCACCGTCATCATGACAGCGTTGTTGGCGGCCATCCACGATTTTGCCGAGTCGAGCATCGACGCGGCACGCTCGCCGAATACGAGGTTGACCACAACCGGTGCGGCGACTGCGGCGCTCGCAACAATCGTGAACACAACAGCGGCGATGGCTTGCTCAGCCACAACGTAGGTTCCGGCGGCTATGGCCGCGCCTCCCGCGACGGCCAGTGCAGCATTCTTGGGATTGGCCGCTGAGAGCAACGCGATCCCCAGGGATTTCAGCGGGCTGAGCGAACTGACACTCGACATCCACTTCGGCTGAGTGGCTTCTGCGTCGCCCCGTGGCCGGGATCGCCATTGCCTGAATGCGAGCGCGAACAAGGCTAACCCCAGCACTATCCGGACGACACTTGCCCACCGCGTGGTCTCGGATTCGGGTACGGCGGTGTCGACAAAAGCGATAGTCAGTGCCACCACAGCTCCGATGCCCACGACCCAGCCGAGAATGAAGGCTGCAACCGAGCGTCGTGCGTCTGCAGTGACCAGCATGAGAACCACAACTGCCATCGGCACGGACACAATCGCCAAGCCGACTGCAACGGGCAATGATTGACCTAGCGCATCAAGCACGTGGGTCCTCTCGGTTAGTTAGCGCTCATAGCCCTTGCGCATATCATCTACTATCCGAGGCTGGTCGAGCGTCGACGGTTCCATGTCGCGGCGCGGACGGTCCCGCGGGAAGACGGAAGCCGACGCCAAAGTAGGTCCGTCGAGGAAGCGTAATTCCGGAGCGCTTTCAGGCAGACGCAATTCCGGTGGCACTCCCCCGGACTGAGCAAGTACGTATCCCCAGTCACCAAAACTGGGAACGAACACGTGGTACGGGGAGACCCCCAAACCAACTGCGGATACCGTAGACACTGTTCGCCAATAGGCATCGGGCGTCGAATAGGGACTGCCCGACTGGACGACCATCAATCCGCCCGGATTGAGCGCTGCCGCGGCCAAACCGTAGAACTCCATCGAATAGAGCCTGCCCAATGCCGGGGTATCAGGATCGGGCAGATCGACGATCACCGAGTCGAATCCGGGTTGAGGCGCCTCGCGCAACCACCGAAAAGCATCATCGAGCACAACGTGTACGCGTGAGTCTTCGAGTGCGCCGCCGTTCAACGATCGCAGTCGGGTGTTCGCCAGTTCGATGACGGCAGGATCGAGCTCCACCTGCACAATTTCCTGAACGCTGGGCATCCGCAACACTTCCCGTGCCGCAAGTCCGTCTCCGCCGCCCAAGATCAGTACCCGTTGCGGATTGTTCGAGAGCGCCGGATACACCAGAGACTCCGTGTAGCGGTGCTCGTCGACGCTCGAGAATTGGAGATCTCCGTCGAGGAAGAGCCGGACGTCGTTCTTACGTTCCGTGACAACAATTTCTTGATACTGCGATCGCGATGCCGCGACCACAGGGTCGGTGTACAAGCGCTGACGGGCCGTGGTTTCGATGTCGGAAGCGGCGATCAACAACCATCCGATCAGGCTCGCGGCCAACAACATTGCCACGACGGCAATCAGTCGGGCGCGCAAGCTGAGCTGCCACCGCAGCAGAATCAAGGCAACGACTGCCGCAGCGACGAGGTTGATCATGCCGGTAATTGCTGCGCCCCGGATCATCCCGACCCACGGCAACAAGACAAACGGCCAGAGCAACCCGCCGATCAGCGCACCCAAGTAGTCCGCTGCATTCAGATTGGCGAGCACTTTTCCGGCACTTTGTGCGTCGTTGTCGGTGCGTCCGGATTGCAGCAACGTCATCAGCAGTGGCACTTCCGCACCCACGAGAATGCCGATCAGTGCCGTGGCAGCAACAAGAACTGCCCCGCTGGAACCAAAGAACGTGAAGGTGACGTAGAGCGTGACCGCGCTGAATCCCCCGATGATGCCGAGCAGAATCTCCACTGTGACAAAGGAAATAGCCGCGTGCCCCAACAACGGTTTGGCGGCGAGGGCACCGATACCGAGCGCCGCAACGAATCCGGCGACAATCAGTGACGTCTGTGTGATTCCGCCGCCAGTGAGACTGACCGACAGAGTGAGCAGTGCCAACTCGTAGATCAGTCCGCAGGCAGCGCAGGCAGCGACGGCGGCAAGGAGCAGCACCCGCGCCCGAGCAGTGAGCACAGCGTGTGAATCGGTGACAGTCATCAGGTGAGAGCAGCGGCGTTCACCAAGCCGATGGACAGCAGGGTCACGCCCACCGCCCAGGCCGCACCGCACATCTTCGGATCCTGTACCAGCGCAACCAACTTACCCGGCAGGAATGCATTCATCAGTCGCAGCGCAATGGCCTGGAGAACAATTGCGAACAGACCGTACACGGCTGAATCCGCAAGTCCCTGGGCAAATCCGTCGGAACTGGTGAGAATGGCGGTCACGACGATAATGGCAAGCGCCAGATGGTTGGCACCCAGAAGAATTGCCGCATTCGGATTCTTGTCGACGTACACCTGGTGGCGGAGATTGCCCGGCGTCATAAGATCGAGAACCAGAAATCCGGTGGCCAGAACTGCAACTCCGACTACGAAGTACGCCAGCGTCCCCAGAACACCACCGACCAGCAGAGCTGGGTCAACAGTGCCGATTTCCACAGTTTCAGCAGCAAGGTTGGCGTTCACGAAGCTCTCCTGAGTTTGGTCCGATTGTCACTTGATGTGGTCATTTCGCACTTCCCGATCCACCGCTGCCGCTGCCGCCACCGGCCGGTGATCCCGGATTGAATCCTGGTCCCAGATAGGCATATCCGCCGCTGCGGTATGTGCCGTTGATGTCTTCGACCTTGATGGTGCTTCCCCCTGCTGCTGCGCTGACGGTAACGATGTCGTCGTCGTAACGCAGGTACTCGTTGCCGCCGTCGGCGCTGCGGGCCGCAGGTTCTTCCGCATCGACGATCCGCGACACCGTCGTACCGACAGGATCTTTCGACGAATACACAGCGACGTCGCCGGTTTGCGAACTCTTGGAATAATTGTCCGCAATGAAGTCCTTGACCGCGTTGCCGCACGACGACAGCACACATGCCATGGCGATCATGACGGGAACAACCCATTTCCTGCCGATCACGGATGCCACCTACTTCTGGTCTTCACAATGACTCCGGTCCCCTCCCCTGGGTACAAATGCCAACTCTGCCAAGCCCATCCATGCCCCAGGCTGCTGCCGAACAACACCGTGACAGCGGTGTCGTCTCCGGGAAACGAACCGCAAATCCAACCATCTGCCGCTGCCTGCACTTTCAGGCGGGCAGCCTCGGCAACGAACTCGGTTCGATCGAGAGTCTGCGTGGAAGATTCGAAACGATACGGTCCCAGAACTTCAGCACCCGGCAGTGGATCGCCACCAGCTGTGACCGCATCGCAGGACACCTGCTCGGTCAAGGTCTCACCACCCGAGCGTGCCGTCACCACATGCGATGCCCCCAGCACTCCCAAAGTCAAAGCACCGTCGACTGTTTCGATAACAAGCTGGGCCAAGGCCGGTGGCGCAGGTGCGTCCACCACAAGGCCGAGCGCAGACGCATCCACGTCGGTGGGCTCCACGTCGAGGAGATGCACACTCACTGCGGAGGGCCGGAATGTATGACGGTCAACTCTGCACGGGTGACTGCGCGGCCGGTGGAAACCTCCCACGACTGGCCGCGCGCCCACTTCTCGAATGCAATGAGCCCGGTTTTGTCAGCAGTTGCATAGTCGGCGTAGTCCATCACGCCCGACGGCGCGGTTCCTGTCGTGCCCTCGGCTGTGAATCGTGCGGTTCCGCTTTCGATCCTGCGGTGCACCTTGTCGTCGAGAATGACGTCGCCACTCGGCTCGAGGTTGGTGCCCTCACGCCGCATCCACAGCGTCATCTCGAGTTCACCCTCGTCATCTTCGACGGTCAGCCAGCGGCGGCCGGTCGAACCGTCGAGAAGGTGCTCGCGCCAGATGTACCCCTCTTCGTCGAGGGTGATGGTCCCGCGAACCACGTGATCGATCCCCGCGTAGGTGACGATGTCTCCGACACCGATCTTGTGGGGGTCGTATACCTCCGGATAGTCCGCAAGCGGGTCTACACGCCCCACCGGAGCGCTCTTACGACCACGCAGAACCACGAAGGCCACTGCCGCGATCACAACAAGTATCAGTACAACTATCAGCACGTTCGTCAACGGTCACTCCGAAATCGTCGGGCTCGGCAAGGGCGCCGGGGCAATACCCTACCGATCGCTACTCGCCCGAGCGTCCATACGTCGCTGCACCCGATCCCGCTCGATGCCGATTTCGGACAAACGGCCGTGCATACCCAGTCACGTTTCCCTGAAACCCGTTGGACGGATTCACTTTCGATGTGGATATCTCGGAATCCTCGAGGGCCCTCGCGCGTTGAACAACTATGGCCAACTACAAAACAGTCAATCCCGCGACAGGTGAAACCGTCAGGGAATTCGATACTTTGGATGACGCCGGAGTGGAAGCCGCACTGGAAAAGGCTCATAACGGCTATCTGAACTGGCGAAAGAGCGCGCCGACGCAACGCGCGCAGATACTGACCAGAACCGCCGAACTGTACAACGAACGTGCCGACGAACTGGCACGCATGATCGCCCTGGAAATGGGCAAGCCCGTTCGCGAAGCCAAGGGCGAGGTACAACTGTCCGCGGCGATCTACCAGTGGTACGCCGATCACGGACCGGCGTTGCTCGCAGAAGAACGACTCGATGTTCCCGGTGCCGAAGAGTCTGTGGTGTACCGACGCCCGATCGGGGCGCTCGTCGGCGTCATGCCCTGGAACTATCCTTACTATCAGGTCGCCCGGTTTGCGGCGCCCAATCTCATGCTCGGAAACACCGTCATCCTGAAGCACGCGTCCAACTGCCCTCAGTCGGCGCTGCTGATGGAGGAGATTCTGCAGCAGGCAGGCCTGCCAGAGGATGCATACGTAAACGTTTTTGCGAGCAACGAGCAGATCGCAGACATGATCGCTGACCCCCGTGTGCAAGGTGTCTCGTTGACCGGAAGCGAACGCGCCGGGACCAGTGTTGCGGAAACGGCGGGGCGCAACCTCAAGAAGGTGGTACTCGAGCTCGGTGGTTCGGATGTGTTCATCGTCCTCGACTCCGACGACATGGACGCCACAGTCAAGGCGGCAGCCAAAGCACGATTGTCCAACGCTGGTCAGGCGTGCAACGCCGCCAAACGATTCATCGTCGTCGAGGACTTCTACGACGATTTCACTCGGAAACTGACCGCGTCGTTCCAATCCGTCACGGCCGGCGATCCGCTGGAAGCGGATACGGTCCTCGGTCCGCTGTCGTCCCAAACCGCAGCAGATACATTGCTCGAGCAGGTTCAAGACGCCGTCGACAAGGGCGCAACGCTTCTGACCGGTGGAGCTAAGATCGACCGACCCGGCGCCTACGTCCAACCGACATTGCTCACCGATGTCACCCCGGACATGCGCGCCTACAGCGAAGAACTCTTCGGGCCGGCGGGCGTGGTGTACAAGGTGAAGTCAGCGAAAGATGCCGTTGACCTTGCCAATTCGTCGGTGTACGGGTTGAGCGGATCCGTCTGGAGTACCGACCTGGACGCTGCTCGTGCGGTCGCCGCCGATCTCGACGTCGGAATGGCCTTCGTCAACGAACACGGCACCACCCTGCCCGGCCTTCCCTTCGGCGGAGTCAAGCGGTCCGGAGTGGGACGTGAGCTCGGCCCTTGGGGTATGGACGAATTTGCCAACAAGAAGCTGATCCGCGTGTCCAAGAAATAGGAGCTTTACGTTCGACCTGACAACTTTTCGACGGCGGCCGGATAGTCGGCCAGGATCTGATCGCGTGCGTCGTACAGATACCGCTGCAGCAATTCGACCGCCGTCGCATTGTCACCGGCTTTCAACGCGCTGTGTATCTCGTGATTCCGGGCGAGATACGGCGAGTGGAATCGGTGTGCGTCGTCCATGACGTGAAAGACCAGTCGCAGTTCGTTCCACACGCCGCCCATCAGTTCGTCGATTCTGCTGCTGTTACTCAGACCAGCGATAGCGCGATGGAAATGGATGTCGGCCGTTCCCACTCCGGTCCAGTCATCGGCGGCCAGACGTTCTTCTGCGAGCTCGAGCGCGGCGGTGACATCACCGAGATTGCCTGTTTCCGGATCGAAGTCTCGCACTCCCGCCGACTCGACCACCCGACGGCAGATGTACAACTCGGCGATGTCGTCAGCTGACGGGACTCGAACGAATACGCCACGGTTGAGTTCGTGTGAAACCAACCGGTCTTCGATGAGGATCTGGAACGCCTCGCGCACGGTATTTCGGGAGACATCCAACGCCGCGCAGATGTCGGGCTCGGACAGTCGTGCGCCCGGACGAAAGCTTCCGTCGATGATCAGCTCGCGCAGAATCCCGGCGACCCGCGCTGTTCGACTGGTGCGCTCGAGGAGCCCTCGATGGGCGGCCAACGCGGCGTTAGCATCCTCTTTCGGGGGATTCAGGCTGGTCAAGTGCACTCCTAGTGGTTTGTTGCTGCCCTCATCATAGTGAGAGCGGGGCGTCCGGACGGCCTACGGCTGCCCTCAAAAGTTTCCAGCACATTAATTATCCCTTCATGGGATTGCAGGATCGTTGAACGATTTTGTACGTTGGGAGTCCTGACATTCCATCTTCACGCGAGGTACCGATGACCGCTCCGATTCAAACCGCAGGTGCCCCTCCGCGCCCGTTCGACTGGTTCCGCACGCTTGGACCGAAGGGCAAGAAGGCATTCGTCGGCGCTTTCGGCGGCTACGGTCTCGACTCCTACGACTTCCAGGTTCTCCCTCTCGGGTTGGCCGCGATTGCCGCGTACTTCTCGATCACGACGGGACAGGCCGGTCTGCTGACCACCGTCACGTTGGTGGTTTCCGCGCTCGGCGGTGTTCTCGCCGGCATCCTGGTCGACCGCATCGGACGTGTCCGCACCCTGCAGGTGACGGTAGCGACCTACACGATCTTCACGGTCCTGTGCGGATTTGCACCCAACTTCGAGACGCTGCTCATCTTCCGCGCGTTCCAGGGTCTCGGCTTCGGCGGCGAATGGGCTGCCGGCGCAATTCTGGTGGCCGAATACGCAAAGCCCGAGTACCGCGGCCGAGCGGTCGCCTTCGTCCAGAGCGCCTGGGCGGTGGGCTGGGGTTTGTCGGTCATCATCTACACGATCGTCTTCCAACTCTTCGATCCCGACATCGCGTGGCGCGTTCTGTTCTGGACCGGAGTCATCCCCGCCTTCCTCATCATCTGGGTGCGCCGCAACCTCAAGGACCCGGAAGAAATCACCGAGAAGCGTGAGAAGAAGGCCGACAAGGGTTCTTTCCTCGCCATCTTCCGCGGCCCGATGCTCAAGACCACGCTGTTTGCTTCACTTCTGGCCACCGGAGTCCAGGGCGGTTACTACACACTCGCGTCGTGGCTTCCGACTTACCTGAAGAACTCACGCGGCCTCGACGTCGTGGGCACCGGCGGCTATCTCGCGATCCTCATCAGTGGCGCATTCCTCGGCTACGTCAGCGGCGGCATCCTCACCGACAAGCTCGGCCGTAAGCGGACCATGCAGTTGTTCGCCACCTTGTCTGCCGTGTTCATGGTTCTCTACACACAGGTTCCCGACGGCGCCAACACCCTCATCATGATTCTCGGATTCCCGCTGGGCTTCTGCACGTCGGCGATCTTCAGCGGATTCGGTTCGTTCCTCTCGGAGCTCTACCCCACCGCGCACCGCGGTACCGGTCAGGGCTTCACCTACAACTTCGGTCGCGCAGTCGGTGCGGTGTTCCCCGCCATCGTCGGTTTCCTCGCAGCCAGCAGTCTCGGTATCGGCGGCGCCATGATCTTCGGCGCCATCGGCTACGGCATCGCTGTCCTGGCACTCTTCGGACTACCCGAAACCCTGGGACGCCAACTCAACTGATCGGTGTCTTCAGGAAAGAGGATTGGACTTCACCATGATCGAGAATCGCACCAACCCGGATCCACGCTCGGCTCGCGCGGGATTCAGAGCCGGAGACGTGTTCCCCACGTCGGGAATCGCACCGGGCTTCGCCCAGACCAATCTCATTGCGGTCCCCAAGGACTGGGCATACGACGTTCTGCTCTTCACGCAGCGGAACCCCAAGCCCTGCCCGGTACTCGACGTCACCGACGCCGGGGATTTCACGACGATTCTCGCTCCCGGAGCAGACATCAGGACGGATTTCCCGCTCTACCGCGTGTGGGTCGACGGCGAACTGACCGCGGAGATTCCGGATGCGACGCCATACTGGCGCGACGATCTGGTGGCATTTCACATCGGCTGCAGCTTCACCTTCGAACACCCTCTGATGGCCGCCGGGATCCCGCTTCGACACGTCGAGCAGAACCGAAACGTCCCGATGTACATCACAAATCGCGAATGCCGACCCGCCGGACGGGTCAGCGGGCCGACAGTAGTCTCGATGCGTCCCGTCCCCGCAGACCAGGTCGAACAGGCCCGCTCCATCACCGCGCGTATGCCCGCGGTTCACGGTGCACCCATCCACATCGGCGATCCAGCCGAACTCGGCATCTCCGATCTGAGCCGTCCCGACTTCGGCGACGCTGTGGAACTCCAACCGGGCGACGTACCGATGTTCTGGGCCTGCGGCGTCACTCCGCAAGCTGCGGTCATGGCGTCGAAACTCCCGTTCGCCATCACTCATGCTCCCGGGCATATGCTGGTCACAGACGCCCCGGACAGCGATTACACCCTGGATCTGGCATGAACATCGACCTCAATTGTGATCTCGGAGAAAGCTTCGGAGACTGGCGTATGGGCGACGACGCGGCGCTCCTCGACATCGTGACGAGCGCCAATATCGCGTGCGGATTCCATGCCGGCGATGCGGCCACCATGCGACGGACCTGCGAGATGGCGGTCGAACATTCGGTATCCATCGGAGCGCACATCGGTTTTCGGGATCTGGTCGGATTCGGCCGACGGCACATCGACATCACACCAGGTGATCTGTTGGACGAAACTCTCTACCAGGTCGGCGCACTGGCAGGATTCGCTCACTCCGCGGGGTCTTCTGTCACCTACGTCAAGCCCCACGGCGCGCTCTACCACTCCGCATCGAAGAGTCCCGAACTCGCCGACGCTATCGTGACCGCCATGACCGAATTCTCGAATCACCTTGCGCTGCTGGGACCACCACAGTCTCATCTGCAGAAAGCTGCGGAAGCACACGGCGTCGACTTTGTCGCCGAGGGATTCGCGGATCGCACGTACACCCGGTTCGGGACGCTGACCCCGCGCAGTGAACCTGGTGCCGTCATCTCCGATCCGAACGCCGCGACGGCGCAGGCGATCGACTTGGCCAGCAGCGGAACTGTTCTCACCTCCGACGGGATCGCCATCCCGATGTCGGTGAAAAGCATTTGTGTTCACGGCGATTCGCCTGGCGCCGTTGCCATGGCCAATGCCATCAAGGCCGGCCTGATCAACTCCCGCATTCGGGTGGAGTCGTTCACATGAGTCGCCCGACTATCCTCCCGGCCGGTGAACACGGGCTCCTGGTGGACCTCGACACCGAGGCCGACGTTCTGGCATTCACCCATGCGCTCACGCGCAACACTCCGGCTGGAGTGGAGGATTTCCTGCCCGCCGCACGCACGGTTCTCGTGATCTGCAAGCCCACGGCACATGTCACTGCGGTGCTCCATGAACTGAACGAACTGGCACGCACCATGTCCGAGGCAATCCCGGACGAGCGCGGCGACGATACTCCCTTCACCGTCTCTGTCCGCTACGACGGACCCGACCTCGACGACGTAGCAAGGATCCTGAAAATGAGCCGCGCCGAGGTCATTTCAGCTCACACCTCGGCGGAGTGGCGCTGCGCCTTCATCGGATTTGCGCCGGGATTTGCCTACCTGACGTCCGGCGACGCTCGGCTCGACGTCCCGCGTCGAGCCCAATCACGCACCGCGGTGCCCGCCGGCGCCGTTGCCCTGGCCGGTGGATACAGCGCGGTATACCCGCGAGCTTCCCCGGGCGGCTGGCAGATCATCGGCAGCACCGACGCCGTGATGTGGGACTTGGACGCAACACCGCCTGCCGCCGTACAGCCCGGGCGTCGGGTGCGATTCGTCAATGAGGACAAGCGATGACCGGGGTGGAGATACTCGAAACCGGTCCGCTGAGCTTGGTTCAGGACCTCGGTCGAACCGGTCATCTGCGCTCCGGCGTCGGCGTGTCCGGGGCTGCCGACAGACGATCCTTGCGACTCGGCAATCGACTTGTCGGCAACTCCGAAGACGCTGCCGGAGTGGAAATTCTGATGGGTGGCCTGAGTCTTCGCGCGCAAGAGCAGATCACCCTGGCCTTCACCGGAGCCCCCGCACAGGCGTACCTCGACGGCATCCCCGTCGGACATTCGAGCGTCATCGTCGCGGACCCCGGTCAGGTAGTCCGCTTGGAGTACGCGCCCACCGGCCTACGGACGTACCTGACCGTCCGGGGCGGAATCGCGGTGCCCAAGATTCTCGGATCACGCAGTACCGACACGCTTTCCGGAATCGGTCCGGCGCCCCTCAAACCCAACGACGTGCTTGAGGTCGGGCCCACTCCAGTCGCATTTCCGCTCCTGGACGTGGCACCTGTTCAGCCGGTTACAAACGGAACACTCGACATTCGGGTGATCTTCGGGCCGCGCGCGGATCGTTTTGCCAATCCGGAAACCCTGATGCAGGGGCGATGGTCAATCTCCACGGACTCCGATCGCATCGGTGCCCGGCTCGACCGCGTCGGCGATGACGCACTCCTGCAGCGGGTTGACGGACTCGAATTGCCGACCGAAGGCGTTGCGCTCGGTTCGATCCAAGTGCCGCCCAGCGGCCAACCCGTGATCTTCCTGGCCGATCACCCCATCACCGGCGGATATCCCGTTGTCGGTGTTGTGGCCGACGCCGATATCGACCGACTCGGCCAGGCCCGCCCTGGTCAGCAGATTCGCTTTATCGGTTTCTGACGTAGAACACGCAATCAACCTGGTGCGACGTGATCGACGCGGCAATAGTTTCGGGTGTTATGGTCGGTTCCGAATAATCGGAGCGAGAAAGATCGAAAAATGGTTGGTGAACTCGACATCTCCGGGTAATACCCGGCACTGACGGCCACCGGTAAGCGCTTTCGGAGCGCTGCCGCAGTGGCCATGTTGTCGTTCACCACATCATTTCTTTCGCGGAGCAGCTTTGACGCGCCCGCGCGACACTCGAGGTCTCATCATGTCCGATTCATACATTGTCTGTTCACACCTGTCGTTTGCCTGGCCTGACGACACACCGGTTTTCGAGAAACTGTCCTTCAGTGTGCCCGGCGGCCGGACCGGGCTGGTAGCACCGAATGGCGCCGGAAAGAGCACCCTTCTCCGGTTGATCGCGGGTGACCTGCCCATAGGCGGTGGCAGCGTGTCCGTCGACGGGCTGCTCGGGTACCTTCCGCAGAGCTTGCCGCTGACCGGCGACCTCACCGTTGCCGAGGTTTTGGGGATCGCGCCGATCCTCGCGGCGTTGGACGCTGTCGAGTCGGGGGACGCCGCCGAAGAGCACTTCACCACGATTGGTTCCGACTGGGACATCGAGGAACGTACCGGCGCCCAACTGGACCGTCTCGGCTTGGGAGACCTGTCGTTCACCCGCCGACTTCACACGCTCAGCGGGGGCCAGGTCGTCTCGCTCGGTCTCGCTGCGCAACTGCTGCGTCGCCCGGACGTTCTGTTGCTCGACGAACCGACGAATAACCTCGATCTCGATGCGCGGCACAAACTCTACGGCGTCCTCGACGATTGGAACGGTTGCCTGCTACTGGTCAGCCACGATCGTGCTCTGCTGGACCGAATGGACCGCATCGCCGAACTCGACAATGGTGAAATTCGTTTCTACGGTGGAAATTTCACCGAATACGAAGGCGCCGTGAACGCTGCACGGGAAGTTGCCGAAAAGAACATTCGCAATGCCGAGCAGGACGTCAAGCGGGAGAAACGGGAATTGCAGCAGGCCCGCGAACGCGCTGCTCGTCGCGCAAGCAACGCAGCACGCAACCTCGGAAACGCCGGGCTACCGAAAATTTTTGCCGGGACGATGAAACGCAATGCCCAGGAGTCTGCCGGCAAGGCAAACGAGACGCATAACGCCCGCGTCGATTCGGCCAAGGCCCGACTCGATACCGCGGGGCGAGCGTTGCGCGATGAACAACGAATCACGTTGGAACTGCCCGGCACCGATGTTCCTGCGGGCCGGACAGTGTTCCTGGGCGAACGGATGCAATTCCGTTTGGGCGATCGGGAGGTCTTCGCCGACGGCGGGGCAGATCTGGCGATCCGCGGACCTGAGCGAATTGCGGTGACCGGTCCGAACGGCGCGGGCAAATCCACGCTGTTGCGGATCATCAACGGCGAACTGACCCCGAGTGGCGGCAAGATCGCACAGGCGCAGGGCCGCGTTGCGTATGTGTCACAGCGACTCGACCTACTCGATGTGAACCTCACCGTCGCGGAGAACCTGGCTGCTTTTGCCCCGGACATGCCGGCACCGCAGCGGATGAATCTGCTGGCACGCTTTCTCTTTCGTGGATCTCGCGTTCACCTTCCAGTCGGGG
The DNA here is from genome assembly GCF_013277795.1 of Rhodococcus sp. MS16. Lineage (NCBI taxonomy): Bacteria > Bacillati > Actinomycetota > Actinomycetes > Mycobacteriales > Nocardiaceae > Rhodococcus > Rhodococcus sp. MS16. The sequence continues at coordinate 106,971 of NZ_VBTM01000010.1, forward strand.
TCCTCTCCGGTGGTGAGCGGTTGCGAGCGACCCTCGCGTGCGTGCTGTTCGCCGAGCCGGCACCTCAATTACTACTACTCGACGAACCGACCAACAACCTCGACCTTGTCAGTGTCGGGCAGTTGGAGAGTGCGCTCAATGCCTATCAGGGTGCCTTCGTGGTCGTCAGCCACGACGAACGGTTCTTGTCCGAGGTGAAGGTCGAACGCTGGTTACGTCTGTCGGAGGGACGTTTACGCGAAGTCGCCGCACCGGCCAATGTCACCCTTGGTGATGAACATGCCTGAAACAGCGTTGATTGCACAAGATCTCGTCCGCACGCTGGGAACGCGGCGGGTACTCGACGGCGTCTCACTCACCGCGGCACCTGGTGATCGGATTGGTCTCATCGGCGAGAACGGCGCCGGGAAGTCAACTCTGTTGCGGGTGCTCGCGGGTACGGACGAGCCCGATGCGGGCAACGTGGAGCGACCGTCTGATCTCGCGTTCCTGCAGCAGGAAATGGTGTACGACAACAAGACGACGATCGCCGACGTACTCGATACAGCCCTCCGGGACGCGCGCGAGATCATCGCCGAACTCGACAGAGCTGCACAGGAACTCAGCCATGCGCCCGAGGATCACACTGCCGCCGACGCCTACACGGATTGCCTTGCACGCGCGCAGCGACACGAGGTGTGGGATGCGGACCGGCGGGCCGCGATGATTCTTGGCGGGTTAGGTCTCGGACACCTTCAACATGAACGCCTCCTCTCGTCGTTGTCAGGTGGTCAACGCAGCCGGCTGGCCTTGGCGGCTCTGATGATTCGCCGACCATCCGCGCTGTTGCTCGACGAGCCGACGAACCATCTCGACGACGAGGCGGCATCGTTTCTGGCCGAGCATCTTTGCGGCCTGTCCGGGGTTGTCGTCGTGGCCACTCACGACCGCGCGTTCCTCGACGCCGTCTGCACGGATCTGATCGACCTCGACCCCGCTCTGGACGGCCCCACCCGCTACGGCGGTAACTACACCGCGTATCTGTTGCAGAAACGCGCCGAACGGGAACACTGGCAACGGCGATTCGATCAAGAGCAGGAGGATCTGGACGCGTTGCGCTACGCGGCCGGTGTCAGTGCATACGAGGTTGCGCCGAATCATGTGAAGCGCGACAACGAAAAAATGGGATACGGTCACGCCGGGGGTCGAGTACAGAACCAGATCGCACGCCGGGTTCGCAGTGCCACCCGCCGGCTCGACAAGCTGGAACGAGACCAGATTGAGCAACCCCCGGAGCCTCTTCGATTCAGTCCTGGCGTGTTCATCACCCAGGCTGAGGACGAAATCCTCCTGTCATTGCAGCAGGTTCGAGTTCCTGGCCGAATGACGATGGACAGTCTCGATATCTCATCCACCGACCGACTACTGGTCATCGGAGCGAATGGTGCCGGGAAATCCACCTTGCTTGCAGTACTCGCCGGCGCGCTGGACCACACCGGCACGCTGGCGCGAAAACCCGACCTGACGATTGGTCTTTTGGCGCAGGATACCGCGTTCGATCGGGCTGACCGATCTGCGCGGGAAATCTATGATCTGACGCTCGGCGCGGAGATTGCCGAGAAGATTCCGTTGGATTCCCTTGGCCTGTTGGCGGTTTGGGATCAGGAGAAGTTGGTTGGCGAGTTGTCCGTCGGTCAGCGTCGCCGGCTGGCGTTGGCACTGCTGGTGGCCCGTCCACCCGAGTTGCTGCTTCTGGACGAACCGACCAATCACCTGTCCCCGAGCTTGTGTGATGAACTCGAGGACGCCATGGGCACCGGTCCGGGCGCGATCGTGCTGGCCAGCCACGATCGGTGGCTACGATCCCGCTGGCAAGGAAAGGAAGTCCGAATGCGCGGGCTGGAAGCGGGGTAGAGGCACTCGGGCCAGTTGTTGTCGGACACAACCGTCACACTGGAGCAGTGAGAGTTGTCCTGGTTCCCGGTAGTACGACGTCCACGGGAGCAGTCACCGCGACGGTTGTTCGCACCGACCCCGACGGGACTGCCGTCGGCGACCGCGTCGAATATCCCGATCTGGTTGCCGCGGTCCAAGCTATCGAGAGTGCCGAGCATCCACGGTGGGTCTGGCCGAGCACAGCGTCGGTCTACCCGATGTTGCTGCGCGCCGGCGTCCACGTACAGCGCTGCCACGATATTTCGCTGACCCGCGCGATCCTGAGCATGCGCGCGGGTCAGCCGTCACCACCGGCCGAGGAGTCCGACGACGACCGTCTCGGCTTGTTCGACACCGCTCCCGTCCTCGATCCTGATGGTGTTGTTGCGGAGTTCGCGGAGCAACGCACTGTCATCGGCGCCGACGCGCGCCTGGATCTGCTGATTGCCGCAGAATCAGCCGGCGCGCTCAGTGCTGCTGAAATGACGCACGCCGGTTTGCCGTTCTCGACGCGGAAGCACCGCGAACTCCTCGAGGAGAGACTTGGCCCCCGGCCAACGGGGTACGACCTCCCCGTTCGCATGCAGGAACTTGCCACCCAGATCAGCGACGCCTTCGGGCGGACGGTGAACCCCGCGTCGTCCGTCGAGATCACCGAGGCATTCGGGCGCCAGGGCATCGAACTGCCGTCGACGCGCAAGTGGTTTCTGCAGGAAGTTGATCACCCGGCGGTTCCGTTGCTCCTGCGCCACCGTGAACTCGCCAAGCTGTACAGCACCAATGGCTGGCAATGGATGGACAGTTGGGTGCGTGGCGATCGCTTCCGCCCCATCTACGTTCCCGGTGGTGTTGTCTCGGGCCGGTGGGCAAGCCGAGGCGGCGGCGCCCTTCAGATTCCGAAGACCATGCGCTCGAGCGTTGTTGCCGATCCCGGGCACGTATTCGTGGTGGCCGACGCCGGTCAACTCGAGCCCCGGATTCTGGCTGCCATGTCACGCGACCGCCGCATGATGGCGGCAGCCGGTGATGACGATCTGTACGCTCTCGTTGGCGCCGAGGCATTTGGCGGCGACCGCGCCAAAGCCAAAGTTGCCATCCTCGGAGTGCTCTACGGCGCCACCGCCGGTGAAGCCAAAGCGCTACTCACGTTGCTGCGCAAGCGTTTCCCCGTAGCGGTCGAGTACGTCGAGCAGGCTGCCAAAGCCGGCGAGCGCGGCGACGTAGTGCACTCTCTGCTCGGCCGAGCGTGTCCCCCGCCGTCTCCCGATTTCTATTCACACGGCGACGCTCACGCGCGCGGCCGTTTCACCCGCAACTTCGTGGTGCAGGCAACGGCCTCGGAATGGGCTCTGTGTCTCCTCGCCGACCTGCGGCGACGCCTCGCCGAGGACCCGGACGGCGAATTGGTGTTCTTCCAGCACGACGAGGTTGTGGTGCACACGCGAAACCCCGAGTCCGGCACAGCTCACGTACTGGCTGCGGCAGCATCGGCAACTCGACTGCTGTTCGGCGACACGGTTGTTCGATTCCCCATGGACGTCGGGGTCCGCGAAAGCTACGGAAAGAGCAGCGTCTAGCCCGCTCGGATGTCGTCGAGTTCGTGAACGCGTGTGCAGCATGCGTCGAGCAGGTCACGATCGTGGCTGATGAGCAGCACCCCGATACCGTGATCCGTTGCCCGCCGCTCGATCAACCGAACGATGGTGGCGGTGGTCGCGGCGTCGAGCATCGCGGTGGCTTCGTCGCAGATGAGGTAACGGGGTTGCTGCGCCAATGATCTCGCGAGCGCCGCGCGTTGAAGCTGGCCGTCACTGACCTGATGCGGGCGACGCGCCAGCAAGTCGGGTGTGAGTCCGACTTCCGAGGCCAGTGCTTCGATGTCGATATCGCGGCGCGCGATGTCGGCGGGCTGCCCGATGATCCGTGCCAGCGTCTGCCGGGGATCAGTTGCGGCGCGTGGCGATTGGAAGAGCATGGACACAGCCCCTCTGAACTCAGCGGGAACACCGAACTTGGTTCCTGCAACGCGAGAACCGTCGATCTGCACTTCGCCGGACCACGGCGCGTCCAGCGACGCGAGAATCCTTGCCAGCGTCGATTTTCCGGTTCCGGACGGCCCGGTCAACCCGATCAGATGGCCGGCCGGGATCTCGAGGGAGACATTCTCGAGGACGGGACGCCCGCGCTCGTAGCCACCGGTGACATCCAGGGCGCGCAAACTCATCGTGCACTCACCTCCCGGCGGGTTCGGTACGTGCGCTCTCCGAACGTGACCAGTTCGGTTGGCCCACCGGATTGCGCGGACTCGGGTCGGCGCAGGTAGTAGACGCACTCGTCCGGAAGATTCGTCAATTGAGGGGGTGATCCGGGGATGGGATTGAGCCCGCGAGACGGCAAGGCTCCGAGCAGGTCTCGGGTGTAATCGTGAAGCGGCTCCTGCAGAACCTGCGCAGCCGGGCCAATCTCCATGATGCGCGAGGCGTACATGACGGCCAACCTGTCTGCGATCGCAACTCGGGTCAACGACGCCAGATCGTGAGTGATCAGCAGAACCGCGGCACCCGCATCGGCGCACTCGCGCAGCAGGCCGAGAACATGATCGGTGAGCGCGCGGTCCAGGTTGGCGGTCGGCTCGTCGGCCACGACCACCGACGGGTCCCCGGCCAACGCGCCGGCAATGGCAACCCGCTGCGCCATGCCACCCGACAGTTCGTGCGGGTAGCAGTCGAGGGCGGAAGGTTCGAGACCCACTCGCTGCGCCAAGCCGTCGCAGGTGTGGGCGGTTCCGAGTGCGTCGATTGTCTCCTGCAGTTGCGAGCGTGCCGTCCGCACCGGCGTGAGATATGTTGCGGCAGATTGTGGCACGAGTGCGGCATGACTACCACGGAAGGGTGTTCCGGAAAACACGTCGATGTCGTCGACGGTGATGGTACCGGTGCGCTGAGTGCCAGGCGGCAGCATGTTCATCACCGATGTTGCGATGATGGACTTGCCGCAGCCGGATTCTCCGACCAGCGCTGTGACAGTCCCAGGCGGCACCGCAAGGTCGATGTTGCTGGCAGCGTGAACAATCGAGCCCCCGGGCAGCGGAATCCGGACGGTGAGCGCATCGATTCGAAGGCCGGTATTCACAGTCGAAGCTCCGATGGCCGAGGCGGCGCGAGCTTCGAACGCAATGCCGAACCGGCCACCGCCACCGCAACGGTAGTGACCACCAGAACGGCTGCGGGAAACACCAGCGTCCACCAACCACCGAGCAGCAGAGAACTGCGAGCCTCTTCCAGAAGTGTTCCCAGACTGGGCTTGTGGGGCGGAAGGCCGAATCCGAGGAACGAGAGCGTCGACTCGTGCCACACGGCGTGCGGCAGCAGGAGGACCACCGCGATCAAGGCCTGCGGCGCAGCAGCCGGAACCAGGTGGCGAGTGATCACATGTCTCCGGCTGGCTCCGGCGAGGACGGCTGCGTCGATGTACGGGCGGTCACGCAAATTCAGGATCTCGCCGCGGATGATGCGAGCTACCTGGGTCCAGTGTGTGAGTGCGATCGAGAGAACGATGGCGAGGATACTGCCGCGGAACATCGCGACGATGACGATGCCGAGCAGCAAGTGCGGGAGGGCGTTCACCGCGTCGGTGCCGCGCATGACAACTCGGTCCACCCAGCCGCCGAGGAGTCCGGCAGTGGTGCCTACCGCCACCCCGATCACCGTGGACAACAGTGCGCAGGCGAGAGCGATCAGCAACGACGTCCGGATACCGGCAGCGACTCGAACAAACAGGTCTCGCCCCGCAGAGTCGGTGCCGAAGGGATGCGTGAGCGACGGAGCCATCCGGGCCTGCGCGAAGTCGGTGACACGGTCGTCGACGTCGGCGATCCACGGAACCAAGCCGGCGTAGAGCGCGACGAGGATCAGGACACCGACGGCGATTGCGAAGCGGCGCTTAGCCATCTGTGCTCACCCTCGGGTCGAGGAGGGCAACAACCGCATCAGCGAGAAGCGAGCCGAGCATGACCGTCAGAGTTGTTCCGACCGTGAGGAACGCGAGCAACGCCATGTCGAGGTCCCGAGCGGAGGAGACGATGGCACCGGCAATTCCCGGCCAACTGAACACTTCTTCCACCAGCACCGCACCGACGACAAGTTCGGGCAATCGGACTCCGATGATGTTGACGAACGGCGCAAGGGACGTCGGCATGATATGACGTTGTGTGATGGTGGAAGCCGGTATTCCGCGCGCCACCGCCCCGGCGACAAACCCTTCACCGGTAGATCCGACGACGGATTCGCGCACTGCGAGGAGTAGCCACGGCATTTGGGAGATCGCAAGGACGGCGACCGGGAGAATGAGGTGCCGAATGACCTGCGCCGGTGTGGGATCGGCACCACCGTCGGTCAACCCGGCCACTGGCAACCAACCGAGAGTCAGCGCGAAGAGCGCGATAGCTCCGAGCGAGAGAACAAACGGCGGAAGTCCTTGAACGACGACGCACAGCCCGGACACGGTTCTGTCCAGGAGCCCACCCTTGCGGATTCCGGCGAGCACTCCCAGCACCAGCGACGCGAGAATCGCAATCACCAGACTGACGCCGACCAGGAGTAGCGTCCATGGCAGTCGTTCGGAGATGACTTGGGTGACTGGCTGATTGAAGGATCGAGAGACGCCCAGATCGCCGGTTATCACTGCATGCAGCCACGTCCAGTACGTGCTGTACCAGGGGTTGTCGAAACCCATCTGCGCGACGATCATGGCCTTGTCCGCTTCGCTGGTTGTCATGTACCGCGTGCCCAGATAGCCGACAAGCGGATCGAACGGCGAGATTGCCGCGGCGGCAAACAAACCGGCGGACACGACGATGATCACCGGGACGATGAACAGCATCCGGCGCCCGACCATCACGAGGATGGAGCGTCGGCGAGCGTTGTGCGATCGCGGCCGGTCCGACGTTGCGGCGCCGGTTCGTACGTCGATTGCCGTCATTGTTCTTGCGTCCAAGTCTGCAAGGACCACCACGGACCCCAGGTCACTCCGTGCGCGTGCGGTTCCAGCACCGGACCGGACATCGTCCAATCGGAATCTTTCGACACGTACGTGTGATCGAGGAAGACCAGGTACACATAACCGGGATCATCGACGTACGCCTGCTGCACATCTCGGTAGGCGGCGTCGCGGGTCGCTTGGTCGAGGCTTCGGCGACCGACGTCGAGTCCAGCGTCGACAACCTGGTTCGAGTAATCGCTGGGATTGTCGTAGATGCTGCCGACACCGGGAGCGATGGACGCGGAATTGAGTGCGTCGTAGGCCTGGGTATCGGGATCGAACGGTTCGTCGCCGCCGCCGAGCAGTGTGGAGTCCCGATTGATTCGCGGATCGATGCGATCCCACGACAGTGCTTCGAGATCAACTTCGACGCCGATTCCAAGCGCGTCGGATGCAAAGGCCTGGGCCAAGTCTCGACGGACTGTATCCACTGAGTTGTACATGATCGTGAACTGCGCGCGTCGACCGTCTTTCGAACGGATGCCGTCACTGCCTTCGATCCAACCGGCATCGGTGAGGATCTGCTCGGCCTTGGCCGGGTCGTACGCAAACGTTGCGTCCGGGTTGTACGAGGCACCGTAGACCTCGGGAATCGGCGTGGCGGCGACGCGGCCGTGCCCACCGAGAACGTTGTCGATCATGGACTGCCGGTTGGCGGCAAGGTTGAGCGCCATGCGCATCGCCGGGTCACCGGCTACCGGATTGCCGGTGGGCAGCGAAACACCACGCCAGTCCGCGGACTGATGGGCCGTCACCGACATGCCGTCCCGCGATTCGAACGTATTGGCAAGCAGCGGCGGGAGATTGGTGCCGTCTATCCCACCCGAGGCCATCCGCTGCGCCCGGGTGTTGTCGTCCGGAACATAGAGCAGCGTGAGCTTCTTGATTTCCGGTGCGCCGTCCCAGTAGTTCTCGTTGGCCGCAAACACCGCGCGGTCGGGTGAAAGATCGACAAGGGTGTACGGCCCGGTCCCGATCGGTTCGGTGTTGAGCGTCGACTCGGCCGCCAGAGCGGGTGTCGCCACGGACTCCGACGGCACAATGCCGATCAGCATCTTGGTGAGTAGCGGTGCGTAGGAGTACGCGAGACGGAACTCCACGGTGTTCTGGTCCAGCGCTACGACATCGCTGATCATGTCGAACGACGACTTCGCCTCGGACGCTGATGCCGGATCGAGGATCGCCTTGTACGTGGCAACCACGTCGGCGGCGTCAAAAGTGGAGCCGTCGGAGAAGGTGACGCCGCCGCGGAGAGTCACGGTCCAGAGGGTGGCGTCGGCGTTGGCGGTGGGGATCGACGTGGCAAGAGCCGGTTCGAAACCAGGCATTCCCTCACCGCCGCGCAGGCTCACCAGACCGTCGTACATCTTGGCTTCGCCGGCCGCACCGAAGCCGGCGACGGGGTTGTATCCGCCCAGTTCGTAGCCGTCGGCGAGGACCAGACCGTCGCTTGCGGTCGACGTGCCCGACGGGGTGCTGCACGACGTGACGAGCAGGGTGCCGACGACGGCAGCGATCGCGAACGTCGGAACTCCGGAACGGATGAGACCCACTGTTTGCCCCTTTTCTTCTGAATAAAAATAACATCTGTACAGATATTCAGATAAAAAATGGGCAATGCGGACGTTTTGCCAGACGGCAGCGCGTCAGGACACTGTGTGAACCAGTTGCGGCAGCGGCAGGCCGGTGTAGTTCTCGGCAATCAAGGTCAGCCCTGCTTGGGAGCTGGTCACGACGTCGAGTTCAGCTTCCTGCCGTTTGATGTCGAACGGCGACGCGTCGGGTGCTGTATGCAGCATCGTCGACATCCACCACGAGAAATGCTGAGCACGCCACACCCTCGGCAACACAGCCGCGGAGTAGCCGTCGAGGGCTTGTCGATCCCCAGCGGTAAAGAAACCGACCATGGCGTCGGCCAGAACCCACACGTCGGCCAGCGCGAGGTTCATGCCCTTGGCGCCGGTCGGTGGGACAGTGTGCGCGGCGTCCCCGGCCAGGAACAAGCGGCCGGATTGCATGGGTTCACACACAAAGCTACGGAACGGCAGGATGCTCTTCGAGAAGATGGCACCCTCCTTGACCTCGACGCCAGGTCCGTCCACGCGTCGGTGCAACTCGTCCCAGATTCGATCGTCCGACCAGTCGTCGACAGTGTCGTCGACCGAAACCTGTAGGTAGTGCCGCTGCACAGTCTCGGATCGTGTGCTGCAGAGTGAAAATCCCCGCGGGCTGTGGGCGTAGATGAGTTCGTCCGAGGTTCGGGGGGCCTCGGCAAGAATGCCGAACCAGACGAACGGGTACTGGCGGAAGTAGTCGGTGCGTACCTCGGGCTCCGGAATGAGGTGGCGCGTCCCGGTTCGCGAACCATCGCATCCCGCAACAAGTTCGGAGTCCAGCCGCTGCGCCTGACCGTCGGAGTCAACAAACGTGATGAACGGGCGATCGCCAGTGTGCTCGTGGACCTCGACGTCACTGACGCCGAAGCGAATGTCGCCGCCGTCTGCCAGCCTGCGCGCAATCAGATCGATGAGCACCTCATGCTGCGGGTACACAGTGACAGCCCGACCCGTGAGCCCTTCGAAGTCGACGCGACGCCCCTCACCGGCGAACCTGATCTGGGTACCGGTGTGGCGATGACCTTCCGCGAGTAACCGATCACCCACGCCGGTTGCGATCATCAAATCCACGGTGTTCTGCTCGAGAATTCCCGCCCGGATCGTTCCTTCGACGTCTTCGCGGGTACGGCATTCCAGGACAACGGAATCGATCCCCTGAAGATGAAGAAGATGGGAGAGCATCAGACCGGCCGGACCGGCCCCGACGATACCGACCTGGGTGCGAATGGGCGGCAGACTCATAGAACTCTCCTCGGTAGAGAACAACTTTTCACTGATTGGATGGTCGCGGGACATGAGGGCCGTCAACAAGGTAGTTTTCATTGAGTGAAAGAAGTCGCTACTCCGCCGGGAATGCTGGAACGAGCCATGGTCCTGCTCGATCTGTTCACTCCGCAGCACCCCCGCCAGACAATCACCGAACTTGCACTGGGTTCCGAACTGCCCGTGCCGACGGTCTTTCGCATCTGCCGAGAACTCACCAGGCTCGGAGCCCTGGAACGTGGCGACGACGGCCGATTTCAGATCGGACTTCGGGTCTGGGAGATCGGGTCCCGCGCACCCCGAGCACACGGTTTACGTTCCGTAGCAATGCCGTTCATGGAGGACTTGCACGAAATCACCGGGCAGAACGTACAACTGGTTGTCCGCGATCACCTCGAGGCTGTCTACCTGGAGCGGTTGTCGAGCCACGACGCCGTCGGTCTTGTCGGCCGGGCTGGTGGACGATTGCCGCTGCACGCGTCCAGCGGTGGGCTGGTGCTTCTGGCTCATGCTCCCCATGGCGTCTTCGACGATGTTGTCGCGGCCGGATTGCGGGCGCTGACGCCGTTCACGATCACCGAGGAACCTACGCTTCGTTCTCTGCTGGCCGAGATCCGCCGCACCGACATCGTCATAGCTCGCCAGTACCTCAATCTCGGCACGCTGGCGATAGCGTCGCCCATTCGCCGCTCTCGCGACGTTGTCGCGGCGTTATCCGTTGTCGTTCCACTCGACACCGGCAGCGCTACCCTCGTCCCGGCACTGCAGGCCGCCAGTCGCGCGATCTCCCGAGGAATTTCCTGACCCGAATCAGGTTTCACCACGACGGAAGATCTTGTTGCCCAGCCAGACCAGCGGGTCGTAGCGCCGATCCACCACTCGTTCCTTCATCGGGATGATTGCGTTGTCGGTGATCTTGATGTCCTCCGGGCACGCCTCGGTACAGCATTTGGTGATGTTGCACAGACCGAGTCCGGACTGGTCTTGCGCGGCGTCCCGACGGTCTGCTGTATCGAGAGGGTGCATTTCGAGTTCGGCGATCCGAATGAAGAAGCGGGGGCCGGAAAACGCCTCCTTGTTGTCCTCGTGATCGCGCACGACGTGACAAGTGTTCTGACACAGGAAGCATTCGATGCACTTGCGGAACTCCTGCGAGCGGGCGACGTCGATCTGCTGCATTCGGTACTCACCGGGAGCCAAGCCGGGCGGCGGTGTGAACGACGGGATCTCGCGTGCCTTCCGGTAATTGAACGAGACATCGGTGACCAGATCACGGATGACCGGGAATGCGCGCATCGGAGTCACAGTCACCACTTCGTCCTCCGCAAAAGTCGACATCCGCGTCATGCACAGCAGCCGCGGACGCCCGTTGATCTCCGCTGAGCACGATCCACACTTGCCCGCCTTGCAGTTCCACCGCACCGCGAGGTCCGGAGTCTGCGTGGCCTGCAACCGGTGAATGATGTCGAGCACTACCTCCCCCTCGTTCACCGGAACCGAATAGTCCCGCAGCTCACCACCATCGGCATCGCCGCGCCACACCCGGAAACTCGCGTCGTAGCCCATGTCAGGTTTTCCTTCCCGGATGGCCGGCAAGTTCGGCGTCCGTGTAGTACTTCGCCAACTCGTCGATGTCGAAGAGCGCCAAAAGGTCCGGTCGCATCGGCGATTGCGGCTCGGAGGTGACCTGCACGTCGGGAACAACAACATCCGCTCGCCCGGCGACCGCTGCATCCACAGCGCACACCAGCAGGGTGTTGCGCCACTGCGCAGCCATCGCCGGGTGATCGCCGCGAGTATGTCCGCCCCGGCTCTCGGTGCGCAGCAGCGCGGCTTTCGCAACACATTCGCTGACCAGCACCATGTTTCGCAGATCCACAGCCAGATGCCATCCCGGATTGAACTGCCGATGCCCCTCCACCACAACCGAATCGATCCGTCGTTTGATGTCGTCGAGCGTGCGCAGCGCGCGGTCGACTTCCTCAGCGGTGCGGATGATGCCGACCAAGTCGTTCATCGTCTGCTGCAGTTCGGTGTGCAGGGTGTACGGGTTCTCGAGGGCACCGGCGTCACCCTGAGGTTCGAACGGCGAGAGCAACATCCGTGACGCGGCATCCACGTCGCCGTCCGCCACGACGGGCCGAGCAGGCAGCGACTTCACATAAGTCGCGGCGCCGAGGCCGGCTCGTCTACCGAACACGAGCAAATCCGACAGCGAATTTCCGCCCAGCCGGTTGGACCCGTGCATTCCGCCGGAGCACTCCCCCGCCGCGAACAACCCCGGTACGTTCGACGAACCGGAGTCTGGGTCGACCTCGATCCCGCCCATCACGTAGTGGCAGGTCGGACCAACTTCCATTTGCTCTTTTGTGATGTCGACGTCCGCGAGTTCCTTGAACTGGTGATACATCGACGGCAACCGGCGCTTGATTTCCTCGGCCGGCATTCGCGACGCGATGTCGAGGTACACACCGCCATGCGGGGTTTCGCGTCCCTCCTTCACCTCGGTGTTGATGGCACGAGCCACCTCGTCGCGGGGTAGCAGATCGGGGGTGCGCCTGTTGTTCTCCTGATCCTCGTACCACCGATCGGCTTCTTCTGCCGTCTCGGCGTACTGGCCCTTGAACACCGGCGGGATGTAGGAAAACATGAAGCGGTCGCCCTCGGAGTTCTTGAGCACACCACCGTCACCGCGTACGCCCTCCGTCACGAGAATGCCTTTGACGCTCGGCGGCCACACCATGCCCGTCGGGTGAAACTGAACGAACTCCATGTTGATCAAGTTGGCGCCCGCGCGAAGTGCCAGCGCGTGTCCGTCCCCGGTGTACTCCCACGAATTGGATGTGACCTTGAACGACTTGCCAATTCCGCCGGTAGCCATCACCACGGCCGGTGCTTCGAACAGCACGCACCGTCCACTCTCACGCCAGTATCCGAAGGCACCGGAAATACGGTCGCCGTCCTTCGTCAGTTCCGAGATGGTGCATTCCGCAAAGATCTTGACGCGCGCCTCGTAGTCTCCGGTGGCCGCGAAGTCTTCCTGCTGAAGCGAGACAATCTTCTGCTGCATCGTCCGAATGATCTCGAGTCCGGTGCGGTCACCGACGTGAGCGAGCCGCGGATACGTGTGACCACCGAAGTTGCGTTGACTGATTCGCCCGTCCGGCGTCCGATCGAACAGTGCGCCATAGGTTTCGAGTTCCCATACCCGATCCGGCGCCTCACGCGCATGCAGTTCTGCCATTCGCCAGTTGTTGAGGAATTTGCCACCGCGCATCGTGTCCTGGAAATGCGTCTGCCAGGTGTCCTTCTCGTTGGCATTGCCCATCGCGGCAGCGCACCCACCCTCCGCCATGACGGTGTGAGCCTTGCCGAACAGCGACTTACAGACCACGGCAACAGAGAGTCCTTGCTCTCTGGCCTCGATCACCGCGCGTAGTCCGGCTCCGCCGGCTCCGATCACCACGACGTCGTAGGTGTGCCGTTCGACTTCGGTCATTCACTCTCCCTGAAGAATTGGGTGGTCAATTGATCAGACGTAGGTCGTCGATCGTGCCGCTGGCCACGAGCATGATGTAGAAATCGGTGATCATGAGCGTGCCGAGCGTGGTCCACGCCAGCTGCATGTGCCGCGTGTTGAGTTTGCTCACCTGCGTCCACAACCAGTAGCGGATCGGATGTTTCGAAAAATGGGTGAGCCGTCCACCCGTGACGTGACGACACGAATGGCACGACACCGTGTAGGCCCACAACAAGCACACGTTGCCGACGAGGATCAGCGTGCCGAGACCCATCCCGAAGCCACCGTCTGCTCCGTGGAAAGCCCGAATCGCGTCGTAGGTATTGATGATCGACACAACAACCGCGACATAGAAGAAGTACCGATGCGAGTTCTGGATGATCAGCGGAAGTCGTGTTTCACCCGAGTACGCGCGATGTGGTTCTGCGACCGCACAGGCAGGCGGCGACAGCCACACAGACCGGTAATAGGCCTTGCGATAGTAGTAGCAGGTCAGCCGGAATCCCAGAAGGAACGGCAGCACCAGGAACCCGAGCGGAATCCACATCGGCAATTCACCGATCGGTGTGCCGAAATCGCTGGAACCCGGCGCACACGAGTCGCTCAGGCACGGAGAGTAAAACGGTGTCAGGTAGTGATAGTCCGCAACCCAGTACGCGCTGCGGACGAACGACCGGATCGTCGCGTAGACCAGGAAGACGGACAATCCCAGTACGGTCAGTAGCGGCGCTCGCCACCACCGGTCCGTTCTCAGCGTGCGTGCCGCAATGCGAGCACGCGAAGAAGCACCGACCCCACTCGAATCGATCGGTGGTGCACTCATCCGTCGTGCTCGGTCGGGTGGCCGCCGATACCCTCGTCATCGGCGCCCTGCCACATCGACGCGTCGTACGGTGTGTCGGGCACGGGGATTCGTTCAGCCTGTTCGTGATGGGTCAGGTGCGGCGGCGATGCGTCCAGATCGCCGGAGTCGATCTCGAGCCGCTCCAGATCATTGACCAACCGGCGGACCTGCGGTACGTCGCCGTACAAGGACCGCAGCGAACCGACACAGTGACGGAGATGGTCGATGGTGCGCTCGAGTTCGAGCATTTCGGTGGTTGACATAAATCTCTCCAACCGATCGGTAGAAGTGGTGACTCATATCGGCTTCGACAACCGGGTCGCTGTACCTCCTGCGCGTGAAAGTTGTGTTCCTCGCATCAGCGGGTACCCCAATTGCGGTAGTTCCACCCGGCTTGCTCGCGTGTTCTACTGAAAATGTTGTTTTATCGGTGACGGCCTCATGTGCCCCCAGGAGAACGATGACCAAACTGGATTCCACTGACGCGGAAAAGAACGACGGCAGAGCGATCAGAGCCTTTCGCCTGCCGATCTTCACGGTGATCGCATTGGCGATCTTCGCCTTTGTCGCGGGCGGTTTCGGCGGTTCGTTCCAGAGCAAACTCGCGGAGGTTCAGAAGAACGACAACTCGTCGTATCTTCCGAGTTCGGCAGAGTCCACCGTCGTCGCAAATGAATCCGCGAAATTCCTTCCGGTGGAGACCATTCCTGGTTTTGTTGTATTCCATCGGGATTCCGCGCTGACCGATGCGGACAAAGCTGCTGTCGAATCTGCACGTCAAGCCATTTCCCGAGTACCCGGCGTCGATGCCGACGGGATGCAGCCAACTCAATTCTCCGCCGACGGCACCATTGCATCCATTTTCGTTCCGCTGATCGCCAAGGACGATGGCGCCGCGGTGTCCGGTGAGGAGCTGGCGGCAACCGAACAGAAAGTCCTCGACGCGGCCGAGCAGGCTGCCGGCGACATGGAAGTACTACCGGCAGGTCCTGGCGGGCTCCTGGTGGCCTTCATCGACGCTTTTGCCGGCTTGGACAGTGCGCTCCTCGGCGCCGCCTTACTCGTTGTCATCCTGATTCTTCTAGTGGTCTACAGATCGCCGGTGCTGTGGTTCTTCCCGCTGTTCTCGGCGCTCCTGGCAATCGGCTTGTCGTCGATGGTGATCTACTTCCTCGCGAAGGCCGAGATCCTGACCTTGACCGGTCAATCTCAAGGAATCTTGTTCGTACTCGTGATCGGTGCGGGCACCGACTATGCGCTGCTGCTCATTTCGCGTTACCGCGAAGAACTTCACAGCTACCCCAATCGATTCGACGCGATGATCCGGGCGTGGCGTGAATCAGCGCCCGCGATCACAGCATCGGCTGTCACTGTCGTTCTCGGACTGCTCTGCCTGACCTTCTCGCAGTTGAACTCCAACAAGAGCCTCGGCCCGGTGGCCGCGATCGGGATTGCCTGCACGTATCTGGTGATGATGACGTTCATGCCGGTTGCACTGGCGGTGGTCGGCCGCTGGGTGTTCTGGCCCCGAACTCCACGCGTCGATCACGCCGCAGATCTTGCGACGCACGGCATGTGGGGCAAGATCGCGACAACTGTCGGCAATAAGGATCGCTCGTTGTGGATCGGCGCGTCGATCCTGCTCATCGTGTTGTTCGCGGCCGGAATCGGAAGCCTGAAAACCGATGGGCTGACCGCGGCCCAGAACTTCACCAACACTCCGGACGCCGTTGTCGGGCAAGAACTCTACGATTCCGCGTTCGACCCGGGAGCCGGTGCCCCGGCCGTCATCACTGCGAACGCGGATCAGTCCGATGCGGTCATCATGGCGGCAAGCGCTGTCGAGGGTATATCCCAGGACGCCGGGTCCGTATGCACGCAAGTCGACGTGGCGAAGGTCAGCGAATTGATCAAGACCAATCCAGCGGCCGTCGCCCAGGCAGCGGCCGCCGGCTGTGCCCCACCAGGCTTCACTGCCCCGCCGATCAACGGTCGCACCATGATCAACGCGATGCTTGTCGATTCATACGACTCGCCACAGGCACTCGAGACGATCAAGCGTCTCCGGACCGCTGTACACGCAGTTCCAGGCGCCGACGCTCTTGTGGGCGGCAGCACCGCAACCACACTCGACGTTCAAGCAGCGTCTGTGCGCGACCGCAATCTCATCATCCCCATCGTGCTTGCGGTTATCTTCGTTGTTCTTGCGCTACTGCTTCGCGCGCTGGTCATTCCCGTAATTCTGATTGCAACGGTGGTCCTTTCGTTTGCAGCCACCTTGGGCGTCAGCGGCTTCTTCTTCACTCACGTCTTCGGTTTTGCAGGCGCAGACCAGTCGTTCCCGCTCTACGCGTTTGTCTTCCTCGTAGCGCTGGGCATCGACTACAACATCTTCCTGATGACCCGTGTTCGCGAGGAAACGGGTGAATTCGGCACTCGCGCAGGTGTATTGCGCGGACTTGCCGTCACCGGCGGCGTCATCACTTCGGCCGGGATCGTGTTGGCGGCAACGTTTGCCGTCCTGGGAATTCTTCCACTGGTCTTCTTGGCCGAGATCGGTTTTGCCGTTGCGTTCGGCGTGCTGCTGGACACGATCATAGTGCGCAGCGTCCTGGTTCCCGCTCTGTCCCATGACATCGGCAAGAAAATCTGGTGGCCATCCAGCCTGGCGACCTCGAAAGACTGACTAGAGAAAAGCTTCTTTCGTCCACAGATGAAACAACGCGTAAGCGCGCCACGGTCGCCATTGCTCCGACAATGCCGCAGCTTCCTTGCCGGACGACACACCCAACGCGCGTTTGAGAACCAGATCATCCGGCACAAACGCGTCCCGATCTCCGAGGATCCTCACGGTGAGATAGTCGGCAGTCCACGGCCCGATTCCTGGCAGAGCTAGAAGATCAGCACGAAATCGCACTGGGTCGGCATCCCAGCCGAGATCAAGATACTCGGCAGCGGCAATCGCCAAGGCGTGCACCGTTCGTGCACGCGCACTGGTCAATCCGACAGCTTTCTGTATCGCGTCCGGGGAACTGGCCGCTACAGACTCCGCCGATGGGAAGGCCGAGAACTCGTGATTCACGGGCAGTCCGAACTCTCCGACAAACCGTCCACCAAATGTTCGCGCCGCCCCCAGCGAAACCTGCTGCCCCAGAACAGTCAGCACCGCAGTCTCGAAACCGTCGACGCTACCGAGCACACGTAAACCTGGCCGGGCCGAGATCAGCGGAGCCAGCGTCTTGTCCGACGCCAGCACCGCCTCCCACACACGATGATCGCCGTCGAGATCGAGCCACCGCCGTACAACCGACTCGAGCTGAGCAGCGTCCGTGTCCCTGTCCGCGCTCACCGACACACAATCGTCGTGCCATGACACCGACACGATCACGGGACCGGTCGGCAACGGCACGACGCGCACATGAACCCCGTCGTCGTGACGTTCCAATCCGGCTACCGCATGGGCCTTCAACGCGCCGATCAACGGCTCCGTCGCATACGGCGGCATGAACGGAAGAGTCAGCGTCGCAGCCTTGTTCATTGCCGCGATTCCAGGTCCAGCAGTACGGCCTTGAGCTCCGGGCCGCCCGCGTACTGGCCCAGGCTTCCGTCACTTCGGACAACTCTGTGACATGGCACCACCAACGGCAATGGATTCTTCGCACACGCCGTGCCCACCGCCCGCACTGCACGCGGGCTACCCGACGCCGCGGCGACCGTCGAATAGCTTGCGGTGTGGCCGTATTCGATCTCCGGAAGGTGGCGCAGCACTTCACGCCGAAATCCCTTTGCCAGCTGGAAATCCAAATCCAGGTCGAATTCCCTTCGGGCGCCGGCAAAGTACTCGTCCAGCTCCCGGGCAACGGCGTCGAGCCTGCGCGGATGATGCAGGACACGCGGACTGACAGTATCGGCCAGCCGTCCAAGCACGACGTCGTGCCCCTCGACGGCAAACGCCACCCGCACCAATCCGACGTCCGTTGCAGCGAGGAGCAATTTCCCGATCGGCGAATCAACGATCCGATAGGCAACATCGATCAACTGCGCCGCCGCAGCGGCATCAGCCAGCCGTGAGTGTAGTCGCGCCAGCGCTTCCGGGTCGGACGCCGGGAGTGCGCCGAACACATCAGCTTCGGTAGTCATGATCGGCTCCCTTCCGGAACGGTGTTGGTTAAGTATGTTTTTCGCAGGGACGCAATACCGTCGGAGCCGGCCTTCCTCGCGGCGGACGGAGTACTGCCCAGAATCTCGGCGATCTCCGCGTACGGCAGCCCGCCCAGGAAGTGGTACGCCACCGACGCTCGCTGCTTGAACGGCAGTTGTTCGAGTGCATCCCAGAGTTCGTGATTCCAGGTTCCCGGAAGGCCGATACGCGTCGGCAATTCCGGAAGGTCGTCGGTGGGAATCGCGACGCGCCCTCGTACTCGCACGATGTCGATGGCTTTGCGGTGCGCAATGGTCACGAGCCATGCCTCGACATTCGCGCCGGGATCCAGGTCCGGATAGGCACGCATTGCCGCCAGGAAGGTCTCGGACCATGCGTCCTCCGCATCGACCGGACCGACCACAGCGCGGCACACCCGAAGCACCACCGCCCCGTGCTCTGTCACGACGTTCTCGAATGGTTTCAGTGCCACGATCGGTAAACGCTCGCATCACGAGATATGTGAGTTCGTTCCATCAGAACAGCACGTCCGAGATTCCGCCGGACTCCTGCTCGAGTAGAAAACGCTTGCGGTCGAGACCGCCCGCAAAGCCCGTCAGGCTCCCGTCACTACCGACCACGCGATGGCACGGCACGATGATGCTGATCGGATTCTTACCGTTTGCCGCCGCGACAGCACGAATCGCCAGAGGGTTGCCAAGGGTTTGCGCGAGGTCCATATAGGACCACGTCTGCCCGTAGGGAATTGTCCGCAGCGCATCCCACACTCGTTGCTGAAACTCCGTGCCCGACGGATCCAACGGCAACGAGAACTCGGTTCGCCCTCCGGAAAAATACTCGTCCAACTGTTCCCGGACAGCACCGAAATTCGCGGGTGAACTCTCCCCGAAAGTCGACTCGTTCGGCTTGTGACGATGCTCTGCCATGTAGAGACCGCACAAGCCGTTTGCCGTCGCGACCAGTGTCAACGGCCCGATCGGCGACTCGATCACTGTGTGGGTACGGTTAACCGCCATGTCTCGATCCTTCCAGGTATCGAGTAGCGACGGCCACGATGTGGGAACGCCAGCGCCTGAGCTACTCATATCTCGAAGACGCCCCGACTCACAGGAATGTGAGAAATGCCTGCACTTCCGACCATTATCAGGCAGTATCGAGTGATGGCTCTAGTTTTGCCGGGACGTTCCAGCCTGGTCCACTCCGTCAGCGATGTGGTGCACTGGTCGCTGTCTACGGTCGTTTTCGCGCTCACGCTCCCTGCCCGCCTCGAGGCGCTGTTGGTGAGCGTCGAGAGACTGGTTGCGCGAATCAGCCAGATAGCCGAGAACGCAGACCGCGTCGTAGTCGGCGCAGCTTCCGTCACTGTTCGCGCCGAGACGTTGATCGAAGCCGTCGAGCAAACATCGGACATCGCGCAGCAACTTCTCGAACTGTACGAACCCATCGCAGTTCAACTGGCTCCGTTAGCTGCCAGGTTTGCGGATGATCTCAGCGAATCCGAAGTCACTGCCGCCATCACGCTGATCGACAAGCTCCCCGAACTCACCGAGCGGGTCACTGCCGTCCTGCCGATTCTCGCCACCTTGGACTCGGTCTCCCCCGAAGTCCACGAACTCCTGGGGGTCGTCAAAGACCTGAAACAGGCGATCGTCGGTGTTCCCGGGTTCCACTTCTTCCGCAAACGTGGCGAGAATCGGCCGGGTTGATCAGGCCCCGTAGCCTTCGGTACCGGCTCGGGTCATCACGATCTTGGGGACCACTGCCCTGGCGGACAAACGTAGCAAACCGTCGACCAGTTCGACGATGTCGTCGACTTTGATCATCGATTCCGGCGTAATCCGATCGTGCGTCCACGCCGACATGTCGGTGTCGACGTATCCCGGAGCAATTGCCGTGCCGCTGATGCCGTTTCCCGATTCTTCGGCGTTGAGCGCCTCGATCATCGAGATTAACGCCGCTTTGGTCGCACCGTAAACACCCAAACCGCTTTCGGCGTACACCCCGGCAATTGATGCCAGCGCAACAACCTTTGCTCCGCCACTCGGATGTGCATCCGCTGCCAGGCGCAGGAACGGCAACGACGCCTGAAGCAGCGCCAACGGCGTCCGCAGATTCACTGCGAGCGTCTTGTCGAAGCGCTTCATGGGGTAGTCCGCGATCCGCCCACTGGTTCCCACACCAGCGTTGAGAATGAGTGCACGCATCGAACCGAATCGATCACCGTGGGCGGCAACCAATTCCGCCGACAATTTCTCGTCCGCCATGTCACCGGCCAACACCAGAACGTCGGGCGAACCGGCGCGGCGCAGTTCCTCGGCAACTGCGTCGAGTTTCTCACTGTCTCGCGCCGTGATAGTCAATCCGTATCCGAGCGTCGCGAGACGCGTCGCAATGCCCAGCCCGATGCCTTTGGACGCGCCTGTGACGAGCGCCGACGCACTCACGCGAACTTCCCGTTCAACGCGTTCAGCCCCGCCGAGATCAGTTCGGGTACAGCAGTTCCCGCACTCTCGAAACCACCACCGACTGTCGCGCCGGCCCGGAAACGATGATCGATCCCCTGGGCGACAACGGCCAGCTTGAAGAATCCAAGTGCCATGTAGAAGTTCCAGTTGCCGAGATCCCGACCCGAGACGCGCGAATAGCTTTGGGCCAGATCGACAACAGACGGCAATGACGAACTGGTCCAGGCTGCCGGCTCCCCGAGAACCAGGTCCAACGCGGAATGGCGATACACGCACATCATGGCGATGTCGGCCAAAGGGTCACCGAGAGTGGACAATTCCCAGTCCACTACTGCCGCGACCTTCGTGACATCGTCGGCAGCGAGGATCGTGTTGTCGATCCGGTAGTCACCGTGGACGATCGACGACTCGGAATTCTCCGGAATAAGTTCCGAGAGCGCAGAAGCCAAGCGGTCGACGTCCGCAGAATCCTCGACCTTCACCCGCGACCACTGACCGGCCCACAATTTCACCTGCCGGGCGACGTACCCGTCGGGACGCCCCAATTCTCCGAGGCCGACGGCCTTGTAGTCGACATCGTGCAGCGCCGCAAGTACACGCACCAATTCATCAACGCAGGCCGTGACCTGTTCTGCCGGAAGAGCATCCAGTTCCGACTTCGTCCGGATCACCTGACCTTCGATGAACTCGACGACCGTGAACGTCGCACCCATCACCGACGCGTCCTCACACAGGGCGACGGTGGGAGCCACCGGCACCGCAGTGTTCTGCAGTGCCGACGTGATGCGGAATTCGCGCGCCACGTCATGCGCCGACGGCGTCAATCCCGCAGTCGGAGGGCGGCGCACAATCCAACTCGATGCGTCGTCGTAGATCCCGTAGGTGAGGTTGGACTTGCCGCCGGAGATCAGTTTCGCACGGAGATCGCCGGTTACCGCGACGTCCGAGTCGAGCAGGTACTTCCGCAGGGCAACCAGGTCGAGACCGGGAAACTCAGTCATCACGCACCGTCTCGAGCAGCTCGACGTGCCGCGCCCACAACTCGCTTCGCGATTGCCCACCGATGAACCTCGGACGGTCCGTCGTACACGCGGAACGGGCGGACCTCGCGGGACAGGCGTGCGAGAGGCAAGTCGTCGGACACCCCGATACCGCCGCACATCTGGATGGACCGATCGACGATACGGAAGATCGCCTCCGCTGCATACGTTTTTGCGATCGACGTGGAGTTGCTTGCATGTCCACCCTGATCCAGCTCCCAGCACGCTTGAACCAGCAGCGCGCGAGTGGCCGCGATGTCGATTTCGTTGTCCGCGATCATCTTCTGGATCATCCCGAGGTCACCGAGCTTGGAACCGAATCCTTCACGCTCCGCCACCCGGGCCACGGCGATGTCGTGCCCACGACGCGCGGCGCCCAGCCACCGCATCACGTGTGTCATGCGGGCGGGGCCGAGACGCACCTGTGCGTAGGCGAAGCCCTGGTCGACCTCGCCCAGAACAGCCTCGTCGGGGACAAAGAGATCTTCGAAAGTGACCTCGCAGTGGCCACCGATCATGGACTTGTCGAGGGTTCCGATATGACGACCGACGATCAATCCCGGGGACTCTGCCGGCGCGAGAAACATTGTGGCACCGCCACGTTGGCCGGGTTCACCCGACGTGCGCGCCATGATGATGAAGAAGCCTGCGCCGTCAGCGCCCGTGATGAACCACTTCTTGCCGTTGATCTTCCAGCCACCCGGAGCCTTCTCGGCGCGGGTGTTGAGGGCCGACGGATCGGATCCGGCACCGGGCGCTGGTTCTGTCATCGCAAAAGCCGAACGCTGGTCACCGCGGGCGAGCGGCGCGAGGAACTGTTCCTTCTGCGCCGCGTTTGCCACGTGGGCCAGCATGTGGACGTTGCCCTCGTCCGGGGCGGCGATGTTCAGTGCGGTCGGACCGAACAGTGAGTAGCCGGCCTCCTCGAATACCGGCGCACGATCACTCATGTTGAGCCCGTGCCCGCCGTATTCGATCGGCGCATGGGGAGCGAAGACGCCTGCAGCCTTTGCCGCGGTCTGCATCTCGATACGAGTTGCGTCACCGCCTGCAACAGCAATGTCGCCGCCATGCTTGTCCTCGATCGGGAGAACGACATCCAGAGTGAAGGCGCGCGTCTTCTCGATCAGCGCGGTCACCTCCGGCGCATACGTCAGATCGATTGCCACCATCCACCTCCAAGTAAGACCGACCGAGCGATCGTTCGGTACCAGCACTCTCGCACATGCCGACTCACCGGGTCAACAATCTTCGAGCAATGCCTCGGAATGATCGAGCCGACCGGCAACCACCATGTCCCGGTACAGGTCGTCCTTGTTCATGAGCTCGTCGTGGTTGCCGATGTTGCGAATCCGGCCGGCTTCCATGACCACGATCCAGTCTGCGTCGCGCACGGTCGAGAGTCGATGAGCGATCGTCACCACAGCCCCGGTGCGCGCACGCTCGTTGATCGCATCGACTATCGCGGCCTCGGTGAGCGTGTCGACCTGGGCAGTGGCTTCGTCGAGCAGGAGCAACGCACTCGGCCGCAGAACTGCACGTGCCATCGCGATCCGCTGACGTTGGCCGCCGGACAGCGACGTGGCCGTCAATGCGGTGTCGAGTCCGTTCGGCAGGGCCTCGATCGCGTCGTCGAGCCGGAGCAGACGCAGTACTGCCTGCACCTCGTCATCGGTCGCGTCGGGATGACTGAAGACCACGTTCTCTCGGATCGTTCCCGGCACCACCGGCGTCTCCTGCTCGACATACGCCAGGCTTTCGCGCACTGCTCGGTGATCGAGCGCGTTGTATCCGACTCCGTGCAGAAGAACCTCACCGGCTCCTGGTTCGACAAATCGCAGCACGGTCGAGAGCAACGTGGTCTTTCCGGCACCCGACGGTCCGACGATCGCCATATGTCCCCGCTGCGGGATGACCAGCGAGACGTCGCTCAGCGCGGGCTCGGTCGAGCCGTGGTAGCTGACCGTGACGTTGCGCAATTCGATCAACGGCGCGACCGGGTCGGTTTTCTGGACAACTCCCAAGGCGACGTCATGCGTCTCCGTAGGCAGCGACTGCATCTCTCGAATCCTGATGGCTGCCGCGATTCCCGACTGAACAGAGGTGACGTTCTGCGCAAGCTCCGAGACCGGACCCATCAGTGTGAAGGCGTAGAGCAGAAAAGCGATGAGTGTGGAGACTGCCATTTCACCGTCGGCGACGCGCCAGGCACCGAACCCCAAGATGGCAATGATCGACCCTTGAATGGCGGTCCACGCGACAGTCCATGCGGTCGCGGATACTCGAACCGCTGTGACTGCATGCTTTTTTGCATCGGCCGCATTGTTCGTCACGAGAGCGCCGACTCGATCCTCCGCGAGTGACACCTTGACCGTCCGGATTGCTCGCAAACCACCTTCGAGAACTCCACCGAGCTTGCCGAGCGATTCCTGGGTTCGAGCCTCCGCTGCGGAAATCCGGGGCATCAGAACGGCAAAGAGGATGGAGGCGAACACGATTGCCACCATGGTCACGCCCAGCAACGGCAGATCGAGGACACCCATCAGAACAATCGTTCCGATGGTCAGGGCGGCCGCATTGAGAATGTTCACCGCGGCCGACGACGCGGCCTCACGCAACAGCAGGGTGTCCGACGTGACTCGGGTGACCAACTCGCCCACCGACCGCGATTGCAACGACGGCACGGTCGCAGCCAGAAACCGCCGGACCAGTGAGGACCTGGCGTCGAACACGACCTTCTCGGCGGCAGTGCCGAGCACGATCCATTGAGCGCAGCCGAGCACTGCGCCCACCACGAGAAGGACGACCAGTGTCAGGATCGGCCCTTGCAGCGAAGCGCCGGTGTCGAGTGTGTCGAGAACCCACTTGGTGACCATCGGCGTCGCCAGCGTCGCCGCTGAGCCACACAGGGCCAAGACCAACCCGAGCAGGAGCGACGGCAGGTGCGGGCGAGCGAACTCGGCGAGAACGCGGAGATTGCTCCATTTCGGCGTGGGTTTGCGAGCGTCAGATTCGAGCATGAATTTATGGAACACGAATGTTCCAAAAAGGGCAAGGGAATTCCGATACGGAAAGACTGGATACCGAAACCGGACACGGCTACGCTTCGAATTCGTGACAACGATCCACAGCGCACCAGAACAAAGCGCAACCCGCGAGCGCACTCGCAAGGCCATCCTCGATGCCGCCATTTCAGTGTTCGCATCCAAACCCGCCGCGACGCTCAGCGAAATCGCATCGGCCGCAAAAGTCGGCCGGACCACCCTGCACCGCTACTTTCCCGAACGGTCAGACCTGGTCGAAGCTGTCGCGTCAGAGGCCACCCACGCCGTCGACAAAGCTGGCGCAGCGGCGAGACTCGGCGATGGCACCGGTGCCGAAGCACTGGTTCGCCTGTGCCACGAGTACTTCGAACTGGCCGACCTCCTGACGGTCCTGTTCTTCACACCCGGTGTGTATCAAGAAGATTCCTTTGCCGAATCCGCATCCAACGACAGCGGAGTCAGCGACGCCATCGAACGTGGACACTCCGACGGTTCCATCGATCCCGACATGAGTTCGGACTGGGTACAGAACCTGCTGTGGTCGCTGCTCTACACATCCATGGACTACGTCAATCGTGGCGCAGGCACCCGACTGCAAGCGTTGGATCTGACGGTTCGCAGTCTCCGTCGCGGAATTACGCCCGATCCCGCGGGCTAGGCCGTCACCGCCCGAACCCAAAGGAGTCAGCCATGCCAACTCACCCGCTCGATCGTCGCGTTCTCCTGAAAACCGCCCCGAACTTCCGCGACCTCGGCGGCATTCCCGTTGCAGGTGGCACCGTCAGTCCGGGCGCACTCTACCGCTCGGCGACGCTCGCGAAACTCGACGGCGACGACGTTGCCGCGGTCGCCCGCTTGGACATCCGGACTGTGTACGACCTGAGGACCGCCGCCGAGCGCGACGGCGCACTCGACAATCTCCCCGACTCGACACGGACGGTCTGGCTCGACGTACTCGCCGACAATGCCCAGAACGCCGCGGCCACCGGACTACTCATGACGGACCCGGCCGCGTACGCCGAGACGATCAGTGACGGGCGTGGGATCGCGCAGATGGAGGAAGCGAACCGCAACTTCGTCACCCTGCCATCGGCGCTCGACGCCTACCGCACGTTCTACCTCGACCTCATCGACGAAAAACGCACCGGGGCAGCACTTTTCCACTGCACCACCGGCAAGGATCGCACCGGGTGGGCCGCAACCTCCTTCCTGCTCCTGCTCGGCGCCGACGAAGCAGATGTACGCGCCGACTACCTGCAGACGAACACCGATCTGGCACCCATGACGGAACCGATACTCGACTTCGCCGCAAGCAAAGGCGTCGACGCCGAACTGCTCCGCCCCCTCCTCGGCGTCCGTGACAGCTACTTCGACGCCGCCCTCGACGAGATGCGCACACTCTTCGGCACCGTCGAGGACTACGCACTCAACGGACTCAAGCTCACCGCAGAGCAACTCACCGCGCTCCGCGAGCGGTTCACATCCCGATCTGGCTTCATCAGCGCGACGTGATCGGGACCCTGACCGGCCAGGCATCTTCGCCCTCGTCCCGCGCCTTCGGGCGATTGCCCACCCGGGTGACCACGACGACGGCGAGGATGCCCACCGCCAAGCCGAGCGCGGTGTACGGAGTGAAGGATTCCCCGAACATCAGCGCACCCCAGACCGCGGTGACGGGAGCGATCAAGAACATCAACGTATTGACGGACGTAATGCCGACCCGACGGAGCAACAACCAGTACAGGCCGTAACCACCGAAGGTGGACAGCACGATCAACCAGAGCAATGCGATCCAGAATGTGTTGACACTCGGCGGTACGGCATTTCCGGAAGCGACCGCTAGAGCCGTGAAAACTATTGCGCTGGTTGAGCAGTGGATAGCCAGAGCCTGCAGTGGCGGCGTGGACGTGGGAGCACGTTGTTCGACGAAGGTGGATGCGACCAGGCAGAGCATCCCCAGGAACGGGATCGCGTACGACCACCACGGCGCCGCTGTACCGGCTCCGGCGTCGGCGGCGGTGACCATCGCGACGCCGCCCAGCCCGATCACCAACCCGACCCACTGTGTGCGCGGCACTGCGACACCGAGGACCGGGCCGAGCAGCGCGGCTGCCACCAGCGGCTGAATACCGTCGATCAGTGCAGTTGTTCCGGTGTTCACGCCGAGATCGACTGCCCAGTACACAGACAACAGGTATCCGCTCTGGGAGAGCATCCCGATCACCACCTGCCTGCCGAGAGTCCGCGGGGCCGGCATCGTGTTCAGGCGCCGGGCGGACAACCAGACAATCGGGACGAGTACTGCGGCGAGCGGGAGGAACCGCCACATCAGCACCGTGGGGATCTCGGCGCTGCCCGCGCCGAGTTTGGCTCCGATAAATCCCGAACTCCAGCACGCGACGAACAAGACCGACAAGGTAGCCGTCACGGCAGATCTCGGGATCGCGATCCGAGGTATACCGATCTGTTTACTCATACCTCGACTATACAGATCGGTATACTCTTGGCCATGGCAGAGGAATCCGTACCCGAGTTGACTCCGAAAGCGCGTCGCATCCTGGAGTCGGCGTCGAAGTTGTTCTACGAACAGGGGATTCACGCCGTAGGTGTGGATACCGTCGCACTGGACGCCGGGGTCACTAAGAAGACTCTGTACGAGCGGTTCGGCTCGAAGGACGGTCTCGTCGTGGAATATCTGAAGGACCGAGATCGGCGGTGGCGAGCCTTTCGCGACAAGAAGCTGGCATCAGCCGGAGACACTCGCGCCGAACAGTTGAGTGCGGTGTTCGATGCTTCCGCTTCCTGGTCCAAAGCGAGCGGAGGCAAGGGGTGCAGCATGATCAACGCGCACGCCGAGTTCAGTGATCGTTCGCATCAGGTGTTTGCCGTTATCGCCGAACAGAAGCAGGAGATGATGAACCTTTTTCGGCGAATCCTGGCGACGGAAGGGCACTCCGACGAACGCCTCGTCGAGTCCCTCATGCTGCTTCACGAAGGTGCCCTCGTCGCAGACGGGATCGGTATAGGCACCGACCCCTTCGGCGTCGGCCGGGACGCGGCCCTCGAATTGCTGAAGAACTCCAGGTGATCGCCGAAGTCCCGCTACATCCCCACCCGCTTCGCCCCCACCGTGCACCTCGCAATCCCCAAATACCGCTCCACCAACTCCTCCGGCGACAATTCACCATCCGGCCGATACCACTGCGCCACCGCCACGCACATCGTCACGACGGCCCGACTCGCGTCCACTGGATACTCGGCGTCGAACTCACCCGCTCGAACTCCGTCGAGAATGATCCGGTCGACCTGCTTCTGCTGTTCGTCACGCTGAGCGATGTAGCTAGCCCGACCCTCCGGTTCCATACTCCGAAGCTCCGAAGACGCGATGAACGACTGCTCCCGTCGAAACATGTGGAACCGCAACAATGATTCGATCACCGCGTCGAAGCGATCCGACGGATCTGGGCCGGCTTCGATCTCGGCGGCACGACTGCGTTCGAGCAACTCGCCCATCACCACCGTGGTCAAGCCGACGAGCAAGGCCTGCTTCGACGGATAGTGGTGGTACAGACCTGGCACCGAGAGCCCCGCTCGCGCTGCGATGTCCCGAATCGAGGCCCCGTGGTACCCCTGCTCGACAAACGCTTCCAGTGCCGCCGCGAGAGGCTTGGACAGACCCAGGTCTTCGTAGTGTCGCCAGGATTCGGGCATAGCAGGCTCGTTTGTCATAACCGTTACCGTAGATCCACTTGCGCCGACACCGAACATGTCACCGTCATTGGTTACAGTCGATGTCCACCGATAAACAAGGGACCAGTCATGATCCACGTTCGCCATTCCGCGGTTGCCGCCGTACCCGTTGACGTCGCGTTTGCCTACATAGACGACTACCGGAATGTCGTGAACTGGATGTACGGCGTCTCCGAGTTCTACCCCGACGGCGAGTTCGATCAAGGTCTGGGCGCAACATTCGACGCCGCAATCCAAATTGGTCCGAGCACCGTGCGCTCGAAGCTCGAAATCACCGAGTGGGAGAAAGACCGCATCATCACACTCTCGTCACTGGGAGATGTCGCCAATTCGTCTACCTGGGAATTCACACGGGTAGACGACACCAAAACCGAGTTGGCGGTCGATTTTGCCTACAAGCTGCCCGACGGCCTGACGGGCAAAGCCCTAGGCCTCGTGGTCGGGCCGTTCATCGAGAACGCAGTCCGCAACAGTGAGGAAACTCTGCGCCAGAATCTCGAAGCGGAGTTCGCACGCGGAACCCGCTGAGCCGCTGCTACCGCTGCAATCGGAGCGCGTTGGCCCAAATCTGGGTAGCGGTCTTGACCACTTCTTCGAAGGGCACCGGCTTGCCGTCTGAGCCCGGTTCCTCAGACACGAACACGCTGTAGGCGAAGCGACTCACCATCGACGAGAGTGCCCGCGACGCCAACAACGGATCCAGCGACGTGTCGGCCTTTCCTTCCGTCTGCAACCGCTCGATGGCTTTTGCATTGCGCGTGATGAAGGTTGCACCACGATCGCGTCGTAGTTTCGCGAAGGCCGGATCGATCTGTGCCACCTGCTCGAGCAGACCCATCAATTTGGCATTGCGTTGGAAGGCAATCAGGTACGCGCGGTTGCTCGACTCGAGCACAGCGTAAGGGTTGTCCGCGTCGCGGAC
Source organism: Rhodococcus sp. MS16 (assembly GCF_013277795.1). Taxonomy (NCBI): domain Bacteria; kingdom Bacillati; phylum Actinomycetota; class Actinomycetes; order Mycobacteriales; family Nocardiaceae; genus Rhodococcus; species Rhodococcus sp. MS16. Next base: position 136,551 of record NZ_VBTM01000010.1, read on the forward strand.
GCGACCCATGCCGGGGTGCAGCATGTCTTCCTGCGCGACTTCGAGGACAGCGGCAAAGATCTGCTCTTTGTTGTCGAAGTACGTGTAGAACGTGCCCGTGGAGCAGTTCGCTTCCTTCGTGATGTCAGTCAGCCGGGCGTCGAGGTACCCCGCTCGCTCGAACACCGTTCGGGCTGCCGCAACCAGAGAAGCCCTGGTCCGGACCCCGCGTGCCGTCACCGGGAGGTCACGTAAAAGCTCCGTTGCAGCCATGGACGGCGGCGGACGGTCTTCCCAGTTCTCCGAGGGGTCGGCGTTTGAAGTCACCTGCTACTTATACGGCAAACGGGATGACCTCCCGTCATCGACGTCAGGTGATCGTGATCCCGCCGTCGACGGCAATGGTCTGGCCGGTGACGTATCCGCCGGCCGGGGAGGCCAGCCACACCATGGTTGCCGCGAGTTCTTCCGGATCTCCCATTCGACCCATGATCAAGCGGGGAGCCATCGATTCGAGGTAGCCGTCGTTGTATTGGTCGGTCATTTCCGACTTGAAGAATCCCGGCGCGATGGCATTGACACGGATGCCCTTGCGGGTTCCCCACTGCTGAGCCAGGTCGCGGGTCAATCCGACGATGCCGGCTTTGCTGGCTGCGTAGGCGGCCTGCGGCAGTCCCGCCGTGGTCAACCCGAGAATGCTGGAGATATTGACGATGGAACTGCCCGGCAGCATCACTCGACCGCACGCCTGCGCAGCCCAGTACGAACCGTTGAGATTGATGTCGATGACGGAACGAAACTCGTCGGGAGTTTCACGGGTTGCCGGAACCGCGGTTCCGACGCCGGCGTTGTTGACGAGTACGTCCACGCGACCGAACTTCTCCATAGCTGCGTCGACCATGTGCTGGGCCTGTGCCGGATCGACAATGTCGGTGGCCACACACAACGCTTCACGGCCTGCATCACGCACGAGCTTGGCGGTGTCTTCGAGCTTGTCGACGCGCCTGGCTGCCAGCACGACGTCGGCTCCCGCCTCAGCTGCGGCTTTTGCAAATGCCACCCCGAGACCCGACGACGCACCGGTCACGATGACAACTCGATCTGTCAGAGAGAACTTGTCGAGAACAGACATACGCGGTGATGCTCCTGTGGTCGAAGGGCTCGGGAGGAAATAGCGCTTGCGGTCGAAACTACAGGCCGAGGTCGCGGCCGATGAGTTCCTTCATGATTTCGTTGGATCCGGCCCAGATCTTGGTGACGCGAGCGTCCATCCAGGCGCGAGCAGCCCGGTACTCGGTCATATAGCCGTAGCCACCGTGCAGTTGGACGCAGTGATCGAGGACCTCGTTCTGTACCTGCGCGGTCCACCACTTTGCCTTGGCTGCGTCGATGGCGGTCAGCTCGCCGGCCGCATGGGCGGCGACGCAGTTGTCGACGTAAGCCTGGGTAACCTCGACGCGGGTCACCAAATCTGCGAGCAGGAATTTGTTCCACTGCAGCGAGCCGATGGGCTGACCGAAAGCCTTGCGGTCCTTGGCATATTGCAGCGTCTCCTCGAGAATCGGAGCAGCGTGCGCAATGTTGGACACTGCAGCGCCGACGCGTTCCTGCGGCAGCATTTCCATCATGTGGATGAAGCCGCGGTCGATCTCGCCGATGATGTTGGCGGACGGCACGCGAACGTTCTCGAAGAACAGTTCAGCAGTATCGGACTCGTGCTGGCCGACCTTGTCGAGCTTGCGTCCGCGCTCGAAACCGTCCATGCCGGTTTCGACGGCAAAGAGGGTGATGCCCTTGGACTTCTTCTCGGGGCTGGTGCGGGCTGCGACGATCACGAGATCAGCGTTGTAGCCGTTGGTGATGAAGGTCTTGGAGCCGTTGATGATCCAGTCGTCGCCGTCCTTGACCGCCGTGGTCTTGAGCGAGGCGAGGTCGGATCCGCCGGAGGGCTCGGTCATGCCGATTGCGGTCAGCATTTCGCCGGTGCAGAACTTGGGCAGCCAACGCTGCTTCTGCTCTTCGGTGGTGAGCTGAACGAGGTAGGGAGCAACAACGTCGGCGTGGATGCCGAAACTCGAAGCAACCGCTGCACTTGCGCGCGAGAGTTCTTCTGCCAGCACCGCGTTGAAGCGGTAGTCACCGGCTTCGCTTCCGCCGTACGCCTCCGGGACCTCGAGACCGAGGAAGCCGTTGCGTCCTGCTTCGAGCCAGATCTCGCGGTCGATGAAGCGCTGATCGATCAGCTTCTCTGCGACCGGAAGGATGTTCCGGTTGACGAATTCGCGAGCCGATTCGCGAAACGCCTCGTGATCGGGTCCGTACAGAGTGCGACGCATGAGGAGTTGCTTCCTTTCGGTGCGGCGTTCCCGCACGTGACGACCAATCTAAGCGCATGCTTAGAATCTAAGCACTTGCTTATAGTGGTTCGAGAGCGCGATATTGTCAACATCCGACATCTGTGACACCTGGAGGAACTGTGAGCGATTCACCTGACGTGGTGATCAGCCCCTCCAAAGCTGCAGCCCGCATCCGTGCTGCCGCCGTCGACGCGTTTGCGTCCGCCGGGTACGGCGGCACCACTACCCGTGACATCGCCGCGCGCCTCGACATGAGTCCCGCCGCCATGTATCCGCACTACCGCTCGAAAGAAGAGCTGCTTTTCGCGATCAGCTACGAAGGCCACACCGAAGCGTTGAAGGTTGTCGAGAGCGCTGACCGACCGGGTGAAGAACCGGCGGTTCGCCTGCGTGAACTGGTCGGCACCTTCGCCAGTTGGCAGGCCGGGCACCATTCACTCGCGCGCGTCGTCCAATACGAACTCACCGCACTCACCCCCGAGCACTACCGGACTGTCGTCGCGCTTCGCCGCAGCACGACGCGAGTGGTCAGGGAAGTCGTCAACGCCGGAGTGCAGTCAGGCGATTTCACGATCCCCGACGCAGAAGGTGTCACGCTCGCACTGATGTCCCTGTGCGTCGACGTGTGCCGCTGGTTCCCGGCCGGCAACTACACGGATCCGGAAGATATCGGAAAGCTGTACGGAGACTTGGCCTTACGGATGGTCGGCGCGAGCGCGAAGTAGCTACTCCACTATCTCCCCGAGCCGACGCTCCAAGTAGGCCCGCTCCGGTTCGGTACCAACCAGATTCAGCGCACGTTGGTACGCAGACACTGCGGCATCGGTGCGCCCCAACCGCGCGAGTAGTTCGGCGCGCGCGAGGTGATACGGGTGATAGTCGGCAAGTTTGGGCTCCGCGGACAGCTCATCCAGAGCAATCAATCCCGCCTCCTCTCCGTCGCGCATCGCCAGCGCCACAGCGCGATTCACGGCCACGACGGGCGAAGGCGTCAGCGTGAGGAGTACTCCGTACAGCGCGCAGATCTGCGGCCAGTCGGTGCTCTCCAGATCCGCAGCCTCGTCGTGCAACGCGGCAATCGCCGCCTGCACTCCGTACGGACCGGGCGATCCCCCAGTCAACGCAACGACAACGAGGTCGCTGCCTTCCTCGATCATCGGTGTATCCCAGCACGCACGATCCTGGTCTTCCAACAACACAATCGCGCCGCTCGAATCGGTGCGGGCATCCCGACGCGCGTGGACGAGCAGCATCAACGCCAGCAGTCCCGCAATCTCGCGCTCATCGGGAAGCAACCCGCGCAAGATCCTCGCCAGCCTGATCGCCTCAACCGCCAAGTCGATACGTTGCAGATCCGGACCCGAGCTGGCGGCGTACCCCTCGGTGAACACCGAATAGATCACCTGCAGAACACCCGGAAGACGCTCCGGGAGTTCTTCGGCGCTGGGAGTTCGGAAGGGAATCCGAGCCTGACGGATCTTCTTCTTCGCGCGCACTATCCGCTGCGCCATCGTCGCCGAAGGCACCAGGAAGGCGCGGGCAACTTCAGGCGTCGTCAACCCGCCGAGGCAACGCAAGGTGAGGGCGATCCGGTCATCTTCCGCGAGTGCGGGATGTGAGCAGGTGAAGAAGAGCTGCAACCGCTCGTCGGGAAGTTCCCCGTCGACCACGGGCGGCGCAGGGTCGGCGCGATCGGCGTCCACCTGCATCACGGCCAATCGCGCCGCATAGGCCTGATCACGCCGAAGCCTGTCGACGGCTTTGCGACGCGCCGTGGTCAGCAGCCACGCGCCGGGTTTTGCGGGCACTCCGTCCACCGGCCAATGCACCAACGCAGCCTCGACGGCTTCGGAGGTGACCTCTTCGGCCAGATCCAGATCACCGAAACGGCGGACGAGCGAGGCCAAGAGTCGTCCACGTTCCTCCCGGAACACGGACTCGACCGAGTTCTCAGCCTGCTCGTCCAAGGCGAATCAGTCCCCGAACCCGGCCAGCGGACGCACCTCGACGCTGCCACCGTCACGGGCGCCGGGGCACCGCGCGGCCCAGGCCAGGGCAGCATCCAAATCAGGAACGTCGATGACGTCGTAGCCGCCGAGGATCTCGCGGGTTTCGGCAAACGGCCCGTCGGTGACGGTCTTTTCCCCGGACGGCGAGACCCGAACCGTCGTCGTGGTGGTCAGGTCGGCGAGGGCATCGCCGGACACCCAGATGCCGGCGTCCTTCATTTCCTTGTCGTAGATCTCCCAGTCCTCCATCGTGCACTGAGGTTCGGTGTCTCCGCCGGGTGCGGTGTAGATGAGCAACATGTACTTCATGGCTGAACTCCCTGGTCTGTTGTTTCGCTTCCGGCTTTCTTGCCTTACAACATGACGACGAACGGTTCTTCCTCAAATCGACAGACGACGCGAAAAAACTTTTGGCAGGCACTCCGACGAGCTGCCGCTAGGCTGAAGTTTATGTCCGAACGCGACCGCGATGTCGGCGGAAAGCCACTCAACGCACGCCCGCGCGACGGTCTCGGGCGCCCACTGTCCCGCGATTCCACCGAAGGTGTTCCCCGAATTCCGGACGACGTGCGTTTACCGCCGGACGAGGCGATCACCGAGGCACAACGCCTCCTCGATCACGGGATGCCCTTTCATGCACACGAAATTCTCGAAGGAACGTGGAAAAACGCACCCGCCGAGGAGCGCGACCTGTGGCAGGGAATGGCCCAACTTGCCGTCGGGCTCACGCACTTGCTGCGCGGCAACACCACCGGCGCGGTATCGCTGCTGACTCAAGGGCACGATCGGATCAGGCACTACGAGATCGAAAGTCCCCACGACCTCGACATTGCAGGTTTACTGACATGGTCCGAGCATTTGATCGCAGAGATCGATCGGCCCGGAGATTTCCCCGCCCCTCCGATTCCGAGGTTGAGAATTCCCTGATGCCTATCTTCCCGATGTTCCCGCTCGGCTCCGCATTGCTACCGGGTGAATTGCTGCCGCTCAACATCTTCGAGCCCCGGTACCGGGCGCTGGTCGAGAACGTTCTCGCGGCCGCTGACGGTCCACTGTTCGGAGTTGTCCTCATCGCTCGAGGTCACGAGGTGGGCGGAGGGGAATCACGCCACGATGTCGGCACATTGGCACGCATAGAATCCCATGTCGAGATGGGTGCCGGGCGGTATCAGTTGTACTGCCGGACGGAAGACCGAATTCGCGTCAAACAGTGGCTACCGGACGATCCTTATCCGCTTGCGGAGGTCGAATTATGGCCGGACGAGAACAACGGAACACCGGTCACCGCCTACGAATACGACTCTTTGCTCGAGCGCATCGAGTTCATGTACGGAATGTTGGGAAAGCTTGCGCTGCGGGCCGGGGAACAGACTCCACGAATGCCTGCCCCACCGTCTGCATTGGATCCGTTGGGTTCGCGGCTGTACGCCCTGGCCCGCAGCATTCCGATGGGCGACGCCGACCGCCTGGCGATATTGACCGCGCCAGGCGCCGACGAACGTATCCGCACACTGTCCGAAGCAGTCGAAAACACCATCGAGGTGGCGCAGTTCAATCTGCTCTGAGTGCGATTACGCCATGGTCTGACCCATATCGATGACGATCTTCGTTCCGGTGACTGCGCGGGAGAGATCTGTCGCGAGGTAGACCACCGCATTGGAGATGTCCTCGACCGTCGTGCGCGGAACGGAGGTGAGGGGCCACTTGTAGGAATTCATGTACTCGGGATGCGTTGTGAGCACCTTGCCGACGTTGGGATCGTTGCCCATCTCGGTCTCCACTGCGCCGGGGTGAATGCTGTTGACTCTAATGTCGAAGCTACCCAATTCCGTTGCTGCAGTGCGGGCCAAGCCCACGAGGCCGTGCTTGGCCGCCGAGTAGTGCGCACAACCGGGCGCTTCGGCGACGCCGGCAGCGCTGCTGACAAGCACAATGGAACCACCGTTGCCCGCCTCGATCATCGCGGGAACCGCAGCAGCCATCGTGCGCCAGACACCATTGAGATTGATGTCCACCAGCGTCGACCACTGCTCTTCCGGCATCTCCCAGAACCGATTCCACGTTGCGATACCGGCATTCGCGATCACGACGTCGAGGCGACCGAACTTCTCGACGCCTGACGCCACTGCCGCGCGCAGAGCCTCGAGGTCACGCACATCCGCTACCGCGGTGACGATCTCGCGCCCCTCGGCTCGAACGAGGCGCGCCGTTTCTTCGAGGTCGGCCTCGGTTGCAGCTGCGTAACCCACATCCTCGGAGACGGACGCGCACACGTCGACGGCGATGACGTCGGCACCTTCCTGAGCGAGTCGAATCGCATGATTGCGGCCCTGACCCCGCGCTGCTCCGGTGATGAAAACGACCTTGCCTGCCAACAGTTGTGTCATTCCACGGACGGTAATGCGACTGCGACGGGGCGAGGTCGTCGACTCCCGGACAACGGGAGCGGGAAAGGAAGTCGAGACGACGTCCTCTGCGCCGCACCTCGCACTCGACTTCCGAACACCGGGACTGACGTTTGAATGTGTCCTGCATCACCGCCACTGTTGTCAGCGAGTGGCGGGATACTCCCTGCCTCCGACGCAGTTGAGGACACCAAAGTCGTGAATGGAACGGTCACAACCTCCAAGGTCAGGCGAGCTACCCGAGAATCCATGTTGGCTCGCGTGACGTCGATTGTCGATGCATACACCTCACCGCACGAGCGGCTCAACCTCGAAGAACTGGCACTGCGGACCGGTTTGCCGCGATCGACTACCCACCGGATTCTCCTGGAGATGGTCGAACTGGATTGGCTCATGCGACACGATCGTGCGTACCGCCTCGGCCCTCGGGCGCTGGGCACGGTCGGCCCGGAAGTGGCGCAAGCGCATGTGCGTATTGCGGCCAACGACATCATTCGCGAGCTCTATCTGCGCACCGGCATGGTGATTCATCTCGGTGTTCTCCACGGTGGACACGAGTACTTTCTGGACAAGATGGGTGGACCGCTCGCCGCCGCGTTGCGCTCACGCGTCGGTGCACGATTTCCCGCGCACCGCGGCGCGGGTGGGCGTTCCATGCTGGCTCTGCTTTCCCCGGAAGAAGTCGATCCGATGATCGAGAGAAACCTTGCGGCTGTACCTTCCGACGACCCTCGAGAATTGGATGCCCTGCACGCCGAACTTGCACGTATTCGTACGTCGCACGGCATCGCCTATCAATCGACCGGGAGGGTCCCGGGGTTCGGTTCCGGAAGAATCTCCAGCTTGGGTTGCGCGATAAGAACTCCCGACGGCGCGGTGGTGTCACTGTGTGTCGCGGGCGAGGCTGAGAAGGTTCATCTCGACCGAGTCACGCCACTGGTCAGGAAGGCCGCCGACGACCTAGCAGCAGCCGTTTGACCTGCTCCATCTCGATAGTCGAGATGCACCGACTGTCCATACAGAGCCTTTGGCTTACTGATTCGAGTACGGCACTAACTGCCCAAGAGGACGAGAGGAATCACCGTGGACGAATTCGAAGGCAAAGTTGCACTGATCACCGGAGCCGCACGAGGCCAAGGACGTTCTCACGCAGTGTCTTTTGCCGAGCGAGGCGCCGACGTCGTCATTGTCGATCGGTGCGAAAATCGTGAGACCGTCACATACCCCATGGCAACTGTCGAGGACCTGGACGAAACCGCACGGCTGATCGAGAAGACCGGACGCCGCGCGCTGATCGTACGGGCCGATGTGGCTGATCGAGCTGCGATGGACAGCGCGGTAGCGCAGGGAATCTCAGAATTCGGCCGTATCGACATCGCTGTCGCCAACGCCGGAGTGTCCGCAATGGGTGCCGTCCAAGCAACCTCGACAGCGCTGTGGGACGAAACAATCGGAAGCAATCTCACCGGGGTGTTCAATACCATCGGCGCCGTAGCACCGGGGATGATCGAACGCGGATACGGCCGGATCATCACCATCTCGTCGATGCTCGGCCGCCAAGGTGCGACAAACACCGCAGCCTACGTCGCGTCCAAGTGGGGCGTCATCGGGCTGAGCAAGAGTTCCGCGCTCGATCTCGCGCAGCACGGAATCACCGTCAATGTTGTTGCGCCAGGGAATATCAGCACTCCCATGATCCACAACGACAAGCTCTATCGGCACATGCGCCCCGACCTCGAATCCCCCACCGCCGACGATGTGGAACCCATCTTCCGGTCACTGCACAGCCAGCCTGTTGCCTGGCTTGATCCCTTCGAGGTCACGCGCGCGGTGCTCTTTTTCGCTGCCGAGGGCAGCGCCCACATCAGCGGAACAGTCATGCCGGTCGACGCCGGTAACGCTGCCCGCGTCACCGGCTGATCACGCATCGCTCGAACAGTATTCGACCAAAGGAGCCTCACAAATGACAACATCAGTACCCGACTCAGACGACGCTATCCGCGAGATTCAGGCCGGCGACGCCCCCACCCGATTTGCTCGCGGCTGGCACTGTCTTGGCCTCTCTCGCGAATTCAACGACGGAAAACCACACTCGATCAACGCTTTCGGCACCAAGCTGGTCGTCTTTGCCGGCGAGAGTGGTGACCTGAAGGTGCTGGACGCCTACTGCCGCCACATGGGTGGCGATCTGTCGCAAGGAGAGGTCAAGGGCGATTCGGTAGCATGCCCATTCCATGACTGGCGTTGGGGCGGCAATGGTAAATGCACAGGAATCCCCTACGCCCGCCGTGTACCTCCGCTGGCCAAAACTCGCTCCTGGCCGACGCTCGATCAGGACGGAATGCTGTTCGTCTACAACGACCCCGAAGGCAATCCCCCGCCGCCAGAGGTAGCACCGCCGCGCATTCTCGGCGCACTGTCCGACGAGTGGACGGACTGGAAGGGCTTCAAGCAGATCGTCGTCAACACGAACTGCCGCGAACTCATCGACAATAACGTCGACATGGCTCATTTCTTCTACATCCACAAGTCATTTCCGACGTACTTCAAGAATGTCTTCGAAGGCCACGTCGCGGCTCAGTACATGAACGGCGTTGGCCGTGACGATTTTCGTCGTCCCGCCGCGGCCGGTGAACCGAAACTGTCGGGAAATAGTTCTTCGGCAGCGTATTACGGCCCGTCGTTCATGATCGACGAGTTGACGTATCACTACGAGAACTTCGATATCGAGTCGATTCTGCTCAATTGCCATTACCCGATCGACGAGAACAGTTTCGTTTTGACGTACGGCGTGATCGTCAAGAACTCCGAGCATCTCGACGGTGAAGCCGCGACCAGTATGGCCGAGAGCATGAGCGGGTTCATCAGCACCGGTTTCGAGCAGGACGTCGAGATCTGGAAGAACAAGGCACGCATCGACAATCCACTCCTCTGCGAACAGGACGGGCCGGTGTACCAGCTTCGCCGTTGGTACGAGCAGTTCTACGTCGACGTCGCCGACATCAGCCCGGACATGGTGGCCCGCTTCGAATACGAACTCGACACCACACGTCCCGTCGAGTCGTGGCGACAAGAGGTTGCCGACAACATGGCAGCACGTCAGTGAGCGAGGCTGTTCAGATCACCTGTGGGACATGCTCGGCCGAGGTTGTGGTGGAGAAGTTCAGTTGGCACCACACAACGGTGCAGTGGGACGCGGCGACGCTGTCCCACTGCACTGAACTCGGCGTTCCCGCAAACGCGACGCATGACATCGCCCCGATGCGCAGCTGCCCACGGCTACGCGACGCGATCAACGTGGCGGCAGTCGAAGGGAAGTTCGGCGACCTCGACTGACCCCCTCAGTCGACGATCACGACATGCAGATTTCGTGGGCCGTGAACACCTTCGACGCGCTCGAGTTCGATATCGGAAGTTGCCGACGGCCCACTGATCATGGTGGTGGGCCGTTCGGGGGTCAGCTTTGCCATCGCCTCGGGCACACCAACTTCCACGCTTGCGCGATGAACGACGCAAATGTGGGTATCAGGCACCAGAGTCAATGCGCGACGCCCCTGATCCGGACCGGCATCGAGAAAAATGGTGCCGGTCTCGGCGCAGGACACTCTGGACCCCGTAACCACCGCGTCCAGTCTCTCGAGCTCCGGCGCAGGCACCTCGGAGCTGTCGACCACCAGTTCGCCGCTGAAGCCGGCAACCCAGGAGCGGTCAAGGCCGACAGGTATACCCACGGTTTTCAGATCGTTCGCGATGAGAATGCCGTTGATCGTCTCCGCGATATCTGTTGTGCTGCACTGATCGACATGCGCCTTGTAGTCCACCAAACGGTCGACAAGAAGCTCGATGCGCTCGGTATCGGGCAAGGTTCTGCCGGTGCGGTAGTGGCGCGGGATTTCGGCATCGCGAGCCGGAGCCAGTGTGATGGCGTCACGGATACGTCCGAGCACCACTTCGCGTGAGTTCATTTGCCTGCCTTACCTTCGCGACGAGCCTCGTCCAGCGCTGCTCGGCCTTCGTCGGAGTCCCACCAGGACCGGAAGGTCTGCTTGGGCGGCGCCGGGATATCCCTGGCCGCGGTCCAGCCGTTCAGCGGCGGCGGAAGCGTCGAGATCTTGCCCTTCTTGCCTGCTACGATGCGGCCCAGCCCAGCTGCCTTCTGCGCGGCAGTCCAGCGCGTCGACGAGGACATCGCGAACGAGGCTGCCTTCATCGCCACCGATTCAGCCGTCACACCGGCCTGTTCCACCTTCTGGTGTCTCAATTCGACAAGCAGCGAAGGGATATCGATCTTGACCGGGCAGGCGTCGAAGCATGCGCCACACAGGCTCGAGGCAAAGGGAAGCGTCGAGTTGGGGTCGTCCTTGCCGTGCATCCCGGCCAGCTGCGGTGTGAGCACTGCGCCGATCGGTCCCGGGTACGTTGATCCGTAAGCGTGTCCACCCGTGCGCTCGTAGACAGGGCACACGTTGAGGCAGGCCGAGCACCGAATGCAGTTGAGCGCCTCGCGGCCGATCTTGTCGGCCAAGGCGGCTGTGCGGCCGTTGTCGAGCAGCACAAGGTGAAACTCCTGTGGGCCGTCACCGGGCGTGATGCCGGTCCACATCGAGGTGTATGGATTCATCCGCTCCCCTGTCGAGGACCGCGGCAGCAGTTGAAGGAAGACCTCGAGATCCTGATATGTCGGCAGGATCTTTTCGATGCCCATCACGGTGATCAGAGTTTTCGGCAGCGTCAGGCACATGCGTCCGTTGCCCTCGGACTCCACGACGGTCAGCGTGCCGGTGTCCGCGATCCCGAAGTTTGCACCCGAGATAGCTACCGGGGTGGTCATAAACTTGTGGCGCAGGAACTTTCGCGCAGCGCCGGCAAGGTCGGCCGGATTGTCCCCGAGATCGGGGTCCACATCGGGCATCTCACGCAGGAAGATCTCCCGGATCTCGGATCGATTGCGATGGATCGCGGGAACCAGAATGTGCGACGGTTTGTCGTGGCCGAGTTGGACGATCAATTCCGCAAGATCGGTCTCGTACGCCAAAATTCCCTGGGTTTCGAGGTGTTCGTTGAGTCCGATCTCCTGCGTTGCCATCGACTTGACCTTGATGACCTCGTCGGAGCCGGTAGCTTTGACAAGCTCGGACACAATAGAGTTGGCCTCGTTGGCATCTGCCGCCCAGTGAACGTGTCCGCCGCGAGCGATGACCGCAGCTTCGAACTGTTCGAGGAGTTCAGGCAACCGCGCCATGACGTCGGTTTTGATTGCAGATCCGGCGTCGCGCAACTCTTCCCAGTCCGGAAGCTCACCCGTTACATTGAGGCGCTTGGCGCGAATGGTGTGCGTGGCCTTGCCGATATTGCGTCGTAGTTGCGCATTGGCCAGCTCGTGATGCGCTGCGACGGGGAACTTTTCGGTTCCTCGCAGAAATCCCGCACCTTCGGGCGACCTCGGGGGAAAGCTGGGTAGACCCAGCGTCACGGCGCTCATGCGTGCACCCGGCTTTCCACAGATGCCAGGATCTCAGCGAGGTGAATGGTCTTGGCACCCATCTGCAGTCGCGACATTCCGCCGCCGATATGCATGAGACAGGACGAATCTCCGGCGCTGCAGAACTCTGCGCCGGTGTCGGCCACATGGCGAATCTTGTCGGCCAACATGGCCGTCGACGTCTCGGCGTTCTTGATGGCAAACGTGCCGCCGAATCCGCAGCAGGAATCGGCTTCGGGGAGTTCCACCAGATCGATGTCGCGAACGTTGCGCAGCAACTGGAGCGGCTTGTCGCCTACTCGCAGCATGCGCAGCGAGTGACAGGTCGGGTGATAGGTGACCCGGTGCGGGAAGTACGCGCCGACATCTGTGACATCGAGAACGTCGACGAGGAATTCGGAGAGTTCGTACGTCTTTGCCTTCACCGTCTGCACCTGCCCGCACAGTGACGCTGTGCCGTACCGCTCGGCGACGATCTCGTGTTGATGACGGATCGAGCCCACACACGAACCCGACGGCGCGACAACAGCGTCGATCGACGTGTCACCGAACGTATCGGCGTAGTTCGCGACCAGCGGCAGCGCGCCCGGCTGATAGCCGGTGTTGACGTGCATCTGCCCGCAGCAGGTCTGTCCGGGCGGAAACACGACGTCATGCCCGAGACGGGTGAGCAGGAGGGCGGTGGCCTTGGCCGCATCAGGAAACATCGTGTCTCCGATGCAGGTGGCGAACAGCGCTACTCGCATGTGATCTCCGCAATCTTTCGGTGTGGTCAGACCACAGTAAAGCACGGTCAGCGCCACAAGGAACCCGAATACCCGAAAAAACAAAAAATCCACACAATGCTCGATTGTGAGCCGGGTCATGGTGTACGTTCCTGTGGTCCGACCACACAAACCGTCATTCAGACCGTCTGTCAGGAGATACCAGTGGCTACCGAGCTACTCGCGGTGACTTTCACACCGTCCACTACCGCGATCGGCGGGTCGTTGACCGCGTCGGCGCTCGTCGGGCTGCTTCCCCTGGCGACGTTCTTCGTCCTTCTGACCGGATTCAAACTCAAAGCCTGGTACTCCGGACTCGGCGCGCTGGCAGTTGCCGCGATCGTGGCTGTCGTCGGCTTCGACATGCCCACGTCGCTGACAGCACTCTCGGCTCTCCAAGGCATCACCTTCGGGCTCTTTCCGGTCATGTGGATCGTGGTCACCGCCATCTGGTTCTACGAATTGACAGTCGTCAGTGGACGTTTCGAAGACTTGAGACGCGTCTTCAATACCGTGGGCCGGGGCGATATGCGCGTGCAGGCAATGCTCATCGCATTCTGCTTCGGCGGAATGCTCGAAGCGCTCGCAGGTTTCGGAGCTCCCGTCGCTATTACCGGCGCCATGCTCATCGCACTCGGCATGCCGCCGATCCGCGCGGCCGTGACCGTCCTGGTCGCCAATACTGCACCGGTTGCCTTCGGCGCCATGGCAATTCCGATCACGACGGCCGGAAACCTGACGGGCATTCCCGCTACCGAGATCGCAGCCGTCGTCGGTCGTCAGACCCCGATCCTGGCACTGTTCGTACCGCTTCTGCTTCTGTTCCTGGTTGACGGAAAACGCGGAATGAAGCAGGTCTGGCCCATCGCATTGGTCACCGGCGCCGTTTTTGCGCTCGCACAGTTCTGGTGCTCCAGCCACTTCTCGTACGAATTGACCGACGTCGTCGCATCTCTCGCCGGCCTCGCGGCTGCTGTGACGATGCTCCGCTTCTGGCATCCCGCCACTCCCGACGATCAGCGTTCCAAGGTCGAACCCGAAAAGCTCAGTCCGTCAAGAACCTTCCTGGCACTTTTCCCCTACCTTCTCGTAGTCGTGGTCTTCGGCGTCGCCAAACTCTGGACCGCCGGATTCGACCTCCCCGCCTGGCTGAGCAAGACTGACCGCAAGGTCGAATGGCCTGGTCTGTACGGAAATCTGCTGACCGACACAGGAACTCCCTCGTCGAGCGCGATCTACACGTTCTCCTGGCTGTCGAACCCCGGCACGCTGCTCTTGATCTGCGGCATCATCGTCACAGCCGTGTACGGATTCTGGACTCACGGCGGACGATTCCCGTTGACCGCCGGGCAATCGCTGACCACGTTCGGTACGACAGTCGTGAAGATGCGTCTGGCCATTGCGACGGTCGCCACTGTGCTCGGCTTGAGCTACGTCATGAACCAGTCCGGACAGACCGTCTCGATCGGCACCTGGCTGGCCGGCACCGGCGCTGCATTTGCCTTCTTCTCTCCCATGCTCGGCTGGCTCGGTACTGCCGTGACCGGTTCAGACACCTCCGCAAACGCCCTGTTCGCCAAACTGCAGCAGGTTGCTGGACAGACCGCGGGCATCGACCCGACATTGTTGGTCGCGGCCAATACATCGGGTGGTGTCGTAGGAAAGCTGGTCAGCCCGCAAAACCTGACGATCGCCGCGACCGCAGTCGGCCAGGTGGGCAGCGAGCCCATCCTGCTGCGCAAAGTCATCGGATACAGCCTCAGCATGCTGCTTATCCTCTGCACGCTCGTGTATCTGCAGTCCACACCGGTCCTGTCGTGGATGCTCCCGTAAGCGCCACCTAGGCTCTTGGCTCATGCCCTCCGATTCGAGTCCACGCGCGTGGGAACAAGTACTGACGCACCTGGAGAAGCGGCTGACCTCGGGAGAAGTCGTCCCGGGTCAGCGGCTTCCGGGTGAGCGCATTCTGGCGGCCGAACTCGGCGTCGGCCGATCATCGGTACGCGAGGCTCTACGCGTCATGGAAGCACTCGGACTACTCAAAGCCCAGACGGGATCCGGCCCGACCTCCGGCGCGATGATCGTGGCCCGCCCTACCGGCGGCATGACCATGCTGATGCGGATGCAAGTTGCCGCACAAGGGTTTCCGGTGACAGATGTAGTGAAGACGCGCCTGGTTCTCGAAGCCGAGGTCATGCAGGAACTTGCGCGGACGCAACCCACACCGGACCTGGGAGCAGCTGTCGAATTACTCGACTCCATGGACAACCTTGATCTCAGCGCACACGAGTTCCTGATCCTCGACGCACAATTCCACGTTGCGCTGGCCGATGCTGCCGGCAACCAGGTTGTCGCGGCCATGATGACGGGGCTGCGCGAATCCATCGAGGCGTACGTCCTCTCCGGAGTGAACCTGGAGTCCTGGCCAACCACGTGCTGCCGGCTCCGCCACGAACACCGCGGAATAGTCGACGCCGTGCAGGCCGGAGATCCTGAGTTGGCGCGCGAACGCATCACCGGTCACATCCGTGGGTACTACGCGGAGAGCACCCACACCGGGGCCTGAACGTGGGTTGGTAATTGCACCCGTTTTTGTAGTGTAAGGTTGGTTTCACACCGACGCGGGGTGGAGCAGCTCGGTAGCTCGCTGGGCTCATAACCCAGAGGTCGCAGGTTCAAATCCTGTCCCCGCTACAAAGTGAAGGCCCGTAGGTTGCGCAAGCAACCTACGGGCCTTTTGCTGTGCGCGCCAATTCAGGAACGAGCCACCCGGCCCATCAGATAGAACTCCGGATTCGGCATCATCCCCGAGAAACTGGCCATTCTGTTGCTCAGGCCGAAGAACGCGGTAACAGCAGCGATGTCCCAGGCGTCCTCGTCACCGAAGCCGTGCTTGTTCAACGCCTCGAAATCCGCATCGCAGATCTCGTGCGACGCGGAGTTGACCTTGGTTGCGAAGTCGAGCATCGCCCGCTGACGGTCGGAGATGTCCGCTGTCCGATAGTTCACTGCCACCTGATCGGCAACCAGCGGCTTCTTTTCGTAGATGCGCAGGATCGCACCGTGCGCGACCACACAGTACGTGCATTTGTTCGCCGCTGAGATGGCGGTAACGATCATTTCACGATCGCCCTTGGTGAGCGCCGAGTCTTCCTTGAGCATGATCGCGTCGTGGTAGTCGAAGAAGGCCCGAAACTCTGCCGGACGACGCGCGAACATCAGGAACACGTTGGGCACGAACCCTGATTTTTCCTGAACAGCAAGGATTTTGGCAGCGATATCCTCGGGCACGTCGGCCAGCTCTACTTGCGGAAAACGGTCGGTCACAGTGCCTCCTGGGCTGTCAGCCAATGATCAAATTAAGATAATCACCATTAACTGAGTTGTCCAGGGGCTCCGACGTGCATCGCACCCGGATCCCCTAGTTCGCCATGCAGTCCGCTCAAGAAGATCTGCAACAACTCCGTAAGTTGCGCCTGCTGGGGAGCAGACAGTACCGAAACCAAGTCGGCCTCGCGGCCGAGCACACGGTCGACCAATTGCTCCACCACCTCATGCCCCGCGGCCGTCAGCGACACGTCGACAACCCTCGATCCCGACGTCGCCGACCGCTCCACCAAACCGGCAGCTTCAGCCCGAGCCAGCCTTTGCGAAATTGCGCCTGCCGTCACTCCGGTCCGTTCGGTGATCTGACGGGTCGTCAATCGGTACGGCTCCCCAGCTCTCCGCAAGACGCTCAGCAGATCAAGCGTTGCCGTATCTGCGCCCGCGGCGGCAAGGATTCGCCGTCGGTCCTCACCGAGGAGTTTTGCGCACGCCCACAGCCTGGTCACGATGCCGATCCCCTCGACCGGAGTTCCCGGACGCTCACGCAACCAGGCCAAGGCAATCGCGTCGACGTCGTCGTCAGGGTCCAAGCCACCAGTCACATTGCACCTCATTTAGATCTAAATGATACGTTCTCGTATAGACCTAAACGTAGCTCACTGGAGGAAGACATGACACGCACAGTTCTGGTCACCGGCGGCGGAACAGGCATCGGCCGCGCCGTAGCAGCCGCATTCGCCCAGAGTGGCGACACAGTGTTCATCACCGGACGACGCACCGGACCGCTCGAGCAGACAGCAAGCGAACTGGGCTCGAACGTTCACGCCGTAACCTGCGACAACTCTGACCCGAAGTATCTGAAGCGGCTACAAGACACGCTCCCGGCGAACCTCGCCGTCGTAGTGCATTGCGCGGGCGGTAACACGGACTTCGATCGAGAGGCGCCGTCGGATCTCGATACCTTGGCCGCCGGATGGCGAGCCAATCTCGATTCCAATCTATTGTCGGCGGTTCTGACCACTGCTGCCGTCCGCGATCGCCTCACCCCCGGCGGCCGCGTCATCACTATCGGATCCATCGCCGCAGACAAAGGTGCGGGCGCCTACGGTGCAGCCAAAGCTGCTGTCGCAACCTGGAATATCGACCTTGCCGCCGAATTGGGTCCACTGGGAATCACCGCGAACATAGTTTCTCCCGGCTACATCGCCGACACCGAATTCTTCCGTGACGTTCTCACCGACGCTCGACGGGAGGCACTGATCGAAGCCACGAGCACCAAGCGCGCCGGGACTCCGGAAGACGTCGCTGCCGCAGTCCTCTTCCTGGCCTCGGCGGGCGCCGGACAGATCACCGGTCAGGTAATCGCGGTCAACGGCGGAGAACGAACAAGTCGTTGATCTAGCCGCCGTTGATCTAGCGCAGATGACGGCCGAAGAACGAGTCGATTCTCCTCCAAGCATCTTCTGCCGCAACCGGATCAGGGCCCATCCCGAGGATTCGCTCCAGCGGACGCAGCACCTTGGGGCCGGCTTCGGCATCGTTGAGGAACGCGTGTCCGGCCGTCGGATATTCCTTGATGTCGTGTTCGACGCCGGCCCTGTTCAGGGCGGTTCCCAGTTTCAGCGCCGCACCCCGCAAGGTGACGTCCTTGCCGCCGAAGCTACCAACCAGCGGGCATGAATCTGCCACTGCCGCATCAAGTTTTCGCGGGAGCTGTCCGTAGTTGACCGAAGCGACGTCAAAATCTTCGGCGCTGATCAGCGCGAATCCGCCGCCCATACAAAATCCGATGACACCGATCTTCCCGGTGCAGTCCGCGGATTCGACCAGCCAGTTGCGCGCGACCTCGATGTCGGTAAACGCCCGCCCCTGCCCGCGGAGCATCGACGTCATCGTCGGTACGAGGCAGCGCCTCGCCCCACCCGCGCTGTACAGATCCACGGCCAACGTTAGAAAGCCGGCGGCGGCGAGGCGTTGCGCCTGCCGCCTCATCACGTCGTCGAGCCCGAAGGCCTCGTGAATCATCACCACACCCGGCCACGGGCCAGGGGTGTCGGGAGTTTCGAGGATGCCACGGAGCGGTTGGGATCCGCCGACAACTGCGGCGCGGGCCGTCAGATCGATGTCCACCATTACCCGATCGTAAGCATTTGCCTGGTAAATGTGCCCGATTCACCCCATCTGAAGTGCGTTTTCGCACGCGGGCGTGCGCCCTGTTGCGCGGCATGGGAGGATGGGGGAATCGAGATCGGGACTTCGATGTGAAACCCGGATCGATTTTGTAGGGAGTATTTGTATGGCACAGGGCATCGTGAAGTGGTTCAACGGCGAAAAGGGCTTTGGTTTCATTGCTCCCGACGACGGAACACCGGACGTGTTCGTTCACTACTCTGAGATCTCAGGCAACGGCTACAAGTCGCTCGACGAGAACCAGCGTGTGGAGTTCGAGGTTGGCCAGGGCCAGAAGGGCCCCCAGGCCACCAATGTGCGCGCTGTCTAGTCAGTGACACAAGAAGAGGGTCGTACCCGCAAGGGTACGGCCCTCTTCTGTTTCTCCTACTGCTCTTGATCGTCCGCACGGGCTTTGATCACAGCAGCCACCGCGGCCTCGATATTCGATTCCGCGACAGCTTTGTCGACGCCGAGGTCGCTCAGAACACCGGAACCGTCCTCGAGTTCCAGCAGTGCTAGCAAGATGTGTTCGGTTCCGATGTAGTTGTGCCCCAAGCGAAGAGCTGCACGGAAGGTCAGTTCGAGAACCTTCCGGGATTGAGCGTCGTACGGGATGAGTTGCGGCAACTCCTCTGATTCGGCCGCAGGCAAAGCCTCTACGATGGCCGTGCGCACTGCGGCAAGTTCGATCCCCTGCGCTGCAATTGCCTGCGGTCCTAACGCTTCCGGTTCGGCCAGGAGCCCGAGAACAAGATGTTCGGGTCGAATCTCCGCATTACCGGCCGCTCGGGCTTCGTTCTGCGCAGCCATCACCACATTCTTGGCACGAACCGTGAACCGACTGAAACCGTCTTCGGGAACCATCAGCTTGCCCTCACCAGCCGCTTTCGGCACAAAACGCTTCTGCGCGGCTTGTTTGGAGACGCCCATGCTCCGACCGATGTCGGTCCACGACGCGCCTGAGCGCCGCGCCTGGTCTACGAAGTGACCGATCAGGTGATCAGCTACTTCACCGAGATGATCAGCGGCAACCATTGCGTCGGACAATTGATCTAACGCGTCGGTGTGAACTTTCTTGATGGCGGCGATGAGGTCGTCGAGTCGGACTTGGTTTGTCATCTTTACTGGATCACCCATGCGTCAACCATAAGTTGACGCATGGGAATCGTCAACCCCGGGTTGACGATCGGCGGCTTCAGGAAAAGAACTCGCGCAACACCGGCACCATTGCATCGTCGGACACACCGTGTGCCTGCCCTGGAATCTCCAGCGCCTTTGCTCCCCCGATCCTTTCGCTGATTCGCGCCGCCGAGGAGCGGCCCCACTGCCCACTGTCACCGCCGTGCATGACCAAGGCGGGGACAGCGGCCGAGGTCAGCCAATCGAGCGACTGACTGCCGTGGTTACAGATGGCGACGTCGTACGGCAGGGTGTGAGCAATGGCGCACATGCCTGGCCAGTCCGAACTCTGCTTCATCTCCTCGACCATGTGCGACGACGCACCGGTCAGTGAGAGGAACCGGACCACCGCCCCCTCCTTGTCCCCGGCGGCAACCAATCGCCAGAGGTCACCTAGCGCGGCCGCATCCGACTGACCTTCGTCCATGTACGGCGCCTCGTAGACGGCAAGCTTCCTCATCGGAACGCCCTGCGCCGCAGCTTCCAACGCCAGTGCGGCGCCCGACGAAAGCCCGTAGACCAGCGGCACCTCCCCGGTAGCGGCGATAACGGCGCGCAAGTCCTCCACCTCGGCCCCGATGGAATATGCACTGCCGTCGCCGCTGTCTCCGCGACCACGCCTGTCGTAGGAGTACACGGTGAAATCTGCTGCCAGCTCTGCGGCCAGGGAGTCGAACCACTGCCGATCGCAGAACGCTCCGGCGACAAGAACCACTGCTGGTCCTGTGCCGGAGCGTTCGTACGCGATCATTGTTCCGTCCGCGGAGCGCACTGTGTCCATGACCATCTCCTAGGGTTGGAGGACATCTCCTCCCTGATTAGACCGCCGCAGACTCCAGAAGTCACCGATTCGGCATCAGCTGATTTTGGCGTACAGAGCATCCCACCCCTGGGCGACGTACGAAATGGTGTAGATCGAACCGTAGAAAGTCGATCCGCCGAGGTTAGTGACGTTGCCCGCCTGCACCGCTGGGAGCCGCTGCCACAGCTTGCTGGCCACCAACGCCTGATACGCCGCACTGTCCTCGTCCTCGGTGATCATGAAACCGTCGACGCCGGCCAGTACGTCCAAACCCTCGAGGCTGACGCCGCCTTCCGGATCCAGACCTTCCGCAGTGACGGTCTTTCCGCCGATATCGCCGAGCGTCATGTCACTGGGCTTGTCGCCCTTTTCCGACGTACGAATACTGGTGACGTACAGAGTGTTGGTGTCCGGCAGGAATGACACACTCGCAACCGTCTTCGACGCGATCTTCTCGGCATGACGCGATTGAATATCCGCAATGAGGTTGTCGTAGTCGAGAATCAGCTGGTCGAGCGTCTCGGTTCGGCCGAGCCAGCCCGACAGCCTGGTGAGGTTGGTTCGCCAGTCGTCGGTGAACTCGGTGGTGAGAACCGGTGCGATGGTCTGCATTTCACCAACGGGCCACCACTCACTTTCATAGTTCAGGCACACGATCAAGTCAGGTTCGAGCGCAAGAATCTGCTCACGATTAGGGATTTCGGACAGGAAAGGCACCGATGCGTCGACGGGCACCCAGGGCGTGGCCTTTGCATAGGTGTATCCGACCAGCGGAAGCTCCAGCGCCACAGCAGGTTCGAGATCGAGCCGAGAGTCGATCGCGACCACACGCTTGGGCTCGACGGGAATGTCGTACGTTCCGAGCGGGGTGGTCACCGAGCGCATTTCGTTTGCGGCGGCACTACTTCCGCTCTCGCCGCACGCCGCGAGAAAAGCACCCAATCCGGCGATGCCTGCACCGATTCCGAATTGGCGTCGAGTCAGATTCGAGACGATGCGATTATCGGTGTACCCCCGCGGGAGCAGCAGGGTAGATGAAGCGGGCATGTGCGCGGACCTTCCAGAAGAACGTGATCATCCGCCCTTCGCAGGCGAATAAGGATGCCCTAATAGAGTACGTACCGCGCATCGTCGCGACCGGCCCAGAAGTGTTCGGTTCCGGCCACTGTTCTCAGTTTGCCCCCAGCACCTGCCCGGACCACTCGACCAACGGCGTCAATGCGCGCCACGCCTTGCGGACTTCCTTCAGCGTCCGAGGACTGTCCAACCACGACGGACTGGGATAGCTGCGGCCGGCCGTCAACGACTTGTGCCGCAACAGTTCGATGCGCGGATGATCAACGGTGTACCCGCGCGGCGCCGTCTTGAGCGTGTCACCACCCACCGTGAATCCGGCCTTGCGCACACCTGCGAGAATCTTCTCGAGTTCCGCACCTCGGACGGCGTCGTCGACCGCCGCTCGGTACCGCGCAATCGTTTCGGACGTGCTGGCGTAGAAGCCCCCGGCAACCATCAGGCCCGCCGCATCGATCTGAACGTAGTAGCCACAACTCTGCGCAAGGCCCACAAAAGCACCTTGGTGCGTCTTGTACGGAATCTTGTCCTTCGAGAAACGCACATCGCGGTACGGCCGAAACAGTTTGGCTGTGCCGAACTCGTCTTCCAATTCCGTGACCAACGCCGCCATCGGTCGACGAACGATCTCGTCGTACGTCTCCTTGTTGGCCGCCCACCACACCTTGCTGTTGTCCGCTTCGAGATCCTCGTAGAAGTCGAGTGCAGCAACAGGTATTCCAGTGAACGCAGCCATGCGTAAAGCGTAGTCGTACCGGTTAGAGAGGCCATCACCTCCCGATGTGAGCCATGCGCTGCAGTGATGCCCCGATCGGGCAGAATCCGTAGACTGCGTGGGGATGATTTCCGAAATGCAGGCCTGGCAACTGACCGATACCAATCGAGACTGGCTCATCCACCGACCCATCGAAATCGCGATCTATGTGGTGCTGGCGGTAATTCTGCGATTCGCTCTGCACCGTGTGATCGATCGAATGTCGAACGGGCGCAAGCCTTCGGTGAACGCACGCAGGACACAGCGTGCCCGCACCATTGGTTCCGTCCTCAAATCGACCGTCTCCATTGTCATCCTGGTCTGGTGTGTGCTGCAGATTCTCGGGATCCTGGGTGTCAACGTTGCACCGTTCATCGCCTCTGCCGGCGTCATCGGCCTGGCCATCGGTTTCGGCGCACAGAATCTGGTGCGTGACTTCCTCTCCGGAATCTTCATGCTGCTCGAAGACCAGTACGGCGTCGGTGACGTCGTAGATCTCGGCGATGCGGTGGGCACTGTCGAAACCGTCGGTCTGCGGGTCACCACGGTCCGAGATGCAAACGGAACCTTGTGGTACTGCCGTAACGGTGAGATTCTCCGAGTCGGAAACATGAGTCAGGGCTATGCGACCGCTGTACTCGATCTCCCCATCGCCCACAACGCCAACGTGCACCGGGCATGCGAAGTCGCAACGCGGGCCGTTCTCGAGGCCGCTGAATCCGACTCCATCCGATCGGACATGATCGAAAAACCGGAGATGCTGGGAGTCAATTCCGTTACTGCAGAATCGATTACCATCCGGGTTACCGCGCAGGTCAAACCAGGCCGGCAATGGGCAGTCCAGCGTGCATTTGCCCGCTCTGCCCTGACTGCGTTCGAGCAACACGGGATCGAGGCGCCATACCTACCCATCCTCCGCTGAGCAAAACTATTGACGCCGGTGCCTTCGACAGATGCAATTACTCGAGCACAGAGGGAGTTACGTGAGTACAGCGTCGGAGTTGATGATCGACATACCCGGCGGCGTGGTCGATCTGCGTGACGACCGCAAGGCCACCCATTGGAGCGTCGACATCGCTCCCTTCCGGATGGCTCGATACGTCACGACCATGCGCGATTCAGCGAATCCCAAGGTCAACGTGTCCTGGATCGACGCGATCGCAGCGTGCAACAGCCTGTCAGCGCAGGACGGATTAACCCCTGCCTATCACGACATCGACAGTGAATCTCCGACATGGGATCGCACATCGAATGGCTACCGGCTCCCCACCGAAGCGGAATGGCAGTACGCCTGCAAAGCCGGGACTCCCGGGTATCGCTACGGCCCGATCGATGAAATCGCCTGGTACGAAGCAAACTCCGGTGACACTTGCCATCCTGTCGGATCGAAGTCCGCGAACGCGTGGGGACTTCACGACATGATCGGCAACGTCTGGGAATGGTGCTGGGATCTCTACGACCCGGAGGTATACGGCACTTACCGCATCTTCCGCGGTGGCAGTTGGGCGGAGATGGCGCGGGGTTGTGGCGCCAGCGTTCGGCGTCGTAGCCACCCGAGCTTCGCAATCGACGACTTAGGGTTCCGTATCGCCCAATCTGCCGGTCCCGGCGCATAACATGTGAAGAATCCGCGCACCGGAACCGGTGGGGAGAGAGGGCACAACAATGCAGCGTGAAGAGTCGTCGTTCACCGGAGTGTCCGGCACCAAGATCGTTTACGACGTGTGGACGCCGGACCGTGAGCCCACCGGCATCCTTGTCCTGTGCCACGGACTCGGGGAGCACGCTCGGCGCTACGACCACGTGGCCGCGAGACTGGGTGAACTCGGTCTGGTCGTGTACGCACCTGATCATCGTGGGCACGGACGTTCCGGCGGCAAACGCGTCCACCTCAAGGAGTTCTCCGACTTCACCGACGACGTCAACACCCTCTTCGGTATCGCCACCGCCGCCTATCCTGGCAAGGACAAGTTCCTTCTCGGCCACAGCATGGGCGGCGCGATTGCACTCTCGTACGCCCTGGATCATCAATCGGATCTCAAGGCATTGGCTCTCTCAGGACCTGCCGTGATCATCGCCACCGGTACTCCCAAAATCGTCATGCAGGTGGGCAAGTTCCTCGGCAAGTACCTCCCGGACGTTCCGGTCGAGAGCCTGGAAGCTGCGGCGGTGTCTCGCGATCAGAAGGTTGTCGACAAGTACAACGCAGATCCGCTGGTCCATCACGGCAAGGTCCCGGCCGGCATTGCGCGTGGAATGATCACGGCGGCAGAGGGATTCCCAGCTCGCCTGCCTTCACTCACCATTCCCGTTCTACTGCAGCATGGTTCAGCCGACAGACTCACCGACCCGGCCGGAAGCAAGCTGGTCGCTGACCTCGCAGGCTCCCCTGACGTGACCCTGAAGGTCTACGACGGCCTGTACCACGAAATCTTCAACGAGCCTGAGCAGGAAGAAGTTCTGGACGATCTTGTCGAGTGGCTGCGCCCTCGCGTTACCGGAGCTTAGGTTCGATGACACCGTGCGGGATCCTCTTGGCCGCAGGCGGAGGATCCCGCATGGGTACACCCAAGGCCTTGAAGTTCGACGCCGACGGCCGATCATGGCTACGCCGCGGTGTATCGACTCTCCGCGACGCGGGCTGCTCGCCGGTCATCGTGGTGCTCGGAGCTCGAGCAACCGACGCCGCAGCACTCCTTCCACCTGAGTTCACCGATACCCTTGTGGTGGAATCAGACTGGCAGAAAGGCATGAGCGAATCACTACGCTCGGGCCTGGAGGCGGCACAGAACCTGGATGCTGTTGCCGCCGTCATCACCCTCGTCGACCTACCGGACCTCGACACCACGACCATCACCCGAGTGACCGGCCCGACGGTTCAGTCAGATGACCTCCGACGCGCTGTATTTCACGGCACCCCAGGACATCCCGTTGTCATCGGCCGCGATCACTGGCCGGCCCTGATCGCTTCCCTGGCGGGCGACAGCGGCGCCAACGCGTATCTGCGCGCGCACCACGCCGATCACGTGGAATGCTCAGACCTGAGCACCGGCCGGGACGTGGACTACCCACAAGCCTGATCGCCCGGGTCCGTGTCCCGCCGGAGTTCTACATGGCTGGGTACGCAGGCACTCTCAACGTGACCACAGAGGGTGTGATCGAGAACAGCACTTACGGAACGACTCCCAGTCTGCAGCCCTGACCAGTGAAGCGAAGATCACGCTGGACATCCCGTCCGTCGTTAATTGAATGGGCCACATCCCATGTTCGATCCGAACTGACTCGATGAGTCAGTCGTCGCTCCACACCCTCAGGTCGAGTGGATCGGCTACTTCGAACGCCCTCAAAGCAATTCACACCTAGATAGAACGGGTGAGATCCTTACTTTGTCTGTGTGTACCCGCTTCGGGGTAGGAGTAGGGCGGCAATTACAGTCACCACACTTGCAGCTAGTGCAATCGCCGTGGACCACATGTATCCGGACGGCGATGGCACGCTTAGCGCCGACTCTGGAACCGGGGTGAGGTTGTTTGCCAAAATCATGCCTACGACAGCGGAAGACAGCGCCAAGCCGATGATGCGCATCAGTGCATTGAGGCCGTTGGCTTCTCCCGTCTGCTCGACCGGCGTAGCTTCCATGATGAGAGTGGGCAAAATTGCGTAGGAAATTCCGACAGATGCACCGACGAAACACGTTACAGCGACGAGATAAACCGCCGGGAATTCCCACTTGACAGCAAGTGCAATCAACATGGCGAGCAAAGCGACACAAAGCAAGCAACCCGCAATCACGAGAGTGCGCCGTGTCCCCAAAGACGCTCCCATTCGAGCGCCGATATTCGACGATACGAATGCCACGAGCCCGGCGGGAGCCATGAGCAAACCAGCAGTGAGCATCGAGACTCCCAATCCATGCGGAGTTGAGGTCGGGGCCATCAACATTTGGATCGGAGCTAGCTCCATCCCGTAAAACGCGAAGGCCGCGGTGAGACCGACAATATTTGCCAACACAACTGTGCGCCGGGATGCGATACCCAGATCCAAAAGTGGATTGACCCGTCGACGTTCGTACGCCAACCAGCCAGCGAAAGCCAGCGCAGACAACCCACACAACGACAAAGTGACCGGACTCGTCCAACCCCAATCCAAGCCCTTGCTCACTGGCAGCAGCAAGGTGAGCAGAACCAGTGCGAGGCCAAGCGCACCGATCAGATCGAAGCGACCCCCCATGCGGATTCGGCTGGGGGAAACCAGGGCATAGATACCCCCGAAGCAAACCACCGACCCTGCCGCTCCGACCCAGAACAACACCCGCCAACCGAATGCCTCTGCAACGAAGGCAGCGAATGGAAGCCCCAGAGCGCCACCCACAGCCATCGACGAGCTCATCATTCCAACCGCAACACCCAAACGTTTCGCAGACAGGAACTCACGCATCACGCTGATCCCGACCGAAACGAAAGCAACACCGAGACCCTGCAATGCCCGACCTACGAGGAAAAGCGGAAGCGATGACGAAACCGCACAAACCATTGACCCTGCAGCGACCGACGCAATACATAGCAGCAGTAGCCGTCGCTTGCCGTACATGTCGCCCAAACGACCGGCTATTGGTGTCGCTACCGCTCCAACGGCCATCGTCACGGTCACAGCCCATGACGCATTCCCAGCAGAAGTATCAAGCATCATCGGCAACATCGGGATAAGCGGCATTATTAACGTTTGTGTCAGGGACATCGCTATACCCGCGGCGCACAGCATCATCACCCCGATGCGCGCCTTCCGGTCCACCGGTGGACTGTCGGCCGAACTGCCCTCCCCCTCAACGACTATTTCGGGTACGGAGTCCGTCGTTTCAACTGCTCGGTGCATCGGCGCTCCTTCACGACCGCACGAGGGTCGTCGCTATGTCAGGCACGACCCCGACGTCAATCGAACTATGTAAAGCACATTGGCTGCCCAGCAGAATTTCGCCCGTCTGACCATCCGTACCAGTCTGGCGGGCGGGCGGAACTACACGGTCGCTTGCAGCCCTTGACGATTCGCAGCCACGCCGAAAAACGCTATATGACGGGGTTACGGCGCCGAACTCATCTTCCCGATAAACGGGAATCCGACAGACCCGAACCTGTGCCACAGCCAGGCGACGAACGCTGGCGCTCACACCCAAACACGCTCGTGAGGCGGACACACAAGCACGAGTCACCGAGAGAGCGCCAGAGCGGCAAACCAACTCCGGAAACTCGGACACCACGTCCCACGGAAACTCGCTCCGATTCAATTTCGTGCTACTGACTTCCGCGTGAGACGGCTTATTACGGAAGGTTTCCATTCACCGAGAGAGCTCCTCGAATGACCGTTCATTCAAGGGCTTTGATATGAGTATGCAGTCCTCTTACCTACTACTAGGGGTTGAGTTCGCCCGCCTCGACAAGTTGAGCCAAATCGGACTTGTATCGCTGATCGGCCTACGTGATTGTCCGAAGACCATCTCAGTTCTCGAATGTTCGTGAGGAGTGTGTCGTGAACAGTGTCGATCAGCCTGCACCCGTAGCAGTTTCGGTTAAGTCGAACGAACACCGTCCGCGCGGATCGACGTTCTCGACCATTGGCGACCATGTGCGCAGAGCATTTCCTCGAGGCACCCACAGTCGGCGACGGCCTGTGAAGCAAGCCTCGTGGCCGAACCGAATCCATTCGTGCGTGCCTCATCACCAGAGTGCCTTCGACGACGGCCACTGTCCAGCAGCTGCAATCAGTCGAGTCTCATAGCGGGACTAGCGTACTCATAGCACTGTCCAACAGATCCGACATTCGGGTATCACCATTGTCGGCCAGCCATGCATCAGTCGCGATACCCAAGCATACGAGTGCAGAACTGACCAGCACCCGTGCCTCGAGATTCGCCACACCGGTCGGTCCTGCGGAGTGCCGTCGCACGACCTCGGGTATCAATGCTTCCTGCCAACCCAGTTGCCGTTCCCAATGGCGGGATTTGAGTTCAGGAGTTTCGCACAGCATTCGCCAATATGGCAGTTCCGATTCCGGGGACTGGTCGCGAGCCTCCACCATCACATCGAAACAACGCCTCAGCGCGAGCCACGACGATTCGCGCTCGGGCCGGCCTGCCAACCTGAGAGCAATCTGGTCACCCCACGTGTCCATGGACCCCAGCGCGATATCTTCCTTTGTACCGAAGTACCGGAAAACACTGGTTCTCGACAAACCTGCCTCAGCAGCAATCTGATCGACCGTGGTTTTGTCGAATCCACGCTCAGC
This sequence comes from Rhodococcus sp. MS16, assembly GCF_013277795.1. NCBI lineage: Bacteria > Bacillati > Actinomycetota > Actinomycetes > Mycobacteriales > Nocardiaceae > Rhodococcus > Rhodococcus sp. MS16. The sequence goes on from NZ_VBTM01000010.1 coordinate 165,134, forward strand.
GAAAAGCCGGCATGCAACCTCGCCCACCTCGACTCGCATCGCTTGACGCATCCGGTCTCGCAAACCCGGAACCTCCGGGGATCCCTCCGATGCACCTACGACACTCGCCATGGCGCAACTATACAGCGGTATCTTCTTGAAACTGAGTACCAAAATATTATGCAGTTCCAAATTGGAATGAAGTGTCGTAACGTCTACGGTTACCGACACCATCACGGAAGGCCCAAGAATGAAATACGGCGTTTCTACATTCCTGACCGACGAGAGCATCAGTCCCACTGCATTGGGCACTGGCCTCGAAGAACGTGGCATCGACGCACTGTTCCTGGCCGAGCACACTCATATCCCCACGAGTTGGCAGTCACCGAGCCCAGACTTCACACTCGCTCGCGAGTACTACCGAACAGTTGACCCCTTTGTTGCCCTGGGCGCCGTTGCGGCAGTCACCAAGACCTTGCTGCTCGGCACCGGGATCGCGTTGGTAGCGCAACGCGACCCGATCATCACAGCGAAGGAAGTTGCCACTCTGGACTTGATCTCCGGCGGTCGGGCGGTCTTCGGAGTAGGGGCAGGGTGGCTCGAAGACGAGATGCGTAACCACGGTACGAATCCACGTAGTCGCGGACGCTTGATGGATGAGCGCATACGAGCAATCATCAAATTGTGGACAGAGGAAGAAGCGGGCTTTCACGGTGAACTCGTCAGCTTCGACCCGATCTACTCCTGGCCCAAGCCGGTCCAACTACCGCACCCTCCGATCTACGTCGGTGGGGTCAGTGAGAGAGCATTTGCGCGACTCGCCGAGTACGGGCAGGCATGGATGCCCATCGGCATTCCACCCCACGAACTCGGCATACAGATGGATCGTATGCGCCAAGTTACTGGAACAGACACGCCGGTAACAGTTTTCGGTGCATCTCACGACCGTGAATCGCTGGACATATACGCGGCGCTCGGCGTCGAGCGGGTACTGTTCACGCTGCCCACCCTTCCCCAGGATGCCACGCTCCGAGTACTTGACGAGTTCGCCGGGGCGATCTCCACCACCGCTCAGTAACCGTACTCACTATGACTCAGGAGAAATGCCCCTCAGAGCCAACCCGTATTCCGGCCGCCGGATTAGTTGAGCGCGCTGGTCATTCGCCTGGGAGCGCCGCTTACCGTCGCGCCGCGGTAGCACTTTTTGCCGCCGGAATGGCGACATTCATGACGCTGTATTACGTCCAAGGTTTGCTCCCGGTGTTTACCGAGCACTACGGGGTTTCTCCTGCTGCCTCCGCCCTGGCCGTCTCGGCGACAACAGCATTGCTGGCCTTCTCCATCGTTCCCGCCGGCATGCTGTCCGAACGATTCGGCCGTGTCCGAGTGATGTCGATCTCCGCATTGTCAGCAGCCTTCTTAGGACTGGTGCTGCCATGGAGCCCATCATTCGAGTTTTTTCTGGCAGGTCGTGCGCTGCAGGGAATGCTGTGTGCAGGTGTGCCTGCGGTAGCCATGGCATATCTGGCCGAGGAGATCGACGCTGGATCGCTCGGCGCTGCTATGGGCACGTACGTCGCCGGCACATCCATCGGCGGGCTCACCGGGCGACTGATCCCAACCATCGCAGTTGATCTCACAACGTGGAGATGGGCCATGGAGCTGACAACAATTGTCGCTCTCACGTTCGCGGTGACATTTACGAGGTTGATTCCGCCGTCCAAAAACTTTGCGCAACAACCTATCAAGCTTGCGATGACGGCTCGTCAGCTCAAAGCCCATCTGCAAGACGGTCCACTCCTTTGTCTGTTCGGTCTCGGATTCGTGTTGATGGGCGGCTTTATCACGGTCTACAACTACCTCGGTTACAGGTTGCTCGATGCCCCGTTCAATCTCCCGCCGACAGTGGTGGCACTGGTGTTCCTGATGTACCTCGCCGGCGCCGCGTCATCAGCAATCGCCGGCAGAATATCGGATTCCTGGGGCCGCGGATCTGTGTTGATCAGTCTATTAGCGCTAATGGGCGCAGGACTCGCCATCAGCCTGGCTGACAACTTGTCCGCCGTTCTGATCGGCGTCCTGCTGCTTACGATCGGCTTCTTCGGTGCTCACTCGATCTCCAGCAGCTGGGTAAGCGCCAGAGCGTCGCGCAATCGAGCCGGCGCCTCTTCCCTCTACCTGCTCAGCTACTACCTCGGCAGCTCCGTAGTTGGCGCTCTGGGAGGAATCGCTTTCGCGTATGCCGGCTGGAACGGCCTGGTGATCTATGTGGGCGCATTTCTGTTGATCGGCGCTGTGTTGACTGCCATTCTGGTGCAAACGACCCGAGCGCGTTGACGATGCCACCGAGGAAGATCGAGTTGGTCTGTGTAAGAACGGCATCCGTGAGAACATCTGCAGATCCGTTACCCGTGCAATCAACCTCACGGATCACGGTCAGTACGGATCAGCTCGTGCGAATGCTCGGTGGAACGCCGAAGCAGGATCGACATTGCCCATAGGGCGCCGATCCTGCCTGTCGATGCTGTCAGTGCGCCTGAGGTAAATTCAAACGTCAAGCCGCATCTACGTTTGCATCGCGCGCCTCGGCGCGCGCTCATTCTTTGGTTCTACTTCGAGATCATGTCCTTCAGCATCGATCTCGGGCAAGATACGATCCAACTTGGCCGGCAACCACCACGAATTGCTCCCGATCAGCGACATCGCTGCCGGCACGATGATCATTCGAACAACGAAGGCATCCGTGATGACACCAACCGTCAGCGCGAGAGCGATCGAACCGACGAGACTGTCACCGCTCAACATGAATCCACCGAAAACCGCGGCCATGATGGTTGCTGCTGCTACCACCACAGGCCCTGAGCGCGCGAAACCATCAATGACGGCTTCCTTCGTACTGAGGCCGCGCACATGTGCCTCATGGATCCGCGACACCAAAAACACTTGATAGTCCATAGCGAGACCGAAGAGAATACCCACAACGATGACCGGCAAGAAGCTGAGAATCGGTGCACCCTCCGATACTCCGAATAGACCTCCGAGCCAACCCCATTGGAAGACCGCAACAGACGCCCCCATTCCTGCACCCAGTGACAAGAGGAATCCGACGGTTGCTACCAACGGCACAAAGAATGACCGGAACAGCACCGTGAGGAGAACGAACGCAAGGCCCACGATCAGGGCGATATACATGATCAACGCCGTGTGCAATTTGGCGTCGACGTCAATTGAGACAGCAGTCTCTCCGGTCACAGCCACCGAGGCATCAGGTATACCTGATACTGCCGCGCGGATTTCCTTGACCAAATCGGCTGTGCGTTGATCGTTCGGCCCGCCTTCGGATATGACGTTGATCATCGCTGCGGTGTTGTCTCCATTGATGATCACCGGAGACAGTGACGCCAAGTACGGCACCCCCGAGATCGCATCGATAGCCCGAGAGCCGGCCGTGCCGGCATCGTCGCTCTCCACCAGCACCACCATCGGACTCTGCGAACCTGCACCGAATCCCTCGGAGATCAAGTCATAGGCTTGTCGCTGAGACGAATTGGGGTCCGCCCCTCCGGGTGTGTTCAGCGAGGTATTGAGCGAAAACACCGGAACCGACAATGCTACGAGAGCCACGACGGCCGGAATCAGGAGTCGCTTCGGTTTGTGGGCAACGAGAGCGCCCCAGCGTTCGTAGAATGTCGGAGTCGTGGAGTCCTTGACCGAGACCGACCTACTGTCTGTGTCGCGGTGCTTACGGGGAAGCACTCGGCGCCCGACGGTCACCAGAATGACTGGCAAAAGCGTCAAAGACACAGCGACAGCCACAATTACCCCGAAAGCAGCAGCCAATCCCATTTCGGTAAGGAACGGGATCCCTACGACGCTCAACCCTGCCAGCGCGATCACGACTGTTGCACCGGCGAAGACCACCGCCGAACCAGCAGTGCCGACTGCACGTGAGACCGACTCGAATACCGATTTTCCTTCGCGCAGTTCAGAGCGGAAGCGGGCAAGCACGAATAGTGTGTAGTCGATTCCGACTGCAAGCCCGAGCATTACCGCCAAGATCGGAGTTGTCGGCTGAATCGGCGTCATCGCGGAATAGGCCAACACACCACAGATTCCGACAGCAACACCGATGAGCGCAGTGAGCATGTTCACTCCGGCTGCAACAAGCGAGCCGTACGTGATCATCAGGACGAGGAAGGCAATCGCAACACCGATGATCTCACTCGGACCGAACAGATGGGGTCCTTCGACTCCTAGGTCTCCTCCCACGATGACGCCAATACCTTGCACTGAACCTCGAGCAGCTACCTGCTCGAGACGGTCCTGCAATTCCCCTTTGTCAGCGTCATCGGCGAGAGTGTAGGTAACGGTGGACACTGCTGTCTCCCCGTCGGGGGATACACGAAATGTTTTGTCGCTAAGCGGATTCGTCGCCATAACTACGTCTTGAACTTGCCCTAACGCAGCTACGGTATCTGTGACGGCTGCCGAAAGTGCGGGGTCACTCAACGGGCCATTCGCACGGAAGACAACCTCGAGACTGGTGACATCGCCCTCGCTCGACGTTGGGAACTTCTCCGTGAGTGTATTGAGAGCGTCACTCGATTCGGTGCCAGGGATTTCGAAGCTATCCGCGTTGGTTTGTGGACCTGACATCAACCCGACGAGCACCGCAGCCATGATTGCCACCCATGCAGCCAGGACAGTTTTGCGGTGAGTAGCACTGAAAGCACCCAATCTGTACAGCAATCGACCCATTTCAATCCTTCTCTACGACAGCAACAGAACTGTCTTCAAGGATCGTCGAGGACGAATATTGCGGCGTCGTCCCTGCGCAGTATCCATCTACTGCACACGCAGTACATCTCGCTAGCGCTCACCATCAGAGGGGGGAACAAGACCGCTACGGTATGCGATCACGACAAGTCCGGACCGATCCGTCACACCCAGTTTCATCATCGCCCTGTTGACATGAGTCTTGACCGTGTATTGGGAGATTGTCAGTTCATCTGCAATCTCGACATTCGTGAGACCCCGGCCAACCATTTTCAGCACTTCTCGCTCACGCTGAGTCAGATCGTCGACGCCGGGATAAATTGCGATAGAAGGCATTTGACTAGAAGCGGTTGCGTTCAAGTACTGAACCACACTGGTCGCGGCGGTGGTGGACAACCAGCTTCCGCCACTGGCAACAGTACGCACTGCCTCGACAAGCGTCTCCTGGGGAGCCGTCTTCCCGATAAACCCATTGGCTCCTTTTTGAAGTGCAGTCACCACATTCTGATCGTTTTCAAAGGTGGTCAGGACGAGAATTCTTGTATCCGCAAGAAGTGGATCTGCCCGCATCGTGTCGATAGCCCATAGACCATCCCTGCGGGGCATTCTGAGGTCGAGCACAACAACCGAGGGAAGCACGACTCGAGCCAAGGCCACAGCTTCGTCTCCATTTCCCGCCTCCCCTACCACCGAAACATCCTCTGCGACTTCGAGAAGCTCGCACAAACTGGCCCGGATTGCAGGTTGATCATCGACGACGAGAACTCGTACAGACATCACAGTGCGAGAAGTCTACGCCGAGTGATGACGACGTCGAGGGGGGAAGACTGCTCGCAGAGTGAAGACGCGCCCATCGTCGACAATATCGAGGCTGCCCCCGACCGCCTGAACCCTCTCCCTCATACCGACCAACCCCCATCCACTCGCCTCGGTCTGTTCGGTTCGGGGCGCCGTGCTGTTGCGCACGGTTACCGCGATATCGGCATTCGTCCCGAAGTTCACGTTCACCTCTGCCCTCCCGATTCCGTGCTTGTAGGCATTCGTTAATGCCTCCTGCACAACGCGATACACAGCCAGGTCGACCGAGGGGGGAATATCGGGCGGCGGCACACCCTCGACACCCAAGCGAGGAGGGTTCTCCAGTAGCTCGAACGACTGCACCAGTTGGCCGAGATCGGAAGAGCCAACGTCAGCCGGCGCCAATGCCTCACTCTGATCAGAGCCCATATCCCGGAGCACTTGCAGGATGTCTTGCATCTCGAGGATGACGGAATGAGTGGAATCGCCTGCTTGCACGAGAGCGCTCTCCACATCAGCGGAGGCACCACCGAGGCGCGCCCGCGCGAGATTGATCTGCATTCCGACCACCGTGATGTGATGTGCAACGACATCGTGCAATTCGCGCGCAATTCGCAGCCGTTCTTCTGCAACGCGACGCAGAGCAGTTTCCTCCTTGGTTCGCTCGGCTCGGGCGGCACGATCTACGACACTTGCCACATACAGTCTCTGCGACTGAATGGCCGCACCGAGCGACGCTACTACCGCCGCCCACAAGGCGTAGACCAGTACCGTCAATGTGGCGATCGACAAGCGCGCACCCAGAATATGCGCCGCGCAGAGGGACCCGCCAACCCAAAGCACGTAGATCAAGGCTTCGGATCTGGGTCGTGCGACTGACATGTCGAACAGCCACACGTACGCCATCACAATGACAGTGACGGCCTTTGGGTCGGCGAACATCTCGTTGGCGCAGATCCCGAGCACAATGCCCGCACAAACTAGCTTAGGTGGGACGGTCTTCACCGAGACCAGCACGCAGGCTGCGACAGTGAGCAGCAATGTCACTCCGACGAAGCGACCGTCCAGCCCCATCGAGACTATTTCGACCATTGCCGTCGCGTAGCCAATCAGCTTCGGCAACTTACCCACGGGATCTGCTCTGACATCGAACCAGTCCACCACTGCACGCATACTGTCGATCATGCCACTCTGAAAACTGACGCCTGCCTCATCGTGAACACGTGCGTTCCCGAATTCCTCCATCTGAATGGGAGGGATCATAACGCGTACAACATCATTCGACCTACCCTCGCAAGGGTGGTGGATGAATCCAACACCGCTCAAGAGGAGGAAGTGCAATGAACAGTGTCGCAGAAGACGAACGCCAGATCTACCGCAAGATCATCCAAATCGCGCGGGCAATGGACGAGAGAGACTGGTCCACGATCGAAGCGATCGCTGCTCCCGATGCAACCGGCGACTTCGGAAACGGACAACTGACCTCTGCTGAAGAAATTGTTGCTCTACTCCGTTCATTCCTCGACGAGTGCGGCCCCACCCAGCACCTAATCGGAAACGTCTTGATCGAAGTCGACGGAGATAAAGCCACGAGTAGGGCGTATGTAGCAGATATGCACCTCGGCACAGGACACCTCGAGGGACAGTACTTTCGAACGTTGGGCGACTACCACGACTCGTGGTCGAGAATCGCGAGCGGTTGGAAGCTCACTCGACGTTGCAAAATTCACACAGGGACAATGGGCAACATTGAAGTTCTGGCACACGCAATACCCTCTCCCCCAATCTAATCAGAGCCAAAAAGAGTAGTGAAATTTCTCTAGGAGGTAACGTCACGATGAACGCACTGACCAACAAGACTGTCATCATTACCGGCGGTGCACAAGGGATGGGGGCCGCCACCGCAAAGCTGCTCACTGAGCAGGGCGCTCGCGTAGTGGTCGCCGATGTCGCCGAGGAACCCGGAAAGTCACTGGTGGCAAAACTCGGAGATACGGCTTCGTTCTTCCGACTCGATGTCACAAGCGAAAGCGATTGGCAGGCTGCGCTTCTTCACACTCTCGAGCATCATGGCACCGTGACTTCTCTCGTCAACAATGCGGGCATCAACTACTTCAGCGGTGTGTTGGACATCGAGGAGGAGAAGGTGATGCGACTGCTGTCGATCAACGTCCTCGGCGCCATGCTCGGCGTGAAAACCATTGCGCCCGGTATCAAACAGGCTGGATCGGGTGGTGCAATTGTCAACATTTCATCACTGGACGGACTGAGGGCAGTAAACGGTCTCAGCGCATACGTAGCCAGCAAGTGGGCGCTTCGCGGGTTGACCAAAGCACAAGCACTCGAATTGGGCCCTGACATTCGAGTCAATTCAGTTCATCCAGGCGGCGTTAATACACAGTTGGGTAATCCGACAGGCATCACCGGGGCGGAACTCAACCAGCCGTACACTCGAGTTCCACTTCGCCGAATCGGTGAACCGAATGAGATTGCCGCCGCGACTGCGTTTCTCATCAGCGACGCGGCCAGTTACATGACCGGGGCTGAACTTGCAGTCGATGGCGGTTGGACTGCCGGCTACTACCACGCCGGGCTTCCCGGCGGACCGGAGTGAACTGACATGCCCACACACGAAGAGATCGAAAAGATCGTCCGCAGGTATCTGAGTGCGGCTGCGATGGGAACAGGCGAAGAGATCGCCGATTTGTACTCCCCGGAGGCAACTGTCGAGGACCCGGTTGGCACACCCGCACACGTGGGACGTGATCAGATCGTCGAGTTCTACCAATCGGTCAGAGGCGGAGAACGCGAGATCGAGCTACTGACACTTCGCATCGCGGCCAATACCGCTGCGTTTCATTTCCGTGTGACCACCAAGATAGACGATACGACCGTTGTCGTCGAACCCATAGACGTCATGACATTCGACGACGATGCGCGCATTGTGTCGATGAAAGCCATCTGGTCACCATCGGACCTACAAACACAAGGATGACCGTCACTGGATCCGCTGATCAGTGCCAGTAGTGTGTACATGCCCGACTTACGTTAATCGATTGCCCTCCGGCTTTTCCCACACTAACCAGATACGAACCCCCGTATAGAAAGCCAAGAAAGTGCCCGCCACGGTTTCCGTGGCGGGCATTTTCAGTTGAGCCGGGTTCAGATGCGGGTGTTCAGTGCCTGTGCGATCTGATCGGTCTGGGCCTGGTTCTCGAGCAGCTGACGCACCAACCACAGCCGCAGGACCTTGGCCACGGACGCGGCGATGAACATCGCCGCTCCGATGACCGTCAACGCCAGGAACGCGATAGCCAAGATCTGGTACGACGCGATGTTGCGCAGGTCCGATTCGGTGAGCGAGGAGATGTAGAGGACAAACGCGCCGACTACCCCCACCACCATCAGGATCAGGCCGCCGAACAGTGTTTTCGCGTCGCCACCGGACTGTCCCTTGTCGAGTTTGAGGTCGGTGATGTTCTTCTTGAACTCATCACGGCGATCTTCAACTGTCGTCATCGTCATCCTCCTAGATAACTGGTAGAAAGTTCTTCTTCGATCTCATGCGGGTCACCGACCCGAGTAACGCGACCCTGCAACATCAACGCCGCCGACGTCGCGATCGGCAACACCGCCCGCGCGAACTGCTCCGCCACGAGGATGGAAATACCTTCCGCGGCAAGTGAACCCACCACGTCGTACATCTGCGAGACAATTCGAGGTGCCAGACCCATCGACAACTCGTCGAGCAGCAACACCGTCGGATGAGTTCCCAATGCCCGCGAAAGTGCCAGCATCTGCTGCTCACCGCCCGACATCGAACCCGCCAACTGGCCCCGACGCTCCCCCAAAATCGGGAAACGTGTGTACGCAACCTCTTCCAGGTCCGCGAGCGAGGCTCCGGTTCCGGTGGCGATCCACAGGTTCTCCCGCACCGACAGGTTCGCGAAGATCCCACGCCCTTCCGGGATGGAACACACACCCAACCGGGCGAGTTCGGACGCTTCGATTCCGTTGACGACCCGTCCGGCGAGTTTGAACTCCCCGCGTGTGACCGGTAGGACACCGGAGCACACCTTCAACGTGGAGGTTTTTCCGCCGCCGTTCGGCCCGAGCAACGCGACAACGGCGCCGGGCTGCAGGACGAGGTCCACGCCGTGGAGGACTTCGATGGCCCCGTAACCGGCACGCACACCCGATAATTCGAGCAACGGCTCCGGACGCGGTGTTTCGGCCGCTGCCGGGTCGATCGTTGCTGCGGTCATACTGCTTCCTCCTCGGTGCCGATGTACGCGGCGATCACGTCCGGGTCGGTGCGGATCTTCTCCGGATCACCCGAGGCCAACACCGCTCCGTAGTCGAGTACGTGAATCGTCGAGCACACCTTCATCACCAACGGAATATCGTGCTCGACCAGACAAATTCCCAGACCCCCCGCTGCGAGGTCGGTGAGCATCTGCGCGAACACCTCCGTTTCCTGCTCGGTCTGACCCGATGCCGGCTCGTCGAGAAGCAGAATCCGCGGGTTCGTCATCAAGGCCCGCGCGACCTCGACGACTCGGGCGCGGCCGGTGGGGATGTCGGAGACATCTTTTTCCGCTACATCGCTCAGGCCGGTCAGCTCGAGCAGTCGATCCGTTTCGGCGTCGACGTCGATCTTGTTGCCGCTGTTCGCTTTGTGGATGTCGCCGGCGACGCGCAGGTTGTCGCGCACCGACAACGAGACGAACAACTCGAGGCGCTGGAACGTGCGCGCCAAACCTTTGTTGGCGCGCTTGTGCGGCGCCAACTTCGTCACGTCCACGCCATCGAGGAAGACCTGTCCCGACGTCGGTTTCTGCAACCCGGTGATGGTGTTGAACAGGGTGGTCTTACCGGCGCCGTTCGGGCCGATCAACCCGGTCACCGTTCCCGGGGCCACCGTCAGGGACACATCCTTGACGGCCACGTGGCCACCGAAACGTACCGTGACACCGCGGGTTTCGAGCAAAGGTGTCTCAGACATGAGCGGCCAACTCCTTTTCGGATTTGACGAGGTCGATGCCGAGTTCACGGTCGAGTTCGCCGCGGACGTCGTCGCTGTACGGGACGTCGATCCCGACCTCTTCCGGGACCAGCGTCTTCTTCGCCGCCAACTCCTCCGGGGTGAGAACTGCTGCCGGCATGACCATTTCACCGATCACCGGCAACAGGAACACCACCGCGATGGTGATGGAGGCAAACCACCAGTTCCCGAGCACCCCACCCAAGGCGAGCAGATACGTCACCGCGATCACGGCGGCGCCGCCGTAAAGGACCGGCTTCGCGTTCATCAAACGGCGGTACCCTTCGACGACCTGGTGGATGGTGCCGCTGGGGTTCGCGCCGACACCGATACCGATCAACGCCGGGCTCACTGCCGCGATGTTGCCCAGCAGCAGCCACATTCCCTCGAGTTCGGGCTGCGCCGACGCGAGGTTGGTGAACGAGACCATGATGACGGCAAAACCGATGCCCGCCATCAAACCACCGAACAGGGCGCCACTGACGTAGCCGATCCCGGCGACGACGGTGAGCATCAGCAGCGACAACGAGACCATGATCGCGAAACTCTCCCCCGAGACCGAGCCCATCGCGCTCGACATCAGGATGCCGCCCAATCCGGCGATGCCGGAGGAGATCATGAACACGCTCAGCTTGAGCCGAACCAGGGACTGGCCGAGCATCGCCGATCCGGCGGGGCTGTCCTTCATCGCGGCGAGTCGACGGCCGTAACCGCTGTTGCGCAACGCGATCACTCCGACACCGAGCACGGAGAACAGTGCGGTGACGGTCATCAGGAACACCGTGTCGTTACTGAGATCGAGCGGCCCGACCTTCAGGGGCGGGATCGCGATGTTGCCGTCCTTGAACAGCGAGTACCGGATGCCGAACATCTCGTGTTCGGTTGTATCACGCAGGACCATGTTGGAGAGGAACACACCGAACGCCATCGTCGCCAAAGCCAGATACAACCCGCGCAGACGCAGCGCCGGCAACGCGACGAGACCACCGATGACGGCGGTGACAAGCACACCGACGACGATGCCCCACAGGTTCAGATGCGCCGCCAACCCGCTACCGGAGATACCGAAATGGAACGCCACGATGGTGGCGATGGCACCGAAAGAGACCGGCGCCAAGTTCAATTCACCGGCATACCCGGTCAACAACGTCAGCGAGAGCGCTATGATCGCGAACGTCATCCCGATCGTCAACGTCGTGATCGCCGACGTCACCATCAGCAGACGCAACAGATACACGATGACAATGAGCGCGACACCCCAGATGACGGCCTTGCGGACCGACGGGACGTGATACCGCTCGCGGGTACGGGTGACGGCGCCGCGCAGACGGTCCTGCGGCAGCACGATCAACACCACGAACAGCGCGATCATCGGCAGGGAGACACGGAAATTCGACGTCCAACTCCAACTTGTCGGGAAGTACGCCAACACGTACGTACCGGCGAGACCGAGAACCACGGCGCCGACAAACGTGCGCGGAATACTGCGCAACCGACCGAACATCGCGGCGGCAAACGCGTCGATCACCAACAGCGTCAACATGTTCGCTTCGAGGGTGCCGCCGCTGATCGGGGTGATCAAGATACCCGCGAGCACCGCCAACGTCGATCCCATCGCCCACGACAACGCCGCCAAGCGTTCCGGGTTATGGCCGTTCAGGCGCAACAAATCCGGATCGTCGACGACACCGCGCATCGCGACACCGGCGCGGGTTTTGGTGAACAGGATCCGCAGGCCCACCGCGATACCGATCGCGACGAGGATGCAGATCAACTCGTGGTAGCGGATGCTCGCACCGAACACCGTGATCTTGGACTGATCACCGAAGAACATCTGCATAGTGCGCGCGGTCTCCGGATGCCAGAACCAATGCGAGATCGAGAGCATACCCAGCAGGATCGACACCGTGACAACAATTTTGGTGACCTCCGCCGTATCGCGCAGGCCCTTCATGATGAACAGATACAGGCCCAGCCCCATCAACGGGCCGACCACAACCAAAGAAATCAGCAACGCAACAACGGTCGGGAGTTCCCAGCCGTACCGCAACTGCCAGTAGATGAACGCACCGAGCATCGCCTGAGCGCCGTGCGCGAAATTGAAAATTCCGGACGTGTTGTACGTGAGCACCAACCCGGAAGCGGCGATCGCATACACCGATCCCAGGACCAAACCCAAGATCGTGAAAGTGACAAAAGTGTTCATAACTGAACCCTCGTTAGGGGAGGAAAGGCGGCACACTGCGCGCACTCGAAGCACACGGAGCGCGCCACCTTCCTCAGGTGAATCAGGACTGCGGCTTGATCACATTCGCGTTCTGATAGAGGGTCGCGACACGATCAGCCCCCAAATCGGTGCCCCACGTGCTCTTGTCGGTTGCGATCAGATACTTCGGGTCGCACTTGAACTCGGCAGCGGTGTCCGGGAATGACTGCGCATACGTTCCGCCAGTCAATCCCACCATCAACCCGCACGAAGCCGGCATGTTCTTGCCCGGATCGGTAGCGGCATGCAACCCACCGCCGGTCCAATCGTGGATCGACGACAGTTCGTTAACCATGCACTGACGCGTCAGATCAGATCCGCACTTATCCGCCGCAGTGGCCCAGAGCAGGAACGACGAAGCCGACTGCATACCGAGCAGCGCAATCTTTCCGTTCTCTTCCGAAACGAGGTCGACGTACTTCTGGACCGCCGGAACCTTGTCCGCATTCTCGATCAACGGGAAGATCGAACCCGCGCTGAGGTTGTCGAGCAGTCCGGTGTCCTTGTTCCAGGCGGCAACTCCTGAGTCGTACCAGGTAGCCTCACCGGCGAAGATCGGATCGATACCAACCTGATCGAGCGACTTGATGAAATTCAGTTCTGCCGGCACCGGCGAACGAGAAGTCCACAAACCCTTGACACCACAGGCTTTGAACTTCTCGGCAAACGGAAGGTAACTCGCCTCCCCCTCGTAGTTCAGGGTCACGCCGCAGTCCTTGAGCTTGAAGCCCGCAGCCTCAGCCATCGAGCGCACCTTGGTGGACGCCGTAATGATCGACGGAATTGTGCTGTTCACGATGTCGAAGTCGTTCAGCGTATCGGGGTGCATTTCTGCCATCTGGAACCATGCCGACGCGTTGGCGTAGTCGACGGGGAATGGGACACCCTGATAGGTCATCGGTCCGTTGGCGGCAACCGGCGACACCGTGAATCCGGGAACCGCAACCAAGTTGCAGGCCACACGGGTCTGCTCCGACGTCTGGTCCATCGCAAATCCGTGGCCGACCATCATGAACTGGCTGCCGCAGGCTTCCTGCATAACCGAGTTCGCCTGCATGAGCGCTGCATCGTAATCGGTACCGACAACCTTGCGACCGTTGATGCCGCCCTGATCGTTGCACCACGAGATGAGCGCACTGACCGCGTCACTCATCTCCTTGTTCAGCCCCGGAGCTTGCGCGTACCCGCGATCGTCCCCGAAACCGATCTTGATCTCGGTGTCACTGACACCCTGATCCGTCGCGCCCTTCGCATCCCCGTCGCCGCACGGCGAATCCAGGGTTCCGAACTTCGCATCGGAACTGCTCGACGCAGCATCGGCTGTTGCAGCTGATCCACCACTCGATGTAGCCGACGGGTCGTCGCCGCGATCCGACGAACAGGCAGACGCCAGGACGGCGGTCACAGCAAGTGCCACAACCAACTTCGTCGTCTTGTTGGGTTTCACGATATCGCTCTCCTCATTGTCGACTCGACCCGGCGATATCCGGACAGCGAGTCAGCTTCGGTATGCAGTTCGGCGAGCGTAAACGCGTCACACTGCGCAAATTCGCTAGTCTCCCGACTATCGGGAGACCTAAGTGCGCCACATCACATCTATGGGACTGGTGTGACGCAGACTCCCCTGAGGCTTGCGCCCCGACAGGACGCCGCGCGGACTCGTATCCCGACTCGCAAATATGTATCCTGTACTGGATCCAATTATGATCATCTGTTGCTGCTGGTCAGCGCACAGAAACCAATGCCGGAGGACCTCCTATGCACCCATCCCATGAACCCGTACGTTTCGCAGTTGAAGGCTCGGTCGCGAGAATCACGCTCGACAACCCCTCCAGAAAGAACGCCATCACTCTGGATATGGCTGCATCCATCGTCGAGTTCTGCGATCGAATCGAGAAAGACAGCTCGATCGGTGCCGTCCTGGTAGGTGCTGAAGGCCCGTACTTCTGCAGCGGCGCCGACACACGAGATTTGGCAGCATCATCCGCAGATCCCGCATCTGCGGAAGCCGTCCGACGGACCTCGGCGGTCTACGAGAGCTTTGTACGCGTGGGATCGCTGCCTGTACCGACCGTGTCGATGGTCGTGGGCGGCGCAGTTGGCGCCGGCCTCAACCTGGCAATGGCCACAGATATGATGCTGGTAACTCCGGATGCCGTGCTGGACAGCGGGTTTCTCGCCCGGCACATCCATCCCGGCGGCGGCCATTTGTCACTGTTGGGACGTGCACTCAGCACATCCGAAACCATCGCGATGGCCGGACTAGGCATCGCGCTCTCAGGCACCGACGCCGTACGCCGGGGACTTGCATACGCGTGCACCGATGCCGACGATATGGATGCTGAAGCCGCACAACTTGTTCGGCACGCAGCCGCCGACCCGGAACTCGCCAGGGCAATCAAGAACAGCATCCGATTGGAACTCGGTCCCCCCGCGGTCTCCTGGGCCTCAGCGCTCGAGATCGAAAGAGGCGTACAAATGTGGTCGATGGGACGCAAGGGCGACGCCGGGTGGAAGAACAAGCCCGCAAAGCCGACTCCAGTCAACTAGGCCTTACACAGAGAAAAGACGGACGACGCGAACCATACGAAGGTCACGTCGTCCGTCTGCAGCTCAGTCGATTGCTGCGCAAAGGCGCAATCGAGTGCGCTGCTGTCTATCCCACCGTGCTACGAGCCGACGCCACCAACTTCTTGATCGGCACGTCGACATCGGACAGATCATCCGGAGACAGTTCCATACGAGAACTCAACGCAGACTTCAACGTGAGAAAATCTGCCGGGGAATTCACACATTCGGCGGCAATCAACGTGCGCTCACGGAAGTACAGCGACGTAAGCCGATGTGGGCGAGCCGGATCCGTGCGAGTAACGGTCTGGTCGTAACCTTCGATCAGACCGGTGATCTGAAGTTTATACTTCCCTTGATCAGACCAGAACCACGGTAAACCCCGTAGCGACGACGGCTTCCCCGCAATGGTTCTTGCTGCAACAGTTGCCTGTTCAACGGCGTTGTCGACCGATTCGAGCCGAACACGATCACCCAGGCCCGGTCGCGTCATCGGATTGGGTTGATTTGCGCAATCACCTATTGCGATTGTCGATCCGTCGGATGCCACGCAATGCTCGTCCACGAGAATGCCGTTGTCACAATCGAGCCCGATTGCGGTACCGAGTTCATCACGCGGAAGTACGCCTACCCCGATAAGGACAAGATCCGCCGGGAGCCTCTGCCCACTACCGAGCATCACGCCGATCACGTCGCTCGATGTCGACACCAAAATCTCGGTGAGGACAGTTTCGAGTAGAACGGAAATGCCGGCCGTGCGATGTGCGTCGAGCAAGAAGGCTGAGGTGTGCGGGCCGAGTGCCCTACCCATCAGTTGCCTCCCTACCTCGACGACGGTGACCTTCTTACCCATCGCTTGTGCAGTCGCAGCAGCTTCGAGCCCGACAAAACCGCCTCCGATGACAACAACGTGCTGTGCGCGCGCCAGTTGCTCACGCACATGCAGCGCGTGCTCGACGTCGCGCAGATACACCACACCCCGCGTCCCGGGATCAGCGCCGGGAATGGCAAGCCGGCGAGGTCGGGCTCCGGTGGACAGCACCAACTGTTCGAATTCGTAGCGTGCCCCCAGTCGGGTAACGACGCTTCCAGAACCGTCCCCATTCATATCGATTTCGACTACTCGTTCACCGAGGACCAGATCAATTGTGTTCTCGGAATAGAACTCCCGATTTCGCAACATCAAGTCGGCAACAGATACCTCACCTGCCAGAAACGCCTTGGACAGTGGCGGTCGATGATAAGGATCCTGAAGCTCCGCGCCGACGATGCGAATCGGATGAGCGTAGCCTTCAACCCGCAGACTGCTCGCCAGTTGTACGCCGGCCTGGGATGCTCCGACAATGAGAGTGCCGGGATGGGAGCTGTTCACGATCCTCCGTCTTGCCCGTCGGGCGTCTGCCGATTGATGCTCGGACTGATCCCCAACGCTACTAGATAGATGTTTTCTGTCAACTAAATTCCAGCCCCGAACCCGCCACGTCAATTGGTACCGGACACCTGTTCCCGAACCTTGTCGACCCGATCTTGCCAGTTGTCGAGCCACTCGGGATGAGGGAAGATATGCGTCTTCTCCTCCGCCATTGCCCGGACGACCAGGTCGGCAACTTCTTCGGTCGAAATGCCTTCCTGCTCGATCGCCGCATTCACGGATTCCCGCAAGTTTTCGAGTTCCGGATCGGCCAGTGCCCTCGGAACGTGACTGGCGGGCGCATTGCGCTCATCATGTCGTATAGCTGTTGACGTATATGCCGGACACAGTGCTGCCACCCGGACATTCGGATGCTCGGTGGCAAATTCGTTGGACAGACTCTCCGACAGCGCCACTACAGCGGCCTTGGCAACCTTGTACGGGGCTTGATACGGACCAGTCAGGAAGCCCGCCATCGAAGCGGTATTGATGATGTAGGCACTGTCCTGTTCCGCCAAAATCGGCAGGAAGATCCTGCATCCGTGAATAGCGCCCCACATAGTCACTCCGATGGTCCACTCCCACGTTGCCGCGCTTGTGGTCGAAAACCGTTGCATACCTCCGACACCGGCGTTGTTGCACAGTACGTGGACTGCACCGAAACGATCGACCGAGGCATGAGCAAGCGCCTCGACGGAGGCAGCATCAGCCACATCGGTGCGCACTGCAAGGACCTCGCCGATCGTCGACAGCTCTTTCTCCGCGCGGGCGAGATCACCCGAATCGTTGTCTGCGACGACTACTTTCATCCCTTCCTTCAAGAAGCGACGAGCCAAGCCGAGCCCGATTCCATTTGCGCCACCGGTGACGACTGCTACACGGCCCTGAAGATCTCTCATCAGTTCTGAACCCCTGCGGCATCCCGTGCTGCGATGTAACCGAACACCAATCCTTGCCCGATAGTTGCGCCGGCGCCCGGATACGTGTCTCCGAAGGCATTGGCTGCGGTATTGCCGATCGCGTACAGGCCCTCGATCTCGCTGCCGTCCTCCCGACGTACCCGTCCCTTGGCGTCGGCCCGAATTCCGCCACAGGTACCCAGGTCGCTGAGAACCATCTTGACGGCGTACAGCGGGCCATCGGCGAGAGGACGCAGATTGGGGTTCGGCGAAATCGTCGGATCGCCGTAATAACGGTCGTATGCGCTGTTTCCACGATGGAAGTCGGGATCCATACCGGTCCGGGCAGACTCGTTGAAGCTCTCGAAGGTCTCGACAAAGCTATCGACGGGAACGCCTATCATCCGGCTCAGATCTTCCGGATTTGAAGCCTTGTAGGCGATTCCGGCGTCATACCACGACTCCGGAAGGGGTTGGCGCGGGAAAAGACCGGCCGCGAAGAGGTAACTGTTGCGGTAGCGCTGATCGAATACGATCCACATCGACTCGACCGGATCTCCGGCACGCTCACGACCCAGTACTCGTTGACCGAACGACATGTAGTCCTCGGACTCGTTCGTGAATCGGCGGCCCGTCTGATCGACGATGAACGAACCCGGCAAGGAGCGCTCGGCCAGCATGACTGCAGGTTGAGCACTAGGCAACGGTGCCACTGCCGGGAACCACCAAGCCTGGTCCATCAGGTCGATGTCCGCGCCGAGATCCTGTGCAATCCGGATCGCGTCGCCCGTATTCTGGTCGGAACCCAGGCTCGCATGCTCGGCTAGACTCTCGGACTGGAACTTTCGGCGCATATCCATATCATGATCGAATCCACCGGCAGCAAGGATCACACCGCGTCGGGCCGTAACCGTCACTTCGCGCCCGTTCTGCTCGACTACAGCGCCAGTCACACGGCCGTTCGTGTCCACCAGTCGCACGAGCGCCGTCTCGGTCCATACCGGAATTTGTGCATCGAGGATGCCTGCGAACAAGCCCGCGGCCAAAGCCTGTCCCCCAGCGATGTATTCGCGCCCCAGAGCTAGACCGCCAAGCCCAACAGCAAGCCTACGGAAGATGCGCGGCAATGCCTTGGCCGGCATCTTTGCCATCAGGTTCATCCACTTGTAGTCCGCGCCGGTGACTGGCATCGGCAGCGACGCCTCCATCAGTCCGGGTCGCAGGCGCTTGCGCTCGGAACCGAGAACCGATGCGTCGAACGGCAAGCACTCGCAGGTGCGGCCCGCTGAGGATCCACCCGGTTCCTCTGGATGGTAGTCGGAGTAGCCCTCCGCCCAGAAGAACTTCAGCGGAGTTGTCCGAAGCAGCATATCCATCGTGTCGGACGCATGGTCGAGGAAGCTCTCACCGCGATCTGCCGGCGCCGAATCGCGTACAACGGATCGGACGTATTCGCCGGCCCTGGCACGGGAATCACCGGCTCCGGACTTTTCCAGAATTTTGTTGGCAGGCAACCAGAATGCACCTCCGGATCGTGCCGTCGACCCACCGACGTACTCGGTCTTCTCGATGACGAGGGTCGAGAGCCCAAGCTCATGTGCTGCGAGCGCAGCGGCCATACCTGTACCCGATCCCACTACGAGCAGATCCACAGTGATGTCATGCGCTGTCGTCGCGGCTGGTGCTGAACTGGTGGACATGGTGCTCCTTCGATCTTCGGCCGCCGTCGGCAAAATACAGACACCAGCTCGTCATGGTTGGGTTGACGCCGGCTCAGACAAGAGAGTTGGGTGGTCCGGCTGAATGAATCGGCAAGGATTCCCGGACGTCGCTTCCCGGATGTCCTTGCTAATCGCCTTATCGGCCTATTTCGTGGCGGATCGCGATGTGAAGGTGAAATTCTCCACATCGGGCTCACGCAGCATCGTCCAGTAGTCGACTAGTCGCCATGGACAAGGAACGATCGCTCGCCCCTTGCTGTTTCGGTAGTAACCCGTGACGTCCTTGCCAGGATGAGCCCACACCGTCTTGTCGAGTGCAGCATCAACCTTCTGGTTGTACTCCACCATTGCCTGGTTCTCGACGTCCATCGACGCGTAGTCGTTTTCTACGAGGTATTGCAAGCACTCGACCACATAATGCACATGCTCTTCGCTGGTGATATTGTGCCCCGCACCATGATTGGGCGCAGCATTTGGCCCGGCCGTGACAAAGAGGTTCGGGAACCCTGGCACTTGAATACCCAGATAGGCACGGGGGTCGTCACCGAACTCCCAAAGTTCGGCCAGCCGTTGACCTTCCCGCCCGGTGATGTCGATCAACGAAGCGTACTCGAGCTTGAAACCCGTTGCGAGAATAATGACGTCCGCAGCGATGAACTCTCCGTCCGTCGTTGTTACTCCGTCCGGGTGCACCTCGGCGAAACCTGCACGATGAAGGTTCACATTCTCGCGCCTGAGCGCCTGAAAAAACCCCGGATCTTTGACAATGCGTTTTGCATAGGGCCGAAAATCGGGAGTCAGCTTTTCAATCAGGTCCGGGCGATCGGGAAAGGATTCGTTCAGGTATCGCAGTGAGGTCTGCATGACGAGATCGTTCACGGGAGAGACAGACAAATGCGACTTCGCCCATTCGGGGTCGATCCTCGGTACCGGGTACAGATTGTCGGACGCAAGCCAATACGCTCTGAGTCGGAACCACTCCTGGTAATACGGCAAGTGCCGCATTGCCCAACGTTCCGCCTGCGGAACATCGTTGACCACAGTCTTTTCCGGAACAATCCAGTGTGGGGTACGAACGACCACGTCAAGTGTCTCGACCTTGTCCACGATGTTCGTCACCAATTGAACCGATGTGCACCCGGTTCCCAGAACGACCACACGACGCCCTTCGACGTCGATATCATCACTCCACTCCGCGGTGTGGACGAGCGTTCCCTCAAATGAATCCAAACCTGGAACATCCGGAATGTTCGGCGCGTTGAGGACACCGAGCGCCGTCACCAACGCTTGTGCTCGATGGTCTGTTATCTCACCGTCCGCAGATTGCGTTCGCACGTGCCACTTCTGCTCCCGCTCGACCCAGTCGGCCGACAGAACCTTCGTCGACAGTTCGATGTGACGGTTCAGATCGTATTTCTCTACGACACGTTCCAGATAAGCCAAGTATTCAGGCCCGGACGGGTAGTACTTCGACCAGTCGGGGTTGAGCTCGAACGAATAGGAGTAGTAGTGACTCGGGGTGTCCACTGCAGCGCCGGGATAGGTGTTCCGCGACCATGTTCCGCCGATCTCGTCGCGG
Source organism: Rhodococcus sp. MS16 (assembly GCF_013277795.1). Taxonomy (NCBI): domain Bacteria; kingdom Bacillati; phylum Actinomycetota; class Actinomycetes; order Mycobacteriales; family Nocardiaceae; genus Rhodococcus; species Rhodococcus sp. MS16. The sequence goes on from NZ_VBTM01000010.1 coordinate 186,175, forward strand.
GCTTCGAAGACACGGTATCGAAATCCTGCGTCGCCCAGTTTGACTGCTGCGTTGATCCCGATAATGCCGGCGCCGACGACTATGACGTCGAAATCCTCTGGCGGAGATTTTGTTACCGGTACACAGCGTTGACCGATACGGAAACCGGCCTGTTCGAACAACAACGGAATGAACTCCGCGTCAACGTCCGACGCGGTACACAGCGAGGCCATTCGCCGAAACAGAACCTCGTCCGGAACACCGAGTACTGCAGTTGATTCCGCTCGCAACAGCTGCGCGGCACGGGCTCGGATCTTCTCCGAAACACTGTCCGGAAAAGCCCCAAGAGGTAGTGCCGGAGTCCCACTGCCCGACGAATAGTGAACTCCGGTCGTGTTCTGGGCATTGGCCATATCTTTTCTGGCAGTATCCAGTTCGGCTGCAAACTCGTCGAGTAGGCCGAGGTCACCACTCACGTGCACCATGGACATCAGCAGCGCAGCCGGGTTACATACGGCAATCGCGGCCGCGAGTTGGGCAGCATCATCACCGTCGAGTTGTGTTCCTGCCCCGTCGGCAAAATCGGTCGCTGTCATTTTCAGCCCTTCGAAGGATCAATAGATTGCAAAGAGGTTCGCGCTGGAATAGAAACCCCCATGCGCTCCAGCATGATACGAGGATCTACAGGAGGGGTCAGGTCTCTGAGTTGATCAGCGCGTTGAGTGGCTGATCGCCGGCAAGCTTCGTCGTTCGAGAAGACCCAGAAATCTCCGCGGGCGATTGCTTCGGTCATGTGCTCTGCTGCCTCGACCGGATCGAGTCCGGTTGTTACGTTGTCACGTTGCATTGCGTCGAACACGGCATTCGCGATGGGATTGTTCGACGGTGCTTCGCGCTGCGCGGCTCGAAAGATCTCGCTCCGAATCGAATGCGGAACAACCGCCGAGACCTGGATTGGCGCACCTGTCAACGAAATATCTTGGTACAGACTCTCCGTCATCGCCAGCACTGCGAACTTACTCACGACATAGGGACCCTGCACGGCTACGCTGTTCAATCCCCCTACAGACGACAGATTGGCGATGCATGCGGGTGTGCCGACTGCCAACATGCGTGGCACAAAGGAACGGAGACAGTAGAAGACGCCGTCGACATTGATGTCCATCAAGCGCTTCCACCGTTCGACATCGACTTCCCAGAGAAGTCCAGCCGTTTCGACTCCGGCATTGTTGATGAGCAATTCCACACTTCCGAACCGCGAGAAAATGCTCTCGGCCATGTCCTCGACGGCGGCCGCGTCGGTGACGTCGATCCCGTAGCTCACTGCGGATCCCCCGGCCACGTTGATTCCTTCAGCAACCCAGGCGGCTTTGTCGGTGTCGATGTCTGCAATGACGACCGTCATACCCAGCTGTGCGAGGTGTAGAACGAACCCTTCGCCGATGCCCGCAGCTCCGCCTGTGACAACTGCTGTGCCGGAACCGAACCGACTTTGAGCTTCAGACATTTCTACTCCCTCTGATCAATGCATCCGAACCGAGATCGGTGGGATGAAGACTGGACTGCAGAAAGTCAATTGTTCGACCGAGCAGTTCTCTCGCCGGCTCGAGCGCCGCGGTCAGGGTCGCGAAACCGTGCATCATTCCGTCGTACCGCACCAACTCCACTCGCACCCCCGCCCGCATCAGACGTCGGGCGTACTCTTCCGTCGCATCTCGGGTCGGATCTATCTCCGCGGTGACAATGAGCGCGGACGGCAGTCCACTGACATCCTGCGCCAGGGCAGGATTCACGTACGGTGACCTTCGTTCGGCGTCTGTGCTGACATACTGCTCCCAGAACCATTCACAGTCTGCAGTCGTCAACATTTTTGTCGAATGCTCCGGGTTCGAAACTCTCATTTCTGCACCACCGTAGAAGCTCACCTGGGCGTCGGGCATCGGCAGTCCAAGATCGCGTAGCTGCTGCCCCAGCGTGAACACCAATGTTCCACCAGCACTTTCACCAGCTAGTGCCGTTCTCACCCCAGTGGTCTCACCGAGCTCGATTGGTGACGACTTGATCCAGCACCACACTTCTCGGCAATCGTCGAGCGCGGCCGGGTACGGATTCTCCGGCGCCAGACGATAGTCAACGGACACAACGACAACATTTGCTGCAATACTCAGTTTGCGGAGATACTCCTCGTTCTGATTCAGCCCACCCATCGTGAAGCCGCCACTGTGCATCCATTGCACGACGGGAAGCCTCGGCTCCGCGGAGGGGCGGTAAATCCGAACGGGTATGTCTGCGCGTGAAGTCGAAACGATGACATCACGGGACTGATAAATGGGTGTTGTCGGCGGCACTGCAATCCGCCCGAGCACCGAACGTAGCTCGGCGAGCGGGGTTCCACTCATCGACTGGGGAAATCGTGCGGCGGCAGCGTCTACGAGGCTCTGCGCGGCGGGCGACAACGGCATAGTGCGAACCTCAACCTCAAACCGCGGAGCTACGCGCGTCGTGATGGGTCGACAACTCCGAGTACACAACCGACTCTCGGGTATCGAGAACAACTTCGAGACTCGCAAGTAGCACGGCGTCGCCGGCAACGTGGGCCGTCCAATGCGCCAGCCCGCTCGAAACAGCGTACGGTCGGCCATCGACAATTTTGGTCACGAAGATATACGACGAGAATGCGACGGTACTGCCCGTCCTCGCCGTAACGAATATGTTATTGCTGTTGTGACGCAACGGATACGGACTCGCATGCCGATGGGTCTCCTGCCACGCCATCACTTCATCGGCGCCGCGCACGTCACAACGAATGAAGTCTTCGTATTCCGTTGCGCCGGTGTCACTTCTGCAACTGAAGGCAAATTCGTCGACAATCACGGCACGTAGGGCATCCCGGTTCCACTCGTCGTAGTGAAACCACCAACTACCCACCAACTGGACCAGCTCACCGATTATGGTCCCTGCGTTACCTCTGTCGGACGACACTTCGAACTCCTCACTCTGACGACTGACATTCCGTGACTTGGAAACGCCGTATACGTAGCGACGTTAGTGTGATGACGCTCTCGTCCGAAAGTATCTGTTCCATTCAGGCGACACATACGATGTGCCGCCCGAATTTACATGCCGGACGGGGAGATATTGGGGTTCGCCCATGCAGGCGGTTCACGGCGTGGCATAGATCCCTGACCGTCCAATGTCTTGACATCGAGCTCGTTGTGCCACGGAAAATGCAAGCTGAACGCTACGAGCCCGGTCCGTTCATCGGCAGGAACAGTGCACATCGCGAGGACTGTCTCCACGAGGTATTCGACCGGCTCCGTCTCGTAACCTGCAGGAAGAAGGGCGTCGGCACCAGGCGTCGAAATAGCTGTCGACGGCCCAACCACATTGACGGCGATGTTGTCGTCGAGCAGTTCCGCTGCGAGGCCCTGAGTCAAGCGATGCAGGGCGGCTTTGGTTGCCGCATAGATCACGTCACCCGAAGTCTTGTTGTACTCGCGGAACGGCCTGATCGGGCTCAGCCCTGTCGACGAACCGATATTCACGATCCATCCCGCGCCGCGGGAACGCATATGCGGGATTGCAGCTTGCGCCAGCACGAATGGCGCACGAATGTAATGCTCGATAGTTCGGTCGAACGTCTCGAGAGACATTTTCTCGACGGTCGAATAGTCGGCAAACCCAGCGTTGTTGACCAGGATGTCAATTCCACCGGTGGCTTCGACAACGCGTTCGATCAGGGTGCCGCGTGCATCGGTATCTTCAAGATCAGCCGGAATAGCCAGCGCGCTACCACCATTCGCCTCGATCATCGCAACGGTCTCGGCAAGCGAGCCTTCGACTACCACGCTCTCTCCGCCTCGAATCGCCGATGTCGGTCCAGCTGACCGTGCCGTAACCACCACGGTCGCACCCTCGGCCGCGAGGCGGCGAGCAATTGCACGTCCGATGCCGCGACTACTTCCGGTGACCAGCGCGGTCTTGCCCGTCAATGTGTTTGTCATGTAATTCTCCGGCTTGTAGGTTTCGAGGTTGCGTGCGGTCAGTATGAACAAGTCCGGCGCACCACACAGAATGATGCGTGGTGGGAAGTCGAATTGGTTGCTGCTCTCCCGCATAACGGGAGACGATGTTGACCCACTCCCGCGTAGCGGGAGACGAAGTTGACCACACTGGCCACCGATGGACTAATACGAGTGATCAGCCTCACTGCGAGGCCAACTTTTCCCGCGCGTACGCGGATCAGCTCTCTCAAATCATCTCCTACAGCGAGGTATTCATGAGTATCGGTACACGTTTTGCCTTTACGAAGGTTTTCGCGAATGACGTGACGTCACTAGCAGACTTCTACGTGGCGACACTCGGATTGACGATCAAGGCCCGACTCGACATCGGAGAGGGCAAGGACGCAATCGAGGAAATCATCCTGACGAGCGGTCGAGACGACGACTCCAGCTTGATTCTCTGGCGATATCTGGAGCGCGCAACGCCTGCCCCTGGTGAGGCCGTGCTGGGTTTCAACGTACCGGATATCGAAGAGACGCTTCGACTGGCGGAACTGGCCGGCGGTTCGGTGTCCGAACCGCCAAAGGAATACACCGAAATGCGAGCCATCGTTGCTTTCGTCCTTGACCCCGAAGGACATCTGCTCGAGATCGTCCAGAATTTCTAGAAGTCGAAATCCA